>CAWHDD010000009.1:0-104258 GCA_963827885.1 uncultured Alphaproteobacteria bacterium | reverse complement strand
ATTTTCGCTTGATTTTTCAGGTGCCTGGGCCTATCCCACCCCCATGAATATTTCTTCGATACGGTGCAGAAATTGCAGCCTGACGACTGCAAAGCTGAACAACTAAAAACGTGAATGCCGCTGCCCTAAGCATCGATATAATGTGCATTTTGCTGGATCAATTAGTGTCACCAAGCGCAGGCAGCCCGTCGAGCATCGTCGAGTCTGCGGTACCGTTGAGCTGAAATCCCACAACATCCCTGTCCGACGAGTAGGCAATATAGGTTGCGCCGTTGATATCTTGCGGTGAGAAGATCGCCTCGGCAGCCCTGACCACCTTGGCATGGCCGCCGACGGAGAGCACCTGGTTGGCCACGGCAGCTCCATTGTCGTCATAGGCGGTCAAGGCAACGGACGCCGCGCCGGCTTCCGTGTTGACGAACGCAATGCCGGTCCAACCGTTCTTTTCAATCTTGGCAAAAACCCCCGCCTTTGCGCCGGTCCCGCCCCCTCCCGCATAGGGCGCAAGCTGTTGGTCGTCGACCGTACCGAAAAGCTCGAAGCCGGAGAGGGGCAGCGTGGAGTCTATCCTGAACCATGCCGTCTCGGCAGGAAGGCCGAGTGCCGCAACCGAGCCGATATATTTTCCCTTGCCGGCGAGGGGACGGGTCGATGTGGAGAGGGGGGTACCCTCGTCGCTGTAGGACGTAATCGTTATCGTACAGGCCAACGCCGATGGGTTATAGGCCACGATGCCGGTCCACCACTCACCACCGGCCACGTGGGGATAGTATACGGTCGAGGCCGTGTTGCCCGTAAGGAGGATGCCGTCCAATTGGTTGCCGCCGCCAAACAGTTCCAGTCCGATGATGCCGCCCGCATTGGTGATCACCGCCGATTGAATGTCCGGCTGGGGTTGGCCGTTGAACAACTCCCTGCATCGAATGCCCTATGTTCATTGGCAAGCGGGCTATCTTCCGCTCTGGCCGTCACTGAAGGTAACCGTCAATGTTTTCGGTGCCGCGGTGGTGTTCACCAGGCTTATCCCGGTCCACCATTGGGCGTTCGAGGCAATGTGCGAGATATAGATGTCTGAGGTGTTTAACTCCTTTACCGCAAGGATTGCCGTTCTATAGGCCCCCTCTATGTAAAACTTTGTGTAGCCCTGAACCGTGTCGGAGTTCGCCTCAAAAATGATGTAGCCTATGTTCGCGTGGTTGGTAAACTCATTTGCAACATTGATCTGCCGGCGGCCATGGGCAGGAAGCGTGACTGCCATGGTCTCGACCTGCAGACCTGTGTTGCTCATGGCTCTCAATGTCCCCGTAACAGCCTGGCCGGCACTTGCATTTATGATGGCGATCTCCGTTTGCCAACCATCTGTTGTGGCTACGTGGGGAAAGTAGAGAAGCGCCTTGTCGGGGCTTGCCTCTGACCGGAAAGCCACTTTCAGGTTTCCACTATAATAGCTGTCTTCTTCATAATAGGCCACAACAGGCTCTCCCGTGGAATTGAAAGCCAGGGATACGAAACTTCCCTCGTCGGTCCATGAATCTCCTCCGTCAATCGTATCGCAGTTCCAATCGGCGATGGGTCCGCAATTACCGCTTCCCGGCAAAGAGGCAGGCTTAGCCACCCTGAGCCGGACCGGGCCTTGTGCTCCGGAGGCATCCATGTAAGCGATCAAGGGTTTTCCGGTCGGGTCGACATCCAGGGAGATCCCTGCATAACCCTGCAGGCCGGCACCCATGTCCGCTATCGCATCGCACTGCCAAACCCTGATGCCGAAGAAGAGCGGCTCCGCAGTTACCAATGGTACCCGGTATGGTAACATGCTTGAGCTTCCCATTCGTGCGGTCGTAGTAGGCGATGCGGGCATTATCGGAAGCTCCTTTGTCAACATGCAGCGAGGGGAACAGGCCAACGTCCCCGGCTGAATCCATGACATCGCACTGCCATCTATTGCCCGGTCCGCAGTTACCGCAGCTTCCTGAGCCACAGTCCCAGGCATAATCAAGGTTTCCGAAAAAGGCATCATAATGGGCGATGCGGGGCTTGTTGGACCCGTTGAGGACCAACGAAGGATAAAGACCGTACTGGGCGTGGGCGACATTCTTAACCGTCGTGCACGACCATTTGCCGGCGCCGCGAGACGCCCGTGGCGCCGAAAACTGTGACGGTCAGGCCGGAAAGGGTCTTCTGGAAGTCGATTTGCAGCCGCCGCCGTGTCGCCGCGACCATGGCCGCCGCCGTGGTGAACGAGCCGGCCGGATCGGCGAAAATCGACAGCGCGAAGGGCGGCACCATGGCGTCCTTGGCTTCCTCGATCATGTCGAGCGCCTGGATGGTGTTCTTGCCCGCGATGAACAGGCCGGTGCGGCAGCCGTCCGTGGGCGCGCGCGAGAAAATGGCGTCCTGGGTCAGGCCGCGGATTTCCTCCAGCGTGACTTGTGTATACGGGATCACCGCATTGAAACCAGCATCGAGCGCCATATTCACATCGAACGGGCTCATATGCTTCAAGGGCGTAATCATATGCAGAATGGCGGGGTTAGACATGGCGTTCCTCAATAGCTATGGAGCTTCTCATGGCTCCCATGACGCACTCATTCGGATACCAGGGCGGGCAGCATAACGCGTCCCGCCTAGGCAAACGTAAAGATGGCCCTTCCGGACGAACTTTACGCGAATGACATCAGACTATTTCGGGCGAATGCCGGCTTGGGTGCCGGACCTGGATTTTGGCTCCGGCATTGCGACCGGTACAGATCAGGAAACGCAAGCGCTCCTCATCCGCCCATCGCCTTTTAGCCTCGTCCAACAATTGCAATGCGCGCTCGCTCGATTCGACGAACGCAAATCCGGTCGGTCCCCAAGACGTTTGGCCTATACCGTTTACCCCAGACGCCTCCAACCAGGCAAGTACTTTGGCAACAATGGGGCTGGTAAAGCGCTGTCCGCCTTGGTGCGGCGCAAAATAATCGCCCATGCGGCGCTGCAACTGGCCGATGGCCGAACCCCAGCCGTGAATGTCCTGTTCGGCCAGCGCGGGGAGGGCCTGCATCACGGCGAGGCGGCACAATTCGCCGGCATGTTCGGGCGGGGCAGGGGGGAGCGAGCGGAAGGCGGACAGCTCGGACGAGCCGGATTGGCCGGTCATCGACACGTCGAAAATCAGCAGCACGCGCCACTCCGGCGGGAAGGGCAGGCGCGACAGCACTGGCGGCGGCTCGCCCGATTCGCCTCGTCCACCGTCGAGAATCACGCCGCCGGTGTCGTATACACCGATGCCGATACCGGAGCGATGGCCGCGTTCGAGGATGCTGGCCGTGTCGCGCGCGGTGAGGGCCACATTTTCCAGCGCCGCGAAGGCGCCGCCCAGCGCCAGCGTGAGCTGCGTGCCCGAGCCGAAGCCGATATGCGGCGGAATAACCCGTTCGATTTCAAGGCGGTAATTGGGCTGGCGGCCGAAATGGGCGGCGAGGCGCTCCAGGATTTTGCGGGCGCGTTCCGGCTCCGGGCCGCTCACCGTAAGGCTGCCGGCGCGGGCGAGCGTCAGTCTGGTGGATGGCCGGTTGAGGCCGATGCCGATGCTGCCGAATTTGCGTCCCAGACCGAAATTCAGGTCGAGAAAACCCAGGTGCAGCCGGGCCGGCGCCTTCACGGTAACTTCGAGCGCGTTTTGTTTTGGCACTCCTTTTCCTCCCTTAAGCCTTCCATGCGCCCCAAGTGCTATTATATTACAGCTAACGTTTAGGGAGAGAAAAAAACCGCCATGACCTCCGAACCCGCTGAAAAGGCCCTAACGGCCAGCGAAATCGAGGCGCGATTGAAAGCCGAACTTCCCCATTGGTATTTGGAAGACGGCTGGATCAAGCGCAAGTACCGCACCCATAGCTGGAAAGGCACGCTGATGGTGATTAACACCGTCGGCCACCTCGCCGAGGCCGCGTGGCACCATCCCGACATCACGGCGTCCTATGCCTGGGTCGAGGTGCGACTGATGACCCACACCGCCAAGGGCGTCACGGGCAAGGACTTCCAGCTCGCCAGGAAAATCGAAGAGGTTGTCCACTGGCAGCCGGGCACCGAAGGCGGTGCGCTGGAAGGAACGCCGGAGAAAGACGCCCGTTTTGCGTACATTAAGTACGATTAACGCGAAGATTTAAATCCTTTGAGTGGCAACCGGCGTTCTTTGCGGTATATTCACACCATGCCGCGAAAAAACGCCGCGGACACTCAGCCGCACCCTTTACCGGAATATCGGGGGCGCGATACCCCATGCTAACTTCTTTCTGGTACAGATTTCCCATGATGGCTGTTCTTCATCTCACTCAGCAAAGCGGCTCATGACGGCATTTATCAAAGGCAAATCCGCCCCTCTCGATGAGGCGCTCGATCACGCTTGCCAGCTTCTGGCCAAGGCGAAGGTGCCGCTGGTGGCCGGGCTCGGCACGGACATGGCGGGCGGGCGCGCGGCGTTCCAGCTCGCCTCCGTTCTCGGTGCGGCTGTGGACCATCTGGCGTCCAGCGCACTGGCGCGCGATGTGGCCGTGCGCAGCGGCTGGCATTATATGTACACCACGCCGCGCGAGGCCAAGGTCCGCGGCGACGTGGTGCTCACCGTGGGCGCGGAATTGGCGCGTTATGCAGGCGCGCGGCTTGGCGGCGGCGTCAAGCTGCCCGAGCCGGGAGAGCGGCATATGGTTTCGCTGCTGCCCGGACGCGATGCGCCCAAAGGGGCCATCAGCCTCGACACCGATGTGTCCCGCCTGCCGGGCGTGCTGGCGGCGGTCACGGCGGCGGTGAAGGGCAACCCCATCGCCAGTTCCTACGCCAACATCCCCGCCGATCATTTCCGCGCCGTGGCCGAGCGGCTGAAGGCTGCGAAATTCGGCGTGGCCGTGTGGTCGGCCAACGATCTCGACGAGCTGAGCATCGAGGCGCTGATGTCGCTCACCGATGCGCTGAACGAGTCCTCGCGCTTTACCGCGCTGCCCCTGGCGCTGGGCGACAACGCTTACGGCATGGCCGAGCTGTCGGTGTGGACCACGGGCCTGCCGCTGCGGCTCAGCTTCGCAACCGGACAGCCGCTGTACGATCCCTGGCGCTATGACTCGGCGCGGCTGGTGGAATTGAAGGAATGCGACGCGGCGATGTGGATTTCCGCTTTCCGGCCGCTGGCCCCGGCCTGGAAAACGCCGGTGCCGCTCATCGCGCTCACCGGCCCTGGCGCCAACTTCGCCAATGGCAAGCCGCCTGAGGTGCATTTCCTCGTTGGCACGCCCGGTGTTGACCACGACGGCGAGTATTTCGACGCGGATGCGGACGCCATTATCTCCGCGACCGCAACCGCGCCATCGGTGCGCATGAGTGTGGCGGCAGTCATCGACGGCCTGCTGGTGCGGCTGGAAAGGAAAGCGGCATGATCCATCTGAAAGGCGGCCGCGTCATTGACCCGGTCCACAATCGCGACGCCGTGGGCGACGTTTATATTGAAGACGGCAAGATCGCGGAGTTCAAACCCGGCGCGGTCTACAAGGTCGTGGACGTGCGCGGCAAAATCGTCATGGCCGGCGGCATCGACATCCACTCGCACATCGCGCGGCGGCAACGTGAACACGGCGCGCATGCTGCTGCCGGAGCAGCACCGCGCCATGGACCCGCACCCCGGACAGCGCCGTTCTCGACCGGCGCCGTGGTCCGACCTACGAAACCGGGCGGCTCTACGCGGAAATGGGCTTCACCACCGTGGTTGAACCGGCGCTTGTCGCGCAAGGCGCGGTGCAGGCGCATCTGGAGCTGGCCGACATTCCGTATATCGACCGTGGCGCGCTGGCGGTGCTCGGCAATACGGACTTTCTGCTGAAGATGCTGCGCGCGGCGACCAGATCGGCACGACTTGCTTCGACGATTACGTCGCGTGGAGCGTCGCGCACGACCAAAGCTCTCGGCGTGAAGGTGATCAACGCGGGCGGCGGCGCGGCGTTCAAGGAGAATGTCCGCACCTTCGGGCTCGACGACGTGGTGCCGTCCTATGGCGTCAGCTCGCGCGCGATCATTCAGGCGCTTGCAGCGCGTCGGTGCACCGGCTCGGCATTCCGCACCCGCTGCATCGTCCATTGCAACAATCTGGGCGTGGCCGGCACCAGCGACGTCACCGCCGATCGAGACCATGGAGGCGGCGGGCGGCCTGCCGATGCATCTCGCGCACCTGCAATTCTACGGCTATGGCGACGCGAGGGCAAGCGCAATTTCTCGTCGGCCGCGCAGCTCGGCGGAGGCGATCACTTTCCACAAGAACGTCACCGCCGACATCGGTCAGGTGATGTTCGGGCAGACCGTCACCATTTCCGGCGACGTGCATGCGCCAATATCGCGGGCCGCTCCGGCGCCAAGCCGAAGAAATCCATCATCTGGGACGGCGACGGCAACGGCGGCGGCATCGTGCCGTATGCCTACAACGCCAAGAACTATTACAACGCGCTGCAATGGGCCATCGGGCTGGAGCTGTTCCTGCTGATCGACGATCCGTGGCGCGTGTTCTTCACCACCGACCACCCCAACGGCGCGCCGTTCACCACCTATCCGCAAGTGCTGCATCTGCTGATGGACGCAAACGAACGCGCGGACTGGATTTCGACCGCCTGCCGCAAAGCGCGCTGATGGACATGGCCCTGCTGCCGCAACTGCGCCGCGAATATAGCCTCTACGAAATCGCCATCATGACGCCGCGCGGCGCCCGCCCGGCTGCTCGGCCTGGCGGATCGCGGGCATCTGGGCGTTGGCGCGGCGGCGGACGTCGTCGGTTTATACCGACCAGGCCGAACAAGACCGCCATGTTCTCCGCCGCCGATTACGTGTTCAAGGACGGCGACCTGATCGTCGAGGACGGCGTGGTGCAAGCCGCGCTTCGGCCGGACGTTGATGGTGAAGCCGCGCTTCGATCAGCAGCTCGCCCGGCCGCTCGGCGCTTACTACGACGAATATTTCGGCGTCGGGCCGGAGACATTCGCCGTGCCGGAGCGTTTTCCGGGCGTCCGGCGGGCTTGTTCGAGGAGCTGCAATGTCGGACTTGATTTCGCGTTTGGTCCGCAAGGGGAACGAATGGGGCCGAGGGCGCGGCCAGCGAGGTGCCTCGTATGATCCGTAACGGAGTCCGTATCGACGACACCTTCGCCGAAGCCTTCCCGATGACGGCCAGCGGCGTCATCATCACCGCGCCCACGCATGAAATGGGCGCGCATTCGCCGCCACGGCCATGACCGGGTTCGCCACCTCGGTGATCGGCTGCGGCTGCGAGGCGGGCATCGACCGCGAGCTTTCGCCCGACGAGACGCCGGACGGGCGTCCGGGCGTGCGCGTGCTGCTGTTCGGCTTCTCGCCGGGCGACCTGGAGAAGCGGCTCATCGACCGCGTCGGCATGTGCGTGCTCACCAGCCCCGGTTCGGCCTGCTACGCCGGGATGGACGGCGGCACGCCGGTCAAGCTGGGCGCCAACATGCGCTACTTCGGCGACGGGCATCAGATTTCCAAGGTCATCGGCGGCAAGCGCTACTGGCGCATGCCGGTGATGGAGGGCGAATTCATCTGCGAGGCACACGACCGGCTCCACCACGGAGGCCGTCGGCGGCGGCAATCTGCTCATCCTGGGCCGCAACATCGCCGAGACGCTGCGCCGCGACCGAGGCCGCTGTCGAGGCCATGCAGGAGGTGCCGGACGTCATCATGCCGTTCCCCGGCGGCGTTGTGCGCTCGGGCTCGAAGGTCGGCTCGAACTACAAGAGCATGATCGCCTCCACCAACGACGCCTATTGCCCGACGCTGCGCGGCAAGGTGAACACGGCGCTCGACCCGGACATCGGCGCGGTGGTGGAAATCGTCATCGACGGGCTGACCTCGGACGCGGTGGCCAAGGCGACGCGCGCCGGGCTTGCCGCGCTGATCGGCATCGGCGCCAAGGGCGGCGTGCTGCGCATCAGCGCCGGCAATTACGGCGGCAAGCTCGGGCCAGCACCATTTCCATCTGAAGGAGCTGCTGCCATGACCGCTCTGAACTTCACGCTGAAAAGCGCCCCCGCAGTACGGCTGACACTGGCGCAACTGACGCCGGAGCGGCTGAAGGGCTTGAGCGAGCGCGATATCGCGGGCCTCAACATCAGCACCACGCGGCTGCCGGTGACGGTGGGCGACGCCTTCCGCATCGGCATGGGCGAGGCGGAGCGTATCCGCATCAACGGCTCCACGGACCGGCTCGACGATATCGGCAACGGGCTGACGGGCGGCTCCATCGCGGTGGAGGGGCACGCGGGCGGCTTTGCGGGCTGCGGCATGTCGGGCGGCACGATTACCATCAAGGGCGACGCCGGGCCGTGGCTGGGCGGCGCCATGAGCGGCGGGCGCATCGAGATTACGGGCACGGCGGGCGAACGGGCGGGCGGCGCGCTGCCGGGCTCGGTGATGGGCATGCGCGGCGGCACTCATCGTCATCAAAGGCGGCGCCGGCGCGCGCGGCTGGCGACCGTATGCGGCGCGGGCTGATCCTCATCGAGGGGCTGGCCGGGCGCTATCTCGGCTCGCGCATGATCGCGGGCACGGTGATCGCCATGGGCGGCGCGGGCGCGTATCCCGGCTACATGATGCGGCGCGGTACGGTGATTGTCGATGGCGCCGCGCCGGAAATGGCGCCGAGTTTCACCGATTGCGGCCGGCAGGAGCTGACCTTTCTGCGGCTCGTCGCGCGGGAGCTGGCGGGGCTGGGCGCACCGCGTCACACGGCCCGGCTGATCGCGCCGGTGCGCCGGTACGCGGGCGATATGGCGGTGCTGGGCAAGGGCGAAGTACTGCATTGCCTCGGCGCGTGAGCGCGGCGGCCGCTCTCGCTCCACTTACGCCGGAATGGAATAAGTCCCTGCGCACGAAAATGTGAAATCCGCGTGCCGGTAAAAAGCGTATCGACGATGGCGGCCTGCATCCTGTATTATTAGAATTGTTCAAAATTTACTCAATTGAGCCTAGAGTGCCCCAAATAAGGCAGTAGGTGCCGTGAAAGCCGTGCGAACGAAGCGTCCGCAAGGGGGATGGAATGACAACGAATGGCGCAATCTGGTGGAACGAGCTGCAAACCAGCGACGAACAGGCCGCCATTGGCTTCTATACCGAGCTGATCGGCTGGCGCACGTTCCAGCTTAGCGGCCTCGACAGCCTCAAGCCCGCCGAACAGGCGCAGCCGGTCTATACCGTGTGGATGAAGGGCTGGAATCAGGCCGGCGGCATGATGAAGCTCAACGGCGAGATGGAAAACCAGTTGCGCCCGGCCTGGCTGCCGTTCATCGCGGTGGATGACGTGGACGCCTGCGCCGAGCGGGCCGTGGAGCTGGGCGGGGCGGTGCTGCGGCCGCCGTTCGACGTGGAGAATTCCGGGCGTTTCGCCGTGCTGCGCGATCCGCAGGGGGCGGTGTTCGGCATCGGCAAGCCCGCCGACTACGATAACGGTTGAAACAGCCCCTCCCCGGACGCCCGTTTTCCTGAGGAAATGGGCGGGGTTAGCCGGTATCCTTGAGTGTTTCAGCGAATACCTGCTGAGAGCTGTTTGTTTTTACGGCGCTTTATCCCAAAACCTGGGCAGGCCGCTTTGCGTTTTCGCCCGCTTTTTTGCCGCTCCGGGCCTCAGCGGGAGCTTTGCGCGCCGGACATGCCTTTTTTCCCCTCCATCCCGCCATTCACGTGTCAGAAATGTGTCATAAACGGCACAACTTCACGGAATGCGCCGATAATATGGAATAAAATGCTAAAGCCCGCCAAACGGGGGGCGAAGTCTTTTCCGCGTTCGGGTATTTACAATTTTAACTACAACAAAAACAAAGAACTGCCGAGTTGTCTTGTACCTGCGTTGAAAGGCTCGTCCCATGCAGCGTATCGAAGCGCCACTGCCCGGCGCACACTCCTTCCCTGCCCCGCCGCGCGATCAACCACGCTCACCCTGGCGCCCCCCATGACAGGGTGAGCGGCGCGCGGCATCGCCACCGGCAGGCGGGCCGCGCTGGCCGCGAACAGGTCCGCGCGGCCCCTTGCTCCTGCCGGGCGATCGCTTCCGCACGCTGACGTGGATACAACTCGACTACGAGCGGGGCGCCGGTAACCCGCTGCCGGCGCCGCAAGGCGCCTCTTCTAAGCTAAAAACAGGAGATGCATAAGCATCTCCGGCGTCACAAGACCAAGCAAAAGCAACAATAACAACGGACTGGGCGTTGCGGGGCGCCCGCCATTTTTTTCACCCATCGGCAGCGTCCTGACGCGGGAGCGATTTCCGCGGACACCGGGGCGTTGTGCCGGGCTCTCCTCCCGGCGGGGTTTCCTGTTGCCATGACGCACAATGTATTCATTAGGCATTATTGCCGAAAGGGGACGTATTCCGTTCCGCGTAACGTAATCTTGGGCACTAACTTGGGGTTAATGAACATGAAGAAACTTCTTGGGGCTGTTGGTTTTTTGGCGCTTTTGGCCATCCCCGAATGCGCACACGCAGTAGATGCTGATTATACTGTAACGCCGACAGGCGTTGTTCCTACTTACTGTCAGATAACGACAGGGTCTGTCGCGCAGACTTGGAATATAAATAATTTTAGCGATACCGTTACAACGGGCGGGACATTTGGAAGTTATCCCGTTGGAACGGTGAATTGTAGCGCAAATGGCGTGAAGATAAAAATAACAACAACAAAAGGGTGTATGACACCGGAAAATGTTTCGTGCAATACAGGTATGCCTAGTAATAATGTATTTTACTATGCATCCGCAACAGCTACGTTTGGGGCAAATGGAAGTATTACAACTGGAGAAATAGAGAATAACGCCACCGGCGGAAAGACGGCAACGTCTTTAGAGAGTCATGCTAGCGGATCTGCAACTATTAGCCTTACTATGAGGCCGAAACAAAACAATGTGACACTTGCCGAAGGTACTTACACAGATACAATTGCCATTGCTGTCGGTTCGGGTATCTGATTAATTTCGGCTTGCTGAGGCTTGGCGGACCAGGGAGCGCTGGTCCGCCTTTCGCATTCCTGGCCACCCGCCACATTTCCCAATCTCCCCAATCCCCTCACGCCACAATTTAAAGTGATTTTTCGCACAAATCGCCCCTTTATCAACAGCCCCGCAGATAAAATTGTGTCAAAAACAGCACAAATTTGCGGAATCCACCCCCGCCACGGAATAAATCGCCCACATCCCGCCAAACGGAGGGGGCGCCCCGGAGCTGGACCTAGTATTTACAACTTAACGAAACAACGCACCTAAAAACACAGCCGGTTTACCTAAGGGTTTGAGTGAAATGCGCAGCATAGAGACGCCCGCCCAGAAACGAGCAAACGGCCTCCGGTCCGCGCGCATCGTGACGGCCATGGCCCTCGCCGCTGCCGCCGTCCTCGCCGCCGCCCACGCCGCCCGCACCTCCGCCGCCAGCGCCGCCACCAAGGTCTCCGTCGCGCTGGAGGGCCGGATCACGGCGGAATGCTCGGTCTCCGGCGCCGCGAGCGTGGCTGCCGGCGTCGAGGTCGGCGACATCACCAAGCCCGGCAGCAAAGAGGTGGCCTACGCCATCAACTGCAATACGCCGTTCAAATACAGCCTGGTGTCGCAGCACGGCGCCTTGCAGCACGAGGCGGCCAAGGTGCCGGCGGGGTTCGCGGCGCGCGTGCCGTACCGCGTGGCGGTCCACATCCCGACGGACGACGTCACCATCAGCGACGCCTGCGACAGCGCCTCCATCCAGGCGGGTCAGGTGACGTGCCGGTTCAGCGACTCGCGCAATGGCATCGCGATTGACCGGCAGGCGAAGGTGACGATGGCTTGGGTGGGGGAGACGATTACGCTGCTGGCGGGTGACTATTCAGACAGATTGACGTTCACGGTGGAGGTGAAGCCGTGAGGGGGCTGCGCACCTTTCTGGGGGTGCGTTCTTTCAATTCGCAAAACACGCGCTGTAGTTATGGCGCATTGGGGGTAATAAATGCGTAATATGGCAATTATTGTTACAACAATGATGCTTGTTGGTCCAACGCTAGCGGCGGAAAGCGCCACCAGTACGGTTACGCTTTCAGGAACAGCGACGGATACGTGCAGAATCCCTGATGCGCCATTGTTGACTGGCGCCAGTTTTTCAGGGGGCGCAAGTTGGAGTCATAGCACGGTTCAAATCGCATCTCTGACCGATCCTGCGACAGGCACTGTCAATTCGGCAGATATCACGCTCACCTTCAAAGATGTGAGTTGCAACAACCACGCACGCGTCAGCTTAGCCACCACTAACGGCGGTCTTACGCTCGGAAATGTCATCACTCCTGCGAGTGCGCCCGGCGGCTTCTTGAACCGAGTTGCCTACACCGCTTATGCCTCATGGGCTGGCCAGAGCACTGATATGCTCAATGCGAACGTGACGCATATTGGTGCCTTTGTCGGTAACAACTTTACGAGCGCTCGTCGGGGGGATGTTGTCGTTGGAGTCAATGTACCTAACGGTTCAAGTAATCCGCCCCTTTTGGCGGGCTTCTATGGGGACGTGTTGACGCTTCGAGTGTTCATCAATCCCTAGCGGCCCCGGGGGACTGAGGTTCCGTCTAAACTCGACAAAATCGCGAAGTGGAAGCCATGCACGCTGTGCATTAGGCACTGGCATCGTGTCTGTAAATATATAGCACGGAAGCACGATGCGTCATCGCAAGCTGGATGAAAGGATAACATAAATGCGGGTAGTTCTGCGCCAAAAAACTACACGCATTTATTAATGGTTAGACAGATCTGTGCGTTGTTTGCACAGATTCTGTCTGAGGAGCGGTGTTAAAACCGCAAAGCACTGAAGTGGGAAAAAGGGAAAATAGTATCATGAAAAAAATTCTTGGTTTTGTCGCCTTTGCGGCTCTGGTTGCGGCATCTGGTTCGGCGATGGCTCTTGAGTCAGCAACGTCGGAAGTCGCAGTAGGCGGCACGGCAACCAATGTCTGCAGTGTCGCTACTGGCGGTACCATTGGTGCAGGGTTCAGCATCTCCAATATCATTTCAGGTGATAATGTTGATCTGAGCAAGAACTTCACCAGCACAAACATCGGCACCGTTACCTGCAACTATCAGGCCTACGTTGGACTAAAGAGCTTGAACTGGGGCGTGACCACAGGTGCCACCGCTCCAAGCGGATTTGCAAAGAAGGTGAATTACACCGCTAGCCTTTCGTGGGGCGGACAGACTGCCTCGATTGACACAAGCACCAGCGCCCCGACGGATAACAAAGACGTGAAGCAGATTTCGGCCATTGCCTCGACGGGGGCGGCATTGTTGTCGTTCACGGCGGCGACCAGTGCAGACCCGTTGGTGGTGGGTACCTACGCGGATACGCTCACGGTTCAGGTCGGCGCCACTTTGTAATTACTAAAAAAAAAAATAGGCTTGGGGCGGACTGCATAATCTGTCCGCCCTATATCCTAATCTAAGACATTTGTATAATTCGGCCTTATTTGTTGCAGAAAGTCTGACAAATTAGCTCTGGCTATTTAAATTCCGTTAGAAAAGGACAATGGAGATGATCTTCCTACGCCAGATCACCCCTGCAAATGTGAAGGCGGCGCTGTTGTCTCTCACCGCTCTTTCGTTCGTCGTGTTGCTGCCTGTTAGTGCGACCCACGCCATGTCCGTGACCCCCATCGTCCTCGACATGTCCACCGCCGGCGCCGCCAACCGCAGCCAAATCTCCGTCGTCAACGACGGCGCCAAGCCGCTGCCGGTGGAAATCGTCGTCTCCCGCATCGAGCTGGACGAAAAGGGCGAGATGCAATCCAGCCCCGCCGGCGATGAATTCCTCATCTTCCCGCCCCAGGCGCTGGTCGCCGCCGGCGCCACGCAGAATTTCCGCATCCAATGGGTGGGCGATCCGCAGATCAAGACCTCGCAAAGCTACGTCTTCTCGGTCAATCAGGTGCCGGTGAAGATGCCGGAGGGCAAATCCGGCGTGCAGGTGGTGTTCAACTTCGCCACCATCGTCAACATCGCGCCCCCCGGCGGCAAGGCGGACATCCAGGTCGTCAAGGCCGGCGTGGGCAAGGACGACAAGGGCAAGACGCGCCCCGAAGTGACGGTCAAGAACCCCGGCAACGTCCACGCCAAGCTCACCGACGCCACCATCAAGCTGTCCGCCGGCTCCTGGTCGCAGACGCTGGCGCCGGAGCAGTTGCGCCAGTCGATGGGCGTGGGTCTGGTGCAGCCCGGCAAGACGCGGCGGTTCCTGCTGCCGGCCGATATGCCCGACGGCGTGGGGCAGGTGACGGCGAGCATCGACTACAAGCAGCCGAAGTAATCCGGCGGGCTGCCGAGAGCAGATAACGAGAAGTGGGGGCTGTGATGCGTAAAGCAAAGCGCCGGTTGTTGCCGGCTGCTAGCCGGACGGCTGCCATGCTTGCCGCCGCCGGTCTCGCACTGAGCGCCGCGGGGCCGGCGATGGCAGCAGCGGAAGGCGCGGGCACGTCCGCCGATTACCTGCCGCCATGGGCCACGTCTCCGGCGCGCGACGTCAAGGGCGGCAAGGAGGGTACGCCCCCCGCCGCACCGCAGCAGCCCGGCGGCAGCGGCAAAAGCGACAAGGCCCCGGCTCCGGCCCCCGCCGCCCAGCCGCAGGCGGATACGGCGCCCGGTGAAATCATGTGGTCCACGGGCGCCAAGTCCCGCCCCGCCGCCCGCGCCAACCCGGCCGAGATGGAAGTGCCGCTTCAGGAGGACAAATTCCGCCTCGGCGACGTGAAGATCCGCCTCGCCGGCGAGAGCGATGTCAGCATTGGCAAGGAACGGCTGGTGCAGATCATGACGCCGCTGCTGCGCCCCGAGCCCGCCGCCGCCCTGAGCGCGATCCCGGACAACGGCGGCTATATCCCGCTGGCGTCGCTGGCCGCCAAGGGCTTCAATTTCCGCTTCGACCCCGGCCAGGTGGCGCTGTTCACCGATCTCACCATCGAGCAGCGCGCCAAGGGCAAGCTCAGCGCCAGCACCCGCCGCGAGATGGTGGCCAGCGAGAACCTGTCCAAGCCCGCGCTGTTCGCCGCCTATATGAATGTGCACGCCGGCGTCGATTATGTGGACCAGTCCAGCTACGGCGCCACGGGCATGCAGAACGTGCGGCTGGATTTGCAAGGAGCCGCGCGCTGGTTCAACCTGGTGCTGGAGGGCGAGGCGACGCTGGAGACCGATGGCGGCCTGAGCCGGCGCGGCACTCGCGTAATCTACGACATGCAGGAAGACGCCGTGCGCATCATCGCCGGCGACGTCACGCCGCTGACCAGCGGTTTCCAGTCGGGCGCGCCGATGCTGGGGCTGTCGGTTGAGAAGGACTACAAGGCGTTGCAGCCCGGCGCCAACATCCGCCCCACCAGCGGCCATTCCTTCCGCATCGACCGCCCGTCCACGGTGGACATCAAGGTCAACGGCTTCGTGACGCAGCGCCTGCACCTGCGCCCCGGCGACTACGACCTCAGCGACCTGCCGCTCACCAGCGGCGCCAACGACATTGCGCTGGAGATCGAGGACGACGCTGGGCAGAAGCGCACGCTGGCGTTCTCGGTGTTCTCGGGCATGTCGCTGCTGGCGCCGGGCGTGTCGGAATGGGCGGTGAGCGCGGGCGTCGCGTCGCATATGGGGCAGGGCAAGCGCTCGTGCCCCGCGTGCGGCGGCGGCAGCCAGCTCGAATACGATTTCGCCGCGCCGATGCTAACCGGCTTCTACCAGCGCGGCCTGACGGAGAACATCACCGGCTCCGCGCATTTCCAGACCGACGCCAGCGTATTCATGGGCGGCGCCGGCGCGATGTTCGCGACGAGCTTCGGCTTCTGGGGCGTGGACGGCGCGGTGAGCGACAGCATCGACTTCGGCCCCGGTTTCGCGGTCCATGCCGCCTACGAGCTGGCCAACATCCAGTTGCGCGACGGCGTGCGCCGCAGCGTGCGTCTGGCGGGCGAGTACCGCAGCGAGAGTTTCGCCGTGATGGACGTCATTGCGCCGCGCAACGACACCATGTTCAACCTGTCCGCCTCCTATTCGCAGGATTTGCCGTGGGATCTGTCCGGCAGCCTCGCGGGCAGCTACGCCATCGGCCGCGACGGTTATGGCGACGGCTACGGCGTGGATGTCAGCCTCGGCCGCAATTTCGGCCCCGCCGTCAGTGCCGGCCTGACGGTCGGCTATGAGCAGGCGGCCAGCAGCCATTGCACCGACACGGCGTTGCAGCGCGACGGCGTGCGCGCGGCTATGCGGCTGAATTACCGGCTGGACGAGAAGTCGAGCATCGACAGCGCCCACGACACCCGCGACGGCCGCAGCCAGGTCGCCTATCGCCGCCAGGAAGGCAGCGGCGTGGGGAGCTGGAGCACGCAGGTCGAGCTGGACCGCCAGCAGGCCAAGGGCGGCGACCAGGATCAGTACAACGTCAACGGCTCTGCGAGCTATGTGGGCAACCGCGCCGATGTCTCCGTGTCCCATTACGCCAGCGCCGCCGGGCTGAACACCGCGCAGTTGGAGCAGCGCTCCTCGGTCACGGTCGGCACGGCGTTCGCCTTCGCCGACGGTCTGGTGGCGGTGGGCCGCCCGGTGAGCAACAGTTTCGCCATCGTAGCGCCGCACGACAACCTGCGCGGCAGCGGCGTGGCCATCGGCTCGTCGCAGGACTCCAAACGCGCCGGCTCGGATTTCCTCGGCCCGGCGCTGGTCAACGACGTCTCGCCCTATTCGCAATCGCGCCTGCCGGTGGACGTGAGCGATCTGCCGCCCGGCTACGACCTCGGCGCGGGCGGCTTCGACATCAACGCGCCGTACAAGAGCGGCTACCGGCTGACGGTCGGCTCGGATTATACGGTGACGGTGCTCGGCACGATGGTAACGGTGGAGGGCGAGCCCATCACGCTGCTCACCGGCGATGCCTACGAGGAAGGCGTCACCGGCGGCAAACATGTGGAGGTGTTCACCAACCGCACGGGCAAGTTTTTCGCGCAAGGGCTGCGGCCGGGCCGCTGGCTGGTGGACATGGCGACCGAACCCAAGACGCGCTTCGTCATCGACGTGCCGGCGGACACCAAGGGCCTGTTGCGGCTGGATACGCTCAAGCCGGCCAAGAACGGATGAGGGCGGCGATGAGAAGGCTTTTCAGCAAACTGATTCCCCTGGTGTTTCCGCCGGCGGCAGCCCCCTCACCCTGTCCCTCTCCCGCGAGGGGAGAGGGGACGATAACGGCGAGGGACTGCCCTTTTCCCCTCTCCCTTGACGGGAGAGGGTGGCGCGAAGCGCCGGGTGAGGGTGAGGCCCCGGCCGGCGGAAACATCGGAGTCATCAGGTCCGGCAGTGGCGCCGGCCCCTTCTGCCCTCTATTCACCGTTTCCCTCCCGATGGGAAAGCCGCGCCCGCGCGCAGCACCCCCTCCCCAGGCTCCCCTGAAAGGGGAGGGGGTTGTGCGACGCGCTGGTATCCGGCTGGGGCTGGCAATGGCCGCCTGCCTTGGCGCAACGCTGGTCTGCGGCGCTGCACATGCGGCCTGTCAGGGCCAGATCGTCACCGGCACGTCCATCACCGGCAAAACGCAGTACGATCCATTCAACGCCGCCGGCATCAACGATCAGTACGCCATCAGCATCGTGAATTCCGGCGCGCAATCCTGCGTCTTTGCGCTCGCTTTCACCGCCAATTCCACGCCCGCCAAGCTCGGCGCCACGCTGTCATATACGCTGACCAATCAGGGCGGCATGCCGGTACTGTCCGCGCTGGCGTCATCCGGCAGCCCGCCGCCGGCCGGTTTGCAAAGCCCGGCCATCAATGTGAACGGCAAACACGATTTCCCCTTCAGCGTGGTCATCGAGCCAGGCCGGTTCGCCCAGCCCGGCACCTACACCGATCTGATCAACGTCAGTGCTCAGCTCTACAGCATCGAAAACGGTAGCTATACGCTGCTGCAAACGGCGCCAGTTTCGATCTCATACAAGGTTCAGGAGGCGTTTTCCGTCAACATCGCGGGCGGAGGACTGGCGACGACGGTGGATTTCGGCGCGCTGGCGGCGAATGCGCAGAGGCTGGTGATGATCCAGGCGCGGAGCAATCTGCGCTATAACCTCGCAGTCGCATCGGACAACAAGGGCGTGCTGGTGCTGACGCCGCCCGTCGCGGGGCATAACTGGTCGGTGCCCTATACGGCGGCGCTCGACGGTCAAAGCCTCAATCTCAGCGGCGCGGCGCTTACGCAGACGATTACCCCAACCACCATCGCGGGGGACAATCACACGCTGGCGGTGACCATTGGCGACACATCGAAGAAGCGCGCCGGGATTTACAAGGATGTCATCACGGTTGAGATTAATGCCGTGCCGTGATGCGGCGCCCCGGCGCGCGCCGGTCAGTCGATGCCGATCATCACGTCCGACGACTTGATGACCGCGTAGGCTTCCTTGCCGGTGGCGAGATTCAGATTGTCCACCGACTGGTTGGTGATCGACGCGGTCACGATGACGCCGCCGCCGATGTCGAGGCGCACATGAGCGGTCGTTTGCCCCTTCACCACCTCGACGACTTTGCCCTTGAGCTGATTGCGCGCGCTGAGTTTCATGATGTCCGTCCTTCCGGTGTGACCCTCAAGGCGTCGCGCGGACGAACAGCCCGAAGCCGCGCGGTCCATCGCCGAGGGTGATGTCGCGCACAACTTTCAAGCTCGCCGTGTCGATGACGCTGAGGGTGTTGCTTTCCCAGTTATTGACGTAGACGTAGCGCCCGTCGCGGCTCGGCGCGATGCCTTCGGGATAATCGCCCACCGGAATTTTCGCCAGCGGTGCCAGCGTCGTCAGGTCGAATACACTAACGGTCGCGGCGTATTGATCTGTGGCAAAGCCGCGTCCGCCGGCCAGGGCGATTGCATAAGGCCGCTGCCCCACCGCCACCGTGCCCGCGACGCGCCGAGTCCGCAGGTCGATCACCGTCACATCGTTGGAGCCGACATTGGCCGTGTAGGCGCGCTCGCCCTGCGCGTCGATGGTCACGCCAAAGGGGCGCGTGCCCGCCTTGACCGCTGCGATGGTTTGCAGCGTGGCGGCGTCGATGATGGAGACCTGGTCGTCGTCGCGGTCGGCTGTGAGGACGAAGCGTCCGTCCGGCGTCACGGCCACGCCTGATGGCGATTTGCCAACCGCCGCAGTGCCCAGCGCCGCGCCCGTTCCGGCGTCGAACACGGCGAGCTGCGTGGTATACCAGCCCGCCACGAAAATGCGTTTCCCCGATGGCTCGACGGCCACGCCCAGCGGTCCGCCCGCCACCTCGATGCGGCGCAGCACCCGCCGTTCCGCCGCGTCGATCACCGACACGTAACCGCCCTCGGGGCTGGTAACATAGACGCGCCGGCCATCGGGCGACACCGCCACGCCGGCCGGCTTGCCGCCAACGGGGATGCTGGCGGCCACGGCGCCGGTATCGAGGTCAACGACGCTGACGGTCTCGCTCAACTGGTTGGGGATAAAGGCCTCATCCGCCGCCGCCGGTCCGCATCCCAGTGCCGCCAGAACCAGCAGCCAAACCTTACCTGTCGCCATATTTTCCGTCCGCCGTTAAGTGTCCGCCGCCGGAGCATAAACAAACGTGCGCCGCCCGCAAGCGCTGTGCCCCCGCGCGGCGCGGCCTAAAAATTATCGCAAATTATTGAAAAATCACTCCGCCACCGGCGGCATGTGTTGCAATACGGCACACCGCGATAATGCCGGACGCCCACGGGAGAGCCGCATGCTGACATTTCTGAGAATGCCGCTGGCCATCGCCCGGATGCTCCGGCATCTGCTCATCGCGGTGTTCGATGCGCTCCTGGGGCGGCGTCACCGGCGTTACGAGGGCAGGGTGGTCATCAGCGCGCCCCGCAGTATCGTCTGGCAGTTGATGACGGCCCGCCGCTGCAAGGTGGACGGTCTCCAGCCGATGGAAGTCATCAGCGAGCCGCTGTCCGGCGGGGAGGACCTGATTATCACCCGCGTTCTGATGGGCGGCAAGCAGGTCAGCGCCACGGTTCTCCGCAGGCTGGAGGAGGATGAGGCGGCCGGCGTCACGCGGATGGAAATCATCCCCCATCCCCTGCGCTCGCGTCCCATGAGCGGACACGAACATTTCGGCGGGACCGCGCTCAGGGATGTGCCCGGCGGCGTGGAGCTGACGATCTATAACGAGCTGATCGTCGATAGGTTCGCCGCCCGCGTGCTGATTCCGCTGGGGCTCCAGGCCAACGCCGGGCGGCTGAAGACGCGCTGTGAGGGCGGCTCCGCACCGCAGAGCGTCCTGCGGCGGTATGCGGACAAAGGAGCGCTCAGCATCGCCGCTGTGCTGAGCTTCGCCTATCTCATGGGATGGCGTGAGGCGCTGCTGGTGACGGCCATCATCCTGCTGCACGAGCTGGGCCACGCGGCGGCGATGTGGATGACCGGCGCCGGGGTCGGCTCCATCAGTCTCATTCCCTTCCTCGGCGGCGTGGCGGTCGCTAAAAGGCCAAGCGGCAGTCAGGCGCAGCAGGCTTTCATCGCGCTCATGGGCCCCGGTTTCAGCCTCATTCCCACGCTGGGGCTGCTGGGCCTGTTCTACTCCACGGACAACGTTTACTGGCTGCACGCCGCCGCGCTGTTCGCCATCATCAACGGGCTCAACCTGCTGCCCATCTTTCCCCTCGACGGCGGGCAGATCCTGAACGCCTTCTTCGCCTCGCTCAATCCGCGTCTGGCGAGCGGCGGACGCTGGGCGGGCATCGCCATCGGCTTCGGCGCGGCCGCCTATTTCATTCAATCGGTGGTGCTCTGCCTGTTTTTCGGCCTGATGGCCGTGCAGCTCATGGTGACGAGCGGTCTGGCGCCCCAATTGAGGCGGCTGACGCTGGCCGGGGGCGCTGCGCTGCTGCTGGCGTTCCTCGCGACGCTTGGCGTCTATACCGCCTCGGGGTTCTATGCGCTGCGGATGGAGCAGGCGTTGAGCGATAGCGGTGGGGAAGCGGCGGCAAGTGCGGCGAGCAGGCGGCGCCCGGATTTTTCCTGCCGGATACCGGAGGGCACCGAAGCCGCGCTGCGCCGTTACCTCGATGTCCACCGCTACGCGGAGGGGGGCTTCAGTTTCACCAAGCTCGCCATCGTTCAAAGGGCGGGGCATGGCGATCTGCTGCGCGCCTGGCTGACTCCGCCGCCGGACAGGGAGAAAAGCCAGGGGGTGTGGGCATTGTGGCGCTACCCGGACTGGCTTGCCCTGGCTCAAACCAGGACCGTTGATGATATCGCCGCCGAAATCGCCAGTTTTCCAGCGGAGACCCGCGCCGAACTGGCGACACGGGTTTTCATTCCGGCAACGGCCGCATTTGGCCGCCACGAGGAAGCCGCCGCTCTGGCCGTGCGGCTGCGCCATGCCGGTGAGCAGGTTATCCCGTCCGCGGTGAGGCGGTTGATGGAGGCTGGCGCTTATCCGCAGGCGGAGCGTCTTCTGCCGCTGGCGCCGCCCCGCCACCGCGCGCAACTCGCCCTGCATCTGGCCACCCATCTTTCCGCGGGCAGGACCGGGCACAGTGAGGAGCAGCGGGCTTCCCTGCTCGATGGCCTGGGCGTCATCGCGTCTGCCCCTGGAGAACACAGGCTGAACCAGGCCGGGCTCATTGAATATCTCGCCGCGGCCGGGCGGCCGGATACACCGCTCCCCGCCAGTTTTTTCAGCCCCTCCGATGATCCCGGCGTAACCGGCGCGGAACTCCGCGCTGTTGCGGCACGGGCTGTGTTCCGCAATGCGGGCGGCGGGGATGCGGAAGTGAGACTGGCCCAGGAAAACTTCGATAAATCCCGCAAAGGCGGAGCGGCGGCGAGCGAGTTTTGGTCCTATTACGAAGCCCTGGCGCAGTATCAGCGGGCGTTAACACTCGGCCGCCAAGACGAAGCGGCGCACATCCTGAAAACCCGGCTGAGCAAGGCGCCTGACCAGCCGGAGTCCGATTCTGACCTGGAACTGGAGGAGCGGGTCGCGGAGCTGGAGCCCGTTCGTACCGGCGCCGGGCGTATTGCCATGCTGGAAGCGCAGATCGAAGCAAACGGCGCGGACGCCGGACTCCGCCAATTGTGGAATTTGCTCCTGGTTGAGCCGGATGTGGCCCAGGCCGTGGCGCGTTTGAACCTTGCCGGGGAGTATGTGAAACAAGGCGGGAAGCAACGCTCGCCGGCGCTGATCGAGGCGGCCGCGGCGGACATGTGCGGCATCAGCCGGGGCGCCTCTCTCACGGTCATAGCGAACCAGTGGCAATGGTTCTGGTGGCGGGTTTATGTCATTAACGCCGTCGCTGGGGAGCGTCTGCCGCCAGACGTATTCCGGGAGTGGTAGGTTTTCTGGCGGCCATTGCGGTAAAACGCGAAACACTGCCTCGACAAGCGGCGGAAATTGTCTTATTGAGGCGTTTCATTTTCCCGAAAAGCGCGGTCTTCGCAACGCGCGCCTGCTCGCCCCCGGCTCCGGCCGTTCCGGGCGGCACAATATCCACGAAGGTTAGGGTAGACGGCCATGAACATACTACAGCAGTTGGAACACGATTACGCGGCTGAGCTGGCCGCCAAAAGGCCGATCCCGGAGTTTGCTCCCGGCGACACGCTGAAGGTTGGCGTGAAGGTCATCGAAGGCACGCGCGAACGCGTGCAGACCTATGAGGGCGTCTGCATCGGCCGCTCCGGCAAGGGGCTGAACGAAAACTTCACAGTGCGCCGCATCTCCTATGGCGAGGGCGTGGAGAGGGTTTTTCCGGTCTATTCGCCGCTGATCGACAATATCGAGGTCGTCCGCCGCGGTAAGGTGCGCCGCGCCAAGCTTTATTATCTGCGCAATCTGCGCGGCAAGGCGGCGCGTATCGTCGAGAAGGTGGACCATCGCAGGCTCGCGGCCAAGGCCGCCGGCTTCAAGGGCTTCAAACGTCAGAAGGGCGCGCCCGACAATCTGCTGGCGATCAAGAGCATCGACGAGACCATTGCCCGCCGTCTGCATGAGATCAACCTGACCAAGTACGAGCAGATCGCCAATCTGTCGGACGAGGAAATCGGTCAGGTAGACGACCTGCTGCGCTTGAAGGGCCGTTTCGAGCGTGAGGACTGGAGCGGACAGGCCCGTGCGCTGTTCGCCGAGTCGACCGCTGACGAAGTGCCCGCGCTTGAGGAAGGCGAAGAGGCCTGATACTGGTACGCCCCGCGAGGCAAGTTCTGCCCCATATGCCGCGAGCGCTCACGGCAAATGGGGTGCGAACTTGGCCATCGGGCTGTGCTAGCGGCCTGCCTCGATCACCGAATCAGATTTGAAGCCGCCGGTGCGAAAGTGCTGGCGGCGCGTCTTATTGGGTGAGCTTGACCAGAGCGTGGGGGACATCAAGGACATCCCACGGGCTTATAGGGAGAACCGCGCCGATGAGTGCCCAGCGGACACTATACGATAAAATCTGGGACGATCATGTCGTCGATGTGCAGCCGGACGGAACGGCGCTGCTGTATATCGACCGCCATCTCGTGCACGAGGTCACCAGCCCGCAGGCATTCGAAGGCTTGCGTCTGACCGGCCGCAAGCTGCGCGCGCCGGCCAAGACGCTGGCCGTTGTGGACCATAACGTGCCCACCACCGACCGCTCCAAAGGCATCGAAGATCCCGACTCCGCTCTACAGGTGGAGACACTGGCCAGGAACGCCGCCGAATTCGGCGTGGAGTATTACAACGAGCACGACATCCGCCAGGGCGTGGTGCATGTGATCGGCCCCGAGCAGGGCTTCACGCTGCCCGGCACCACCATCGTCTGCGGTGACAGCCATACCTCCACCCACGGTGCGTTCGGCGCTCTCGCCCACGGTATCGGCACCTCCGAGGTGGAACATGTGCTGGCGACGCAGACGCTGATCCAGAACAAAGCCAAGAATATGCGCGTGACGGTGGATGGCACGCTGGCCGCCGGCGTCAGCGCCAAGGACATCATCCTTGCCATCATCGGCGAGATAGGCACGGCCGGCGGCACCGGCTACGTCATCGAATATGCCGGCGAGGCCATCCGCGCCCTCAGCATGGAGGGCCGCATGACGGTCTGCAACATGTCCATCGAGGGCGGTGCGCGGGCCGGGCTGATCGCGCCGGACCAGAAGACGTTTGAATACATCAAGGGCCGTCCGCGCAGCCCCAAGGGCGCGGCATGGGATGCGGCGTTGCGCTACTGGGAGACGCTGGCGTCGGACGCCGGCGCCGTTTTCGACCGCGAAATCAAGCTGGATGCGGGCAATCTGCCGCCGCTGCTCACCTGGGGCACCAGCCCGGAGGACGTGGTGGCGATCACCGGCGTGGTGCCAGACCCGGCCAATGTCACGGACGAGAACAAGCGGGCGGCTATGCTGCGCGCGCTCAGCTATATGGGCCTGACACCGGGCACGAAAATGACGGACATCCGCATTGACCGGGTGTTCCTCGGCTCCTGCACCAACGGGCGCATCGAGGATTTCCGCGCAGCCGCCGCTGTGCTCAACGGGCGCAAGGTGGCCGATGGCGTGAAGGCGATGGCCGTGCCGGGCTCGGGGCTGGTCAAAGAGCAGGCCGAGGCCGAGGGGCTCGACAAGATCTTCATCGCGGCGGGCTTCGAATGGCGCGAGCCGGGCTGCTCCATGTGTCTGGCCATGAACCCGGACCGGCTGGAGCCGGGGGAACGCTGCGCCTCGACGTCGAACCGCAACTTCGAAGGTCGCCAGGGCTTCAAGGGCCGCACCCATCTCGTTTCGCCGGCCATGGCTGCCGCGGCGGCAATCGCGGGCCGCTTCGCCGACGTGCGGGATCTCCGGTAGAGCGTCGCCCGCATTCCTGTGAGTTTAGGACAGGCTCAGAAATAACTGCGCCATCTGGCTTGTCCTTCTGTCCGCCCGCCGCGTTCTCGAAAAGGGTTACATACCCGTGGTGTGCGCCCCATTCCGCTGCCCGCGCGGGCGAACAAAAGTCCTGCGGCATACGGCGCAGTCATTTCTGAGCCTGTCCTTAGACCTTTCGCATTCAGAACGCGGGTGAAATTCGATGCTCTATGTCATCATCTGCCATGACAACCCGGACAACCGCCCTGGCATGCGCGCCGAGACGCGCCCCGCTCATCTCGCCTATCTGGAGAGCCTGGGCGCGAAGCTGCGGCTCGCCGGCCCCATGTTTGGCGATGATGGCGCGTCCGTTCTCGGCAGTATGATTGTCATTGAGGCGGACAGCCTCGACGCCGCCCGCTCCATCGCCGCCGCCGACCCTTACGCCCAGGCCGGCGTTTTCGCCAATGTCGAAATCCGCGCCTGGAAGCAGGTGGTTGGCACCGGCACCGTCGCCTAGCCGCCGCTCAGCGGGTTTGAGACGCACTTTTCCAGCGCTGCGGAACCGGAAAGCGCCCGGTTATGCCGGCCTTCGCAACGCGGAAAGGCGAGCCAGTGTGGCTCGCCCTGAGCTTCGAAGCCCGTTGCCGCCCGCGCTGGGCAAGCCCCCCAGCGTCTACGAAAGCATGGAGAGCACGAACGCCACCAGTTCCGTCTGGCTGTGCATCCCAGTGCGGCGCAGCACATTGCGCAAATGCCAGCGCACCGTGGTGATCTTCAGTCCCATCTCATCGGCGTAATTTTGCAGTGACCGGCCCGCCGCCAGCGCCGCGACGAGTTGAGCCTCGGCGTGGGTCAGATCCAGGGCGGGTCCGAGCATTTCGCTGGCCAGTTTCGCCGGCATGTCCTGGAAATGCACGGTCACGATGAGCCAGGGGCCCGCAGTCTGAATGCCGGCCGAGGCGGTGCTCAGCGCACGCGGCGGCGCCACGACTTTCACCTGCAAGCCGTGGATTTCGTGCTGGTCCGGGGCGTGAAAGCGCATGGCGCTGGTGGCCCGCCCGTCGGCGGCGAAACGCACCAGCAGCGCCTCGATCAGGTCGCTGAATTTTAAACTTTCCGCACGCGCGTGCAGACGAATCCGGTTGTCGGATGTCACTGTCAGCCCGCGGTTTTCAGCAACGGCGCGCGTGGCCTCGGCGTTCATGAGCTGTATCTGGCCGTTGGCGCCGAGCAGCAGCGTTGGCCTGGGGCAATGCTCGATCATGGCGGTGGCGAGGTCCGATGAGGCGCCGGCTTCCAGGGCAAAGCGGCCGGCGGCCAGGCCTTCGCGGATCTGTGCCATGCGCGCGTTGAGAAAGCGCCGCAAATCCTCCCAGCGCTCAGGGGAGGCGCCGCAGCGAGCCAGCCGCAACTGAGCGCAGCCGTTCACGGCGCCATCGGCGGTGATGGTAATGAGATCGGTATCCGGGCCATGCTCCTGCCCGGTGCCAGCCATGGTGCCCAGCGGGCCGCCTGCCAGCAGCGTGAAGCTTGTTCCAGATGTCCACGGACAATCCCACGCCGCTTCCATGGCGCATCCTGGCACCATGGCGCCCAGCGCGCTCAAGAACTGCCGCCAGTTCGCCGGAAATCCTGCGGGGGAGAGGAGAGGGTCGATAGGAATGACAATGTGATCTATATAGTTCATGGCACACCGTATCAATATTATTTACTTATAAGGAACCCCGTGATGTCCGTTTCCGTTCATCGCCGGCGTCCTACTTTTGGCGGCGCGAGCCGGTATTGCTGCGGTTTCGGCAAAAGTAATACTTAATTTTCAGGGCTTGGCAAGTGATTATGACAAAGTGGACGATATTTTGCCACAAGAATGCCTTTTAATATGCTGAAATTTGAGGAAAATATACGTGTTTTATTTAATGCAGGTAGAGTTGTATTGTATGCGCATTAGCGTTATGTGGATTTTCGGATGGCGATATCAATTTGCATACAGGGTGCAAATTGAAAATTCGCACGGGTTTTCAGGGGGCTGAGTTGTGAGGCCGCCAGCCCCTTTGTTTTGAGGGAGAACGCTTTCCCCCTCTCCATCTTGCTACAATTTGTGCAATTCTTAGCGTGAAGGTGCGGCAATGAACCGCTTGCGGCTTCGGTGGAGGCGCCTTTTTTGTGAGGGCCAGACGCCATCCGGCGATTTTTACGAATGCGCGCCGTCCGGCGCGGGCGCATTGTCCCGCAACAGCTTGTACGTGATGGAGTCCACCAGCGCCTCGAAAGACGCATCGACGATATTAGGCGACACGCCCACCGTGAACCAGCGTCGCGTGCGTGGCGCGATCATGCGTCTCGATGAGGACGCGCGTCACGGCGTCCGTGCCGCCGGTGAGGATACGCACCTTATAATCCACCAGCTCGATATCCGGATGTACTGCTGGTAAGTCGCCCAGATCGCGGCGCAGCGCCTGATCCAGCGCATTCACCGGGCCGTTGCCCTCGCCCACATTCAGCACCGTCTCGCCGTTCACCGTCATCTTTGACGGTGGCCTCCGACACCGTGACGAGCTGGCCGGCGGCGTTGTGGCGCCGCTCCACCATCACGCGGAAGCCCTCGACGGTGAAATAATCGCGGCACCGTCGCCGAGACTGCCGCCGCGCCAGCAGCTCGAACGAGGCGTCGGCGCCCTCGTAGGCGTAGCCGCCGGATCGCGCTGCTTGACCTCCTCCAGCAGCGCGCCGACACGCGGATCGTCGCGTTCGATGGCGATGCCGAGCGCTCCAGCTCGGCGAGGATGTTCGAGCGCCCGGCCTGGTCGGAAACCAGCAGCTTGCCGCGCATTGCCGACCGCTTCCGGCGGCACGTGTTCGTAGGTGCGCGGATCTTTCTGCACGGCGGAAACGTGGATGCCGCCTTTGTGCGCGAACGCCGACTCGCCGACATACGGCGGCCGAGCGGTTCGGCGCGCGGTTGAGCATCTCGTCCAGCAGGCGCGACGCGTGGGTGAGCTTGCGTCAGCCGCTCGCGGCGTGATGCCGGTTTCGAAGCGGTCGCGAATCGGCTCTTCAGCAGCCAGCGTGGCGATGATCGATGGTGAGGTTGGCATTGCCGCAGCGCTCGCCGAGGCCGTTCAGCGTGCCCTGGATCTGCCGCGCGCCCGCCCGCACCGCCGCCAGCGTGTTGGCGACCGCCTTTTCCGTGTCGTTGTGCGTGTGGATGCCGACATGGCTCGCCCGGCATAACGCGCGTCACGGCGGCGATGATGGCCTCGACCTCCTCGGGCAGCGTGCCGCCGTTGGTGTCGCACAGCACCACCCAGCGGGCGCCGGCGTCGTAGGCGGTGCGGCGCATTCGAGCGCGTAGTCGGGGTTGGCCTTGTAGCCGTCGAAGAAGTGCTCGCAGTCGATGATGGGCTCGCGGCCGGCGTCGCGGACGGCGCGACACCGACTCGCCGATGGCTCCAGGTTTTCCTCGTTCGAGACGCCCAGCGCGACGCTGACGTGATAGTCCCAGGTCTTGGCGACGAGGCAGACGGCGTCGGCCTCTGCCTTGCAGGATGGTCGGCGAAACCGGGATCGTTGGATACAGAGCGCCCCGCGCGTTTCGTCATGCCGAAAGCCACGAAGTGCAGCCGCGGCCGAACGGCGCGCTCATCGTCGAAGAACGCCGTATCGATCGGATTGGCGCCGGGATAACCGCCCTCGATATAGTCGATGCCGAGCGCGTCCAGCGCGTCCGCAATGATCAGCTTGTCCTCGAGCGACAAGTCGACGCCGTGCGTCTGCGCGCCGTCGCGCAGGGTGGTGTCGTACAGGTACAAACGCTCGGTCATACGGTTAGTCTCCCAGTGGGCAATGTCCATCTGCCCCCTCTTCCTGGCGGGGGAGGGGGCTTCATTTGAGCCTGCCGTCAACGCGCCTCTTCCCAGGTCGTGACAAGCTCGCCGGTTTGCGGATCCTTGGCATCCTTGAGGATAATGCCAGACGCCGCCAGCTCCTTGCGGATTCGGTCGGCCTCGGCGAAATTTTTGGATTTGCGGGCTTCGCTGCGGTCGGCGATCAGCTTTTCGATGCTGGCCTCGTCATGGCTGGTGTTCCCCTCGGCGGCGGCGTCCGCGGTTCCGGGTTTGCCGGCGGCGGCGCGCCGCAGTGCGGCCTTGTCACCGGAAAATCCGAGGAAACGCAGCGCGCTAAGCAGGGCACCGAATTCACCTTGCCCGGTCAGCTTATGAAACTCCGCGATCATTTTCGGCGTATTCAGATCGTCGCTAAGCGCATCCAGTATCGCGGCTGGAACATGCTTATCCGGCTGGACGCCATCACAAACGGCTGTACCATTTCGTCAGCGTCTTGTGCGCCTCATCCAGACCTTCAAATGTCCAGTCGAGCGGCTGGCGGTAATGCGTGCGCAGCATATTGAAGTGTATGGCCTCGCCCGGCCACGCATAGCCCTTCCAGCCGGTCAGCAGCTCACTGCACCGTGACGAAATTGCCCAGGCTCTTGGACATCTTGTCGCCCTCCACCTGGAGAAAGCCGTTGTGCATCCAGATAGTTGGCCATCAGCTCGGTCCCATGGGCGCAACGGCTCTGCGCGACCTCGTTCTCGTGGTGCGGGAAGACCAGATCGACCCCGCCGCCGTGGATGTCGAAGGTCTCGCCCAGGTGCTTGGCCGACATGGCCGAGCACTCGATGTGCCAGCCCGGACGCCCCGGCGCGGCGATCCCGCAGGGCGACGGCCAGGACGGCTCGCCCTCCTTCGAACGGCTTCCACAGCACGAAATCCATGGGGTTCTTCTTGTACGGCGCCACCTCGACGCGCGCGCCCGCCTCCATTTCGTCCAGCGACCGGCCGGAGAGCTGGCCGTATTCGGGCATGGCCGACACGTCGAACAGCACGTGCTCTTCGGCCACATAGGCGAAGCCCTTGGCGACGAGCCGTCTCGATCATCGCCTTCATCTCGTCGATGTGCTCGGTGGCGCGCGGCTCGACGGTCGGGCGGCAGGGCGCCCAGCGCCGCCATGTCCTCGTGGAACTGGCGCGCGGTGCTGTCGGTCAGCTCGCGAATCGAAATGCCTTCGTCGTGCGGCGCGCTTGTTGATCTTGTCGTCCACGTCGGTGATGTTGCGGACATAGACCACGTCGCTCCGGCTCCATAGAGATGGCGCAGCAGCCGGAACAGCACGTCGAATACGATGACCGGCCGGGCGTTGCCGATATGGGCGTAGCTGTAGACCGTCGGGCCGCAGACATACATGCGCACCGGCTTTTTCGCATCCAGCCGCCGGAAGGCCGCTTTTTGCGGGTACGGGTGTCGTAAAGCTTCAGTGCCATGTGATCCCTCGAACCAATGAGACGGGCGCAAAAACCCGCCGTTCCGCCTAGCTGGCAGGACGTTCGAGAACCTCAATTTGGGAAATGCAAGAACGGCCGCGCCAGCGCTATGTCAGCTCGCGATAATAATGCCGCAGATGGAGGTGCAGATGAGGATAGTGACTTGCATGAGGCATGTATTATGCGATTTTGCCTCCGGGTCAAGCGGAATGCGGCGGAGAAAGGGCAGCAATGAACATCGTTCGTGCGCCGGTGGCGGAGGATGAGGCGGTCTGGCGGCGGCTTTGGGCGGATTACATACGCTTCTACGAGGCGAGTGTACCGGAAGAGGTCACCTGCGCCACATGGAGCCGCATCCTGGATCCCGCCTCGCCGGTTTTCGCGCTGCTGGCGGAGAGGGCAGGGCAGGGGACCGGCTTCGCCGTCTGCGTTCTGCACGAATGCACCTGGCGAACAGCGCCGGTCTGCTACCTGGAAGACCTGTTCGTGGATCCGCAGGCGCGCGGCGGCGGCACCGGCCACGCGCTGATCTCGCATTTGATCTCCATGGGCAAATCGCGCGGCTGGTCCCGCCTGTACTGGCACACGCGCCGTGACAACGCCGCAGCGCGCCGGCTTTATGACCGCTTCCTCAGTGCTGACGATTTTGTACGTTACAGATTGGAATTGAGTTGAGCGGAGTTCCCCAATGCGGCACTCCCGGTTTTGGAAAAAGCTCCGCGAAAACAAGGGAATCCTGGCAGTGCCGCCGGCGGGCCAGGGGGAGCATTGGTTCGCCGCGAGGGGCGGTAAGCGATTGTAATCATTGCCTTCTCCGTACCAGCGGTGGGCAACGTCCGGCGTGTCATTGACCCTCGTGAAACGAACCACCATAATCGCGCCTTGTCTTTGGCAAGGCTTGTGGACAAGGAAGACTGTTATGCGCCTGGGCACAGGAATTCTGGCCGCCATATCAAACCGTTTGCCGGTCCTAGGGCTGGCTGTGGCCGGGTGTCTGCTCGCCGGGCTTTGCGGCCTGCCGGATTTTGCCGCCGCGCAATATGCGCCGCCCCGCGATTACGATCAGGGTTACGATCAGGGAGGCGAGCAGCAGGACGACGATCAGGGCTCGCCTGGTGCCAGCGGACCGGGCGGTTACGACCGTCAGCCCGGATATGGCCGCCAGGAGTCCGGCCCCCCCGGATATGGTCAGCCGCCAAACAACAGCCAGCAGCGATATGGCCAGCCGGCTTATCCCGGCCAGCAGCAAAACGGGCAGCAGCAATATGGCCAGCCCGCCCCCAACGGTCAGCCGGTTTCGCAGCACGAGATGCGCTGCCGCTCTCTCGAACAGCAGCTTTCCGGCGATTGGGGCCGCGGCCAGGGCCAGGATCAGCTCCCGCGCCTGGAGGAAGATATCCGCCAGAGCGAGCGGGCGCTCCAGAAGGCCCAGTACGATATCGAGCAGGCGAACTGCTACGAGGACATGTTCATTTTCGGCCGTTCGCTGAAGCACACGCCGAAATGCACGGCGCTGAACCAGCAGGTGGAGGATGCCCGGCGGCGGGCGACCGTCGTGCACCAGCAGCGCGAAGCGATCCTCAACCGCTCCAGCAACAGTGCCCGGCGTGACGGCATCATCGCCGAACTGGCGCGCAACCGCTGCGGCGAGAACTATCAGCGGCAACATGCGTCGCAGCAGCAGAACAGTTCGTTTTTCTCGCTGTTCGGGGACAATAGCGAGCGGCTGGTCGGCGAGGATGCGCGACCGGGCAACTCGTCCTACGGCGCCTACCGCACCATGTGCGTGCGCCTGTGCGATGGCTACTATTTCCCCGTCAGCTTCGCGGCCTCGCAGACCAAGTTCCGCGATGATGAGGCGAAGTGCCAGCAAAGCTGCGCCGCGCCCAGCGCCCTGTACACCTACCGCAATCCCGGCGAGGAGGTGGACATGATGGTGTCGCTGGACGGCAAGCCGTATAAGGAAATGCCCAACGCCTACCGCAACCGCAAGCAGTACATCAAGGGCTGCTCCTGCCGGGCGAACGAATATTCGCAGCAGGAAATCGTCAAGTCGGAGCGGGCTCTGAAAGCGGAGGCCGAGGCGCGCCGGACAGCATCCAAGGGCAAGGGGGAAACCGGCGCACCGCCGCCCGCCTCGAACGAGAAAGCGCCGCCGCCGGCGGACCCGGCGCCCGGTGGCGAGCAGCGCCCGCGCGGCTGATCCCGCATTTTACGGACGGTTCGGGCGTGACTGGCGGGGAAACTTTGAATTGGTTGCAGCGCCTTAGGTTTTACACAAGTTTCGCGTGGAGTGAACCCGAATTGCGCCCAAATTGCTCCCGACCCTCAAAACGATATTTGCGATAGTTTCCAATGTCACAGGTTGGCGGCTTGTCAGAATCTTCAACTCCACCGCGCGGTCACTCTCCGGCCAGCTCTCATTGATGACATTGCCAGTGTACGCTACGTGCACGAGGCTGCATTTTTGAGCTATTCGGCGGAATATCACACCGTGCAGGAGGCTGCGGCCTTCCTCGATATGATCCGCCAGCCGGATTATTACATCGATCTGCTGCGCGGCAATCTGGTCATGGCGACCATCGCGGGCGAGATCGTCGGCACGGCGGGCTGGATTTCGGCCGATGATCGCAAGAGCACGGCGCGGGTGCGCAATGTGTTCGTGCGGCCGCTGTTCGGCGGTACGGGGATTGGGCGTATGCTGGTGCTCGACGCCGAGGCGCGGGCCTCGCGCGCGGGCTTTTTCGACTTTGCCGTGCGCACAGGAGTGAGCACCATCGCCTTCTATCAACGCCTGGGCTACCGCATTTCCTCGCACGGCGTATTCGCCACGCCTTCAGGTGTGGACATGCCCATCACATACATGCGCAAATCGACGGGGAAGCCCACGAAGGCGGGGTATCACTGAGCGGGCGGCAAGTGGCCTGCGAGGCCTGATGGCGTGTTGGGATGGCGTTTCGCCAGCATAAGGAGCGAATAGGAATCTCCCCGCCCGCTATGTTCCCAAGTCGCATTTCTTTGTTCGGCCAGGACATTTCTTCGTCCCGGCCATGCACGAAGTACAAGCCGCCGCGCACAGGAGCGGTCAAGGATCGCCGCTTCTTCAGCGGCGACCGCCGGAGGCGGCTTGTCCTTGACAGCTCCGAGCACGGCGGCATGCTGATGGCGGCCGAGGTTCAGGCACGCACTGCGGCAGCCTCTCACCGGGTTTTCGCTGTTTTTTTTAAGCGCCAGGATCGCCGTCCCGCGATCAGGCCGACAACTCGCGCGACCGCTTCGCCGCCGCATCGACGGCGCGCGTCATCATCTCTTTCAGCCCCGGCTCCGCCATCAGCACGCCAAGAGCCGCCGCTGTCGTGCCGGCGGGCGAGGTCACGGCCTCGCGTAATTGCGCCGGCGTTTCCGAGGACTGGTGAAGCAATTCGCCCGCCCCCGAGACAGTCGCTCTGGCGAGCCGCGCGGCCAGATCCGGCGCGAGCCCCTGAGCCGCGCCCGCGGCCGCCAGACACTCCGCCAGCAGGAATACATAAGCCGGGCCGGACCCCGAAACGGCCGTCACCGCGTCGATCTGGCCCTCGTTTTCCACCCAGACGACCTCGCCAACCGCGCCCAGCAGCGCGTTGCACACTGCGGCCTGATTTCCGGTCATGGCGGCATTGCCGATGGCGGCAGTGATGCCCCGGCCGATGGCGGCTGGGGTGTTGGGCATGGTGCGGATGACGGCGGTATTGGGCGCGAAATGGCGCTCGATGCTGGCGATGGTGCGCCCCGCCGCGATGGAAATCACCAGCGTCCGTGCCGTACAGCGCGGCGCAATGGCAGCCAGCGCCGCCTCGGCCACCTGCGGCTTGACGGCCACCAGCACCACCGCCGGCGGCTGTTTCAATGCCGCCATGCCCGCCGCGATGCCGTGCTGCTGGAGCAATGCCGTCAGCTCAGGCGATGGCGACGGCTCCTCCACCACGATGGCGGACGGCGCAATTCCCCTCGCGAGCCAGCCGCGCAACAGGGCTCCCCCCATGCGTCCTGCGCCCGCCAGTAGAACCGTTCCGCCCAAATCCGTCATCAAGCTTGTCCCACGGTTTCGAACATGCTGCCCGCCAGCGCCTCCTCGGCCTTCTTGCCGGCCCAAACTACGAATTGAAACGCCTGATAATAGCGTTCGCATGCATCCAGCGCCGCCTGCGCCATGGTCTCGCATTGCTGCACGGTCGGCTCGGCGGCATTCAGCATCAGGCTCTGCCGGTACAGCAGAATCCCTTCGCTCGACCAGTAATCGAAGTGCCCGAGCCACATCTGCTCGTTGATGCACGCCAGCAGGCGGTACATCTCCGGCATGCGGGCGGGACGCACTTTCAGGTCGAAGGCGCAGGCTAGATGCATGGCCTCCAGATCGTCGCGCCAGTTCAGCGAAATATGATAATCGCTCCAGCTTCCGGGAATGGAGATGGTGATATCGTCTTCGCTGCCGCGCTCGAACGTCCAATCGTTTTCCGACGCAATATACTCAAACAGATCAACGGGATGGGTCACTCGCGTGAACGCTGGTTCCATTGAAATCATGGCGCCGCCATCTCCCCCTTTTGCCCTCTGCCCCCAAAGCGGCGCTAAACCTGCGCGGCTCAAATCAGCAAATCACTGATGAACCTGGGTAACAGTGGTGTCACACCTTTGACAAGGAGGGGACGATGTTCTCCCCGTGGAAAACCTTGGACGCAGAATTTTATACATTTTGCTTGAGAAGGGCTTCCAAAGCGGCAATGCGGGATTCGAGTTTCTCGTTTTCCTCGCGCGCCTTCTCCGCCATGGCTTTGACGGCCTCGAACTCCTCGCGCTGGACCAGGTCCATTTCGCGCAGGAAACGCTCGCGCTGGCCGCGCATCACGGTGGCGATGTCCTTGCCGGCTCCCTGCGCCGCTCCGGCGGCGTCGGTCATCAGCTTGCCAAGTTCATCGAAAAAACGGCTGGTGGTCTGTGTCATCGCTGTGTGGTGCTTTCCGGTTCTACTGAATGTCATTCGAATATGCCTCCGGCGCCGCTGCCAATCAAGCGCTTGGCTTGATACCGGGCCTCTGTTAAGCCCTTATCGCAAACAGCCTGTCATTTCCTGGAACGGCCTAAGGAAAACTCCATGCAATTGCTGACGATTCCGTTCCCGGCGATCGACCCCGTAATCTTCAAGGTTGGATTCCTGTCCGTGCGCTGGTACGGGCTGGCCTATCTGGTAGGGCTGGGGCTCGCCTGGGCTTACATGCGGGGGCTGGCGCGAAACGCGGCGCTATGGCCCGGCAAGCCGCCGCTGGAAGCGCAGCACGCCGACGATTTTCTGCTCTGGGCCACGCTGGGCACGGTCATCGGCGGCCGGCTGGGCTTCGTGCTGTTCTACGAGCCGGGCATCTTCCTAAGCCAGCCCTGGCGCGTTTTCATGCTGAACGAAGGCGGCATGGCCTTCCATGGCGGGCTGCTGGGCGTCGGCGCGGCGATCTGGATGTTCTGCCGCGTGAACAAGATCCCCTTGCTGAGCATGATGGACGTTGCGGCCGCTGCGGTGCCGTTCGGGCTGCTCTTCGGCCGCATCGCCAATTTCATCAACGGCGAGATCTACGGCCGGCTGACCGATGTGCCCTGGGCGGTGAACTTCCCGGCGCGGGTCATGCTGCCGGGCGATATGCCGGGGCCGCGCCATGCGACGCAGATTTACGAAGCGCTTCTCGAAGGCATCGTGATGTTCGCGATTCTGCGCGTCCTCACCCACCGCTTTGGCGCCTTCAAACGCCCCGGCTTGACAACGGGCGCCTTCCTTATGGCCTACGCGCTGTTCCGCATCTTCGTTGAGTATTTCAAGGAATGGGACATGCGGCAGTTCTTCACCACCGTCTATTTCTCCGAGGGCATGGTCTATTCGCTGCCCATGCTCGCCCTCGGGATTTATCTGTGGCGGCGGACAACGGCGCCGGCCGGAGAGATTGCCGCGTAATCCGCCGGTTGAGCCGCCGCACATCGGTGATGGCGGCTCAGCCCATTGCCGTTCCCTTATTCGATGACGATCGTCGCCACGTAATCCATCGTCCGGCTGGAATTGCCGGAGGGCAGAAGCGTGTTGATGAGATACGACGTCGGCGAATAATTATCCGGCACTTCCTTGTTGAACTGGCTGCTGATGGCCCGCGCTTCCTTGCTGGTGGGGCTGTTGTAATAAATCTCCAGCGGGGCGAACTTGGGCTTCATCTGCTGCGCCACGGTGCGATGGCCGGTCGAGAGCTTCGCCATGCCGGAGGGATTGGTGGTGAACACCGTGCGCACGTGCTTCTTCCGCTCGGCCTCGGGCAGCTTCATCGCGTCGATCACCATCAGCGGACCTTCGGCCAGTCCCGAATAGGAACGGTTGCCGGGGCGCGAGGGAAAGTCGCCGGTGGCCTGCATGGGCTGCATGGCCGGCTTCACGCAGGACGGCACGCCCGAACGGCTGAACGGCTCGTCGGCGGTGTCGGGATCGCAGTTCTTCAGCGCCAGGAGCGACCAGGCGAACTCGGAGCAATACAGATTGACCGGCCCCTCGGTCTCGATCCCCAGCGCGAGCTGGCCGATCTTCTTGACGAATTCCAGCGATTTCCCCGGCTTGTATTTCGGAGCGTTGTAGTCCTGATTGAAGCCGAGGCGCGACGGGTAGATGCGCTTCGCCTTCTCCACCAGCAGGCTGGCCCATTCGTGCAGGTTGTCGCGCTCCTTCTCCGAGAGGCCGCGCGGCCGGACAATATGGATGAGATTGAGGCTGTTGTAATGGCCGCCTGTCAGATCGGCGCGCATCCGCGGCCCGAGAAACTCCTCACTCAGCGGATTGTCGATATTATGGGCGTATTCGCCGGTCACGTAGACCATGCCCACATGGCTGATGCCCATCTGGATGTTGGGGTAGGGGCCCGCGCCGCCCCATTCGGAACGGAAGCTGAGCAGCAGGTCGCCGGTTTGCACCAGCCCGCTTTGCCCCAGCCGCTTGGCCAGCCCGGCGCGCTTCGTCACCATGAGGCGCAAACCAACATCGCCGTCCGCATCCCTGGCGTCCGGGTGCTTGAAGTCGAGCAGGCGGTCCGAGGTGTTGATGTCCCTGGGGAGCGTGGCGCGGGCGCTGGCGGGGACGGTGAAAAACACGGGGATCTTGAGTTTCCTGGCGATCTGCTCGTTCGCTTTCTGGTCGTAGGTGAACTCGTTCGCCTGCACCGTGGCGGTCCCGAGCGCCGCGCCGGCTGCCGCCAAAATCAGAAATAACCGCGATAATTTCATGGTTTTCGACATCAATAAAAACTCCGCTGACCTGACCGGTGTATTGTTTTGGTTCTGGCACCTTGACGGCCGATTTTGGCGTCATTCGGGAAACCGGCTTTCCCGGACGGCGCACCATTAAGTCTGCCGCCGGATAAACGGCAGACTGGCGGGGGATAATATCTTGCATACACAAAACGGCAAGGCTAATGCTCAGGCGGATGGCTGGCGGGAGGACGCGAAAGTATGCGCCCGGAAGGCCGTCCCGAATTGGTGTTCAGGTGGAGCCGGGAGTGAATTCGTCCATGCAGCATCGCGCGTCCGGCCGCCTCCTGTTCATTTCCTGCCTGACGGTGCTTCTGGCGGCGGCGGGGCCGGCACTGGCCGCGGCGTCTGGAACGCCCCCCGAATCGCTCACCGTCCTGGGTATCCCGCTTGAATTCATCCTGTTCGGCCTGACGCTGCTGGGCGTGGCACTGTTCCATCATCATACGCTCCCCGTGTCGCTCGCCGGGCTGGCCTCCATCGTCCTCTACAAACTCACCATCACCGGCTTCAAAACCGGCCCCGGCCTCCCCGGCCTGATCGTGCACATGGAGCACGAATGGGTGGTGCTGGCCAACCTGTTCCTGCTGCTGATGGGTTTCGCGCTGCTGTCGCGCCACTTCGAGGAAAGCAAACTGCCGGAGCTGATGCCCGCGATCCTGCCGGACGGCTGGAAAGGCGGCTTTTTCCTGCTCGTCATCGTGTTTGTGCTCTCCGGCTTCCTCGACAACATCGCGGCTGCGCTGATCGGCGGCGTGATGGCGCGCGAGGTGTTCAAGGGCAAGGTCCACCTCGGCTACCTCGCCGGCATCGTGGCGGCGTCCAACGCAGGCGGCTCGGGCAGCGTCGTGGGCGACACCACCACCACCATGATGTGGATCAACGGCGTCAGCCCGCTCAAGGTCGTGGACGCATATGTGGCGGCGGTGGCGGCGCTGCTGGTGTTCGGCATCCCAGCGGCGCTGCAACAGCAGAGTTATGCGCCGGCCGTGAAGGACATCCCGCCGGGCATCCGCATACAGTGGACGCGGGTCGTCATCGTTTTCACGATCCTGGCAGCGGCGGTCATGGCAAACGTCGTTGCCAATCTCCGCTTCCCGGCGCTGCTCGATCAGCTTCCCGTCATCGGCCTGGCGGTCTGGGCGGCGCTTATCGTCACCGCGCTGCTCCGCCGCCCGGACTGGGCGGTCATGCCGGAGACCTTCAAGGGCACGGTTTTCCTGCTGGCGCTGGTGGTCTGCGCCTCGCTGATGCCGGTGGAGAAACTGCCCTCGCCGGCGTGGCAGACGGTGCTGGGGCTTGGCTTCCTCTCCGCCGTGTTCGACAACATCCCGCTGACGGCGCTGGCCTTGCGCCAGGGCGGATACGACTGGGGCTTTCTGGCATACGCGGTGGGCTTCGGCGGCTCGATGATCTGGTTCGGCTCGTCGGCGGGCGTGGCGCTGGCGAACATGTACCCGGAGGCGCGCTCGGCGGGCCGCTGGCTGCGGCAGGGCTGGCACGTGGCGCTGGCCTACGTCATCGGCTTTTTCGTCATGCTGGCGCTGCTCGGCTGGCACCCGGACGCGCCGCATTAAGGCTTCGCCGGGAAATAACTGCACCATCTGGCTTGTCCTTTTGTCCGCCCGCTACGTTGCAGAAAGGGTTACATACCTTGGGTATGCGCCCCTTTCCGCGCCTTGCGGACGGACAAAATTCCTGCGCCATTTGGAGCAGTTATTTCCCGGCGAAGCCTAAGGCCGGCGGCGCTACTCCCGCCGCCGCGCCATGAAGGCCAGCCGCTCGAACAGATGAATGTCCTGCTCGTTCTTCAACAGTGCGCCATGCAGCGGCGGAATGCTCTTGCGCGGGTCCTGCTCGCGTAAGGTGGCCAGGTCCACATCCTCGTTCAGCAGCAGCTTCAGCCAGTCCAGCAGCTCCGACGTGGACGGCTTCTTCTTCAGCCCCGGCACATCGCGCACGTCATAGAACACCTTCAGCGCCTCCTTCAGCAGCCGCGGCTTCAGGCCCGGAAAGTGCACCTCGACGATCTGCGCCATGGTCTGCGCATCGGGGAACTTGATGTAATGGAAGAAGCAGCGGCGCAGAAACGCGTCCGGCAGTTCCTTCTCGTTGTTGGAGGTGATCATCACCACGGGCCGCTGCTGCGCCTTCACCGTCTCGCCGGTCTCGTAGACGAAGAACTCCATGCGATCCAGCTCCAGCAGCAGGTCGTTGGGGAACTCGATGTCGGCTTTGTCGATCTCGTCGATGAGCAGCACCGGCTTGACGTCCGCCGTGAACGCCTCCCACAGCTTGCCGCGCCTGATGTAATTGCGGATGTCCTTCACCCGCTCGTCGCCGAGCTGGCTGTCGCGCAGGCGGCTCACCGCATCGTAATCGTACAAGCCCTGCTGCGCCTTGGTGGTGGACTTCACATGCCATTCGATCAGCGGCGCGCCGATGGCGGCGGCCACCTCGCGCGCCAGCACCGTCTTGCCCGTGCCCGGCTCGCCCTTCACCAGCAGCGGACGCTCCAGCGTGATGGCGGCGTTGACGGCGACGCGCAAATCCTGCGTCGCGACGTAGCTTTCAGTTCCTTCAAAGCGCATTCTTCACTCCGCGATGCCGGATATGGGGGGGTGATCTTGCAATGTTGCGCCGGCTTTACCGCTTGTTAACCACAAAGGGGCAAAATCAGCGGGTGATTATTCGGCATTTGTTAAAACAAACGTAAGACGCTTGGCCCCGGATTTCCAAAGGGCGGGCGCCCCGGTCCCCTTTAAACCAACAGGTTCGCCGTGATACTGGCAAACTCCACATACATTGGCAACGCCGATGCCGGCACTGGCCTCATGGACGCCGGGACAGCCGCGGGCGTCAGGACGTCCGAAGCCATCTACAGCGTCAGCCTGCCCGAGACATCGCCCGCCTCCGGTGTGCCCCAGATATCGCGCGGCGCTATCCTCGGCTGCGATCTGGCGGCGTTCCTGACGGCGACGCTGCCGGGCGGTTCCATCGCCATATTCGACTCCGCCGGACGCTCGGCCCGCCTCTCCTGGCGCTGGGGGCAAATGGCGGCCACGGGCATCGCGCCGGTGAGCATCTGGAGCCTGTTCTACCGCGTCCGCCGGCGTGCGGCCTTTAGCGAAATCGCCTGGCGCCACACCGGGCGCGATTACCGTTTCGCCGCCGGTGCGCGCTCCGCCGAAGCGATACCCCCTTGCGATCTGCAAGACGTGACCATCGACGGTTTGAATTTCGGCGCCATCCGCCTCAGCCATGCGCCGGCGGGAATCACCCGGTCTCACGGCAGCTTCGGTCTGGTGCGCATCACTGCGTTGTCGCAAAACGGCACACCATCACCGGAGGTATAGAGGGGGCCGCGCAATTGGAGGTTTCGCCCGAAGCCTTTTGTTGCATTCGATCCTGAGAACCAAAGCCAGCTTGCTTGACTTTTGCCCCCGGAAGACGGCATACACATGCCTAGAAATGGGCCTCGCACACTGCCAGGGTGGACCAGTTCACAGCGGACTCTGAATGTCGAATAAAGATGTAAAAACGCCGCGCGGCCCCGTTCTGCCGGACGATTATACCCCGTCAGACGACGAGCCGTTCATGAATGACCGCCAGCGGGCCTATTTCCGCAAGCGGCTGCTTGACTGGAAGGCGGAAATTCTGCGTTCCACCAGCATAACCCTCGAAAATTTGCAGGGCTCGGAGCAGCATCCCGACATCGCGGATCGCGCCACCTCCGAGACGGACCGCTCGCTGGAATTGCGCTCGCGCGACCGGCAGCGCAAGCTGATCTCCAAGATCGACGACGCCCTGGCGCGCATCGAGGACGGCAGCTACGGCTTCTGCGAGGAAACCGGCGAGCCCATCAGCCTCAAGCGCCTGGAAGCGCGCCCCGTGGCGACGCTGAGCATCGAAGCCCAGGAACGGCACGAAAAGCGCGAAAAAATTTACCGCGACGACTAATTGGCAAGCCCGGAAAGGGTTTGGTTATCCCATATTCGAGTAGTCTCATTCCGGGTTCTCCCAATTTTCAGGGAATGATTTATGACAGTCATTGTTACGGGCGGCGCCGGCTACATCGGCAGCCACATGGTGCTGGCGCTTCTTGATGCCGGCGAAAGAGTCATCGTCCTCGACAATCTGAGCACGGGCTGGCGCGCGCTGGTGCCGCCGGAGGCCGTGTTCGTCGAAGGCGATACCGGCGACGAGGAACTGGTCCGCGAGCTGGTGACGGGCTATGGCGTGGACGCCATCATGCATTTCGCCGCCTCGATCTACGTGCCGAAGTCGATGACCGATCCCATCGGCTACTACCGCAACAACACCGTCAATACCCATGCGCTCATCGCGGCCGCAGTGGCCACGGGCGTCAAGCATTTCATCTTTTCCTCGACCGCGGCGGTTTACGGCATCCCGGACGCCGTGCCGATCCCCGAGGACGCCCCGCTCAATCCCATGTCGCCCTATGGCGCGTCGAAAATGATGGCCGAGCGCGTTCTCGCCGACGTGTGCAAGGCCCACGGCATGAAGAGCTGCGTGCTGCGCTATTTCAACGTGGCCGGCGCCGATCCCAAAATGCGGGCGGGCGAATTCAATCCGGCGTCCACCCATCTGATCAAGGTCGCCTGCCGCACGGCCGAGGGCCTGCGCGATTGCCTCGACATCTGCGGCAACGATTACGCGACGCCGGACGGTACGGGCGTGCGCGATTACGTGCACGTGTGGGATCTGGCGCAGGCGCATTTGTCCGCGCTGACATACCTGCGCGGCGGCGGCGAATTCTCAAACGTTCAACTGCGGTTATGAGCACGGCTTTTCCGTGCTGGAGGTCATCGAGGCGGTCAAGCGGGTGAGCGGCGTCAATTTCCCCGTGCGTTATTCGCCGCGCCGGCCCGGCGATCCGGCGGAACTGGTGGCGGGATCGCGGCGCATGCGGGAAATTCTGGGCTGGAAGCCCGCCTATGACAATCTCGACGAGATCGTCCGGCATGCGCTGACCTGGGAGAAGCAGTTGCGCAAGCTGCGCGAGGCGCCGGAGATGGCGGCGCGGGCGTAGAACCGCAATCGCGGATGTCTGCTATCCAGAAACTCGCTGCCCCGCACAATGCCCTGTTTCATCCATCCGGGTGTGCGAAGCACGTGGGAACTCTATTGAATTTCGAGCGGGTAGCTTATCCGCCTTGCGCTGCCCTCGCCGCGTGACTGTATGCAGGGTAGATTCCTTTGTTCGGCCGGGCTGCCATTCCTTCGTCCCGGCCATGCACAAGCCCAATGCTACCGCGCACAGGAGGGGTCAAGGGTGCGAAGCACTGGCGAAGCCAGCTTGCCCTTGACGCCTCCGAGCACGGTAGCATGCTTATGTGCGGCGGGGCTCACGGCAATCGCCAATTTCTGGCGTTATTGTTTCGGCGCTGGAGCAGGGGCTGGCGTTGCGGGGGCCGCGGCTGCGGGAGCCGGTGTCGCGGCAGCCGCTGGCGGCTTGGTGCCGTGAGTCGGCAAATCCTCACCGATAAACAGAATGCCTTCTTCGATGGTGACGTATTCGTTGCCGTCGAAGTCGTAAACGTCGCCATCGGTGGTGAGAATCTCGCAGGCTCCGCTGCACGCGCCGGTCAGCGTCTCGGAAGGCTTCAATACCTTCTCGGTCTGCTTATCTTTCTCTTTGATGACGATCTTGCGCTCCAGGCTGTCCATGTTCTTGAGGGTCAGCGCGTGGGCGGGAAAAGACGCGGCGCCGATAAGCAGCGCGGCGGACAGGGGCACAAACAAGCGCATCATTATCGCTCCAAGGCAGTGAATTCGTTTCTGCTGCTTTGTACCCTAAAAAAAAAGGCGGAGGGAAGAATTTCTTCTCCCCTCCTCAACCCTACGAGAAATTACTTCTTACCGCCCTTTTTGGGGGCCGCGGCGGCTTTCTCGGCCGGCTTAGCAGCAGGTTTCGGGGCTGCCTTCGGCTTGGTCTCACCTTTTTTCTTCATTTCCGGATAACCTCCAAGAAGCGCGAACTTATGTTCGCACAAAAAAATCTGGTGTGACACGTGGCATTTGGCAATCAATTTTTTTCCGTATTTAATATCGAAGAATCCGATAGTCACAGAAAAGGGTGATTTTGCTGTGCATATAAGCCTTGCGCGCACATTTTTAGCCATCGCGGACGCCGGGAGTTTCCTGGAAGCGGCCAGCCGGCTCCACGTCACGCAATCAACAATCAGCGCGCGAATCAAAGCGCTGGAAGCTCAGCTCGGTAAGGCATTGCTGGAGCGGTCAAAAGCCGGCGCGAGAACTCACCCCGCCGGCCAGCAATTCCACAAGCATGCGCTGGCCCTGGTGCGGCTGTGGGAGCATGCCCGGCTGGAGGTCGGCCTGTCGGCGGAACACCGCGATCATCTTGCCGCCGGCGGTCAATCCAGTTTATGGGACGGCTTTTTGCTGCCGTGGACAGCATGGATGCGCCAAAATATCCCGGACATTGCCGTGACCGGCAGTACCGGCTCGTCCGCCACGCTGATGGACCGGCTCATCGAAGGTACACTCGACCTGGCGGTGATGTATCGGCCCGCGAACCGGCCGGGCTTGATCATCGAACATCTTTTCGACGAAGAACTGGTGCTGGTGTCGAGCCCGGATTGCCACGAAAATGCCCGCGCGCCGACTATGTGTTCATCAACTGGGGGCCGGAGTTCAAGGCCGACCACGCCATGGCCTTTCCCGAGCTGGTTTATCCGGGGCTGACGCTGGATGTGGGCATGCTGGGCATTGGCTATCTTGCGGGGCGGCGCGCGGCAGGGTATTTCCCCATACGGACCGCGCGGCCGCTGATCGACTCCGGCGCGCTGCGGCTGGTGAAGCGCGCGCCGCGCTTCGTTTATCCCGCTTACGCCGTTTATCCAGAGGATCGCGATGAAGAAGCCTATGAACCGATCCTGGAAGGGACTGCGCAAGCTGGCGGCGGAGCTGTAGCGGCTTGGTCTGCGCGGCGGTGCTGTTCGCTTCCGGCGCTGAGCCAGCGGCGGCGCAATGCTGGACGCCGGAACAGCTCGCGGCGCGCCCGCAGGAAAAACTCGTCCGCCGCCAGACGCGCGCCGAGGTGCGGCTGCCCGATACCGCCGGGCTTAGCGCTGCGCCTGTGCCGGAACGCTTGCGCGGTTCGATTCGCCGCGTGAAGCTGCCGCCGGGCAGGAAGCTCATCGCGCTGACCTTCGACCTGTGCGAGCAGTACGGCGAAGTCGCGGGCTACGACGGCGGCGTCATCGACTATCTGCGCGCCAACCGCATCAAGGCCACGTTTTTCGGCGGCGGCAAATGGCTGGTCAGCCATCCCGAGCGCGGCCAGCAGATCATGGCCGGCGAGCTGTTCGAGATCGGCAATCACGGCTGGAGCCATCAAAATCTGCGCATGATCACGGGCGGCGACCTGCTCGGCGAAATCAACATGACCACCGCCGCCTATCGCGAGACGCGGGAAGGACTGGCGGGGCAAAGCTGCATGGCCGGCAGCCGCCGCCTCGCCGCGATCCCGGAGTTGCCGAAGCTGATGCGTTTCCCCTACGGCACATGCAGCCCCGAAGCGCTCGCTGCCGTGGCGGATGCCGGCATGCTCGCCATCCAATGGGACGTGGAAACCGCCGATCCGTGGAAGCTGCAAACTGCCAAAGGCATCGTCGATACCGTCATGAAGTCCGCGCGGCCCGGCTCCATCGTCGTCGCCCACGCCAACGGGCGCGGCTGGCACACCGCCGAGGCGCTGCCGCTGCTCATTCCGCAACTGCGCGCCAAGGGCTTCGAGTTCGTCACCGTCAGCGAACTGCTGGCCGCCGGCGAGCCGGAGATCGCGGCCACCTGTTACGAATTGCGTCCCGGCGACAATGAGCGCTACAACACGCCCAATCATGTGAAGCGCCTGAACGATGCTCCGTCCGGCCCCGGCAGAAGCAACCGGCCGCCGCCTGCCTGGACGCCCGTGGAGTACTGAGTTTCCATTCGCTTCGCGCACCCGGATGGATGAAACAGAGCATTGTGCGGTGCAGCGAGTTTCTGGATAGCCCCATGCAAGACGACTATTTCAGATTGCAGAACTGGCCGCTGGACAGCTTCATGCTGACGCCGGTCACTCAGGTTTGGGCGGAAATCCTCGGCCCGGCCGTCGCGGGCATGCCGCCGTGGTCGGTCATCAATTACCCGCCGGAGTTGATGATCGACGGCCTGCTCCGCCGCGATCCGTCGGCGCGGCGCTTTGCGGTGGCGGTGGCGGGCGTGCCGGCGGGGCTGGTGGTGGTGCGCACGCCGTGGCTGCATGGGCCGTATTTGCAGACGCTGGGCTTCCTGCCGGAGTTCCAGGGGCGCGGCTTCGGCAAACAGGTGCTGCACTGGATGGAGATGGAGGCGCGGCCCTACGCGCGCTGGATCTGGCTGTGCTATTCCAGCTTCAACCCGAGGGCGGGCGCGTTTTACCGGCGTAATGGCTTCGAAACCGCCGCCAAGCTGCCCGATCTGGCGCGCGACGGGCTGGACGAGGTGCTGATGCGCAAGCGGATCGTGTGAATTGGCGCGGTGCCGGGAAGCCCCGCGCCAAACATGTGTGCACTACTTCAGCGGCTGCACGTCTTCATCGCGCTGGAAGTGATAATTCAGGCCGACCGTGACGGCGTCAACCGTTGGCGAGAATTTGACGTGTTCGGTTTCCGTGACGCAGAATTTGTTCTTCACGCGGGTATCGAAAGACGCGTCGCCGAAATCGAAATGCTGATATTCGGCTTTGAGCGACCAATTGGGGCGGATCATATACTCGACGCCGCCGCCGATGGTCCAGCCCCACAGGGTTTCACTCTCGGAGAAATTCGTGGGATTGTTGTTCCACCACTGGCGGGGATAGTCAGCGCTGAAATCAGCCTTGAGGAAAGCGGCGCCGCCCTTGGCGTAAATCAGAAACTGGTCCCGCACCAAGCCAACGCGGCCGGTGAAGTCGCCGTAAAAGCCGCCGGAGCTGGAGAACTTGACTGACTTCTTGCTCCAGGGGTGCAGGAGATCCTTGCCCTTGCCGTCGCCTTCGAGGCCAAGCGAACCGAGGTCCACTTCGACGCCGAGCAGCAGGCGGTCAATCTGTTTATTGTAGCCGAATTGCAAGCCGCCGATGAAGCCGTCCGTGTCGAAGCTGCCCGATTGCGACTTGGGGAACTTGCGGCAGGGGTCCCAGCTAGGCACGCTGTCAACCGCGGCAAGCGCCGGCGCGGACTCGTGATATTCTTTCTTCTTGCAGGTTACGGTATCGGTGACATCGACATCGCCCCACGACCAGCCGGCATGTCCGCCAACATAGAAGCCGGTCCAGCTAAATGCGGGGGCGACGGCATCTTTCATGCCCGCCGTGTCGCCACTGTATACATCCGCCGCCTGTGCGGGGAGAATGGACGCCGCGGCCATCAGAACCGCAGCGGATACGCTAGCCAAAAACACCTTGGTCATTCTTCTTATTTCCCCTTTTTAAGCGTCCAGGTCCAAGCCGCTGGATTGGCGCTGGATGCGCTCGCCCTTTTCTTTGTGTGCAATTTAATTTATATCGACAGAAATTCTGCGAACAATTCGCAATAAGAAAATAAAGTTTTCAGATGCTGTTGCGAATGAGTTGCATTACGAAAAGAGGCAATATATCAATATGTTGCGATGCGTTGTGCCGATGGTGGGGTGTGGCGTGTGTAACCAAGGTGCAACTAATTTTGCTAAAAAACTAGCTCAGAAATGGCAAAAAATAGGCAAAGCAATTTAAGATTGATTAAATATGGCGAGAATCAGTCCGCATGTGATTCGCGGCCGCCGTGCTGGAACCGCTTGCCGCGGGAGACGAGCGGCGGCGGCCGGGCAGGGCCGGCATCAAAATCGCGATGGGAATATTGGCTGATTTCAGGCGTGTGCCGCCGCGCAGGATACGCCGGCCGGCGCGAGATGGCCTCGTCCGCGCACCGTCCAGTGCGCAGCCGTCACGGCCACTTCACCTCCGGCGGCATGGACGACATGATCGCCTCCACGTTGCCGCCCGTCTTCAGGCCGAACATGGTGCCGCGGTCGTAGAGCAGGTTGAATTCCACATAGCGCCCGCGGCGGATGAGCTGCTCCTCGCGGTCTGCGTCCGTCCAGGCTGTATGCATGTTCCGGCGCACCAGCGTTGGATACACGCCCAGAAACGCCCGCCCCACGTCTTGCGTGAAGGCGAAATCGGCGTCCCAATCGCCGGAGTTGTGATTGTCGTAGAAAATGCCGCCGATGCCGCGCGGCTCGTTGCGGTGGGGCAGGAAGAAATAGCGGTCGCACCAGTCTTTGTATTTGCCGTAGTCCGCCACGGCGTGCGCGTCGCAGGCGTTGCGCATGGCGGCGTGGAAATCGCGGGTGTCGCGGTCGTCCTGCACGCGGCGGCGGTCGAGCACTGGCGTCAGGTCGGCGCCGCCGCCGAACCACCTGTTCGACGTGACGATGAAACGCGTGTTCATGTGCGCCGCCGGCACGTTGGGGCTGCGCGGATGGAGAATGAGCGAGATGCCGGCAGCCCAGAAGTTCGCGTCTTCAGCGGCGCCGGGGATTTGTGCGCGGAACTCGGGCGAGAACTCACCGTGCACCGTCGAGATATGCACGCCGGCTTTCTCGAATACGCGGCCGTGCAGCATGGACATGACGCCGCCGCCCCCTGTGCCCGCGTCACGCTGCCAGGGCTTGCGTTCGAAGCGTCCCGGCGGCAGCGCGGCGTGCGGGCCGGTCTCCAGTTCGTCCTCGACGGCTTCCAGCGCGGCGCAGATGTCATCGCGTAAGGCGGTGAACCAGGCGGCTGCGCGGTTCTGGCAGTCCGCCAGTGCGGAGGCGGGGGAAGATTTTGCGGACATGGTGATCTCCAGTAACGCGGACGCGGCGCGCATCACCTAATACGATTGTGGCGGGAAGGGCAAGGGTGGAGATGACATTGATTGTCATTTGGACGGCGGTTGGTGCAGTGGTGCCTGGAACCCCCGCCGCACACAATCATGCCGCCGTGCTCGGATGCGTCAAGGGCAAGCCGGCTTCGCCGGTGCTTCGCACCCTTGACCCATCCTGCGCGCGGCGGCTGCACAAATGTGCATGGCCGGGACGGAAGAATGGTTCCGGCCGAACAAAAGAATGCCTGCTTGGGGCAGCGGAGACGGCAGGCACAGCACCTGTGGCGAACTCCGTCCAGTTGCTTGCACACCGGAGCCCCGCCCCAACGTACTGAGCGCCGGAGGCGCGAAGGAGCGGTTGGGCGCAGCACAGAGCGACGATAACTTAAGACTTCAGCCCGGATGAAGAACCCCGGCTCGGGGCAGCGGAAGCGGCAGGCGCAACGCCTGTGGCGAACACCGGCCAGTTGCTTGCACACCGAAGCCCCGCGCCAACGTACTGAGCCCCGGAGGGGCGAAGGAGCGGTTGGGCGAAGCACAGAGCGACGACTACTAGAGACTCTGGCCGGACAAAGAAGCGCTGGCTTGGGGCAGCGAACGCGGCAAGGGCAGCGCTGGTGGAGAACTCCGGCGGATTGCTTACGCGGCGGCGGCGCCCGTTAATGGGCACCCGCCGCCGCGCCATCCTCAGGTGCCCATGGTCCGGCATTGCAGCTTGTTGGCGAACGCCAGCAAAAACGCCAGCGTCTGTTGCGTTTCCGGCTTCCGCATCAGCGTGATCAGCGGCAGCACGCCGCCCGAGGGCTTGGCTTTCGCCGTCTCCTCCGCCGCCTCGCACAGCGCTTCCTGCGCGTTCATCGCCAGCGCGCCGATGCCGTCACTGCCGAACATGAACAGCCGTTCGAGCATGTTGTCGGTCATCGCCTCGCGGGCCGCGTGGACCAGGGTGATCAGATCGAACACCGTGGCCATGCCGCCGTGCTTGTGCAGCTCCGTGATCCGGTCCAGCGCGTAGTGAATGGCGGCGCTGGTGTCGGGATCGTTGAGCCGGTCCAGCAGTTCGAGGCCGTTGGCACTGGTGGTGACAAGGCGCTCGATCATGCCGTCGGTCATGGCGTCGCGCGCGGCGAGCGTGATGCGGGCCAGCTCGTCCATGGGCTGATTGGAGATTACTGTGTGTTCCATTGCCGCCTCCTCAGAGCAGGCCGCGCGCCGACAACCAATACAGGCGGTTGTAAGCGAGCTTGAACCAATGCACCATCTGCGACGGCGGGCCGGGGTTGGGCGGCGTGGTGTAGTTGAACCACACATAGGTGCCCGCGTTCAGGCCGGTTTCGACGAAGCAGAACACCTTGCCGTCGTAGTTGCGCGCCCAGCGCCCTTCCTTGATCAGCGAGGTCAGGTTATCGACGATAGTGTCGGCCTCGAAATGCGCGGTGGAGCCGGCCTTCGAGATCGGGATGTTGGTGGTGTCGCCCACCACGAACACGTCGGTCGAGCCGTCGCGCAGCAAGGTCTCGCGATGCGTCGGCACCCAGCCGCCATTGCCGAGCCCGGAGTCCGAGATCACCTGCGCGCCCGAGTGGGACGGGATGGTGATCAGCAGATCGTAGGGCAGGGTGACGCCTTCTTCCGAGGTGATGGTCTTGGCGGCCGGATCGACTTCCTTGGTATTGAAGAAGGTTTCCGACTTGATGCCGTGACGCTCGAACTCCGGCACGGCCCAATGCGCCACTGGTTCCAGGGCGTGCAGGCGGCCGATGGGGTAGGTGTAGGTGATTTCCGTCTTGTCGAGGATGCCCTTGCCGGCGAAGAAATCGCGCAGCATGAAGGTGACTTCCAGCGGCGCCACCGGGCATTTATGCGGGGCGTTGACGTTGACGATGACGCGGCCGCCCTGGAAGTTGTTCAAGGCGTCGCGCAGCTTGCGGGCGCCGTCCAGGTCGTAGAACCAGTGACCGCCTTCCACCATGCCGGGGATCAGGTCCGGCCGGATGCGCGAGCCGGTGGCGATGACGAGATAGTCGTAGCCGTAAGCCTTGCCGGACTGCGTAACGACCTGCTTCTTCTCGACGTCGATATGCTTGGCGGGGTCAATGAGATACACGACCCGGCGGTCGAGCACCTTGCGCTGCTCGCGGAACAGCTCGCTCTCGCGGATACGTCCGAACGGCACATACAGCAGCCCCGGCTGGTACATGTGGGTGTCCGTGGCGCCGATCATGGTGATGGTCACGGCGCCGGATTGCAGTTCTTCGCGTATCTGCCGGCATAAGCCGTTGGCGACGATGGTCCCGGCAAGACCGCCGCCGACAATCAAAATCCTTTTAGCCATTATAATTCCTCCCCTTCCTTGAACAGCGCTCCCCCGTTCGTCTTGCGCGTATTTCCGGGGAGGCGCTAGGCTCGACTACTTTGCTTTGCGCACGACGATACTCCAGTATCCGTTCATGTCAGTGGTCCCCACGATTTCGTGGTGAACCTTGGCAACCCATTCGGGGATGTCTTTCGCCGAGCCTTTATCGCTCGACAAAATCTCTACCTCGTCGCCGATCTGAATGATTTTCAGCGTGGCGATCAATTCCATCAGCGGCCCTGGGCAGAATGCGCCGCGGGCGTCGATTGTGGTTCTGCTGCTCATCTCGATTCCGAGCCTCCTGCTAGCTTTAAAGGGTGATGAACTGGGCGTTTTCGGCGCCGGACAGGAACGCGGTCAGCCCGAGCGGTCCGTCGAACAGGCCGTCTTCCAGGTGGCTGATTTCCCAGCCGTTGACGTCGAGCGCCATGGCGCAGGCCCACATTTTCAGGTCGCCCAGCTCTTTGCCCTGGCTGAACAGCGAGATGGTGCCGGGGACGCCCTTTTCCTTCATGATTTTGGAGAAAAAGCCGCCCTGGAGGCGCTCATCCATGGGCGTGGCTTTAACGAAGGCCAGCAGAGCGTTCATGCTGACGAAGACTTCCACCTTCCGCTCGGAGACGGCGGCAACGGAAGCCAGCATCGCTGCCATTTGCAATTTCTCGTGCTCACCCGAGCACAGCAGAATGTAGAGAGGACTGGCGGACATGGTGCGCTTCTTCCCTATTGATCTTGTTCGATTTGGGCGGCTGGCCGCTAGGACATTAGCACCGGAAGAACCAGCGCCAATTGACCGGAAACAAATGCCTTTTCGAACTAGCCTAATTATAATGTCTAACTGCGCGCCACTTCTGGAAAACCGGTAAGCGATATCCCAGAAGTGGCGCGCAGCCGAACGTCAAAATGCTCCAGACGCCGGTTACGACGTCCGCTTGATGGTGAAGCTGTAGACCTGGTTTTCTTCCGTGGATGCCAGCAGCTCGTTGCCGGTGGTGCGGCAGAAGGCTTCGAAATCCTTGACCGAGCCGGGGTCGGTCGCGAGCACCTCGAGCGTGCCGCCCATGGCGACGATCCTTGAGCGCCTTCTTGGCGCGCAGGATCGGCAGCGGGCAATTCAGACCTTTAGCGTCGAGCATTGCTTCGGCCATGGTACTTACCTCCCTGGTGGTTTTACGTCGGCTTCAGATGTACAGGTTGATATCGCTCTTGGTGGCCATTTCGATGTAGGTCGCAGCGCCGCCAAGCTCGGGGCCGTCGATCATATCTTCGCGCTTGTACTCGAACAGGTCGATGGTCATCTGGCAGGCGACCATCTTGACGTCGGCCTCGACGGCCATGCGAGCGCAGCTCCTCGATCGAAGCGACGCCTTTTCTCTTGATCAGGTTCTTCATCATGGTGCTGGCCGCCATATCGACGCCGGGAATGACGCGATGACCCAGTTGGGCATGCTCATGTGCATTCCCATCATCGGCATCTCCATCGCCGGATTGCCCAGCGTGGTGATTTTCAGGTTCGAGCTTCTTCTTCAGCAGCCCGAGGCCGTAGAAGGTGAAGAACATGCGTCACCTCCAGCCCCATGGCCGCCGCCGTGGTCGCCAGGATGAAGGGCGGATAGGCCCAGTCCAGCGTGCCCTTGGTGACGATGATCGACATCTTCTTGGTGTTATCGCCTGTCATGGCGTGTGGTTCTCCTCTAGCCCCGTCACATTGCGGCCGGACCGTTTCCTCGCGGGCCAGTATCAACCCGCCGCCAGCGCGCTATTCCTTCAACTTCTTTCCAAAATCACGACCGTCAGCACCAGCACCGCCAGGAACAGCGTCTCCGCCACCATCAGCGCGATCGGGCGCGCGCCCACCGCGGCCATGGCCTTGAGCGAGGTCTTCATGCCCAGCGCGGCGATGGCGGTGACGAGGCACCAGCGGGATACGTTTTTCAATACGGTCAGCACGGCCTGCGGAATGAGGTGCAGCGCTGTTCAGCACCACGAGCGCGGCGAACAGCAGCAGAAATCCAGGGAGCAACTGGCGCCGGCCGCCGCTGCCGCCGTTGCGGGCGTGCATGATGAAGGACAGGCCGACCACCACGGGCAGCAGCATCGCCACCCGCAACAGCTTGATGAAGGTGGCGACGTTGCCGGTCTCCTCGGACACGCTGTAGCCGGCGCCGACCACCTGGGCCACGTCGTGAATGGTGCCGCCGAGGAAGATGCCCGCCGCTTCGTGATCCAGATGGAAGCGCGTGACGACGATGGGATAGAGCACCATGGCGATGGTGGAGAGCGTGGTCACGGCGATGACCGTGAACACGGTGTCGCGTTCGTGGTTGCCGCCCTTGGGCAGCACCGAGGAGATGGCGAGCGCGGCCGAGGCGCCGCAGATGGCCACCGCGCCGCCGGTCAGCACGCCGAAGGTCTTGCCGAGGCCGAGAACCCGTGACGCCAGCATGCCGAACAGGATGGTCGAGCCCACCGCGGCGACCATGGTGAGCACCGGCGTCAGGCCGAGATTCATGATCTGCGCGATGGTGATCTGCGCGCCCAGCAGGCCGACGGCGATGCGCAGCACGCCCTTGGACGCCAACTCGATACCGGCGACGGTGCGCCCTTCCTGCGAGAGAAAATGAAAGGCCATGCCCAAAAGCAGGGCGAACAGCATCACCGGGCCGTCGTAATGTTCCGACAGGAACGTTGCGGCGATGGCGACGGTCAAGCTGACGGCGAGTCCGGGTGCGTATTCCCGGTACGCGGCCTCAAGGGCTGCGCGGCGGGACGTGGGGGCTTCGGGCTCGGTTATCTCCGTCAATGGCTCGGTCCGTCTTTCTGTTGCGGCTGGCTGCGGGGGAAGGGCCGGGCGCTGATTTGACGCGGCACCGGCAGTGTCATCCCCTAAAAATAGATATATTTTAATTCTTGAATGAATGCCAGGGGAAATTGGCGTGCAGGGTGCTTTGGCGCCCGCGCTACGGCTGCGGCCGGAGTCTAAGTTTTCGTCGCTCTGTGCTGCGCCCAACCGCTCCTTCGGCCCTCCGGGCCTCAATACATTGGCGCGGGGCTTTGGTGTGCGAGCAACTGGCCGGAGACCGCCACGGATGCCGCATCTGCCGCATTCACTGCCCAAAGCCGGAATTCCTTTGTGCATGGCCGGGGAGCCATTCCTTGTCCCGGCCATGCACAAAGTTGATGCCGCCGCGCGCCCGAGCAGCCCGCCATGCATCAGCGGCGCGAGCCGTGTCCGTTCCGCCATTGTCAATCCCCGGCCGAAGCTGTTATCGCATTGGGTGAAAAACCGCTGCGAAGCTTCCATCCGCCCCATGAAAATGCAAGGGGACCGCAATGACCTTTCCCATGACACGCCGCGCCGTGCTCACCGCCGCGCTGAGTGCGCTCGCCGCCGCTGCCGCCGGAGGGCCGGCCTTCGCCCAAACCTCGCGGCTGACCTTCCCGCAATGGGTGGAGAAATTCCGCCCGCGCGCCCGTGCCCGCGGTATCCCGGACGCGACGTACAACAAGGTGATGGCCGGCATCAAGCCGGACACCTCCGTCTACGCCCTCGACCGCGCCCAGCCGGAGTTCCACGAGGAGGTCTGGCAATATCTCAACCGCCGCGTCTCCGACTGGCGCGTCATCACCGGCAAAGAGCGCGCCCGCCAGCACGCCGCGCTGCTGGAGCGCATCGAGCGCGAATACGGTGTGGACCGCTATATCATGCTCGGGCTGTGGGGCATGGAGTCGGCGTTCGGCGATCTGGTGGCCAATCCGAAGCACATGCGGCCGGTGATCCCGGCGCTGGCGGCGCTGGCCTGGGGCGAGCCGCGCCGGCGCACCTATTGGGAGAAGGAGCTGCTGAACGCGCTCGTCATCATTCAGCGCGGCTGGTCGAGCCCTGCCGAGATGATCGGCTCCTGGGCCGGCGCCATGGGGCACACGCAGTGGATGCCGGAGGTGTGGCTGAACATGGGCGTCGACTTCAACCGCGACGGCCGCATTTCGCCGTTCGGCGCGCCCGACGACGCGCTGGCCGGCACGGCGCGCTACATCCAGCAGCGAGGGCATTACCGGCGCGGCGAGGGCTGGGGCTACGAGGTGCGGCTGCCGGCGGGCGTCAGCGCCTCGGGGGCGATGCGCACCATCGCGGCGTGGCAGAAGCTCGGCGTCAAGCGGGCGAACGGCCAGCCGTTCCCCCGGCCCGGACGAGCAGGCGCGCCTGTGGCAGCCGGTGCCGGGCGGGCCGGTGTTCCTGCTGACGCGCAATTTCAACGCGGTGAAATCGTACAATCCGGCGAACACCTACGCGCTGGCCATCGTGCATCCTGGGCGACCGCATCCGCGGCGAAGGCGGCCTCGTGCAGCAGTTCCCCGGCGGCGAGCGCACACCCACGCTGGCCGAGTTGCAGGAAATCCAGCGGCGGCTGACGGCGGCCGGCTTCGACACCGGCGGCAGCGACGGCCGCATCGGGCAGGACACCATGCGCGCCGTCCGCGCCTACCAGCAGAAGGTGGGGATCACGCCCGCCGATGGCTACGCGGGGCTGAAGGTGCTGGCGCGGCTGCGGCAGGGCGGGTGAGTTATTTCGCCGGCAGTGACCGGACAAAGCCGAGCGCCGCATCCAGCAATCTCCGGCGCAGTTCATCGTCGCCAAACGCTGCCGCTCCAGCCCGCACCCAGCCTTGCATCGGTCGGCCGCGTGAAATCATCGGCACGATATCCGCCATCTCCAGCGCCCAGCCATCCTGGTTCTTGCCCAGCCTGACGAGCATACCGTCGTCGCGTGCGCCACAGAGCAGGCTGCCGTTCAGCAGCCACGCCCTGCCGCCGAACATGGCCTTTTCCACCAATCCCGGCACCGCCTGGAGATCATCCCGCAGCAAGTCCTCAAGACCTTCATCGCGTGCCATCGTCAGCGCCTTCGATGCGTAGAAATACGGCCATTTGCTCACCGCGCGGCGGCACGCCTTTCGCCCGCCTCATGTCATCGGTGATGCCGGACGCGGTGTCATCCGCCATGGCATCCTGTTCCCATTCGCCTCCCTCGGCCTTACAAAACTGCGTGCCCCAGATTTGTTTTTCCCCGATGGAAAGCCGGTAGCGATCGTCAGCGGCGGCGGAAAGCCAGGCGGCACCGGGGCAGCCTTTCGCCAGCGCCTCATTTGCCAAATCCTGCGCCGTTTTGTAGTGCTCCGGTTCGCTGCCGTGCTGAAAAAGGAAAGCCAGCTCAAGAAGACTGGCGGCCGGCAGCCCGGCTTTGAGTTCGAACAACTCCATAGCCCGCGCGAGACGGGCGGCATCGCGGCGGGAAAATGCGTCCGGGTCAGCGGTGTAAAGCTCGCCGTGCCGGTCGTTTTGATCCTCTTCGAAAAGCGCGCGGATTTCACCTGGCAGCGGCATGTTTTCCCGCCTGATGTTATTGCATCACTCATATGATACCGCAGGAATGAGCGGCAATCTTGACTGCAATGGCGGAAGAGAGTGGGGGTCGAACCCACGAAGGACCGCTCGAAGCCGCCCCCACTGGCTTTGAAGGCCAGCCGCACCACCGGGTACGTGTCTCTTCCGTATCGCTACACCGCCTCGCCGAAATAGCCGAGCCGGCCGGGCACCACCCGCCGCTTGTCGCCGCGCCGGATCGTAACCCCTTGCTTATCAAGAAACTCCAGTATTTGGATAGCCACTTTCCGGCCGCTGTCCACGCGATCCCGGAAGGCGGCGGCGGTGATCTCGGCGTCCGGCGCGGCGGCGGCGATTTCGGCGGCGATGGAGATCATTTCAGCGACAGTCTCGCGCAGGAAGAAATGGTCGTGCGCCACCTCCACCAGCCGGCCCATGCGCACGAGGCGGCGCATGAGCTGGCGCATATCGGCCTCGGGGACCTCCAGGTCGTTGGTGAAATCGCGCACGCGGGGCGGGCGGAAGCGGCTGGCGCGGATGACGGCCTCGATGTGGCGCCACAGCCGTTCGTCCTCGGCGCTGAGCGTCACCTTGTGGCCGGGCAGGCGCAGCCAGGGGCCATCGACGGCCACGCCGCCGTCCTTCAGCTCGGCGGCCAACACTTCGGCGAATGCCTCTTTCGCCAGCCGCAGCGTCATGAGGTTGCGCAGGCGTTCGCGCTGCGGGCCGGGATGGTCGGGGGCGTCGCGGTGATGGGCGGCGAGGGTTTCGACGAGGTTTTGGCGCGCGGCGATCCAGTGATCGCGCGAGAACACCAGCGGGCCGGAGAGCACGGCGCCGAGCTTGCGCCATAGCGCGGACGCCTCGTCTGGTGTCAGGTTGTATGCGAGGGCGAAGGCGGCGTGCTCGAAACTGCCGGTGCCGTCCGAGCAGATGTGCGGCCGCCTCCTCCGCCGGGCGGGCCATGGCGTCGAGGCGATGGAGCCGCTCCGGGCGCCGCCGGTGGCGTGTGGAGGCGAATGGATCGACCACCACGCCGCCGCCGATGGTCTGCTCCGCCGAATGGTTACGCAGAATGATGCGGTCGCCGGTCAGCGCGCCGATGGGCTCCTCCAGCACCAGTTGCGCGAAGGCGCTTTGCGCCTGCATCCAGATGGTCGCCCTCCAAGCAGCGCCACGCGCGCCATCACATGCGCCGCCGCCAAATGCACATGCACGGGCGTCCAGTGCTTCAGCGGCTTGCGCTCGCCGGGTAGCAGATCGAGGCGGATGTCGATGACGGATGTGGGGGCGTGCAGCTCGGGCGCGACGATCCAGTCGCCGCGCCGGATATCGTCCTTGGCGAGGCGCGGGCCGGCGATGTTCAGGGCGCAACGCTGGCCGGCCACACCAACCTCCGCGGGCCGGTTCTGCGCGTGCAGGCTGCGCACGCGGGCCTCCAGGTTGCGCGGCGAGACGAGCAGGCGGTCGCCCACGCAGATTTCGCCGGAGAACACCGTGCCCGTCACCACGAGGCCAGCGCCTGGCCAGGGTGAAACAGCGGTCGATGGCGAGGCGGGGGTGGCCGGAGACGCGCCGCGCCGTGGCGCTATGCTCCGCCAGCAGCGCTTTGATTTCGCCTACGCCCTCGCCGGTCAGGCTCGACACGGGGATGATGGGCGCGCCCGCTAGCGGCGTATCCGCCAGCAGCGCTTCTATTTCTGCCATCCGTTGGAGGCGCAAGGCATCGTCCGCCAGATCGGCCTTGGTCAGCGCCACGACGCCCTTGGCCAGCCCCAGCAGGCTGACGATCTGCAAATGCTCGACCGTCTGCGGCATGATCCCGTCGTCGGCCGCCACCACCAGCAGCACGAGGTCGATGCCCGTGGCGCCGGCCAGCATGTTGTGCACGAAACGCTCGTGGCCGGGCACGTCGATGAAGCCGGCCACCGTGCCGTCATCCAGCGGCAGATAGGCGTAACCCAGGTCGATGGTGATGCCGCGCTGCTTCTCCTCGGCCAGCCGGTCGGCATCGACGCCGGTGAGGGCTTTCACCAGCGCGGTTTTGCCGTGGTCGATGTGTCCGGCCGTTCCGATAATCATGGGGTCAGCGTTGAGAATTGCTCGATGAGCAGCGGTTCATCGTCCGGCTCCAGGCAGCGCAGATCGAGCCAGATACGGCCATCAGCGATGCGGCCGATCACCGGCACGGCTCCGCTGCGCAGTTTCGCCGCCAGCCCGTCGAGCGTGAGGCCGGACGCGCCGCGCTTCGCCGCCTTCAGCGCCAGCGTCACGGCGCAACTCGGCATCAGGTCGAGCGGCAGCGCGCCCGAGCCGATCTGGCTGTGACATGGCCGCAGGTCCGCCGTAACGCCCGCCGGCAGATGCGGTTGAATTGCCTCCAGCACGCGCTTGCGCTGCATCCTCGATCTCGTCCGCCGGGCGCGTCAGCAGCCGCACCGTGGGCAGCTCGCGCCGCAGCCGCTCAGGGTCAGCGTAAAGCTTCAGCGTGGCCTCGATGGCCGCCAGCCGCACCTTGTCCAGCCGCATCGCCCGCTTCATCGGATGCTTGGCGATGCGGCGCACCAGATCGGCACGCCCCGCGATGAAGCCCGCCTGCGGTCCGCCCAGCAGCTTGTCGCCGGAGAACGTCACGATATCCACGCCGGCCTTGATGGACGCGCCCGCCGTCGGCTCGTAGGGCAGGCCGAAGGCGCGCAGGTCGACGAGCGTGCCGGAGCCGAGGTCTTCGATGACGGGAATGCCGCGTTCGCCTGCGCAAGGCTCACCAGTTCGCCCGCGCCCACCGACGCCGTGAAGCCCTTCACCGCGTAATTCGAGGTGTGCACCTTCATGATGAGCGCCGTGTCCGGCCCGATGGCGCGCTCGTAATCGGCCAGATGCGTGCGGTTGGTCGTCCCCACCTCCACCAGACGGCAGCCGGCCTCGCGCATGATGTCGGGGATGCGGAACGAGCCGCCGATCTCCACCAGCTCGCCGCGCGACACGATCACCTCGCGCCCCGCCGCCAGCGCCGCCAGCGTCAGCAGCACGGCCGCCGCGTTGTTGTTGACGCCGCAGGCCGCCTCCGCGCCGGTCAGCGCCATCAGCCACGGCTCCACATGCCGGTCGCGCTCGCCGCGCTGGCCGGCGGCCGAGTGTCGTATTCCAGCGTGGTGGGGTGGCGCATGGCCTGCACGGCGGCGGCGATGGCCTCTTCCGCGATCAGCGCGCGGCCCGAGATTCGTATGCAGCACCGTGCCGGTGAGGTTCAGCACGCGGCGCTGCGATGGCGCGAACAGCGTCTCCAGTTGCAGGCGGCAGAAGGCGGCTGCGTCCGGCTGGCTGGCTGCCAGTTCTCCTGCGCGCATCAGGGCGGCGGCGTCGCGCAGGGTGTCCACCAGCGGCGTATGGCCGAATTCCGCCGCCAGCGCCTGCACGGCCGGCCATTTCAGCATGGCGTCAATCGACGGCGGGCGTATCCGCGCCGCCGGGCTGGCTGCGGTGCTTTCGTGCGGTTTCTGTGGCCGCTCAGAGCACGAGCACGAACGGATTTGGGGCGTGGCGTTTCCATCCTGCTTCATTGACTAGCAGGTCGAGGGACAGGGTCGCAAGGTCGTCGCACATGGGTTCAACCGCCATATCCTTGGATTGGTAAAAAACCTTGGTATAGCTCTTACATTCGCCGCAGGTTTCGCACTTGGCGAGGCCGTTTCCGCCTTCGATTTCCTGGTAGGCGACCTGTTTCTCGCCGCCGCACACCGCGCAGGTGACGCGGACGTGGTGCCACGACGTGGAGCATAGTGAGCAGGTGAGGAAACGCCGGCCATATGCGTCGTCGCCGGCGATGACGCTACCCACGGGCGGCGAGCCGCAGACGGGGCAGAGGCCGGGCGCGTCCAGCGCTTTCAGCCGGTCTTTGTCCAGCGTGGCGGCGAGGCGTGCGAACTCCACCTGCAACGCGGCGGCGGCGAACATCATCTCGCCTTGCCATTGCGGCGGGATGCCGTGGCCGAGGAACGCCGTGGCCAGAGCGTCGAGGTGGCTATCGGCGGCGCCTGCGAGATTATCGAGAACCTGAGCGGCCTGCGCCGGCAGCCCGTCGCGCCCGATATGGGACACGATGTGCCGCAGCGCCTGCCGGTAGCTGTCCGTGGGCGTCCATGTGTCAGTTTGGAGCACGGGCATGCCATGCTCCAGCGCCAGTTCGATGGCGTCCTGCGGCACTGGATGCACCGTGCCGCAGCCGCAGGCGAGGCTTTGCGCCTTGAATACCTGCCCAGCCAGCTCCAGGAAGCCCTGCATCGCATGACCGCCCGCGAGGGTAGCCATGCGTGCAGCACGCTGTTCGAAAAGCTGCGGAAGGAGCGGTAGCCGGGCGAATTCCTCCGCCGCGGCCTTCCCGATGTCGAGAGCGGCGAACTGAGCGGTTCCGCTCATTCCGCCTGCCGTCCCCTTGCTAGCGTCCACTTCACGCCGCAGCCATTTGCGATGGTGCTTCCAGGCCCAGCCGCCCGTCACCGAGCCGCGCGTCATGGCCCTGACAGTGCCGCGCACCCAGAACGCCGCGTAGACGTGCACGATCCACACCAGCACCGTGATGACGGCCGCGCCACGGAGTGGACGACCGCCGACCAGCGCTTCTGCTCGATGGTAGCGTACTGGCCGAACTAGACGTCCCACAGGCCGACGCCGCTAATCACCAGCGCCAGGATCAGCCAGGTCATGCACCAGAACACCATCTTCTGACCGCCGTTATAGCGGCCAATTTCCGGCAGTCTTCTCCTCATCGCCCGTCAGCACTGTCCTGGGGCTCGCCATCCACACGATGTCGTCCGGTTGAAGAAGTTGTAGCGCACGAAGCGGAAGAACAGCCCCAAGAAGCTGACCACCAGCACGACGCCGATGTACGGGTGGATGATGCGCGTCAGCTCGCCCCCGCCGAACAGCATGGTCAGCGGGAACAGGGCCGGGTGGAACAGCGCGAAGCCGCTTAAGCCCAGCAGGATCAGCGATATCGCCGTCACCCAGTGGTTGGCCCGCGCCTTGGCCGTGTAGCGGTCAACGATGACGTCATTCTCTTTACGGATCATTGCTCGCCTCCTGCGAGACGATCGGCGTTATCCTCGTCCGTCCTCGCTCACTCGGTTCGGTCCCTTGGTGATGTAATGCACCAGGCCGAACAGCGCCGCGAGCGCGATGGCCGCCAGCGAGAACGGCTTGAACATGCCTTTCCACAGCACCACGGCTTCGTCGATCTTCGGCTTGTCCGGCAGGCCCGCATAGAGCGACGGCTTGTCGGCGTGATGCAGCACGTACATCACATGCGTGCCGCCGACGCCTGGCGGATTGTAGAGGCCGGCGTTCTTGAAGCCGCGCGACTTCAGATCGGTGATGCGCTTCCGCCAGCGCGATCATGTCCGCCTTGGTGCCGAAGATGATGGCCTTGGTCGGACAGGCCTTGGCGCAGGCCGGCCCCTGGCCGATGGCCACGCGGTCGGAGCAGAGCGTGCACTTGTACGCCTTGCGGTCGCGCCTTGCGAGAGGCGCGGGATGTTGAACGGGCAGCCCTTCACGCAATAGCCGCAGCCGATGCAGTTCTCGCTGATGAAATCGACGATGCCGTTGGTGTACTGCACGATGGCGCCGGGGGCCGGGCAGGCCTTGAGGCAGCCCGGATCGGCGCAATGCATGCAGCCGTCCTTGCGGATCAGCCATTCGAGATTGCCTTCGCCGTTCACGTGCTCGGTGAAGCGCATCAGCGTCCAGCTATGTTCGGTGAGATCGTGCGGGTTGTCGTACACCCCGTCGTTCGTACCGACGGCTTCCGTCTGGCTCGTTCCATTCCAGGCAGGCGACCTGGCACGCCTTGCAGCCGATGCATTTCGAGACGTCGATCAGCTTGGCGACCTCGGTCGCTTGGCTTCGAAGGCCGCCGGCAGCGGGCGCCGTGGAGGCGGAGCGCTGGCGGATTTTCGAGGTTTTGGATGAATGACATGGGTAGCGCCTCCTCAACCCTGCTTCTTACTGGCGCCACTGGCTGGCAACCGGTGTTTGGCCTGGCGGAGTGGTCGGCTCGACATTCACCAGGAACGCCTTGAATTCCGGCGTCTCGATGTTGGCGTCGCCGACGAAGGGCGTCAGCGTGTTCGCGCCGTAGCCCTTCCTGGTTTCGCCGATGAAGCCCCAGTGGATCGGAATGCCGACGACATGGACGCGTCTTGCCGTCCAGATCAGCGGCCGGAATGCGCTTGGTCACCACGGCCTTCGCCTTGATGGAGCCGCGCTTGGACTCGACCTGCACCCAGTCGCCCTGCTTGATGCCCTTCTCGCGCGGCCAGTTGCTCGGAAATCTCGACGAAGAATTCCGGCTGCAGCACCGCGTTGACGTGCAGGTGCTTGGTCCAGTAGTGGAAGTGCTCGGTCAGGCGGTAGGTGGTCGCCGACGATCGGGAACTTGTCGGCGTTGCCGAACTGTCCTGGTCGCCCTTGAACACGCGGGCCGACGGGGTTGCCGCTGACCTTCGGATGGAGCGACGTTGGCGACGGGCGACTCGAACGGCTCGTAATGTTCGGGGAACGGTCCGTCGCGCATCATGCCCGCGACGAACAGCCGCGCCGCGCCTTCCGGGTTCATGATGAACGGCGCCGACGCCTTTCTCGGGCGCCATGGTCGGCGCCATAGTCCGGCACGTCGAGCGCCGGTCCATTTCGCGCCGTTCCACTCGATGACTTCTTGCGCTCGCTCCACGGCTTGCCGCCGGCGTCGGCCGAGGCGCGGTTGTAGAGGATGCGCCGGTTGGCCGGCCAGGCGAAGGCCCATTTGGGATGCGACGCCCGATGCCGCTCGGGTCGCTGGTGTCGCGGCGAGGCCATGTTGCCGGCCTCGGTGTAGCAGCCGGAGTAGATCCAGCAGCCGCACGCGGTCTTGCCGTCGTCGCGTCAGCTGGGCGAAGCCCGGCAGCTGCTTGCCGGCCTTGCAGCAGCGATCTTGGTCGGATCGGTCGGGTCGGGCAGGTCCTCGAGCGCGTAGCCGTTGATCTCCTTCGCGAGTTCGTCCGGCGTCGGGCATGCGCGGGGTTCTTGTATAGGTCCAGGTGAGATTGATGATCGGATCGGGAAGGCGCCGCCCTCCTTCCGGTACAGCTTGCGCAGACGCAGTGCAGATGGCGGCGATGATCCGATGTCGTTTCGGCTTCGCCCGGCGGCTCGCCGCCTGTCCAGTGCCATTGCAGACGCGGCTGGAATTGGTGAAGCGCCTTCGTCCTCGGCGAAGCAGGTGGTCGGGAGCTGGAACACCTCGGTCTGGATCGACCTGGGAATCGACGTTGTTGAACTCGCCGTGGTTCTCCCAGAAGCGCGCCGTCTCGGTCTCGAGCGGATCGATGACGACCAGGAACTTCAGCTTGGAGAGCGCCGCCAGCGATCTTCTGCCTTGTTGGGGAACGGCCATCAGCGGGTTGAAGCCCTGGCAGAAATAGCCGTTCATCTTGCCCTTGTGCATCATGCTCGACGGTCTTCAGCATGTCGTAGAGCGACGTCGAGCTTGGGCAGATAGTCGTAGGCGAAGTTGTTGTCCGGCGTGCGCCGCGTCGCCCCACATGGCCTTCTGGAAGCTGACGAAGAACTTCTTGTAGTTCTGCCAGTAGCTCATCTGGCCCGGCCGCAGCGGCTTGAAGCCGCGCGTCGACATGTAGGTCGTCGAAGGTCGCTCTCCTTCTCCGTCGGCAGCGCCGAGATAGCCCGGCGATCGAGGTTGACATCAGCGCCGAGGTCGGTCAGGCCCTGGACGTTGGAGTGGCCGCGCAGCGCGTTCATGCCGCCGCCGCGCACGCCGATGTTGCCCAGCAGCAGCTGGATCATCGCCATGCAGCGGATGTTCTGCGAGCCCTTGGAATGCTGGGTCCAGCCGAGCGCATACATGCGAGGTCATGGTCCGCTCGCCGTTGGCCGTCGAGGCCATCAGTTCGGCCACCTTCAGGAACTTGTCCTTCGGCGTGCCGCAGATGCGCTCCACCATCTCCGGCGTGTAGCGCTCGACATGTGCCTTCAGCAGGTTGATAGACGCAGCGCGGATTCTGCAGCGTCTCGTCGACCTTGGCGAAGCCCTGCTCGTCGAGCTCGTAGTCCCAGGTCGAGCGTGTCGTAGTCGCGCTTCGCCTCGTCGATAGCCGGTGAACAGGCCGTCCTCGAAGCCGAAGCCCTCCTTCACGATGTAGCGCGGCGTTGGTGTAAGCTTCGACGTAGTCCTGCTGGATCTTGCTCGTTGGCCAGCAGGTAGTTGATCACGCCGCAGCAGGAAGGCGATGTCGGTGCCCGGCCGGATCGGCGCATAGAAGTCGGCCACCGACGCCGAGCGCGTGAAGCGCGGATCGACGACGATCAGCTTGCGCCTTGTTTGCGCCTTGGCTTCCGTCACCCATTTGAAGCCGCACGGATGCGCTTCGGCGGCATTGCCGCCCATGATCAGGACGACATCGGCGTTCTTGATGTCGATCCAGTGATTCGTCATCGCGCCGCGACCGAATGTTGGGGCCAAACTGGCCACCGTCGGTCCGTGTCAAACGCGCGCCTGATTGTCGAATGCCAGAATGCCCGCGCTGCGCACCAGCCTTGTAGGCCGAGATAGCCGCTTTCGTTCGGCGTGGCCGAGGCAGCGAGGGAAACCGGTGCGGTCCAGCGGTTGACCGTGACGCCGTCGCTGTTCTTGGCGATGAAGTTCTTGTCGCGGTCGTCCTTCATCAGCTTGGCGATGCGCTCGAGCGCGAAATCCCAGGTCACGCGCTCGAACTTGTCCGAGCCGGGCTTGCGGTGCATCGGATATTTCAGCGCGCGTCCTGGCGTTGACGAAGTCGAGCAGCCGCGCCGCGCGGGCACAGCGTGCCGCGATTGATCGGGTTGTCCGGGTCGCCTTCGATGTGGACGACGGTGCGCTTGCCGCCCGTGGCCGCGTCACCGGCCTTCGAATAGATGAGCGTGCCGCAGCTCACCGAGCAATACGGACAGGTGTTTCGGGTTTCGGTGGTCTGAGCGAGTTTGTAAGGACGGATCTCTTCGGCGAGGGCGATCTGGCTGTCGCCAAATCCGAGGACGGCTGCGCTTGATGCCAGCGCTGCCCCCCCTCCCGCTTTCAGGAATCCTCTTCGGCTCAATTCCATGGTCATAGCCTCTCCTTTTTCTTCTTGAGGTAGCAGCGGCACGTCAGCACGAGCCGCTCTCGCTTCCCCATTTGCGAGACGGACGTTTCCTGCTGGCGGTTTTCGTATTGTTGATGCTTTTCCCGGCATCATCACACTCGTTGACGCAGGCGTCAATAGGTCGCGCCGAACGGATGAGAACCAAATTTGCGAGCCGGCCTCGGGACTTGAGGCGAGCGGCCCGCCTGATCGCAGGCTGTTGCGGCGATGAATTTCGCGTGATGCCGGCGCTCTTTGCCGGGAGGCGTCCTCAGATGGCTTCGCCGTAGGGGAACGGACCCTCGCCGGAGGCCGCATTCGCCGTCGCGAGCGGCAGATCGACGTGGAAACTGGTGCCCGCGCCTTCGACCGAATCGAAGGAGATGTGTCCCCCCAGCCGCTCGGTGATTTCCTTGCAGATGCACAGACCTAGCCCGGTGCCGCCTTTCAGCCGCCGGTCGGAATTGTCCGCCTGACTGAACTTCATGAACAGCCGCGGCCGGAAATCCTCGGGAATGCCGGGGCCGCTGTCGGTCACGGTCATGCGGATGCAATCCTGGAAATCGCTGGGCGTCAGCGCCACCGTCACCGGCTCGCCGCGCGGTGAAAATTTGACGGCATTGGAGACGATGTTGGTGATGACCTGCGCCAGCCGGTCGTCGTCGGCGCTTACCTTGGGAGCGAGACCGTTGTCCTCGAACTTCAGGCTGACGCCGTAGGACTTGGCGAATTCGGCGAGGCCGTTCAGCGCAGATGTTACGGCTGCCTTCAAGTCGATGGGCTGGATGCTGAATTCCATGCGGCCCGCCTCGATTTTCTCGATGTCCAGAATATCGTTGACCAGGCGCACCAGGCGGCTGACGTTGTCATGGGCGATTTTCAGCAATCTGCCGGCCTTGGCGCCCAGTTGCCCGGCCGTGCCGCCCACGATCAGCCCGAGGGCGCCGTTGATGGCCGTCAGCGGTGTGCGCAGCTCGTGGCTGACGGTGGCGATGAATTCGCTCTTCATGCGGTCGATGCGCCGGCGCTCCGTCACATCGGTGGCGGTGGTGTATATGCAGTCGATCCGGCCGTCGGTGCCGCGTAAGCGGAAAGTGGACCCCGTCATAGTAGCGGTCGATGTCCTGCCTGAAGTACCTGTACTCCAGCGGCTCGCCCGTGCTGACGGTGTGGCGCAGGTCGGCCGTGACCCGTTCGCCGCCCGCCTGCCCGTACAAATCGTAGGCGGTTTTGCCAACGATCTCTTTCAGCGTTATGCCAGCCGCCTTGGCGCCGGCGGGATTGCACATGGCGATGTAGAACTCACCGTCCGCCTTCCATTTCGACAGGTAAATGGCATCGCGGGAGTATTTGAAAACCAACTCCAGCAGGAGCTGGGTACGCGCCATTTCGCGCGAGACGTCGCGCAACTGGACGATGGCGCGGGAAACCTCGCCGATTTCGTCCTTGCCGCCGGGCAGGGCAATGGTGGCGTCCAGCTTGCCGCGCGACATGCGCTCCAGGGCATCGGCAACGAGCTTGAGCGGCCGGGAGACGCGCGTGCGGAACAGCGCGGCAATGCCCAGAACCATCCCAAGGAGGACGATTGCGACCCCGGTGCTGGCGATCAGCGACGCCCTTTGCACGGCGAGCCTCTGGTCGAGAATATGGAAGGTCCGCGCGAACACGGCTTCGCGGAACGTCACGATGGATGCCATCTCGGGCACGTATTTGGCGGCGAAATCCGCCGTGGACATGCCGTAGGGTTCCCTCGCCAGGCTCCTGCGCACTACCTCCGCGCCGAGCGCCCGTCCGGGGCCGAAATAGCGCTCGGAAACCGCCGCAAGGGAGGCCTGAAGCACGGGATCGCGGCCGAGTTTCGTCCGGGCCAGATCGATCTGCCGCAGAAGCCCGTCAACATGCCCGTTCAGATGCTCGTAGAGGGTGTGCTCATCGCGGTTGAGGGGCCGGCTGCGGCCAGGGCGGCGGTGAAGACCGAACCCACCTGTCCGGCATAGTCGCGCAACTCGGTGGAACTGCGCACGATCGTCACCCAGGGGACCAGCTCGGGAACGGCGGCAATAACCGTTTCCTCCTCCTTGTTGAGGGCGGTATCCAGTTCGGGAATCGCCCCGATCATGCCGGTGACGATGCCGCTGACGGCGGCGCTGGTCCGCTCTTTCAGCGGCAGCGCCATGACGGCATCCGCTGCCGAGCGGACCGCCGCCACCTTTCTGACGGTAGTCCCGATGGATTTCCGGGCCTCGCTGGCGGCCGGCTCCGGCAACTGGCCAGCCGCCGCCGCCGCGTCCGCCATGGCTTTGTCCGTGGCCGCGCGTGCGTCGCTCAGAGCCTTGCGCCGGGCCTCGGGGATGGGCGTATCGGCGCCCAGGCCGCCATTCGTGGGGCCGCGTTCGGCCGACAGGCGCGTGTGTGCCGCCAGGGTGAGTTCCAGCACGCGGGCGGCGCGGCATGCGGTGATGCCGGCGGTATATCCGTTCCATTCGTTCAGGACGACATCGCCTGTGACAGCGCCGCATATGACAAACGCGGTCGCCATGCCCAGGTTAATGAGTGTTGTAAGCCGCACTGAACTGACCCATCGGGGAAATCATCGTCCAATTTTAACGGGCAAAGTTTAAGGCGGGATAAACCGGGGGCTGTGGCGCCGCGCCCGCTGTCCCCGCGGTTGTATATCTTTGAAAAATATATATAATTCACGGGATGGACGCTCAACGTCCGCCGGGCTGTCCCCGCTGATGCCGCGTGGCCGGGCGTGACGGATGCCACAACCCCGCCATCCCGGCGATGTATGCAGGCTGCTACGCTTCGCGCTATTGAACGGGGCGGGCGCGTCTGCCAAAATCCCGCTGCCATCGGAGGGTCCGCCGGGGAAGGCTGGGCAGTGGGAATGGCGCAGGCGGATTTTCAGGTGAATTCTGGCAGTATTCGATGCGGCGCGCGGACAGGGCGTCCGCCGCATGGGCGTTCCGATTTAACACATTGAGCCGGCGGAGTGGTCAGCCATAAATCGCGGCAAGGCAGTGCCGGTCACGAAGGACGTTGTGCTCGTTGGCGCGGGGCATGCCCATGTGCAAGTGATCAAGGGCTTCGGCATGAAGCCCATGCCCGGCGTGCGCCTGACCATGATCACCCACGAGGTGCACACGCCCTATTCGGGTATGCTGCCGGGGCTGGTCAGCGGCTATTACAGCTTCGACCAGACCCATCTCGACACCGGGCCGCTGTGCCGTTACGCGGGCGCGCGGCTGTATCAGGACACGGTGACGGGGCTCGACCTGAAAAACAGGCTGGTGCTGTGCGCCGGCCGTCCGCCCGTGCCCTACGACATTCTCTCCATCAATACGGGATCGACGCCCAACACCGCCACGGTGCCCGGCGCCAATGAATACGCCGTGCCCGTCAAGCGCATCGACCGTTTCCTGGCGCGCTTCCGCGACATTCTCCGGCGCACGCTCGATGCCGGCGGACGGCGGCGGCTGGCGCTGGTGGGGGCGGAGCCGGCGGCGTGGAGCTGATTCTCGCCGTGGAGTACCGCCTGCGCCAGGAGGTGCGCGCCGCCGGGCACGATACGGCGGGGCTGTCGTTCGTGCTGCTTTCCGCCGCCCGCGAGATCCTGCCGGAATTTCCGCAAGGTTTCCGCCAGCGCTTCGGCGCCCTGCTCAAGCAGCGCGGCATCCATGTCATGACCGGCGCGGCTGTCACCAGGGTCGAGCCGGGCCGCGTGCATATCAACGGCAGCACGGTTCTGCCGGCCGATGAAGTCCTGTGGATGACGGACGCCCGCGCCGCCGCGTGGCTGCCATCGACCGGCCTCGCCCTGGACGAGCGCGGTTTCATCAAGACGGATGAGATGCTGCGGGCCGTGGGGCACAGCGATATTTTCGCGGCCGGCGACGCCATGGCGTTCGGCCCGCGTCCGCTGCCGAAGTCGGGCGTGTTTTCGGTGCGCTCGGGGCCGGTGCTGACGGAGAACATCCGCCGCCTCGCCGCCGGACGGCCGCTCAAAGCCTTCAAGCCGCAGCGCGAGGCCATGTATCTGGTCACGGCGGGCGGCAAGCATGCCATCGGCACGCGCAACGGTCTGGTGTTCGGCGGCGATTGGGTGTGGCGCTGGAAGGATTACATCGACCGGCGTTTCATGGCGGCGTTCAGCGACCTGCCGCAGATGGCGGCGGATGCGTCCGGCGATGAGGGCGCGGACGAGGCCATGCGCTGCGGCGGCTGCGGCGCCAAGGTTGGGGCTGGGATATTGGCGCGGGCGCTGAGCCGCATCCAGCCGGTGGCGCATCCCGAGCTGGTGGCGGGCATGGATGCCGCCGACGACGCGGCGATCATCGACACCGGCGGCGATACGCTCACCATCCAGACCGCCGATTATTTCCGCGCCATGATCGACGATCCGTACATGTTCGGCAAAATCGCCGCGAATCACGCGCTGGGCGACATCTACGCCATGGGCGGCACCCCGCGCACGGCGCTCGCCATCGCGACGCTGCCCCATGGTCCCAGCGCCAAGGTCGAGGCGGACCTCACGGCGCTGCTGACCGGCGCCAACGAAGTGCTGCGCGAGGCGGATTGCGCGCTGGCGGGCGGTCATACCGGCGAGGGCACGGAAATGGCGCTGGGTTTCGCTATCACCGGCACGGTGCCGCGCGCGGGCGTGCTGCGCAAGGGCGGGGCGCTGCCGGGCGATCTGCTGATTCTTCACCAAGGCGCTGGGCACGGGCACGCTGCTGGCCGCCGATATGCGCGGGCGGGCCAAGGCGCGCTGGGTGATGGCGGCCATCGCGCAGATGGTGCAGTCCAGCCGGGCGGCGGCCCAGATTTTGATTCGCCACGGCGCGCGGGCGGCAACGGACGTCACCGGCTTCGGCCTGATAGGTCATCTGGGCGAGATGCTGGAGGCGGGCGGCGTGGATGCGCGGCTCGATCTGGACCGGCTGCCGGTGCTGGACGGCGCGCGCGAGACCATGGCGGCCGGCATTCTGTCGTCGCTCTACCCCCAGAACGCCGAGCGGCAGGCGGCCATCGTGCGGGCTGGCGATTGGGAGGAGCATCCGCTTTATCCGCTGCTGTCCGATCCGCAGACGGCGGGCGGTTTGCTGGCGGCCGTGCCTGCCGGCGAGGCCGCCGCGTGTCTGCGCGAGCTTGCCAGCGCCGGCTATGGCGAGGCCGCGATCATCGGCGAAGTGACTGTGCGGGCTGGCGTTTCCAGTGCCGTGACGCCCGGCGAAGCGCTGAATTTGCCGGGTGCGACATGAGAATTGCAGAATACGTGACGAAACCCTTGGCAAGCCGCTTCGTTCCGGTTATTAGAATGTCCACGCATACGCGGGAGTAGCTCAGTCGGTTAGAGCGCCGGCCTGTCACGCCGGAGGTCGCGGGTTCGAGTCCCGTCTCTCGCGCCAGTTTTTTCAAACTGGCAGCTCTGCAATTCCCCTCCCGATTATCCCTGTGCAATCAGCAGCGCTGGCGGTTCTGCGTCAGGCTCGCGCAAGGCGGTAAACGTAACCGTCGCGCATGATGTGCAGCCCCTGTCTCTCCGATGCATAGAAACCCGCTCTGGTCTCCTGGCCGGCGGGGCTCTGACGGCGGACAGATGCCAGACCGGACACGCACCGGCCGCCAGCTTTCCATCTCCGGCCTCGTCCTGGTCCTGAATCTCGCCTGCGCGGCGCCGGCCGCCGCATTGCTGTGCAGTTCCGCCGATCCCGCGGCTGTCCCAGGCGGCGCCGTTCTGGACACCATCCCGAGCGATACGATCAACAGCATTCTCAACCTCGCCGCCACGCCGCCCTTCCTCACGGGCAGCACCTCCTACACCCTGACCAATTCCCAGCCCTTCATCACCGCGCGCACCTTCGTCTACAATCCCGCTCAACCGCAATCCGGCTCGGTCGGCTCGTTCACGATGCCGCTTGCTCAGTTGCGCGGTCTGACGCGCGAAGCAATACAACGAATTCTGGGCGCTGCCGAACCTGCCGGATACGCCGCGCAACAACGCCATCGCCTTGGTGGTTTTTCCTGCCGGGACGCAATTCTGGAGCGGTCTCACCGGCCCGATCACCGATCCGGGCACCGGCTTGTTCTGGGGCAACGGCGGCGGCTTGCAGTATTACGCGGGCAAGCAGGTCACCGGCCAGTACCAAATTCCGTTGAGCAATTATGTGCTTCAGACGCCCGACAATGGCGGCCCGGTGCTGGTGTATGGGCCGCGTCTATCGGGCAGCGCGCGCGCCATCGGCAGCTATCTCGATCAACGCTGCGTCGCGGCCTATAGCGATCTGGACCGGGTGCTGACCTCGCTCGATGTCCTCAATCTCGCCAATCCGGCCAATGCCGCGCCGCTGGCCGCTGCGGTCAGTCAGCTCGGCCCGGATCGCTACGGCGCGCTGCCGCTGATCATCGGCCGTCAGCACACGCAGATCCTCGACGTCCTTCGGCGGGCGCCTCGACGCCACCCGGTGGCCGGGCGGCGATGTCCGTGTGAGCCGGCAGGCCATCGCGTCCGGAGTCAGGCCTGTGGGGGCGCGTGCTCGGGTGATTCGGCAGGCGCGACAACAGCAGCACGATGCCGGGCTACCGGACCGCCACCGCCGGCGGTCTCGCCGGGTTCGGCTACGAGGACGGGAGCGGCCTCGTGCTCGGGATCGGCGGCGGTCATCTGGCCAGCAGCGCCAACTGGAGCGATACCGGAGGCAGCTCCGGCGACATCGGCACCAGCGTGCTTGGCGCATACGGCGGCGCGGCGCTGGGGCGGCTGCTGATCGGCGGCGCGGCGGCGGGGACGTATTCGCTGTTCAATGTCAACCGGCGCATCGTTATCCCAGACGGCGGGCTGGGCATACAGGGCCTGTCCACAGCCATATCGCGGACGGCGAATGGCACGGCGCAGGCGGCGGGCATGGCCGCCCGGCTGGATTTCGGGACGAAACTGCGCATCGGCAAGGCCGCGGTGAAGCCCTTTGCCGGACTGTCGTACGGCCGCGTGGACCGGCACGGCTTTACCGAGACCAATGCCGGCGGCGTCAATCTGGTGCTGGGGCGGGAAGTCAGCGACGGCCTGCGCTCGCGGCTTGGCGCCGTGGCCGCTACGAACTGATGCCCGCCGGCGCGCTCGCGTGGGCGCTGGAGGGGGATTTGGTCTGGACCCGCCGCCTGTCGGCATTGCCCGGCGGCATCACGGCAGGGCTTGAGGGGCAAAGCGGAAGCTTCTCCATCGCCAGCGCGCGGGATGACCTGAACAGCCTCCAGACCGGGCTGGCGTTGAAAGGCAGCTCGCCCGGCGGCCATGTGTCCGTCCGCTATGACGGCGATTTCCGCCCGGAGTTTCGCGCCCATGCGGTTACGGCCGGCATGGCGTTCAAGTTTTGAGCCGGGACGGCGCTGGGGGTAGGGCGGGGGCTTCACTTCATGTGGAGTTGCCCAGCCGCATCGGTTGTCCAGTCCGAGGCGGCTTGCGCGCCCAACTGCTCGCCCGTGCAGGTGGAGGTGCGTCCCGCTGTTTCGCCCGCGTCGGCCGGGAGTTCCGTGCAGCCGCAGGGCGGGCGGGCGCCGAGATTTTTTCTGCTCTTCGGATCAATGATGTAATCGCCGTATGTTAACGCATAACGGACGTGCTTCATGTTGTCGTAAATGTCGCTGTATTTATATTCTATGTCGCATACGGTGCCTATTTTGGGGAAAAACTGCCCTTTTCCAAAATAGGTTATTATAAAATCGAATTGCTCTCCGTTTTTATCCTTCGCCCTCATGCCGACTATAAAATGTCCAATGCCAGAGTCATAGGGCGGCTGGCCGGTGTATTTTTCGATCGTCACATTTTTTAGTATTTCAGTATTGTTGTCGAGAGCGTTCGCTGGGTTCAGCGTGACGGTTCCAATAATGATGGCGATCAATGCTGCCAGATTGCGTAGAAGCACGTCCTTCACTCCCCCTATTTGGATGTTACCGAAAATACGTACTTTCCATCCGCCGTTTTTGTCTGTTCCAAAATTACGTCATATACTACTTTCCCATCTGTGTCCTTGTACACCCTGTGAATTCTGCGGTAAGCGTCAGTTCCGTGCTGGTTGAGTGTGGCAGAACCTGGCGCGCAGCCCTTTGGGCCGCAGAACACTTCGCCGTCGCGCTCAACTGCCACTTCGTGAGCTGGCCCAAAGCTGCTTTTGCCCGAATGCCCGGCCGCATAGGTTCTTTCAACGAAGATATGCGTCAGAAGTGAGCCAGCGAGGTTGGTATTAGCCTGCAAAGCAATCTGAATGTCGCCGATATCCAGGGTATCGTTAACAAATAAATCGCCAACAACGGCGGTATCTTTCTCCAGTTTGATTTCAAAACCAGCTTTGGAGTCAACGGCTTCCCTGATCGCTTTCGCAACGGCTTTGTTACCCTTCGCCGGATCTCCGCCAGTGATGGTCAGCTTGCCGTTGACGACCTTCACATCGAGGCCGGATGTCTCCTTGATCTGCTTGCAGAACAGCGCGATGTCCTGCTCGCTTCCCGAGACGCGGACGCCGCCGGACGCATTCAAATCCTTGGCGTCTTTGGGAGCGGCGGTGCCCGCCTGTGCCGTTCTCACTGTCGTGCCGCCGTGCCAGGATGCGGCGTCCTGCGGCTGCGTGCGGGAAGGGAGTGGCCTCTCATTTTTTTGGCGCGTCCACTCCGCCTCTCTGCCGTCACCGCTGGCTGTGTCCGCATATCCGCCATTGGCGGGAGGGGCATTGCGTCTCGATGTCGTCTCAGCCGTCATGTGCCTTTCGTCCTCCCCGCGATTATGTAGTGTTTGTTTAAAATGTTTGTAATATATCACGAAGGCGGGATTTTGTACACATTGCGTCAAAGATGTGCCCTGCGCGCGGAGGCGGCATTATTGGAGAGGTGGCGGGGAAGCTGCGCGCGGAATGGGGTGACTTCTTATGCCCGCGCCAGATATTCATCCAGGAAATGCCGGCCCTTGGGGTCTTCCAGCTCGATCACCCAGATGTCGGGATCGAAGCGCGCCTGTTTGGCCAGGAATGCATCCGCCTCGGCCTCGGCAACGGCGCCGCCTGCGAATGCCGGCGTCCAGAGGCGGCCGATGCCCGCCGCGCCGTCCATCTCGCCGCCCATGCCGCCGGGCGCGGGCGAAAGCACCAGCGCCTGCCCGTCGCGGCTGTTCACCTTGATGAAGATCGCGCCGGCATCGTCGTCGCCATGGCGCAGCACCGCCGCCGGAATCGCCTCGCATCCCAGCCGGCGGAGATAGGCCTTCGCCCAGATTTCCGATTTGAGACGCATGGCTGCTCCTGATGTTTGGCGTCCTCAATGGACCAAAACATCAGTGATGGCAATCCGTCCGCTGTCTGGCTTGTGCGGCGGACGGACACTTAAACCAGCATTCCGCGCAGCACGTAGTCAATGCCGTGCTCCGCTACGGGGTCGCGTTTGCTGTATGGCTCCGCCACGTTGTCGCGGCCGAGGGACATAATGGTGATCTGCCGGCCCAGCGCGCGGGGGAAGGGCGGCGCCTCCTCCAGGGTGGACAAAACCTCCCCCTCGACGAAGTAATTGGTGATGTTGTGCTCATCCCATTTCAACCCGTTCCGGGCGGCCGTGTTGGGGTGCACGCCGGAGGCATTGAAGGTTGTCGCGCGGGTATTGGTTGCCATCGAGCCCGCCGCCGCAAGCCCGCCGCCGAGGGAATGCCCGGTGATATCGGTCAGTTGATTGCCGTACTGGCGCTTAAGCTGGCGCGACAGGGCGGCGGCTTCATCGTACTGCCTGGTGTTCAGGCCGACGCCTTGCGGCACGTTGGCTTTGGCGTAGTCCCTGACCAGCGCCCCGTCCGATCCGCGGAAGGCGAGCACGTAGGTATTGGTGCGTGTGTCGCGGAACAGCGTGGCCGCGAAGCCGGACTTCTTATCCTCGTAATTATGCACCCGCTCATAATTGGGCGGGGCGCCTTCGCTTTTGTACGCGGCACCGGACAAGGCCGCCATGTTCCGGTCATGGGCCAGCCGCTCCGGTGTCATCGACGGGTCTTGCGTCAGGATGCGCTGGAGCGCGAGGTTCTGATCCGGCGTCGGGTTCTTGGGCAGCGCCGGACCGTTCGAGACCGGATAGCGGCTCGCATCGGCCTGCGCCATGGAACCGTCGAGTTCCTGACGCCAGACGAAGCGCTGCTCGAAATCGCCGCCGAGGCCAATGCCTTCGCCGCGCTTCGCGTCGGGCATCAGATGCTTGGGCAGGCCAACCTTTTGCGCCACCGCCGGCGTGCGTGTGCCCGATTCCCAATGCAACTCGTTGGTGACCTCATATTCGAGGTAGAGCTTCCCCGTCGCAGCGTCTTTCTTGCAAGTGACCTTGGTGCTGTATGAACCCAGGAACAACTCCAGCGCCGTGTAATTTCCGCCCTCGGCTGTGCCCTTGCCGGTATACGTGAAATTCTTCGTGCTGGTGTCGTTCTCCTGCGGGACCGGGTGTTCGCTCATGAACTTGGCCAGAGCGTCCTTCTGGTTCTGCCGGCTGGCAAGGTCGCTGGTATAGAGCGGGTCCGTGATGGTTACGCGGTCAGCACCCGTATCAGGCGCCTTGTCCCACGTGCCGAGTGTTGGGCGCTTCCGTTCAAAGAGCCAGTCTTTGTAAAGCTCGATCCAGTTGCCTTTTAATCCGTCCTGATTGCCGAAGGCGTGCAGGTCCACGCGCGACAAGCTTGTCGTCAGCGTGTTCACCCCGTTCATCTTGGATTCGACGCCATCCAGGCCAAGCCAGCCCGCGACCTTCGCTGTCCCGCGAGACGCAAACGATATTGGTGTCATCGCCAGGCCCACGCCGCCCTCGACGGCGCCGAGTATCTTGGGCGTGGCTTCGTTGGGCAGCACTGTGTCCGCCACGGTGGCGGCGAACTGTAAGCCGCCCCGGCCGGTGTCCCGCACCTTGTCCTCAACCGCATTGGCGGCGCGGTGCATGGTGCGGTCTCCCCAATCGAGACCTCTCTCCCACCAGCCGTCATGTCTGTTGTTCGCCGGGCCGCTCCTGCCCGTGCCACTGTTAATGACGGGCTGCGGCGGCTTCCTTTCCGGCTCGGGCAGGCGGGTATAGGCGATGACCATCTGAGATCCTTACAGCGTCAGGAAACCCGCATGGCGCCACGCAAGAATAACAGTAGAATGCGTGAGCGATTGGGGCGGACACGCGCGCGTTCCTGGGTGTAAATTCATACAGTTCTCGAAATGAGAAAGGATTGTCCAATCGGCAACTGCAAGGATGCCCGCCATATTGGACAATATTGTGTTCTGCATGGGGTGATGCGACATAAGTATACATGCGGCGGGCATTTGCCGTTCCGCTATAGGCGGATAATTGGCCGCCCTCATTCGGCTTCTGCTGAGATACCTATCGCCTGCGGTTGTATGCAATCGCTGCGGCGAAATGGGCCGCATGGGCCGGTGATCCCGCGGCTAATCGCCTCGCAGCCGTCCCCGCTCACCAGAATATGACGGCAGCGTCATACACCCTGTATTAAATTAATACAGACGGTTGTATCCTGTATAGATATCATACAATGCACACTTTTACGCGCGACAGTATGCCGCCCTCGCAATCACTGGTACGGTGGGGGCGCTGTTGAATGCAAACAAGCGTAAATGCCGGTTCCCAAACGCAGAAATGGTGCGCCAGGAAACACTTTGACGCCCCCAAAAACAACTTGGCACGAAACGTGCCTTATAGCTTGGTATCGTGCGTCACGGTCATGAGCGGCGGAAGCCAGCCGCTTAAGAGAAGCCGCCGCACTGTGCCGACCGTATCTGGATCTAAGGAGAGGAAACAGCAATGCCCTTAAGTTCCGCACATAAAGCGGCCACCGACGCCCACAAGGCGAACCGGGCGCCGACCAGCGTGAGCCCGCAAGAGGTTCACCGCTGGCTGCAGAGCTTCAACTGGGACTTCGCCAACAACCGGACGAAGTACCCGACCAAGTACAAGATGGCGAACGACACCAAGGAGCAGTTCAAGCTCATCGCCAAGGAATACGCCCGCATGGAGTCCGTCAAGGACGAGCGCCAGTTCGGCACGCTGCTCGACGGCATGACCCGTCTCGGCGCCGGCAACCGGATGCATCCGCGCTGGGGCGAGACCATGAAAGTCGCCTCCAACTTCCTCGAAGTGGGCGAGTACAACGCCATCTCCGGTTCCGCCATGCTGTGGGACTCGCGCCACCGCCGCCGAGCAGAAGAACGGCTATCTGGCCCAGGTGCTCGACGAAATCCGTCACACCCACCAGTGCGCGCTTCGTCAACTACTACTACTCCAAGCATTATCACGATCCGGCTGGCCACAACGACGCCCGCCGCACCCGCACCATCGGCCCGACTGTGGAAGGGCATGAAGCGCGTGTTCGCCGACGGCTTCATCTCCGGCGACGCGGTGGAATGCTCCATCAACCTTCAGCTCGTCGGCGAAGCCTGCTTCACCAACCCGCTGATCGTGGCCATCACCGAATGGGCCTCGGCCAACGGCGACGAGATCACCCCGACGGTGTTCCTGTCGATCGAGACCGACGAACTGCGCCACATGGCCAACGGCTATCAGACCATCGTGTCGATCGCCAACGATCCGGCCTCGCAGAAGTACCTCAACTCCGACCTCAACAACGCCTTCTGGACTCAGCAGAAGTACTTCACGCCGGTGCTCGGCATGCTCGTTCGAGTACGGCTCGAAGTTCAAGGTCGAGCCGTGGGTGAAGACCTGGAACCGCTGGGTGTACGAAGACTGGGGCGGAATCTGGATCGGCCGTCTCGGCAAGTACGGCGTGCAGTCGCCTCCGTCGCTGCGCGACGCCAAGCAGGACGCCTACTGGGCGCACCACGACCTCGCGCTTCTCGCCTACGCGCTGTGGCCGACCGGCTTCTTCCGCCTGTCGCTGCCGGACGAAGAAGACATGGCCTGGTTCGAAGAGAACTATCCGGGCTGGGACGACCACTACGGCAAGATCTACCGCGAGTGGAAGGCCCTCGGCTGCGAAGATCCCAAGAGCGGCTTCGTTCCGATCCAGTGGCTCGCCAAGAACGGCCACACCGATTTACGTGGACCGCGTGTCGCAGGTGCCGTTCTGCCCGTCGCTGTCGAAGGGTGCCGAGCTCGCTGCGCGTCCACGAGTTCAACGGCAAGAAGCATTCGTTCAGCGACGACTGGGGCGAGCGCATGTGGCTCACCGAGCCGGAGCGTTACGAGTGCCAGAACGTGTTCGAGCAGTATGCCGGTCGCGAACTGTCCGAGATCGTTGTCGAAGGCCACGGCGTTCGCAGCGACGGCAAGACGCTGATCGGTCAGCCGCACGTCCGTGGCGACAACCTCTGGACCGTCGAGGACCTGAAGCGCGCCGACGTCGTTTGCGGCGATCCCGCTGGCGCAGTCTGAGCCTGCGGCACGCTCGGCTTCGATAGCCCGCGCTTTTCGCGCGTCCCCGGGGACGGCCGGCGCCGAGCTCTCGCGGGTGAGCAGGTGTTCGATGGATGGCCGGAGCAATGTCCGGCCAGCGGAAGAGGCCGGCAATGCGATCTGGAGGAAACTAAGGAACTACTAGGAGGAAACCACATGGCCGTAACCCAAGGCACACGGCGCGGTCTGACCGACCCGGAACGCGCGGCGAAAATCATCGCGGACATTCCCGGAGCCGATCGACACGCAGCGGAGAATGAACTACTTCGTCACGCCGCGTAGCAAGCGTCTCAGCGAATACGAAATCCTGTCCGGTCTACGCCCAGCCGAACCCGGACTGGATTTCCGGCGGTCTCGACTGGGGCGACTGGACCCAGAAGTTCCACGGCGGCCGTCCGTCCTGGGGCAACGAGTCCACCGAACTGCGCACCACCGACTGGTATCGCCATCGCGATCCCCATCGCCGCTGGCATGCTCCCTATGTGAAGGACAAGGCCGAGGAGTGGCGCTACACCGACCGCTTCCTGGAAGCCTATTCCGCCGAAGGCGCCGTCCGCTCACATCGACCCGTTCTGGCGCGACGAGATGATCAACAAGTACTGGGGCGCGTTCCTGTTCAACGAGTACGGGCTGTTCAACGCCCACTCGTCGGTGATGCGCGACTGTCTGTCCGACACCATCCGTCAGACGGCGGGCTGCGTCGGTTTCGACAAGATCGACATCGCGCAGATGATCCAGCTTGAGCGCAACTTCCTCTCCAAGCTGGTTCCGGGCTTCCCGGAGTCGACCGACGCGCCGAAGAAGGTCTGGCTCACCGATCCGGTCTACAAGAGCGCCCGCACCACTGTCGAAGAGGCTGTGGCAGGGCATTCAGGACTGGAACGAGATCCTGTGGAGCGTCCACGGCGTCTATGACGCGATCTTCGGTCAGTTCGTCCGTCGCGACTTCTTCGGCCGCCTGGCGTCCCACTACGGCGACAACCTGACGCCGTTCTTCATCGCCCAGTCGCAGACCTACTACCAGATCAACAAGGCGGGCATTCAGGATCTGTACCTCACTTGCCTGGCCAACGATCCGGAATTCTCGGATCTGAACCGCCGCTGGCTGCGGGCCTGGACGTCGAAGTGGCTGGCCGCGACCGTCGAGTCGCTGCGCGACTTCGTCGGCATCTACGCCAAGGTCGACAGGTGCCGGGCGTCACGCGACAAGGCCGCGGTCACGGCCAACGTTCGCCGCGTCCTCACCGACTGGGTCGAGGACTACGCCAACGGCATCGACTTCAAGATCGATGTCGACAAGACCTGCGCCTACATCGTCAGCGGCCTCAAGTAGGGAGGAGAGTCACATGACCGCAGAAGTAAGAATGCCTACAATGCAGGCATCATGCAGAAGACCGGCGCGGCCTTCGCCGCGGAGTTCTTCGACGAGAAGAACCAGGTGGTGCATGAGTCGAACACCGTCGTGCTGGTGCTGATGAAGAGCGACGAAATCGACGCCATCGTCGAGGAAATCATTCTCGGCCCTGGCAAGAAGGAGAACCCCTCGATCACCGTCGAAGATCGCACCGGCTTCTGGTGGATCAAGGCCGACGGCAAGATCGAGGTGGACACCGAGGCCGCCAGCGACCTGCTCGGCAAGACCTACTCCATCTACGACTTCCTCGTGAACGTGTCTTCGACGATTGGCCGCGCCTACACGCTCGGCAACACCTTCACGATCACGTCGGAGCTGATGGGCCTCGACCGCAAGCTCACCGACATCTAAGGCATCCGGATCAGGAGGAATACTCAATGGCTAACTACAAAATCCATGACAATCCGGTTCGGGACGAATGGCTGGCGAAGATCGCGCGACGCTCGGAACGGTCGAAGCGGCGACGAAGTTCATTCAGGACTTCCGCAAGACCTACACGTCTCCGTTCCGGACGAACTACGAGCTTGAACTCGACTATCTCTTCATCGAGGCCAAGATCGAGGAGCGTCTGGCGGTGCTGAAGGCGAACAAGTTCAGCGACGCCGACCTGCTGGGCAAGGCGACCACGGGCGAAGACGCCCAGAAGGTGGCCGAGACCTGGATCGCCAGAGATGAACGCCGAGACCTGCAAGTACAAGGCGGAGAAAATTCTGATCGAGTTCCGTCAGCTGTACAAGCCGCCGGTGCATGCCGGTGAACACGTTCTTCAAGGTGGACACCGCCTCTGGGCTCGCGCCTGATGGAGCTGCGTAACACCAACTACTACGCGACGTCCCTCGAAGACCTGCGCAAAGAGCGTGGCGTGAAAGTGCTCCACCTCGGCAAGGGCGTCACTAACCACGGTATCCCGCAGGGAATGGCGGGGAACGGCGGGCAGGCTTGGCGAAAACGGTTTGCCCGCCGTTCACCAGAAGAATAATCGTGACCGGTTGTCCTGGGAAGGAGAGACGGCATGACGCATTTGCAATCTTTCTCGATAATGAGGCAGACGCCGCGCCCGTGCCGCAGGCGGTATGACGATGCGATCATTGCAGATCTTCAACGAAGGCCGCTATCGCGCGGTCGTCGAGAATCTCGACTTCATGTGGCGCTGGAATATCTACCGCGACGGCGAAATGTGCCAGGAAGGCTGCTCGCTGAGCGAGACCTCCTCGCGCGAGGCGGTCCGCCATGTGCTGGCCTTCTATCGCACGCGGGATGAAAGCGCCGCAGCGGAACTGGCGTCCTCCCCGTAGAGCCGGGCGCCGCGCCGCATCTGGCGCGCGTTCGTAACGGACAATATGATTTTTGGCGTCCTGAGGCGCCGCGGGCAGCGCGGTTTCAGGGCAAGTGCGGAGGTGCGTCCGAACCCAAGGAGCTTTTTTGTAAATCCCATTTTGGCGCCCGGCCTCTGCAAAGCCTCACGCCGCCAATGTTCTGCAAGATCAGCGGCGTCCGCATCGGCTTTAATGTCCGCCGGCGGGAAATCGCGGGAGCTTCTGCCGGCGGACAGACAAAAAATATGGTAACAGCAAGGAAGCATAGGGATATCTTGCATGTACAAGATCACAGCATATACCGAGGACGGCGAGGCCGTCACTTTCGAAGCGTCGCCGACCGAGGATATCATCTACGGGCGCGCTCAAGCGGGACGTCATCCTGCTGGCGTCGTGCCGCGAAGGCGGGTGCGCCACCTGCAAGGGCGAATGCACCGACGGCGAATACGAACTGGTGAATTGCAGCGTCCAGGCGCTGCCGCCGGACGAGGAGGAGGACGGCTTCGTGCTGCTCTGCCGGACCTATCCGCGCAGCGACATGACGCTGCAACTTCCCTACACCTACGACCGCATCTCGTTCGACAAGGTCAACAAGGACTGGGCGGGCGAGATCGCTCGGTGCGAGCAGATTTCCTCCAACGTCATGCGGCTGGTGATCAGGCCGGTTGGACGCGGATCGGCGCGAGCCGTGAAGATCCCGTTCACGGCCGGCCAGTATGTCGACATCGAGATGCCGGGAACCGGACGTCTGGCGCTCCTATTCGATGGCGACGACGCGGGAAGACGGCGAACTGGAATTCCTGATCCGCATCCTGCCGAACGGTTTTTTCTCCAGCTTTCTGCTCAACGACGCCAAGCCCGGCGTGAAGGTGCGGCTGCGCGGGCCGTCGGGGATTTTCGCCATCCGCGAAAACGGCTTCCGTCCGCGTTATTTCGTGGCGGGCGGCACCGGGCTTTCCCCGGTCCTGTCGATGATCCGCTACATGCAGGCCGAGCGCCATCCGCAGGAGACCAAGCTGTTCTTCGGCGTCACCCATCAGCACGAGCTGTTCTATGTGGACGAGTTGCGCGAACTTGAGGCGTCGATGCCGAACCTCGAGGTTCACATCGCCGTCATGAACCCCGATCCGTCCTCGGGCTATGCCTCTGGAACCGTGGTCGATCTGCTGGCGAAGCATCTCGAAGAAGGCCACGCAGCCCGGACATCTACTTGTGTGGACCGCCCGGCATGATCGACGCTACACTTCGCCGCCGCCAAGAAATATCGGCATGCCAGCCGACCAGGTCTTCTACGAAAAGTTTCTCGCCGTCCGGTCAGGCGCAGGCAGCAGAGTAAGCGGACTGCGGCGAGCGGGGATGGCCGAGCTTCCCCGCCCGCGGCTAGGTGCGAGATACAGAACGCAACGCCATCATGTTGCTGCAATTGCGGGAGTATCGCTGACGGCTGGATGCGGTTGTGTGGGATGAGACCGATGGAAGTGGACGAGACTCGTAGCAAATTGCCAGTATGAGTTGATGGACAGCGGCTACAATCACGACGCCTGTACACAGGATGGCGGCTGGGCACGACACCGGCCTTTTCCGCGTTGACCGTCCCGGCGTCGCCTGGGACTGGATGTGCCAGACCGGCCAGGCGCCCAACCGCTCCGACTGGGTGCGGCCGCAGGTGGCCGAAGCTGGAGCCGGTGCATCGACGCCTATCGGCCTCACTCCGGGCGCCCGCCTGCCGCAACGGCGGCACGCCCGTCGATCTCGACCATCTGCGCGTCCTCGGGTCGCTGGGCTGGCCCGGCGCGCAGGACCACCCTCGCCAACATCGCCTTCAGCCTGCAATCGCTGTTGCGCGACACCAGCGTCACGCTGCTGATGGCCGATCCGCAAGCCACGCTGCTTCACGTCATGGAGGCGGGGCTCGTGCTTGGCCCGGCGGGCCGCCGTCTGGTGGCGCTGGGCGCCAGATGGCAGGAGCCAGCGCTCGGCAACAACGGCCTGGGCACGGCGGCCGTGCTGCGCGAAGCCGTGGCCTTCGACGGCAAGGAGCATTTCGCCGCCGAGCTGCACCCCTACGCCACCGTCGGCCAGCCGATTTCTCGGCCCGGACGGCAAGCTCGTGGCGCTTCTCGGGCCTGATCACCGACCGGCGCGACTCCGCCAGCGCGCTGCTGTGCTTCCTGCGGCTCGCCGGGTCATCTGGTCGAGGCCAACCTGTTCGAGCAGCCGCGGCCCTGGCGGCTACACCCTGCGCCTTCGGCCGACCGGCCTGGGCGCGGGCGTGGCGGTGGAGGACTGCCTGCTCGACGGGCTGCTGGCCGTGGACGAAGCGGGCATGGTCATCGGCGCGACGCGCGCCGGCTGCGGCGCTGCTGGGCTGCGCCAGCCATGGCGAAATGCCTGCGGAAGCCGCTGGACAATGTCGCTCGGCGTTCGGCATTCAGGATCTGCTGGCCGAGCCCGGCCTCGACGGCACAGCGCTCGAGCTGACGGCGCCCAACGGCCGGCTGCTGACGGTGCAACTTCTCGGCTCGTGCCGGGCGGAGCGAGCCGGCGCGCCGCACCAGCGTCCGCGTCAGCGAGCGCATCAGCTCTCCGCGCGTGGACCAGTTCCTGCGTGCAGGACGCCGAGCCATGGCGCGACACGGTGCTCGAAGCCGCGCTGCAAAAGGCCATCGGCGCGCAGAAGCAGAATATCGCCATCCTCATCACCGGCGAATCCGGCGTCGGCAAGGATCATCTCGTCCGCAAGATGCACGAGGCGGGGCACGCGCCGGGGCCAGCCGCTGGTGCTGATCAACTGCGCCGCCATCCCGCGCGACCTGATCAGCACCGAACTGTTCGGCTACGAGGCGGGCAGCTTCACCGGCGCGCGCACCAAGGGCAAGCCCGGCAAGTTCCTGGACGCCCACACGGGCACGCTGTTCCTCGACGAAATCGGCGACATGGCGCTCGACCTCCAGGCGGCGCTGCTGTGCGCGCTCGACACCTCGGAAATCGTGCCGGTGGGCGGCACCAAGCCCATCAAGGTGGATGTGCAGGTGGTGGCGGCGACCAACTCGCAGCTTCAGGACTGCGTGCGCAAGGGCACCTTCCGCCGCGACCTGTATTACCGCCTGAACGGCGCGCAAATCTGGCTGCCGCCCTTGCGCGAGCGTCCCGACAAGCTGGGGCTGATCACCTATCTGTGGAGCCGAGGAAATCCGCGTCCAGGGCCGCGACCGACGAGGTGTTCATCAGCGACGAAGTGCTCGAGATCTTCGAGCAGCATCCCTGGCCGGGCAACATCCGCGAGCTGCGCAACGTGCTGCGCTCGTGCATGGCGACCATGGCCGGGAGCGAGCTGCGCGTCGCCGATCTGCCCCACGATTTCCTCGAAGAAATGAGCTACGCGGCGCGCGCCACCAGTGCCGCCGCCGAGCTGTTCGACAGCCACCGGCTGCGCGAACCCACTGTTGCCGGAGACCGGCGCGCTCTCCGACACCGAAGTGCGCGCCATCCGCGCGGCGCTGGCCGCGTCGCAAGGCAACATTTCGAAGTCGGCGCGCCAGCTCGGGATCACGCGGGCGACGCTCTATCACAAGATGGCGCGCTACGGCCTGCGCAAGTAACCGCCGCCGCCCGCGGCTGCCGAGGAGAGCGAGTATGGATGACCCGCGAATTTCTTGCGCAAATGGCCAAGGAGCTTGAGATCCACGATCCGCAAACTTGAAGGCCGCGAGGTGGAACTGGTGGAGCTGCTGGGCGCAGAGCGCGTCGAGGAGCTGCGCGCAGCTCTGGGCCAGGGAGATGGAGCGCCAGCGACGAAGAGCGAACTCAAGACGCAATATGGACTGGGACGACAAGGAGCTGATCTGGGTGTGGGCGCGGCTGGAGCGCGCGCGGGAGAAGCGGGTGCTGGTCGGACGCCAGACCATGATGACGGGCAATACGGAACTGGGGAGAAGAAGGAGAAACGTGAAAACTCCGATGGAACGGATGACGGCATGTAAACGCAACAATTGATGGACGCCCATAAAAAAACAACGGGCGCCGGAAAGACCGGGAGAAACGTGGCCAAGAAACTTCATTACGGCAACAAAGGCCGCCTGCGCATGCTGTCGGGCGTCAACCTGCTCGCCGACGCGGTCCAAATCACCCTCGGCCCGCAAGGCCGCAACGTCCTCATTCAGCATCGCACCGATGGCATCGTGCCGATCTTCACCCGCGACGGCGTGACCGTGGCGCGCTCCATCACGCGCGGGCGTCAACGTCGCAGGATATCGGCGTCAACATGGTGCGCCAGGTGGCGGCCGAGGTTTCGTCGGAGGCCGGTGACGGCACGACCACCGCCGTCGTGCTGACACGCCGGATCGCCGCCGAGGCGGTCAAGGCGATGAGCGCGGGCGTGGATCCCGAAAGCGCTTGCGCGAAGGCATCGACATGGCCGTCCGCGCCGTGATCGACGACCTGAAGAAGCGCGCCCGCAAGTGCGCGAAGCGCGAGGACATCGTGCACATCGGCTCGCATGGCCTGCAACGGCGACACGGGCATCGCCGAAATGCTGGCGGACGCCTTCGAGCGGGTTGGCGCGGAAGGCGTGATCTCGCTGGAGCTGGGCGAACGGCTTCGACGACAAGATCGAATTCGTCGAAGGCGCGCAGTGGGAGCAGGGCTATCCGTCCCGCTATTTCGTCACCGACAAGGACCGCGAAATCGCCGAGCTGGACGATCCGTATGTGCTGCTCTACGACCGCATCATCTACCGCTTCGAAGAGCTGGTCCCAGTTCTGGATCAGGTCAAGAAGGTCGAACGGCTCGCTGCTGATCGTGGCCGAGAACGTGGAGGAGGCGGCGCTTCCCGGCATTCTGCTCAACCACATCCGCCGCGATCTGAAGGCGGTGGTGGTGAAGCCGCCGGCCTATGGCGACAACCGCGCAAGGACGCGCTGGCGATCTGGCCGCGCTGCTGGGCGGCAAGGCGATCCTGGAGTCCTGCGGCGACGATCTGTGCCCGTGTGAACTTCGCCGATCTCGGCCGGGCCAAGCGCGCCGTGATCGTCGGCGAAGACGCATCACCATCATCGGCGGCGGCGGCGATCCGGAGGTGATCAAGGAGCGTCTTGGCGTCGTGCAGCAGCAGATCGACTGGATTCGCAACAGCGATCCGAGCAAGGGCTCGGCGGTCGGCAAGGCGCACGACCTGGAGCGGCTGGAGGAGCGCATCCGCCGGCTCAGCGGCACGGCGGCGGTGATCCGCATTGGCGGACGCAACGACACGATCATCAAGGAGCGGCTGCAACGCTTCGAAAACGCGCTGAACTCCATTCGCGGCGCCATGAGCGAGGGCGTGCTGCCGGGCGGCGGCGCCGGGCTGCTTCGGGCGCGCAAGGCGCTGAAGGCGTTGCCGCGCCAGGACGTTCGACGTGCAATGCGGAATCGATGTCGATCGCGCAGGGCCATCGGCGAGCCGGTGCGGCTGATCAGCCGGCAACGCTGGGCGAGGACGCGCGCCACGTGATGAACCGCATCCTGGCCAGCGACGACGAGTTCTGGGGGCTGGACGCGCGGCGCGGCGAGTTCGGCGATCTGCACGAGCTGGGCGTGCTCGATCCGCTGAAGGTGACGCGGCCGGCGTTGCAGGAGGCGGCGAGCGTGGCGACGACGATCATGACCACGGAGTGCGTCATCACGCAGATCCCGCCGAAAGACCCGCTCTATGGCTTCACGCCGGAATGGGCGGAGGCGACGCGGGAGGACCCGCGCGCGTAAGGCTTGGCGCGTCCTCGCCGCATTGCTTAATACCCCTGAGTTAACTGCCCCGGCGGAGCGATCTGTCCGGGGCTTTTTTTGTTTGCTGTGATGCGGTTGGACGGGGCGCTTGCATCGGCAACTTTAATACTGCATGCATTTTGTAAGTACAATTTATATACCATTGTGTGCAAGTATATGTATTTATGTATATAGTTTGACATGTCAAATAATTGTTAATAGACTTGCTCTTATGCGAAGCAAAGCTGTTGAAACGTGACGCGCTATGATACTGTTTATTTCGCAGGGAAGCGCGCCGTCTACGGGACGGCTTCATATGACATGCCGGTCTTGAATTAGTTAAGTCCGCCCAGGGCCGGAGATATTCGTGGCGGTCGAAATCGTCAACGCTGCCGAAGGCCGGAGAAGGGTGGGAATACACCGCCCGGCGTGCCAGCTTACCCAGTCTACGAGGTGCCAGTTGTCATGTCGCCAGATCAGATCAAGCTCATACGGACCTTCTTCCGAAACGCCGATCCGCAGATGCCGCGCGTCGTCGCGCTGATGTACCAGAATTTCTTCGCGCTCGCGCCCGAGGCCGTTCCGCTGTTTACCGGCGACATGGAGGCCCATCACCAGCGCTTCGCCGTCATGCTCCGCCGCACCGTCGAGCTGCTGCGGTCGAGCCATCTGTGGCCCGTGCTGGCGCAGACGGGGCAGGCCGCGATACCGGGGCTCGACGGGCTCAGATGCAGCCATGCGCGAATCGGCGTGACGCCGGAGCATTTCAATAAGATGAAGCTGGCGCTGATGCAGGCGCTGGAGACGGTGTTTCCCGCCGAATTCACGGCCGGCATGCGCTTCGCCTTCGGCCAGGTGTTCGACGTGCTGGCGCATTCGATGACGGCGGCGAGGGCCGGCGGCGAGGACGAAGAGTCGGTCCTCACCAGATTTTTGAACCGCGAAATCCCGGCCGCGCCGGTGGAGGTGGAAGCCCGCGCCGATCCGGCGGCGGCTTAGGCGCCAACTGTGGCGGCTTCCGGCTAAATCGAGCGTGAAATACAAATGCGGGCGCGGAGGTAGCCCGTCCGGGTGAGATTGTGCCGCCGCCGGTGGCGTCTTCAGGACTCGTCCTGCCGGGGCCGTGCGAAGAAGCGGTAGAGGTTGGAGAACGGCACGTTCTGATATTTGAGCGCCTGCGTCAGCTCCTCGATGAACTCCGGGTCGCCGCCCGAGGCAATCACCATCTGCCGCAGCGGCGCGATGGTCTTGGCGAAGGCTTCCGGGTCGTCGCGGCGGGAATAGGCCGAACTCCGCCATGCCTGCGCCCGTTGCAGCGCGAATTCGCGGTCGCCGGCGAAGGGCAGGGCGATGGTCTTCACCTGCGTCACGGCCTCGTGGCAGGCGTCCGGGTCGTTGTCCAGGGCGTAAGCGAGAATGCGCCAGGCGCTGGCCCGCAGCAGCGCGAAGTCGCGGTCGGCGGCGAAGGGTTCGGCGAGCCGTTCCACGGTCTCGACCGCCGTGCGGCAGGCGTCCGGCGCTTTGTCCAGCGCATAGGCGAGCGTGGTCCACCCTTGCGTGCGCAACAGGGTGAACTCGCGGCAGCCGGCAAACGGTGCGGCGAGGCGCTCGATGCGCTCGACGGCAATGCGGCAGGCGCCGGCGTCCTTTTCCAGCGCGCCCGCCAGGAACCGCCATGCCTGCGCCCGCTCGAACTCGAAATTGCGGTCGCCGGTGAACGGCGTGGCGATGCGCTCAACCTTGTCCACGGCGGCGCGGCAGGCATGCGGCGCCTTGCTGTAGGCTTCCGCCATGAACCGCCACGATTGCGCCCGCTCGAACTCGAAATCCCGGTCGCCGGCGAAGGGGAAGGCCAGCCGCTCGACCACCTCCACCGCGCCCCGGCACGCCTCCAGATCGTGACGCAGCGCGTGCGCCAGACAACGCCACGCCACGGTGCGCTCGAACACGAAACTGCGGTCGCCGGCGAAGGGCGTGGCCAGTTCCTCGACGCGATCCACGGCGGCGCGGCAGGCTTCCGGCGCCTTGTTCAGCGCGTTGGCGAGGAAGCGCCACGTCTGCGTGCGCTCGAACTCGAAATTCGGATCGCCGGCGAAGGACGGCGCCAGCCGTTCCACCTGATCGACGGCCTCGCGCCCCGCGTCGGCGTCCTTGCCCGCCGCATAGGCGAGCGTGCGCCACGCCAGCACCTCCTCCAGCGCGAAATCCTTGTCGCCGGCGAACGGCGCGCCGATGCGCTCCACCTGACTGATGGCGGCGCGGCAGGCGTCGGGGTACATTTCGCGGGCGCGGGCGAGATGGCGCCAAGCCCTGGCCCGTTCCAGCGCCAGACTGCGGTCGCTGGCAAACGGCGCGGCGAGGCGTTCCACCTGATCGGCGGCGGCGCGGCAGCTCTCCTGGTCGCCGCTATAGGAGCACGACCGCGCCCACAGCCGCAGCGCCGGCACGGGCGAACCGCCGGCTTCGACGATGCGCGCGAGGCCGTGCAGCGTGGTGGCGGCGTGGGGCCGGTCGCGCCAGCCGTGGCGGTTCAGCTTATCCTCCAGCGCCTGGAACTGGACGATGAAGGCTCCGGTTTCGCTGTCGCCGAGGTTTTCCATGGCGCGCTCATAGGCGAGCCGCAGCGAAGCGCAGCGTGCGGCGCTATCGGCCGGCGCCCCCCACGCCTCGATGGCCGACCACCAGGCGAGGTCGAGGCCGAGCACGCGGCCGAACGCTCCAGGGGTTTGCCAGGACGCGGCATCCTCAAGCGCCTTGGTCAGCCAGGCGTGGATCAGGCGGTCCGCATGCACGCCGCGCACGATCCAGGCCTCGTTGGTCAGCGGAATGGCATGGACGAAGCCGTCCAGTTCCCGCGCGGCGGCTTTCGGATCGAGACGCGCGATCTTCATCTCCGCCGCATGCAGCAGGTGATCGGCCTTGGGCGCGGTTCCTGCATCCCAGTCGCGGCGGGGAATGCACATGGCGGCCAGCGCCCAGGTCCGCGCCATCGCCGCCTCGCCGAAGCCGGGGAGATTGCCGCTAAGATGCAGGTCAGCAACGGGATCGAGCAGCAGCAGCCGGCCGAAATCGTCATCCACCGCCGCCAGCCGCAACGCCGAGGCCATGGTGCCGGAGGGATTGGTGCTCCAGGCCGCCGCCAGAATGCTTTCGGTCTCCGAGCGTTGCAGGCCCTGGCGGCGGGAATCGCTGCCGGCGATGACCTCGCGCAGGAATGCATCCGCGACGATGGCGGGCTTGAGCGGCGGAATAGCGTACTCAAGGCCGGAGTGCATGCCGGGAAGCAGCCGCCGCAGGGTTTCCGCACTGGGTGCGGCGCCAACGCGGCGGAATTCGGCGTCGAGGCGGTCCTGCTGCCCGCCGCCCGCCAGCGTAGCCGCCGCGAGCACCTGCCGGCCGGTCCGGGTCACGCCCGCCCGGTCGAGGGCCGCCTGCCAGCGCTCGACGCGATCGGCGAGAATCCGCTCCAGGGTCAAACCCGTCACCGGCGGCGGCGTGCGCCCCGTCTGGGTCTTGGACAGCATGTCGAAGGCCAGCTCCACCAGCAGCGGATTGCCGCCGGTGATGGCGGCGAGGTGCTCGGCGGCGCCGGGCTGCCAGAACGGATTGCGGTCGCCGTCAAAGGCGGTGGAGGCGGCGAAACTGATGTCATCGGCGCCGAAATTGGCGGTCTCGTCCAGGACGATGGGCCTGGCGGTGGGGGCGCCGGTATCGCCCGGCCAGCCGTCATGGCCGGGGGCCAGCGGATTCAGGATGCCGCCGGCCGTCTGGCGCTGACGATAATCAGCCGCACGGGATGGCGATAGGGCAGGTGCTCGCTGCTGGCGGCGGTATGCAGCGCATTGACGGCGGCCCACGCCACGCCGGGCTGCGGATCGTCGAGAATCAGCACCGCCGGACGGCGCGGCCTCCAGGCGCCGAGCCGGGCCAGCCAGGGACGCAGGCGCTGTTCGTCGTGCCGGTTGCTTGAGGCGCTGGGCAGGGGAACCGGGCCGCCCGCCGCATCTCCGGCAAAAACGGGCATGGCGAGCCATCCGGCATCCCAGCCGGGGCCGCGCGCCGCCCGCCGCCGCTTGTTCCAGGGCGGCAAGCCGTCCCAGTTCTCCAGGCCGGAAAGCGAGCGCGCCGCCTCCATGGCGAGGCGCGTCTTGCCGCTGCCGGCGGGGCCGGTGACTTGGATGAAGCTGAAGCGCAGCAGGCCCCCGCGCGCGGGATGGCCGTCCCCGGTCTGCGCGAAATCCACCAGGGCCGTGAAGGCGGCATGGCGGGCGCGGCTTTTGGGAGCGCACCACGCCAGCGGCCGGGTCTCCTCATCGCCGAGGGAGCCGTACAGCGGATCGAAGGCCCTGGGCGTGACGAGGGGCGTGAGGACCGTATCGCCGTAGCTGGCGAGGCGGCTGTCGTGGATGGTTTCGGCGGCGCGTTTGAAAAACGGCTGCTGGAACAGATAGATGGCCAGGGCGCAGCAGGCGGCGGCCGCGAGCATCAGCGGGACGGCCCAGCCCGGTGCCATCCGGCTGGGGGAAAGCGGCCAGCTTGCGGGCAGAAAATGAAACGCCCCTGCGAGCGCACCGGTCAGCAATGCCGCGCAGACGACCGCCAGCGCCAGCCGCACAGCGAAAATTCGCGTGTTTTGGGAGAGGTGCTGCGCCGGTATATTCCGCTTGCCCATCGCGGCTTGCCCCATTCGGATGTCGCGCTTCTTGTTATTCAGCAGGCTTCCACTTCGGAAAATGCCATCTCCGCAGGGAGAATCAGCCTGTATCCAATTTCTGGCAGGGACAAGGCATTTGCAAATATATATGCCGGCACAAGGCCGCCAGATCACACGGGCGTTTTACCACCCCCTGCCTCCTGATGAAGGCGGGCCGGGCCGGGGCGAACGATAGATGCCGGATGGCCACACTTTCCGCCTGCGTCCTGACGCCCGGCGCCGCCTGGAGCGGCCGGAATTGCGCAACCGTTTGTTATACTTATGGTTGCGGTCTTCGCAGCCGGATCGCCCATCTGTTGCCACCACGCCACTTGTGCACACGATTAGTGTCAAATTGTCATCTCATACATTAGCCGTTCAGTTTCGCCGGCCATAATCCCCGCACTTTGGCAGGGGGGCCTTTGGGGATGGTGATTTTCCGCCCTGGCGGCGCGGAGAATGTTCCGTGGGCAATCGGGGGCGGGCAACGGCTGATGGGCGGCGCACACAAGCAGATTTTCTTCGATCCCAAGGGGATCAGGGCGCGATTGTTCCTGCTGGTTTCGGTGGTCCTGACCGGCTCGTTCCTGGTGCTGACCTTCTGCCTGCTGGGCAGCATCGTTGCAGGTCCCGAGATGACTGCGCTCAATTTGCAACAACCCAAGCGTGCGTTGGCCGCATCGCTCAACAAGCCTGCCGCCACCGATGGCGCGGCGGTGGACCCCAAGCACGTCCGCCAGTCCGGCGCCAAGGCGGCGCAAGGCGCCAAGCGCTACGGCTTCCTGGTCAACTGGGACGACAACAGTTTCTCCTCGCTGAAGCGGCACGCCGGCGCCCTCGATGTGCTCATCGGGGAATGGCTGCATCTGGATGACGCCAGCGGCAGCATTCAGACGACGCAGGAGCAGGGCACCGCGCCGGTGGTGAAGTGGCTGCATGAAAACGCTCCGCAGATGGAAGTCATGCCGCTGGTCAACAACTACCGTTCCGCCACCAGCGCCTGGGACGGCGCCACGGTGGCCCAGATGCTGGCGTCGGCGCCGGCGCGGGAGCAGTTTGCTTCGCAACTGCGCGATTATACCGCCGGCCACGGTTTTGCCGCGCCGTGATCGACCTTGAGTTCATCCCCGTGGAGGCCAAGGCCGATTTCACCGCGCTGGTGCAGGAGACGGCGGCGCGCTTCCACGCGGACAAGCTGAAGCTGCTGGTGGCGGTGCCGCCGGACAGCGCCTCCTTCGATTACACGCCGCTGGCCGAGGCGGGCGACGGCCTGATCCTGATGGTCTACGACGAGCACTACGAGGCAGCGAAGCGCGGGGCCGGTGGCCAGCCAGGGCTGGTTCGAAGCCCAGCTCGACGCCCGCTTCAAGAACCTCGACGGCTCCAAGCTGATCGTGGGCGTCGCGAGCTATGGCTACGACTGGACGCATCGGCGGCGGCAAGGCCGAAGAACTCACCGTCCAGGGCGCCTGGGACCTGCTCGACGATTCCGGGGCCGAGCTGACCTTCGAGCACAAGTCGCTCAACCCCACCTTCACCTACGTGAACGAAGAGGACGGCAAGCGCCACGAGGTCTGGTTCCTCGACGCCGCCACCATGTTCAACCACACGGCCGCCGCCCTGGCCATGGAGCCCCATGGCGTGGCCCTGTGGCGTCTCGGCGCCGAAGACCCCAGCGTCTGGCCGGTGTTCGCCAGGGACCGCGCGCCCGGCAAGGACACCGTCGCCGGGCTGAAGGAGCTGCATTCGGGCTACGACCTCAGCTACAAGGGCCAGGGCGAGGCGCTCCAGGTGACGGGCCTCGAAAAGCTCGGCGCCCGCAACCTCGACTACAGCGCCGAGGACAACCTGATCACCGACGAATCCATCGCCGCCTTCCCCAAGAGCGCCACCATCTCCCGCTGGGGCGCCCGCTCGGACAAGGTGGTCGCCCTCACCTTCGACGACGGCCCCGACCCCAAGATCACGCCCGCCATTCTCGACATTCTGGCGGAAAAGAAGGTCCACGCGTCGTTCTTCGTGATCGGCGCCAGCGCGACCGCCGAGCCCGACATCGTCAGGCGCATCTACGCCGAGGGCCACGACATCGGCAACCACACCTACACCCACCCCGATCTGGCGGAAATCCCGACCGCCGAGGTGGACCTGGAGCTGAACGCCACCCAGCGGGCCATCGAGGCCGCGGTCGGGGTGCACACCCTGCTGTTCCGGCCGCCCTATGTGGGCGACATCGCGCCGGAAACGGTGGACCACATGAGGCCGCTCCTGAACTCGACGGCGCTCGGCTACGTGACGATCAGCTCGGGCATCGACCCGCTGGACTGGGGCGCGGTTTCTTCCGACGCCATCATCGAGGGCGCCGTGAAGCAGATCGAGGAGCATCAGGGCAACGTGGTGCTGCTGCACGACGCGGGCGGCGACCGGCGGCACACCGTCGAAGCGCTGCCCAAGCTCATCGACGCGTTGAGAGCCAGGGGCTATGCGTTCGTCACCATTCCCGAGCTGCTCAAGCTGCCCCGCGACCAGCTGATGCCGAAGGTCCAGCCCGACACCAGCGTCGAATCGGTGAATCCGCGGTCAACAAGGCGGGCTTCAACCTGCTGCGCTGGACCGGGAACAGCCTGTCGGTCCTCTTGTGGGTGGGCATTGTCCTGGGCGCGCTCCGGCTCGCCATCGTGGCGCTGTTCGCCACCCTGCACGGCCGGGCCGAACGCAGGCGCCGCTCCCTGGCCTGGACGCCCGCGTCGCTGGCGGTGATCATCCCCGCCTTCAACGAGGAGAAGGTCATCTGCGGCACGGTGCGCTCGCTGCTGGCCTCCACCTTGGAAAACTTCGACATCATCGTGGTCGACGACGGCTCGTCCGACCGCACCGCCGACGTGGTGCGCACGGAGTTTGGCCATCTCGACCGGGTCAGGCTGCTGATCAAGGAAAACGCGGGCAAGGCCGAAGCCATCAATTTCGGCGTCGCCCACACCGAGGCCGAGGTGATCGTGATCGCCGACGCCGACACCATCTTCGCCCCGACCGCCCTGTCCGAGCTGGCCCGGCATTTCGCCGATCCCCGCATGGGCGCGGTGGCCGGCGCGGTCAAGGTGGGCAACCGGGTCAACTGGATCTCCAGGTTCCAGGCGCTGGAATACGTCACCAGCCAGAACCTCGACCGCCGCGCGCTGGAGCTGATGGGCGGCATCACCGTGGTCCCCGGCTGCATCGGCGCCTGGCGGCGGGCGGCGCTGATCGAGGCGGGCGGCTTCTCGTCGGACACCCTGGCCGAGGACGCCGACGCCACCATGCGCATCCAGCGCCTGGGCTGGCGGGTGCTGTACGAACCCCGCGCCGTGGCCCTCACCGAGGCGCCCCAGAACATGCGGGCGTTCATGCGCCAGCGGCTGCGCTGGATGTATGGCAGCCTCCAGGCGGCCTACAAGCACAAGGGCACCATGCTCCCCGGTGCCGCTGATGCCAAGATTGATCCAGTTGAGAGTTAATTCCACCTGCAAAGACGCTGGAACATATAATGGTGGTCTAGCCAAATAATACCGACGTAGATGAACGCGACCGCGTAGGCCAAATAGGAAGACCAGTCCCTCAGGCAGCTCTTCGCCCAGTTTTCCTGGCAGCGCGTTAGGGCGATGGATTTCTAAGACGAGTAGCGTGATGATGATCGAAAAGGCGCCGCACCGAACCCTTCCAGGCGGCGTGTCTCGGGAAGACCGGGTATGAACCGCTCCCTCGCGGCGGTTGCGATTTTGGCAGCTGCCGAGATATCGGCTCAATCCCGATTTAGTGTCCGTCACAGCAAAGCCCATTGCGGCCGCAATCCTTACGACGGCAGAACAAAAAGGCGCCGAAAAATGAATGAGGTCCGTCTGCGCGGACCTCATCCGGGCTAACTGCGCAGCATCGGTCAGGCGGCTTTAAGCAGCCCAAGCTGGGTCAGCGCAGTCACGCCATCATCGAGACCGATCTCCTCGGCGATCTTGCCGTTGACCACCTTCAGCACCGTGGTGCCGGTGAAATGCATCTTGCGGCCGGTCGCCGCGGGCAGGCCGCCGATCAGAAAATCCTTGAACGCCGGACCCGTATGGGTGCCGCCGCCTTCCCATTGGCCGACGACGTAGTCGCCCTCGGCGATCAGGTCTGCGGTGCCCCAGAAATTGAGATCCGGAAACGCCGCGCGGAAATCGGTCATGAACGCCTTGATGTCGTCACGGCCGCGGCGGGGTTCGTGCAGCGAATATTTGAGCAGCATGTCCGGCGCGGCAATCTCGTCGATGACGGCAAGATTGACGTTCTTGCCCCAGAAGTCGGTAAACCAGCGGCCGACAACGGCCTTGTTGTCTGCTTCCTTGCTCATTGAAATATCTCCTCGTGAGATGTCCCGTGACGATCATCGAAAACCATCGATGACCTGAGCGAAGGATTAGCCTTGAGCGAGCGTCGCCAAACTCCGGTTCTTGCCGTGGAATCAAAAGCCCGATCGTTTTAGCGAATTGGGGGCCGAAGCTTTGAAGCGCTAGCTTGTCACGCGCGATTTGGGAGATGCCACATTCGTGACTTGCGGAGCGGCAAAGGCGCGATCGAAAGTGTGTATTTCCGCCCAAGTCCGTTCCTGGCACCATTCGGACTTCGGGTGATGTCCGCCTGTTGGTCGCTATCGAAGGTAGAGCAGACATATTGCGCAAATCGTCGAAGGACCGAGTTTGACCCGGATGTATAATCCGGCCGTGCGTAGCGATTTTCGGCAGGTTGGTAGCGCGATCTTGCGTCAATGTATCAGACCTCTGATTGGAGTTTAGCTCCGGGCCGCCATGGATATCAGCGCGCAGGCGAACTCATCACCGCAAAGACCTCAACGGACCATTTGGGTCACCAGTGTTCACATGCGCCGGGAAGACCGAACCTCCATCTCGTCTCATCCTCCCGCAGAACTAGGCGGGCAACTAAGAGCCGCAATGCCTTGTGTGCAACGCTTGCCCGGGCCGCTCGCGTTCCCGTCAGCTATCCCGCTCACGCTCGCAGCGAAAATGCACCGTCGGCTTTTGCAGCACTCGCGTAATTGCGAGTTGTTCCGCGGCCGCAGTTTCGCAGGACTGCAGATCGCTGAAGGTGCCGAGTCGTTGCACGGTGACGGTGCCAATCGTCGTTGCAGTGATTAGGAGCAAGACATACATGCGGCCGCCACACTAAAGCAGATACAGCCTCTAATGAGGTTTCTTCAGATGCACCACCTTGCCGGATTGTCCCGCGGGCTTCTCCGGCTTATTCAGCCAGGCGATCCATCGCATCATATCCGCGCGGGTCTTGAACAAGTTGGCGAGCTTCTGCCCGCAATTCTGACAGGTCCCGCTCAGCTCCTCGGGAGTGTGCAGCTCCATAGGCGGCAACGGATGGTCCTCTTCCAGCTTATCGAACTGAATGAGATAACAGTTACCGACCGCAGCGACGATGTGACCGGTGCGGTAATGCTCGTGGTCGGTGGTGTCCAGCACCAGGAACATGCCGACAATCGTATCTGCCCCAGCATGCGGAGTTTGTCTTTTTCCACTCAAAAACGCCTCCTCGCGTCGCGGTAGTTACTGCTTCTTACCGTCAATGTCACGGAAGGCAAGGAGTGGTTGACAGCTGCCACTATTTCAGCCGGACCCATTCCGAGCGCTGCGCCCTTGACGCGCGACGCGGGGCGAGGCCAAGAACCGTGAGTTGCTTTGCGTGGGCCAGTTCGTCGGCGGAAGGTCGGCACGACGATAAACGTGCCCGCTTGGTCAACGGGAAGGTCGGGCGGCAGCTTGCGCATATTCACCAGATTCGCGCGCTCCGGTCCCTCGCGCGCGTTTCGTTTGCTGCGCCCACCAACATGACAACCATAAGCGCCTACGGCGCAGTCCATCAACTCAAACGCGGAACCCGGAAATCGGCGGGCGTCGATCGCGAAATAAGGGCGCGAGGACGAAGCGTGCGATGGTCCAGTCTCCGGCATCGCCGCCGGAATATCCCGTAGCGGATACACCGGCGACGACCTCAGCGTGCCCGTCCTTGGTGTCAATCGTTCGGTCCAAGTCAAATGCCGAGCGACAGCTTCCGCGAACTGTATTCCTGGCTCGAAGGCCGAGACGTCGAGGTTGTCAAGACCGATCGCCGCGATCCGCTCGTAGCCGTGCGGCCGTCGCTTGCAGCAGAAATCGCCAAGCTTTCGAAATCGATCCGAAAATTGGTAGCATTCCTTAGTCGGGGGCCATACAGAGTCCGGCCAATGCCGACCGACATTGCAAAATACTCAATCGAGCTTTTCAAGCCGGGCGGTGAAGGCGCCGGCATCGAGGAGATCCTCGATCGGCACGCCGACCTCAAGGTCGCCCGATCGATCTACCGAACCAGCGTCGAGCAGTATCCTGGTCGGCTGATCATGCTTTGCGACGGCGCTCGGGTGCTGGCCCGAAGCGATCGGCCGGAGACTATGCCGCGATAGCTGCGGCTTGCAATTAAATCGAGGGCAACGAGCATGGGTAGCGATACGTCGACGAAAAGCGCGACTCCTACCGCAACGGCTAGCGCTGAGACGTCCGATGCGAGTTCGTTACGCGACTTTCCCTTCTATGAGGAAGGCAAGGTCCCGCAATATCACAAATATCACGCGAAGGTTTCCTACCTCGACGAACTCGAGCTGATCTGGGGGAAGCGCTGGGGCGCGCAAGGCATCGGCCGGTTGCGCGAGGTCGCCATGGTGCGGCCGACGGAATCCGAAGTGAGGAAATTGTACGAAGAGGATCTCCGCCTTTTTCGTCTTTAACGGCACCACACCGGACTTACAGCTCATGCAAGAGCAGCATCTCAATCTGGCGCGCACCTACGAAAAACTCGGGATCAAGGTGCACTATTCGTCGTGGTCGGAAGAGATCCCGCGCTCGGCCTACGGGCCGATGAAGCGCAGCATCTCGGCCGCCGCGGGTTTCGTCATCAATGGTGGCGCGATCATTCCGCGCGAAGCGACGCCCTATTGGCGCGGCCGCTCGCGTTATGTCTCGCCAATTCCTGATGGGGCTCGGCTGCCCGATCCTCTATACCGTTCACGGCAACGGCGTGTGCGAGATCGGTGCGTCGACGCGCATGAGCGACGACTTCATCGTGCTGATGCTTTCGACCGACTGCAATCGCGACGGCGCCGAACAGGTAACGCCCGTTCTGCAGCGTGCCGGTTACAAGGAGGTGCATCTCGCGCACAGCCCCGGTCCGCTCTACGCCTATCACGACGAGGTACCGGGCTGGATGCATGCCGACATGTGGATCCTGCCGCTCGACGCCAAATTGGCGATGATCTATCCGCCGTGGTGCGACTACGAGACCATCCGGCGCCTGGACGCCATCGGTTACGAGCTGATCGAATGCCCGCGCGACGAAATCGAGCTCTATCCGACCAACGCGATCACCATCGAACCCCGCCGGGTGATCATGAACGCCACCGCACAGAAGACCCGGCGGCTTCTGGAAAAGCACGACGTTGAAGTGATCGCCGTGGAGTATGACGAGGTCCATAAATACGGCGGTGGCATACGCTGCAATACGATGCAACTTATCCGCGACAAGGGTCCGAGCACATTCGGGTGAGGCTCCTTCTATCCACAATCGGTCAATTCTCACAATGTGGTTCGGTCCTCGCTGGCGGGAAGCCCCTCAACTCAGGGTTTAAACAAGCGAGCCTCGAGCGGAAATTCTTACACGCACACGCTTCAAGCCGCCGCGGCGTGCGATTTGCCAGAGGACTTCTATCTTAGCCGATGAGTTAGACGGACGCACTGGGGCCGCACTCATGTCATTTATTCTGGCCGATGCCTGCGTTGTCACTGTCAACAGCGCGAACGACGTCTACGAACGCGGCTAGCGTTCTAGTTCGCGACGATCGCATCGCCGACATTGGATCGAAAGCCGAACTCATTGCCAACGAGCCCAGTGCCGAGGTCATCGATTGCGGTTCCAACATCCTTATGCCCGGAATGGTGAACACACATACGCACCTATTCCAGACTCTTTTAAAGGGCCCGGGCGACGACATGGTGCTGAAGGATTGGTTCACTTGCATGACCGGGCCAGCCGCAGTCGAGTTGACGCCGGCCGACGTTCACGCGGCTGCAATGCACGGGTGTGCTAAATCGATCCGCTCCGGCGTGACTACCCTGGTAGAGTTTATGTATGCCCATCCGCGGCCCGGACTCACGCGCCCCGTGATCGACGCCTACGAGGCAACCGGCATGCGCGGATTTGTCTGTCGCGGTTTCTTCAGCGGTGGTGCCGAGTTTGGAGTCCCAGCCGGCCTGATCGAAACTCCAGAAGAGGCCATCGCGGATGCACGGGCGTTGGCCAAAGAGCAGAACCGACCCGGCGGTCGTGTACAAGTAGGCCTTGCGCCGTGCATGATTTGGGGGCTCGATGAAGCCAGTTTGCGAGAGACCCGCAAAGCGGCCGATGAGCTTGGCCTGTTGGTCACAATGCACGTTTCGGAAACTCCGTTCGAAGTTGAGCATTCGAAACGCGTTTACGGCCGCAGCGAAACTGCATTTCTAAGCGACATCGGTTTTCTGAAGCCGGATGTGCTGGCTGTACACTGCGTCAAATGCACAAGTGCCGATATCGCCACCTTGCGCCGACACGGCACGAAGGTCTCTCATAACCCCTGCAGCAACATGTATCTGGCTTCAGGACTTGCCCCAATTCCCGAGATGCTTAGGGCCGGCGTAACAGTCGGTCTAGCGAGCGACGGCCCGGCCAGCAGTAACAATCACAGCCTTTTTCAGGCGATGAAGTTCGCCGCTTTAATGCAGAAAGGCCTTCATGGTGATCCAACCATCATCACCGCACAACAAGTCCTTCAGATGGCCACCATCGGTGGCGCTCGAGCAGTCGGTCTCGGCGACGAGATCGGCTCGATTGAGATCGGCAAAAAGGCTGACCTCGTGCTCCTCGATATGAGCGACTTCTTTGCATCGCCAATCCATGATCCAATATCAAGCATCGTTTATTCGGCTTTGGGACACGAGCCGACGCTGGTCGTGATTGACGGCAAAATTGTCATGCGCGATCGCAAGCTACTTACCATGGACGAACGGCGCGTTCGGCATGAAGCACAAAAAGCCGCTGCGAAGAGCCTATGCGCGCCGCTTCGTCCGAGACGATCGACTTTTTGCGCAAGTTGCGCAGAAAGTCCTTGAGGTGAATTCAAGATCTGGGGCCGCTAAATCCTTGGGCTCTCGCGCTCGGTCGCCCCATATGCTGACCGCGCAATTTAGCACGGGCGCGCCCTTCGCCGGTACGCGTGCGGATTAAATCACGCTCGACCTCCGCCGCGCCAGGCACAGCAATCATAAGCCGCCCCATGCACGTCGATATGTCCGCGAACAGTTAGCGTCCTTGGGGACCCTTGAGTTCGACAACATTTCGCTCGGGGTCCGTGACATAGATAGAAGGTCCGTCGCCTTCGGCGCCGTAACGGAAACGGGTCGGGCCGGCTTCGATGCCGTTGGCTTCAAGATGTCTGCGGATGCCGGGCTCATCAAAGGGATCAACACGGAAACAGAAGTGATCTAGGTTCCGCCCGCCCTTCCCCGGAGCCTCCCCTCCAGCGCTGCCGAGTTCGCCATCGACCGGCACAAGATCGAGAAGCGACCGGCCTGCTCTCAGCTGTATTAGGCCAATCGCCTCTTGTCGCCGCTCAATTGTGCATCCCAGAACATCGCAATAGAACTTCAGCATCGCGTCAAGGTTCACGACGCGAAGCACGAGATGGTCAATTTCTCGGATGCGGATCATGACAACTGCTCCCAAGCGACGATTAATCTGCACGACTGCTGAAGTCGTCCTCCTTCGCCGCGACCAGGCCAATCAACGCCGGTGGAAATCCTACTACGTTCCGTTCGCCCGGCCTTGGCGGCGTCCGGCCTTTGCGATAGCCCGACATTTTGATTGTCGTCGGCGCATTGTCGATCGAACATTTTCGCGACAATCTCAAGGCGACGGTTTTGGAGCTCTCCCCAGACAGCATTGCGAGGCTCGACAAAGTTGCCGCGGCGCCGGACTCCCAAGAATGACGAAATGGCGCGACGGCGGCTCAACGCGGTAGCGATTGCTGCGGAGGCGCCGCAAGCCGCGAGCTAATCGCCGCTGCTTAAAAGGCGGACGCCAAACAGGACCCACATCGCGAGCAGCGTCATCGCCCCGGCGGCAAAGAGCAAGAATCTTGCGCGCAGCTGGTTCGATGTCACGTGAACATAGGCATGGGCAAGACGCAAGATCACGAATTGCCACTCGAGAAATCGGAAGCCCGCGGGTTGCGCGCCGGTTACGATGACGAGGCACACGAGCGCATAAAATAGGAGGGGAAGCTCAAACTGGTTGTGATAGGCGCGATCAATCTGAGTCAGACGACGCGGCCATGCCGGCTGGCCTAGCGCGATATCCGAAATTCTCACCTCCCGATTTCGGATGCTCAAATAGCGCGATCCTCCCAACCAGAACAGCAATGTGAAGGTCAATGAGACAAGCACAAAAGCGGGCGTCAGAAGCCCCATCATATCAAAGCGTCCCCCAAGAAAGTTGCGCTGAAGCCAGCGGTACGCCGACGTGTGCGCAACTTTATCTGATCCGTTCCGTTTCGAGCAAGAGAACGGGCAGAGCTCGGCGATCTACGTCGACGCTCAGCCATAAGCTCCGTGGACAGCTAGCGGCGTCGGTACCGATGCTAACCCACAGGAAGGAGCGCCACGAGCTTGTAACAAGGAGCGTCCGATGGCGTGTAGGAATGCTGCTCGAACAGCAGCTCCTGCTGCGGGTGGCGGAACGCTCGCAATCCTCCCTCGCGATACCGAACCCCCTGCTCGTCCCATGCTCTCGAAAAGAATTCGCTGTCACGCCGTAGGGCGTGCACAAAGCGCTTTACCCGCTCGTCGCGAAACATGTGCCCATAGTCCGCCCTAAACTCTGCGAGCAGTCGCCGGGCTCGGTCTTCCCAGTTCGGTAGAAGATCGCGCGCGCCGCGTTCCTGAAAAACGAAGCGCAGCAGATTGCGTTGATGGTCTCCATCCAGCCAGCCCCGAAAGAGCCACGCGGCTGAGTGATTCCAGCAAACCGCGCTCCAGCAGCAGTCGAGGCCATAGGCGGGGTGTTCGAGGGCGCCAATTATAGCGCGTAGCGACGCGGGCGCCTCCTCTTGCGGCCGCGCGGCCGCCTCGGGATCCAGCCGTCCAGCGAGCTCGAACAAATAAGAGCGCTCCGCGGGCGTCAAGGAGAGCGCTTGCGCGATACGGACGAGGGCCTCGGGCGACGCCTGGACGGCGCGCCCCTGTTCGATCCAGGCGCACCAGGTCACGCTGATGCCGGCCCGCGCAGCCAGTTCCTCCCTCCGCAAGCCAGGCGTGCGCCGTCTGCCGTCCGCAATGTCGGGCCGCGCCCGCTCCCGATGCGCACGGATGAAGTTCCCCAGAAGTCGTCTTTCATCCGCGTCGAGCATGGAAGCAAATATAATAGGATAACGATCGCTATTGTAATAGTTCGTCGTGGGCCGCAGCCTGCACTCCTTGCGAAAGGAGCTGACCGATGAACAGACCCCACGAAAACGTGGTTGAAGCGCAGTTCGGACCCCGCGCCAAGGCCTATGTCGAGAGCGCAGTTCACGCGGACGGGGAGGACCTGAAAGCCCTCGAAGAGATCGTCGCGGCGATCCGCCCCAAGAACGCCCTCGACCTTGGAGCCGGCGGCGGCCACGTCTCTTATCGAGTGGCGCGCTTTGCCGATCGAGTGTCTGCGGTCGACCTGTCGAGCGAGATGCTCGCCGCGGTGTCGGCGATCGCGCGAGAAAAGGGTCTGTCAAACATCACGACCGTGAGAGCGTCTGTGGAGGCCTTGCCGTTCGCCGACGGCGCCTTCGATTTTCTGGCATGCCGTTACTCAGCGCATCACTGGCGCCACTTCGACGCGGGCCTGCGCGAGGCCCGGCGCGTATTGAAAAAGGGAAGCCGAGCAGTGTTTGTCGACATCTATGCGCCCGCATCGCCGCTCTTCGACACGCATCTGCAAGCTGTCGAGCTGCTCCGCGACGCCTCACATGTGCGAAACTACACACTGGCCAAATGGGCCGCCGCCTTGTCCAACGCCGGCTTCGCGATTGATCGGCTTTGGACATCGCAGCTGCGCATGGACTTCCCCATTTGGACGGCGCGGATGCGAACGCCAGACGAAAATGTTCAGGCGATCCGCTCCTTGCAGTTCGCTGCCTCAGGGACAACGAAAGCGCATTTTGAGATTGAGTTCCGACGGCTCCTTCGCAATTGGCGTTATGTTCGTCAGCGTGAAAGCAGAGGAGCGTTGACGCAATCGCCGAGTTTGGAGCGGGACGCGTTATGCGGCAAGCGTCAATCCGC
>CAWHDD010000008.1:0-108249 GCA_963827885.1 uncultured Alphaproteobacteria bacterium | reverse complement strand
CATCGAAATTCTCACCATGAACGCGGTATTGGAGCGGACCGGTGTCATCCACGCAACCCCAGCCGCTTAAGACCGCGCAGCCTGACCTGTTCCGCCAGATGCGCCGCCAGAAACCAGCTCACATCCAGCGAGCGGAAAAACGGCGCCAGGAAGCGGCGGAACTCGCGCGCCTTGACGGCCTCGATGACTTCGAGCCACTGAACCCGCGCATCGATGCTGCGATAGTGCTTTCCGATGCACGTCCGGTCATGCTCAGTCAGCGTTGGGATCGCTTCCAGCTCGATATCGCTATCCCGCAGGCGTTCCAAATCCTGTTTCGAATGGGTGGCGCTCAATGAGTTGCTCCGCGTCACCGAAACGTAGCCTTGCGCGGGCACCACGCGGAAGCGCGCCCCCAGGGCCAGCGCGCGGGCGTAAAGGGCATAATCCTCGCCAAGCCGCAAATTCTCGCTGTAGCGCAGGCCGCGGGCTTCGAGAAAGGAGCGGCGGATGAGAGGTTTGAAAAAGCCGAGTTCCTTGCGGTCGCGCCCGGCCCGGCTGACATTGCCCAGCACGAACGTAGGAAAATCCAGGCGCCAGGGCTCGAACGGCTTGTCCGAAAGCAGCGGGCGCGGCGTATCGCGGCCGAGCCGTCCCTCCTCGATTTGCAGCAGGTCGTCGGCGACGAAATCCCAGTCCCCGGCGAGGGCGAGCAGCTTCCCCAGCCGCCCCTTCATCATAAAGTCGTCGCCATCGAGGATTGTCACCCATGGCCCGGACGCCAAGGCCAGCGCACGGTTGCGCGCGGCGGACGGCCCCAGGTTCCGCGGCTGCCGTTCGATCACCAGCCGGCCGCTGCCATCGTCAGCCTGGCGGGCGCGCTTGGCCGTGCTATCCGTCGAAGCGTCGTCGATGACGAAAACGCGGAGCGTTTCCGGCTCGGCCAGCGCCGACACCACGGCGCGCTCGATGGTATCGGCGCGATTCCAGGCGGCGATAATGACATCCACCTGGCGGCAGGTGTTTTCCTCGCCCTCCACACGGCCCCCTTTGCCAGAATCGTTATCCCGTGACAAAATCGCACCCCCGATTCATAGCCGCACCATAACACTGCTGGTTCAAGGCGTTACCACCCCCCAGATTGCGTCGCCATGATTAATTATCATTGCTCCAAATCCTTGTGAAGCGCATAAAGCCATGTTTTGGTGCATGCTCGATAAGATAAAATTTTACGGTAGTTTGCAAAATCATGACAGCACGCCGCACACACTTGAGTGTATTAGCTCCAACCCGTTATCCCTGGAGATTTAATAGTCCTCGCGTGTCGATACACGACATTTCCATACGTAATTTTGTGCCGTTCAATAAAATTTCCTCAAAAGTCGAGGGAATTACAATATTCAATCCATTCCCCCTTAAGCGATTCGACTTAATTCACGCATTCAATCGCATCCCTCTGGGCCGCACACCGTTTATCATCGGTTTCGAGTCCCATTTGCCCCGCGCCTTCGGCCTGGAGGATACCCGCTACTTCCGCTATCTGACGGAACGCCTTGCCGGTCCGCAATGCCGCAAGATCGTGGCAATCTCGGACCACGCGCGCAAGATTTTTACCGCCGTGCACGGGCAAAGCCCCCTCTTTCCCGCCCTCGCGGCCAAGCTGATCATGCGGTTTCCCAATGTCGAGGTGCCGGACACCGCCGATGCAATGCTGGACGGGCCCGCCGGGCCAATCGTGCTGACCTTCGTCGGCAACCATTTCGCGCGCAAGGGCGGCAGCGTTGCGGTCAAGATGGCGGAAATGGCCCTGGAGCGCGGGCTTCCCCTGCTGGTCCATATCGTCTCCAGCCTGGAAGCGGGCGGCCCGATCTGGACCGACCCGCCGGAAGCCTCGTTCCACGAGCCGTATCTGAAGCTGCTGGCGCTGCCCAACATCCGCCATCACCAGAACCTGCCCAATCGTGAGGTGACGGCTCTCCTGCGGCGCTCGCATTTCTCCCTGCTGGCGACCTTCTCCGATACGTTCGGCTACAGCGCCATCGAATCGATGATAAACTACACGCCCGTCATCGCCACGCGGCAGGGCGCCCTGCCCGAATTCATCCGTCACGGCGAGAATGGCATCCTGCTGGATCTCCCCGTCAACGAGACCGGCGAATGGGCCTTCAGCTCGCCGGGCGAGCGCCACACCGAACGCTACAAAAAGCTGTTCGCCAGCGAAATTCAGCGTCTCGCGGAAGAAGCGCTCGCGGCGATGTTCAAGGTTGTGGAAACCCCTGGCGAACTGGCGGCCATGCGGCGGCTGGCGCGGGAGGACGCCGTGAGGAACTTCAACGCCCCGGATGCGGCCCGCTTCTGGGACGATCTGTATCTGGCCGCCGTGAACGGCTGAACCCCGCGGCAAATCAAGCATGCGGCGCGGCACAAGCTGTAATTGCGGCGCGGACAGTTGTCATTTGTGTTGTATTCTGGTACCGTAATCGCACGTTATACAGAAAGCGCTCACTGGAAAGCAGCGTTGCGCGCGAATGCCGGTACGTTTCGCGTCGTATTGCGCCGGGCTTTTCTGCTAACGGCACATTTCGTTATAGGAAATACTCTACGATTTCCGTGCCTTATGGCGCGGATGGAGGCGCACATGTCGCGGATTGATGGTCCGATGGTGCAGCAGCTTCCGGTGGACGCGAGTACTCAGGTCACTTCGATAGACCGGTACACGAACCAATCCGGCGGTGCCAATGCCGCCTTCGATGCGGCAAAGTCCGAGATGGTGAGCAGTTGGGGCAGCAGCCTGGCGGCCGGTGTCCGCTATGCGCAATTGGCGGTTCCCAATGACGCGTCCAATGCCGGAGCCAAGGGCAAAACCTCGGCTAAGCGCGACGGCCAGGACGGCGAAGACCCGTTGACGCTGCGGCGGTCGGCCTGGGATGACGACGACGGCGGCTTCGGCGACGCGCCGGGCGGCTCGGGCTGAGCGGTACGGCCTTCCCGCGTGCTCGCCCTGCCGGTCCCGGACTTCGTTTGGCTTTTCGTGGCGATGCGCCGGCCCAGATGGCAGGCGCATTTTCGAGGAGCCTCGGGATGGCATTGAGAAAGCGAAGAACGTTTCAATAAGGCCAATCAGCGGCGAACCACGGCACCGGCGATGACACGCCCGGCATTCAGCGTCTGGCTCCATAACCTGGACCAGTTGACGCCGCCGCGCACCTCCCCCAGCGACCGCACCAGCCGCACGCGCTGCGCCTCGGGCAGGCTCTCCACGATCTTCGCCCAGACGGCATCCACATTATATATGCCGGCGCCGGCATCGAGGCAGGCTGGCACGATATCCGCCTCCGCCATCCCCAGATCGGCGGCGGCCGCTGCCATCGCCCCGCGTATCGAGACCGATTTCGCAGGCTCTCATCGGACAAATCGTAAGGCGGCGCCCATTCCTGCACCGGCCGCAGCCGGTCGATATGGCTCAGCACCAGCAGCACCGGCGGCGGGCTGCGTTCCGGCCGCGCGGCAAACGAACGCCGCAGCGCATCAAGCCCGGCGCGATCGGCCTCGCGGTCGGCACGGCCGGCCCCGGCGACCCAGATCACCGCATCGCAACTCGCCGCTTCCTCCACCAGCGCCGCAACCGCCTCGCCGCCGCCGCCGATGCCCGGACTATCGAGGAACAGCGCGGCCGGCACGCCCTCCCGTTTCATCTCATAGGCGGTGAATTCGCCCGTCGCCGGCAGCACGTCCACCGCCGCGCGGACTTCCTGCGACAGCGCATTGATCAGGCTCGACTTGCCCGCGTTGGTCTGGCCGGCCAGCAGAAAACGCAGCGGCTCGGCGGGCTCGGGCGCCGCCGCGCGGTCCCGTTGCGTCGCCTGGCTGACGTGATCCGCCACCAGCAGCCGGCCGCTATACAGGTCGATGGCCGCCCGCCCCACCTCCTTCACGTAACCGCGCGCCAGCCGCCGCGCCAGCTCATCGCGGCCCCATTGGTAAAACTGCTTGGACAGCCGCTCGCGCATCTCGCTGGTGATGGCCGTCAGCGGATTGAACAGCCGCACGACGCGCCACACGTCGTAGCCCTTCTGCGCCATATCGACGGCCGACCGCCACTCGTAGATCTTCATGACCTGCCCGACCGTCAGCCGGTCGCCCAGCGGAATATTGTTGACCACGAACGGCCGCAGGTCCGCGCTCACACGCTCCAGCAGCGTCAGCGCCTCGGGAACGGTGAACTGCCACAGCGGCTGCTCCTGCTCGGGATGGAAGGTCTTCGCCACCGCCTCCACCGTGTCGAGGCCGAGGGTCAGCACCTCCTCGCGGCTATTGAGGCGCTCCGGCTCGACGGCATCGGCGACGGCCAGCACCGCGTTCCAGGCGTCGCGCTCGCGCCCCGTCCATTCGCCGGCATCCTCCGGCATTTCCGGCGGCGGAACCGGGGCCGCCTTCAGCCGCCGCATCAGCCGGAGCTGAAGCAGATACGCGATGGCCGTCACCGCCAGAGCCGCCAGCGCCCACGGGATGACCCAGCCGTTCTGCCACAGCCAAAAGCCGCCCAGCGGCACCAGCGACAGCGCCGGCAGCAGCAAGGATGCAGCCAGAAGCCAGAGGCCAAGCCTGGATTTGGGGGCGGCGGATTTGGTCATTGGCGCCTCTCAGGCGGAGTTCGGGGGAGCCAGCGAATGCCTGCCCGTTGCGCTTGGGCGCCGGGGCGCGAAGCAGTCCCGGAGCGCATTTACGCCTCGTTCAATTTGTGAGCGGGTACCCCATCCGTGTCGCTCTTGTAACTCACCCCTGACCGACTCGCGTAATTTTGTGAGCGCGGTTACGGGCGGAGTCCGGTCATTCCTTGGTCTCTGAAGACCGTGACGAAGCTTGGCACCCCGCCCGTTATTCCATCGAACCCGAACAGCCGCCGGGGCCGCAATGCGAGCCCGATTATGCAAGGACGGGTCATCATGGAAAGCACTATTGTTGGCATTGACGTTTCGAAACAGCAGCTTGATGTGGCTCTGCGTCCAAGCGGCAAGGCTTTCGCCGTGGCGCGCAACGCTGCCGGCCTGGAGCAGCTCATTGCCCGCCTGAAGGAGCTTGCCCCGGGCATCATCGCCCTGGAGGCTACTGGCGGGTATGAAACCATCGCCGCTGCGGCGCTGGCTGGCGCCGGCCTGCCTGTCGCGATAGTCAACCCCGCCCAGGTCCGCGCCTTTGCCAAAGCTCTCGGCAAGCGGGCCAAGACGGACCCGATTGATGCCGCCGTTATCGCGCATTTTGCCGAGGCGGTGAAACTTGCGCCGCGCGGCATGCCGGATGAAGCCACGCGCCTGCTGGCTGATCTTGTTGCCCGCCGCCGGCAGATCGTCGAGATGCTGGGGGCTGAGCGCCAGCGCGAGAAATGGGCCACAGCCCGGAGCCTGAAGAAGAGCCTTGCCCGTCTCATCAAGGCGCTGGAGAAGGAGCTGTCCAGCGCTGACAGCGATATCCACGACGCCATGCGCTCCAGCCCTGCCTGGCGCGAGAAGGAGGAACTGCTGACCTCGGTTCCCGGCGTGGGACCGGCCATCTCCAGCACCCTGATTGCCCTGCTGCCGGAACTCGGCACGCTTTCCCGCAAGCAGATCGCAGCGCTTGCCGGGCTGGCACCATTCACCCGGCAGTCCGGCCAGTGGCGGGGGCGCAGCTTCATCGGCGGCGGGCGCAGCGCGGTACGCCCGCTATTGTTCATGGGCGCGTTGGCCGCGAAACGGCACAATCCCATCCTGAAAGCCTTCTTTGAACGGCTGGTGGCGGCAGGCAAGCCCAAAATGGTAGCCATCATTGCCGTTGCCCGCAAATTGCTCACCATTCTCAACGCCATCCTCCGGGACAAAAAATCATGGCAAAACGCTTGACTTCCAAGACAGCCGCTTCGTCCCGGCCATGCAAGTCTTTGTATCGTCGTGCTGTGCAAAGCCCAGCACTCCTTCGCGGTTCCGCCGCTCAGCGCCAATGCTACCGCGCGCAGGAGGGGTCAAGGACGCGCTCCTTCAGCGCGCCCGAAGGGTTTATCCTTGACGCCTCCGAGCACGGTAGCATGCTTATGTGCGACGGGGCTCACGGCAATCTCTGCAACCCGCTCTGGATTCAAAGGAGCCGCATTCCCATGCGCCGCGAACGGTGAAGGTGCTGACGGGACGCAGCAATTTTTACTGTAGCAATTTAGCCTCAAAATCACTTTGGCACAATGAAAGGCCGCGCATGTGCCTAACGGCCATTAACCATACGGGCGGAGGGCCGCTCACGGGGCTTGTCCAGGCTTTTCGCCCGTTTCCCGCTTCCTGGCTAGCGTGAACGCTTCCGTCAGCGCGGCGGCGTAGGCATCGGCGACCGCCGCCGGGGTCGCTCTCCCCTGCCCGCCTGCGCGCCAGGAATACACCCGCCGCCTTGCCCAGCGCGAACGTCGTGGCAAAACTCGTGACCGCCGCCGCCGCCGCGCCCGCCGTCTGGCCGTAACCGGGGATCAGCTTGGCCAGTTCGCGCAGTCCGAAACCCGCCAGATAACGCGTCAGCGTCCCCGCGCCGAGACAGCCGCCGAACTCCGCCATCAGCCGCCGGTCCCACGCCACGCCGTAGATTTGCGCCAGACTGTGCAACAGCTTGGCCTGAACGGCCGGAACCGCCACCAGCCCAGCGGCCGGCACAACGTCCGCCGCAGCCGCCGCAGCCGCGTAGCCCATAATATGCGGATGCGCGCGCGCCGCCAGGGCATCCCGCAGCGCACCGTGAGCCTCATGCAGTGATGCGGCCAGCCCCTCCGGCGCCGCCATGCGCAAAGCCTCCATCAACGCCCCGGCGCCATAATCGGCGGGCGCAAACCCATCTTCCGGCAACGTGAAATCCAGCGGCACGAACAGCAGCGGGCCATCGCCGGGCACTCCCTCGAACAGCGAGCGCTGATACTGGAGGCTGCGCGCCAGAGCTGCGGGAACAGCCGCGTCGCCCGCCCCCTCATTATATGGATAGGGCAGCACATGCCCCTGCCCGCGCGCGTATCCCTCATGCAAACACGTCTGCGCCACCACCACCGGCCAGCCCGGATGGCGCCGGCGCGCGCCGCGCACCACCTCCAGGATCGCCTCCTGCCCCGGATCGAGCGCCCGCATCACCGCCAGGATCAGATGCGCCCTGCCCTCGTGAAAAGCGATGTCCCCGGCGGGATCGTAGGCGGCCTCGCCCAGACCGCGCGTGTCGAGGAAACGGATGGCCGGCGCCTCGGCGGGAAAGTCGAAAACGGCGGCGGTGCGCGTACAGGGCCGGTAGCCGTTGCCGATTTCCGCCCGCTCGCACCCCGTCAGCACCCGCACGATGGAGGTCTTGCCCGACTGCACCTTGCCCAGCAGCCAGACGACCGGCGCGGCTTCACGGGCGCGGACGGCGATGGCGTGCGCGTCCTCCGTCCCGCCGGAGGTAAAAACCGCCTGCCCGATCTGCGCCCAGCGCGCTTTCAAATATTCGCCGGCTCTGGCCGGCCAGTTGTCCATCATGCCTCTCCTAAGAGTTCCGCCCCATTCTGAGGCATAGAAAAAATCGTGCCAACCTTCACTGACACCGGCCGTGCCTCTTGTTAAGTCACCGCCTCCCCGGCGGCGTATCCGGCACGCATTTTGCTCCGGCGCGGCGTCCGCGGCCAGTATTTCGCATTCCTGTGGCGGGAACGCCACGCTAATTCCTCGCATCTCCCGCCTTCCGGGCGCGCGTTAACGATTTGATCCGAAATGTTATTTTACGGTAGCAATGTGCTTCGCTAATAGGTCAAATCAAATCGAATTTCACATCTGTGGCATTTGCCTTCAACTCCTGCCTGGCGATAGGATCGGCCCGCCTGCGTCAAACTGACGTTTACGCAGGCAGCGTATGCCTATAGGGCGATCATCAAGGATAGGCTCGGTATGAGCGAATTCGTTCGTTGTGACAAAGCGGCCGGCAGCCCCAGGACAATCCCGGCTGCCGGTTCGCAGCCGCGTCAACGTCAAACGGCGCTTTCCAGCGCTGGTGCCCGCCGCGCCGGCGCCCGTCACCGCAGCCGTAAATCAGCCCGCCGGCGGCATCACCGTCATCACACGGACGGAACTGGCCCGCTGCGAGGAATGGGCCTCGGCGTTTGCCGGCCAGTACAAGGACCACCGTTATTACGAGATGGTCGAAGACACGCTGCATCCCGAATTCCGCTACCGCTATTTCGCCTTTCGCGACGATGCCGGCGCCATCAGCGCCATCCAGCCGTTTTTCATCCTCGACCAGGACCTGCTGACCGCCACCGGCGGCCGGGTTCAATCGCTGATCGCCCGCATCCGCCGCCGCTGGCCTGGTTTCATGCGCATGCGCACGCTCATGGTCGGATGCGTCGCGGGCGAAGGGCACCTCTCGGGCGATGCCGGTGCCAGCGGACTGGCCGAGGCCGCCGTTGCCGCCGCGCGTGACCATGGCGCCGGGCTGATCGTGCTCAAGGAGTTTCCCCGCGAAATACCGCGACGCCCTGAAGCCTTTGGGGGACCACCGTTTTCAGCGGCTACCCAGCCTGCCCATGACCACCCTCAATATTGATTACAACAGCTTCGATGACTACATGACGCAGGCCCTCAGCCGCGCCGCGCGCAAGGATCTGCGCCGCAAATTCAAGGCCGTCCGCGACACCTCCATCGAAATGAGCGTCGTGACCGATATTACACCCTACATCGACGAGGTCTATCCGCTCTACCTCCAGGTCTACGACCGCTCCACCCTGCATTTCGAGAAGCTGAGCCGCGAATATCTCTGCGAACTCGGCCGCCGCCTGCCCGAGGCCACCCGTTTCTTCATCTGGCGCGAAAAAGGACGAATCGTAGCGTTCAATGTCTGCATGGTGCACGGCGAAACCATCTACGACCAATATATCGGGCTCGACTACAAAGTCGCGCTCGACCTGCACCTGTATCACTACACCTTCCGCGACATCATCACCTGGGCCATCGCCCACGGCTGCAAAACGCACGTGAGCAACGGCCTGAACTACGATCCGAAACTCCATCTCAAATGCCAGCTCAGCCCGCTCGACCTGTATGTGCGGCACACCTCGCCGGCCGTCAACGCCGTGCTAAAGCTGCTGCTGCCCTGGCTGGAGCCGACCCGCTACGACAAGCACCTTAAGAAATTCTCCAACTACAACGAGCTTTGGGGCCATCCATGAGGCGCGAAGAACCTGTTGCCTGGTATCTGAACCCGTATTTCCAGATTGCGCTCGGGGCGCTGCTGGTTTCGGGCGCCGAGGTATTTATGAAAATGGGCGCCACCGTTTCGGCGGCTGAATGGTCGAACCTGCTGGGCGCCGGCGCGCTGACCTCCGGGCATACCTGGCTCGGCATCGTGCTGTACATCCTGAGCTTCGTGAGCTGGCTTTACGTGCTGCGGCAAATGCCGCTGGTCAAAGCCTTCGCGCTCATCAACGTCGTGCACGTGCTGGTGCCCGCATCCGCGTGGCTGTTCCTGAACGAGTCCCTGTCGCTCAGCCGCGCCGCCGGTATCGTTCTGGTGCTGGGCGGCACTTTGCTCGTCGCCGGTGCCATGGCCAACGCGGAGGATAAGCTGTGACCATCGCCGCCATTCTCATCAGTGTCCTCAGCCAGATCTGTCTCGTCGCCGGGCAGATCATGCTCAAACACGCCATGAACGCATCCAACCTCACGCCGGTGCCGTGGAACGCCGTCTTCATCAAATTCGGCACGGCCATCGGCCTGATGACCATGTGGTTCTTCCTCTGGCTGGGACTGCTGCGGGATTGGGACTTGAGCCACGTCTATCCGTTCGAGGGATTGAGCCCGCTGCTACTGGTGCTGGGCGCCTGGATATTCCTCAACGAACGGGTGACGCCACGGGCGTGGGCTGGCGTTGCCCTGATCGGCCTCGGCGTGGCGATGGTGGCGCAAGGATAGCGGACGCTCAAGGCTTCGCGTAGATGCCGGCGCAGAATATCAGCTCCTGCACCCGCTCGCAGTATGTCCGCTTCGGCTCGATTTTCCGGGTCAGCGGATTGACGAATTTATAGTCCTGCCAGAAGCTCGTCTGCCGCTGCGCCAGTTCGATCCGCTCCTTGTAAAAATACCGGCCATCGACATCGCGCAGATGGATCATATTGCGGCCGGCGAGCCGGGTATTGATGGGATGCGCGACGATACGGCCGTCCATCGAATTCACGGTCACATAAATGGCGCCGCTGACAAACGGGCCATCGCTCCGCGCCGCTTCCTTCAGCGTTTTCTCCAAGCCTTCCTGATTGAGGAAGGCGATGGCCTGCTTCACCATCGCCTCGGCCTGCTCCGGCGTTCCGGCCTCGTCACCCGCGACGGCCGTGTGCCCCGCCAGCATGCCGGCCAGCGCCACGGCGGTAAAACGCATCCTCTTGAAACCCATTTCGTCCTCCCTCAATTTTTGAACGGGTACGCCAGCCGTCTTGCACTGTCCTCGCCGCACTACTGTATGCAGTGCGCACTCCTTTGTTCGGGAGTTTTAAGTTGCCGTCGCTCCGGGGCTCATAACATTGGCGCGGGGCTTTGGTGCGTAAGCAACTGGCCGGTGTTCTCCACCAGTGCCGCCCTTGCGGCCTTGACTGCCCTGAGCTGGCGTTTTTCTGTTTGGCCAGAGTTCTAAGTTGTCGTCGCTCTGTGCTTCGCCCAACCGCTCCTTCGCGCCTCCGGCGCTCAATACATTGGCGCGGGGCTTTGGTGCGTAAGCAACTGGCCGGAGTTTTCCACCAGTGCCGCCGCTGCCGCCTCCGCTGCCCCATGCGGGCGCTTTTCTGTTTGGCCAGAGTCTAAGTTATCGTCGCTCTGTGCTTCGCCCAACCGCTCCTTCGCCCCTCCGGGGCTCATAACATTGGCGCGGGGCTTTGGTGCGTGAGCAACTGGCCGGAGTTCCGCCACGGGCGCTGCGCCTGCCGCCACCGCGACCCAAAGCCGGCATTCTTTTGTTCGGCCGGAACCATTCTTCCGTCCCGGCCATGCACGAAGTACAAGCCGCCGCGCGCAGGATGTGTCAAGGACGCGCCTCTTCGCGCGCCCGGAGGGCTTGTCCTTGACAGTTCCGAGCACGGCGGCATGCTTATGTGCGGCGGGGTTCACGGCAATCGCCGCCACCCGCTCGAAATTCAAAAGCGCCCATTTTATCCTCGCTCGCACACTCAAGCCACCGCCCGCGTCCGCTCCGCCGTAGGGCCGCCAAGGGCGTCCGACAGCGCGCCGAGCAATCTCAACACCTCGGAACTCGCCTCGTTCAGCTCGCGAACGGCTCGAACCGCAGCGGTGGTTTCACCGCGCTGGCAAGCCTCCAGCGCCGCCCGGCCCGCGGCGTGAACCCGGCGATGCGGTTCCATGAGCGCGGTAAAGGCGGGCATCGAACGGATGCTCGCGGCGGCAGTGCCGTCATACCACTTGCCCAGCCGGCAGCCGTGATGGTCCGGCACCTCGCTCGCCGCCCAGGCGCCATACCCGGCCACCGTATCGACGATGCGCTTCTTGAACAGCACGTGGTCGATCTTGGCGATCTCGCACAGCGAACGCGGATCGCCCGCATTGTGCCATTCGCCCGCCTGGGCGGAGAGGCGGTTGTTGCTGTCCCGCAGCTTCTCCGCCATATCCTGGAGCCGCTTCTCGTTCTCCGTGGCGGTCAGGGCCACGTGATTGATATTGCGCGAGATATTGCCCGCCGCCTCGGTCTGCTGGCTGAGGATGCCGGAAATATCGCGCATCCGCTGATCGACATTGTCCACCTGGGTAGCGATTTTCCCGATGGTATCCGCCGCCTCGCCGATGGCCGACTGGCCTTCATCCACGGCGCTGCGCGACAGTTCCATGCTCTTCAAAATCGCGGCCATGCCGCCGCGCAAATGCGCGATGCGCTGGGCGATGTCGCTGGTGGCCGACGACGTCTGCGTCGCCAGTTGCTTGACCTCTGCCGCCACCACGCCAAAGCTGCGTCCCGCCTCGCCGGCCCGCGCCAACTCGATGGCCGCATTCAGCGCCAGCAGGTTGGTCTGCGATGCGATGCCTTCGATGACGCCGAGAATCTGGCCGATCTCCTGCGAGGCCCGCGACAGTTCATCGACGCTGCGGGCCGTCTCTTCCACGACGCGCACCATATTGCCGATGGCGTTCCCAGCCTTGCCGATGGTGGCCCGCCCCGTGGTCACCGTCCGGCTGGCCGCGCCCGCTTCGGCCGCCGCGCCCTCGCTGTTGCGGGCGATATCCTGGACCGACGCCGCCATTTCCACCGCCGCCGCCGCAATCATCTGGGCGCTGGATGTGACTTCCTTGGTGCTGACATTCAGATAGGTGAGGTCCACCGCGATATTATTGATATCGGCGATCATGCCGGCGCCCGCCTTCAGAACTCGCCAGAGCGCCGTCATTGCCCGGCGGCAACTGCCGGACCGCCTCCGCCTGTTCGCGGCGCAAACGCTCACTGTCGCGGAGCTGGTCGCGGATCGAGGCGGCCGCACGGGCCATGCTGCCCGCTTCGCCGCCACGGCCGGCGGGGATGGATACGGTGAAATCACCAGCCGCGATAGCACCCATCGCCTCCGCGAGGGCGTGCATCGGCTGGGCCAGGCGCAAGACCAGGAAGCCCCCTGCGCCGGCGCATGCGGCCAGACCACAGCCCAAAACCAGCCAGGCAAGCCAGCGCGCCCGCCGGTAATCCTCCGGCGCCTGCGTCCGCGCTGCCCTGGCGCCGGCCCTCGCGGCTTCCAGAGCGTCGCGAATCCCCGCCAGCACGCCGTCCGTGACCGCCTTCAGCTCGCCGTTCAGCACCGCGCCCGCGCCGCCGCGATCGTTCTGGCGCGCAAGCTCGATCACTTTGCCGTGAAGCGTCCGCAGATTGGCGAGCCCGGCCATCCCCCTGTTGTACGGCTCCTGTTCAGCGGCGGAGGGGGCGAGCGAGGTGAACGTCTGCCGGTCCGCGTCGAACTTTTTCAGGATGTCCGCGATCTGGGTCTCGATCTGCTCCCGCTCGCCATCGCTGGCGGCGAGGACGTAGCGGGCCTGACGCGCGCGCAAATGAAGCAGGCCGAAGTCCAGTTCGTGCAGCACGTCGATGCGCGGCAGCAAGCCCGCCGTCACCGCCTGGTTTTGGGCGTTCAACCCTGCGCTGGTACGCATCGACAGCCACCCCTGCAAGGCGAAGGCAACCGCCAGAAGCGCGACGGCGCCAGTCAGCATGGTCCTGAGGGAGGTGTTCACGGGGGCATTCTCCTGCTGCGATCCATGTCTCACCGCACCGGCTGGGCTAGTACGCCCCTCAGGAAATCCTGCCCCGTTTGCCTCGGGCGTTCACAGGATTTCCTGAGGACCAGGCGTACTAGCAACTTATTGATTCTAGTACAGCTATCCGAGGCAAGTTCGCTTGGAAGCGTGCGGCAAATGGGGGGCGAACTTGCCTCGGGCTGTACTAGTGCCGATCGCACAGCGCCATATCCGCGGTTCAGTCACGCCGAAGCAGGGGATTCTACCGGACGCCTGTTCGAAGCTGGCACGCAAGCCTTGCGTCAAACTCACCGCGAGCCCGGCGGACGCGGCGCCGGAACCGCCGTTAACCGGCACGGTTAGCCAAACCTCGCCAATGTCTCCTGGGGAAACTGTTTAGCGCTTTGTGCGTATTGCACTGCGGCATAAGCCACATCATACTGTTCCCTTGCGGCAGCACGCCTTACCTCAAGGTATCCAGGTGTGCCGTGTTTGGAGAAGTAATGCATTATTACGCATACGAGTTTGCCCATACGGTTCTCTCACCCTTCCGGTTTGGCGCTAAGTCGCTGAAATATCAGCTACAATCCCCCTTCAATCCCTTCCGTTCCTCCCTCGCCGCGCGTAACGTCGCCGCCGGCTGCGAGGTGTTCGAGAACGTGACGCGGCGCTACGGCAAGCCCGAATTCGGCATCACGGAAACCCGCGTCCACGGCCATGCCGGTGCCCATCCGCGAGGAGGTCGTCCTCGCCAAACCGTTCTGCAATCTGTTGCATTTCGACCGCGATGACGCCGTCATCGGCAAGCGCTACGACCCGAAGGTGCTGCTCATCGCGCCGATGTCCGGCCACTACGCCACGCTGCTGCGCGGCACGGTCGAGGCGATGATCCGCGAGCACGACGTCTACATCACCGACTGGGCCGACGCCCGCGACGTGCCCGCCGACCGTCGGCCGCTTTCGACCTCGACGATTTCGTTGACTACCTCATTGATTTCATCCGCTTTCTCGGACCCAACACGCATGTCATCGGCGGTGTGCCAGCCGTCGGTTCCGGCGCTGGCCGCGGCGGCCGTGATGGCGGCGCGAGAACGACCCTGCCAGCCCGCGTCGCTGACGCTCATGGGCGGCCCCATCGACACGCGGCGCAACCCGACCGCCGTCAACAAGCTCGCCGCAAGAAAGCCCATCGAATGGTTCGAGCGCAACGTGATCGCCTCGGTGCCGTTCCCGAATGCGGGCTTCATGCGCCGCGTCTATCCCGGCTTCGTCCAGCTCACCGGCTTCATGACCATGAACCTCGACCGCCACATGACGGCGCACCGCAAGCTGTTCGACAATCTGGTCAAGGGCGACTGCAACTTCGGTCCAGCAGCACCGCGATTTCTACGAGGAATATCTGGCCGTCATGGACCTGCCCGCCGAGTTCTACCTGCAAACGGTGGAAACGGTGTTCCAGGCGCACGCCTTGCCCGACGGCAAGCATGATGCATCGCGGCGAGCTGGTCGACTGCTCGGCGATCCGCAAGACGGCGCTGATGACGGTCGAGGGCGAGCGCGACGACATTTGCGGCCTCGGGCAGACCGAGGCGGCGCACGACCTGTGCGCCAACATCCCGGTCGACGAGAAATATCACTATGTGCAGCCGGGCGTCGGCCATTACGGCGTGTTCAACGGCACGCGCTTCCGCACGGAGATCCAGCCGCGCATCCGCGAATTCATCCGCACGCATCCAGTTCAAGCGGCGTATGGGGAGCGGGACCACGCGCATGCATTTGCCCTATCGCGGCATGCATGAGGACCGGGAGAATGTCGTGGAGTGGAAGCCGGCCGCGAAGAAGAAGTGATGCCGGAGCTGTATGGGGGTTTGCTGAAGGCGAATGCCGCGAACCCCGCCGCACATAAGCATGCCGCCGTGCTCGGACGCGTCAAGGGCAAGCGCCCTTCGGGCGTGCTTCGCACCCTTGACCCATCCTGCGCGCGGCAGCATTGGGCTTGTGCATGGCCGGGACGGAGAAATGGTTCCGGCCGAACAGAGAAATGCCCGCTTTGGGCAGTGGAGGCGGCAGGCGTGACGCCCGTGGCGGCCTCCGGCCAGTTGCTTTTGCACCGGAGCCCCGCGCCAATGTACTGAGCCCCGGAGGGGCGAAGGAGCGGTTGGGCGAAGCACAGAGCGACGACAACTTAAAGACTTCTAGCCAAATAGAAAAACGCCAACTCTGGGCAGCGAAAGCGGCAAGCGTGACGCCAGTGGAGAACGCCGGCCAGTTGTTTAACTCCCAAGCCCCGCGCCAATGTATTGAGCGCCAGAGGGGCGAAGGAGCGCCGAAGGCCGTTTACGGCCGTCTTGCGGAAGACTCGCGCAGCACAGAGCGACGACTACTTAAGACTCACCGCCACCGCCCATAGCGCCACGGGGCGAATGTGTGGTGCGTCTCGCGCAGGTCCGGCACCGGGTCATAGCCGTCCGTGCCATAGGGCCGGCAGCGCGACAGGCGCGAAATCGTCAGCCACAAGCCTTTCCACGCGCCGTTCAGCTCGATAGCCTCCAGCGCATAGGCCGAACAGGACGGCGCATGCCGGCAATGCTGGCCGATCAGCGGCGACAGGCTGTAACGGTAGGCAATAATGGGCGCCTTCAGCACAGCGCGGCTCAAACGGCTCAGCATGCTCGCACCTTTATCTCTGGCAGCCCGCCGCCGATCCCCGGCGGCACCGCCGTTTTAAAGACTATCCGCCTGAAGTTGAATCAATAAAATCATACGATTGTAAAATATCCGTGGAACCGGCCTGAGCGCTGCCTCAGCCCCGGCCCCGCTCGATTTCCGCCATCGCCGCCTCCACCGCGTCGAAGACCAGCAAAGTCGAAGCGTGGCGCGCCTTATACTCGCGCACCTGCTCCAGCACGGCCAGATCGGCCCACTTGCCCTCCGGCGGCGCACCGTTCTCCTTCAGCATGCGCCGCATCGCCGCCGCCACGCCGCGAAACTCCTCCGCCCCGGCTCCGACGATCTGCTGCCCGACAATCGACGCCGCCGTCTGTCCCAGCAGGCAGGCGCGCACGTCCTGCCCGTAGTCCACGACAATGCCATCGCGCATGACGAGGTCCACCGTCACGATGGAGCCGCACATCTTGGAATGCGCCGTCGCCGTCGCGTCCGGCTGCGCCAGCCGTTGCGTGCGCGCGATATTGGCGGCCAGATCGAGAATTCTACCCGAATAAAGTTGTTCCATATCCATCGCAGCCCCCAATCGGCTCCCCCCTGGCCTTGCGCTGGGACGCCGTTCCGCCTATATGCTCACCCATGGCAAAGTGCCGCACTGGCTACAGCATCCTGCCGCGTCCGGCTTGCCCTTCATGATCCATCGCCCCTTGTTCCGGCGTAGGCTTTAAGTTGATGGAGCGTGGCCCTACGGCTTAAGATAGGGGCCAGCATCAAAAATGACAAACCGGTTCGCCAGCACCTGTCGCTGCGTGTTTTAAGCCAGCCGGCCCTGATAAGGAAACGCCAAGACGTGGACCAAGCCGCCGCCTCCCTCAAACCCAACGGTACTGTGACAGCTTTGACGAAACGTCCCACCCGCGAGGAAGCGGAAGCCGCCGTGCGCACGCTCATTCTCTGGGCGGGCGACGATCCGACGCGTGAGGGCCTGCTCGACACGCCGCGCCGCGTGGTCGAGGCCTACGAGGAATTTTTCGCGGGCTACAATCAGGACCCCGGCGAGATCCTGTCGCGCACGTTCGAGGAAGTGCACGGCTACGACGATCTGGTCATGCTGCGCGACATCCGGCTGGAGTCGCATTGCGAGCACCACATGCTGCCGATTCTCGGCGTGGCCCACGTCGCCTACCTGCCGCGCGACCGCGTGGTCGGCATCTCCAAGCTTGCCCGCGTGGTGGAAATGTTCGCCAAGCGCCTGCAAACCCAGGAAACCATGACCGCGCAGATCGCCGACGCCATCGAGCAGGCGCTGAAGCCGCGCGGTGTCGCCGTGCTGGTGGACGCGCTGCATCAGTGCATGACGACGCGCGGTGTGCACAAGCACCGATTGCGCCACCATCACCACCCGCTTCACCGGCGTGTTCAAGGACGACAGCAGCTATCGCGACCGCTTCCTGCAACTCGTCCACGGCCCGCGCCTGCCGAGGGGCTGAGATGGCGGACACGGTGGAGACCACGGCTGAGTTCCGGCCGAAATTCGATGCCAGCGGCCTGCTGACGGCCGTCGTCACGGACGTGGCGACCGGCGATATCCTCATGCTCGCCCATATGAACGCCGAAGCCGTGGAGCGCACGCTCGCGACCGGCGAGGCGCATTTCTGGAGCCGTTCGCGCGGCAAACTGTGGAAGAAGGGCGAAACCAGCGGTAACGTGCTGAAAGTGCAGGAAATCCGCACGGATTGCGACCAGGACGCGCTGTGGCTGAAGGTGCGGCTGGATGGCGAAGGGGCGTGCCACACCGGCGAGTGGTCGTGCTTTTACCGGAAGGTCAGCGCGGTGGACGGCGGCCCGGTTCGCCTGGATGCCAAGCCGCTGCGGAGCGGGCGTTAGCCATTCACGGTATGCGCCTCAAGCGTCTCCTGGAGAAAATCCTGAAGATATACTTGCTCCCCACGCGCCAAAAAACGTCCGAAGCTGACCAGCCCAAAACCCAATCCCACCATCAACAAGCCGCAGGCCGGGAGTGCCAAGACCTCCCAGCCACCCCCATTAGCCAGCCACGCGAGGGTGGGCAAATTCGTACCCAGCAGCACTATGCTAAACCAAAAGATCATGAAAGCTGTGACGAGCGGATGCATTCCGAAATGACACCGGATACGCGTCTGATGGCCTTCATCCTCCAGCGCAGCCCGGAGATATGTCTGGAACGAGTTCCGGTAGCGCTTCCGCTGGCGGCTTTTGAAGCTGGAATCGTCCACGCGGCCAATCAACGGCCGGGAACCAAATAACGCCCACTCGGAATCAACACTTTCCCGCAGCCGGCGCACGCACTCCTCCCGCGTCAGCGGTGACACAAGTTCGACGTACTCCGGCCAGAACCCCAGCGGCATCAACGCCCCGAGGTCGTGGAAGGCGGCGGCACGATCATCGGCTTCGGCGCTGAATCCGACCTGCCTAGCGTGCGCGACATCTGCAACTCCTCGGTCGTCAGCCTGCAGTCCTTGTCCTTGTCGGCATAGAAGAACGCCGGGTTGACCTTGTCGATGAACTCCGTGCGCGTCACCTTGCCGTCCTTGTCGGCGTCGTAATACTTGAAATTCGCTACCTTGAACATGTGGTCGGTGCCGGCGATGCGCTCGAATTCCTGGGGCGTCACAAAGCCCTTCCTGCCCTTGTCGGCGGCATCGAACAACTGCGCGCCGTAGGTGGCCCACTCGACGCAGGTCACGATATCGTCGCGGTTGAGATCCCAGCTTCCCGCGGCCGAGAGGAACACCTTGTCGGTATCGGACAGCGACACCGAATTCGAAGACGACATCGACGCGCAGCCGCCAGTGTACACACAAAGCCCCAGCCCCAGGGCCAAACCCGAATTCCAGAAAACGGTGCGAATAAGAGCCATGGTCCCCCTCTTTTCGATCCTCCCTGATACCACCTTTGCCAGGCCGGCGTGAACAGCTTTTAATGAGCGGCACCGCCGCGCCCGCCTTCACATTTCAGCGCCCGCCCCTTTCACCGGGGCGTCACAACGGCCAATTATGCTGGGAGCCGTTTCGCGCCGGCCGCAGCATTGCCTTTCGCGGCGCACAATGTCCGGTTATTTTACTCCCCGGCTAGCGATCCCGGATGGGTGCTCGAACTGCAATCCCTTTCGAACGGCCGCCACTCTTGCAACCAAATGAGGACATGTCATGGACAGCGCGAAATTGGGATTGGCGCTGGGCGGTGGAGCGGCGCGCGGCTGGGCCCATATCGGTGTGCTGAAGACGCTGCATGCGGCGGGCATCCGGCCGGACATCATCGCGGGAACGTCCATCGGCGCGGTGACGGGCGGCTGCTATGCGGCGGGGAAACTCGACGAGCTGGAGGAGTTCGCCCGCTCGCTCACACTGCGCAATGTGCTGAAAAATCTCGACTTTACCCTTTCCGGCTCGGGGCTGATCAACGGCAACCGCCTGGGCCGGCGTCTCAGCGAGCATCTGGCGCCGCTCCATATCGAATATCTGCCCATCAGCTTCGTGGCGGTGGCGACGGAACTGGGGTCGGGCCACGAAATCTGGCTGAACCGGGGGCCGCTGGTGCCGGCGCTGCGGGCGTCCTACGCCCTGCCCGGCCTGTTCAAGCCGGTGCGCATCGGCGGCCGCTGGATGATGGACGGCGCTTTCGTCAATCCGGTGCCGGTGGCGGTGTGCCGGGCGCTGGGGGCGCGCCATGTCATCGCCGTGAACCTGAACAATAGCAGCCTCGCGCGCACGTCCCATCTGCCCCGGCAGGCCGCCAGCGAGGCCAGCGACGGAGCGGAGGCGCAAGAGGCTCCACGCAAGCGGCGCGGCAATCCGCTGAGCTTCGTCCGCCGCCAGATTTTCGGCCGCAAGGACGACGCGCCGGGCATTTCGCGGGTCATGCTGGAAGCCTTCAACATCACGCAGGACCGCATCGCGCGCTCGCGCCTCGCGGGCGATCCGCCGGATTTCCTGATCACGCCGCGTTTCGACCGCTTCGGCCTGTTCGATTTCCATCGCGCCGATCTGGCCATTGCCGAGGGCGCGGCGGCGGCGGAGCGCTGCCTGGACGACATCGCCCGCTTCACGCAAGCCGCCTGAGCCGGGCCATTCAGGCCGCGCCAAAAAGCGGCTCATTTGAATTTTGAGCGGATTGCAGCGATTGCCGTTAACCCCGCCGTGCATAATGATGCCGCCGTGCTCGGATGCGTCAAGGGTAAACGGCCTCCGGCCGCGCTACGCGCCCTTGACCCATCCTGCGCGCGGCGGCCTCAACTTCGTGCATGGCCGGGACGGAAGAATGGTTCCGGCCGAACAAAAGAATGTCGGCTTGGGGCAGTGCGGACGGCAGAGCTGCCCGCGCGAAATTTGAAAGAGCCGCAAAAATGGGGCTTCCGGCAGCCGGAAACCCCATGTCGCGGTTCAGCCTCGCGCGGCTCAGCCGGTGGTGATGTACTCGCGCATGGAATGGGCCTCCAGGTCGTGCTCGGCGAAACGCTGTTTCACCACGTCGCCGATGGAGACGATGCCCACGAGCTGCCCCTGTTCGAGGACCGGCAGATGACGGAAGCGATGGGTGGTCATTTCCGCCATCAATTGCGTGGTGGTGTGGCGCTCGGAGCAGGTGACGACCGGCCGTGACATATGCCGCGAGACCGCATCGTTCAGCGTACCGGCTGGATTCTCGGCCAGGATGCGAACGATGTCGCGTTCCGAGATGATGCCGGCCACCGCGCCGGCGCTGTCCACCACCACCAGCGCGCCGATATTCCTGGCGGCGAGCTGACGGATAGCATCGTTGAGGGTGGCTGCCTCGGGCACCGTGGCAACGGCGCGGCCTTTTTCCTTCAAAATCCGGGCGACAGTCATAATTTCCTCCTTCCGGCCTTGTCCCCCCCAGGGAACTGGCCTCTGGTTTTATGGTGCGCGGCAAATCCGGTCTGTCTGCATATGCGTATCAGTAGCAGGAAGAGAAGCGAGCTTCGGCGGAAAGCACCATAAACCGGCGCACCCCACCCGGATTGCCGAGCTAAACATGCTTCATAATGCCGCATAAACTCACATGACGCAAGTTTATAGGAAAAAATAAAACGGCCGGAACACGGCCGGAAATGGCACAGCTTATTTAAAAGTTCCCCTGATTAAACCCACATGCGAGGCCTTCTCATATAAATAGTTGTGACATACCGCTGTATTGAAGGTGAATATTTGCAAACAAACGGCGATAGTCAATTCCTTGTGCTTATAACAGCGGCCGTGGTCACACTGGCGTGAGGCGCGCGCGATAACGCCGCCAATTGGCAATATAATGCATCGCCGACATCCGCAGACCTGCAATCTGCTCCTCGCCGAGCGTGCGCACCACGCGGCCGGGCGCGCCCACCACCAGCGAATTATCGGAAATTTCCTTGCCCTCGGTAACCAGCGCATTGGCGCCAATCAGGCAGTTGCGCCCGATGTGCGCGCCGTTCAGCACCACCGCGCCGATGCCGATCAGGCTGTTCTCGCCGATGGTGCAGCCATGCAGCACGGCCCGGTGCCCGACGGTGCAGCCCGCCCCCAGCGTCAGCGGAAAGCCCATGTCCGTATGCAGCACGGACTGATCCTGGATATTCGTCCCCGCGCCGATATCAATCAGCTCGTTATCGCCGCGCAGAACCGCGCCAAACCAAATGCTGGCCTCGTGACCGAGCCGCACCTTGCCAATCAGCGTGGCGTCCGGCGCGACCCAGTAATCGCCGCTCGCCGGGAATTCCGGGCGGACACCATCCAGGGCATAAACTGGCATTCCCGTTCAAGCTCCCTCGTCCGGCTTGGGCGCAGGCTCCGCAATGCCGACCATCTGATCCATGTTGCGCGCCGGCTCCTGGCATCCGGCCGGGCCGATCACGCGCGCGGGCACGCCGGCAACCGTGGTATTCGGCGGCACGTCCTTCAGCACCACGCTACCCGCCGCCACGCGCGCGCAATTGCCGACATGGATATTGCCCAAAATCTTGGAACCGGCGCCAATCAGCACGTTCGTGCCGATCTTCGGATGCCGGTCGCCGCCCTCCTTGCCGCTGCCGCCCAGCGTCACGGAATGGAGAATGGAGCTGTTGTCGCCGATGCTCGCCGTCTCGCCGATGACGATGCCCGTGGCGTGGTCGAACATGATGCCCCGGCCGATCTGCGCCGCCGGATGGATGTCCACGCCGAACACGCGCGACGACTGGCTTTGCAGATAGAGCGCGAAGTCCTTGCGGCCGCGATGCCACAGCACATGGGCGAAACGGTAGGTTTGCAGCGCGTGGAAGCCTTTGAAATAGAGGAACGGCTCCACGTAACGGCGGCAGGCCGGGTCGCGGTCGAGCACGGCGGCCAGATCGGCGCGGAAGATGTTGCCCAGCCCCGCTTCCTCCTCGATCAGGCCGGCGAAGGTCTGGCGGATCAGGTCCGAGGTCACGTCATGGTCCAGCCGCTGCGCCAGACGGTGGCTCAAGGCGTCCTCCAGCCGGTCGTGGTTGAGGACGTTGGCGAAAATGAAACTGGACAGTTCGGGCTCGCGCCGGACGATATCGCCAGCCTCGGCCCGGATGGCATCCCAGACCGGATCGTGAGCATGGACGGATTTCGTGGACTGGCGCGCGTGGGATTTCGGCATAAACACATCTCCTAGAGCATTTCCCGCCTCCAGGGAGCTGGAAAAGTGCTCCAACTTTTTGCCTGGCCGCGCATTCCGCAAAAACCGGTGCCCGCATTTTCCGAAAAAGCGAGGCTGCCAGCCAACTCCGTACATATTTAGTGTGGAACCCCGTCCCTGACCAGAGGCATGCGCGGATGCCTGGGCTGCCTCCAGCGTCAAGCGGGCCATTTCACCGTCCATTTCATCATACGCCGCGGATGCGGCCAAAAGATCAACGCGCCCGCATTTCCCTGCCGCCGCAGGTGTTTCAAAATGTTAGCGCATTCAAGCAATTGGCAAGCTTACCGCAAGGCTCGGACGCTAGTATTTCTGTCAATCATAGGCTGGGCTGGCTTCGAAATGCCGGTTTGCGTCCCTTGATTTCGTGCGCTCTCCCACGAAAGCGCATCTTTGCCCGGCTGGGCCGGATTGTTGGCGTCCTTCGAAAAACCTGAAGCTTTGCGGGAAGTCACCATGACGAGCCTTCTGACCAATCCATCCGCCATTACCGCGCTGCAAACGCTGACGCTGACCATGGCGTCGCTGCAAAAGGTGCAGAACCATATTTCGACGGGTCTGCGCATCGCCACGGCAGCAGACAACGCGGCCTACTGGTCGATCGCCACCACGATGAAGTCCGACAGTTCCGTGCTGTCCACGATTTCCGATGCCCTCAACATGGGCGCCTCCACCGTCGATGTCGCCAGCACCGCGCTGCAAAAAGCGCTGACCATCATGAGCAAGGTCAAGGACGACCTTGCCAGCGCCGCGCAGCCGGGCGTCGATCGCGTCAAGATCCAGGCCGACCTGAAGCAGCAGCAGGAATCGCTCCGCGCGCTGGCGTCGTCCGCCGCGTTCAACGGCCAGAACTGGCTGTCCATCGATTCAAGCCTGCCCGGCAACAACTATTCCAAGGGCATCATCTCGTCCTATGCGCGCGATGCCAGCGGCGTTATCGACGTCGGCTACATCCAGATGAACATCGCCCAGGTGGTGCTGCTCGACAAAAATCTCGGCAATACCGTCACCGCCTACTCTAGCGAAGATCTCCCCACCACCACCATGCAGGGCACCGGTACGGACGGCGCGGCCACGTATACCGGCAAGATCGGCTGGGATGCCGCCCTGGCCCAGTTCACCATCACGCCAGCGGGAAGCGCCACCGCCACCCCCATTCAATTCGAGGGCACCGATGCCAGCGGCGGCCAGTACATCACCACCACGTTCGACGGCAAAACCGCCACGCTGACCTACACGGCGGCCACGGTGGACGCGGGCGGCAATCCGGTGCCTCAGAACTTCGCCATCACTTACGCCGCGTCGGGGCTGCTCGACGAGATCGATGTTTCAACCGTCGGCAGCTACACCGACGCTAACGGCGCACTCACGCAATCTGCCGCGACCGGCACAGGGGTATCCATCATGACCATCGACATTTCGACCATCTCGAACTCCGCCCCCGATCTCGCCACGCTCAACGCACTGACGCAGCAGGCCGATAACACCATTGCGCGGATGACGGCGTCCGCCTCCGACGTGGGCGCCGTCAAGGCCCGCATCGGCATACAGCAGTCCTTCGTCTCGACCCTGCGGGACTCCATCGACACGGGCGTCGGCTCGCTGGTGGACGCCGATATGAACGCCGAGTCCAACCGGCTTCAGGCGCTCCAGGTGCAGCAGCAGCTCGGCATACAATCGCTGTCCATCGCCAACCAGAGCGAGCAGGCAATTCTGAAGCTGTTCGGTTGAGCCAAACTCAAAAAGGGGTGCGCGGCGCCGGTTGCCGCAAAACCTGGCTGGACATGGCCTGGGACTTGTTACGTCCCCGCGCTTTTGTCCGGCCTTTTTGGTTTTCGCGCGGATGAAATGGACCATACCGCAACGGAGACAATGCCATATCTTTCAAAATGTTAGCGCATTCAATCGAATGGTAAGCTTGCCGCAAGGCTCGGGCGCTAGCGTCTTGTTAATCATAGGCTAGAGCTGGTTTCGCTACGTTGGCTTGTGCTGTTTGATTTTACTGCGTTTTCTCACGGAAGCGCATTCATGACCGGCTGGGCCGGATTGTTGGCGTCCTTCGAAAATCTGAAGCTTTGCGGGAAGTCACCATGACGAGCCTTCTGACCAACCCGTCCGCAATTACCGCGCTGCAAACACTGACGCAGACGATGAAGTCGCTGCAGACGGTGCAGAACCACATTTCGACGGGTCTGCGCATCGCGACAGCGGCGGATAATGCGGCCTACTGGTCAATCGCCACCACGATGAAGTCCGACAGCTCCGTGCTGTCCACGATTTCCGACGCCCTCAACATGGGCGCCTCCACCGTCGATGTCGCCAGCACCGCGCTGCAAAAAGCGCTGACCATCATGAGCAAGATCAAGGACGATCTTGCCAGCGCCGCGCAGCCGGGCGTCGATCGCATCAAAATCCAGGCCGACCTGAGACAGCAGCAGGATTCGCTTCGTGCGCTGTCGTCGTCCGCCGCGTTCAACGGCCAGAACTGGCTGTCCATCGAACTCGAGCCTGCCCGGTAACAACTATTCCAAGGGCATCATCTCGTCCTACGCACGCGATGCCAGCGGCGTTATCGACGTCGGCTACATCCAGGTGAACATCGCGCAGGTGGTGCTTCTCGATAAGAATGCCAGGCAATACCGTCACCGCCTATACAAGCGACGCCATCCCCACCACCACCATGCGGGGCACGGGTACGGACGGCGCATCCACGTATACCGGCAAGATCGGCTGGGACGCCGCCCTGGCCCAGTTCACCATCACGCCATCCGGCAGCACCACCCCCGTGCCCATTCAGTTCGAGGGCACCGATGCCAGCGGCGGCCAGTACATCACCACCACGTTCGACGGCAAATCCGCCACGCTGACCTATACGGCGGCCACGGTGGACGCGAGCGGCAATCCGGTGCCCCAAAGCTTCGCCATTTCCTACGCCGCGTCGGGCCTGCTGGATTTCGTGAACACCTCAACCGTCGGCAGCTACGTCGATGCCAATGGCGGCGTTACCACCTCGTCAGAGAACGGCACCGGCATGTCCATCATGACCATCGACATCTCGGCTCTGACGGACTCCGCCCCCGATCTCGCCACGCTCAACGCCCTGGCGCAGCAGGTGGATGCCACCATCGCGGACTTGACCACCTCGGCGTCCGATGTGGGCGCCGTCAAATCGCGCATTGCGATGCAGCAATCCTTCGTCTCGACCCTCAAGGACTCCATCGACACCGGCGTCGGTTCGCTGGTGGATGCGGACATGAACCAGGAGTTCCACCCGGCTTCAGGCGCTCCAGGTGCAACAGCAGCTCGGCATTCAGTCGCTGTCCATCGCCAACCAGAGCGCGCAGGCCATCCTGAAGCTGTTCGGTTAAGGACAGCAGGCCTCAGCTTGGCGTGCGGATAACCCGGATTTTCTGCTCGCGGATCTTCTTGCGCAGCGTATTGCGGTTGAGCCCCAGCAGCTCGGCCGCCTTGATCTGATTGCCGCGCGTCGCCGCCAGCGCCGCCGTGATCAGCGGCGCTCTCCACCTCGCGCAGAATGCGGTCGTAAAGGCCCGGCGGCGGCAGATCCTCGCCGAAGCCGGCGAAATAATCGGAGAGATACCCCTCCATCCATTCGCATCAAACTGGCCTGATCGGCGGCTGTCGCAGCTCCAGCCGCGGCGGCTGGCTGTGGCCAGCTCGTTCTCGATGATGTCGGCGCGTGATGATTTCCTGCGAGATAAAGCGCGGTCAGCCGCCGCACCAGATTTTCCAGCTCGCGGACATTGCCCGGCCAGGTGTGGCGCTTCAGCCGCTCCAGCGCTTCGGGCTGGATCGCTCTTGTGCGGCAGGCCGCTCTTCTCGGCCAGCTTGCAGGAAATGATGCACGAGGTCGGGCATGTCCTCCAGGCGCTCGCGCAGAGGCGGCAGCCGCAGCGGCACCACGTTGAGCCGGTAATAACAGGTCTTCGCGGAACAGCCCCTGGCGCGATCTGCTCGTCCAGGTTTTTGTTGGTGGCCGCGACGATGCGCACGTCGGTCTTGATCGGCGTGCGCCCGCCGACCGTCATGTATTCGCCCTCCTGGAGCACGCGCAGCAGCCGCGTCTGCGCCTCCATCGGCATGTCGCCGATTTCGTCCAGGAACAGCGTGCCGCCGTCGGCCTGCTCGAAGCGGCCGATGATGCGGGCCTGCGCGCCGGTGAACGCGCCCTTCTCGTGGCCGAACAGCTCGGACTCGATCAGTTCGCGCGGGATGGCCGCCATGTTGATGGCGACGAACGCGCCCTTGCGGCGCTGGCCGTAATCGTGCAGCGCGCGGGCGACCAGTTCCTTGCCGGTGCCGGACTCGCCGGTAATCATCACCGTGAGGTCGGTATGCATCAGCCGCGCCATCACGCGGTAGACCTCCTGCATGGCGGCGGAGCGGCCGATCAGCGGCAAATCCTCCGCCTCGGGCGTCGCGGATGGCGGGCGTCTTGCCCTTGCGGCTCCTTCAGCGCCCGGCCCACCACGGCCACCAGCTCCTTCAGGTCGAACGGCTTGGGCAGATATTCGTAGGCGCCGCGCTCGGCCGCCGTGATGGCGGTCATGAAGGTGTTCTGCGCGCTCATGACGATGATCGGCAGATCGGGCCGGATTTTCTTGATGCGCGGGATCAGGTCGAAGGCGTTTTCGTCCGGCATGATCACGTCGGTGATGACCACGTCGCCCTCGCCCTGGCTGACCCAGTTCCACAGCGTGGCCGCGTTGCTGGTCGCGCGCGGGCTAGTAGCCGGCGCGGGCGAGCGCCTGATTGACGACGGTGCGGATCGCCGCGTCGTCGTCGGCGATGAGCACATTGCCACGTCCCATGTTCAGCTTACGTCTCCTTCGCTGCGTGTCGTTCGGCTGATACATCGGCATCATCGCGCGGAAGATGGTCTGGCGCGGTCTGGATCTCGCATTCGATGATGCCGCCGTGATCGCCGATGATCTTCGCGACCAGCGCCAGGCCGAGCCCGGAGCCGCGCGGCTTGGTGGTCACGAACGGCTCGAACAGGTGCGGGCTTCAGATCGTCGGGCACGCCGGGACCGTTGTCGGTCACGGTGATTTCCAGCGGCAGGCTGACGCGCGCATCGGAATTGGGCAGCGACATGCGCAGGCCCGGCCGGAACGCCGTCGACAGCATGATCTGGCCGTCGCGCCGCGTTGCTCGCCGATGGCCTCGGCGGCGTTCTTCACGAGATTGAGGAAGGCCTGAATGAGCTTGTCGCGATTGCCGGGCACAGGCGGCAGCGACGGGTCGTAGTTCTGCATGATAGTGATGTTCCGGGCAAAGCCGTTGATGGCGATCTGGCGGACATGATCGAGCACGGTATGGATGTTCACCGGCTCGACTTGATGGGGCGCTCGTCGCCGAACACCTCCATGCGGTCTACCAGATTGCAGATGCGGTCGGTCTCGCTGGCAGATGAGCTGAGCGAGCGGGCGGTCGTCGCGGCTCGGCGCCCGCTTCCAGGAGCTGCGCCGCGCCGCGGATGCCGGAAAGCGGGTTCTTGATCTCGTGCGCCAGCACCGCCGCCAGGCCGGACACCGAGCGCGCCGCGCCGCGATGGGTGAGCTGGCGCTCGATCATCTGCGCCATGCTGCGCTGTTGCAGCATGACCATGACGTGATCGCCGCATAGTCGGCCAGCGGCGAGGCGAAACACATCGACCAGCTTCTGCGGCGTCGGAATCGCCGATGCCTAAATCCACCGCATATTCGTTGACGGTCGCGCGGTTGCGCCGGACCTGCGCGATGAGCGCGAGCAGCGGACTGGCGAAGGGCACGAGGTCGCAGCCGGCGGCGCGTCAGCACACGCTCACTGGCGCTAAAGAAAACCTCGGCGGCGAAATTTGCGTAACAGATGGCGTCATCGCCCTGGAGAACCAGGAGCGGATGTGGCAGCGTGTCGAGCAAGGCCGTGGTGAGGACCGGCGGCGGCTCGGCAGATTTGCTCAGTTTTTGTCCACTGACTTTGATCATTTGCCTAAATTTCGATCAAAATTTAGGCATCTCCACAGACGCCTAATATATAGGCATCATAGCGGTGCGCCTTGCTTCGCGGCAAGCCTTTTCTGCGACTCATTCCTTTATTAGTGGCGCAGGGCACAGCGCACGGCAGGCGCGGCATGGTGCGCAAGAGCGTTTCGCGGCACCGAAACGCTTGGCAGCACTGGCATTTGCCGGTTAGGGTCGGTCTTGCGTTGCGAGGCTCGGGAGGAATTGTTGAAAACAGTTGCAGTGATTGTGGCGGGCGGCAGCGGGACCGGGCTTCCTCCGGCGGCGGGCTGCCGAAGCAGTATTGCGGCATGGCCGGCCGCGCCGTGCTGACACATACGCTGGAGGCCTACGCCCGCACGCCAGGGATCGACGGCATTTTGACTGTGATCCGGCCCGGCGATGAGGCGCTGTACGAGGCTGCCGCGCTGGGCGTGAACAAGCTGCTGCCCGCCGTGCATGGCGGCGGGACCCGGCAGCAATCGGTGCTGAACGGCCTGCGGGCGCTGGCGGACAAGGAGCCCAGCCTCGTACTCATTCACGACGCGGCGCGGCCGTTCACCTCGCAGGCGGTCATCGAGCGAGTTATCGCCAGCCTTGGCGAGCATAAAGCCGCCATCGCCGCCCTGCCCGTTGCCGACACGCTGAAGCGGGGCGGTGACAGCGGATTGATTGCTGGAACCGTGGACCGCACCGGGCTGTGGGCGGCGCAGACACCGCAAGCCTTTCATTTCGCAGACATTCTGGCCGCACACGAAGCGGCGGCAGCCGAGGGGCACACGCATTTCAGCGACGATGCTGCCATTGCCGAATGGCGGGGCTTGAGCGTCGGCGCTGGTGGAGGGTTCGGCGGAGAACTGGAAAATCACCACGGCCGAGGATTTTGCACGCGCGGAACGCCGCTTGCCGGCAGCACTGGAGCAACCATGGAAACGCGGACGGCCACCGGCTTCGACGTGCACGCCTTCGAGCCGGGCGATCACGTGATCGCTGTGCGGCGTGCAAATCCCGCATACGCACGGGCTGAAAGGCGCATTCCGACGCCGACGCCGCGCTGCACGCGCTCACCGACGCCCTGCTCGGCACCATCGGCGCGGGCGACATCGGCGACCACTTCCCGCCGTCCGATCCGCAATGGCGCGGCGCGGAGTTCGGGCAGTTCCTGGCGCATGCGCGCGATCTGGTGGCGGCGCGCGGCGGGCGCATCGTCAATGTGGACGTGACCATCATCTGCGAACGGCCGAAGATCGGTCCACACCGCGAGGCCATGCAGGCGCGGGTGGCGGAGATCCTGGGCGTGGCGCCGGACCGCGTCAGCGTAAAGGCGACCACGACCGAGGGGCTGGGCTTCACCGGGCGGCGCGAGGGTATTGGCGGCGATGGCGACGGCTACCGTGCAATTGCCGGCGGCGGATGGCGCATCTTAATCGCTAGCTGCCCATCACCAGAAACTACTTTGCCTGCATTTGTACGCATCACAAATCTCCCGCACTTAATCGCTATGCGGGAAAAATGAACTGGGCTAACGTGCAAGTCAACGCAGAAATCTCCTGACTGAAGCGTTATCCTAACTTAATAAAGAACAGGCCAAAGCTTATACATTACTAGCAGGAGATCATACATGACGCCCGCCACACTCACATTCGCGGAACAGGTCCTGGATGCATGCCGGACGCGCGGGCTGAAGCTGGCCACAGCCGAAGTCGTGCACGGGCGGGCTCGTGGCGGCAGCTCTGACGTCCATCGCGGGCTCGTCGGACGTGGTCGAGCGCGGCTTCGTCACCTACTCCAACGAGGCCAAGACGGACATGCTCATGGTGGACGCGGATCTCATCGCGCGGGCGGGCGCGGTGTCGAAGGAGGTGGCGCTGGCCATGGCCGTGGGGGCGCTGGCCCATTCGCGGGCGGACGTGTCGGTGTCGGTGACGGGTGTCGCCGGGCCGGGCGGCGGCACGGAGGACAAGCCGGCGGGGCTGGTGCATTTCGCCGCCGCCAAGCTGAAGGCGCGGCTGGAGAACGGCATCGACTTCGCCGTGATCCATCACGAGGAGCGGTTTGGGGATGTGGGGCGCGCGGAGGTGCGGGATAGGGCGGTGGATGTGGCGTTGCGGCTGGTGCTGGCGGCGGTGGATATGCGGTAGGAAATTTACCGGCGTGACTTACGCGCGAAACTATTAAGCTTTTACTTAACTATCTCAACGGCCGCAAAAATGAACATATTCCATATGCTTGCTGCATTTTTCACGCGCAGGAATTTTCCTCAGTCTCCTCAAAAGCCAAAGTACAAATCAAAATCAGATGTCGCCAAGGAGTTTCGCATCTTTACAACGCACGAAGGTTTTTCACAGTGCGCTCAGGCAATAAGATTCTACCAGGAACTTGGTTTCTTCGAGGGACAAACACCGGATGAGGTCATAGAGGAATTTTTCTTAAGCTGGAGACGGGCGCCATCCGTTGAACAGTGGTGGGATGAAGCATATTTGCTCGGCCTCGAAAGAAAGCAAGTTTGGACCGCCGATCCAGAAGCTGATGTGGTCCCAGAGGGAAATGTTTATCCTGGCGTAATTCACCAATGGGCTAACATTTCACATGGAGCATTTAATCCACTAAGAATTACAGAACACTGGAGCGAAGATTGCCAGGCTTCCATCGAATTCACGCTGAATGGACAGCCCGTCAGCCTCCAACCAAAATATCTCGACGATTGGATCGATCTTGACATACTAGAGCAAATCAACGACCTAATTAAGAGTTCAGAACGTCAGTTCAATTACGTCTGCATTGATAATTGGTGTTTAGTTTTGTGTTTGACCGCAGACCAAAAAAGAAAAATGAAGCAAAGCAGAAACTTCCCGTTTGCGCTCTAACAGACCGCTGAAAGACTCAGACACTCTCCACTGTGAAACTGCATGCCGCAAGCCGTCTTGCCCAGGGGCACAAAATGCCAGCGGTTGCCGGACACCCGACGGCCCGTCCAGATAATCCACCAGCATCGTCTGGCCGCCCAGCCGCAGGCGCACGCAGCCGGTAACCCTCACGGAACACCCGCCGCCAACCTGCACGCAACATCTCCCCGCCCGCACACCGGCTGGAGACGGCAAGCCCTGCCCCAACCCAATCCAGCACAACGAAAGCTTGCCAAACCGCGGCACGCGGGGTAGCAAACAAGCGAACCCATCACCTCCAATTGCACATCCCAGTCATACCCTCTCCAACCGGCCGGAATTCACGGCCGTCCCAGGAAGTGAAGCATGTCAGTCGAGGCGAAACATGCGGCTGCGGCCGCAAATCCGCATGCGCCAAGGGATCTCGACGCTGGATTTCCTCCGCGTCCTCGCCGCCTTTTTCGTGATCATGCTTCACACCTCCTCCGGCGTGGTCACGACCAATCCAGATATCCAAAGTGCAACTTGGTGGACCGGAAACCTCTTTGACTCGTATTCACGCTGGTGCGTTCCCGTCTTCGTCATGATCAGCGGCACCCTCCTGCTGCCCCCGTCTCCAGATACGCAATTGCTGCCGTTCTACCGCCGGCGCCTGATCCGCATCGGCATACCGCTGCTGTTCTGGACGTGCTTTTACTGGGGCATCCGCTATCTGTCGGGAGAACCGCTGACAATAAAAGCGGTGGTCAAAAGCTTCGCGACGACAGGCTCGTCCGATCACCTGTGGTACTTATACATGCTCATCGGACTAGTCCTGGCAACGCCTTTCCTGCGATTGATCACCGCGGCAGCTTCGGACGTAAACTTAAGATTGCTGTGGGCCGGGCTTTTCCTGCTCTTCTCCATCGAAATGCTCTACGACAAGGAGCAGAGCGCGACGTTTCTTTCGCTCTGCCTGCCTTACATCGCATACTTCCTCGCGGGCTACCATCTGCGCGCAATGCCGGTCCGCGTCCCCGGAAGCGTCCTTATTCTGGTTTTCCTGCTGAGCGGCCTGCTGGTGAGCCTTTTTACCTGGGCGCTGTACCCGAAGCTTGGCTCGCGGTCGTGGGACATTATGTATGCGTACTTAAATCCGCTCGTGATCGTGATGTCGCTGTCGGTTTTTATGATCTTCGAGAAATACAGCGCGGCAGCGAAACCTTTCGAGGCTGCGGTGAAGGTCTTGGCGCCCATGACTTTGGGGATTTACGTGATCCATCCGGCGTGGCTGAGCTTGTTCTATCACAACGGGCTGAACGCCTTCATATACCACCCGCTAGTCGCCGTGCCCACGATCACCGCTGTTGCATTCGCCTTGTCAGCATTGTGCACAGCGGCGTTGCTGGCCATACCGGGGGTGCGGCGCATCGTGGCGTAGGCGGACAGCCTCAAGCCGCCCCGCCCGTAAACCACATCCGCCCGCAGTTCGAACGCCTCCGCAAACTTCGCGAACGCCTTGCCTCACCCCCTGCCCATCACCAGTTGCAGCGCCTTCGAGCGGAACACAGTAAGCATCCGGTGAGAACCGCGGCATGAGGGACGGCGGCGGCGTTCAATCCGCTTAATCGATCTGATCCCGTATGATCTCGCGCAGGGTCTCGATGCCGAAGTCAGTGAAGGCCGGGACAGCCTCGCCGTCATTGATGCCGCAGACCCGCAACAGGCCGTCTTCTGGGCCGAGCTGCTCCAGGCGCCTCCACAGCAGGTCTTCAGGCTCTTTTGAATCCGAAGTGGCGCCCCCACCGTTTGCACAGCCCCAAGCCTCCGGTCCCAGGAACATTGACGCCCCCACGGGTTTTTGCTACGCGGCACCATGATATCGAGGAGTTCCCCCAGCATGGCCGCAGGCCCCGTTGACTGGCAGACCATCCACAGCCGCCCGCTGATCGCCGTCCCCGACTGCTGGAAACTGTGCGGCAGCGGCTTCTGCTGCTCCAACAACCACCCCGATTTTCAATTCCGCCTGATGCCGAAGGGCGGCGCGGGCACGGTCGTCATCTACCTCGACGACGAATACGCCTGGATGCGCGCCAATGGCCATGTGGTCTGCGGCGAAGAGAACGGCGCCGAAGTCCCGCCCATCGTGTTCGATTTCGGCGGACCCGGACCGCTCGTGCTGCGCACCACGCCCGCTGCGGCTATCTCGGCACGGTGCGACGGCGTCAGTCACCAAGCCGCTGCTCTGCCGCAGCTATCCGTTCATTCCGGTGTTCGACGCCGACGGCGCGCTTGAAGACGTGCTTCCCGCCTCCATCATCGACGCGACCTTCCAGCTCAAGGAAGGACGCCGCTCTGTCCCCTGGAGGAGCGCGACAGGCGTTTCGAGGCCGCGCTGACGGCCGACCCGGACCTCTCGGCCGCGCTGCGCCACCCTTACATCATCCTCCACACCCAGGCGGCCGCCGCCTTCTGGGCGTCCTACCAGGAGCGCCTGCTGTCCTGGGACGGCTTCCAGACGCTCTCCGGCGCCGCCTTCTGGCAGGCGTGGGAAATGGCGTATCTGGGCCGCAAGCTCGTCGACCGGGACGCCGTCGCCGCCCATCTGCGCCACACCTACGCCAATCTGGCCGCGCGTCACGGCGACTTTCTCGGCAAGGACGGAGAACTCCTCTAATGAGAAGGCTGCGTCTGGCGTCTGGCCGCCCTCGCCGGAATGGCCGCTGCCGCTGGCCATGCTGCTGGCCTGGTCCGGACCTCCCGGCGCTGAGCTGGACGGCTGGGACAACTATTACCTCAGCACCTATCCCGCCAATTTCGCGTCGCGGCCCAAGCACCTGATCATCGGCACGGCCTGCTGGACCTGGACGGCGGAAGCCTACATGCCCATAGGCTCCGCACTCGGCGGTGGAGACCCAGCGGGCGTCACGCTGCACTCGGCGCTCAACACCGATGGTGGAAGGGCACGGCGCCCGAGCGCTTCTACGCCTTCGGCACGCCGGAGGTGGATTTCGAGCGCCACCTCATGTCCATCGCCCTGGCGGTCCGGCAGGGCGACGTGCGCAGCATCATCTACATAAACAATCCCGGCTCGCTCCAGGCGTTCACCAAGCCCGAGAACACCGTGCGCGTGCTGCCGGTTCTGGACGCCATCGAGCGCGACTATCCCGAGCTGGCCGGCGACGTGAAGGTCTACCGCCGGCCATCTGCTGGCCTCCGGCGGGCCACCAGAAGGGAAAGTCTGATCGACCGACGCGCCCCGCTGGCGCTGGGCCAGCGAGCGCGTGGACTGGTGGCTGCTCGGCTTGTCCTGGCGCTGGCGCGGGGTTCGTCGACGGTCTAGCGTTCACGCCATTCCCCGAGCGCCGGACTGCGGAAGGGCGTCGACAACCTCTTCGACGAGGTCAAGGCCAACTACAACAACCCCGTGACCTGCTCCACCCCCGAACGGGGCCTGATGTCCCCCGACCTCTACTGGGCGGGCTCGGGCGGCGAAGACCGTCTGGACGGCGTGGCTGCGCATTGCGGCGGGCATGGCCGCGAGCACGGCGTTAAGTTCGTCTATTACATGCCGCCTCACCTCAATGTGCCGGTAGAGCGCTATAACGCCGAATTCCGGCCCGCTTTCGTGGATAAGGTGCGCGCCGCGTTGGAGGCCGGACGGCTCGGGCAGCCGCAGAAGCGGACAGCGCATCGTTCCCAACGCGGTGGTCATCGACCATGCGGTTGGGCATGGACTCAGCGCCTGCGATCAGGTCTACGACACGGAACTCCGTTTTTCGGCGGGCTACCTGTTCAATTTCGCCGGCAAGCTGAAACAGGCGCGTCTGCTGCTGGCGGCGCTGGCGAAGCACGGGATTGTTGTCCGCGCCCGCCGGACGCGTTCCGTGCGCCGTCGCGCCTGGAACTGCAGTTGCCGGACGTCGAGGCCGAGCCGCATCCTGTCCGCGGAGGAGTCGGAAAAGGTGCGCGAGGATTTGTTCAGCGACGGCGACTGGAAGCTGTCGCTGCCCGCGGGAGCCACCGCTTCGAGGTGACCAATAATGAAGCACTGGCTGGACGCCGCCCCGTACTGGCGTCGTTCTCACCGGCGTGTTGCTTGTCGTGGCGCTGATCTCCTGCTCGCCGTTCGAAGGCAGGCGCGACCGGAGCGAGAGCGGCGGCGCACAATCGTACTACTCGCAGTTCTAGGAGCCGGACGATGACGATAACTATGGAAGATCTGCTGGCCTTCATAGCCCAGAAACTGCGCTGCCAAGGACTGAGCGCCGACGCGGCCATGGGCAAGACGCAGGGGCTGGGACTCCATGGCGCAGGTGGAGCTGATCCTGTCGCTGGAGGAGAAATACGGCGTGCAGGTTCCGCCGGACATGTTCGGCGAGCTGTCCTCCGCGCCGGCGATCCTGGACTTCATCAACGGCGGAGCGGCGGCTGAGCGGCGGAGCCGCGAAGGAGGCCCAAAGGCCGTTTACGGCCGTCTCGCAGGAAACTTGCGAAGCACAGGGCGACGATACTAAGACTCGCGGCGGCGTGACCGCAACCAGCCTTGCTCCACCAAGCGGTGGAGACGTGGGGCGAGGCAACGCCGGACGCGCCCGCCGTGGACGAATACGGCGCGGTCTGGACCTACGGCGAGCTGCGCGGCCGGATGCGGCGCATCGCGGCGCTGCTGCGCGGGCTCGGCGTCGAGCGCAACGACCGGATCGCCGTGCTGATGGACAACGGCGCCCTCGCCTATTCCGCCATCCTCGGCGCGCTGGCGGCGGACGCCTGTTTCGTGCCGCTCAACCCGGCATTTCCGGCGCTGCGGCTCGGCGACATCGTCGACGCAGGCCGAACCGGCCGCCGTCATCACCCTGACGCAGCATCTGCCGCTGCTCTGCGAAGCGCTGGAGCATGCGCCTGCGCCACGCCGTGATCGTGCTCGACGCGGACGAGCAGCGCGGAGACGCGCCGCACGGCATCGCGCATCTATACCGCCGCCGATGTCGCCGCCTGCTCCGACGCCTACGTCCCTTCGCGCAACCGCGAGGAGGATCTCGCCTACATCCTGTTCACCTCCGGCACCACGGGCCAGCCCAAGGGCGTCATGCTCTCGCATCGCGCGGTGATGTCCGTGTCTGCGCTGGAGCCGCGGACCTGTGGGAGCTCGTGCCGTCCGACCGGCTGTCGAACCACTCGCGGCTGACCTTCGACGTCTCGATGTTCGACATCTTCGCCGGATTCCTGGCCGGCGCGACGGTGTGCCCGATCATCGGCGCCAAGGATCTCACCTTTCCCGGCGACTTCATTCGTTCGCGAGCGATCACCGTGTGGTGCTCGGCGCCGAGCGTCATCGGCATGATGATCAAGTCGCGCCAACTGGCGGCCGGGCCATTCGCGGCGATTGCGCGTGGCCCTGTTCATCGGCGAGGCGCTGCCGGCCGAATGGGCGGCGGAATGGCGCGATCACCAGCCGCAAACGCCCATCTACAACACCTACGGCCCGACCGAAGCGGCCATCTTCTGCACCGCCCATCAACGTGGATGTGGACAGCCCGCTGATGACCGGCCGCCCGGTCCCCATCGGCCAGCCGAGCACCGATTGCGAACTGTATGTGCTGAAGACGGACGCGGACGAACTGGCCGCGCCGGACGAAGTGGGGCGGCTGATGATCGCCGGCTCGCAGCTCGCCCACGGCTATTGGCGGGCGCCGGAGATCACCGCGGCAGGCGTTCCGGCCCAACCCGTTCAAGCGCGACCTGGGCGCGCTGATGTACGACACCGGCGATCTGGCCACCGCCGACGCGGACGGCGTCCTCACCTGGGCGGGGCGCAGCGACAGCCAGGTGAAGGTGCGCGGCTATCGCATCGAGCTGGGCGAGATCGAGATCGTGCATGCGGGCGGCGTCGCAGGTGCATGACGCCGTGGTGTTCGTGGCGCCGTACGGCTCGGAGCTGAGGGCCGCGATCGTGCTCAAGGCGGGGCATGGCGAACTGGACGAGGATGCGCTGAGCGCTGCCCTCGCTGAGCGGCTGCCGGCCTACATGGTTCCGGCGCGCTTCGTCGGTGCTGCCGGATTTTCCGCGCAACCCCAACGGCAAGATCGACCGGAAGCTGGTGCGCGGGCTGCTGGAGGAAGGGGAGCAATAGCGCCCGGACCGCCGCACGCCGCGTACCCGGAAGCGTCAGGGATGGCACCTCTGCGTTCCTGCGGGGCGATCAGCAACAGGCGGCGGCACGCCGCCAAGACCGCGCCTGCGCCGTTACTTCACCTGGAACGCCGCGTGGCAGCCGTTGCACTGCGCCGTTATTTTCGCCAGCCCGTTCAATGCCTTCGACAACCCGGCCGCATCCGGCGGCTGCGGGAGGCCCGCGGTGGTGTCCGCAAATTCGCCCGCCGCCTGATGAAACGCGAAACCCAGCTCGCGGAACTCCTGCGGCATATAGCGCCCGAAACCCAAACCTTTGCCAATCGCCATTTCCTTACGGGCAAGCACGCCCGCTTCGCGCATTTTCCCATCCGCCATAAGCTGTATGACCTCGTTCAGCGAGGACATATGTGTCCGCATATGGTCCAGGAACTGCACCTTGACATCGGGCGGCATGTCGATGGCGATCCGGGTGTCCTCTGCCGCAGCGGGGAAGGCAAACATTGAAATCAGGCCCGCCACGAGGATCATTCTCCGCATTGTCTTCTCCTAATCTTGCGATAGTACCGGCACCTGCCGCCACACCTCTTGCCGGCGCATTGTGGAGACTAGCCGGCGTTTCGCAAGACAAAGCGCGTCGTTGTCATCGGCCAGATTGACGCTGGGCGCGGCTGCAATGGCGGCATGGACGTCTTATCAAACACGATCAGCTTCCGGTTTACTCAGGTCAAAGTGCGCGGCTTCCGCAACGAACCGGGCGAAATCGAAGCCGTGCGGGCCGCCGTGGTGCTGGACGGGAACGCGCTGACGGGGTATCCCGGCGAGCGGCCGCCCGCGTACATGGTTCCGGCGCGGCATATGGTGCTCCGGCAATTGACGCGCGGCGTCGAGGGGGCGGACGGAGGAATTTGAACCGGGCGGAGTCTCCAGATGTGGAAAAACTCCGCTTGAACAAGGGCATATGAAGCGGGCAGCCGCAAGCGTGCCCGTGGCTGCTTTGAGGGACGCGGGCGGCGCAGGCCCGCTGGAAACGGCGGAATGATCAACTTTCACACCAGCCTCATTTTCTTCGCTGAAGCGCTGGCGGCCGCGCTGGCGTACCGGCTCATTGCACCGCAATTGCCGGCGGCCGTCCGCCATGGCGCGCTGACGGCGTTCAGCCTGCTGTTTCTGGCTCAGTTACAGGCCCATCCCCTGTTCCTGGCGGCGACGGCGGGTTACGCGCTCTCCGTCGCGGCGCTGGCGGCGGCCCTGACGCGCGTCTCCTGGCTGCGGCAATCCGCATGGGCGGGCACGGGCATCATCCTTGCCGCCGCCGCCGTCCTGGTCACGTTCAAATATCGCTACTACGCCGGGCTGCTATCCGGCGGGCTGGCGAACCTGCCGGCGCTCTCCGGCTTCGAATGGCTCGGCCTCTCCTACATGACTTTCCGCGCCATCGACCTGGTGGTGCAGGTCCGCCGCCGCCCGGAGATCATGCCCCATCCGCTGGCGGCGATGTCGTTCCTCACCTTCTTCCCGGCCTACCTGTCCGGCCCGATCAACCGCTTCCCGGCCTTCGCGGAGGATGTCGCCGCGCCGCTCGCCCCGCTGTCCGCCGATGACTTGCGCGGCATCGCCCTGCGCATGGCGGGCGGCGTCATCAAGGTGCTGCTGCTGGCCGAGATTTTCCGCAACAATTCGCCCATCGGCCTCACCTCGCCTCAGGGGCTCGGCGCGGGCATGCTGCTCCTCGGCCTCTACTGCCAGTTTGCCTACATCTATTTCGACTTCTCCGGCTATTCCGACGTGGCCATCGGCATGGGCCGCCTGTTCGGCATCCGCCTGCCGGAGAATTTCAACCTGCCCTTCCTGTCGCGCAACCTGCAAGACTTCTGGAACCGCTGGCACATCAGCTTCGTGCACTGGGTGCGCGACTACATCTATTTCGTGCTGCTGCGCTGGCTGCGTATCCGCGCGGCCTGGCTGACGGATATCGGCGCCAACCTGACGGCGATTTTCGTGACGTTCTTCTTCATGGGCGCCTGGCACGGCGACGGGCTGAACTGGCTGCTGTACGGCGTGTATCACGGCGCGGGTATGGCGGTGCTGGTGGCGGTGCGGCGCGTGGTGCCTGAAGGGATCGCGGAACGGCTGGAGGAGAGCCGGATTTTCGCCGTGGTCTCGGTGTTCGCGACGCTGACATTCGTGGCCGTGGGGCTGCTGCTGACGCATCCGTTGCCGTTCGCCATGGAGGGGCTCGGCGTGCTGACGGGCCGCTGAACAGGTCATCAGGCACCGGCGGCGTCTCCGGCTTGGGCAGGCTGCCAGTGGCCACCACGCCAGCGAGCTACTCTTTCTTCGAGCGGATCATTTCCTTGATCTCGTCGAAACGAATGTCGAGCCTGTCGAAACGATGATCGAGGCGGTCCTCAAGCGTATTGACGCGTTTCTCAAGCCGCTCCACACGGCTGTCGTCACAACCGCTTTTGCTCACCGGACCAGGACATGGCCGGCAGCACGCTAGCCCGGATAGGTTGCCCTTAATTTCGGCGAGAGCCACCTGGGTGCTGACTTCAAAATCATGTAGGTTGGAAGCTGTTTTGTCGGCAGCACATGTAACACCCCCTAGTTCTTTCCTTGCAGCGCCAATCTCCTTAGTAATAGTAGATAGCATTTCAAAAATAGATATAATCTTTTCAAGAATGGGCCCGCTACACCTCCCGCCGATCCAGAGCAATCCGTTGCCAATCCCAAAGGTTACGGCTAGTGCAATAGATATTTTAACGATAACTTCGAGGGCAACCTTGGAGTCGAAACAAATTTGCCCGTCCCCGCATCCGGGCGGCGGCAGCCGGCAGGTAATGTCCGACACGTGGCGCGGAGGCATACGGCAGCCCCCGGCAATAGCTTGTCCCCCGGCCTCCGGCATTAACAACCAAATGACGGCCAGAATCACCCCAGCCAGCAGCGCAACGAGCCGCCAATCGTTCCAACGCATTACACCCCCTTCGGACCGCACCCGGCCCAGCCGCAGCTCTGGCGGAAATTTTAAACCGCTGGCGTAAAGTGTGATGCTAAATTCATGATAGCGTTGTCAATCCACTCAACGCCTCGCGCATAAACGTGCCGCCGCAGGTGTGATTTATTTACTGCCATCCAATTTGGGGGCGCTGGCGCCTGGGGAGGACGCCTGTCCTGCCTTCTGGGCACCCGCCACATCCCGCCGCCGGCCAGGACTACCGTTTGCACATCATCTGTGATATGCGTCGCCGCAACCTGGATCGTCCTTCACCACGAAATCAAAGCCCCATGATCAAACCCATCGTCACGCGCTTCGCGCCGTCCCCGACCGGCTATCTGCACATCGGCGGCGCCCGCACCGCGCTGTTCAACTGGCTCTACGCCCGCGCTCGCGGCGGCAAGATGCTGCTGCGCATCGAGGACACCGACCGCGTGCGCTCGACGGACGCCGCTATCGCCGCCATCATTGAGGGCATGAAATGGCTCGGCCTCGACTGGGACGGCGAGCCGGTGATGCAGTTCGCCCGCGCGGAGCGTCATCGCGAGGTGGCGCTGCAACTGCTGGAGGCCGGCAAAGCCTACCGCTGTTTCTGCACGCCGGCCGACCTGGAGGCCATGCGCGAGCGCGCCCGCGCCGAGAAACGCGCCCCCGGCTATGACGGCACGTGGCGCGACCGCGATCCGGCTGAGGCGCCCAAAGGCGCGCCGTTCGCCGTCCGTCTGAAGTCGCCCCACGAGGGCGAGACTGTGGTGGATGATCGGGTGCAGGGCCGCGTGGTGTTCGCCAACAAGGATCTCGACGATCTGGTGCTGCTGCGCAGCGACGGCACGCCGACATACATGCTGGCCGTTGTTGTGGACGATCACGACATGAACGTCACACACATCATTCGCGGCGACGACCATTTCACCAACGCCGCGCGCCAGTCGCAGATTTACGCCGCGCTGGGCTGGGACATTCCCATCATGGCCCATATCCCGCTGATCCACGGGGCGGACGGCGCCAAGCTTTCCAAGCGTCACGGCGCGCTGGGCGTCGAGGCATACCGCGCCATGGGCTATCTGCCCGTCGCGCTGCGCAATTATCTCGCCCGCCTCGGCTGGAGCCACGGCGACGACGAGATCATGTCCACTGAGGACATGCAGAAATGGTTCGACCTGCCGGACATCGGCCGCTCGCCGTCGCGTTTCGACTTCGCCAAGCTGGAGAACCTCAACGGGCATTACATCCGCTCGACGCCGGATGCTGAGCTGGTGGCGCAAATCCGCGAGCTGCTGCCCCATCTGGAGGGCGGCCCGGCGCTGGCCAAGAGCATCAAAAAGGACGGCTGGAAGAAGCTGGAGCAGGCCATGCCCGGCCTGAAGGAGCGCGCCAAGACGCTGGTGGAGCTGATTGACAGCGCCGGCTACCTGTTTAAGAAGCGCCCGCTGGAGCTGGACGCCAAGGCCGCCGCGCTGCTGACGCCGGAGGCCAAGGCCGTGCTCGCCGATCTGAATGCGATTTTCACCGCCCTGCCCGATTGGGACGTTAAACCAATTGAGGACGCAGTGCGTACCTATGCGGAGGCACACGGATTGAAGCTCGGCGCCACAGCCCAGCCGCTGCGCGCCGCCCTGACGGGACGCGCGGTGTCGCCACCCATCTTCGATGTGGTGTTCGTGCTGGGGCGCGAGGAAACCGCGGGGCGGCTGACGGATCAAGCCGGCGGAGAGGCGGAAAAGCCCGCCGGAAAGGCAGCATCCGCCAACTCCAAAGCCAAAAAAACCTGACGCATCAATAACTGCTGCGTCTGAACGGCATTGAATGCGCCGGCCTCTGCCGCGCCGCAAAAACTTTTGTATGCGGCGCACAAATTAGTCTTTACGCAACGCACAATGGGGATAAAATCGGGCAGCGGAAATGAGCGTGGGGTCACGCAAAGAGGAGAGAGACCCGCATGAATATCGTTGACGTCAAGCAGCCGTCGCAGGCCCCCGGAGACGCGCCCAAGACGGCGACGTTGACGGTGAACAACAAGCTGATCGAGCTTCCGGTCTACTCCGGCTCCGTCGGCCCCGATGTGATCGACATCTCCAAGCTTTACAGCAAGACGGGCTGTTTCACCTACGATCCCGGCTTCACCTCCACCGGCAGTTGCAAATCGGCCATCACCTACATCGACGGCGACGAGGGCGTGCTGCTCTATCGCGGCTATCCCATCGACCAGCTCGCCGAGCAGGGCGATTTCCTGGAAACCTGCCACCTGCTGCTGTACGGCGATCTGCCGAACCAGGACCAGTATCTCGATTTCAAGAACCGCGTCACGTATCACACGATGATCCACGAGCAGATGATCAAGTTCTTCACGGGCTTCCGCCGTGACGCTCATCCGATGGCGGTCATGGTGGGCGTGGTAGGCGCGCTGTCGGCCTTCTATCACGACTCCATCGACATCACCGACCCCGTCCAGCGCGACATCGCGGCCCTGCGCATGATCGCCAAAATGCCGACCATCGCCGCCATGGCCTACAAATATTCCATCGGCCAGCCGTTCATCTACCCGCGCAACGACCTGGATTACGCCGCGAACTTCCTGTACATGACCTTCGCCGTGCCGTGCGAGGAGTACAAGGTCAACCCGATCCTGGCCCGCGCCATGGACCGCATCTTCGTCCTCCACGCCGACCACGAACAGAACGCCTCCACCTCCACGGTGCGGCTCGCCGGCTCGTCGGGCGCCAATCCGTTCGCCTGTATCGCCGCCGGCATCGCCTGCCTGTGGGGTCCCGCCCATGGCGGCGCCAACGAGGCGGCGCTGAAAATGCTGATGGAAATCGGCACGGTGGACCGCATCCCGGAATACATCAAGCGCGCCAAGGACAAGGATGACCCGTTCCGCCTGATGGGCTTCGGGCACCGCGTCTACAAGAATTACGACCCGCGCGCCAAGGTCATGCAGCAGACAGCCAAGGAAGTGCTGGAAATCGTCGGCATCAAGAACGACCCGCTGTTGCAGGTCGCCATGGAGCTGGAGCGTATCGCGCTGGAGGACGAGTATTTCATCGAGAAGAAGCTCTATCCCAACATCGACTTCTACTCGGGCATCACGCTGAAGGCGCTGGGCTTCCCGGTGTCGATGTTCACCGTGCTGTTCGCCATCGCGCGCACGGTGGGCTGGATCGCTCAGTGGAAGGAAATGATCGCCGACCCGGATCAGAAGATCGGCCGTCCGCGCCAGTTGTATACCGGCCCGGTGCGCCGGGATGTCATCGCCCGCGACAAGCGGTAAGCGAGCTATTGCCTGGGGCCGCCGGCCAGCGCGGCCCTGGTCAGTCTGTATGCGCCAACGGGCACTATGCCGCGCCTGACGTTACGGGCGTGTCGGTGAGGTCCGTTGTTGGGCGGTTCTAAGTGTCCGTCCAGGAACTTTGTTTGGCTTTTCAAAGCCATACGGAGAGCCCGATGGCAGGCGCAGCTCCGAAGATAATGCTGGGCGCATTTTCGAGGAGCTGCAACACACCAGACGGCCGCCGGATGGCGTTGAAAAGACGAAGAAAGTTCCTGGACGGACACTTAGGGCTTGTCAGGAAATAGCTGCGCCAGGTGGCGCCGGATATTTGCCCGTCCGCAACACGGCGGGCGGACCAAAGGACAAGCCAGATAGCGCAGCTATTTCCTGACAAGCCCTTAGCGCCGTTGCTCCAGGCTGGCATCGCGCCATTGCGCTGACGCCCGGCCGCTGCTCTGGCGGTTCCGCCGCTCGGGGCATTCGCTGGCGCCATGCATGAAGTGAGAAACGCCACGCACATACGGTGCCAATGAGACCCGCATAGCGGCCCCGGAAGAGCTTGTCTGCCAGCTCCAGCGAGGGCGGTACGCTGCCTCAGGCCAGCCCCACAGCTCGTAAACCGCCTCTATCCTCTGGCGTCAGTATGCGAGTTCCCCCGCCCGCCGCGGATTTGTATATTTTACGATGCCTTTTTCCACGCCGGAAGCGGAGCCGCCTTGACGGCAGGCATTCCCATAACCTCCAGCACAACCTCCGCGGCGCGCTGGCTCGGTGTCCCCTCGGGAAGCAGCATCCTTTCGCGGATCTTGCCAAGCGCCGCCCGTTGCCGCCGCCGCTCAGGGCTGTCCGACAGCAGCGGCAGCAGCGCCGCGCTCAGCTTTGCGCCGTCGCAATCTTCCTGAAGCAGTTCGGGAAAGACGTTTTCCCCCAGCACCAGATTGGCGAGCACAAACGACTGCACCTTCACCAGGAACCGCAACTGCGCCGCAACCCGATCGACACGATAACCGACGATCATCGGCGTGCCCGACAGCGCCAGTTCCAGCGTCACGGTGCCGGACGCGGCCAGGGCTGCATCGGCCAGCCGGAAAGCGCTGAACTTGTCGGTTTCACCCTCGACGAGATGCGGCCGGAGCGGCCATGTCTCAAGCCCGGCCTCGACCAGCGCCCGCACGCTCTGCACCACCGGAATGATGACCTCCAGCCCGCCGCGCGCCTCCATCAGACGCCCCACAGCTTCGCCAAAAGGCTTCATCAAACGGCGCACTTCGCTGGGACGGCTGCCCGGCAGCACCACCAGCACCGGTTTACCGCCTTCCAACCCCAGCCGCTGCGCCAGTTCGCGCGGGTCGAGGCTGTCGATCCAGGGCTGACGCTCGATCAGCGGATGCCCGACATAGGAACAGGCCGGACCGCCAAGCCGCTCATGGGCGGCAGGCTCGAACGGCAGCAAGGCCAGCAGATGGTCCACATAAGGCCGCATCTTCTTGGCACGCCCAGGCCGCCATGCCCACACGGTCGGCGAGACGTAATCCACGATTGGCACATCCGGCATACGTTTGCGGATACGCGCGGCAACACGATGGGTAAATTCAGGGCTATCTATGATGACGATCAAGTCAGGCTGGGCTTCGACCGCCGCATCGACGGTCTGATAAACGCGCCGCGCCAGCTTCGGCAGCCGCGCCAGGATCGCCGCCGGTCCCATTACCGCGATATCCGCCAGCGGAAACAGCGATTTCAGGCCCTCGCGCTCCATCGCCTCGCCGCCGACGCCGGAAAAGATCAGCGGCACCTGCGAACGCTCGTTCAAGGCGGCCATGAGCCTGCCGCCCAGTTGATCGCCGGAATGTTCACCCGCAACCACAAAGATATGTCGTGATCTCGGTTTCATTGTCTCCTCACGGCCGAATTCGGCGTTTCCCAAGCCCCCTTAAGAAGGCGTTAAGCTAGCCCAACGCCGTCGCGATGTCCCCTCACGTTCCGTTACGGAATTTTTCACCAGTGGATTGTTCCGGCACTGCACACCAAGCCGAGTACCGGAACTGCGCATAAAGCGCGCCATAACAAGGGGTTAAATCGGCTCAGCCACACCGGCGATGAACAAGCCGCGTGTCCCCGCTTCCTCGATCAGCGCCTGCGGCTCGGCCAGCAGAACCTTACCGGCGGCGACCGCGATCCCCTTGAGCCCCGCTTCGGCGGCCAGCTTTACCGTGTTGGGACCGATGGCGGGCATATCCACCCGCAGTTCCTGATTGGGCTTCGGGCATTTCACCAGCACGCCGCTTGGCCGCCCCAGCCCCCACTGATGCAGCGAACGGCAACGCCTCAGCATCTCGTCGGTGCCTTCCGCCGCCTCCACCGCCAGCACATAGCCGCGCGACACCACCGCAGCCTGCCCGACATCCAGCTCCCCCAGAGCCCGCACGACTTTCAGCCCCAGGGCAATATCCTGCAGATCCTGACCGGCAGGCGCGAGACGGCCGATGGTCCCTTCCGGCGCCACCAGATGCGGCGCAATTTCATGGGCGCCAAGCACCCGGAACCCCTTGCTCTCGAACAGGCGCACGACGGCCGTCAGCACGCTGTCGTCGCCGCCGCGCAGGAGCTTCAGAATCGCGGGCAGGTTGGTGAAAAGGCCGATGTCCGGGCGCAGCGACCACAGAGCGGGGCGCGAAAGGCTCCCCACCAGCACCACATCGGTGCAGCGCTGCTCCTTCAAAGTGTTGAAAATCTTGCCAATTTCGCCCCAGCGGATCACCGTGCGCGGAAAGGCCGCCAGTTCCGCGCTGGCGGTATCATGGAAGGCGAGGACGTGGATGGAGCGGCCCTGCGCCACCGCTGCCGCTGCGACGGCCATAGGCAGATGGCCGCCGCCGGCAATGATGCCGAGGCCGCCCTTGGCTGTTGCCGCGGCATCCAGCACGCCGGCCTGCCGCACATCTGGACTGGTATCCGCCCGCGCGCTCACGCTGCGTTGCCGTTGCGCGGGACACAAAGCCCGCGCTCGCTGCTGGCGCGGATGAAGGTCAGTACGCGCTGCACATTGGGATCGCTGGGAAACATCTTGTCCACATCGTCCAGCCGCTCCATCAGCGTGCCCTCTGAGGAGAACAGCAAGCGGTAGGCCTTGCGCAGGGAGTGAATCTGTTCCCGCTCAAACCCCGCCCGCTTCAGCCCGAGGATGTTGAGCCCGCCCAGCGCCGCGCGGTTGCCCAGCACCATGCCGAACGGAATGACATTGGTCTCCACGCCGGACATCCCGCCGACAAAGGAGTAGGCGCCGATACGCACCCATTGATGCACTGCCGACAAGCCGCCAAGGATTGCATGATCTTCCACGACGCAATGTCCCGCCAGCGTGGCATTGTTCACCAGCGTCACGTTGTCACCGATCATACAGTCATGGGCCACGTGGGAACCGGCCAGGAACAGGCCATGGGAGCCGATCTGCGTCAGCATGGTGCCGCCGGCCGTGCCGGGGTTCATGGTGACGTACTCGCGGATCACATTGTGGGAACCGATGACGAGGCGGCTGTCCTCCCCCTTGTATTTGCGGTCTTGCGGAATGTGTCCCAGCGAGGCGAAGGGGAATATCTCGCAGTTGGCACCAACCGAGGTGCGGCCGGTGAGCACCACATGGGAGTGGATGCGCACATTGTCGCCAATCTCGACGTTGGGACCGATGACGCTGAACGCACCAATCTCCACATTCGCACCAATCTTAGCCCCGGCGTCTACAGCCGATGCTGGATGGATCATCATCGCGGTCATTTGATTACTCGATTGGCTTTATTCGGTGGGACCGTTGCCGGGCGTCATGGTCTTGGGATCAAGGATCATGGCGCTGACTTCCGCCTCGGCGACCACGACGCCTTCCACCTTCACCACCCCTTCAAAACGCCACACCCGCCCGCGGTTGCGGCGCTTTTTAACGTGATAATGCAGGACGTCGCCAGGCACCACCGGACGGCGGAAGCGGGCGCGGTCAACCGTCATGAAATACACCAGTTGGGGTTCGTAATTCTCGCCAAGCTTGCTTACACACAGAGCGCCGGCCGTCTGGGCAATCCCCTCGATCAGCAGCACACCGGGCATAACGGGAAAATTGGGAAAATGCCCCTGGAAAAACGGTTCGTTGATCGTCACATTCTTGATGCCGATCGCCGACTCGTCGCCATCCATTTCGATGATCCGGTCGATCATGAGGAACGGATAACGGTGGGGCAGATATTTCATGATTTTCGCGATATCCGCTGTCTTCAGCGTTTTTCCCGAAACTGTACCGTCCATTCGCTTATCTCCACCCGGCGCAAGTCCCGCGCGCCGCTGCTTTAGAGCGCCTTTTTCCGTAAAAATGAGAACCTATTTTCTAGGAAAAAGGCGCGGCCAGACATCACGCTGAGCAATTCTCCGCCGGCGGACCAGCGGCACTCTGCTCAGACAGCCTTTTATTTTCGCAGAGGTATTTTCCCAAACCGCAACAACCGCTTCCAGGATTCCGCCTGAAGCATTGTCCAGCCCGGCAGAGGCAGAAAACACTCCCAATCGTCTCTTTCGGAACAGCGCGCGGATTTCCGCGAAAAACGCGGCTCCCTGCCCGCCTGCGGCACATTTCCCGCCCAAAAGACGCGGGAACCATGCTAATCGCCAGCACCGCCGGTTGGATTTATCGCCTTTACGCCCCGTTTGGCAACCAGCCTCTTCACCAGTGCGACTTCTCGTGCCCACAGTCCCATGGGCTTGGCCGGCGTGCCGCCCCAGCGCTCACCCGCCGGGATGTTCTCAGCCACGCCGCTGTTGCCCGCCAGTTGCGCCCCCGCACCCAGCCGGATGTGTCCGACGGTGCCGCTCTGCCCGCCCATCACCACAAAGTCCTCAAGCACCGTGCTGCCGGAGATGCCCGATTGCGCCACAATAATACAATGCCGTCCAATAACGACGTTATGCGCTATTTGCACCAAATTATCAATTTTTGTCCCTTCGCCCACGATGGTGTCGCGCAAGGCACCGCGGTCGATGGTGGTATTGGCGCCAATCTCCACATTATCCTGAATGATGACGCGGCCGATCTGCGGCACCTTGAAATGTCCCCGCGGGCCCATGGCGAAGCCGAAACCGTCCTGGCCAATGGCCACACCGGCATGGATCAGCACTTGATTGCCAATCAGAGCGTGCGTCACCACGGCGCGAGCCCCAATGTAGCAGTCGCGGCCTATGTGCACGCGATAGCCGATGACCGCGCCTGCCGCGATGATGGTGCCGCGTCCGATCCTCGCCTCCGGGCCGATCACCGCGCCAGGCTCGATGCGAACATCGTCTTCGATTTGCGCGGAGGGATGCACGCCCGGCTGGCCGCTGCCGCCGTTCAACGCCGCCTTGGGAAAACGTGCATCGGGATAAAACAGCCATAGTGCCTTGGCGAAGCTGCGGTAGGGCTCCGTGGCAACGAGGGCAATCGTCTGCTGCGGAACCCGCGATGCGTTCTTGGGATGCACATAGCAAGCCGTCGCGGAGGTGGCTGCCAATTGATCGCGATATTTCTGATTTTCGAAAAAGGAGACGTGACCGGCCAAAGCAAGATCAAGAGGCCGCACATCGGTAATAAGACAATCACCGCCGCCTTCCAGCGATGCCTCGGTTTCGGCGGCAAGCTGGCTGAGCGGAAGCGGGGCCGCCCGGTTGAAGAAACCAGGGTGTTCCATTGTTTTGGTCTTTATGTCTGTGGCACCGGCTTTTGCTGTCCGGCGCGTTCGTACAAATAAAATCCGCGAAGCCTGGCGGGAACAGCGCAGGCCCCGAAATCGGGGCCTGCCTCAGTTCCTATTCAAAAGTACCGTTACTACGCTCGCTTAGAACTTCGTCGATGCGCCGAACCGGAACTCCTGAATCTTGTCATACTTGTTATGCGTAATCGGGATCGCGAAGTCAGCCCGCAGCGGCCCCATCGGAGATGCCCAGATCAAGCTTGCACCGGCGGAGGACCGAAGTTCATTGCTGTCAACGATATTCGTTCCCGCGATTCTGCCTGCATCTGTTCCCCAGACGGACCCCGCGTCGGCGAATACTGCACCGCCGAAGCCGATTTCATCAGGAATGAACGGGATCGGGAAACGAATTTCCGTTGTACCAGCGTAGAAGTTCTTACCGCCGACAGCGCCTTCGCTGGTGTGGTCAGCCAAGTCACGCGGACCTATACCGGCGGTAGCAAAGCCACGGATGGTCTCACCGCCCTTGTAGAAGTCGTCAACCACGCGAACCTGATCGTGGCCGAAACCGTCTCCGCCGTAGCCCGTGATGTTACCGCCCAGCACACGGCCGACCAGGGTGATGCCCTTGGTGATCGGATAATAGCCGCGGCCTTCAGCCACCGAGCGGACGTATTGCACGTCGCCGCCAGCGCCAGCCACATCCTGCGACCACATCAGGTAGATGCCGCGCGACGGGTTCATCTTCTGATTACGCGTATCGTAGACCAGTGAATAGCCGACGCTAGAGATATTCGTCACACCCTTGATCTGGCTGATGGCCATCGAAGCCGTTGGCTGCACGTTGTACACTTCGTCATTGACGAAGGTGTAATTCGTGTTCAGCCACAGAGTATCGGCAAGTGCGAAGCCAAGACGCAAGCTGCCACCGGCCTTGCGATCCTGGTAACCAGCCTGATCGGTATAGTCGAGGTTGGTGATAAAGGCATCGGCACCGGCAGACACGTTGCGGTCAAGGAAGCGCGGCTCGGTAAAGCTGACGTTGAACTGCGTAGACTGCAAGCTGCCCGACAGTTTGACCTGCAGATACTGGCCCTTCCCCATCAGGTTGCGCTCGGTATAGGAAATTTCACCGATCACACCTTCCGAGGAGGAATAGCCGGCAGCGAAGGACAATTCGCCAGTCGAGTTTTCTTCCAGATTGATATTGAGCACCACGCGGTCCTGTGCGGAGCCAGTCTCACGCTCAACCTTCACGGCCTTGAAGAAGCCGAGATTAACCAGCCGCTGACGTCCCTGCTCGACCATCAGACGATTGTAGGCATCGCCTTCCGCCAGCCGGAACTCGCGCCGGATGACATAGTCGAGGGTACGGATGTTGCCGGCCACGTTGATGCGCTCGATATAGATGCGCGGTCCTTGCTCGACGATATAGGTGATGGAGATGGTGCGCGAGATCGGATCGCGGTCGATACGCGGCCGCACGGCACCGAAAGCGTAACCCTGGTTGGCCACCGCCACAGTCAGCTTCTCAGCCGTCTTGTCGATTGCCTCCGCATCATAGGTATCGCCGTCCTTGGTCAGCAACTCACCGCGCAGCGAATTCGGATCGACCGAAGCCAGCGACAATTCGATGTTGACACGGCCGAAGTGGTAAAGCTCGCCCTCTTCGATGGTGAAGGTAATGAAGAAGCCCTTGCCATCCCGGTCGAGATCAGCCGTCGCTGAAATCACGCGAGCATCGGCGTAACCACTTTTCAGGTAGAACCGCCGCAGCATTTCACGGTCAAGATTGAGGCGGTCCGAGTTCGAACACGTCGGTCGAGCTGAGGAATTTGTACCAGGCGGATTCCGTCGTGGAAATCGCGCTGCGCAGCTCGGAGTTGCTGAACGCCTGATTGCCGATGAAGTTGATGCTGAAAACCTTGGTGCTCTTGCCCTCGTGAATTTCGAAGACGAGATCGACCCGGTTGTGATCCAGCTCAATGATCTTGGGTTCCACCTGCACGGCATAGTAGCCGGAGCGCTGGTAGACGTTGAGAATCCGCTGCACGTCGGCCTGCACACGAGCCCGTGTGTAGATCGCCCGCTCTTTTAGCTGGACCTCGGCCCGCAGCACATCGGTCTTGACCTGCTTGTTGCCCTCGAAGGCCACACGGCTGACCACCGGGCTTTCCGTCACCCGGATGACGACGGAACTTCCCTGCAGGTCAATGTGAATGTCCTGGAACAGACCCGTGGCGGACAGCGCCTTCAGGCTGTCGTTCGCCTTCGACGGGTCGTAACGTTCGCCGGTGGAAAACGTCAGATAAGTTTTCACCGTTTCCGGCTCAACACGTTTGTTGCCCACCACGCGGATGTCGCGGATGACCACGCCCTCGGCATAAGCCCGGCCCACGCCAAATGACTGCTGCTCGACCCCGCAGGCCAGCAGCATGGCCATAAAGCCAAGCGCGAAAACAAATGCTTTCCCGATTTTCAATCGTAGCATTATCGACATGCCCCTATTTACGCCGATCCCCCAACGCCGACGATACAACCGGCCACCCCTTTGTGACCGTAACGTGACCATCGGGGTGCAAGACCCGACAATCCGCCTGCGCCGTTGCCCCCCGGCAACTGCGCCACATGCTGTACCCTCCAGCTATGAACGCCCGTCAACCTCATTATGGAACCGACCCGCCCAGAGTTAACCACCTGCCACTCAGGCGAACGAATTAAGCAGCCGACTCAAGTCGTTCCACGTCGCAAAAAGCATTAACACAAGGATTAAAAACAGGCCAATCTTAAAACCAAACTCCTGGGCTTCCTGGCTCATTGGGCGCCCGAGTATGGCTTCTATGCCATAGTACAGCAGGTGTCCGCCGTCCAAAACCGGGATGGGAAAGAGGTTTAAGAGGCCGATGCTCACCGAGATTATGGCTGTCAAGCGAATTAGGTTCATAAATCCGCCTGCGGCAACTTTTCCCGAAAGTTCGGCGATGCCGATGGGCCCGCCCAACTGACGGTAGTCGGCCCGCCGGGCAATCAGATCGCGGATAAAAATCACCGGCCCCATCGCCACAGCGCCCGTTTCGGACACAGCCATGCCAAGGGCTGTCACCGGTCCATAGCGCTCAATGTGCGAATCCGCAGGGGCGGACGGCCCTCTCACCCCCAGGAACCCGGCCTTGAACGGATTACCTTGCGCATCCTTCCGCTCCACCTCGCCTGGAGTCACGCGAATGGGAACCTGCCCCCCCTCGCGATCGACCGCCAGCGAAAGCTCCTGGCCGGGACTGCGAACGACCTTCTTCTGAAGTTCGTCGAAACTGCGGATCGGCTCGTCCCCGATGGTAATCACCCGGTCGCCCGGCTTCAGCCCCGCCCTGTCAGCCGGGCTACCCGGCTCGACGGATTCGATTTTCGGCAAGGCGCTCGGTCCGCTGGCGCCGATATAGCCAACCTTCACGTTGTTATCGAGCACATCCTTGCGTTCCACCTCCATGGGCACAACGCGGATAGGCATCGAAATGCCGCCGCGATCGACGAGCAGCATGAGTTCCTGGTCGGCGCTGAGCCAGACCATCTTGTCCAGTTCATCGAAGCTGTGGACCTGCGAACCGCCGATGGCCAGAACTCGGTCGCCAACCTTCAGCCCCGCCTTTTCGGCCGGGCTGCCAGCTTCGATCGCACCGATTTTCGGATCTACGATGACCTTGCCGGCCACCATGAGGACGATGGTGAAGATTGCGATGGCGAGAATGAAATTTGCGACCGGCCCCGCCGCCACGATCAGACTGCGGTGAACCAGCGGCGCGGTGTGGAAATTCCCCTGACGCTCCTCGGTGGACAGGGTTCCCAGAGCCTCCTGGCTCGGCATGGAAGCGGCGTTTTCGTCGCCCTTGAATTTCACGTACCCGCCCAGCGGCACGGCGGCGAGCCGCCAGCGCGTGCCCTTACGGTCGGTGAAAGCGCCAAGCTCTGGACCGAAGCCGATGGAAAAGGTTTCCACCGTCACGCCGCACAGGCGCGCTACGATGAAATGCCCGAACTCGTGCACGAATACCACGACGCCAAGCACAAAGAGAAAGGACAGCGGCGTCCTGATGAAGGCGGTGACATCGGCGGCGGCTACCGCGTTGATGGAGAGCAGAAGCGGAAAACTGGTGACAACGGACATCAACATTGGAATCCCTTTCGCGGCCGCGTCATTGCGCAACCCCGTTTCTTCAACTGGATATCACTTCAGCGTGGCGTGTCCAACGCCTGATTGAGCATCTTTGTGCCGTTGACAACACAAATTGCTGAATGGTGAACCTGGATATGCCGCCGCCATGCAGCTCCCCGGCCTTCGCACCTCACGCAGCACCAAGTCTCGCCGCGAGGTTTGCACACAGACTGGCCGCCAGTTGTCTCGCCGCCGCATCCGCCGCGAATATGTCATCAAGGTTTTGCGGCCGTCCCGTGACCACCCCCGCCGATTTCTCCAGCGTTTCCTCGACCAGGGCCGGAATCCCCATAAAGCTCAGCTTGCCCGCAAGAAATGTGGCGACGGCTATCTCATTGGCTGCATTGAGAATTACAGTCGAGTAGCCGCCTGCTTTCAGTGCCGCCCGCGCAATCCGCAACGCCGGAAAACGCACGTCGTCCGGTGCCTCAAAGGTCAGCGTGCCGAGCGTTGCCAGATCGAGCCGCTTCACGGGCGTGGCCATACGCTTTGGCCAGGCGAGGCTGTATGCAATCGGCGAGCGCATATCCGGCGACCCCATTTGCGCCAGCACCGAGCCATCATGATAGTGAACCAGGCAATGGATGATCGACTGCGGGTGCACCACGACGCCCAGCTTTTCCACCGGCACCGGGAAAAGATGAAATGCCTCGATGAGTTCGAGGCCCTTGTTCATCATGGTGGCGGAGTCGATGGTGATCTTCGGCCCCATGGACCAATTGGGATGCTTCAGCGCCTGCTCGGGCTTCACCTTCGCGATTTCGGCGGCGGTCCAGGTGCGGAACGGGCCGCCCGACGCCGTCAGCTCGATCTGTTCCACCCCATCACAAGGGGCATTGTCGATGGCCTGAAAGGCGGCGGAATGCTCGGAATCGACGGGCAGCAGCGTCGCGCCTGCCGTTGCAATTTCCGTCATGAACAGCTCGCCAGCGCAGACCAGACACTCCTTGTTGGCCAGGCCGATGATGCCGCCGTTGCGGATGGCCGCCAGGGTGGGCTTGAGGCCCGCCGCGCCAACGATGGCCGCCATGGTCCAATCCACCCGCTGGGCACCGGCCTCGGTAATGGCGCTGGCGCCCGCCGCCGCTTCGATACCGGTGCCGGCGAGGGCGGCTTTCAACTCGCCATAGAGGCTCTCCTCGCCGATGACCGCCAATTGCGCCCGGTGAGCAATCGCCTGTTCCGCCAGCAGCTTGACGTTGTTCTGACCAGTGAGCGCGGCGACCTCGTAATCGCCGGCGTTGCGCCCGATCAGATCGAGGGTGCTGCGGCCGATGGACCCCGTGGAGCCGAGAATGGTGATACGGCGCGGCGCGCTCTGGCTTTCGCTTTCAATCGAATCCGCGGTCCTGCTCTTCAGCATGCTGGCGCCCTGCCCCTTGCTTGCGATGTTTGTAAAACGGCCCTGTGAAGGCGCTTTCTGGAATGTAGGAAATGGTGTTCCAGGAGGAAAGCGCGACCAGGAAAAATACGCGAAGCAGGCTTTTTATCGCCTGCTCCCGCGATCTGTCTACATTCGGCGGGCGTCTGTTGCCGGAAAACACCAATTCCGGCCACGCCGCTGCGACACACTACCAGATCAGCAGCCCGGCGCCCGGTTGTGCCGGATTGACCGCCCAGGCCACCAGCGAAGCCGTGAAAGCCGCCGCCACCAGACCGTCCATGCGGTCGAGCACCCCGCCGTGGCCGGGTATGAGATTGCTGGTATCCTTGAAACCGAATAAGCGCTTGATGGCGGATTCCGCCAGATCGCCCAACTGGGACACCAGCGATAGTACAGCGCCTATCAAACCCAGGATCGCGTAGGACGTGCCACCTAGAAAATAGGCGAAGACGACGCTGGCCACGGACGCGGTGGCCACGCCGCCCGCCAGTCCCGCCCAGGTTTTCCCAGGCGAAATGCGCGGCGCGAGCTTCGGCCCGCCGATCATACGGCCGAAGGCGTATGCGGCGCTGTCGGTCGTCCACACGATCACGAACAGGAAGAGGATGGCGAACCAGCCGTAATTCACATCGGTGCGCAGCCAGACCAGCGCCACCGCCGGCAGCCCCGCGTAATAGACGCCCGCCGCCGACCACCAAGCCTTTTCCGGCGGATCACCCATCCGGCGCAGAATGAAAACCGCCAGGGTTCCGAGGACAACGAGGCTAACACCGCAACTCGGACAACGCATGGCCGTTAGCACGACGGCGGAGCCTGTCGCTGCCGCCTGTACTAAGAAGGCCAGATCGACCCCCTTGCCACGCACCAGCCGCCCCCATTCCCAAGCCATCAGCGCAATGAAGACGGCAATGAGCGCGGCAAACGAATAAGGGCCGCGATAGGCGAGGATCAGGCTCACCGCCCCGAGGACCAGAGCGGAATTGATGCGGAGAATCAGCTCCTTGTTTTTGGAATTCGGCTGCTGATCATCTACCGCCACAGCCGGTCTATCCGTCATGCGCTGTAACGTGCCGAAAGCCCGCCAAAGCGGCGCTCACGTGTCTGATAAGCTTCTACCGCGCTAGCCAGCGCCTGCTTGTCGAAATCGGGCCAATAAGTATCCACGAAAACGAACTCCGTATAAGCACATTGCCACAGAAGGAAATTGCTGATGCGCATTTCGCCGCTGGTCCGTATCAGCAGATCGGGATCGGGCACGTCGCTAGTATCGAGGGCGCCGCTGATGGCTTCGGCCGTGATGTCGGCGGGCTTCAGTTCGCCGCTGGCGACCCGCCCGGCCAGACCGCGCGCGGCCCTGACGATCTCATCCCGCGCGCCATAATTGAATGCCACGGTCAATTGCAGCCCGTTATTGTTTCTGGTGAGGGATACCGCCTCGCCGATCAGCGCAGTGATGTCCTCGTCCACCCCTTCGTTGGTGCCAATGACCCTGATCCGCACGTCATTCTTATGCAACTCCGCCAGATCGCGGCGGATAAAGCGCCGCAGCAGTCCCATCAATTCGAAGATTTCGTCGCGCGGGCGCTTCCAGTTTTCCGAGGAAAAGCTGTACAGCGTGAGATAGCGGACCCCTAGCTCACCGGCCGCGCGCACGCAGGCCTTTACGGCATCGACTCCGCGCCGGTGCCCTTCCACGCGCGGCAGACCACGGCTCGCCGCCCAGCGCCCGTTGCCGTCCATGATGATCGCGACATGCTGGGGAAAGGGCCGCATGGCGGAAGGCCATGCTTGCTTGTCATGTTGGGACATCGGCTCACTGTCACCCTTTACGCAACACACCAGGATTTAACTAAAAAAGAAATTATATAGCGCCTTATACTTGCATTATCTCCTGCTCTTTTACAGCAAGAGCCGTGTCGATCTCTTTAATATAGCGATCGGTCAGATCCTGAAGCTTCCCGGACAGCGTCCTGTGATCGTCCTCACCGATTTGACCATCTTTTTCCTGTTTTTTCAATGCGTCCATACCGTCGCGGCGCACGTTGCGCACGGCGACACGCGCCTGCTCGGTATATTTCGCGGCGATTTTCGCCAGTTCCTGGCGCCGCTCCTGGTTGAGTTCTGGGATGGGCAGGCGCAGCGTGGTGCCGTCGGTCACGGGATTGAGCCCGAGGTCGGACTCGCGGATGGCCCGCTCCGCCGCGGATACCAGCGCTTTGTCCCAAATTTGCACGGTAATCAGCCGCGACTCCGGCGCCGACACCGTTCCCACCTGGTTGAGCGGCATCTTGGAGCCGTAAGCGTTCACCATAATGGGGTCGAGCAGCGAAGCGCTCGCGCGGCCGGTGCGCAAGCCGCCAAATTCCTGGCGCAGCACGCTCAGCGTGCTTTTCATGCGCTTTTCCAATTCATTGAGATCGAAGTTCTGGGCCATGCCCGTCTCCATAAGGGTTCTTACTCTGGCGGAACCGGTTGATCGAGTTCGTGCTAATTTGGCATGTCGTGCGTCTGCCATTTGCGTCGGGCCAAGGCGGAAACCGGCAGAGAGAACCGGAGCGGAGCACCCCCATTGTACGCGAGCATCACGCATACGGCAAATGCCGGTTTGCATCCAAGCCTCACGCGACCGGCGACATGCATAACCTAAATGCCTTGAACAATGGTGAAGGCAACTTCACCCTTGAATACCTTAACGATATTGCCCGGCATTAAAAGTGAAAATACCACAACTGGAATGGTGTTGTCGCGCGCCAGCGCCACGGCGGCGGCGTCCATGACCTCCAGCTTGCGCGTCAGAACTTCAGTATATGTAAGAGAATCAAAGCGTTGAGCGTTGGGGTCGCGCTTCGGATCGGCGGAGTAGATGCCATCGACGCTGGTCGCCTTGAGAATAACGTCGCACCCCATTTCGGCGGCGCGCAAAGCCGCCGCCGTGTCGGTGGTGAAGTACGGATTACCCGTGCCGCCGGCGAAAATCACCACCCGGCCGGCCGCAAGATCGGCACGCGCCGCCGCACGCTGAAACGGCACGCAAATCTGCGGCATGGCGATGGCAGAATAGACGCGCGCGGGAACGCCCGCCGCCTCCAGCGCCTCGCAAAGAGCCAGCGCGTTGATGACCGTCGCCAGCATGCCCATGTGATCGGCGGTGACGCGATCCATGCCGCCCGCCGCGCCGCGAAGTCCGCGAAAGATGTTGCCGCCCCCCACGACGAGGCACGGCTCGACGCCGAGAGCTTTGACGTCCTTGATTTCGCTAACGAACCGCGCCAGCGCCGCCGGGTCGATGACGTTTCCGCCGCCGCCCATCAGCGCTTCGCCCGAAAGTTTCAACAGAGGCCGTCTGAAACGCGGCACCGTCATGCTAGGAATCCCCCTGGGCAAGGAGACGGGGCCGCCAGCGGAAACCAGGCTGTTGCCATCCCGGAAAGCCGCCAGACGAACCCCACCGGAATTACTTCGACAGACCGGCCGCCGCAGCCACTTCAGCCGCGAAATCGCCGCCGCTCTTCTCGATGCCCTCGCCCAGTGCGTAGCGCACGAACGCCGCCACCTTGATCGGCGCGCCCACATCCGCCTCGGCGGCCTTCACGGCGGCCTCAACGGTCTTGTCGGGATCGACGACGAAGCTCTGCTTCGAGCAGCACCACTTCCTCGTAGAACTTGCGCAGACGGCCTTCGACCATCTTCTCGACCACATTGGCGGGCTTGCCGCTGGCCTTGGCCTGCTCGGCGAAAATGGCGCGCTCGCGGGCGACCACCTCCTTGTCGATCTCCTCAGCCGTCAGCGCCAGCGGGTTGGTGGCAGCGACGTGCATGGCGATCTTGCGGCCCAGCTCGTTCAGCTTGGCGGTGTCGCCAGTCGAACTCGAGCGCCACCATGACGCCCATCTTGCCGAGACCCGGCACCACCGCGCCGTGCACATAAGTGGCCACGACGCCCTCTTTCACGCTCAGAAGCGCGGTGCGGCGCACGGTCATGTTCTCGCCGATGGTGGCGACCATCTCCTTGATGGTCTCCCTCACGGTGATCTTCTTCTTCGGGAACTTGGCTTCCAGCAGCTTCTCGACATCGCCGCCAGCCTTCAGCGCCAGCGCCGCGACCTCGGCGACCATGTTCTGGAAGTCGGCGTTGCGTGCGACGAAATCGGTTTCCGAATTCACCTCGACGACGGCGCCGGTGCTGCCTTTCTTGGTCTCCGAGGCAACGCCAATCAGGCCGTCAGCCGCGACGCGGCCGGCCTTCTTGGCGGCCTTGGCGAGGCCCTTGGTGCGCAGCCAGTCCACGGAGGCTTCGAAGTCACCGTTGTTTTCAGTCAGCGCCGCCTTGCAATCCATCATGCCGGCGCCGGTTTTGTCGCGCAGTTCCTTGACGAGTTGTGCGGTTATGGCAGCCATGTTTGCCCTCGTTCGGTAAGACGTGGCGGTCAATCCGGCACGCCGCCTGAGCAGACCGGCCATCACGGGCCGGAACCTGCCCCTGCTCATTGTTTCATCACTTGGCGCCGCTAAAACGGCGCTTTCTCAGCCATTAGGGAAATTTGGGCGAAGGCTTCAACCTTTTTTCGCGCGTTTTCCCGCATCGCCTGACTTTTTCGCGGCTGCTTGAGCTTCGGCAGGAGCCTCCTGCACAGGAGCGGCATCGCCGGCAACGGCTTCCGCAAGCACAGGTTCGGGAACGGCCTGCACCGCGGCCTCTTCCTGCACGGCTTCGGCGTCAGCGCCAGCTTCCTGCCGGTCGCGTCCGCCGGTCCTGCCGCGGCCTCTGCGCGCACGTCCTTCGCCATCAACGCCGCCGTGCTCGGAAGCGCCCATGTCGAAGCCCGCCGAACCCTGGGCGCGTTCGATGCCGTCGATCGCGGCGCGCGAAATCAGGTCGCAATACAGCGTGATGGCGCGGCCCGCGTCGTCATTGCCCGGGATGGGGAAGTTGATGCCGTCGGGGTCGCAGTTGCTATCCACCACGGCGATCACCGGGATATTCAGCTTGCGCGCCTCGGCGACGGCGATGGCTTCCTTGTTGGTGTCGATGATGAACAGGATGTCCGGCAGGCCGCCCATGTCCTTGATGCCGCCCAGCGCGCGTTCCAGCTTGTCGCGCTCGCGCGTGAGGTTCAGCAGCTCTTTCTTGGTGAAACCCTGGCCGGTGCCGCCGATGAGGTCTTCCAGCTGCGCAGCCGCTTGATGGAATTGGTGATGGTCTTCCAGTTGGTCAGCATGCCGCCGAGCCAGCGGTGGTTGACGTAATACTGGGCCGCAACGCTTGGCCGCGTCGGCGATGGACGTCGGACGCCTGACGCTTGGTGCCGACGAACAGCACGCGGCCGCCCTGCGCCACGGCATCGCTCACGGCGACCAGCGCCTGATGCAGCAGCGGCACGGTCTTGGCCAGGTCGATGATGTGGATGTTGTTGCGGGAGCCGAACAGGAATTGCTCCATCTTCGGGTTCCAGCGATGCGTTTGATGGCCGAAATGAACGCCAGCTTCCAACAGCTGACGCATAGTGAACTGTGGCAGCGCCATAAGCGTGCGCTCCTCTTTTTCCGGTTTAAGCCTCCGCGGAAATTGCGACGCCTTTTGAGCGTCACCGGAGCGGCCCGGCCAGCGGTCGGCATCATGCCAATCGTGACCACACCGCGATTCCGCGTGTGAGATAGCTGTTAAATAGAACGGTTTTGTTAATTTGGCAACAACGAGATGAGTGCCCGAGCCGGCGAAATGGGATCGGAGAACAGCGGCGGTAAACCGCGCGAAATCTTCTCCGCCACAGTTCCCGGCCCCGGTCACTCCGCGCTTTGCAGCCGGTTGTGCACCGGCCACGGCCCGATGAGCCGGGTGCTGGTAACGATGCCCGAGGCGGGCGTGAAGTGATGCACATGATAGCCGGGCGTCTCAAGCCGGACACTCCCCTTGGCATCGGACCTGAGGTCCAGCGCCAGTTGATAGCACGTCGCCGGCACGGTTGAGGCCAGGGTTCCGGCCCAGCGCGTCTGCATGCAATGGTGCACATGCCCCGCCACCACCCGCTCGACCTGGGGATGGCGCCGGATGACCGCTGCCAGGGCATCGGCGTCCTCCAGTCCCACGCGGTCCGCATGATGCCGGCCGGTGGGGAACGGCTGATGGTGCAGCGCTACGATGGCAGGCCGGCCCGGCCGCTCGGCCAGCCGCGCGTCGAGCCAGGCGATCTGCTCCGCGCCCAGCCTGCCAACGCTCTCGCCGGCCACCCGGCTATCCAGCGCGATCAGGCGCACAGCGAAATCCTCGATCACATAGTGAACCGGCCCATCGCCCGCCCCGAGATAGCGGTGACCGGCGAAAGCGGCCCGGAGCGGCCCCGGCGCATCATGATTGCCGCACATCAGGAATACCGGAAAGGTCAGCGGCGCCAGCAATTCCCGCAGCCGCGCATATTCCGCCGGCTGGCCATCCTCCACCAGATCGCCGGTGATCAGCACGGCGTCCGGGCGGACCGTGAGGCTCAGGAGGTCCGTCACGGCGGCCTCCAGGCAGGCGGCTGCATCGCCTTTGACAGAGACAGGAGCACCATCGGCTCTGATGTGGAGATCGGACAACTGAGCGAGAATCATGGTGCGAAACCTTCCAGACAGCGGGGGAGCACTGTCATTTATGCCGGATTCGCATCTCCAGGTTGTTCAACTCTTGTGTCAAAAATAATGGCGCGGCTGCGAACAAGCCGCAACCGCGCCATTTCATCCGTTATCGGACCGGGCGAACGCAATTCTGCCCGGTATCACATCCCGGCCGGTTATGCCGCCCGGACGCCCTCCAGGAACCTGTCCACCTCGATCTTCAGCCGGTTGCTTTCGGCCGCCATCGACTTGGCCGCCGTCAGCACCTGGGACGACGCCGCGCCGGTTTCGTTGGCGCCCTTGTTCACCTCCGATATGCTCTGCGCCACCTGCTGGGTCCCTTGCGCGGCCTGATGCACGTTGCGGGAAATCTCCTGCGTCGCCGCGCCCTGCTCTTCCGCCGCCGAGGCAACCGCCGTGGCGATTTCGGAAATGCGGTGAATGGTGGCGTCGATCTGCTTGATCACCGCAACGGATTCGCGCGTCGCCGTCTGGATGCCGCCGATCTGGCTGCCGACTTCCTCGGTGGCCTTGGCGGTCTGGGCGGCCAGCGTCTTCACCTCCTGCGCCACCACGGCGAAGCCCTTGCCAGCCTCACCCGCGCGCGCCGCCTCGATGGTGGCGTTGAGCGCCAGCAGGTTCGTCTGCTCGGCGATGGCGGTGATCAGCTTCATCACGTCGCCGATGCGCGTCGCGGCCTGGGACAGCTCGGTCATGCGCTCGTCGGTCTGCTGGGCCTGCACCACGGCCTCGTCGGCAATGCGGCTCGACTCATTCACCTGCCGGGAAATCTCGGACACGGAACCGGACAATTCCTCGGTGGCGCTGGCCACGGACTGCACGTTGGTGGACGCCTGTTCCGAAGCGGCCGCCACGGTGGTGGCCAGTTCCTGCGTGTGGCCGGCGGTATGCGTCAGCCCTTGCGCCGAGGCTTCCAGCTCGCTGGACGCGGACGACAGCGTGCTGATGATCTCGCCCACGGCGGCCTGGAAGTTGTCGGCCAGCTTCAGCATATCGGCCTTGCGCTGCGCGGCGGCGGCGCGTTCGGCTTGCCAGGCGTTCGTTTTCCATCTGCTCGATCCGCAGCAGGTTCTCCTTGAAGGTGAAGGCCGCGCGGGCATTGTCGCCAACTTCGTCGCCGCGATGCGCGTATGGAACATCGACGTTCTTATTGCCCTTGGCCAGCTCCAGGAGCACCGCTCCGATTTCGCGGATAGGCGTCCCGATGCCCCTGCCGATCAAGAACGAGAGCACAACACCAAGCCCAAGGCCGCCAATCGCAAGACCGGCGATCAGCGTATTACTGCTGGCCATCAGAGCCAGAGCCTCATGCTCCAGCTTGTTTTCCTCGGCAGCGCCGCTGGCCTTGATCGCTTCGATATCGGCTAACGTGTCGTCCGCCAGCTTCGGCAGATCAACGAACACGAGCTTCTCCAGCGATTGTCCCAGCTCATCGGCGCGATGGAACCCCTGGCGATACTTTTCCGCCAGCACCTTGAGCTCGGAAACGAGGCCGCGTATCTCGGCGCCGTTGGCGGATGTCTCGATTTGGTTCAGGATCTGGCCGAGGGCGGTGAAAGATTTGTCAGCCGTCTCCGCCGCGGCCTTTTCGTGCCGGCTCAGCAGCTTGGCGACGTTGAGCCGTGCCCGCATCACCTGTTCCATGGCACCGGCGGAAAGGGCGCTCACATTGCTATCGCCAGCCTTGGCGGCGGCGCTTTGCAGGTCACTCACATCCTCGCGCATCTTGCGGCCAGACGGATCGAGCGTTTCACGCTCCAGCTTGATCTGCTCGCGCTTGGCGGCGACTACTTTGTCGGCGCCAGGCGTTGTAGGCGTCAAACAGGCCGGAAATCTCCCGCATCTTCGCCAGCCGTTCGGGATTCTTGATCGTCTGAAGCGCCTTGGCGGTGGCATCCTTCAGCAGCGCCCGCTGTTTCCCGGCGCCGGCGAAGGCTTTCTCGTCGCCCGTGTTGGCGAATTCGCGCACGAACCGGCGCAGGTTGATGTATTCGCGGTCCACGTCCTGTGAGATGCCGACCACCTCCACGCGCTGAGCATACGCCTCGAACATCTCCGTCGCACCGCTGAAGGCACGGTAGGCCATCAAGGAGATGATCGCGATAATGACCAGCAGGCAACTGAAGCCTGCGAAAATCTTCGTCGAGATTTTGCAGTTGCTGCAAAACGACAGGAGACCACCGGAAGCAGCCGCCGGATTGGAACTCTGTTGAGCCATGGTACTTCAAGTCCTCTACTCGTGGCGATAGGCGGTCAGTTCGTTTCGATCAGATAGCGGCGGTTGCGGCCTTGAACGGGGCGCGCATTGTTGGGGAACAGCGAGGCGAATTGCCGGATTTGCTCGGGCGACGCCTCGATGGCATCGCGGAACACGGTCCAGGTCAGCCCTTCCGAGCAGGGCGGCGTGGTGAGCGATCCCATGTAGCGGAAATAGCTGCGCTCCACGGGGAGAAGCGCAGCCGCGTCGATGGCACCGCCGAAGTTTTTCTCCGGGGCCTCATGCTGGGGCATGACCTCCCAGATGGGCTGCAAAGCGGCGTTGGCCTCGCCGGGTTTCACGAAGGTGCCGAGCACCGCCAGCGCGCCCGAGGCGGAGCGATGCACGAAATGGGCTTCGAGATCGAACGGCTTGCCCGACAGCAGATGCTCGCTGGGGTGATGGAAATGGAACTGCACGAGTTCGAAGCGCACGCCATCGATGACGCAGGCCGAGCCGGCCTCCGCGTTCACCTGGATGGTGTGGCCGTTGTTGAGGATGCGCAAGGGGAGCGGGCGGTAATCGACCTCCACCCTGCCGGGGAATCCGAGCGGATGGCGCTGGTGAGGTCGATGGGGGTCTGTTCGAGGCCCAGTTCGCAGACCTTGAAATCGGGTTGCAGGGCACCCCAGTGCGCCGGGCCGGTCTGACCTTCGTAGCTCCAGTGCGGTGTATGTCCGGCTCCGTGCTCCGGCGAGCCGGCGAAGGCGCGGGCCACCCCCAGACAGCATGCGCAATTCACCGTGGCCAGCATCAGGAAATTGCGTCGTGACAGGCTCATATCAACCTCAATTGTTCCTTCGTCCAGAAGGCACCGCGCACAGCCGTAGCGGGCATGGGGGCGGTCCCAGGACAACGAGCTGCAACTATATAGATTTTTTCGGCCACAAAAAACGCTGAGCGTGCATGGATTAAGTCTGTCGCATATCCCGCTTAACAAATCGCGAAGGGTGTTTCGCGCTGCGGCAAAAGGAATGGAGAGGCGGCATCTGCCGGTTAAGCATGGATTAACAGCCGGCCGCAGCTTTTAACGATGCAGCCATCTCCACGGGTGCGCCTCGTGGAACGGTTACTTTCCAGGAATGCTTTATTGCTGGCGGTCGTCGCCCGAGATTTTCTCGAATAGGCGGGTGAGCCGCCGCGAGTAAACCAGCGCGGCAGCGGTCAGTACCGCCGTGACCACCGTGACGCAGCCGAAATAGACCAGCTTGGACATCAGCGGCGCTTCGGCCTCGGCGATCAGGTTCATGCCGAGGAAGCCGGTGGCGATGGTGCCCACCATGCCCATGATCGTCACCACCGTCAGCCGGTGCATGGTGCCGGACTGGCGCCGCAGCGCCTGGCTGTCCAGATACTGCACCATATCGACAATTTCGTCCCGGACTTCCTCATGTAGTGCGTCGATGCTCAGATGACCGCGAATCATGCGGAATAGATCGCGCATGTGGACACGCCCGGACACTTCCTTGAACAGGTAACGCTGGGAGAAACGCAGGAATGTCTCCTGCAACTCGAAGGTTTCGTCGCGGAAGAGGCGCACCGACTCGGCATTCAGCGGATCGAGCCGCTTGATGGCCGCCACCATGCGGTCGGAAATCATCATCAGCGCGGCCTTGTGGAAGTGCGCGATGAGGAACAGCAGGAAATACTGGTGCCGGAACTGGCCCAGGAGGCCGCGCTCGTTGTCCTTCAGGCTCGCCGCCGTTCCGCCCGAAACGATGCTGAACACATCGCCGCAGGTGAGGAAGCGCGTGTCGATATTGAGCGCGTCCAGGCCGCTGGAATACAGCCGCTCGTAGGCGTGGCGGGCCTCGAAATCGTCGAGGAAGCGTTCGGAAAAGGGCAGCCGCCCGTCCGGCGCCAGCATCGTACCCAGCGCGAAAGAAATGAAATCGCTGCGCCGCAGCTCCCTCAGATCGTCCAGCACCAGATAGGCCATCACCGGCATGCGGTAATATTCGATTTCCAGGAAGCGCAGACGGCCAGCGCCATGGCCGGCGTCATTCACCAGCGGATGCAGCAGGAATTCCCAGTGCGCGGCGACGCACGCACCGCGCCGCTGCCCGACAAATTGCAGATAACGCGTGCTGTCGCGATAGTTCGAGGCCGCAAGAACTCTGCCATCCGCGCCGATCCATTCCACCAGCGCCGGGCAGCGCAGCGGCTCGCCTCCGTCGCGCCAGCCCGCCGGATAGGCGCGGCCGAAGCGCTGGACCAGCGATTGCGCCACGTCGAGCGGCAAATTATTGGCGGTGATTTCGCAGACGAGGATAACCGTGTCCACATCGTAGAAGAAGTAGAGGTCCGCGTGCGCCATGTCGCAGATGACGGGCGCGGTGTCCTCGTCGAGCGTGATGCGCACGCGCTTGATGTCCTCGCGGCGGTAAATCCGCATGGGGGCATCGCGCGGCGTGGACGCCGTGCCGTTCTCGGGAGCGTCGCCGTAGAGGAAGCGCCGCACATGCGGAAGAAACGACACGAATTCGCGGTAATGACGTTCCTGGAAATCTTCAGCCCCGTTGCCGAACTCGTCTTCCAGCGCCCGCCATTGATGGCCCGGCGACAGTGCCTCCAGGATGGTATGATGACCGGAGGCCGCCGCCGGCTTTTCCTTGCTGACGAGCTGCAATGGCCAGATCACGATCTGGCGGAAGTGGCGCACGATCGGCATCGGCCGCGTGCCGTCCGCGCTTATTGCCCCGGCTTCGCCAGTTGAGGCTGCTTCGTCTGGCATGCGTTCCCGTCCGCTTGTTCCGCCGGAGTAAGGGCAATCTCAGAAATAAGTGCGCCATCTGGCTTGTCTTTTTGCCCGTCCGCTGCGTTGCAGAAAGGGTTACATATCGTGGATATGCGCCCCTTTCCGCGCCTTACGGACGAACAAAAATCCCGCGCCATACGACGCACTTATTTCTGAGATTGCCCTTATAGCAGAATGGCAAACGCGCGTGACGGATTTGTTAAGGCTGGCGAAGTTGCCCGCAGCTTTTCCCCAGGCACGGGATGTTGCCGGATACCGGAGGGCGCGGCAGGCAAGGCGGATGGTCTCCGCCCTGCCCCGTTAATCGCGCGTGACTCCCGTCACCCGGCGGCGCGCATGCTCGCAGGCAGCACATCGCCCGAATACATGCTCATCATCGGATCGTCCGTGACGAGCACTTCGTCGTAAAGCCCGTAGCCGTTGAAACGGTTGCGGGACACGCGGCCATAGGCGCCGAGCTGGCCGATCTCGATGTAGTCGCCCTCGTCGGTATCGGCCGGCAGCATGAACGGCCCCGGCATGAAGTCGATGCTGTCGCAGGACGGCCCCCAGAACGAGAACGGCTCCAGCCGCCCGCCTTCAGACACCTCGCCGTCGCGGATGCGCCGCACCGGATAGGCGAGACCGCCGTAAATCTGCGCGCCTTCGAACATGCAGCCATACGAGCCGTCGTTGATGTAGAGATAGCGCGCGCGGCGTCCCAGAACCTTGACGATCAGCGACTCCGACTCCGCCGCCAGCGCCCGGCCCGGCTCCGCCAGCATAGTGTAACGGCCCGTCATGCCGAGACGGTCCATGCTGCGCTCGATCTCCTGGCAGAATTCCGTCAGATGCGGCGGCTCGCTGCCGGGATGGCGCGCCGGGAAGCCGCCGCCGATGTCGATGGAATTGACCGGAACGCCAGCCTCCCTGATGACCTCGTGTGCGATTTCCAGCGCCCGCGAGTAGCTCGACGGGTCGAGTGTCTGCGAGCCGACGTGGAAACTCACGCCAAGCCCTTCCGCCACCTCGCGCGTCAGCCGCAGCAGATGCACCGCATCGCGCGGCTCGGCGCCGAACTTGCGGTCGAGCGGAATGACGCTATGGGCGTTGGGCACGGCGAGACGCACATGCAGATGCAGGTCGCGGGCGTTGCCAGTTTCCTCGATGATCTTCACAAGCTCCCGCTCGCGGTCGAGCGAGAAATGCCGCACGCCGAACTCGTGATAAGCTCGCGCAATCAGCTCTCGCGACTTGACGGGATGCATCAGATAGAGCGTCGCGCCGGGATACTTCGCGCACTGCTCGATCTCGGGAAGCGAAGCCACATCGAAACAGCGGATACCTGCGTCATAAAGACTATCCACCACCAGCGGCATGTTGTTTGCTTTGACGGCATACAGCGGCGTCACCGGGAAATTCTTCAGAACCCATTCTGCAGCGCGTGCGGCAGCGTGCGGGCGTAGTGCTAGCACTGGGCGGTTGGGCTGCTCGGTGCGAACGATGTCTACCGCGGATGTGTAAGTCTTCATGTGCTGCTTATCTCCAAGAATGAATGGATTCGATGAACGGCTCCTTTTGGGTGGTCGAATTGCCGCGGCGCCTTAGGCCTGCAAACAGGCGCGGTGCATAAGGCAAGCAGGGGGGTATGTAAAGCGTTTTTACGCCCGCTGAAATCTATTTGATTTCGCGGCAGTATCCGGCTGGCGGAAAGGCCGCCGCCAAGCATAACGGACACGCGCAAATAGCTCGCGCGCGTCACTGTTCGAATGCGGGGAAACCTTCCCGGATCATAGGCTTACGATCAATTCTTCTCTTCCAGCTTCCTGGCCACGTAAACCGGCAGCACGAACGCCGCCTTGTGCAGCTCCGGCGAGTAGTAATTGGTCTCGAACCCCGCGCGTTCAAAGCGCTGGCGCAGCGTCTCCACACTGATCTGACGCAAAGCCGCATTATCGCTCGCCCAGCCCAGCGCAAAATGCCCGCCGAGGTAGGACGCGGTCACCGGCAGGAAGATCGAGGCGTCGCCAAACAGCCCCCGGAACAGCCGGACCGATTTCTTGCTTTCCTCCGGCTGGAAGAACACCAGCCCCTGCTGCGTCACCAGCACGCCGCCCGGCTTCAGGCAGCGCTTGCAGCCCGCATAGAACTCCGGCGTGAACAGCACGGCGCCGGGGCCGATGGGGTCGGTCGAATCAACCAGCACGGCGTCGTAGCGCTCATCCGTCGCCTCAACGAACTTGGCGCCGTCGCCGATGACGATATCGGCGTGCGGATGATCGAAGGCGCCGGCCGAAATGGCGGGGAAAAACTTGGTGCACAGGTCTATGACGCTGCGGTCGATCTCGCACATCGTCACCTTCTCGACCGAGGGATGCCGCAGCGCCTCGCGCAGCACGCCGCCATCGCCGCCGCCGATGATTAGCACCTTCTTGGGCTCCTCAAGGGCGAACAGCGGCACATGGGTCATCATCTCGTGATAGATGAACTCGTCGCTGGAGCTGAGCTGAATGATGTTGTCCAGCATCAGCACGCGGCCGAACGCCGGGTTGTCGAAAATCAGCAGATGCTGGTGTTCGGTTTTCTCCTCGAACACGATGTTGTCAACACGCAAGCTCGCGCGCCAGCTATCATGCAGTTTCTCTTGAATCCATTCGCTCATCTTGCGCTTTTTCCTTGTCAAAGTTCGTCCATGACTTCAGGTGTTCGCGGCGTGATCACACCCGAATACGTCCGAAGTGCCTGGTTTGTCCGGCTTTTTCTGCTGATAGCGGCGGCGGAGGGGCAGCGAATTCCTGGCGAACCAGGAATGCTTTCATGAACCCCTGCCGCACAGGGTGAATTCGAACCGGACAATGCCGGTACAATTCATCCGGGCGGATAGGGCCATTCGCCGGGCTTGTAAAGTATTTTTTGCCCGGACGGCCCGCAACAAGCGTGGGGCCGTCCGATGGTATTAGGCGCTCCAGCCGTCAGGGCTGCGCCGGCGTCTCGCTGGCAGTGTCAGCGGCAGGCGCCACGCCGAACACGAACCGCGTGTAGAACCAGCTCAAGCCAATGAGGCTGAGGCCAAGGCCGAGGAACGACACCACCCGGTACAGCCCCTCCAGCGCCGAAGCGTCATACAGGAACACCTTCCCCGCCGTCAGGATCATCACCAGCAGCGAGGTTATGCGCAGGATCTTGTCGCCCCGGAGCGTGCCGAGGAACAAGAGCAGCAGCCCGCCCAGCAGCCACGCCGCCGAATAGGTGTAGATCTCCATGTTGCTGGCGCCGGAGCCATTCAAAAAGGCGCCCTGATACGCCTGGCGCACCTCGAACGTCAGCAGCGCGAACACCAGGAACAGCGCGAAGCCGTAGCCGAGCCGCGCCAGTCTTGGCGGGAGGCCGATGCCCTCCCCTCCCCTGTACACTTCTTCCGACGCCCGCCTTATCCACAGAATCGGCAGCCCGTAGGTCAGCAGCAGCGCGTTCACCAGCGGCCACGTCCCCACGTCCTGCGCGCTGAGCAGCGGATTGAAGCGGATGAAGTCGAACATCACGATGCGGAACAGCCCGATGGCCACCAGCGCCGTGCCGCCCGCGAACACCGCCTTCCGCCCGTAAACCCGCCCGCCCCACAGGCAGGCCAGCCCGAACAGGAACAGCACGTTGGTGATGACGCCGCGTTCGAGGAAGTTTACGCGCGTGCCCAGAAGATTGGGGTCCGCGTGGAAGGCGTGGCGGAGCAGATAGTAGCCCATCACCGCGGTGAGGCCGATGGCCGCCAGCTCGAATACGCTGACGAGGCGCGTGTCCTGCTGACGCCGCAGCAGCCAGGCGCTGCCCGCGAACATCACCGCGGGCAGGCCGAGCTGGAACACGGGCCAACTGACGATGGGAAGCCCCTCCGGCAGGTACGTCTCCTCCCCCAGGCTGTGAAGCGTCAGCTCCGCGATCAGCAGGAGTTGCGGCAGCAGCAGGAAGGCGAACACACCGGCGAGGATCGCCGCGATGGCGCGCAGGGCGCGGATCTCGACCTTGGTGCTGATCCAGCACAACGCCAGCATTTCCATGGCCAGCGCCACCGGCAGGAAATCGCGCTCCAGTTCTATGGTGAGCGCCAGCGCCACGAACGCCGTCGCCACCGCCGCCCATAGCGCCAGCAGGTGCTGCTTGCGCGGGTGATCGGGCGGCACATCGCGCAGGATGCGGTGCAGCGCGTAAACGCCGCCCATGGCCAGCGCCACGGCCAGCCCCGCCCAGAAATGCGGCACCGTCGCGAAGGTCTCGATGCCCACGCCGGTGGGAGTGCGCCAGACGGCTAAAATCTCCGGCGCCCAGCCGAGGCCCAGCCGGAAATAGGCGAGCAGGTAATAGCCCAGCGCCGCCGCGCCCGACAGCCCCGCCCAGACGAGCGGCCTTTCGCTGCGCGCTTGCAGGAAATAGCCGCTGACGACATAGAGCGCTGCAAACAGGCCCAGAGTGACGGCGATTTCCGTAGGCGCCACGGGAACCCAGGTCTCCTCGATCAGGCGCGAGGAATAGCTCCAGGTCGAGAGCATGACGGCGTTCACCGCCATGGAGAGCCAGGGCAGCATGCCGTAAAGCCGCTGGTTGAAGGCGGCCAGACCGATGCACCCGGCCGACAGCAGGCCGAACAGCACCCATTCCTGCCGCCCGAAGCTCGCCTGCCCCGCCAAAATCCCCATCAGCACCAGCGCGGTGCCCAGCGAGAGATAATTCAGCGCAGGCATCAGCTTGGTCAGGTGCGAACGCCGCTCGCCCTCCGCGGTGCCGGCTTCGTCATACTGCTCCTTCGACATGACGACCACCGTGCCGCTAACGGCGATCAGGAACAGGCCCAGGATCATCGAGTTCGCCCGGCACGAAGTAGCCGCCGAACAGCCAGATCAGCACCCAGAGGAAGGCGAAGAACACCACCGGGATACTCAGCACCCACCAGCGCTCCCTGCGGATCACCGCGAACAGGCCGGTCATGACGAAATAGAGGTAGATGAACAGCGGCGCGGCCTGCGGATGGTTGGTGCTGACCATGGCCGGCGTCAGGAAGCCGCCGAGCATGCCGATGATGGCGATGGGCATGCCGTGGCGCAGCGACAGGATCACGGCCGCCGCCGTTACGGCCGCCAGCCCGGCAAAGCCAGCCGTGGCCGGAATGAGCTGGTAGAGCGTCGTGGCGGCGTAGATGCTCACGTAAAGGTCGGCAAGGCCCGCGCCGGTGATCGCCTGCCCGATGCGGGCGCCGTCCGCGATGCCGGGACGCGCGCGGACCCAGTTGCCGGCGGCCAGCAGCCCGAAGCCGAAGAGCAGCCCTGCCCCGCAGCGCACCGCCGGGCTGAGCAGGTTGTTGTCGATGGAATATTTGACCAGGAAGAAGCCGGCCAGCGCCAGCGCCACGCCGCCGATCCACACCGGCAGCTTGGCGCCGATATTTTCCTCGAACTTGAAGCCTTCGTGCCAGGCCGGCCGGGGCGGAACCGGCGGCACTGGAGCCTCGGGCGGAGCACTTGCCGCAGGCACCGCCTCCGTCACCGTCGCGACCAGCGGCGCGGCGGCGGGCGCAGTCACCGGCGGAACACTTTTATATGCTTCCACCAAGTCCGTGAATTCGTCCGGTGCGTATATCGGCTTTGGCGCAAGAATTTCGCGAGGCACGGAAATGTTTTTCTTTTCGAGAAACTCCCTCAATGCTTGCAGTTGCATCCTGAGCGTGCCGATCTCCCGGCGCAGGCTGTTGATGCGTCCCATGTTGATCCACGGCAGGACGAGCGAGACGACGATCAGAGTGCCGAGGATCAGACCGAAAAATACGAATTCACCCATGGGGCACGCCCTTAGAATTATTGATTATTTTAATTGCATACCAAATAATTTAGCATCGTTCAAATGCCGGGAAAGCTGAGATGGGCCGCCGTTCCGACCACACACGGGATCAATTGATGGCGCTCGCGATCCGCGCCGGCCTAAATATTATAGAGGAGAAAGGTTTCCAGCAGTTTAGCGCCCGTGCCGCGGCGGCACGAATTGGCTATGCGGTGGGCACGATTTATCACGTTTTCGGCAGTCTCGACAGCTACATCCTGCACATCAACGCCGCCACGCTGGACGAATGGTATCGCGAACTGAGCGACGGCGCGGCCCGCCATCGCGGCGAGCCGATCCACTATCTGGCGCGGGGCTATCTGGACTTCGCCCAGCGCAACCGGCGGCGTTTCGACGCATTGTTCGAGCATCACTTGGAGGAGGGTACGCCGGTGCCCGAATGGTACGCCGCCAAATCCAACCGCTTGTTCGCGCTGGTGGAGGCGGCCCTGGCGGAGCGATACGCGGATGCCGCGCAGACACGCTATCTGGCAAGGCTGCTGTGGGCCAACGTACACGGCATCACCGTGCTCTCGCTTTCCGGCAAGCTCGGCCCGGGCGGCAAGGAAAGCGCGGAAAAGCTCATCGGCACGATGCTGGAATTGACGCTGGCCGGAGGCGGCAATGCGCACGGATGAGCCGGCGGGGCCGGTATTCCGCGCCGCAAGGACGACAAAGCGCGCCCGGCTTCAGGCACGCTTCATCGCGTCAGAGTAACACTCGATGTCTCACAGCTTCGGCATATTCGAGGTGACGTTCTGAGCCGACTGCTTCATGGCCGTGGTCATCAGCTCGCGCAGGTCTTCAAGCTGCTTGGTGAAACGGTCCATGGTTTCGCGCACATGGGCGTTCTGAAGCTCGACGACATCGCTAAGCTGCCGGGTGTCGGCCAGCTTCATGGCGTATTGGAAGTTCGCGTCCGCGTTCAGGCGGGTGTATTCGGCGATCTTGTCGTTCAGCTCCTTCAGCCCTCCCGCCGGCGTGGCGGACGACGCGTCCATCCCCTGCATAGCCTTCTGGCTGGCGCCGATGAAGCTGTCGAACGCCTTCTTGGCCTGTTCGATGCTAGACTTCATGACGTTGCGGACGGATTCGGGCATTTCGGCAAATTGCGGCATTTCCTGCATCGCTCAGTTCTCCAATTTTGATACAAACTCCAGGCGTTTACAACCCAAGGGCGAGATGCGGTGTGACTTCAGCCATCGTTACCCACCCGTACTCAGGCAATGTGACGATTTGCCGTCGAGCCGCAAAAAACGTGGTGGATTCGATACGGCGCGGCAAGGGTAATCCGATGACGCGGCAAGCGCAGCCCATACGCTGTAAAGTGGCGTGTCCGCTCGCCGGGACAAGCGGGCCGGCCGCTCCCGCGCAAGTATTTCAATGCAGCCAGTCAGCCGGACGGTGCGTACTGAGGTAGGTGCTCAGCAGTTCGGGCGCCATGGGCCTGGCGTAGTAATACCCCTGCACCTCGTCGCAGCCGTGGCGCCGCAGGGCCGCGAGCACCTGGCCGTCCTCCACCCCTTCCGCGATGGTGGACAGGCCGAGACTCCTCGCCATATGCACGATGGCGCACACGATGGCGTCGCTATTGGCGTCGGTGGCGATGTCGCGCACGAAGGACTGGTCGATCTTGACCTTGTCGGCGTTGAAGCGTTTCAGATAGGACAGGCTGGAATAGCCGGTGCCGAAGTCGTCGATGGACAGTTTGATGCCCATGGCCTTCAGTTGCCGCACCGTCGCCAGCACATTGGCGGTGTCCTTGATGAGGATCGACTCCGTCATCTCCAGTTCCAGACACGCCGGATCGAGCCCCGACTCGGTAAGCGCCCGCTGCACGCAGCCCAGCACGTCGCCGCGCTTGAACTGCACGGCCGAGAGATTGATCGCCATGGTCAGCTTCGGCAGGCCGGCCTTGCGCCACGCGGCAGCCTGACGGCAAGCCTCCTTCAGCACCCAGGCGCCGATGGGAACAATCAGGCCGCTATCCTCCGCCAGCGGAATGAAACGCGCCGGCTGCACCAGCCCCAATTCCGGGCTGTTCCAGCGGATCAGCGCCTCCACGCCCGCCACCTCGCCGGTTTTCAGATCGACCTGCGGCTGGTAATGCATGACGAACTCGCCGCGCTCCAGCGCATGTTGCAGCTTGTTGCGCATGTTCAGATATTCGTCGGCGTCGGCGTTCATCTGCGCGGCGTAGAACCGGTAGGTGTTGCGCCCGGCCTCCTTGGCGCAATACATCGCCACGTCCGCCTTCTTGAACAGCGTGTCCCAGTCCTTTCCGTCGTCAGGATACACAGCGGCGCCGACCGACGCCGTGACGGACAACTCGTGTCCGCCGACGAGGAACGGCGCGGCCATGTGCTCCAGGGTCGCGAGGGCCACGCTGGTGATGGCCTCGGGATCGCGGATTTCGGCGAGGATCAGCAGGAATTCATCGCCCCCCTGCCGTGCGATGGTGTCCGTGCGCCGGATGCAGAGCTGGAGCCGCGCCGCGACGGCCTTGAGCAGCGCATCGCCAACGCCGTGGCCAAGGGAGTCGTTGATGCGCTTGAATCCGTCCAGGTCGAGAAACAGCAAGGCCGCCTTGCACCCCTGCCGCTCGGCATAGCGCATGGCCATTTCCATGCGATCCTTGCCAAGAATCCGGTTGGGCAAATCCGTCAGGGCATCGTGATGGGCCAGGAACTCGATTTTCTCCTCCGCTTTCTTGCGGGCGGTGATGTCCTGCTGGATGCCGACGAACTGGGTGATTTCGCCTTTGGCGTCACGGACCGGCGCGATGAATGCCTCCTCCCAGTGGCGCGTGCCGTCCTTGCGCCGGTTATGGAAGGTGCCATGCCAGGACTTGCCGGCCTTGATCGTTTTCCAAAGCGCGGCAAATTCCTGCCTGGTCAGGGTGTTGTCCTGGAGGATGCGCGGATTTTCGCCCAGAACCTCCTCCGCCGCGTAGCGCGAGTTGGCGCAGAACGCCGGATTCACATACTAAATCGTGCCGTCGAAGTCCGTGATGAGAACCGATACAGGGCTTTGCTCGACGGCGGCGGAAAGCTGGCGCAGGAAATCGGTCATGCGGATGCGCTCGGTGACATCGCGCGAAATGCTCAGCACGCTCGTCACCTTGCCGTACTGGTCCAGCTCTGGAATATGGCGGATTTCCATGGTTCTCACGCCGGAGGGCATCGGCATCTTGACCTCGGATGACGTGCCGGCGCCGCTGGCGAACACCTGCCGGACCCTTTCTATCATCGCATCCTTGACGTCCTCCTGGAGCATTGGGAACACATCGCGCACCGTCTTCCCCAGGAACCGCCCGGCCGGCGCCCCGAAAGCCGCCGTGACCGCGGGGCTGACATAAATGCAGCGGGCATCCGCATCGAGACGCGTGATATAATCCGGCAGATGCGCCACCAGGGTGCGGAACTGCCGTTCGGCGGTTTTGATCTGGGTAACGTCGCGGTTGAACACGATCAGGCGGTAAACCGAACCGCTTTCATTGCGCACCGGCAGCAGCACGGTATTGAGATCGCGGAAGCCGGCGCCATCCTCGATTTGCTCTTCATAAGAGAGCGGCTCGCCAGTCTCCACGCACCGGCAGAACAGCGGCAGCGAGTGTTCGATCTGCTCCGGCCGGGCGACATCCTCGAAAAACCGTCCCACGGCCGCCGCCTTGGCAATGCCGGCGATCTTCCCGGCAAACGGGTTCATGTCCGCGTAACGGAAGCGCCCGTCCCCGGTGACATCGAACAGTTGCAGCGAGTCCGACACGTTATCGAAAATCTCGCGGTATTTCTGCTCGTTCTCGCGGACGCCGCGAAGGAAAAGCAGGCTCGACAGACCGTCGGCCAGCCTCCTGGCGATTTCCTGGAACAGCCGCTTCTCCTCAGGCGTCCAAATCCGCTCGTGCGAGCATTGATGCAGTCCGAACATCCAGGGTTTGCCGGTTTGGGGACGGATGGCCACGGAGAGCTGAGACCGGAAATGAAATGCCTCTGCCGTATCCGCGGGTAACGGATGGTCCATTCCGGCACCGAAGCTCACCGGGCCGTCAGCTCCCAGCACAGTCCGGCAGACCCGGACAACACCGGAATCCATAGGATATGGAACCCCCAAGGCCAGGCTCCCCGGATACTCCGGTCTGGTGCGCTCCATGCGCGCTTGCCAGGAGGGCGCCTCCGGGTCACATGGATAAAACATCCACGCCCTGTCACAGCCCGTAACCGCCAGCACCTCATCGAGAACGTCGCTCATCATCTGGTCCAGGGTGACCGCCCCCTGAATGGCCCGGTTGATCCGGTCCATGCTCTCGAAAAACCGCAGATGGCTCTGGCGCTCCTGCTCCGCCTGTTTGAGGGCGGTGATGTTATGGACCGTGGTGACGGCGGCATAGGGCTTGCTCTCGCCGCATTTAATCAACGGCTGTGAATTGATGGACACCCAGGTGACGCTGCCATCCCTCTTGCGCAGCCCCATGGAAACGCCGGACTGCGGCGCCCCCGTTCTCAGCGTCACCATCGCCGGATGGTCTCCGGCCGGAAACGGGCTGCCATCCTCGTGGATGCATGGGGCGGGACGATCGTCCGGCGCATCCCCTTCCAGCGCGCCGTCCATATCGCCGAACAGTTTTTCCGCCGCCGGGTTTATGGCGGTTATCGCACCGTTCGCGTCATGGAAGCAGACGCCCTCCGCCATTGCCGCGACCAGCGAGCGGTACTTGGTTTCCCGCTCGCGCAGGTCCTCCTCCGCCCTCCGCCGCCCGGTAATATCGAGGAATGACATCAGCACCTGGCGCACAGTGCCATCCTCGTTCAAATCGGGATAGGCGTTGACGTGCAGCCAGCGCGGCTCGGATCGCCCGCGCGTGACGGCGCCCGCCAGACAGTTGCGCACCGGCCGCCCGCTCTCCAGGGCGCGGACGGACGGCACCTCGTTCTCCGGCATGCAGGAACCATCCTCACGGATAAAGCGCCAGTGGGGAGAGAGAACCCTGCCGCCCTGCAATTCCTCCATGCTGATACCGAGCATCTCCCTGGCGGCGTCGTTGGCGTAGCTGATCATGCCGTCCAACTGGCAGATGAGCACCGCCACCGGCATATTCGTCAGCAGCTCGCTCAGTTCGTGCTCGCTGGTGCGCAGTTCGAGGCCGGTCTTTTCCAGCGTGGCCGCCATGCCATCGAAGGCGTCGCTCAAGGCGCCGAGTTCGTCGTCCCGCTTCATGCCCGCGCGCGCACCGGCATTTCCCGCCGCGACACGCTGGGTTGCCTCCACCAGCCGGTCCAGGCCGCGCGAGAGTCCGGTCCCTGCCATCCAGGCCAGCAGCGCCGTGAGAGCGATGGCCACGCCGGCGAAGTAGATCCCCTGGCGGGTGATATCCCGCAGGCTCTCAGCCACCCGCTCCTGCCCCACACCCACCCGCGCCCAGCCGATGACGAGGCCCCGTGCCTGAATGGACGCCGCCACGTCCATCAGCTCAGGCGTGCGGTTCACCACCTGGGATTCGCCCGAAGCGCTCAGCAGTTTCAGGCTGGCCATGTCGCTGACATAGCGCCCCACCAGGCTGGCATCGCTGTGCGAGAGCACCCGGCCGTCCGGCGCCAGCACCATGACGTAACGCAGATCGGGGTAATGCCGCGCCGAGCCGGTCACTTCGGCCAGCCCCGCCAGATCGCTGGCCAGCACCCAAGAGGTGCTGTTCACGGCCAGCGTTTCCGCCAGCGCCACGCTGCGTTCCTCGCTCTGGCTCTCCAGGAACTGGCGCTGGCGCTCGACCGTCTGGTAAACGAACGCCGCCATCACCGTGACCACCAGCCCGCAAACGCCCAGCATCAGGCGCCGGCGGATGGAGCCGGTCCAGAACAGGCGGAGGCGGGTCATCAGGGGCATGCCTACTCGCTCACCGGCCGGACCTCGGCGCTGAAACGGCGGACGTAGGTGCGCACGGGTTCATAGGTCTCGTTGGTGGCCGCCTCGAATCGCGACAGCGGAATGGGCTCCAGGAGCTTGCGCCCGGCATCGCTGTCCTGAAGCGAGAACAGCAGCGCGGCAACCTTCTCCGCCACGGCGCGGGGAACGTCCTCGCGCACCACCAGCCCGTTGTTGGGCAGGGTTTCGGTCTGCCACTTCACCACCAGTTCCTTGGCCTTATCGGGATGCTGCTCCTGAAACTTCAGCCACGGCGTGGGCCAGGTGGCGCCGGCGGCCACGAAGCCATGGTAGACGTTCATGATGGAGGACTCCTGCGAGCCGACATAAAGGTTCTCGATGTCGCGGTTCACATCCAGGCCGTGGGTGTGCAGGTAGTATTGCGGCATCATGGTCGCGGCCAGCGCGGTGGCGGCCGGGTAGCTCACCTTTTTGCCCTTGAGATCGCTCACCTTTTCGATGCCGCTGTCCCTGCGCACCAGGATGATGCCGCGGAAGTTCTGGTCGTCGCCCATCTTGCCGAAGACGCGATAGCCAAGATTGAGCGAACGCACCGTCTGGTACGGGTTGGGCAAGGCGAAATGGAACGCGCGGGCGAAGAGCTTCTTTTCGAACTCCTCGTAATTGCGCGACGCCTCCAGCCGGAAGCGCGCGCCCGGAATGCTGGCGCTGAGATAGTCCGCAATGGGGCCGTAGACCGCGAACAGGCGCTCGGGGTTGTGCAGCGGATGGATGGCGAAGACATATTCCGTCACGCCCGCCACCCCCGCTTTCTCGGAGAACGCCGGCTGATAGCCGGGCTCGGCGGCGGCGGCCGCACCCAGCCCAATCAAGGCCACAGCGATGTTCAGCACCGCCCGAATGCCGCAGCCGCGCATCTTGCAAAGTATCTCAATGAAGGTCATTTCCGCTTCCTCTTCTTGAAAACCGCAGGCGTTCGAGGACATGCCTCTCGCCACTCCTGCGGGATACGCTGATCGTGCATCACCATGAATCGCATGGGCGTCACGCGCGAGGCTGGCGAGGCGTGGCAAGGAATGTCCGCACCTCCGCCGCCGCCATCGGACGCGCATAAAAGTAGCCCTGCACACCGTCGCATTCCCGGCACTGGAGAGCGTCCAGCACATCCACGTCCTCGACGCCTTCCGCGATGGTCGTCAGGCCCAGGCTGCGCGCCATCTGCACGATGGCGTTGACGACCGCCGCGCTGTTGGTGTCGCTGGTGAGATCGCGAATGAAGGACGGGTCGATTTTGACTTTGTTCGCGCCATACCGCTTCAGGTAGGAGAGGCTGGAATAGCCGGTGCCGAAATCGTCCACCGACAGCGACACGCCCAGCGCCTTCAGCCCGCGCACCGCCGACAGCACCTGCGTCGCATCCTTGATGAGGACCGACTCGGCCACCTCCAGTTCGAGACAGGACGGGTCCAGTTTCGCCGCTGACAGCGCCCGCTGGACACTGCCGGCCACATCGCCATTCCTCAACTGCACGGCGGACAGATTGACCGCCATGACGATTTTGGGCAGCCCCGCCTTCTGCCACGCCGCCGCCTGACGGCAAGCCTCGCCGAGCACCCAGTCGCCGATGGGTACGATCAGGCCGCTATCCTCCGCGACGGGAAGAAAGCGGTCCGGCGGCACGATCCCCAGATCGGGGCTGTTCCAGCGCAGCAGAGCTTCGACGCCCGCCACCTGCCCCGATTTGAGGTCGATCTGCGGCTGGTAGTGGAGAACGAACTCCTTCTGCACCAGGGCGTTTTGCAAACAGCCCCTCAGACGCAGATATTCGTCGGCGTGGGCGTTCATCTCCCTGGTGAAGAAGCGGTAGGTATTCTTTCCGGCCTCCTTGGCGGCGTACATCGCGATATCGGCTTTCTTGAACAGGCTGTCGATATCCTTGCCGTCATCCGGGTATACCGCGATGCCCGCCGAAACCGAGATGGTGAGGGTTTGGCCGTCGATGGTGAAGGGGCGCGCCATGCTGTCCATGATCGACGCGGTAACAGCGGTGACAGCGGCGTTGTCGCGGATGTTGGACAGCACGATCAGGAATTCATCGCCGCTTTGCCGGGCGACGCTATCGGTCTTGCGAACCGCCTCCTTCAGCCTCTCGGCCACGGCCTTGAGCAAGGCATCGCCCTTTCCATGACCGAACGCATCGTTGACCTTCTTGAAGCCGTCCACGTCGAGAAACAGCAGCGCCGCCTTGCATTGCGACCTGCCGGCCTGGGCTATGGCCTGTTCCACCCGGTCCTTGCCCAGAAGACGGTTCGGCAAGCCGGTCAGGGTGTCGTGATGGGCCAGGAAATCGACCCGTTCCTCGGCGGCCTTGCGGGCAGAGATGTCCTGCTGAAAGGCGACGAACTGCGTGATGTTTCCCTCGCCGTCGCGCAAGGGGGTGATGATGGCCTCTTCCCAATGGAGCGAGCCGTCCTTGCGCTTGTTATGGAACATGCCGCGCCAGGTTTCGCCGCTTCTGATGGTCCTCCAGAGCTGGGCATACTCCTCCGCGGCCGTGCCGCCGCCGCGCACGATACGCGGTTTCTGGCCCAGAACCTCTGAGGCGGCATATTGTGAGTTGGTGCAAAACGCCGGATTCACGTACTCGATCGTGCCGCTGGCATCGGTGATAATCATCGGTACGGGACTTTGCTGCACAGCCGCGGAAAGGCGGTGCAGCAGGCTGCTGACGCGCAGATGCTCGGTTATATCGCGGCTGAGCACCGCCAGCCGGTTGACACAGCCTTTGTCATCCGGGACCGGCAGGAAAACGGTGTCCAGATCGAGGAAACCGGAGTCGAGTTTCAGATGCTCCTTGCGGCGGACGGATTGGCCCGTGTCGATACACTCGCGCATCAGCGGCAGCAGGTATTCCACCCGCTCCGGCTGCACGGCCTCGTCGAAGAGTTTACCCCAGGCCGCCTCCTTGCAAGTGCCGTAATACTTTTCAGCCGCCGGATTCATATCAACCAGCCGGAAGCGGCCATCGCGCGTGACGTCATACAGAACGAAGGCATCCGGGATGTTGTTCAGGATGTCCCGGCATTTCCGCTGCGTCTCGACCAGACTCACGCTGGTTATCTGCAATTCGCCGTCGGCCTTGCGCAGGGCGGCACTCACGGCGTTGAAGGCATGGGCAGCCGCGCCGACTTCGTCCACGCCCGCGGGCGGCGCCTCAATGGGCACCCCGGAGGCGGACGTCTGCCGGATCAGCCGGTTCAAGCGGCTGGTCAAGCCGGACGCCAGCGCCCCGGCCAGCAGTCCGCTCAGCAGCACCGCCGCAGCGACATGCAAAATCCCGTCGTACACCCTCCAGGCCATGCTGGCGGCCACAGGCTCGTGGTCCAGGCCGAGGCGCGCCCAGCCCACCACCATGCCCCGTGTCATGACCGGCGCCACCGCCTCCGCCAGTGCCGGCGAGCGGATGATGACACGCGCCTTGCCCGGACTATCCAGCAGGGAGAGGCTGGCATGGTCACTGATGAAGGTGCCCACGCGGTTCAGCTCGCTATGAGCCAGCACCCGCCCGTCGGCAGCAAACACCATGGCGTACCGCAACCCCGGCAGGCTGCGCACCTGTGCGATCGCCTCTTCCACCGCCACCAGATCGTTTATCAGCACGGCGGCAACGCTGTTGGCGGCAAGCGTTTCGGCCAGCCTGACGCGCTCCGCTTCCGTGCGCTCCTCCAGGAAGGCGCGCTCATGCTCCACAACGCGGATGACGAACGCCGTCATCACCAGCGCGACGATGGCGCAAACCCCCAGGATCAGGCGCAGCCGGACGGAGCCGGTCCAAATGCTCATCGCCAGCCTCGCAATCCGGCGCGCCGCCCGAATGAGGCAGAGGTGAAGACGGCTGCCCCCGGTGTCAGCGGTTTCAGGCTGGCGGCCGTTGATGCCTCATGAATGCCGCCGCAGAACAATCTCAGCCCGCTGAACATCATGCCCGCCCCCCGGCTGCCTGTTCCACGAAGGCGCCGATCTCCGACGCCGGCATCGGCCTTGCATAGTAGAACCCCTGGACCCCATCGCAATCGCGTCCGCGCAGGGATTCGAGCACGTCTTCGTCTTCGACCCCTTCCGCGATGGTGGTCACGCCAAGGGCGCGGGCCATTTGAACGATGGCGTCCACCACGGCCTGGCTGCTGACGTCCGAAGTCAGATCGCGCACGAAGGCCTTGTCGATCTTGACCTTGTCCGCCCCGAAGCGCCGCAGATAGGACAGGCTGGAATAACCGGTGCCAAAGTTGTCGATGGACAGGGTCACGCCCAGGACCTTCAACTCGCGCAGTGTGCTGAGCACCTTGACCGAATCCCGGAGAAGAACCGGCTCCGTCACTTCCAGTTCCAGCCAGGACGGATCGAGCCGCGCCTCGCTTAGCGCCCGCTTGACGCTCCCCGCCACGTCGCCGCTCCTGAACTGCACCGCCGACAGATTGACCGCCACCACCAGTTTGGGCAGCCCCGCCTTCTGCCACGCCGCAGCCTGCCTGGAAGCCTCCTTGAGCACCCAGTCACCAATGGGCACGATCAGGCCGCTGTCTTCGGCCAGGGGAATGAACCGGTCCGGCGTCATCATCCCCAAATCGGCGCAGTTCCAGCGCAGCAGCGCCTCGACCACCGGCACGCCGCCGGATTTCAGGTCGATCTGCGGCTGGTAAAGGAGCACGAATTCATTGCGCAGCAGCGCGCCTTGCAGCTTGTTGCGCATCTGCAAATATTCATCCGCGTTTTCGTTCATCTTCGCGGTGAAGAACTTGTAGGTGTTGCGCCCGGCCTCCTTGGCGCAATACATCGCCACGTCCGCCTTCTTGAACAGCGTGTCCCAGTCCTCGCCATCGTCGGGAAAAACGGAAACGCCGACGGACGCCGTGACGCAGAGTTCATGCCCATCGACCTGGAACGGGCGCGCCATCTGTTCCATGGTTGTCAGCGCGACGGAGGTTATGGCCTCGGGATCGCGAATATCGGAGAGCACGATCAGGAATTCGTCGCCGCCCTGACGGGCGATGGTGTCCGTGCGCCGCACACAGCCTTGCAGCCTCGTGGCGGCGGCCTTGAGCAACTGATCGCCAGCCGCGTGGCCCAGGGAGTTGTTGATGCGCTTGAAACCGTCGAGGTCGAGGAACAGCAGCGCCGCCTTGCATTTCGACCTGACGGCGTGGGCCATGGCCCATTCCAGCCGGCCCCTGCCCAGCAGCCGGTTCGGCAGCCCTGTCAGCGCATCGTGATGGGCGAGATAGTCCACCTGCTGCTCCGCCGTTTTACGGGCGCTGACATCTTGCTTGATGCAGGTGAACTGCGTGATGATCCCATGGCTGTCGCGGACCGGCGCGATGACGACATCTTCCCAAAAGCGCGTGCCGTCCTTGCGCCGGTTATGAAACGTGCCGCGCCAAGCATTGCCGGCCTTGATGGTTTTCCACAACGCGGCATATTCCTCGGGCCGGGTATCGCCGCCTTGCAGAATGCGCGGATTGCGGCCCAGCACCTCCGCCGCCGTGTACTGGGAATTGGCGCAGAACGCCGGGTTCACATATTGAATGCTGCCTTCGGTGTCGGTGATGAACACCGCCACCGGGCTCTGCTCGACCGCCGCCGACAACTGCCGCAGGGATGCAACCATGCGGCAGCGCTCGGTGACATCGCGCTCGACCATAATCAGGCGGCTGACTTTTCCGCTCTCATCCCGGACGGGAAGCAGCACCGTGTCCAGATGGACGGCGCCGGTGTCGAATTGAACGTGCTCCTCGCAGGAGACCGGCTGGGCCGTCGCCGCGCATTGGCGCAGGAGCGGCAGGGTGTGTTCCACCCGCCCAGGCGGAAAGACGGCCTCAAAGAAGCGCCCCCGCGCGGAGGAGAGGGAGACATCCAGAAGTTTCGCGGCCACCGGATTCAAATCGGCCAGACGGAAGCCGCCATCGGGCATCACGTCCAGCAGAATGAGAGCGTCCGAAACGTTGTTGAAAATTTCCCGGTATTTCCGCTCGTTCTTCCTGAGGCCGAGTTCGCTCTCCCTCAACTCGCGCCCGGCCTTCTCCAGAGCCGCGGCCATGCCATCGAAAGCATTGCTCAGCGCCCCGAGTTCATCCTCCCGCCGCAGTCCCGCCCGCACGGCGGTATTTCCAGCCCCAAGTTCAGCCGTCAGCGCCACCAGATGGTTCAGACCTCCGGTCAGGCGGCGCGTCAGCAGCACCACCAGCAGCGCCGACAGAAGCACGGCGGCGACACCGTAAAGCACGCCGGCGCGCGTGATGCCGGCGATGCTGCCGGACAAGGACTGCTGGCTAATGCCCACCCGCGCCCAGCCAACGAAGACGCCGCGCGATTTGATGGGCGCCGCCGTATCGGTGAGCAGGCCCGTGTTCACGATCGCCCGCGCCTGCCTCGGCCCCTCCAGCAGCGACAGGCTGACACTGTCGCTGACGAACTGGCCGGCGTGGCGGGGATCGGTGTGCCCCAGGACAAGCCCCTCCGCATCCAGCACCATGGCATAGCGCAGGCCGGGATAGTGCCGGATCGACGCGATCACCTCCTCGACGCCCGCCAGATCGCCCGCCAGCATCGGTGACACGCTATTGATGGCCAGCGTTTCAGCGAGGGCAGCGCGGCGCTCCCCGGCTTGCAGCTCCAGGAAACCCCGCTGGTAACTCACCATTTGCCAGACGAAAGCCGCCATCGCCAGCGCAACAACGGCGCCGGTTCCCAGCACCAGCCGCCGTTGAATGGAACCCGCCCAGGCACGCCGCAGCACGCTCAAAGCCTTGCCGCCCAGCGGGCGTATGGTCGTGGCGGCGCTCATTCGTCACCTGTGAGCGGGCGTACTTCCGCCGCGAACCGGGCCAGGAAGGCGCGTACCGGCTCGTAAGCGCCGTTGTCCGCCGCCTCGAAACGCGACAGGGCCATCGGCGCCAGAATCCTGCGTCCCGCCTCGCTGTCCTGGAGGGAAACTAGGATGGTCCGCACCTGCTCCATCACCTCCCGTGGCACATCGTTGCGAACCAGCAGCGGATTGTTGGGCAGACTTTCCGTCCGCCATTTCACCGCCAGTTCCGCGGCTTCGGAGGGGTGGGCGGCCTGGAACATCAGCCAGCTTGAGGGCCGTGCAACACCTGCGGCGGTGATGCCGTGGTAGACGTTAAGGATCGAGGAGGCCTGCGAACCAACGTAGACATTCTGGATGGCGGTGTTCACATCCAGGCCATGGGTGTGCAGATAATATTGGGGCAGCAGCCCCGCGGCCAGGGAGGCGCGCGACGGATAACCGACTTTTTTCCCTTTCAGATCAGCGAGTTCGTTGATGTTGCTATCCCGGCGCACTAAAATGACGCCGGAACAGTCCTCGTCGTCGCCCATTTTTGCAAACACCTGATAGCCGCGCTCCAGGGCAGCGAGCGCCTGCCGGGGGTTCGCCAGGGCGAATTGGACCTGGCGGCGTACAGCTTCCTCTCGAAATCGGCGTGACTGCGCGAAGCCTCCAGCCGGAAGCGGACACCAGGCATCCGGCTGGTCAGATATTCGGCCAGCGGGTTGTACTGCTCGAACATCAGCCCGGAATTGTGCAGAGGATAGACGGCGAGCACGTACTCCGTCCCTTCGCGCTTCGCCGGCTGCCTGGAAAAGCCCGGTTCATAGTCAGTGTCCGTGCCGCCCGCGGCGTTCAGCAGCACCCCGGCCGCGGCAAGTGCCAGCCCTATGAGCAGCGTCAGGACGGCGCGCATTTGGTACACCCCCCTCATGTGCCGGCCTGCCCGGCGCTGGCGGGCACCCGTACATAGCTGGAAGCAGGCAGTGCCCTGCCAGTGCCGGCCCTGCGCAAAAACGCGCTGACCTCGGCGGCGGGCATCGGCTTGGCGTAATAGTAGCCCTGCACCTCGTCGCAATCGCGCGCGCGCAGCACATCCAGCACCTCCTCGTCCTCGACGCCCTCCGCGATGGTGGTCAGGCCCAGGCTGCGCGCCATCTGCACGATGGCGTTGACGATGGCCGCGCTATTGGCGTCGGTGGCGATGTCGCGCACGAAGGACTGGTCGATCTTCACCTTGTCGGCGTTGAAGCGCTTCAGATAGGACAAGCTGGAATAGCCGGTGCCGAAGTCGTCGATGGAGAGCGTCACGCCGAGCGCCTTCAACTGGTGCACCGTCGAAAGCACGTTGGCGGTATCCTTGATGAGGATGGACTCGGTCATTTCCAGTTCGAGATAGGCCGGATCGAGCCCCGCCTCGGTCAGCGCGCGCCGGACGCTGGCCAGCACGTCGCCGCTCCTGAACTGCACCGCCGACAGATTGACCGCCATGACGATGTTGGGCAGCCCCTCCCGCTGCCAGGCCACCGCCTGCTGGCACGCCTGCTTCAGCACCCAGTCGCCGATGGGCACGATCAGGCCGCTGTCTTCGGCCAGGGGAATGAAACGTCCCGGCGGCACCCAGCCCAGTTCGGGACTGTTCCAGCGGATGAGCGCCTCGACACCAGACACCTGCTCGGTTTTCAGGTTGATCTGCGGCTGATAATAAAGCTCGAACTCGTTGCGTTCCAGGGCGGTGTGCAGTTTCCCCCGCAGACGCAAGTATTCGTCGGCGTCCTGGTTCAGTTCCTCGGTGAAAAACTTATAGGTATTACGTCCAGCGTCCTTTGCCGAGTACATGGCGATCTCGGCCTTCTTGAATATTGCGTCCCAATTGTCGCCGTCGTCGGGATAGACCGCAATGCCGAGCGATATCGTAACCGCCAGTTCCTTGCCGGCGACAAAGAACGGGCGGGTCAGGTGTTCCATGGCGGAGCTGGCAATTGCGGCGATGACCTCGGCGTCGGATATCTCCGGGAGCACCAGCAGGAATTCGTCGCCGCCCTGGCGGCAGATGGTGTCGGTCTTTCTTATGCAAAGCTGCAATCGGGCCGCCACAGCCTTCAGCAAGGCGTCGCCGGCCGCATGGCCAAGGCTATCGTTGATGCGCTTGAATCCGTCGATGTCGATGTAGATCAGCGCGGCCAGGCAACGCGAACGGTCGGCGTAGGCGATGGCCCATTCCATGCGGTCCTTGGCCAGCAGCCGGTTCGGCAATCCGGTCAGCGCGTCGTGCTGGGCCAGGAACTCCAGCCGGTCTTCCGCCTCCTTGCGGGCGGTAACGTCCTGCTGAATGCCAACAAAATGGGTGATCGCGCCCCTGGCATCGAAAATCGGCGCGATAACGGCTTCCTGCCAGTAGCGCGTGCCATTCTTGCGCTTGTTATGGAACGTGCCCTGCCAGGAACCGCCGGCTTTGAGCTTGGCCCACATCGCGTCATTTTCTTCCGGGGTCACGCCATTGCCATGGACGATGCGCGGATTCTGCCCCAGCACCTCGGCGGCGCTGTATCCCGAAATGACGGTGAAGGCGGGGTTCACATACTGGATGAGCCCGTCGGCATCGGTGATCAGCACGGCCACCGGGCTCTGTTCCACCGCGGCCGAGAGCTGGCGCAGGGATTTGTGCAGTTCGGTGCGCTCGGTGATGTCGCGAATCGTGGCCATGTAGGAATAGGGCTTGCCGTCCTGCTCGTTGACGAGCGCCGACGAACTGACCGACAGCCAGGCCAGCTTGCCGTCCGGTTTGTAAACCCCCAGCACCACGTCGTTCTGCGGCTCGCCGGTGCGGGCGGTCACCATCAGCGGCTGTTCGTCGGCCGGGAACGGACTGCCGTCTTCATGAATGCATGTCCAGGCGCGCAGGTCCAAAGTCGGCTCGGAGGGCTGTTCGGCCTGCCCGCCGCCGCCGGAGATCATGAAGGTGGAGTGCTGCCCCAGCAGTTCCTCCAGGCTGTAGCCCGAGATGGCCGAGTATGCCGGGTTCGCGTATTGAATCGTGCCTTCGATATCGGTGATGAGCACCGCCACCGGGCTTTGTTCGACGGCCGCCGACAATTTGCGCAGGGAGGTAATCATGCGCGTGCGTTCGGTGACGTCGCGGTTGAAGGCGATCACGCGATAGACCGCACCGGTTTCATTGCGCACCGGAAGAAGCACGGTGTCGAGCTGACGCGGGCGTGCGCCGAATTCCAGATGCTCCTCGTAGGACACGGGCTTGCCGGTCTCCACGCACTGGCGGAAATACGGCAGCGACTGTGCAACTCTCTCCGGCTGAACGGCTCCCTCGAAGAACTTATTCAGCGCGGCGCTTCTGGCAGTGCCGTTGATCCTTTCCGCAACCGGATTCATATCCACCAGGCGGAAGCGGCGGTCGTCCGTGACATCGTAGAGAACCAGGGAATCCGACACGTTGTCGAAAATCTCGCGGTATTTCTCCTCGTTCTCCTTGAGATCCCGCAGCGAAAGCAGGCTTGACAGGCCGTCCGTCAGCCGCCGGCCTATTTCCTGAACCAGCCGCCGTTCCTCCTCCGTCCATACCCGCGGATGCGAACACTGGTGCAGCCCGAACACCCAGCGCTTGCCGACCTTGGGATGCAGCGCCACGGCGATCATGGATTTGAAACCGAAACGCTGGGCGACGTGCTCCGGCAGCGGGAACTCCGCTCCGGGACCGAAACAGCAGGGACCGTTCGTCGAGGTCAGTTGACGGAATTCCTCCTGAATGTCCGGTCCCATCGGGACATCGACACCCTGGGCCAGCGCTCCGGGATATTCCGGCCGCGTACTCTCGATCGGCACCTGCCAGAAATCCGCATCAGGATCGCACGGATGCAGCAGGAAGGCCCGGTCGCAATTGAAGATCGACAGCAGCACCTCAAGCACTTCGCCCATGGTGTGCTCAAGATCGTTCGCCGATTGCATGGCGCGATTGACGAGGTCCAGACTCTCGAAGAAGCGCAGATGCTGCTGACGCTCCAGTTCCCGCAGCCGGCGCTCGGTTACGTCGTTGAGGACGCAGTGGGTTTGCTTGATATTGCCATCCGCGCCGGTGTCGGCCTGAGCATCCAGCGTAATCGTTACGATAACGCCGTCCTTGCGCAGCACCTGGAATTCGCCGTGCGCTTTTCCGGCCGCCTTGAAGCGGGAACAGCGCTCGTGGAAAAGCGCGGCTTGATCGGGCGGCAGGAAATCCGTGAACGGGCGGCCGATAACCTCGTCGCTGGTGTAGCCGAACATGTCCAGCCACGCCTGATTGACGGTGATGATACGTCCCGAGATATCGAGCGACTGGTAGCCCAGCGGCGAGCGCTCGTAGAGCTGACGGTAGCGCAGTTCGCTCGCCTTGAGCGCATCTTCCGCCCGCCGCTGCTCGGTGATGTCGGTGTTCATACCGACCCACTGCCGGACTGTCCCGGCGCCGGTCAGGATCGGCGCGCCCCTGGCGGCCATCCAGCGCCATTCACCGCTCACGTGGTGCAGACGGTATTCCACGCTATACATGCGCTGCGTCGAAACGGCCTCCCGCCAATCGGCCAGGACACGCTCGCGGTCGTCCGGGTGGACGGCGTCCAGCCAGCCTTTACCCTTAAATTCCTCGAAACTCTGGCCGGTGAACGTGCCCCAGCTCGGCGAGTTCCTCCACCACATCGCCATCCGCGTTCGTCGTCCACACCAGCTCAGCGGCGGCCAGCACCAGCGTCTCGAAACGCGCTTTCGCCACGGCGAGTTCCCGCGTCCGCTCTGCGACACGTTTCTCCAGGCCATCCCGCACTCGCTCAAGCTCGGCAAGCGTCTGACGGTGCGACGCGATTTCCGCCTCAAGCCCCTCATTAACGGCCTGCAACTGACGCGGACTTGGGATGGCGAGCGCCTGGGGGATGAGCGGGAAGATCAGCGCGGCGGTCGCCAGGGACACGGCGGCGGTGGCGGCTTTGACCCAGGCCTGGGTCTCGTAAATCGGCCACCACAGAGTAATGCATTGAATGAGGTGCGTCAGGCCGCACAGCAGGATGAACAGCGCGAACAGGACGGCGAGAACCTTGAGGTCCAAGTCCTTGCGGCGGCGGAGGAAAATCCAGATGGCGACGGGAATGGCGGCGTAGGCAGCGAAGATGACCAGATCGGACAGCGCATGAACCACGATGAGCCACGGCTTCCAGAACAGGCAATAACCGTGTGCCATGTAGGATGCATTGCTGATCAACTCGTCAAACACAACCTGTCCTCGCCCCGGCGGCGCCACTCCGGCGCGCATCGGTACGCATTTAGCACGCAAAAGTTGATATTTGAGAAAGAGGCGCGGGAGCCGGGGGCGCGCTGGTTCAGCGCGGGACACGGGCGGCGGGGGCGGGAAGGGAGGCGTTAACCGCGATGGGCAGATGTGCCGGGCGGTGAAAAACGAAATACGGCGCACAACGGCGCCGCATTGGGTTTTTGGATAATTTTAGACGATTATTTCAAATGCTAATCAGCGGCCAAGATGGTAGTTCACGCCTACGGTAACAGCATCGGCCGTTGCTGAGATGTCGGTCTTGCCGTTGACCGTGGTTATTGCGTTTTTGTAGTGGTTATTATATGAGTGATTTATTTGTCCGGTATAGTCATATGACATCGTGCCAAAATCGAAATGCTGGTACTCCGCCTTGATAGACCATGAAGAACTCAGCGAATGTTCAACGCCGGCCCCAATCGTCCATCCCCAATTTGTATCACTCTTGCCAAAGTCGAACTCTGCAGGAAAAATATTCCAGTCGCAGGGTTTGTTTGATTCCCGACAGCCGTCACTTCCGCCTTTATAATGCGCTTTGGCATCAATACTGAGAAATGCAGCGCCACCTTTTACATAGAACAAGTTGCGGTTTGCGGCGTAGCCCAGACGCCCTGTGATATCGCCATAGAGCCCGGTAGAAACCGAATACTTGGAGTTAACCCAGTTTGGGCCAACGTGGTGATTCATGGCATTCATTGACGATTTGCCGGAAATATCCAGCTTACCAATATCAGCCTCAAGGCCATATACAAGGCGGCCGCTTTGGAAGTTGTAGCCGATCTGGCCGCCACCCATGAAACCGCTGTTATTGAAACTTACCGATGCGTCGGGATCCTTCCCTCGCCACTCGTTCTTATCTTTCACATCGACATCGCCCCACGCGCCGCCGATATGCCCGCCCACGTATAAGCCGCGCCACATGGCCGGCCCCATCAGCACCGGCGTATCCTTGAAGCTCGGCCCCTCATAGATGTCCGCTGCCGAAGCGGCCGGGCTCATGAAAATCGCCCCAAGGGACAGGGAAACAGCCAGCGCCGCCGCCGGCACAAACGAACTCACCGCACAAAACTTAACGCCACGATCCCCAAACATCGAAAGCCCTTCCTTTTCCCCAATTTGCAGGCATAAATTCTTGCCTAACCGCTGGCCCGGCGGACGCGTAAAAATTTAGTCCCTAATTCGTAAAATTTTTTACACTTTGTCACAATGCGACCCAGACGCCGCATCTCAGAACGCCGTCGCACTGTAGTAATTGTGTCACTATTTGGGCCGGGCAAACGCGCCTGACTGTGCATAACCGGAGGGCTGCGCCCATCCAGGCGCGTGTCCAGCGAGCCAGCAACCTGGGGGCGCAGGAGGGCGAGTGCGGACGGCGGGACGAATTCGCCGGCAGCAGGCCGCATCATGATTATTGAATTCAAATCAACAGCTTATGCGCAACAGATATGTCTGGCGGATGGCAGATAAACGCGCTATTGCGCCCTCACCGCAGCGGGGCGGCAGCTCTCACGGCGGCAAGACGGCGCAGGCGGATTCCGGCCGTCACACAGGCGGGGCCGCGGGGGCGCAAATGTGGCAGCACGGCGCACAAAAAAGGCACACAATGTGGCAGCGGCGGCCGCGAGCCAGCCTGTCCGCAAGCGCGCCCAGCATCGCCAGCCCTTCATCGCATGGTTGACGGACCCGCATCCGCTGTGGTTTTCTCACCCCGCGCCCGCATCTGGCCAGGGAGACCGGCGGGTGGTGGCGAGCGCCCCGGCTGGGCGAACGGCAGGCCGGTTTTGAAGGCGCCGGGTGACATCATTGAAACGTGATTTGCCTGCACCCAAATAATCTCCGATGAAATCAGCCGGTTACTTTGGCTTCGGGCACCCGTCGCGTGCGTGCCGGCCAGCGGCCTTCACCGTTAACAGTGCCCGAACGGCGCATTCAGACCGAGGCGAAGTATGAATATCCGCAAGCTTTCCGACGAGGTTTCCGTCGCGGGCCAGATCACGGCGGGCGAAGTGCCGGCGCTTGCCGCCAGCGGCTTCCGCTCCATCGTCTGCAACCGGCCCGACGGTGAGGCGGCCGGTCAGCCAGCCGCCAAGGAGATCCAGGCCGCCGCCACTGCCGCAGGGCTGGGGTTCCGCTATGTGCCGGTCCATCATGGCGCCTCCGCCAGCCAGCCAGCCGCCGTTTTCCGCGCCGTGCTCGACGAACTGCCGAAGCCGGTGCTGGCCTACTGCCGTTCGGGCGCGCGTTCGGCGATGCTCTATTCCGCCGTCACATCGGCACGCCAGCCCGCGCCTGCAGAGGACGCCGGCGGCTTCAGCTTGTCGCGTCTGCTATCGGGGCTGACCGGCCGCCGGTAAGCGCTGGCGGCAGCAGATTTTTGCCGCCGTCTTGATATAAGTCATTCAACCCGTGGACCATTGGCGCATCCTCCGGCTGACACTCAGTCACGCGAAGGAGCAGCCATGTCCACCGGTCTTGACGTATTCGACTCCACGGTCCAGCAGACCAACCTCTGGCTGAAGGACCTCATGGAGCGCCTGGAGATGAGCGACAGGCATCTGGCCTATCAGCTCCTGCGCGCCACGCTCCACACCATCCGCGACCGCCTGCCGCCGGAAAACGCCGTGCATTTCGGTGCCCAGCTCCCGATGCTGGTTCGCGGCTTCTATTACGAGGGCTGGCATATGGCCGCCACGCCGGGCAGGACGCGGCATGTGGAGGATTTCCTCGACGACATCGACGCCGGGACGCGCCGCAACCTGGGCACGGACGCGGAGCGCATGGTGAAGGGCGTGCTGGAGGTGATCGCCGCCCGGATCGACGCCGGCGAGGTGGCGAAGCTGGTTGGCGTGCTGCCGCGCGAGCTGCGGACGCTGTGGCCGGAGAAGGGTTGAGAGCTTATTCGATCAAGCCGGGGCGCAGGCTTTGACGGACGTGCGTGACCGTGCGAATGATCACATGGTCCTCTCCGTCTGTGTAATAAATAAAATGCGACTGGAAGCGAAAACGCCGGTGTCCGGCCTTCAACTCGTCCGTGTTCATGCCCATTCCGGGAAAATCGGCGAGAAGGCCGAAAGTCCTCATTAAGCCGGCGTAATATGCTTCCGCCTGATAGCGCCCGTACTTCGCGGCGGTCTCATCGTAAATGGTGAAGAGGGCGGCGCGGGCGGCGGCGGCAAGGCGGAACTTAACCGGCTTTGCGGGCATCGGCGCGCGCCCTTGCTTCCCGGAGAATGTCTTCCATCGTGTCGTCCACGAGCGTCGAGCAATCCGGGTGGTTCAACATCGTGCGCAGGCGCCGCAACTGCTCGTCGCGCGGCAGCATCTGCCATAGGCGAATCTCTTCTTCCGAAGGGGTCGCCGAAGGCATCACGGTATCGATTGAGAGCGATTCTGTTGTCATGAGCTACCTATAACACAAATTGCAGCCACACCGCCAGCTTGGCACCGCATCGTTTCCCCGCACGAGCGTTTGTCTCCTATCCGCCGCCACGACGCAAAAAAGGCCGCTTCGCAGCGGCCTTTTCCGTTAAGATGGTAAGTTCGATCAGAACTTGATCTTCGCGCCGGTCAGGACTGCATCCCAGTCTTCGACCTTGACGCTGTTGTTCGTGGCGGCCGTGGACGTGGCGTCCAGGCTGTAGTGATGATACTGCGCATAGAGCTCAAGCGCTGCGCTGTCGAAAGCCTGCGTCACGCCGAGGCCCCAACGGTTCACGTCGCCTTCTCTCACCTTCACAGTCGCGCCCTTCGGGCCGCTCGCGATGTCCTGGCCAACGCCGAAATCGCTGTACTGAGCAACTTCACCATAGACGGTGGTCGCGCCAACCGGCAGGAACTTGCGATGAATACCAGCCTGACCGTAGATGTAGCTCGCATCAACCTGATGCCCAGCCGCATCCTTGCGGGACTTCTTCTCTTCGACGCCGCCGGTCACGTTCACATACAGGCCGCTCGCATGCATCACGGACGCGCCGCCCGTCCAGCGTTCAGCCAAGTCACGAGCAGCGTGAGTGATATTATTCTCGCTAGCGCTATTGTAGGAGTAACCACCGAACGCTGCGATCTTCACGCCGCCAAAATCCTTGGCGAAGCGGATAGCGGCATCCCAATAGTCGTTCTCACCCCAGGCTGCGGACAGGATGAAGCCGTAGATCGACGGAGTGTCGTAACGGACAACATGAGCGCGAGTGCCGTCGAGACCGTCAGCAAATTTGCTCCAGGTCACAGTAGAAGCGGAAGGTGTACCGTCGGTAGCGCGGATTCTGAACGCACTATTAAAGTACAGCTTGGCGTCAGACATGCTACCGGAGAGGTTCACCAGCACGCCGTCCTTGGTCGCCGTATTCCCCTGGCCGACAGTCACGCGGCCGGTTTTTTCGCCTTCGATGTACCAGTTAGCCTGACGAACGGTCAAAGCGTTATTGCCTTTGACGTCGGTAACAGTGCTCCAGTTGTCCTGTGCGAGCGCGGCAGAAGCAGAGTCCACAACTTCGATTTCGATGTTGAAGCCGCTCTTCCAGCCCGGAGCAACCTTAGCATTGCCCTTGAAGCCGAAACGGGTCGAAGACTGCGTGTTGTCAACGAAGTTGGCGTCGCCGTCTTTGCCATCGTCCCACGCCAGCAGGGCGCGGTTGACTTGGCCATAGACCGTCAGAGAAACCTTCGTGTTGCCTTTGCGAGCCGTGGTGGCTTCGAGTTCAGCAACGCGAGCTTCCAGATCGCCGTTACCGCCGAGATCGGCAGCGTTAGCAGGCGTCAGGGCGAAACCGCCGGCGAGAAGGCCAGCAGCGGCGACCAGCGCGAAACGACTTGTCGTTTTCATGAGTTCCCCAATCATAATCATCTCCTAAACGGCCCTCAAGCGATTGCAGGGGGGCCAGAATTTGCAAGACTGTTTCCACGTCCCAGGACTAAAACCGCCGGTTCCATCCCGTCTTGGAGAGCCGGCAGACCCTCGCTCAACGCATCAGGCCTCCAACTTAGCTCCTTGAGCCAAGCGAGCCTAAATGTGGAACACCCCCATCCGGCTCACCAGACTTGCAGTACCGTTGATAGCCCAGGGCGCTAAAGTCGTAAACAATTAAGACGCTAATTTGCTTAGAAGTGTACCGATCTGTTACTTGAATGCCACTGAGTGTGCGTCAGGCGGTGAAATTCCATGCGCTGCAAGGCTTTTTGGGCGGTGCAGCCGGGTATCGCGAGCCCTTTTCCAGGCCGGCGAAGGGGCTATTCCGGGCCGGAAAAGGTCCGTTTTCTCCACAGGACAATCCGAATCCGGGGCGAAAATGCTCAGGAAATAGGCAGTTTCAGGTAGGAAACGCCGTTCTCTTCGGGCGGCGGCGCGATGCCGGCCCGGATGTTCACCTGCACCGCGGGATAAAGCAGCGGCGGCGCCCCCAGCGACGCATCCTTCGCCTCGCGCATGGCGGCAAAGGCGTCTTCGCTCATGCCGGCGAGGTGCAGATTCTGCATCTGCTCGGCCACGGTGGTCTCCCAGCGGTGCTGGCCGCGCCCGCTTTTCGGCAGATAATCGTGGCAGAGGAAGATGCGCGTCTGCGGCGGCAGGGCCAGAACCTTCTGGATCGAGCGGTAAAGCACGCGCGCATCGCCGCCGGGAAAGTCGGCGCGGGCCGTGCCATAGTCGGGCATGAACATCGTATCGCCCACGAAGGCCGCGTCGCCCATCACATATGTCACGTCGGCGGCAGTGTGCCCCGGCGTAAACATCACCTTGGCGGTGAGGCGGCCGATGCTGAATTCCTCGCCATCCTCGAAGACGTGATCGAACATGGTGAGGTCCGTTTTCGCGGCGTCCGTCAGGTGGAGAAGGCCATTCCAGGTCTCCTGCACCTCGGCCACCCGCGCGCCGATGCCAATCTTGCCGCCCAGCTTGTCCTTCAGGTAGCACGCGGCCGTCATGTGATCGGCGTGGATATGAGTCTCCAGAATCCAGGCGACGGAAAGTCCCTCGGCCTTGGCCAGGGTGATGATCTTGTCCGCGCTCACGGTGGAGGTCTTCAGGGCGAGGGGATCGAAATCCAGAACGGGATCAATGATCGCCGCCACGCGCGACGCCCGGTCGAAAACGATGTGGCTGATGGTATTCGTCGCCGCGTGGAAGAAAGAGGAGACGTCGGGACGCATGTTCCTGTGCTGGGCGGGCGAGGGGATCGCGCGCGCCGCGCTGTAACGATCGCTGCTGCCTAGGTTCGTCATCAGCCATTAACCTGCTGCGATAACCATGGTACTGTCGCCGGGCGTGACGGGGGAAACCGTTGCCGCGACGCTCTGCCATTGGTGGATTTGCCTAAAATTTGAAGCAGAATGCACCTGAACTTAATGCGAATGCAAGACAATCCGTAGGTGGTCATGACCGCATCGACACCCAGCCTGTCACAATGCCTCGACATCGCCGTGATTGGCGGCGGCCCCAACGGCCTGGCCGCCGCGCTGGCCTTCTGGCGCGCCGGATTCAGCACCAGGATTTTCGGTCCGCGCCCCGAGGCTACCGGGCCGCGCGCCGACATGCGGCAGACGGCGCTCATCGGCGCGTCGGTGGAACTGCTGAAGCGCATCGGCATCTGGGAGGCGTGCCTGCCCCACGCCGCGCCCATCACCAGCGTCACCATCATCGACCAGACGCGCCGCCTGCTGCGCGCGCCCGACGTGACGTTCACGGCGAGCGAGGGCGGCCTCGACGTGTTCGCCTACAACATTCCCAACGCGCGGCTGGTGGGTGCACTGCTGGACGCCATCGGCAGCGAGATCCCGTGGGATGAGGGGCTGGCGGACGACATCATTCCCGGCTCCGGTGCGCTCACCATCCGCGCCCAGGACGGCACGGAGACGCCTGTGTCTCTCGCCATCGGCGCGGACGGGCGCAAGTCGCTCCTGCGGCGCAAAGCCGGCATCAATAGCTGGAATTTCGACTACCGGCACACAGCCATCGCCTGCAATTTCGAGCATACCGCGCCACACAACGGCACTTGCGTGGAGTTGCACCGGAAGGAGGGGCCGTTCACCTGCGTGCCGCTGCCCGGCAACACCTCCAGTCTGGTGTGGGAAGAGACGCCCGAGCGGGTGGCGATTTTCCTGAAGATGGGCGAGGCGGAATTCGCGCGCGAAATCGAGGAGAGGATCGGCGGCTTCCTGGGCCGCATCACCGCCGTGGGTCCGCGCGGGGCGTTCCCGCTGTCGGCGCTGGTGGTGCGCAATTACGGCCGCAGCCGCATCGCGCTGATCGGCGACGCCGCGCACGGAGTGCCGCCCATCGGCGCGCAAGGCTTGAACCTCGGCTTCCGCGACGTGGCGGAGCTGGTGAACTGCGTGACCGAAGCGAGACTGCGCGGAGAGGATATCGGCTCGGACAGCGTGCTTGCGGCCTATACAGCCAGGCGGCGCGGCGATGTGCTGACGCGCACCGCCGCCGCCGACATGCTCAACCGCACGCTGATCAGCGGCCTCGTTCCGCTGAGTGCGGCGCGGGCGGTGGGGCTGGCGGTGCTGAGCCGGTCGCCGTTCCTGCGGCGCTTCGCCATCCGCGAAGGCATCGGCCCGGCGATTGCGGGGATCTGAGCGGGCGGCGCCTCACGGCCTCCTCACCCCGCCGAGACGCTTCGCAATCAGCCGGTCAACGAAGCGTTTCGGCAGCACGGCGCGGAACAGCCAGTTCGTAAACCTGCGCGGCACCACCGCAATGCGTGCGGGCGGATGCGGCGCCGTCAGCGCTTTCAACACAGCCTTCGCCACCCGCTCCGGCGGCAATCCACGCCGTCCCGCCCGCAGCGCGCTGGTGCCGAAACCGCGCAGATATGTTTCATAGGGCGTACCCGGAAATGGCGACGCCTCCAGGTCCGCGGCCTTGTCCCAAATCGGCGTGGCGATGGCCCCCGGCCCGATGACGATCACGTCGATGCCGAAGATCACCAGCTCACGCCTGAGACTGTCCGACACCGCTTCCAGCGCATGCTTGGAAGCCGAATAAGGCCCCATGAACGGCGCGGCGAACTGGCCGCTGACGGAACTCATCATGACGATGCGGCCGGGAGCTCCAACGCGGGCAGGGTCCGTTCCGAGCAGCGGCGCGAATGCCTGGCAAACCGCAATCTGGCCGATGACGTTCACCTCGATCTGGCGGCGGATATCGTCGAGCGGCAGCAGGAGCAGCGGCCCGGCAACGGCGATGCCGGCGTTATTGACCAGCCCGGCAAGTGTCGCGGAGCCTAGTTTAGCCGCCACCACACCGGCGGCGCGCTGGATCGCCTCGCCATCGGTAACGTCGAACACCAGCGGCGTGCAGCCGCTGGGGAACGCCGCCTCCAGCCGCTCCGCATCGGCGGAGTTGCGCACACTGCCGAACACATGGAAGCCGGCCTTCACCAGCGCCTCGACAGTTGCATACCCGATGCCGGTCGAGGCGCCTGTGACTACGACAGACCGTGACATCATGAATGCCCTCCCAAATTCCGGCGGACATTCTACGGTGCTGGAGCCCGTTTAGACGACTGCAATCGGAACACCGCTGGCGTCAATTCGGCACTTCGAACGGCCTCGAATGGCGCACCCACAGCCATTCCGATTGTTCGAGCAGCGCCTCCCGCCCCAGCCGTTCGAGAATATCCTTCGCCGGCCATTCGGGATCGTTCTTCTCCAGCCGGTCCTTGGCGATCTCGAAAATCTGTTTGGCCGAGGCGTATTGCTTGAGCAATTCCAGATCGGCGCGGCGGGCGACAAAACCGCGCGCGGCGACGGCGGCGGCGGCCAGAACGCCGAGCAGTGCCTGCAATAGGTCGCTAAAGCTCACCGCCAGAATCACGGACTGATCGCTGGGCCAGTGAAACAGGTCTTCCCGCCAGCTCAATGCGAGCGCCGCCACGCCAATGGCGATCAGAAAGGACAGGGCCAGCGTGATGCGCGCCACCCAGATCCACCGCCGGTAATGCCGCGCATGCCGCCGCCCTGCCCTTTCGAAGAAGGCGATCTGGTCGTCGATCCAGCGGGATTTCAAGATGGCGACCGCTTCATCGGACGGCACCGCGGCACCGCTGCCATGATCGTTGGCGAATTCGAGCGCGCGCACGGCATGTCTGATCCAGTGCACGGCGCCGGCATGCTTGGCGAGAAACGTCTGCCAAACCGGCTGCTGGATACCGGCCAGCCGCCAGAAGAACAGCACCCGCATCACCTCGGCGAGCCCCCGGCTTTCAAAAAAGCGGTGATCGGTGCGCCGCAGCCGGATCGCCACCGCGATGCCCAGCATGACGGCGGCCGCCGCGAGATAGCACCAGGACGCGATGGGCCACTGATTGATGAAGTTGAAACAGAAAAAGGCGAGCACCGCCAAGCCGTAGACCCATTGATCCGCGCGGCGTACCTGCTGGGCGTACTGGATCGAAATCTGATCGGCGGCGAAATAGGCGGCAGCCGCGTCATGGGCGCATGCCCTGCCCGCCGCGCAGGTCTGGCGAACCGGATCGTCTTCCGTAACCTTGGGCGTCATATGTGCGACTTGGCGATTGTAGTGGTCCGCGTGTTTCAGAATGCGGCGGATGTCGCTCTTCTTCGTCTCCTCGGACCGCCCTGGCAGCATTGTGGTTTTTCTGCTTTCCACCGCCCCGGTTTCCGCGTGGATGTGAACCAGGATGCCCGGCTCCGGGGGATCGAGCGGCGACAGCTCGTAACCGCTCATGGAATAGCGCCGTGGCGACATGCCCTGATCGAACCACGCAACGACATGGGCTGTGCCGCCCGTGCCGCGCGGCCCCTGACCGTCCCACAGCGCGAACAGCACCTGCGACTGTTCGGCGACGCGCGCCCCGGCCCAGGCGTAAAGCTCGTTGCGCGGCTCACCGGGCGTGCGCCAGGCATCCCCGGCCGGCACCGGAGCGGTGATGACCGAACGGGCTCGCTCGACCAGCGCAAAAAACTCGCGCTTCGAAGCGTCAGACGGGAAGTCGGCGGCGAAATCCTCCGCCGGCATGGGCAGAATGGCGATCAGCGGCGCTTCAAGTTCCGCTATGGCCACGTCCACCACCAGCCGGTCGGCGCCTTCGGCCAGCCCGGAGAGGATAACGAAGGGGCTGTGCGGGTATGATTTGCGCAAAGCCCGGCATTCTTTGCGGATGGCGTCGCGCAGCACTTCCACGGGAGCTTTGAGAACGCGATGGCCGGTAACGCCGAGCATGACCGGCACGCGGCCGCCGAAATCGCTTGGCTTTTCTTGCTCCGCCATAACCGCTCCCTCCACTTGATCGCCGGACGAACAGGCTCTTACCACGGCTGCGGCCATTTATCTTCAATCTTCCGTAGATACTCACTGGATCGTGGCAGAGTAGCAACAGGAATCACTGAGTTTGCTCAAGTAAGCAGTATATGGGTGATATATATAAAAATGTTTGCATATGATAGGGGCAGCCATGCATACCGCGACCGCAGACGATGAACACGTAGGCGGAAACGGCCAAGGGGGAGGGAATTGGAATGAAGATGAATATGCGCGGGCTCAGCCGCTCGCTGGTGGCCTCGGCGGCACTGATCGGTTTGTCAGCCTCGACGGCATTCGCAACCGAAGGCTATTTCCAATACGGCAACGGAGCGCGGCAAAAGGCGCTGGGCGGCGCGGGCGTGGCTGACAGCCGCGACGCCACGGCGGCCTCACTTAACCCGGCGGGTCTCACCCATCTATCCGGTACCGAGATCGATTTCGCCGCGACGCTGTTCAGCCCGAGCCGCGACGTAACCGGCTCAGGCGAGCCTGGCTTCACCCCCATGGGGGAAGTCGAAAGCAAGAAAGACTACTTCCTCGTGCCGAACATGGCCTGGAGCCGCCGCATTTCCGGCAATCCGCTGGCCGACGTCGTGGCCGTGACGCTCTACGGCAATGGCGGCATGAACACGAGCTACCCTTCCGTCTCGCGGCTGGATGGCGGCTGTACCAACGTTCCTGGACCCAAGACCGGCGTCTTCTGTGGCGGCGCCATGGGCGTGGATTTGCAGCAGGCATTTCTATCGGTTGCCGCCGCCAAGCAGATCGGCAATTTCTCCTTCGGCGTGGCGCCGATCCTGGCGCGCCAGCAGATCGAGCTGAAGGGGCTGGGCGCGTTCGCGGGCATGTCCGAGGACCCCGGCAATGTCAGCGGCCGTGGCGTTGACGTATCCTGGGGCTACGGCGTGCGCGGCGGCGTGGAATGGGCGATGACGCCCGGCGTCCGGCTTGGCGTCGCGGGCAATTCGCGTATCATCATGCAGGATTTCGAGCGCTATCGCGGCCTGTTCGCCGAGCATGGCGGCTTCGATATTCCCGCCAGCTTGCAAGCCGGTATCGCCATCGACCTCTCACCCCGCGTGACCTTGATGGCCGATTACAAGCACATCTGGTACGGCTCCATCGCCTCCATCGCCAATCCGTCCACGAACCGGGCGCCGCTGGGCTCGGACAACGGCCCCGGCTTCGGCTGGAAAGACGTGGACGTGGTCAAGCTGGGTCTGGAGTGGCGCGAAGCCATGCCAGGCATGACGCTCCGCGTGGGCTACTCGCACAACACCAACCCGATCTCCTCTCGCGACGTGATGTTCAACATCATCGCGCCGGGCGTCGTTCAGGATCACATCACGGCGGGCGCGGAGCTGAAGCTGACCCGCCAAACGTCGCTGGAAGTGGCCGGCGCCTATGTGCCTCGCAACGAGGTGAAGGGCACGGAATTGGCTGGAATGGGCAATCCGAACCATAACATCGAAATCGGCATGTCCCAGTACGAGATCACCGTGGGCTTGAAGTACAAGTGGGGCGAGACGCTGGAACCGCTTAAATGATCTGACGCATTTCCCGCCGTCCAGTTGGCGGCGAGACAGGAGGCGGCTTCCGTTCGGGGGGGAACGGAGCCGTCTTTTTTGATTCCGGCCCGCATCAAACGGTACATTCTCCGCCGGAACAGCAAGAACAACTGCCGCCTGACTGGCGTCATATTGCATGCATACTGTCCGCGCTTCGCATGAGGGCATCTGACAAGGGGGAGCGCATGATCCGGGCGCGGTTGAAGCGGGCGGTATTGGCGATGGCGCTAAACCTTTGCTGCGGGATCATCGCGGCACCTCCCCCGGCAGCAATGGCGCAACAGCCGCTGGCGTCTACACAGCGCGGATATCTCGGCGTGGAACTGCGCGGCCTCACCCGGCAGGAGGCTGCGGCTCTGGGCTGGCATACGCCGCGCGGTACGGTGGTGAAGAAGGTCGAGCCCGGCTCGCCCGCGGCTACGGCGAACCTTGCGCGCGGCGACATCGTGACTGGCGTCAACAAGCTGCCGGTGGAGGACACGGCGCAGTTCCTGAAGGTCATCGGCGGCGCGGAGCCGGGGACGGTGGTTACGATCCGCTTTTTGCGGCGGGGAAAACTGCGCGCGGGACCGGTCAAGCTCGGAGCCAGGCCGGATCAAACGGCGGCGGCGTAGCCATCACCGGCGGCTACCGCGCCGGCCGCGCCTGCTGATCGTACCGCGCCGCCCGCCATACAGGCACAGCCAGCCGCTCCGGCATCGTCAACGCATGCCGCGCCAAAGGTTCCGCCGCCCCCTGTTCCGGCGGATGAAGTCCGCGGCGACTACCATTCCAGCGGTCGCGGCCTCCAGCAGCACTGAATTCCTGGAGCTTCACAAGCAATGGCAGGACGCCAGGGAGCCCGGCCAGCAAATCCCCCTCGCCGAAGCCCTGCTGAAACTTGAGCCGCAGATCAACCCCTGGCCGCTACCGGAACCGCGCCAAGATCTGCGCGGCGCGCTGCTCACCAACCTCGGCAAAGCCTATGCCGAAGTCCGCCAGGGTGGCCGGGCAGCAAATATCGAAAAGGCGCTATCCGCTTCCGAAGCGGCGCTGGCGTTGTACTCCCGCGAGACCTCCCCGGAGCGTTGGGCGGAAGCGCAGGATAATCTCGGCAGCGTCTATCGCCTGCGCATTCATGGCAACCGGGCGGACAACCTGGAGCAGGCCATCGCCGCCCACGAGCAGGCGCTCACCGTTTTCACCCGCGAGGCGTTCCCCGAACGCTGGGCGGCTGTGCAGCACCATCTGGCCAATGCCCTGCTGACACGCAAGCGCGGCAGCCGGCAGGACAACATCGAGCACGCCATCACTGCGCTGGAGGCCGGCCTCACCGTGCGCACCCGCGAGGCCGCGCCCAAGGACTGGGCAGCAAGCCGGCATTTCCTCGCGGCCGCCTATCGCGTGCGGACGCGGGGCGGCAAGGCGGAGAACGTCGAACAGGCCATAGCCGCTTTTGAGGCGGCCCTCACTGTGCGCACCCGCGACGCGGCGCCCAAGGACTGGGGCGAAACACAGCAGCAGCTCGGCTTGTCCTATCGCGCCCGCGTTAACGGCAACAAGGCGGAGAACCAGGAGCGGGCCATCACCTATTTTAACGGCGCCCTGACGGTGCTGACGCGCGAGGCGTTCCCGGAGGAATGGGCAGCGGTGCAGAATAGCCTTGCCTCCGCTCACCAATGGCGTGTCCGCGGCAGCGAGGCCGGGAATATCGAGCATGCCATCGCCACCTACGAAGCGGCGCTCACCGTGCGCACCCGCGAGGCGCTGCCGGAGGAGTGGGCCGCGACTCAACACAATCTCGGGCTCGCCTACGAATATCGCGTCCATGGAAACAAAGCTGAGAACCAGGAGCGGGCCATCGCCTGCTACGAAGCAGCGCTCACCGTGCGCACGCCGGAGGCGCTGCCAGCAATACGCTGAAGCGAAGCAAGAACAAAACCATGGCCACGTATTGCTGGGTGGCCAGATCGCGGCCTGCCTCTGCTGCCCGGCTACAGCATCCTCGGTTATCTTATCAGAGCCCAGCTCTGTTACCCGGCTACAGTATCCCGTGGTGGCCTGATCATGCATGAAATGAAAAAAGGCAGCATTTCATTTGAAGGAGTGAGAAAATTTACCCAAGTTTGTTTTGGTTTTCAAGGTATTCAACCTGCCATAACCATATGCGGAAATGTTTTACAACCCTTAAACCTCTATGACTACAAACTGAAACAAAATGATCCCTGAAAGAAAAAATCGGTTATGGCCTTGGCGATACTGCTTCGCACTTTGTATGGGACATGGTGGGCTTCTGGATTGGATTTTTTATACGGATACCTTCGGAATATCTGCTGCTGCAGCCGGTACTATTATGTAATGCTGATAGCCCGTTTCTGGGACATGATCAGCGATCCGATCATGGGTATCATTGCCGACAGGACCAACACCCGATGGGGGAATTCTGTCGATACCTGCTGTGGATGGCGCTTCCATACGCCGTACTGGCAGTACTCACCTTTTCCACACCTGATATTGGTCCCACGGGAAAAAGTGATTTATGCCGGAGTTACATACCTGCTGCTGATGACTGTCTTTACTGCCATCAACCTTCCCTATTCATCGCTGGGCGCCGTAATGACTTCCAACTCTTACGAGAGGGCAGGATTAAACTCCTATCGTTTCATCTTTGCCTTTGCCTGGGGTAGTTCATCGTTACAGGAACCTCCTCTCACCTGGCCAGCTATTTCGGCAGGGGCGACAACGCCAAAGGCTACCAATACACCCTTTTGCTGTTTGCGGCAATCAGTTTCATTCTTTTCATGATTACATTCAGGACGACCAGGAAAGGGTAAAACCGCCCGCCATGCAACAGCACAATCTCAAACAGGATATCAAAAACCTGTTCAGGAACCGCTCCTGGGTTATCTGTTCTTTGTTGGCATAGTCTCATTTATCATGTTTGCCCTGCAGAATCTTTCAATTGCCTATTACTTCAAATATTATATAGGTCAGGAACAGAACGTTCAGTTATTCAATGTAATAGGCACCGTTGCGCTGATAGCGGGTATCCCTTTCTCGAAGCTGCTTGCAAAAAGGTTTGGGAAAGAAAATGTATTTATCGCCAGTTCTTTGCTTTGGGCCTCTTCTTCATTTTGTTATATTTCCCGGGCAGCGAGAATATGACAACAGTTTACATAATTAATGTCCTTGCAAAATTCACATATGCCCCTGCCGTACCCTGACGATGGACCATGCTCGCCGATACTGCCGATTACTCCGAATGGAAATTTGGCAGGAGGGCTACCGGACTGGGTATTTTCGGCAGTGCACATTTGCCCAGAAGGCCGGATGGGGAATTGGCGGCGCACTTGCAGGCTGGATGTCTGCCCTGTTTCAATTCGTTCCCAAGCTACCAGTCAGCCACCACCAATGGATGAAACTTATGATCTCAGTTGTTCCGGGAATTCTGTACATGTCGTGCGCCATTCTGCTCTATTTCTATGCCATTGACCATAAAACCTGCCTCCTGATGCAGGAAGAACTGGAAAAAAGGAGGGAATAATTAGAAGAGAATTAAACATGGATTTGTGCGCTATAATACAAACTGATAACATCACCTGAATCACCAAGTTCTTTCCATTACTGATTTTCGCCTTGGCAGCCCGTGGCTGTCTCATGTACTCAGAAACCGTCTGCGGCCGGTAAAACTGCAGCAGAGATCCTGGTTCCCGCGACTACCTGGCAATTTCATACGGAGGGTATCGCGAAAAGACTAGGGATATATAATCCGATTATTCCCCAGCTGAAAGAAGACTTGAAAATCTTGTCGGCCATGGGAATCAAGGTGGTTCGGACCTATAACGTCCATCTCGACTAAGCAGCCAATCTGCTGGAAGCCATAAGGCAGATGAAGAGCGATGACCCGGCTTCTAGATGTATGATGCTTGGAGCCTGGATAGACTGCAAAAATGCCTGGACTGCCTCTGCTGGACCTAATCAGAATGTAGAGCCCGGAAGGAACTAAATTGAGATTGCACGCGCTGTTGAGCTGACCAGCCAATATCCAGATATAGTAAAAATAATTGCAGTTGGCAATGAAGCCATGGTGCACTGGGCATGGGATTATTACGTGGAACCTGCAATCATACTCAAATGGGTAAATCATCTGCAGGGTCTCAGAGAGGGTAAATTACCCGCCTCTTTATGGATAACGCTTTGGAACGATGCTGCCTGGGCGGCGGTGGTAGCGAGTACCACCTGGAGGATCTGAACCAGCTAATTAAAGCGGTTGATTATATTTCAATGCACACCTACCCCATGCACGAGACGCATTATAGCCCCGACTTCTGGAGAGTACCCGAAGAGAGGAGGCATTTGTCAGACATGGGAGAGTTGATGCGGCCATGCTAAGGGCAAGGGATTATGCCATCTCCCAGTACGAAAAGCGTGGTATCCTACATGAAAAGCATCGGCGTTGATAAACCCGTTGCATAAAAGGCGAACTGGTCAACTACTGTTTCAGACGGTCTTTATGGAGATACGGGATCCAGGGGAACTGATGAATACAAATCGGCCCGCTATTATACTTTGATGAGGGAATGGGACAGGCGCACGCGGCATAAGCTGTTTTTATTTTGAGGCGTTTGACGAGCAATGGAAAGATGCCGCCAACCGCAGGGTTCCGAGAACCATTTCGGGCTGTTTAATCTGCAGGGACAGGCAAAATTCGTCCTATGGGATATGGTTGATGCCGTAATTTCGTATGGCCTGACCCGTGACGGAGCAATCCTGTTGGCAAGACATTTAACGGCGACACCACTGCCATGATGCAGGGTGTGAAAGTGCCGCCTGTCTTAAGTGAAATCAAGACCGGGGATCAATAAATTGCCCGGCTATGCTTTAGAGAAGAACTTACACTACAGTAACGTGAGGCCAGCTTGCATGCGTGGCCCGATCCCCTGAGTTCTTAAATGCTTTCTTTCCCGCGAATTTGGATGCACTGCCCAGTGCATGTTCAATCCTCATAAGCTGGTTGAGTTTCTTCAGTCCTGCTCTCCCCGTATCTGCTTCCTCGTCTTCAGGTGACCGGCATTCACAGCAACAGTAAGGTCTGAAATGAAACTGTCAACGGTTTCACCACTGCGGTGCGATACGAAGCAGTTATAGGAATTCTTGTATAAAATGCCAGCTCAATGGTTTCAAGGGTTTCTGTAAACTTGTCTATCCGATTTTAGTTTTATCATAAATACATCGGCAACACCCTTCTGGATGCCTTCCATCAGGATTGCTTTATTGGTGCATAAGATATTATCGCCAACAATTTCAATTTTTTTGCCAAGAGTCTTCGTCATATTTGCCCAACCGCTCCAGTCATTTTCTGCCAATCCATCTTCAATCAATACAATCGGGTATTGTCTTCACCCAGTTTTCCCATAGTTTAACCATTTCATCACTGGTCAGGAATTTCCCCGTGCTTTTCTAACGTTCATACTTGCCGTCTTCCCACAATTCACTTGCAGCAGGGTCAACATACACCAACCTCTTCACCTGGCTTATAACCAGCCTTTGTGATTGCTTCGAGAATTACCTCAACGGCTTCATCATTTGACTTCAGGTCTGGTGGGCGAAGCCTACCTCTGACTACTGATCCTCGTGTGGATCCTTTTCGTTGTACTGATTTTAAAGTGTGAAAATTCTTCCGTCTCGATGCGCATAGCCTCGTAAATGTCGGAGCACCATGCGGGGCAATCATGAATTCTGGATCTTGACATTATTATCTGCATGTTTACCTCCGTTGATAGTATT
>CAWHDD010000007.1:0-173939 GCA_963827885.1 uncultured Alphaproteobacteria bacterium | reverse complement strand
TTTGTTTTTTCGGTCAGCTTCAGCCAGGGGCATCCAGTTCGTTCGCCGGACGTGGGGGAAGACGAAATGGGTCGAATTGCGGCGCCAACGGCGAGGGCATCAGCCCGCCCTTCGGTGCGACGGCTCCCAGTAGCGTATAGGGTTCGCCGTCAGAAGCGCCGCCGCGGAACAGAGCAAGATCCTGCGGCAGCCGACCCTCCGGCACGGCAAGCGAGACAACCTTGTAATCCGGCAGCAGGCCGCTTAGTTGATGCAGGCTTTGAGCGATCACCCGCTGGGCTTCCTCGGAACTTAGCCCGGCGAGCTTCGCCTGTCCGGCGGGCTGGGCGCCGATCTCCATGCCCAGAGCGACCAGCATTTCCAGCTGGAGCTGCCGCCAGATCGGGGGCGCCGAAGATTTGCTCGCCCAACTCCTGGCCGTCCGGGGGACTCTGCACGAAAAAGGTCGCCTTCAGAGGCCAGTCGGCAGGGTGGGCCGCGTGAAAATCCAGCAATACTCCCACCGCCGTCTCCGGCTCCACCGCGCCGTTCGACCGGATTCGCAATTGGCCCGGGCGTCGAGTCATCGAAGGTCAACACGACCTGCCGCTCTGCCGGCCGGCACCATGCTCAGTTTCCCTTCTCTCATTATATCGCCGGAGGTTTACGGGGTAGTAACCACCCGCCAACAGCCGCTCCAGGTCGGCACGGAGTTGCGCCGGGGTGCGGCTGCCTGATCCGCCGTCCTCCGAAATGTCGCGATAAGCGATGGCCAGCACTTTGCCCGCCAGGTTGGCGGGATACGCCGGCTGTGCGGACACCAGTGCTTCACGCGTATATTTGACCGCCGCGTCCCACAGGATCCAGCCGTGCCCGCCGCCTTCGTGTGCGCCGTCCATCTGGGCGCGGATTTCACCCGGTGTGTAAGTGCGATAGTCGAAGGCGTAGTCCTGGAAATCCTGAAATCCACGGCCGCACCTCGATCGACGGGTTGACGGCGCGGGTCCGCTCTACGCTGCGCTCGGTGCTCTTGCGGACGACGTCGTATGGGTATGCGATCGTGTGATGCGTATCTTCCCGCTTCACCGGGCAAGCCAGTATCGAACGTGGACGGATACACCATCGGCGACAATACGTCGATATACGGGGCGATCGTTCGATCTGCTGGCCGATGCCGAGATCGTTGGTCACCCACGCCGTGTAGCCGAAGATGTCGACACCCAGTTTCGTGCCGAGCGGCTTCAACGCGGCCGCGGTGCTTTGTAGAGGCCAGCGATGGCCGCGGGCGCGGTTTTCCTCGGTGTTGGGCAGGGAGAACTGGGCGACGCCGACGTTGCCATCGGTGGGGAAGCGGACGTAATCGTACTGTACTTCATCGAAACCCATGCGCGCCGCCTCGACCGCCAACGCAATGTTGTAATCCCGCACCGCTTCGTGGTTCGGATCGACCCAACCCATCTTTTCCGGGTCGCGCCGGATCTTCCCGGTGTTGGCGTTGATCACCGCCCATTCAGGATGTGCCTGCGCCAGCAGGTTGTCCTTGCTGACAGGGATGCGGGCGATGGTGACGCCGCGACCTTGAACCACTTGAGAAACGCAGCCGGGTCCTTGACCATCGCATCGCTGTCGGCGCCGATCTCCTGCGCCCGCGCCACCTGTGTGGGGAAGGTGAGTTGGCCGCGGTCGCCCTTGAAGTCCATGACGACCGCATTTAACTCGGTATTCTCCAGGAGATCCTGGACATGCTTCACGAAATCGGCGTTCCCCAGCGCCGCACGGGAGATATACAGGCCCTTGACGTAGCCGGTGGGATCCAACTCGTGATCCGTGGACGCTTGCAGATTAGCAACTGCGGGAGATGGCGAGGTGCGGTCTGTGGTCGCCAGGTCGGGAGCAGATGTGCGCACAACCGAGAGGATCAACACTGCACAGCACAGCACGCTGGCAAGCATCCAGTGTTTGGTCGTCACAGGCGCACTCCAAAGGAAGAGTTCCAGATTACGGCAAGGCAGCTATTATACATGATTTTGCGTCGGGCCGGCAGCGGGCCTTCGAGTTCGACCCGGCCTCCAACCTGATTACCGGGGAGAACATTTCCACTTTCCCCAACGTCACCACCATCACGCGCTGGGGGGCGCGCAAGGATAAGGTGCTCGCCCTCACCTTCGACGACGGCCCGGACCCGAAATTCACGCCGCAGATCCTCGACATCCTGCGGGAAAAGGACGTGAAGGCGACGTTCTTCGTCATCGGCGCCAACGGTGCCGCGGCGCCGGACCTGCTGCGCCGCATCTATAATGAAGGCCACGACCTCGGCAATCACACCTTCACCCATCCGAACTTAGGCGAAATTTCCGCCGCCCAGGCCGATCTGGAGCTGAACGCCACCCAGCGCCTGCTGGAGGCCAAGGTGGGGGTGAAGACGGCGCTGTTCCGGGCGCCCTATTCGCGCGATATGGAGCCGCAAACCGTCGATCAGGCGCAGGCGCTGACCTATGCGACCAATCTCGGCTACACCGCCATCGGCCTGTCCATCGACCCGCTGGACTGGATGCTGCCGGATCGCCGGCAAGATCGTCGAGAGCACGCTGGCCCAGGTGGCGGAGGCTCACGGCAACATCGTGCTGCTGCACGACGCCGGCGGCGACCGCACCCAGACCGTCGCCGCGCTGCCCCGGCTGATCGACGCGCTTCGCGAGCGGGGCTACAGCTTCGTGTCCGTGCACGATCTGCTGCGGCTGGAGCGTTCGGCGGTGATGCCGGTGACGCAGCCGGACAGCCCGCTGATGGTGAAGCTCAATTCGGTGGCGTTCGGCGCCTTCGGCAGCTTCGCCCCGGTGCTGGGCTTTCTGTTCCTGGCCGGCATCGTGCTGGGCACCGTCCGGCTGCTGCTGGTGATCTGGGCGGCGCTGCTGCAAGCCCGCCGGGACAAGGCGCGCGCGCATCTGGACTGGCGGCCGCAATCGCTGGCGGTGATCGTGCCGGCCTACAACGAAGAGAAGGTGAGTCTGCGGCTCGGTCGCGGCGCTGCTGGCCTCGACGCTCACGGACTTCGAGGTGATCGTGGTGGACGACGGCTCCAGCGACCGCACGGTCGATGTGGTGCGCGAGGCTTTTGCGCACGAGCCGCGCGTGCGTGTGTACACCAAGGCCAATGGCGGCAAGGCATCGGCGCTGAATTTCGGGCTGTTGCAGACGGAGGCCGAGATCGTCATCGCGCTGGACGCCGACACGGTGTTCGAGCCGGACGCCATCGAGCGGCTGGTGCGCCATTTCGGCGATGTCAATGTGGGCGCCGTCGCGGGTGCGGCCATGGTGGGCAATCGCATCAATCTGCTGACCCGCATGCCAGGCGCTGGAATACATCACCAGCCAGAACCTCGACCGGCGGGCGCTGGAGATGGTCAACGGCATCACGGTGGTGCCCGGCGCCATCGGCGCGTGGCGGCGGGCGGCGCTCATCGAGTCGGCGGTTTCCCGGTCAACACGCTGGCCGAAGACGCCGATGCCACCATTGCGGTGGAGCGTGCCGGCTGGAAGGTGCTCACCGAGAACAGCGCCGTCGCCCGCACCGAAGCGCCCGAGACGCTGGCCGCGTTCCTGAAGCAGCGCTTCCGCTGGATGTTCGGCACGCTGCAAGTCGCATACAAGCACAAGGGCACCATGCTGCGCGGCGAGGCGCACGGCGTGGCCTATTTCGCGCTGCCCAACATTTTCGTGTTCCAGTTCCTGCTGGCGCTGATTTCGCCGGTGATGGACCTGATGCTGCTCTTGACGCTGATCGCCGCCGTGCGCGCAGGGCTGATGCATCCGGCGGACGGTCTGCCCTCCGGCCTCGCCGCGACGGCCGCATACTGGTCGGCGTTGCAGGCGCTGGAAGTGCTGGCTGCCGCCATCGCCTTCAAGCTGGACGGCCGGCGCGGCTGCTGGCGGCTGCTGCCGCTGGTGATCGTGCAGCGATTTTTCTACCGCCAGCTCATCTATTGGGTTGCCATGCGGACGGCGCTGGCGGCGATCAAAGGCCGGCTGGTCGGCTGGGGCAAACTCGCCCGCACCGGGCAGGCGCTGGCCGCCGCGCAAGCCGCGCGGGGGTAGGGGCTGGGTGCGGTCCGGGGATGGCATCCGCGTCAGCGCCGCCGCAAGCCGGGCATTCTTCATCCGGGCTTGAGTTTTAAGTTTTCGTCGCTCTGTGCTGCGCGAGTCTTTCCGCAAGACGGCCGTAAACGGCCTACGGCGCTCCTTCGAGGCTCCGCCGCTCAATACATTGGCGCGGGGCTCCGGCGTCAAACAATGGGCCGGAGGTCTCCGCTGGCGCCGCGCCTGCCGCGTTCTTTGCCCCAAGCTGGCGTTCGCTGTCCGGCTGGCACTGTTTTCGCGGCCTGCTTGTATGCAGGGTTGATTCCTTTGTTCGGCCGGGGTGCCATTCCTTCGTCCCGGCCATGCAAAAGCCAAATGCTACCGCGCACAGGAGGGGTCAAGGACGCGCTCTTCGCGCGCCCGCAGGGCTTGTCCTTGACGCCTCCGAGCACGGTAGCATGCTTGTGTGCGGCGGGGCTCACGGCAATCTCTGGACCCGCTCAGAATTCAAAAGAGCCGCGTTTCCCGCCTCTACCAAGGATTAAAGCCGGCCGGCTTCTTCGCTTTGACGGGCTCCTTTTTCGCCGCGCCAGCGTCCACGTTTACCGCCTTCTGGCCCGTGAGCAGCGCCCTGATCTCCGCCATCATCGGATGCGTCAGCCCGCGCTTCTCGAACTCGGTGAAGTCGTTGACGATTTCCTCCTCCCACAAGCCGCGCCCCTCGATGGTGCGCTTCCCCTTGTATTTCAGATGGAACGCGCCGGCCTCCTTCGCCTTGCCGAGGAACATCAGCGCATGCGCCTTGTTGGTGGCGTAGATCACCATATCCGGCTGGAGGGCCATGGCCTGATCGCTGGCCGTCAGAGCGCCCTTGAAATCCCGCGCGAGCAGCCTGTACCAGGAGAGGCCGAGCAGCTCGGGCGCCGTCAAACTCCCCGCTTTGCCGGCGTTCCCGATCTCGGTTTTCTCGACGCTCAGCGCCACCACAACCTGCAACTGCGCCGCCTTGCGGAAATCGCCGGCATCGTATGCGGCCTGGACGGCGAGGCGCTGCTCAAAGAAGGGCGAGCTGACGGCCTCGATCTGCTCCTTGAACCAGGTCTGATCCCTCAGCCATTGCTCCTTGTCCTGATTGTCTTCGCGCGGTTTCTTCAGCGCCTGCTCCAGCATGGCTTGCCCCTCGCGCAGCGCGGCCAGCGCCTTGGCGCGCTCGCTGGTCCGCTGATAGACGCCGGCGAACTTGGCGTGGCTGATCGCCAGGTCATGCAGCCATTTGGCATCGTCCGGGGCCGCCTTCACCAAACGCTCCCTGATGGCCACACATTCGCGGTAGGCTTTCAGAGCCTCGGGCATCTTTTTTTGTTCCAGCAGAACATCGCCGGTGAATTCGTGGATGAAGGCGAGATCATTCCGCCAGCCGTGATTGCCGGCATCCTGGGCCGTCAGCCGCTCCATGACCGGCAAGCCATGGAGCATCGCTTCGCCCGCCTTGGCAAAATTGCCCAGCTTTTTCTCGATGTCCGCCACTTGCCAATACGCGATGTACACGTCCCGCTGTTCTTTGGGATCGTCTGGAGCCAGCCGGGCGATATGCTCAGCGATGGCGAGACTTTCGCGGTGGGATTGCAGCGCCCCTGGCAGGTTGTTCTGTGTCTCCTGCACGCCGCCAATGAAGTCATGGATGGTCACGAGATCATTCTGCCAGCGGATGTTGCCGGGCTCCGCGGCCGCGAGCCGCGCGATGACCGGCTGGCCATTGCGCATTGTTTCGATGGCCTGGGCGAAATTGCCCTGCTTCTTCTCGACGCCGGCGATTTGCCAGAACGAGGAGAACACGTCCCGCTGCCAGTCCGCATTGCCGGGAGCCGATTGGGCCAGACGCTGGGCAATGGCAAGACCGTCGCGGTAAGCTTGCCCGGCGCCGGGCAGGTCGTTCTGATCCAGCAGCACATCGGCCAGCCTGCCGTGCGCCAGCGACAAATCCCGCTGCCAGCCGGTGTTCTCCGGGGCGAGCCGGGCGGCGCGCTCATAGATGGCGATGGCGTCGCGGCGGGACTGCGTGGCCCCGGCATGGTCTTTCAGCGACACCTGCACGATGGCCACGTCGTCGTGCGCGATCACCAGATCCCGCAGCCAGGCGGCATTGCCGGGCGTGGACTTCACCAGTTGCGCGGCAATGGACCGCCGGGCTTCGTAGGATTGCAGCGCGGCGGGCAAATCGCCCTGCGCCTTCTGCACCTCGCCAATGCGCGAGTGACTGAAGCCGATGCCATACAGCCACAGGCTGTTCTGCGGGTCGGCCTTGCTCAGGCGCTCGCTGATGAGCAGACTTTCGCGGAAAGCGTTCAGCGCCTCGGGCAGTTTCTTCTGCACCAGATAAAGCTCGCCGAAGGCGCTGTAGGAACCCGCCATATCGCGCTGCCAGCCGGCGTTCCGGGGATCGGCTTCCGCCAGACGCGAGACGATGGCCCGGTGGGCGGCGTAGGATTTTTCTGCCTCCGCCAGTTTGCCTTGCGCTCTCAGAACGTCGCCGATGTGGATGTGACCGAGGTAGACGCCGCGCCGCCAGTTGGCGTTCTGGGGGTCGATCTCCGTCAGGCGGGAGGTGATGGCCAGCGCGGCCTCATAGGATTTCAGGGCCGCAGGCAAATCATTTTGCGTCCATTGAACACCCGCGACACGTTCAAGGGCCACGGACAGAATCCCGCTTGCGGCGGTTGTTCTCCGGGTCGGCCTTCGACAGGCGGTCGAAGATGGCCAGAGCGTCGTTGTACGCTTTCAGAGCCTCAGGCAGGTTGCCCTGCCCCTCCAGAATGTCGGCGGAGTAGGTGGACGCCACCGACAGCAGCCGTTGCCCTTCCGGGTTATCGGGAGAGGCATTTGCCAGCCGTTCGGCTGCGGCGCGGGCCGTGCGGTATGCCTGTAGAGCCTCGGTCAATGCGCCCCGGTCCTTCGCCACCTCGCCCTGACCGACCGCCGCCCAGAACTCCCGTTCGTTGTTGCCCTGGGCGCGGGCCTTCTGCGCTTGCTGCTCGAATGCATTCTTGGCTTCCAGCGTGCGCCCGGCCTCCCGCGCCGTCTCTGCGTAGTTCTCCCAGGTGAGCAGGTCTTCGGGATCGAGTTCGGTGGCGCGGCGATAGTAATCCGCCGCCTTGGCCACGTTCTTGGCCCGCGCCAGTGCCGCCAGATGCCGCGCCGCGTCGGCGGCTTTGCGGCGCTTCTCGGCTGCGCGTTCCATCTCCGCCTTGGCCTCGGCCTCGCGGGCTTCCATGTCCTCCTGGAACAGGCGCTCGGCCTCGCCGGTGTCGCCTTCCTTCAAGCGGTCGAGGGCGCGCTCGCCGCGGTCGTCGTTGCGGGCCACCAGCGCGCGGCCGGCATCCTTCAGTTCCTCCAGAATGCGCCGGCGTTCCTGCTCCGACAGCGCCTTGCCGCGCGCTGCCTCGATCTGCGTCAGCGTCACACGGGCCGTCTCGCCCAATTCCTGGTCGCGGGCATGCTCGCGCCGCAGGGTCTCCACCTCCTCGCGCAAGGCGGCGGCCTGACGGTCGGCGGCGCAGTTCTCGCCGGCCAGACAGCTCTCCGGCGCACCGCCGCGCACCAGCATTTCCGGCACCTGCGGCTTGCCCTGCGCATCCGCCTTGGTGGTGGTCTCGATGACGGCCTTGGCCACGCGGTCGAACACCTGATGGAAATGCACGTTGGGCGTGGCGTCGAAGGCGCGGAACAGCGCGGCGGCGAAGGGCGAATGCTGACCGGCCGGGCCGTCGAGCGCCACCTGTCCCGGCTTGGTGGAACTGAACAGCAGGAAGTTGCCTGCGTCGGGGATTTTGAAATCGCGGAAGGAGAGCGAGCGCGGCGTGGCCAGCGGCGGGCAGACTTCGCCCAGCGGATTGTCGCGGCAGGCGTCGAGCACGATGATCTTCTGCTTGGCGCCTTCCAGCAATTCCAGCAGTTCGCCGAGCAGCACGCCCTGGCTCAACTGGTGGGTTTTGCAGTCGATGGTGGCGTCCACGGGGGCGAGCAGGTTGTCGCCGCCGCTTTCCATGCCGTGGCCCGCGTAGAACACGAAGGCGAGACCGGCGCCGGCGGACTTCGCCTTGAGCTGGGCGATGGCGGATTGCAGGCCGGCGCGGGTGACATCGAAACAGCCGGGGCGCTGGCCGTCGCATGAAATGACGTCGAAGCCGCGGCTTTTGAGCGTCTGCGCCAGCCGGTTTGCGTCAACGCCGGGGTTATCGAGCCCCGACAGGCCGGTGTAGGCGTTGTTGCCGATCACCAGCGCCACGCGGTTTTCAGCGGCGGCGGGGGTTGCGAGACATGCGGAAAGAACGAGAAGCAGAAGGCAATACAGGCGCATGTGAAAACCTCGCCGCGCAATTATGAAGTCGAAGTATGCAATTGGGAGGATACCGGGTAAGCGAAGATTGTGACGCCATTAAGCAGGCGCGGGGCGCTCGCTTAAGCGGCTTGCCGGGGGGCGGCGGGCGGCGTTACGCGTCACTGCCCCGTGACAAACCTGAACGGAAGCGCGAAAACGGCGGGGGCGGTCATTGTTGCGGGGAGCGGCGGCAGCGGCTGCGCCCGCTTGAGAGTTCTCGATGGCCGCGTTATCGAGGTCCGGGTGCCCCGAACTTTTGAAAATCCGCATGTCGTTGATGGAGCCGTCTCTGGCGAGGGTGAAGCGCAGTATGACAGTGCCGCTGGGCTGCGGGGTTTTGCCGGCGGCCGGGTAATGCTTGAAACTGGCGATATGGGCAGCCAGCCTGGCGGCGAATTTCTGATTCTGGGGAACGATTGGGTTTTGTGGCGCTGCGGGTGCGCTGACTGCTGCCGGCAGCAGCGCGTGTCCGGGCTGGAGAGGCAAATTCCAGGGCGCGCCGGCGCAGACCGGCTGTGCGAAGGCGGCGGTCATGGCGGCGAGAAGGATGGTACGGCCCCAGGCGGTCAGCCGGTCAACAGATTTTGAAACTGGTTTGATCGCTGTGCCGCAGGCGTTGGGCCTCGCAGGGCGGTTCCGGCGCTGCATCCAGCGGAGGGGGCGCGTTATTTGATTATGCGGCATCGCGCATACACTTTCGGTAATATTGAATTCCTGACTGTCAAGTGGCGCATCCAATCTTGCTCACGAGCCGCGACAATTTCGCAACAATCCGAAATAAAAATCACAAAATTGCCTTTCTTTGCCCCTTCTGGAGCCGCAATATCCTTTCATAGTGACATCGTTGCCTCACGGCCCGGTTCCTTTAAGTGGCAACCAGCCCCCGCCCCCCGGGGTCTTCTCTCAAGGACCGGGCCAACTTGTTGACCTTGTTCATTAAGCCCCTAAATCCCCATATTGGGCCGGTTTCGACCGGCCCTTTTTTTATGGCGCCGCAACGGGTTCGATCTCCGGGCGCAAGGGGCGCGACAACAGCTTGCCGATGGCGTCTTCCACGCTCGCCTCGCCGGTCACGATGGTTTTCACCGCCTCGCAGATGGGCATTTCCACGCCGAGCCGCGCCGCCATCGCCACCACCGCCGTCACTGTATGCACACCCTCGCTCACCGACTTACGCGCGCCGAGGATTTCGGCCAAGGTTTTGCCCTGTCCGAGTGCCTGTCCCAGCGACATGTTCCGCGATTGCGGGCTGGAGCATGTGAGAATGAGGTCGCCCAGTCCAGACAGGCCGGTCAGTGTCTCCAATCGCCCGCCCATCTTCGTGCCGAAGCGCACCAGCTCGGCGAATCCGCGCGTCACCAGCGCCGCGTGGGCGTTGGAGCCGAGCTGCCGTCCGTCCACGATCCCCGCCGCGATGGCCAGCACATTCTTCACCGCGCCGCCGATCTGCACGCCGGTGACGTCGCCGGTCCAGTACAGGCGGAAGCCTTTGTGGCCAAGGGCGGTGCTCAGCGCCAGGCCGGGCTGCTCGCCGGCGCAAGCGAGCGTCAGCGCGCAAGGGAGGTTGCGGGCGACTTCGGCGGCGAAGCTCGGCCCCGACAGGATGGCGGGCGCGGCCTGCGGCAGTTCCTCGCGCAGCACCTCGGTCAGCAGCTTGCCGGACGCCTGCTCGAAGCCCTTGGCGCAGATCACCACCGGCTTGCCCTGCGCCAGCAACGGCGCCAGATCGGCCGCCAGCCGCCGCGTGAACTGCGCCGGCACGGTGAGCAGCAGCAGATCGCAGGCGGCGGCCTCGGCGAGCTTGCCCGTCGCCTTCACCGCCGGATCGAGCGCCACGCCGGGCAGGTAGACGCCGTTGGTGTGGCGCTGGTTGATTTCGTCCACCGTCTCGGGCTCGTAGGCCCACATCAAGACGTCGCGCCCGGCGCGCTGCGCGGTCAGCGCCAGCGCCGTGCCCCAGGCTCCCGCGCCGATGACGCCCACGCTTTGGATATGTTCAGTGCTCATCGGCGATTCTCCTCAGCAGACAATCCTTGGCCTCTTTCAAACTTCGAGCGGGTTCCCCGCCCGTATGCCGCTCCTCCTCCAGCAGGCTTCCTTTTGTTTGGCTCGGAAGCCCTTCCTTCCGTCCCGGCCCTGCATATATGCCAAGCCGCCGGATTCGGGGAGCTGTCAAGGATGCGCGATCTTGCGCACCCGAAGGGTTTATCCTTGATAGCTCTCCGAAGCCGGTGGCACCCTGGTTGCAGGCGGGGATTCCTTACCCGCTCCAGATTCAAAAGAGCCATTCTTTGCGCAGGCCAGCGAATGCCCGCCTGGGTTCGTTGTTTCCGCGGAGCTTTTCCGCCAAAACGGGAAGCCCCCTTTTGGCGGAGTCTGCTCAGCCGGTGGACAGCCCGGCCAGCGGCCAGCGCGGCCGGGCCGGAGCGTCGAGTGTGCTTTTCCATCCCCTTGCCAGGCGCTCGGCGCCAGTCCAGGCGATCATGGCGGCGTTATCGGTGCAAAACGCCAGCGGCGGCAAGTGCAATTCGAAGCCGTGGCTAGCGGCGGCGCGGCCCAGCTCCACGCGGATGGCTTTGTTCGCCGCCACGCCGCCCGCCGCGACGAGATGTTTGGGCGCGTCCGGCGGCAGGCTTGCGGCAAATCGCGCCAGCCCCGCCGACACGCGGTCGCCCAGCGCCTCGACGACTGCGGCCTGGAACGAGGCGCACAGGTCGGCGATGTCGCCGTCGCTCAGCGGTGCCAGCGGCAGCGCGGCATGGCGCAGCGCGGTTTTCAGGCCGGAGAAGGAGAAGTCCAGCTCCGGCCGCCCGCGCATGGGACGCGGGAACGCAAACCGCCGCGCATCGCCCTTCGCCGCCCAAATCTCCACCTGCGGGCCGCCGGGGTAATCCAGCCCCAAGAGCTTGGCGGTCTTGTCGAACACCTCGCCCGCCGCGTCGTCCAGCGTGGTGCCGAGCTGCTCGTAGCGCCCGATTTCGCGCACCGCGATGAGTTGCGTATGCCCGCCCGACACCAGCAGCAGCAGATACGGCGGCGCGAGGCCCTCCGTCAGCCCCAGCGTCAGCGCATGCCCCTCCAGATGATTGACCGCGACGAAATCGCAGCCCCCGCGCCGCCGCCAGTGCCTTGCCCATGGTCAGCCCCACCAGCAGCCCGCCGATCAGCCCCGGCCCGGCGGTGGCGGCGATGCCGGTCAGCTCGCCGAACGTCAAGCCCGCTTCGGCCAGCGCCGCCCCGATCATCGGCGGCAGAATGTCGATATGCGCCCGCGCCGCGATCTCCGGCACCACGCCGCCATAGGGCGCATGCTCCGCGATCTGCGAGTGCACCAAATTCGCGCGGATCGTGCCGCGCCCGTCCGCTTCGCGCACCACCACGGCCACGGCGGTTTCGTCGCAGCTCGTTTCGATGCCGAGGACTGTATGTTTCGTGGCGGATGTCATGGGAAAAGCAATAAAGATGCGCGCGGCGCTTGCCAATGGGCGCGGATGAAATAAGACGGTTTGGGATGGCTTCTCCCCGGCGGGGCCGAGCATGTCCGGCGTGCTCGCGGCCGTCAACACCGCTTTCGCGCCGCGTTCCGCGGTGGCCTCCGGCCAGTGTTGACTGCCGCTGCGCGCGCCGGCTCTCTGTATGTGCGGGCCGGGACGGAAGGATGGGCGCTGCTGGGGCCGAACAGAAGGATGCTACTAGGGGCGTCCGGGGGCCGGATGAACAAGGAGAAGACCGTGGAAACGGAAATGCATATCGACGGTGACAAGATCCGCATCGAAACCGCCATTCCGCTGGCGGCGCGGATTTTCGGCCTGCCGTTCCTGGCGATGGGCGCTTATGTCGCATACAACCTCGCCATGTCCATCGCCGGGGTGATGCGGGTGCGGGCACGGCGAACGAAATGCTCGGCGGGCAGTTGCTGATGACGGTGTTCATGCTGTCGTTCGGCGTGCCGGGGGCGGCGCTGGTGTTCGGCGGGCGCAATGTCGTCATCGACCGGGGCAAGCGCAGCATCGGCGAGATGCGCACGCTCGGCTTCTTCAAGTTGCGCACCATGACGGTGCCGCTGGAGGCCGTGACGCTGGTGCGCGCCACGCTGCGGCTGAACACGTCCGTCAAAATGCCGGGGCAGGCGGAAGGTTCGCAGGTCACGGCCACGTATGAGGTGGAGCTGATCGACGGCAAGGGCATCAAGGCGATGCTGGCGGGGCTGTTCAGCGGGCAGGCGGATGCGGTGGCGTTTGCCAAGAAGCTCGCCCGCGCCATGGGGCTGCCGTTCGAGGACCAGACGGCGCGCGATCCGGGGATGGCGGAGGGCGAGGGGGTTGCGGGGTAGGGGTTGCGACAACCGCCTCCCCGCCAGCTTTCCCTTGCCAAAGTGCGCGATCGGCGGGAGACTGATGCCATGAACGAAAAAGTCAAAATCCTCAGCGATCAGGCGCGCAAGCTCAGTCCGGCCGAACGCGCCGCGCTGATCGACGAGCTGCTCGCCAGCCTCGACCGGGCCGATCCCGCGCTCGACGGCCTGTGGACCAAGGAGGCGGAGGACCGGCTTGCCGCTATCGGCCGGGGCGAAATGGGCGTGCACGATATCGCCGGCGTGATGGCGAGGCTGCGCAAAGTATGAAGGCGGTTCTGGCGGATGCGGCTGAAGCCGAACTCGCCGATGCCGCCGCGTATTACCGTGCCCAGAGCGCCGCGTTGGGGGACGATTTTCTCACGGAATTTCTCGCCGCCGTGACGCGCATCGAAGAGTTTCCCGAGGCGTGGCAGCTTATGGGCGAAAGCGTCCGCCGCTGCCGCCTGCACCGTTTCCCCTACGGTCTCATTTACCGCGTTCAAGGGGATGTTGCCGTGATCGCCGCCGTGGCGCATCTGCATCGCGAGCCGGAGCACTGGCGCGGCCGACTGGGCAACGCTTGAGCGGTGCCGCCACGCCGTGGTTAACGCCCGTTAAGCTTCAAACCACCCCGGCATTGCGCCGGAGTGACTTTGCCGCTAAAACCCTACCATCGCGGTGATCGCCGCCGCTTCCCCCGCAACCCGCCGCTACTCCGCCGCCGTCTTCCGCGCCGCGCCCGGCTGCACCAGCTCCGCGTATGCCATCACCAGCGTCTTGCACACCTCGCCCGGCGTGAACCTGTACGGCCCGACCTCGGAAACCGGCGTGACCTCCGCCGCGCGTGCCGGTGAGGAAGCATTCCTCGAACGCCGGCCATCTCCTCCGGCATGATGACGCGCTCGATCACCTCGAGCCCGTGCTGCTTGGCCAGCCCGATCACCGTGCGCCGCGTGATGCCGTCGAGGAAGCAGTCCGGCGTGGGCGTGTGGATCACGCCGTCCTTGACGAAGAACACATTCGCGCCCGTCGCCTCGGCCACCTGGCCGCGCCAGTCGAGCATCAGCGCGTCGGCATAGCCTTCGTTCTCGGCCTTGTGCTTCTCGATGGTGCAGATCATGTACAGGCCGGCGGCCTTGGACTTGCACGGCGCGGTGCGCGGGTCGGGACGGCGGTAATCGGCCAGCCGCAGGCGGATGCCCTTCAGCTTCTGCTCGGGATCGAAATAGGAGCCCCAATCCCACACCGACGACGGCGACGTTGATGCGCGTCTTCTGCGCCGCGACGCCCATCATCTCCGAGCCGCGCCAGGCGATGGGGCGCACATAGCCGTCCACGATGTTGTTGGCGCGCACGGCGGCGCGGCAGGCTTCGTTGATTTCCTCGACGCTGTAGGGGATCTCATAGCCGAGGAGCCTGGCCGAATCGTGCAGCCGCTGCGAATGGTCGTTCAGCTTGAAAATCTCGCCGCCATAGCAGCGCTCGCCCTCGAACACGGAACTGGCGTAGTGCAGGCCGTGACTGAGGACGTGAAGTTTGGCCTCGCGCCAGGGCGTGAGTTCGCCGTTCATCCAGATAAAACCGTCGCGCTGGTCGTAGGGAACGAGAGTCATGGCGTAAAACCTCCCATATTCGTCCGAAAGCTTCTCGAAGCTTGTTGATTTTGAAAGCCGAAATCTGATTAAAGCATATCCCCGGCAGGGAAGAAAATGGCGGGCTGTGCCGTTGTTTCCCACAGCGGGGCAACCCCGGCAAGACGCAAAATTTCAAAATCTGCTTGTTTCTTGTAATGATCCGATCAAAATATGTCAACATGGCTGACATAAATTACGACGCGTTTCCTCGCAAGCCGGCCGGTCCGGCAGACATACCGCAGGCGGACGATATGGTCGCCTTTGCGGAGCTGTTCTTTTTCGCCTATCGCGATTTTACCGGCGATCCCGACGCCATCCTGGCCCATCTCGGCTTCGGGCGCGCCCATCACCGCGTGCTGCATTTCGTGCACCGCCGTCCGGGCTTGCGCGTCGCCGAGCTTCTGGGCATTCTGAATATTACCAAGCAAAGCTTGGCCCGCGTGTTGCGCCAGCTTATCGACGATGGTTATGTGGCGCAGCGGCCCGGCGAGAAGGACCGGCGCGAGCGTCTGCTGTTCGTCACGGACCGGGGCGAGGAACTGACGGCGCGGCTGGCGTCGCCGCAGATCGAGCGGCTCAATCAGGCGCTGACCTGGGCGGGGCCGGAGGAGCGCGCGTTGATTGCGCGGTTTCTGTCGCAAATGGTATCGCGTCCTGATAGCGGTAAGCTTCCGGCGGCGGCCGAGTGATTTTCGAACATAGAGCGGGGGTGCTGATGGCTTCGGAAACGGCGAAAGCGGGGATGCTCCCCGACAATGCGTCTCACATCCTGGTGGTGGACGACGACCAGCGCATCCGCGACCTGCTCGCCCGGTACTTGCAGGAGAACGGCTACCGGGTCAGCGTGGCGGCGGATGCGGCGGCGGCCTGGGCGGCGCTGCGCGGGCTGGCGTTCGATGCCATCATCCTCGACGTGATGATGCCCGGCGAGGACGGCATGTCGCTGGCCCAGCGGCTGCGCCAGGAGTCCAACGTGCCGATTTTGATGCTCACGGCGCGCTCGGAGCCGGTGGACCGGCTGAAGGGCCTGGAAATCGGCGTTGACGATTACATGGCCAAGCCGTTCGAGCCGAAAGAGCTGCTGATCCGGCTCAACAACATCGCCAAGCGGCGCAGCGCCGAGAGCGGGGGCGGCGGCAGCGACGATGTGCGCATCGGCCCGTTCAGTTTCAACATCCGGCGCGGCGAGCTGCGGCGCGACGACGAGAATATCAAGCTGACGGAGCGCGAGCGCGACTTGCTGCGCCAGTTCACGCTGCATGCCGGCGTGGTGATTTCGCGCGAGGAACTGTCGGGCGATACGGCCGGCGCGGAAAGCGAGCGCGCGGTGGACGTGCAAATCAACCGGCTGCGGCAGAAGATCGAGGCGGACCCGAGCAACCCGGTTTACCTGCAAACGGTGCGAGGACGCGGTTACGTCCTCTATGTAGAATGATGGTGGCAATCGGCGGAGATACGGCGGCGCCCAAGCGCGCGAGCTTCCTGCGGCGCATGCGCCATCACGCGCGCATGGCGGTGCGGTCGCTGAATGATCTGGCGCCCAAGGGGCTGTACACCCGCGCGCTGCTCATCATCATCGTGCCGATTGTGCTGCTGCAATCGTTCCTTGTCTACCTGTTTATGGAATGGCACTGGCAGGCCGTGACCTACCGTCTGTCGGCGGCGACGACGCAGGAAATCGCCATGTTGATCGACATCCTGGAGACGCAGCCGCAGGTTGACCCCGAGCGGCTGGCGGACATGGCGCGGCGCAATCTCAAGCTGGTGGTGCAGGTGCTGCCGGCGGGGGAGCTGCCCAAGCGCCGCAAGCCGAAGTTCTACGAGCTGCTGGACACGACGCTGTCCAAACAGATCCGCGGCATGATCCGGCGGCCCTATTGGATCGACAGCGTGGGCGAATCCCGGACGGTCGAGATCAGGGTGAAGCTGGAGAACAAGATCCTGAAGGTGCTGGTGCCGATCTCGCAGACATACGCCTCCAACTCGCACATTTTCCTGGTGTGGATGGTGGCCACGTCGTTTGCGCTGCTCAGCATCGCCGTGCTGTTCCTGCGCAATCAGATCAAGCCGATCCTGTCGCTGGCCGAGGCCGCCGACCGTTTCGGGCGCGGACGGCCGGCGCCGAAGGATTTCCGCATCCGGGGCGCGCGCGAGGTGCGGGCCGCGTCGCAGGCGTTCCTCGACATGCGCGACCGCATCGAGCGCCATGTGGAGCAGCGCACCACCATGCTGGCCGGCGTCAGCCACGACCTGCGCACGATCCTGACGCGCTTCAAGCTGCAACTGGCGCTGCTGCCGCCGGCGGACGGCGATCCGTTGCGCGCCGATGTGGATGAGATGCAGCAGATGCTGGAGGATTATCTGGCGTTTGCCAAGGGCGACAGCGGCGAGCAGGCCAAGCGCTCGAACGTGAAGAAGATCCTGGAGGAGGTGCGGGCGACGGCGGAGCCAACCGGCAAGACGGTGCATCTGGAGATCCGCGACGATCCGCTGATCGTGCCGGTGAAGCGGGCGGCGTTCAAGCGGGCGGTGCTCAATCTGGTGATGAACGCCACGCGGTTCGCTAGCACCATCTCGATGAAGGCGATGAAGACGCGGCAGTTCCTGATCGTGACGGTGGAGGACGACGGCCCTGGCATCCCGGAGAACAAGCGCGACGAGGTGTTCCGGCCGTTCCACAGCCTGGACGGCTCGCGCAATCAGAATGTGAAGAGCACGGGGCTGGGGCTGGCCATCGCCCGCGATATCGTGCGCGGTCATGGCGGGGAACTGACGCTCGGCGAGAGCACCATGGGCGGGCTGAAGGCGCAGATACGGATTCCGGTTTGAGGGGGGCAACGGGCGGAAACCCCGCCGCGCATAATCATACCGCCGGATTCGGGGAGCTATCAAGGCCAAGCGGCCTTCGGCCGTGCTCAGGGTGATTCAAAGAACCGCCCCCATCAAGGGGTGACAGCAGGCGCAAATCAGATTCTACGGATAGCCATCCACAATGGAGGACTTGGGGATGGTTCGCACGCTTTGGGATGCTCTGGGTGAGATCGAGGACAAGCGCGGCCGCAAGGGGCGCCAGTACCGGCTGCAATCGGTTCTGGGTATCTCGATTGCCGCCATGCTGGCTGGTGCCAATGACCTCATCGCTATCTTTCGCTGGGGACGGCGCTTGAAGCCGGAAGCGCTGCGATTGTTCGGGATCGAGACCGGCAAGGCGCCGTGCCACGCCACCTATCACTATTTTTTCCAGGCGCTGGATGCTGATAGTCTGAGCCGCGCCCTTGGCCGGTTTGCGGCGGGTGATGGCGAGGTGAAGCACCTGGCGCTGGATGGCAAGACGCTGAAAGGCAGCCGCCGCCTGGATGCCAAGGCCGGCAATGCTTCAGCATTGCCTTTTTAGCTAAAGAACAGGCGCCCTCCGGCGCCTGGCACGTTCTTTCCGCCTTTGCGACAGAGCTGAGCGCGGTGATCGGCGACCTGACGGTTGCGCCCGATCAGAATGAGATCACCGCGGCTATGGTGCTGCTCAAGGGCTTGCCGCTCGACGGCGCCATCATTACCGGCGACGCCATCTTCACCCAACGCGAAATCTGCCAGCATATCCGCGATGGCAACGGGCACTATCTTTTTACCGTGAAAGATAACCAGCCTGAGTTGAAGCTCAACATCGCCGAAGCCTTCGGCGACCTTTCCCCCCTGCGGTCCGCCGCCTGATTTGCGCCAGGCCGAGACCGTCAACAAGGATCATGGCCGCGTCGAGGTCCGCAGGATCGCAGTCAGCTCCGAGGTGGTGCCGTATCTCAACTGGCCCGGCGATGCTGAAGGCATCGCCTCCTTTTCGCTAAAAACAGCCGCCTCCGGCGGCGGAGCGGCGCAAGCCGTGCGCATCGAACGCCATCGCCACATCAAAGGGCGCGACAGCGTCGAGATCGCCTATCTCATCACCAGCCTGACGGTGGGGGAAGCCGGACCCGAGCGCCTCCTCGAACTCAATCGCACACATTGGGCGATCGAAAACAGGCTTCATCACGTGCGCGATGTCACGCTCAATGAGGACCGCTGCCGCATCCGCGCTGGCGCCCGCCCGTTGGTCACATTGCGCAACACCGCCGTGTTCCTGATCCGCAAGCGCGGCCTCGCCATCCCCGAAGCCCGCGAAAACTTCCGCGAAGACCGCGCCGAAGCAATCAAAGCCGTCACGGGGAGGATTCTTTGAATGACCCTGGGCTGTGGCTGCGCGTCCTTGCCCCCTCCTGCGCGCAGTAGCATGTCGCGGATGCATGGCCGGGACATGGCGTAATCGCGGAACTGCTATCCTGGCGGTGTCCGCAAACGCCATAAGGAACATGACCATGCAGAATAGCCAATATGGCGGCCTCGATGTGTCGTTGAAGGAAACGGCGATCTGCGTCATCGATGAGGGGAACACCGTGGTCTGGCGCGGTCAGGTTGATACGGCGCCGGAAGCCATCGCCTCGGCCATGAAGCGGCAGGCGCCGCATGCGGTCAGGGTCGGCCTCGAAAGCGGCCAACTGTCGAACTGGCTGTACCTCACGTTGAAAAAAGGCAGGTCTACCAGTCATCTGTGTCGATGCCCGCCATGCCAGAGCCGCCTTGTCGCTGAAGATCAACAAGACGGATGCCAACGATGCCCATGGCCTGGCCCAGATCATGCGCGCCGGCTGGTACCGCGAGGTAGCGGTCAAAAGCGATGCGTGCCAGATCGTGCGCGCGCTGCTGGTGGCGAGGGCTCAGCTTGTCTCGCAAATCACGACACTGAAGAATTGTGTTCGAGGCATTCTGAAGACCGCTGGCCTCGTGATGCCCAAAGGTCTGCGCAGTCAATTCCCCGCGCGTGTGCGGCAGGCGGTCGACGGCCATCCGGCGCTGGCGGCCATCGTCGAACCGGCATTGCGGGTGCTGGAGGCAACACGAGCTCAGCTAAGCGTCTACGACCGGGCCGTCATGCACCGCGCGCGCGGTGACGGCACGGTCCGCAGACTGATGTCTGCGCCGGGCGCCGGTGCTGTGGTGGCTTTAACCTATGTCTCCGCCGTCGACGATCCAACGCGCTTCAAGCGGCCGTCCTCGGTGGCCGCCTATTTCGGCATGACGCCGCGGCGCTACCAGTCCGGTGAGATCGATCGCGCGGGGCGCATTTCCAAATGCGGGGATGGTATGGTGCGCGGCCTGTTGTTTGAAGCCGCCAAAGTACTGCTCAGCCGGACGGCGCGGCCCAGCGCGTTGAAAAGCTGGGGCGAGGCTCTGGCCGCGCGTACTGGGGGCAAGAAGGCGACATTGGCGGTGGCCCGCAAGCTCGCCGTCATCCTGCACCGGATGTGGATGACCGGCACGGCGTTCCAATGGAAAACGGAGGTGCGTTGCCCGGCTTAAGTTTGATGGCCCGCTCCCTGCAATGCTTTGGTGAGCGGGATGCCGTCCCTGCCGGGACGGGCCTCGACGACCGCGCGATTCTTCCTGCACGGCATTCCAGTCAGTGCGTTCGGGACATAGCGGCGTCGAAACTCCGAGGCCATGCTGCGGCCATTTGTTGCCGTGCGTGATCAGGCAAGCATCGCGCAACTTAGTGGACCGCGTAGAGAACGGTGAACCGGCAGTGACAGTCATCCCCATGCCGAGCGTGAAGGGGGCAAACGATGGCGGGAGCGCCATTCTCCCCGCGGCCATCCAAACTGCCGCCGTGCCCGGAGCAGTCAAGGCACGGCCTGGAGACTTCGAGAGCGACGAGAGGCTGAGCGACGCCCGGCCCTGACAGCTCCTGCGCGCGCCGGCGCACGGATTTTGCGGCCGGGGCAGAAGAAAGCCTGCGGCGCGGTCGAGCAAAAGAAAGCGATACGCGGAAAAAAGGCTTGCGCTTGTGGCTGCGATTAGAGAACGAAGGAATGGCTCCCCGGCCGAACAAAAGAATGCCTGCTCGGGGCAATGGAGGCGGCAAGGGTAACGCCCGTGGCGGCCTCCGGCCAGTTGCTTTACGCCAAAGCCCCGCGCCAATGTAATGAGCCCCGGAGGGGCGAAGGAGCGGTTGGGCGAAGCACAGAGCGACGAAAACTTGAGACTTCTCGCCGCTCACTTGGCGAAAGCGCCCTCCCTCGCCGTCCGCGCCGCGTAGGACCGCTCCGGATGCGCGGCGGCGGAATTTTCCAGAAACTGCTCGGCCGTGCGCCGCCAGCCATGCGTCAGGGCAAAGGCGCGCGGCGCCTCGCGGCCAAGGCGCAGGGCGCCCATGACGGCGGTGTGCAAATTCTCGTGAAGCACGCCGGTTATCCCCGGCACGATGATATCCACAGGCCCCGTCACCGGATAGGCCGCCACCGGCAGGCCCGACGCCAGCGCCTCCAGGATCACGATGCCGAATGTGTCGGTGTTGCTGGGGAACACGAACACGTCCGCCGAGGCGTAGCAGCGCGCCAAATCCTCGCCGAATTGCGGGCCGGTGAACAGCGCGGCCGGATAAGCGGCGCGCAACGCCTCCAATTGGGGACCGCCGCCCACCACCACCTTTTTGCCCGGCAGATCGAGGCTCAGAAACGCTTCGAGGTTCTTTTCCACCGCCACCCGCCCGGCATAGAGGAAAACCGGCCCTTGCGCCCCAAACATCCGCTCCCGGCGCGGCTTGAACAGCTCCGTATCGACGCCGCGCGACCAGCGCATGAGGTTGCCGATGCCGTGCCGCGTCAGGTCGGCGGCGAGCGAAGGCGTGGCCACCATCACGCCGGCGGCCGGACGATGGAACCAGCGCTCGAACGCATAGCCCCACGACAGCGGCACCGGCAGGCGCGCCGCCACGTATTCAGGGAAGCGGGTGTGATAGCTCGTGGTGAACGGCTGCCGGTTCAGACGGCACCAGCGGCGCGTGGCCAGCCCGATGGGGCCTTCCGTGGCGATGTGGATATGGTCCGGCGCGAACATCTCGGCGCGGCGGCGCACGTGGCGCGGCAGGATCAGCGCCAGTTTGATCTCCGGGTAGGTCGGCAGCGGCAGGGTGCGGAAACCTTCGGGCGTGATGAACTCCACCGCATGCCCGAGCTGCTCGATTTCGGCCGCAACCCGCTCGTAAGTTCGAACGACCCCGTTAACCTGCGGGTGCCAGGCATCGGTCGCAATGAGTATCCGCATTCACGCCGCCGGTACGAGCTTAACCGCGGCCTTGGCGCGCTCGGCCTTGGCGAGAAGCTCTATCCAGTCGATGATCACGAAGGTGCCGTCGTGCTTTTCGACGATGGCGGTGCAGCTCTCCACCCAATCGCCGGTGTTGATGTAGGCGACGCCGCCGATGTCGTGCATGCCGGCATGGTGGATATGGCCGCAGATCACGCCCTCGGCGCCAAAACGGCGCGCCTCCGACGCCAGCGTGGTCTCGAAGCTGCCGATAAAGTTCACGGCCTTCTTGACGCGCTTTTTCAGGTAGCTCGACAGCGACCAATAGGGGAAACCGAACCGCCGCCGCACGCCGTTGAACATCACGTTGATGCCGAGGGCGAACACGTAAGCCCAGTCGCCCAGGAACGCCAGCCACTTCACATAGCGGATGACGACGTCGAATTCGTCGCCATGCATAATCAGGTAGCGGCGTCCGTCGGCTGCCTCGTGAATGTCGTTCAGCTTGAACTCGATGCCGCCGAAATTCATGCCGCAATAGGGGCGCAAGTCCTCGTCGTGATTGCCGGGGATGTAGATGAGCCGCGTGCCCCTGCGCACCTTGCGCAACAGCTTTTGCACCACGTCGTTATGGCTCTGCGGCCAGTGGGGGGAGCGCTTGATGCGCCAGAAATCGACCATGTCGCCGACAACGTAGATCGTCTCGGCGTCGTATTGCCTGAGGAAATCCAGCAGCAGCTCCGCTTGACAGCCGCTGGTGCCGAGATGCACGTCCGAAATGAATAATGTACGCACCCGCTGCGTTTCCGCGTTCCGATGCGTGCCAAACTGCTGGTCCACAAAAAACCTCATGCCGTCCGGTTTACAGGCACGATTCCAAGAAGCGCGGGATCGTCCCTTGGCGGATCACCGCCTCGGGCAAAAATACTCGGCCGCCGATCCGGTTTGCCGCTCTCCTCCCCAGTATCTGCCTTTCCGGGTGAAAGCGCTAGAGCACCTTTTAAATCATGAATCGTATGCACATTTCAAGGCTATGGCCGGCGCGCGGCGGCGGCTGCGGTGGAAATCGCGTGTGCAAAACGCCGGCCCGTGCTTTCGTTCTTGGTATTCGCCATTGAAATGCGTATTGAGACCCCATGAGCCAGACCCTCGACGACATCATTGAGAATTTCGCCCTGCTGGACGACTGGGAGGACCGCTACCGCTACCTCATCGAACTGGGGCGGACGCTGGAACCGCTGTCCGAGGCGGAAATGGTGGAGACGAACAAGGTGCGCGGCTGCGCCAGTCAGGTGTGGCTGGTGACGTCGGTGGACTATCAGGGCGGGGCGGAGGGGCCGGTGCTGGTCTTCCGCGGCGAGAGCGACGCGCATATCGTGCGCGGGCTGGTGGCGGTTCTGATCACGTTTTACTCCGGCCGCAGCGCCAAGGCGATCCTGGAGTCGGACCCGGAACAGGTGTTCGGCAAGCTGGGGCTGAAGAACCACCTGACGCCGCAGCGTTCCAACGGGCTGGCCAGCATGGTCAAGCGCGTCCGGGGCGACGCGGCGGCGGCGCTTGACATGGCTGCCAGCGGGCGGGCGGCGGAAAAATCATAAAACTCGTGCTGAACCTTACGCAACTGTTGCGCCGCTAAGATAGCCTTCAGCATGGCTGTCCTCTACATTCCATCCAGGAAATCAATCGTTGACGATATTCCATGGAAGGAATATAAGTATGGCCTGTTGGGAGGTCGAATTCACGGATGAATTCGGCGAATGGTGGGCGGAGCTGACAGAGGCGGACCAGGACGAAATCGCCGCGGCGGCCGAACTCCTAGGCCAGAAAGGCCCTGATCTGCCGTTCCCCTATTCCTCCGGCGTTTCCGGCTCGCGGCATCCGCATATGCGCGAATTGCGCGTGCAGAGCGGCGGTAAGCCGCTGCGGGTCTTTTACGCTTTCGATCCGCGGCGTGCTGCCATTCTGCTCATCGGCGGCGCCAAAGCAGGAGAGAAGCGCTTCTACCAGCGCATGATCCCCGTCGCAGACCGCCTTTACGACGAGCACCTGGAACAACTCTCAGACGAAGGACTGATCCCATGACTGGCCGCCGTTCCTTCAAAGAGCTGACCGCGAACTTCCCGCCCCGGCGCAAGGCGCGTGTGGCGGCGCGGGTCTGTGAACTCAAAGGCGAAATGGCGCTCGCCGAATTGCGCCAGGCGCGCGAGCTGTCGCAGGAAGACCTCGCGCGTGTGCTCGGCGTCAAACAGCCTGCCGTCGCCAAACTGGAAAAGCGCACTGACATGTATGTGAGCAACCTGCGCCGGTATGTCGAGGCGATCGGCGGCACGCTGGAGATCACGGCGAAGTTCCCCGGCGCCACTGTGACGATTACGGATTTTTCGCGGATTGGGAAAGCTGCGGGGGAGCGGGAGTGAATTCGGGCAGGCGCTGGATGTGACGCATATGGAGTACGGATCGCCTAAATTGCGGCGCCGTGTCCCTCAAATTGGGTATGACAAAGGCCGGGCCGGCCGGTGAACCGCAGCTAACGGTCAATTCAGACTGGGTTCATCGAGCGAATGGCATTTTTGCATCATTAGTGCGCGAAAAAAGGAGGAAACATGAAAAGTCTGGTTCAAGGATTACTGCTCGCCGCTGGTATCGCTCTCGCCGGCATGTCCGCCGCATCGGCTGCTCCCGTGACCGGCCCGGTTGACACATCCGTCACCGGCGGCATCGTGCAGAACGTCGAATGGGGCTATTGCGACCGCCTGCGCCGCGCCTGCTCGCGCGGAGAACGCAGCGAATGTTACAAATACCGCGAAGATTGCCGCCGGAAGTCCTATTGCGAGCGTCTGCGTGAGGCTTGCGAGAACAAGCGCGACCGCGGTGAAGAGGGCCAGGGCAACTGCCGCCGCTACCGCGAGGAGTGCAGACGCTAAGCGGCTCTGCGCAGCTTCCTAAGCAAATCAGGCGCACTCCGGCAGCGGGGTGCGCTTTTTCGTATCCGTCATCCCCAGAGCGCTGCCGCCGGCGGCTGGATGATGCCCCCTGGCGCGATGACGAGCGCCGGCTCCCGGTCGCGCGCCAGCAGCAGCGGCCCGTCCAGATCGGTCCACTCGGCCTCCTGCGCCAGCAGCACGGCGGGCGCCATGGCCAGCGAGGTGGCGACCATGCACCCCGCCATGATCTTCAGCCCGCGCGCCTTCGCCTGCGCCGCCAGCGCCAGCGCCTCGGTCAGCCCGCCCGCCTTGTCCAGCTTGATGTTCACCGCCTCATAGCGCCGCGCGATGCGGTCGAGGTCAGCCAGCGTGTGCAGCGACTCGTCGGCACACAGCGGCACCGGATGCGCGACCGCCTCCAGCACGGCGTCCGCATCCGCCGGCAGCGGCTGTTCGATGACCTCCACGCGCGCCGCCGCCGCCGCCGCCATGAGCGTCTCCAGATTGGCCGCCGTCCAGGCTTCGTTGGCGTCGGCGATCAGGCGGACCTCCGGCGCGGCCTCGCGGATGGCCGCCAGCCGTTCCGCGTCGCCATCGCCGCCGAGCTTGAGCTTCAACAGGCCGTATTTCAGCGCCGCCTCCGCCGCATCGGCCGCCATGGCCTCCGGCGTGCCAAGGCTGATGGTGAAGGCCGTCTGCACCGCATGCAGCGGCCCCAGCCCCGCCAGTTCCGCTGCGCGCCGGCCGCTGGCCTTGGCCTCGTAATCCCACAGCGCGCAGTCGATGGCGTTGCGGGCGGCACCCGGCGGCATTGCCTGCCGCAGCGCCTCACGGCTCAGCCCTCGCGCCAGTACCTCGCCCATCCCCTCGATAGCCGCCGCCACACCCTCGACGCTCTCGCCATACCGCGCATACGGCACGCACTCGCCGCGCCCGCGATGCCCCCCGCCGCTTACCTCGGCGACCACGACGCGCGCCTCGCGTTTCGCCCCCCGCGAAATGACGAAATCGCGCGCCAGCGGCCAGTTTTCCACGTCTAGCGTCAGATGAAGCGCCTGCACACCTTAGTCCTCTCTCGAATCCGGGCAATATAACGCCGAATTTTGGGGACGATAGCCCCATCGCGGCATGTTGGACGCGTTTTCCGGTTCGGATGAGGCGGACAACTGCATTAGAAGTAATCCCCGATCGCATTTCGAGGGAAGCGATTCCATGCTTGGCCAAGCCCTGAAATCTTCCGCCGGCACCTGCTTCAACGGCCGCCATATGCGCGCCGAGGCGGAGGGCGGGCGGCTGACGCTGCTGGCGCAAGGGGCGTGGGTGGTGCGCGAGCTGACTTCCATCGACGGCGAATGGCGGGCCATCGCGGCGCCGGCCTCGGGCGATATCACGCACGCCCGGCTCGACCTCTCCGGCCTGACCGGCTTCGACACGGCCGGCGCGTGGGCAGCGCAGAGCATCCTCGCCGCCTGGACGGCTAGCGGCATCGAGGCGCGCCTCAGCGGCGTCAGCGAGGATCAGGCCATCCTGCTGGAGGAGGTCGCCCGCCACAGCGCCAAGGAACGCCCCCCGGCGCGGCGGCGCAATACCCTCGCGGACATGCAGGCGGGCGCGGTGCGCGCCATGACCGGCATGGGCCGCGACAGCGTCCAGATGACAACGCTCCTCGGCCAGGTCACGCATTGCGCCGTCCGCATGCTGGCCGCGCCCTGGCGCTTCCGCCACACGTCCTTCATCCACCACCTCGAGCGCGCGGGACTGCGCGCCGTCCCCATCGTCGCGCTGATCTGCGTGCTGATCGGCGCGGTGATCATGCAGCAGGGCGTCGTGCAACTGCGCACCTTCGGCGCCGAGCCCTGCGCCGTCGACATGCTCGGCATCCTGGCCTTGCGCGAAGTCGGCATCCTGCTGACGGCGATCATGGTGGCCGGGCGTTCGGCGTCGGCCTTCACCGCCGAAATCGGCACCATGAAGATGCGCGAGGAGATCGACGCCATGCGCACGCTCGGGCATCGACCCCATCGAAACGCTGGTGCTGCCGCGCATCGCTGGCGCTGATCGCTGGCGCTGCCCATGCTGGCGTTCATCGGCGACATCATGTGTCTGGTCGGCGGCGCGATCATGGCGCTGGCATATCTCGACTTCAGTTTCGCCGCCTATTTCAGCGCCTCACGACGCCGTGACATTGCGCATTTCCTCGTCGGCATGGTGAAGGCGCCCTTCGCCGCGCTCATCATCGGGCTGGTGGGCTGCCTGGAGGGGCTGAACGTGGCGGGCAGCGCCGAGTCGGTGGGCGTGCACGTCACGGCGGCCGTGGTGAAGGCGATCTTCCTGGTGATCGTCGTTCGATGCGCGGCTTCGCCATCTTCCTGTCAGCGTGCGGATTTTGACCATGACGATCCGCACGATACCGGGAGCCGGTCATCAGCCTGCGCGGCGCCTGACCAAGCGGTTCGGGCGGCAGACGGTGTTCGACGACCTCGACCTGGACGTTCTGCCGCGGCGAAGTGCTGGGCATCGTCGGCGCGTCGGGCACCGGCAAGTCGGTGCTGCTGCGCTGCGATCACCGGGCTCCTGCCGCCGGAGCCGGGGCACGCTGAGGTCTTCGGCCGCGACACTGGCGGCGCTCAACTGGCGGACGAGCGCACCGCCATGGAACGCCGCTGGGGCGTGCTGTTCCAGGATGGCGCGCTGTTCTCGTCGCTGACGGTGCTGCAAAACATCCAGGTGCCCATGCGCGAGCAGATCACGCTGCCGCAAGCGCGCCATGGAAGAGCTGGCGTTCCTGAAGCTGGCGATGGTCGGCCTGACCCCGGACGCAGCGCACAAATATCCGTCCGAGCTGTCCGGCGGCATGCGCAAGCGGGCGGGGCTGGCGCGGGCGCTGGCGCTCGACCCGGAGATCGTGTTCCTCGACGAGCCGACCTCCGGCCTCGATCCCATCGGCGCCGCGGCCTTCGACCGGCTGATCCAGCGCTTGCAGCAGACGCTGGGGCTGACCGTCTACATGGTGACGCACGATCTCGACAGCATTTTCGCCATCTGCGACCGGGTGGCCGTGCTGGCCGACAGCCACGTGGTGACGAACCGGGCATCCCCGCCGAACTGGCGCGCGATCCGGGCCACCCGTGGATCAGGGAATATTTCTGCGGCGAGCGCGCACGTTCAGTGACGGGGTGAGACATGGAAACCAGGGCTAACCACTTGATCATCGGCAGCTTCGTGCTGGCCGTCACGCTGCTGGCGTTCGGCTTCATCTACTGGATGAAGCATTACGCCTCGGGCGCCGCGGGCAACAATTACAACGTGGTGTTCGACGGCTCGGTGCAGGGGCTCACCGAAGCCTCCAGTGTGCTGTTCAACGGCCTGCGCGTCGGCGCCGTCAACTCCATCGAGATCATGCCGGAGGACACGCGCAAAGTCCGCGCCGTAATTTCCGTGCGGCAGAACATCCCCATCCGCGAGAACTCGCGCGCCCGCATCACGCAGATCGGCCTCGCCGGCATGGTGGCGCTGGAGATCACGCCCGGCACGCCCGATGCCGCGTTCCTGAAGGCGAAACCCGGTGAGGCGATGCCCACGATCTTCGCCGCCCACAGCAGCTCGGAGTTGCCGTTCGCCGCCGCCGCCGATGCCGTCGGCAGCGCGCAGGCCATGTTCACCCGCATCGACGGCCTGATCGCCAGCAACGAGCAGTCCATCCGCAATTCCGCCCGGCACGTGGAAGCCGTGTCGGCCATGCTGGACGGGAACAAGGACGAAATCGCCGGCATCATTAAGAATGCGCACGCGGCCTCCGTCAAGCTGAACGATCTGGCATCCAAGCTGGACAAGGCCGTGGACAAGACAACGGCGGCGCTGGTGGATGATCCGAAGTCGGTCGTGGCGCAAGCACAACAGGCGGTGCAATCTTTCCGGCAACTGGCTGAGAAACTCGACAAGACCGTGGGCGATCCGGCGGGCGATCTGAGCAAATCCGCGCTGCGGAGCCTGCGGGAATTCGAGCTTTTCATGAAGGACGCCCGCCGTTTAGCGGAGAATCTGGACCGCGTTGTGCAAAAACTCGACCAGAACCCGTCAGGTTACCTGCTGGGCGGTTCGCAAACACCGCAATATAAACCGCAGCAATAAGGCGGTTGACACACAGGCCGGCAAGCATGTTACCCCTGAGTGTGCTGGTAATCGGCGAATCATTTTTATAAAAATTTAGATGGCGGCTTATGGTCAGGGTTGCGAACTTCTTGGGCGGTTGTGTCTGTATTCTGCTGGGCGGATGCGCGGCCGCTGGCATTGCCGGCAATTCGGCGCCTGAAACCTACGACCTTACCGCGGCGCATACAGCGAAGCCGGCGGCGGCGCGCAAGCTGCCCCTCTACGTGGCCGTGGGCATCCCCAACACCGCGCGTCCGCTGGACACCGATCAGATCCTGGTGCGCGACGGCGGCGGGCGGCTGTCCTATTTCCCCGGCTCGGCCTGGGGCGACCGGCTGCCCCGTCTGGTGCAATTGCGGCTGGTGCAGGCGCTGGCCGACTCCGGCCGTTTTCGCGGCGCGGGCGCCAGCCAGGACCGCATCCCCGGCGACGTGACGCTCACCATCGACATGCGCAGCTTCAACATCGAGGTCGCCGGCGGGCGCGCCGAGGCCGTGGTGGATTTCGTGGTGAAGATCGTCAGCGAGCGGCGCGGGCGGGTCATCGCCACGCGGCAGTTCGCGGTGAAGGCGCCGGCGGCGAAGGACGACGCGGCCGCCGGCGTTTCGGCGCTGAACGAGGCGTTCGGCCAGTTGGCGGACGAAGTTGTCACCTGGGCAGCGGCGGCGCGGGCTGCTTGAGGCGAAGCTGCCGTCGCGCTGGGCTTCGGCGTGCAAACAACTGGCCGGAGGCCGCCACGGGCGTCACGCTTGCCGGTTTGATTGCCCCAAGCCGGGGTTCTTCTGTTCGGCTGAGTTTTAAGTTATCGTCGCTCTGTGCTGCGCCCAACCGCTCCTTCGCGGCTCCGCCGCTCAGTACATTGGCGCGGGGCTCCGGTGGGTAAGCCACTGGCCGGTGTTCTCCACTGGCGCCGCGCCTGCCGCTTTGATTGCCTCAAGCCAGGGTTCTTCTGTTCGGCTAGAGTTCTTAGTTATCGTCGCTCTGTGCTTCGCCCAACCGCTCCTTCGCGCCTCCGGCGCTCAGTACGTTGGCGCGGGGCTTGGTGTGTAAGCAACCAGCCGGTGTTCTCCACTGGCGCCGCGCTTGCCGTCCGCACTGCCCCAAGCAGGCATTCTTTTGTTCGGCCGGAACCATTCTTCCGTCCCGGCCATGCACAAGCCCAATGCCGCCGCGCGCAGGACGGGTCAAGGGTGCGAAGCACGGCCGAAGGCCGCTTGCCCTTGACGCGGCCGAGCACGGCGGCATGCTTGAGTGCGGCGGGGGTTCCAGGCGCACCCCGCGAACTCGCCAGCGTGATTTCCCCGCTCCAACGAAAAAGGGTGAGCACCGCAAAGCGCTCACCCCCAGCATTCCCCCGATTTGGAACCGCTTACTTCTTCGGCGCGGCAGCCTTCGGATCGGCGGCCTTCGGATTCTTGGCCTGCTCTTCCTGAGCCTTCTTGATCAGCTCGACCTGACGGTCGCGGATCGCTTCCATCAGCTTGCCGCGAGCTTCCTTGTATTTCTCGTTGTCAACCGGAGCACCGTCATAGGCGGGGCCGAAGCCGGTCAGCGGCACCGGGAAGCCGATGGGCTTGCCAGCCAGGTTGATGGCGGCAACGATCATCTGCTTGCCGGCCTTCATCTTGGCGACGATGTCCTTGCTCGCTTCGGTCTCGGCGGTGCAGCCAGCGGCGTGGCACAGCGTGAACTGGAGCTTGATCGGCTCATTCTCGTCGATCTTGACCTGTGCTCCGGGCGGCAAAGCCATGCCGAGCGGAACCATGATCATCAGAGCCTCTTTGTCCTGCCCCTCAACCTTGCGCAGCGCGGCGGAAACCAGCACCAGGCCGGTGTTGCCGTCGATACGCTCGTGATGCGTCAGGCAAACGTTCAGCTCTTTCTTGTCGTCGGCAAGGCTCGGCGCCTTTTCGCACAGCTTCACCCACGCGCTCTGATCGGCGGCCTTGGCGTCGCCAGCCGGAGCGGCTGCGCCCGGCTTGGCCGGAGCCGCAGGAGCAGCCGGCTTGGTCTGCGCCATCGCCTGCGACACGGACATCGCCAGCAGCGCCGAAAACGCGACCGCCGCAACGCCGCTCATCCTTTTAGAAAAAAACGTCATAATTCTCATGACCTCTCACTGACATCCAGTTCGTCTGGTTTGAATTGAGCTCCCTGCATCCCCCAACACGCGGGTGGTTAGCCTTGGAAGCCTCCAATTACGGCATTCCCGTGACGCCGGTGGAACAACTTTGCCCGCTCCACATTTCTTCAGGCGGGTGTGTCGCCGGCGCGATGGCGGACACCGTGCTCATGGCAATGCCAAGAACACGCTTTCTCCAGTCCCGTAAAGGGTTAAGCCATCTCTTGAACAAACTTTCCCAACAGACACTACGCTTGGGAACAGATCCAGTTCTTGAGGTGTGCACGCTTTGCGTGCGAGGTAAAGTTCCATCCCGCGTTCGGACCTAACAGCGCAATAAGGCGGAAATTGAGATGCTGCGTCTCCTGTCCACCATCGTCGTATGCCTGATGCCGCTGGCCGCCGCCTGGGCCGCTCCCAAACCCGGCGTAGCCATGCACGGCGAGCCCCGGCACGGCGCGGACTTCGCGGATGTGGACTACGTCAACCCCGATGCGCCTAAGGGCGGCAAGGTTTCGTTCGCCGCGCAGGGCAGCTTCGACAACGTCAACCCGCTGATCGTCAAGGGCGAGCCGGTGGCCGGCGTGCGCGAATACGTGTTCGAAAGCCTGATGGCGCGCTCGCTGGATGAGCCGTTCTCGCTCTACGGGCTGCTGGCCGAAAGCATCGACGTGCCAGACGACCGCTCATCGGCGGAGTTCGTGCTGCGCGAGGGCGCGCGCTTTTCCGACGGCCGGCCCGTGACGGTGGAGGACGTGATTTTCTCGCTGGAGGTGCTGCGCGATCACGGCCGGCCCAACTACCGCAGCTATTACGCCAAGGTGACGCGCGTGGAGAAAACCGGCGAGCGCGCGGTGAAATTCACCTTCGCCTCCAGCGGCGACCGGGAAATGCCGCTCATCATCGGGCTGATGCCGGTGCTGCCGCGTCATAAATTCGCAGCGGAGACCTTCGAGAAAACCACGCTGGCGCCCCTCACCGGCAGTGGCCCCTACGTCATCGAGCACATCGACGCGGGCAAAAGCATCGAGTACCGGCGCGACCCCAATTACTGGGGCCGTGATTTGCCCGTCAACCGCGGCATGTACAATTTCGACACCATCCGCTACGACTATTTCCGCGACGCCAATTCCATGTTCGAGGCGTTCAGGAAGGGCCTCTATTCCCTGCGCACGGAAACCGACCCGACCCGCTGGGCAACCGCCTACACCTTCCCCGCGCTACATGACGGGCGTGTGGCGGCAGAGAAATTCGCAACCGGCGTGCCGGCCGGCATGACCGGCCTCGTTTTCAACACACGGCGGCCCATATTCGCCGATGTGCGCGTGCGCGAAGCCCTGGCCGGGCTGTTCGATTTCACCTGGATCAACAACAACCTTTACTACGGGCTGTATACACGCACCGATAGCTACTTCGCGCGCTCGGAACTGTCCTCGCCGGGCAAGCCGGCCGACGCCCGCGAATTGGAGCTGCTGGCGCCCTTCCCCGGCGTGGTGCGGCCCGATATCCTCGACGGCAGCTACCGCCCGCCCAACGGCGAGAGCGACGGCTACAACCGCGCCGGCCTGCAACGTTCGCTCGCCCTGCTGCGCGAGGCCGGCTATGTGCTGCGCGATGGCGTGCTGGTGAAGGCCGCGACGGGCGAGCCGTTCACCTTCGAACTGCTGGCGGCGAGCCGCGATCAGCAGCGGCTGTTCCTCAGCTTCGCCCGGTCGCTGAAACGCGCCGGCATCCAGGTGTCGCTGCGCCTCACCGATACCGCGCAATACGAACGGCGCCGGCAGCAGTTCGATTTCGACATGATCCAGAATACCTGGCTGACCTCGCTGTCGCCGGGCAACGAGCAGTCGTTCCGCTGGTCGCGGCAGGCGGCGGACTCTCCCGGCAGCTTCAATTTCGCCGGCGTCAAAAGCGAGGCGGTCGAGGCCATGATCGACGCCCTGCTGAAGGCCGAAAGCCGCGAGGACTTCGTTTCGGCCGTGCGCGCCCTCGACCGGGTGCTTTTATCCGGGCATTACGTCATCCCGCTGTTCTATCCCTCCCAGCAATGGGTTGCCTATTGGACCGTTTTGCATCACCCTGCCAAAATAAGTCTTATGGCTTCAAGATCGACACCTGGTGGCTCGCGGATCAGCCTGGGAAGACGCCGGCGGCGCGATAAGGACAGGCTCAGAAATAAACGCGTCGTGTGGCGCAGGATTTTTGTTCGGCCGCAAGGCACGGAAAGGGGCGCATACCACCTGTATGGGAACCCTTTCCGTAACGTGGCGGACGGGCAAAAAGACAAGCCAGATGGCGCAGTTATTTCTGAGCCTGCCCTAACCTGAACGGGACAGCACTCCCGGATTTGAATGCGTGCGGACATGCCAGGAGAACAGCCACCACAATCTCAATCAGCGGGCGGGCCGGGTTTCCCCGGCGGCGCTAGTATGAGCGGCCTCCTGCGGCACTGGGCGGCGCTGTACCCGGACAAGCTCGCCGCCGCCGACCCGCCCAACAAATCCGCGCTCGGCCTGGGCGAGCCGCGCCGCTTCACCTATGCCCAGCTCAACGCCGTTGTTGACCGCCTCGCCGCGTATCTCCTCGACGCCGGCTTTCAGCGCGGACAGTTCGCGGGCGTGCAACTGCCGCATGTGACGGAGGCGCTGCTCGCCGTGCTGGCCTGCTGGCGTGCCGGGCTGGTGCCCGCCGTCGCGCCCGCGTCCTGGCGCCGCCGCGAAATCTCCGCCGTGTTCGAACATCTCCCCGTCGAGGGCGCCATTGGCTTCTGGCGGCCGCAGCCCGGCATGCAGTCCCATGTGCTGACGGCGGGCGGGGTGCGCCAGGCGAACCTGTGCTTCGCCTTCGGCTTCGGCGGCGACGTGCCGGAGGGGCTCGGCAATCTGGACGAATGCCTGTTCGACGATCCGCCCGGCCCCAGGGAGGTGCAGGCCGCGCCCGCCGATCCGCCGCTCGCCGAGCAACTGGCGCTGGTCAGCTTCGGCTCGCACCGGCAGACCGGCCTCGCCATCCCGCGCAGCGGCGTCGAACTCATCGCCAGCGGCCTCGCCACCGCCATGAGCCTGGGGCTGACCAGCGGCGGCGTGCTGCTCAGCCCATACCCTGTGTCCGGCGTGACGGGCCTCGCGGGCTTCCTGCTGCCCTGGCTCATCACCGGCTCGACGCTCATTCTGCACCAACCCTTCGACCTGAAGGTGTACCGCCAGCAGATCGCGGCAGAACGGCCCAGCTTCACCGCCTTCCCCGCCGCGCTGCTGCCGGAAATCGCCGTGGCGCGCACCTCGCTGAGGGTGATCGCCCCCGTCTATACCATGCCGCCGGCCGAAACAGCGGTGCCCCCGTGCCGCCGCCCGGCGCCGCGCTGTACGTGGCGCAGAACGTGGGCGAACTGGCGTTGATCGTGCGCCGCGCTGGGGTGCATACCGCGCCCGATCCCGCCACGCTGCCACTCGGCCGCATCGGCGCGGCGGAGAACGATGGCGCGGCCGTCGCCTTTGTCGAAACGCGGGTGCGCGGCAAGCCGCTGGGGGCGCACGGAATGCCGCTGCTGTCGGGCATGCTGTGCCTGCGCGGCGCCGCCGTGCCGTCGCTGGCGGCCGAATGGACAGGCGTTCAACGGCGATGGCGCTCCGGCGGTTGACGCCGACGGCTTCGTCCACACCGGCATCGTCTGCGCCGTGAGCGACGCGGCCATGAGCATGCTGACCTGTCTGCGCGATTCCAGCCAGGCCCGCCACGGCGGCCTCGCCCTGCGACATCGAGGAACTGGACGCGCTGTACGGCGGCTTCCGGATTTCCTCGACGCCGCCGCCTTCACCGTCGCCGACCCGATCATGGGCGAGCGCATCTTCGCCGCCGTCGTGCCGCAGCCGGGCGAGTGTGTGGCGGAAGCTGAGTTCCGCGACTATCTGGAGGAACTGGACGTGGCGCCGTTCAAGCTGCCGGAGAAGCTGGTGGTGGTGACGCGAATCCCGCGCGACGGGAGCGGGCGCGTGCAGCGCGAGCTGATATTGGAGCAGATTTGAGGGCGGGTTGCCGCCGCTGCATGCAGAACGCAAGAGCCGGCTTCCTTTTGTTCGGCCTGTAAGCCCCTTCCTTCCGTCCCGGCCCTGCAATTCGCTCAGCCGCCGGATTCGGAGAGCTGTCAAGGATGCGTGCGATCTTGCACGCACCGCCGGAGGCGGCTTGTCCTTGACAGCTCTCCGAATCCGGTGGCATCCTGGTTGCAGGCGGGGGGCTTCTCACCCTGCTTGAAAATTCAAAAGCCAGATTTGAGAGCGAAGGCACATCAGCGCCACGTGCCCAGCCTCGCCCAGACCTGCCATGTGCCGATGGCGTGGAATGCCCCGTAGACGGTGACCACTACGGAACTCCAGATCATGAAGGCGTCCATTGCCTCGGGTTGCAGCCAGAACAGCGGCACAACGCCCAGCCCGCGCGTCAGATACAGCAGCGTAATCCCCGCGAGCGCCGGCTTGAGAAACGGCAGCCGCGCAATCAGCCCCGCGCCGGAGAAGGCGTAAAGCGCGAAGCCCGTCAGCCCGACGGCGATCACCGCCGTAACCGCCCCCGGCCACCATGCGCCAAGCGCCGCCGCCGCTGGCAAACTCCTCGCCCGCGCCGAACGCCCGGTACCAGTCCGCGCCGCCGACGATGATCGCCACATGCAGCATGGCGGCGATCAGACTGAGACAGCCGCCGATGATCAGCGGCACATTTTTGCGGGGAGCTGCATTTTCCATCCCGGCCAGTCCTTCAACGCGTCGCGGCAACCACAGGCCCGGCCAGGACGTGAACGCATCAGGCCGCCAGATCGCGCCGCCCGGCCGACAGCCCCTCGGCGTTCAGCGTGTAAATCATCGGCACGCCGGTCGCCAGATTGACCTTGAGGATCTCCTCCGGCGACAGCTTCTCCAGCCGCATCACCAGCGCGCGCAGCGAATTGCCATGCGCCGCCACCAGCACGTTCTTGCCCGCCGTCAGCAGCGGCGCGATGTGCTCATCGTAATACGGCAGCACGCGCGCGGCGGTGTCCTTCAGGCTCTCGCCGCCCGGAGGCGGCACGTCGTAGGAGCGGCGCCAGATGTGCACCTGCTCGTCGCCCCAACGCTTGCGGGCGTCGTCCTTGTTGAGGCCGTTGAGGTCGCCATAGTCGCGCTCGTTCAGCGCGGCGTCCTTCAGCGTCTCCAGGCCCGGTCTGCCCGATTTCCTCCAGCATGAGCGCCAGCGTGCGCTGGGCGCGCTTCAGGGCGCTGGTGAAGGCGATGTCGAAATGGAGCCCCTCGGCCTTCAGCGCCCGCCCGGCCCGCTGCGCCTCCGCCACGCCCTGCTCCGTCAAATCCACATCCCGCCAGCCCGTGAACAGGTTGAGCTTGTTCCATTCGCTTTCGCCGTGGCGCACCAGGACCAGCACGTTATTCATGTCGATTTCCTTCAGATATCATCGCCGCGCAGTGTATAGCCCAGGCGCGCCGCGCAAGAAAGCGCGGCGGCAGTGTTCTTTTCCGTCCTAACGCACCGCTGATTATGAATGCGTCAGGTGCTCACGCAGGCGCGGCATGATCTCGACGAGGTTGCAGGGCCGGTGGCGGAAATCGAGCTGGAACTTGAGGATGCCGTTCCAGGCGTCCTTGCAGGCGCCGGGCGAACCGGGCAGGCAGAACACGTATGTGCCGCCCGCCACGCCGCCGAGCGAGCGCGACTGCATGGTGGACGTGCCGACTTTTTCGTAGCTCAACAGATGCATGAGCACGGCAAAGCCGTCGATTTCCTTGTCGATCAGCGGGCGCACGGCCTCGGGCGTCACATCGCGGCCGGTCAGGCCGGTGCCGCCGGTGGTGATGATGCAATCGACCTCGGGGCTGGCAATCCAGCCGCTGACCTTGGCGCGGATGTGCGCCACGTCGTCCTTCACGACCGCCCGCTCCGCCAGCACGTGGCCCTCCGCGGTGAGCATTCCGGCCAGCGCCGCGCCGGACTTGTCGTCCTCCAGCGTGCGCGTGTCGGACACGGACAGAACGGCGATGCGCATGGGCTTGAAAGGCAATGATTCGTCGATCTTGGGCATGGGGTGTGTCCTTGAATTTCGCTGGCGGGGCCACCGCTTGGGCGATTTGGCGCCTGCGGGGCACGCGCGTCAAGAGCCGCAGGATAGACCGCTCCCGGCGAACCCGGTGAGGCAATGTGACGGCGGCGGAAAAAAAACGGGGCGCAACGCCGCATGTGACAATAAACAGCGACCGTCGCGAGGGGGTGCGACAAAATGCCAAGGCAGGATCAAGGCGGATTCCGTGCCCGGAAGAGGCGCCGGAACGGCCTCCGGCGGATGGTTTTCCGGCCCCTGCCGCACCCGGCAAATTCCGCATCATAGCGTGATACGCACTGGCGAAAAAGTCTAAGCGGCGCCTTGCTTTTCTCCGCCTCGCCCCCCATGCGGCCGGTGGCCGCAAGCCGCCGCCGGACCAGCTTCGCGCCCCGCGTTTTAGTGGCCAAATTGCGGCAAATACTCACACGCATGGGGGGATGAAATAAAATATGCAACTGAATGCAAATTTGATCCAGATCAACAAAAACGGCAAAATACATGCGACCCTTTGGCTCGGATGTCCTCGTGTCACACCACTGTATCCAAAGCTAAGAGCGACGGATACGGCAGGCATAAGGGGAGATCCAGAGTGCCCGGCTAAGTCAAAAAAACAAGAAAAGCCGGGCGGGCGGAGACGTTACAGGGAGCCATCATGGCCAACGTGGTCGATTCTGGCGCCGGGAGCTATTCCGGCGATGAGGACGTGTGTGCACCGCGGAACACAGCCGCCCCGCACGCCGCCAATCCGCGTACCCCCCAAGCGGCCGGGGACAGCGCCCTCCACAATTCCGGCAGCCTGAGTCGGCCCGCCAGCCGCGGTCCCGCCGCGCGCCTGCCCGATCATCTCGCGCTGCTGAAGCCCCGCGTGATGTCGCTGGTGGTGTTCACCGGCGGCGTTGGCATGGCCGTGGCGCCGGGGCACATCGGCTGGGCGGATGCCGCCGCGACACTGCTGTGCATGGCAGGCGGTGCGGGCGCATGCGGCGCGCTCAACATGTGGTACGACGCCGACATCGACGCGCTCATGCAGCGCACGGCCGGCCGCCCGATCCCGGCCAAACGTATCGACGAGCGCGAGGCGCTCACCGTGGGTACCGTCCTCGCCGCCGTATCGGTCGGCGCGCTTGGCCTGCTGGTCAACCTGATGGCGGCGGCGCTGCTGGCGCTCACCATCTTCGTCTACATGTTCGTCTACACCATGGGCCTGAAGCGCCGCACGCCGCAGAACATCGTCATCGGCGGCATCGCGGGCGCCCTGCCGCCGGTCATCGGCTGGGCGGCGGTCACGGGCGGCGTTGACGCCGGCGGGCTGTCGCTGCTGCTCATCATTTTCCTCTGGACGCCGCCGCATTTCTGGGCGCTGGCCCTCTGCCGCTCGGGCGATTACGAGCGCGCGGGCGTGCCGATGATGCCGGTGGTGGCCGGCGCCGAGTCCACCTGCCGCCAGATCTTCGTCTACTCCGTGCTGCTGGTGGCGTCGTCCTTCCTGCCGGTCATCCTCGGCTTCGAGGGCTGGATTTACGCAGGCGTTGCCGGCGTGCTCGGCACCATCTTCCTCGTGCGGGCCTACGCCGTCCGTTGCGAGGACGAGAAGGAAGCACGCAACCGGGCGGCCTACAGGCTGTTCGGATTTTCAATCTTTTACTTGTTCGCGATCTTCGTGGCGCTGCTCTCGGGCATCGTTCACTAGCGATTTTTAGAAGGGGTGCTTCACCGCAGGACCGGGGTCCGGCGTGAAGCGGGGAGAACAGGAACGTAATCGGGAGCTGATAGATGGCACTTCATTCGGATACCCACGCGGGCGAGCATGAGCATCACTGGGAAACGAGCTGGGCGCCGATGGCAATCGCGTTCGGCGTGCTGTTCCTGGTGCCGCTGCCCTTCGCGTTGTACTTCATTTATCACCAGCCGCTGGCCGCAGCCGTCTTCGCGGGCCTCGGCGCCCCCCTGGTGCTGGTCGGCGTCGGCAAGTGGATCGGTGAAGGCGCCGGGCAATCCGGCAAGGGCCTGCCGGCGATGCCTCTCGCCGGTCGGCATCGGCGTGTTCATCATCGGCGAAATCCTGATCTTCCTCGGCCTGTTCGCCAGCTACTGGACGATGCGTATTTCGTCGGGCGCGGCTGGCAGGACTGGCCGCCGGCGGGAACGCCCGCAGATCAACATGGTGCTGCCGCTCATCATGACGGTGATCCTGGTCACGTCCAGCCTCACCTACCACCTTGCCGAGCACCATCTCGAGCATGGCCGCAAGGGCGCTTTCATCTTCTGGGTGCTCGTCTCGCTTGTCGCTGGGCACCGGTTTTCCTGGGCTGCACGGTCTATGAATACAACCACCTGATCCATCAAGGCTTCGTGCCCGGCACCAACCAGTATTCGGCGGCGTTCTACTCGCTGACTGGCTTCCACGGCTCGCACGTTCTCGTCGGCCTGGTGAGCTTCCTCGCGATCATAATTGCCGCAATGTTCGGCACGGCGCACGAAAAGCTTGTCAAAGTGGCTGGCATCTACTGGCACTTCGTCGACATCGTCTGGTTCTTCGTCGCTTCTCAGGTCTACTACTGGTGAGCCGCCCCTCAGGCCTGAATGGAGTGACGAAAATGCGGACGGCGGGAAAATTGATAACGGCGATGCTCGGCGCGGTGCTTCTTCTGGGGGCAGGCGCGGAGACGTCCTCCGCCCAATATTTCCGCCGTCCTGTCTCCGACCTCGATCCACGGGTTCTGACGATCGACGAGAAGGCCGTGCTCGGCAACAAGATCGAGCCCGGAACCGAGTTCGTCGACGAGGCGGGCAATGTGTTCCGCTGGGGGGACATGCTCGGCAAGCCGCTGATCCTGGTGCTCTCCTATTACACCTGCGACGGCAGCTGCTCGGTCATCAACGGCTCGCTGGCCGACCTCTTGAAGGACGTGAAGGCCGTGAAGCCCGGTGAGGACTTCCGCATCCTCACACTGTCGTTCGACAAGCACGACACGCTTGCAGACCACCGGCGCCTTCCGCGAACACCTGAAACTGCAAGGGCAGCCTGGGCGATGCCTGGACGCTTCGCCACCTTCAAGAACGAGGACGACCTGAAGAGGGAGACCGCGAAGATCGGCTTCAAGTTCTTCTGGTCGCCCGAGGACCGCATCTTCCTGCACCCTGGCGCGTTCCTATTCTTCTCGCCCGAGGGCAGGCTGATCCGCGTGCTTTACCAGCAGGATGTCGATGGCGCGCGACGTGGAGCTGGCGGTGCTCGACGCCAACCAGAACAATTTCCGGCCAACCGAGATCAGCAATCTCGTGTTGAGCCTCTGCTACAGCTACAGCTACGCGGACGGGAAATACGAGCTCAACATCCCTTTGTATGTCGGGCTTGGAGCGCTGATATTCGGGCTGTTGTCACTTTTCGCTTCGCTTAGCCTTATTTAGATTTAGACGCAAGGGGAGAATCATGAAAGGGGCAAAACATGCGCAAGTTGGCCTAAACTACGTAGCTGGCCTGATGGGCGCAGCACTGCTGACAAGCTCCGGTACTGGCCGCCGAGAAAATCGTCAGCCCGACGGAAGCCTGGAACAAAACCTGGGACGAGATCCTGTACGACCTCTGGGTCATCGGCGTATCGTCTTCGGCCTGATCGCGATCTACCTGCTGATCCGCTACCGCGCCAAGTCGCCGGACCAGGTGGGCGAGCCGGTGCAATCTGAGCAACGCGCGATGTGGGCCTGGGCGCTCATTCCTGCCGCGCTGTTCATGGCCGACGACTTCCTGCTGGCCGGCAAGGGCTGGACGCTCTGGAACATCCAGCGCACCGTGCCCTCCAACGCCCTGGAGGTGAAGGTCACCGGCATCCAGTGGTCCTTCGAGTTCGACTACGGCAACGGCGTCACCGACAGACGAACTCGTTGTCGCCGGTCGGCCAGCCGGTCGTGCTGCGCATGACCGCCAACGACGTCATCCACTCGTTCGGCCTGACCGAGTACCGGCTGAAGGAAGACCTGCATGCCGGGCCGCATCACCTACCTGTGGTTCTATCCCGACAAGCCGCTGGAAACGCAGGTCGTGTGCATGGAGTTCTGCGGCGCCGCGCACGCGCAAATGACCACAGGGTCAAGGCCGTGCCGAAAGCCGAATACGACGCCTGGCATCGCCAAGCACAAGAAGACCGCCGGAGTCGGACCCGCCATCAAGGTCGCCGGGCAATCCTCGACGCAGCACCGGCAAGCAAGTAGCCGAGGGGAAATTCATCATGACGACAGCAGCTGACTTCGCCGCGCCAGCGCACAGCCGGTTTCAGACTCAGCGAGTGGATCTTTACCACCGACCACAAGCGGGTAGGCATTCTCTACCTGATCGGATCGGTGGCCGCCTTCCTGGTCGCCGGCCTGATGGCCATCGGCATCCGCATCGAGCAATTTGCTCCAGGCGAATTCCGGCTTCATGCAGTACTTCGTCGGCGACGTCGGCAAGCACCATGACCACACCGGCACGCCTATAACATCGCGCTCTACTTCCACGGCGCGGCGATGATCCTGGGCTTCCTCATCCCCGGCCTCACCGGCTTCGCCGCCAACTACCTCGTGCCGACGATGATCGGCGCGCGCGACGTGGCCTTCCCGCGGCTGAACGCGCTCAGCGTCTGGCTGTTCTGTGCCGGCATCATTCTCGCGCTCCTGACCTTCGTCATTCCGGACAAGCCGGACATCATGTGGACGGGTTATCCGCCCTACTCCATCAAGACCGCAGGGCAACACCGCGTTCTATGTCTTCACCGTGCATCTGATCGGCTTCTCGTCGATCCTGGGCGCCGTGAACTTCCTCGACGACGATCGTCTACATGCGCGCGCCTGGCATGGGCTGGAACCAGCTCAACATGTTCGTGTGGACCATCTTCGCCGCGTCCTGATCATCCAGCTGGTGTTCGTGCCGGTGCTGGCCTCCGCCGTGACGCTGCTGCTGCTCGACAAATATGTCGGGACGGGCTTCTTCGATCCGGCGAAGGGCGGCGACGTGCTGCTGTATGAGAACCTGTTCTGGTTCTACTCGCACCCGGCCGTGTACGTGATCTTCCTGCCGGCGATGGGGCTGCTGTACGACATCGTTGCCACGCATGGCGAAGAAGGCCATCTTCAACTACAAGGCGGCGGTCTACGGCGGCATCTGCGGCATCGTCGTCATCTCCGGCGAGGTGTGGGTTCACCACCTCTACGTCGCCGGCATGCCGAACTGGATGCGCATCGGCATGATGGTGACGACGCTGCTCATCTCGGTGCCGGTGGGCCTGATGGTCATCTCGCTGTGGGGCACGCTCTATAAGGGCGCCATCACCTACAACGTCGCCATGATGTACGCGGCGGCCTGTATGCTGCTGCTGCTGCTCGGCGGCCTGACCGGCATCCCGCTTGCCGTCGACATCCATCACGGTGCATCTCGCGCGCACGTCCTTCGTGCACGCCCACTTCCACTTCATCATGGGCCTGTTCGCGACCTACGCGGTGTTCGCGGCGGTCTACTTCTGGTTCCCGAAGATGACCGGCCGCTCGGCCGACAGCGCGCATTGCCAAAATCGCGTTCTGGCTCAATCTCGTCGGCACCCAGGCTCACCTTCTGGCCGCTGTTCATCATCGGCGTGCAGGGCATGCCCCGCCGCTACTGGGACTATTCGATGTATCCGCGAGTTCGAGCCGCTGCACCACATCGCCACCTACGGCGCCTTCATCACCGGCGCGGGCATCCTGCTCATGGTGATCGGCTGGGTGATACTCGGCGATCGCCGGACCGAAGACCAACGATAATCCGTGGGGCTCGAAGTCGCTGGAATGGACGCATACGGAAACGCCCATCGGCCCCGGCAACTTCAAGGAAGACGTGGTGGTCGCCTCGGACTGGACGCCTTACGACTACGCTAAAAAGTGACGAGCGGGGCGGCGGGCGCATAACGTGCCCGCCGCCTCGTCAGTTCAGCATCCCTCTGAAATGAAAGAGCCGGAACATGTCAGACACCGATGAGAAGAAGCGGCCGCAGCGCCGGATCGTGCCCTTTATCGTTTTGTTGGGCATTTCAGTGTTCATGTACGCGAGTATCATGTACAAAATCATCAAGTTTGGTCCCTGAGTTCAAGTGCCTCCCATGATCGACAACAGCACCCTCCCGCATATCCTGGCCGTCATCAATTCCGCGACCGTCCTGGTCCTGTGCGCCAGCTACATGCTCATCCGCAAGGGCGACAAGGTCAGCCACCGCTCCGGCATGCTGATAGCCGCCTCGCTCGGCGCGGCCTTCCTCGCCGTCTACCTCGTCTATCATTTCAACGCGGGCCTGGCGAAATTCGGCGGGCAAGGCGCGATCCGGCCCATTTATTTCACGCTGCTGGCCATTCACATCCTGATGGCGGTGGTGGTGACATTCATCGTGCCGCTGACGCTGGTGCGCGGTCTGGCTGGACGGACGGCGGGCCACCGGCAAATCGCGCGCTGGGCGCTGCCGGTGTGGCTGTTCGTGTCGGTGTCGGGCGTGGTCATCTACGTCATGGCGGTCCACCTCTACCCCTACCCAGGCGCCTGACGCCTGACGCCTCGCGTTAACGGAAATGCTGCCTTTTCAACGCCCGGTGTTGTGTCCCCCCTCCAAACGCCGTAATCAAACTTCAGTGCCATAACACCGGGTTCTTCAATGACGGACGGATTGCGCATTGCCCATGAGGGCGCTCCCGGACTGACGGCGGGCGGATTGGCCGAACGCCGCACATGGGCGGCTCTGGCCATCGGTTCGCTGGCGATGGCCGGCGTGTTCGCCATACTGCTGGCGTTTTCCCGTCTGCCCGGCAGCGCCACCATATTTCCCTGGCCGTTGAATTTCTTCGGCAAGGGGCTGGTGATTTACGTCATTTTCCTGCTGATCGTCTGGTTCCTGAATTTCTTCGCCCTGCTGTGCGCGCTGGCCGCCGCCGAAATCGCCCCCTCCGGCATGCGCTTCGGCTGGCTGGGAAGCGTAGGCGCGGGGCTGGCGGCGCTGTCGTTTCCGCTGCTGTTTCTGCCGGCCTTCAGCGATGCCGAACCGATGCTGGTGGACTATGTTCCCGCCATTCAGCATCCCGTCTATTTCATCGGGCTGGCCGTGTTCGCGGCGGGCGTGCTGCTGCCGGCGTTGCGGCTGCTGCTCAATCTGCGCGGACGCTTTTCCGAGATGCCGCCCCTCGCCGCCGGCATGAGCGCGGGCGCCGCCATCTACATCATGGCGCTCCTCTGCTTCGCCTGGACCACTGCCGCCTACTGGGGCGAAATACCGTCATTCACCGCCGCCGAACAGCTCTTCTGGGCCGGCGGGCATGTGCTGCAATTCCTGTTCTGCCTGCTGATGCTGACAGGCTGGTACCTGCTGAGCCGCGAAAGCCTCGGCGAGGCGGGGATGGACGCGGGCATTTATCGCGTCGCCGCGATGATGCTGATGTTTTTCGTGCTGCCCGCGCCGCTGCTGATGAAGATTTTCGGCGTTGACTCCGCCTGGTATCGCGAGGCGTTCACCCGGCTGCAATTCGGCATGGTGCTGCCGGCGGCGATCGCGGGCTTCGGGCTGCTGCAAGGCATCATGCGCGCCAAGGCCGCCGGGCCGCTGCCCTGGCGGAATCCGGCCTTCACGGCGCTGATACTGTCGCTCGTCGTGTTCGGCGTTGGCGGCCTGATGGGCAACCTCATCACCGGCTCGGACACCCGCACGCCCGCGCATTATCACAGCGTGCTCACCGGCGTGAACCTGGCGGTGATGGGGATGATGCTCAGCATCTGCCTGCCGGCGCTGGGCAAGGGGATACGCGGCGGCATGGGCGTGGTGGCGATGCTGTGGATTTACGGCCTGGGGCAGCTCGTGGCCAGCCTGGGCATGTTCTGGGCCGGCGGCGGCGGCGCGGCGCGTAAGACGGCGGCAGGCGCCGGCGAGATGACGGGCGGCGCGGCCATCGGCATGTATGTGCACGGTATCGGGGCGCTGTTTGCGGTCATCGGCGGCGTGATGTTCGCGGTCATCGTCATCAAGGCGCTGGCTCGCAGGGGGTCGCCTCAGAAAACGGAAAATAAAGCACGCTAACAGTAAAGTCGGCTTTTCAATTTTCTAATCATCACTTGACAGCTTAATAAGTGTGTCGTAAAGTCGTCAACACACAAGCAGATAGCGAAATGAATGCACCATGCCGACCAGCACCCGCTTCGTAGTCGCCGTCCATATTCTGACCGGGCTCGCAGTTAGCGACGGCACGCCTATGCGCTCAGAAGATATCGCCTACTCGGTAAACACCGGCGCCGTGGTGATCAGGGGGCTGTTATCGCGGCTGGGCGAAGCGGGACTGACCAAGTCGCAGCTGGGTACTGGCGGGGGCGCGATGTTGGCCAAACCTGCTGCGGATATCCGCCTGCTCGATGTCTATGAAGCGGTCGAGGATACTGAGCTTTTTTCGCTCCACCGGACGCCACCATGCGAGAACTGTGTGGTAGGAGGCAACATCATAGAAGCAATGCAGCCGACCTTGATGCGGGCGCGCGGAGCGCTCGAGAAAGAGCTTGCCCAGGCCACCATCGCCGATATCGCGGCTGAAGTGGCTCGGCTGGGCAAGTTCTCAATCCCCCTTGTTTGGTGAAGTTTCGCCACTTTTTTTTTGCAGCAATATGTAATTGCGTCATAGACACAATTACATTAGTGAGTACTTCTTGATCGGAGCACCACAAATAAAACTGCCAAGTTTTCGAGGGTGCTGGCAGTTCTCTCTTTTAACCCTCTTTACGTGAAAAGGAATACATCATGACTATCGGCATCATCGGCTCCGGCGCCCTCGGCTCCAACTTCGCCCGCATTCTCGCCAAGAATGGCGTTGCGGCCACCATTTCCAACAGTCGCGGACCGGACTCGCTCGCTGCTTTGGTCAAGGACCTCGGGCCTTCCATCAAGGCAGGTACAGTGGAAGAGGCAGCTAGCGCAGACATCGTGCTGGTCGCAGTTCGCTGGGTCGATGCGGAAAAAGTGCTGCGCAGCCTGCCAGCCTGGAATGGCCGCATCGTCATCGACGGTACCAATCCGGTGGAGTTCTTCGATCCGGCCACATCGCCTGATGCGAACGACGCGAGCAATCCGCTTGCAGCCTACGGCATCAAGGCGGTCGATCTCGGCGGAAAGCACTCGAGTCAGATCATCCAGCAACTCGTTCCGGGCGCACGGGTCGTCAAGGCATTCAACCACAACGATGTCAATGTGCTAAAGGAGCCAGAAGTAGCGGGGGGCAAGCGCGTGCTGTTCTATTCGGGTGACGACGCTGCCGCGAAGGAAGAGGTGCGCAGGATCATGGAAGCCGCTGGTTTCTTCCCCGTTGACCTTGGCGCACTCGATGCCGGTGGACCGCTCGCTTCGTTGCCTTTCGGCGGGCTGTCAACGCACAACTTCATCAAGATTTAGTCGACGTTCTGCGCGATCAGCAGGGGCTGTAAGTCACTGCTGGCGAGGTTCGCCGCGCTCGTGATGAGCGGGCGCGGCGGCATGCTTATGTGCGGCGGGGCATTCCGGTCCTTCAGCTTTAGCGATGCGATCACCCCGATTTAGTATCACGCTGAGGTCACGCCGTAGCGCGGCCGTAAATGTGGCGCGCCGTCATCAGGTCGAGATGGGCGCCGCCGCCGTTCTTGAAAACCGTGATGTCCGCCGGCTCGCGCGTCACGCTCTGCCCGCCGCACAGATCGAAAAGATCGCCTTCCACATCCGCCGCGCGGATCACGCCGGCCCTGAGCGGGATCAGCAGCTCGCCGATGTGCTCCAGCACCGTCTCGCGCGCATCCACGAACAGCCGGCCGCGCCGCAGCACCTCACCGTCCGCCTCGCGCATGTCCGGGCGGTAGGCGCCCACCAGATCCACATGCACGCCGGGCTTCAGCCACGCGCCCTGGATCAGCGGCTCCACCGCCATCGTCGCCGACGACAGCAGATCCGCCGCGCGCACGGCATCCTCCAGCCGCTCCACAACACGGACGCCGCGCCCCAGACCGCCGATCATCCCCGCCAGCCGCTCCGCCCCCGCCCTCGTCCGGTTCCACAGCAGAATTTCCCCGATGGACGGCCGCACCGTCAGATGCGCCTCGATCAGTGGCCGCGCCATCACGCCCGCGCCAATCATGGCCATCACGCGCACATCCGGCCGCGCCAGGAACGACGCACCCAGCGCGGAATCGGCGGCGGTCTTCCACGGCGTCATGGCCGCGCCGTCGATGCTGGCGAGCACGCTGCCGTCGTCCTCGCTGAACAGCAGGAACTGCCCCTGGACGGTCGGCTTGGGCGGCTGGCGCGCAGGATTTCCGGCAAACACCGTCACCGCCTTCAAGCCGATGCCGAGACCATCGGCAAACGCCGCGCGCACCAGCAGCGTGCGCCCGCCGCGCCCCAGCAGCATATCGCCGATGTCTGGCCGCGCAGTTTGTCCATGCGCCGCCCGCATCGCCTCGATGAGGGATGGCCAGTCCAGGAGCGCATTCACCTGGTTTGCGCCGATATGCAGCAAGGGGAACCTCGTATTTGCCGTCAGGGAGTGCGCAACTATTGCCGGATTTCCGCCGCGAAGTCGCGCCTTCCATACATCAACGCGAATTTTCCGCACCAATCACCAAACGGCGCATTGAACCGCCGCCTTTTCGTGCCTCATAGTCAGGGATGGCGGATGGGCACGCCGGCAGGGCGAGTTGGAAGTGGGGATTGCCGGATGAAACGGTCGAAGCACAAAGGGAACAAGGGCAAGGCGGACGGTAAAAAGCCTGCCGCAACAAGGACAGTGCCGATTCTTGAGGGGCTGCCGGCGCCGCAGGGCGCCTCTTCTAAGTTAAGAAGAGGCGATGCTGATGCATCGCCGGCTTCCCCGGCGCACATGCATTTCGCCGAGACGCCGTCGCCCTTCATCTCGCAGCCGCCCAAGCCGAAGCAGCAAAAGCCGTCGCGTGGCGAACACGCCGCCCGGCCCGCGCCTGAAACGCCGGCGCCCGCCGTCAGCGAGCCGCAGGCGGAAGCCGTGACACCGGAGCCGCCGGCTCAGCCCGGTCTGCCGCCAAGCTCTGCGTCCGCTGACCAGCCAGAGGCAATGGCCGCGCTGGCAGCTGGGCCTGAACCAGCGGAAACCGCCGCCCTTCCGGCGCAAGCGGCCGAACCCGAGCCGCTAGCCACAGCGCCGGCCGCCGAGCCAGCACCGCCGCCACCCGCCGCCACGGAACATCCCGCGCAATTGGCCGAGGCCATTACCCCTCCAGCGCAAGAGGCGGAGCCCGAACCGCTGCCTGCCGGCACGGAACAGCCGCTTCAATCGGCCGAAGCCGCTATCCCGACGGCGCAGGACGCCGAGCCCAAGCCGAAGTCCCCGCCGCAGCATGCCGCCACGGAACTGCCGGTGCAAATGGTGGACCCCACCGCCCCGCCAGCAATAGAGGCAGAAATCTCGAATCGCTCCCGCAGCCGGAACCCGCCACCACGCAACACACGCTGCAATTGGCCGAGGCCGCTGTCCTGCCAAGGCAAATGGCCGAGCCCAAACCTTTGCAGCCGTCGCAGCCTGCCGCAACCGAACAGCCTATGCAGCCCGAGTCCGCCGCCGAGCTGGCGCCGCCGCCCTCCGCCGCTAAACGGCCCGCGTCACCGGCCGGGCGTGAACTGCCGGAAATCGCCGTCGCAGAGCGTCCGGCATTTGTCTCGCTGCCCCCGCTGCCCGAGACGCCGAAGCCCATCGCCACCACAGAAAAGCCCGCTGCCGGCCACCAGCCCAGCAGACCGCAACCCTCCTTCGACGAGCTGTGGTTCCAGGCCATCGACAGCGGCCAGCGCGCCATGAGCAGCGTCTTCAAGCACCTGCAACAGGATGACGGCTACCGCGTTCTCGACCCCCGCGACATCAGCGCCACCTTCGAGACGCTCGCCGCCAAAGCCGCCGAAAGCACGCCCAACCTGCTGCAACAGCAGACGGAATATCTGCGCGACCTGAACGAGCTGTGGGGCCGCGCGGTGGCCAAGGCCATGGGCGAGCCGTCAGTCGAGCCGGTGGCTTCACCCGCGCCGGGAGACAAACGTTTCAAGGCCGAAGCGTGGTCGCGCGACGATAGCTTCGACACCATGAAGCAGTTCTACCTGCTGTGGTCGAGCCACCTGCAGAACATGGTCCAAGCCGTGGAGGGACTCGACCCGCACACCCTCAAAAAGGCGCAGTTCTACACGCGCCAGATCACGGACGCGCTCGCGCCCACCAATTTCCCGCTGACCAACCCGGACGTCATGAAAGCCGCGATATCCTCGGGCGGCGAAACGCTGCTGCGCGGCATGCGCAACTACCTGGACGATCTGGCGCGCGGCAAGGGCCGGCTGGCCATGACCACGAGCGACCTCTCCGCCTTCACGCTGGGCGAAAACCTCGCCGCCACGCCGGGCAAGGTGATCTATCAGAACGATCTGATGGAGCTGATCCAGTACGCACCCGCAACCGGCCAGGTGCACCGCACGCCGCTGCTCATCGTGCCGCCATGGATCAACAAGTTCTACATCCTCGACCTCTCGCCGGACAAATCCTTCATCAAATGGGCGGTGGAGCAGGGGCATACGGTGTTCGTCATCTCCTGGGTGAACCCTGGGCCGGATCTGGCGGACAAGAGCTTTGCCGATTACATGCTCGAAGGCGCGCTGACCGCGCTCAACATCATCCGGCAGGCCACCGGCGAGGAACAGGCCAACATCATCGGCTATTGCATCGGCGGCACGCTGGTTGCCAGCCTGCTGGCCTATCTCGCCGCCAAGGGCGAGGACAGGGTCAAGAGCGCCACGCTGTTCACGTCGCTGCTGGACTTCACCGACGTAGGCGAGCTGTCGGTGTTCATCGACGACGAGCAGTTGCGCCGCGTCGAGGAACACATGGAGCGCTCCGGCTTTTTCGAGGGCCGCCACATGACCGGCGCCTTCAACCTGCTGCGCGAGAACGAGCTGATCTGGTCCTTCGCCGTCAATAACTACCTCATGGGCAGCGAGCCGCGCCCGTTCGATCTGCTGTACTGGAACAGCGATTCCACCCGCATGCCCGCCGCCATGCACAGCTTCTATCTGCGCAACATGTATCAGAAGAACCTGCTGAAGGAGCAGGGCGGCATCACGCTGGACGGCGTGCCCATCGACCTGCGCAAGGTGCAGGTGCCGGCGTTTTTCCTGTCCACGCGCGACGACCATATCGCGCCCTGGCGCTCGACCTATGCCGGCGCGCGGCTGTTCGGCGGGCCGGTGACGTTCGTGCTGGGCGGGTCGGGGCATGTGGCGGGCGTGGTCAATCCGCCTACTGCCAGCAAATACGGCTATTGGACGAACAGCGATCTGCCGCCCGCGCCGGAAAGCTGGCTGGGCGGCGCCGTGCAGCACGCCGGATCGTGGTGGGAAGCGTGGGACGCTTGGATCGCGCCCTTCACCGGCGGCAAGGTGGACGCGCGCCAGCCAGGCGGCGGACGCCTCAAACCCATCGAGGACGCGCCGGGCTCCTACGTCCGGGCGCGGCTCAGCGAGTAGCGCTCGCGGCCGCCGCGTGGCAATCCCGGCTCCGTAACGCTGGTGCGGGGGGGTGGCGCGTGAGCAGCAGGCGGGCGTTCTTCACAGGCGCCGCGCCTGCGGCCTGCGAGGGCCAAAGCGGAAGTTTTTCGTCCGGGGCTGAGTCTAAGTAGTCGTCGCTCTGTGCTTCGCCCAACCGCTCCTTCGCGCCTCCGGCGCTCAGTACATTGGGGCGGGGCTTTGGTGGGTAAGCAACTGGCCGGAGGTCTCCACAGGCGCTGCGCTCGCGGCTTTGATTGCCCGAAGCGGGCGTGCTTCTGTTTGGCTGAGTTTTAAGTAGTCGTCGCTCTGCGCTGCGCCCAACCGCTCCTTCGCCCCTCCGGGGCTCAGGGACATTGGCGCGATGCTCCGGCGAGCAAGCAATTAGCCGGAGATCGCCACGGGCGCGGCGCTTGCCGCCTCCACTGCCCAAAGCCGGCATTCCTTGTTCGGCCGGAACCATTCCTCGTCCCGGCCATGCACAAGCCCAATGCTACCGCGCGCAGGATGGGTCAAGGATCGCTGAAAGCGACCGCCGTCAGGCGGCTTGTCCTTGACGCATCCGAGCACGGTGGCATGCTGGTGTGCGGCGGGGTTCACGGCAAACGCCTGGAACGCTCGGGATACCAAGGAGCCTCAATTGAACAGCGCCGCCTTCTGCGCGTCGCTCAGCATGGCGAACGACAGTTCCTCGATGAGCCCATTGCGCATCGCGGCTTCAACCGCCGGCGGCAGCTGCTGCTCGTCCGCCGCATCGTCTGGAGTTGCGTCAAAATCCCACATGTCGAGCATGGCCATGACTTCCGCCTCGACATGGGCAAACGCCGCATCCAGCTTGCCGGCGCGGATTTCCGCCGAGGCCGCAACCCCGTCGTCATCCTCCGGCACGATGATCGACGCCAGTTCGCGCCGGGTGCGCGCCATATTGCGCTGCAACTCCACCAGATCGAGGCGGACGCGCGTTAGTTGCCGCGTTCCCTCCATGTCTTCCAGCACATGCTGCAACCGGGCGATGGCGCGGAGCAGGAGCTGGGTTTCGCTGGAGCGGTTGCGCTGAAGATAGTCGGAGAGGAAGCCGCGCCCTTTGCCGGATTGCAGAATGGCGTTCTCGATTGCGGCATATTCGGCCGCAGACAGGGCATACGATGAAGAAAATTGGCTCATTGCGGCGTTTCCGTTAAGCATTCCCTGGGGTAGTGTTCATGCGTGAGCGCAATCCGGCTCTTCAAAGCGTTTACCGTAAGCCGGAGGGCGGGCGCGGTCTCAACAAGCGATGCTGGCGCACGCTCGATGGACCACCATGAACCAGCCGGCCGCGGGATCGCCGTGAAAGGACGAAAAAATGCTCCCGGACGGACACTTAAGGGTGTCACCAATCTAACTACCTGCCAAAACTTTCTGAAACGTTTAAATAATCGTACAACGGGGCGGCATGCGGGCAGAGACAACGGCGGCGGACACCGGCGCCCTGAGGATCGCGGTATTTTACGTGGCGATCTTCCTGATTATCGGCTGCTATGTGGCGTTCCTGCCCATCTGGCTGAAATGGCGGGGCTTGAGCGAAGCGGAAATCTCGTTCCTGTTCGCGGTGCCGCTCATGGTGCGCGTGGTGTTCACGCCGCTGATTTCCTTCCTGGCCGACCGGGCAGGCAACCGGCGGGCGCTCATATTCTGGCTGGCGCAGTTGAGCCTCGCCTCGCTGCTGGCCCTGCCGTTCACGACATCGCCGCCGCTCATTTTCCTGTGCCTGACCATCTACGCGCTGGGCTGGACGAGCATCATGCCGCTGACCGAAACCATCGCCGTGTCGGCGGTCCGGCGCGCCGGTCTCGATTACGGACGGCTGCGGCTGTGGGGGTCGGTGAGCTTCATCGCCATTACGGCCGGCGGCGGGTATGCGGTGGAATGGGGTGGACCGCAAGCGGCGCTATGGCTGATGATCTGCGCCTCGGCACTGGTGGCGGCGACAGCCGGCCTGCTGCCCAAGGCCGATCCGGCTGAGAATGGCAAAGGGGCGCCGGGCTTCGTTCCCATGCGGCTTGCGGATACGAAACTGTTCCTCCATTCGCCGGCGTTTCTGCTGTTTCTCGCCGCCACCGGGCTAGCCGGAGCATCCCACGCGATTTACAACACGCTCTCCAGCGTGCACTGGCAGTCGCTGGGCATTTCGCCCTCGGCCATCGGCTTTCTGTGGGCGACGGCTGTGCTGGCCGAGGTGGTGCTGTTCGGCTTTTCGCGCCGCGTGCTGATGCGCGCCGCTCCGGCCACGCTGATGGCCATTGCCGCCGCCGCCGCCATGCTACGCTGGACGGTGATGGCGTTCGATCCGCCGCTGGCGATCCTGTTTCCGCTCCAGATGCTGCATGCGCTGACCTTCGGCGCCGCTCATCTGGGGGCCATCCATTTTCTGGCGGCGGCTGTGCCTGAGCGGTACGCGGCCACGGGACAGGGGCTTTACGCCTCCGTGGCTTCGGGCATCGGCATGGGCGGGGCCTATCTCATCGCGGGGCCGCTGTTGCATGCGCTGGGCGGGCCGGCGTTCCTGTTCATGGCGGGATTCGCGGCCTTGTCGCTGGTGTTCGCGGCGCTGCTCGGGCGGAACTGGGGCGGCGAAACGCTCAGCCATGCGGGCGAGCCGGAGGCATCGCGCACTCCCGCGGGGTGACGGTTTCGCCTTTATGCGCCGCCAGCCGGGGCGGAGCGGGCTGGCGGGCGCGGGGGCTCTGAGCCGGGACTTGCGCCGGGCGTCAAAACGGCTCCGGGCCGGCGTCTGCGCCATGCGGCTTATTGACGCGGCCCGGCATCGCCGGGCGGCGCTACCCCGGCAGCGAAAACTCCTTGAACCATCTGGTTTACCGGGCCGTGTTTCCTGTCTGGAAAGTTTGCCGGCGTTCAAAACCCAAGAAAATCGCAGCGGCGGGCCAGTATTCAACGCGGCTCAGGGCTGCCGCGGTCCGCGCCGCAGAAATGCGGCAAAAACGCAACGTCTTGCGTGCCGGCGTCCCGCCAAACGCTCCATTTTGTTGCGCCGTGCCGTTTCGCCGTATTTTTCTGCTAATGACTTGTATTATATCGAATAAACCGAATCAGATAACAGAGACAGTTACGTGAAAGCTGCGTCAAAAAATAACCGCTCGACTACATCCCTCCACGTCAAATTCGATAAAAATTACCTCAAATGTGAATTTTGTGGGGGGCAGCTTGTTAAAAAATCTCCGTTACGGTGATCGCAAAGGAAAGTAGCCGTAATGCGTACCCGTATCCGTGAGTTCCGCAAAGCGCGGGACATGACTCTAAAGCAACTCGCCGACAAGATTGGCACCACCCCTCAAACCGTGCAGCGGCTTGAGACGGCCACCATGACTGTGTCGATGGAGTGGCTGGAAAAAATCGCCGATGCCTTCGGCGTCGAGCCGGCCGATCTCATTGGCCGCTCCAGCGGCGGGCAGATCCCCTATCTCGGCTCCATCGGCGCGCAAGGCTATCTGCACGCGCCGAAAGCCGACGCCATGGAGTTCTTCCGCTTCGATGTGCCGGCCGACGATCCCGTCGCCGCGCGTTTCGAGATCGCGCTGGGGAGTTTCGAGGCCGGAACCGTGATCATCGGCAACCGGTTGCGCGGCGTCGATATGCACAATGCCCACGGGCTGGACTGCATCGTCGGGCTGCCGAGCGGCGTGGTGCTGTTCCGCTGGGTGATCCGGGGGCAGGGCGAGACCTGGACGCTGGTGCCGCATGATCGCAAGGCCGACGTGCAGTACGATCAGGCGGTGGTTTGGATTGCCAAGGCTGTGATGGCGGTGAGCTTCTACTGACGGCCGGCCGGCTTGCAAACCGGCGTCATGCCGCGCGCGTGGTATTTCCGGCGCGCGGGGGGCGGAAAGCTCTTTCCGCCGGGTACTCTTCCCGTTGCCGCAACGCGCCGCCCGTCTGCCCGCGGATTGAGCGAAGCTCCCCATGTGAGGACGCCGCAACACAGCGGCGAGAATTTTCGCGGCAGCAACGGCCGTGCAGAGTCCAATAAGTAGACAGTTTTCTTGCAATAATTAAGAATGCGGTGCAACAGCGCGCCGCGAATCGCGCGCGTTAGACCTGCGGGCCATAATACGTCTGCGGGAAAGCAGGTGTGTGGCGTCAGTGGCAGGGGGCCGTATCCACCAATTTCAGGCGCGAGCCAACCTCCCAATGTTCAATTCAACCAAAAACAAACCACTATATTGGGGCACTTTCATGAAAATAAGCTTCAAATTGACAGCCGCTGTCATCCTGGGCGCGGGGCTGATGCTGGGCGTTCCGGCCGCCCAGGCATCGGAGACCGGCCTCCACATCATCCACATCCTCAAGAAGGAGCACGGCCGGGTCTGCATGGCCGAGCACACGCATTACGGTTCCGCCGGCGGGCGCAGCAGGGCGTCAGCGCAAGCCGAGTCGATCAAGTCGTGGGCGCAACTGGTGGCGCTGGAATACGGCACCGTCTGGGCGCATTACAGCCAAGCCAGCAACAAGGTGGTGAAGTGCAAGTCCTCGTCCGGCATCTGGGGCTGCGACGTTGAAGGGCGGCCGTGCCGGTAGATCTGAGACGGTGAATTCCCCTCTCCCTGCGGGGAGAGGGTTTGGTTTTGCTTAGGAAGAGCGTCCCTCAGCGCGGCGAATGTGGCGTAGCGGCTGCATGCCGATGAAACGCGGTGCCGATGCCTGGTATTTCCGGTAAGCGTCGCCGTAAGCGGCGAGCAGCCACGGTTCCTCGGCGTAGGGCATCTGCACGTAGACCAGCGCGGCGAGTGTGCAAAGTACCGCCAGGGCAGGGGACTGCGCCGCGATGGCGACGCCCGTGAAGGCCGCGATGGACGCCACATATTGCGGATTGCGGCTGTAGCGGTAAAGGCCGTCCGTAACCAGTCCCGATTTTCCGCCGTAGGTCTGCTCGATGCCGAGATTGGCAAGGCTGTAGATCAGCAGGCCGAAGCCGGCCAGCATCATCGGCAATGCCGCCAGCCAGAAGCCGTAGGAAATGTCGTGGCGGGCGGCAAATGTCATGGCACCGGCCAGAAGCGTGAGGCCCAGCCCGCCGCGAAATAGCGGCCAGAACACGTAGGATTGCCAGCTTCCCGTATACGGCGTGGGCCAGAGCTTTATGCGGCGGGAGAAGATTGTGAGCAATAGCAAGGCGTTAAGCAGCGCCAGCGCGATGAGCGCCGTGGCAACCACAATGGACAGCATACGTTAGGTTCCCGAAAAAGCTTTTGCTGCCGAGATGATTTCATGAACGATGCCGGGCTCCGTCATGGCGTGGCCCGCGTCGGCCACGATTCTCAGCTCCGCCCGCGGCCAGACCCGCTTTAAATCCCACGCAGATTTCAGGGGTGTGACAACATCGTAACGGCCGTGCACGATGACGCCGGGAATGCTGTCCAGCGCCCGCGCCTTGGCCAGCAGATGATCGTCGCTGTCGAAAAAGCCGCGATTGATGAAGTAGTGGCACTCGATGCGGGCGAAGGCGAGGGCGAAGTCCTCCGAGCCGAATTTCTCCACGCGCGACGGGTCGAGGCGCAGCGATAGCGTTGTCCCCTCCCAGGTGCTCCAGGCGCGGGCGGCCTGCATCTGGATCATGCGGTCGGCGCTGGTCAGCCGCTTGTAATAGGCGCCGATCATGTCGCCGCGCTCTTCCGGCGGGATGGGCGCCAGGTATTTTTCGAAGGCGTCGGGGAAAATCCAGCTACAGCCGTCCTGGTAGAACCACTGCAATTCGGCGTGCCGCAGCGTGAAAATGCCGCGCAGGATGATTTCGCTGACCCGCTCGGGGTGCGTTTCGGCGTAGGCCAGCGCCAGCGTCGAGCCCCAGGAGCCGCCGCAGAGCTGCCAGGCGGAGAGGCCCAGATGGTCCCGCAGGTGCTCCATGTCGGCGACGAGATGCCAGGTGGTGTTGTCCTTCAGCTCGGCGTAGGGCGTCGAGCGGCCGCAGCCGCGCTGGTCGAACAGGATGATGCGGTAATGGGCGGGGTCATGATAGCGGCGCATGGTGGCATTGGAGCCGCCGCCGGGGCCGCCATGCACCATGACCACGGGCTTGCCGTTGGGATTGCCGCATTCCTCGTAGTAGATTTCGTGCAGGCTGGAAACTTTGAGCCGGCCGGTCTTGTACGGCTCGATCTCGGGATAAAGGCCAAAACGGCCGTGCATCGACATTCCTTGCCGCCTTCTCAACACCTCGAAAAGTGGGTTCGCGGTTAATCCCTAAGCGGAGTTCGCCAAAGCGGCCATTCCGGTTTGGCGAAAAAACGCTGCTCTTTTAACCGCCCGCTATGTCCTCGAAAGGGGTTCCCTACCCATGGTATGCGCCCATTTCCGCTGCCCCAACGGACGGACAAAATTCTGGCGCGGTCTGGCGCTGTTTCTGACACCTTCATAAGCCCGATGGGGTTATCATCGCCTTACACGGGCCCGTCCCGCAAGCCGCAATGAGCGTGCGTAAAGCGTTTCGCCGGAAAACAAATGCAATTCGTCCATGAATTCCCGCGTTTCCGCTTTCGGCGCCGGGCTGACGATGCTGACCATGATCGCCGCGGCCGCCGCGATGACGGCCCCGAACGCTCCGACGGTCAAGTCGTTGATGCCGGTCCCTGATTTCTGCGCCATGACGATCACCGCCGCCGTGGTGGCGAAGCCCGCGAGCATCCCCATCAGGGCGCCCATGGCCGACGTGCGGTTCCACCAGACCGACAGGAACAGCACCGAAAAGAAGGTTCCGGCGTTCAGCGACAGCGCCCACAGGGCCAGCCGCAGCGGATCGAGTTGTTGCGTGGTGGCCAGCCAGATGCCAGCAACGCCCGCGCCGATCAGCGCCAGCCGCGCCACCAGCAGCCGCCGCGCCGGCGAGGCATTGCGGTTGAGGACGCCGCAGTAAATGTCGTTGCTGAAGCTGTTGGCCATGGTCACCAGATGGCCCGAAGCGGCTGCCAGCACGGCGGCAACGGCGGCGGCGGCCATGACGCCGAACAGCACGAACGGCAGCTTGCTAGAGATGGGCAGCAGCATCAGCACCGCGTCGCGCTTGACCAGGGCGCGCGTCTCGCCCAGCGCCGGGCTGAGCGTGTCGCCTGAGATTTTCAGCATGCCCAAAGTCTGCGCCGGCTGGGCCCAGGACGGCATCTCGGCGGTTCCCACACCGCTCAGATCCTTGGCCACGTGATATTTCACGAAAACGGCGATGGCGGGCAGGGTGATAATCAGCAGGCCGGTGAACACCGTCGCCCAACTGAACGATCTGCGCACCGTGGGAATGGTGGGCGTCGTGCCGAGGCGGGCGATCTGCCCCGGCAGCACGGCGCTTCCCAGCGCCACGCACATGGTCAGCAGCACGAAATTGAGCGGTGAAATGCTGTTGAACAGCTTGGCGAAGGGGCCGGTGAGCGGTTGGAAAGCATCGGTGCCGATCACCTGCCGGCTGCCGTGGATCATGTTTTTCGCCAGTTCCACGTCGGATAGCGATCTCAGGATGTTGCCGTAGGTGAGCTGCGGCAGCGGCAGGTTGGTGAGCGCCAGCGACGCCCAGATCACCGTGATGGCGATGCCCGCGAACATGACGATGGCTTGGGCGCATTGCGTCCAGGTGAGCGAGCGCATGCCGCCCAGAATGACGGTTGCCACCGCGACGGCCGTGCCGGCCATGGCGATCTGGCTGGGGGAAAGCGGCAGGAAGTAGCCGGCCGCGAGCGCACCGAGTTTGATCTCCGCGGCGAGCAGCAGCAGCGACGGCACGAACACTAGCACCGCCGCCACCAGCTTCACCGCCGTGCTGTCGAAGCGCAGCCCGAGGAAGCCGGCCAGTGTGTAGGTGCCGGCCTTGCGCAGGTAGGAGCTGAAGAAAATCCCCGTCAGCGCCAGTCCGCAGCACAGGCCGATGCCGATGGCCATGGCGTCGGCGCCGCCGAAGAACAGCGCGCCGGTGACGCTGATGACCACCACGCCGCCGAGGCTCCCCGCCGACAGGGCTAGCCCGTTGTATACAGCCGGAACCCGCTGCCCGGAGACGAAATAGTCCTCCACCGCGATGGTGCGGGTCACGATCCCGATGCCGAGATACGTGACTGCCGGCATGACGACGATGAGCTGCCCGATATGGGCCCGCGACAGGCCGAGCTGCTCAAGGATCATCAGGAGCAGCACCAGGCATATGAACGAGCTTGTGAACGCGGCGAAGCTGGCGCCAAGCCGCGGATTGATCACCGGAATATTTATGTTCAGCGACATGTTACGTTCAACGGATTGCTTTCAACGGTGGTAGCCGGCGGCGGGAATCGATGATACCGGGAATTTGAGCGTAGCTTAAGGCGCAGCCTATCCATGGGTCGTGACGTTGTAGTCGCGGTCGATCTTTTCCTGACTCCCGATGAACCAGGCAACGGCCGCGATAATGCCGAGGATGATTCCGTGCGCAACCATAAAGAAGCCAAGCGAGAAGCGCAGGAAAATAAACCTGGTGAAAAAATCGGCATTCAGCGGTACCACGACGACGAGAAAGAGTAACACGTAGAAGACCGCGAGGGCGAGGCGCTTGGTGCGCTGCCGGTGCAGCCGGCGTTGTTCGTCATCCATAATCACGGGCAATTTCCCTTGGGTCGAGGCATGACAGTTGCGTTCAGCCCGCATAACGGCGAAAGTGAGACCGGTGGCGTTCTTCCCGGTGAAATGGAAACCGGCTCGCCAGAAAGAACGTAAGGCCGGAGAACGAACTTGAGAAGCACCTTTCTGGCACACTGGGCGCCAGAAAATGCCGCTACGCAGCGGGGAGGCGGAAAGTTTTTATGACCTTGAGACACTCGGCCGCCCTGTTGCAGAACTTCCGCGAGGTTATCGCCTGACGATGGCTCATCATATCATTATCATTGACGATCATCCGCTTTTCCGTGGCGCCCTGCGCCAGACGCTGCAGGACGGCTTCGGCGACGTCCGCATCGACGAAGGCGGTTCGCTTGACGCGCTGACGGCCATGATCGAAACCTCCACGGATGTCGATCTCATTCTGCTCGATCTGACCATGCCGGGGCTGCACGGCTTTTCCGGCCTGATTTATCTCCGGGCGCAGGCGGCGCATGTGCCGGTGGTCGTGGTGTCGGCCAACGACAATCCCGAGGTTGTCCGGCGCTGCATCGAATTCGGCGCGTCGGGCTTCATCCCCAAATCGCTGCCGCTGGAGAAGATGCGCGAGGCGCTGACGGCGGTGCTGGCGGGCAAGCTGTGGCTGCCGCCGGAGATCAGCCTCGACGGCGTCACCGTGGCGTCCGATACCGTGGCGGCGCGGCTGGCGACATTGACGCCCCAGCAGGTGAAGGTGCTGATGATGCTGGGCGAAGGGCTGCTCAACAAGCAGATCGCCTTCCAGCTCAGCGTTTCCGAGGCGACAGTGAAGGCCCATGTCTCGGCGATCCTGCACAAGCTCGGCGTGGACAGCCGCACGCAGGCGGTGATCGCCATTAACAGAATCGAAAATCTCGACCTGGGGGGCGCGAATCATTCGCCGTCCCAGTGATCGAGGGCGCCTTGGCGGTCCGGCCGGCCGTGCCGCTCTGGTGAGGGCGGTAACGACATTTTTGCAACTTTATGGCGAAAATTGTGCTCGTTCATCTGGCCTGCAACATCTCCGGCGTCAGACAAGCGGCGGACGGCTCAAGCGCGCCGGCGGAGCAGGTTCTGTGCTCAGCGCGCGAGCTTTCCCGCCAGCCGGAAGTGCTGCGCGGCGAGGGGGGGAAGTTCCTGAGCAAAGTGCGCGCCGCTTGACGGCGGCCCGAGGCGCAAATCGCCGGGCGCTCCCGGCTCCGGCAATTCCATGAGCCGCTGCCGGGCCGCGAAACTGCCCCGGTGATTTCACACCAAGGACTGGGTACGCCGTGAACTCGCCGGTGATGCTGAAGCATCGCCGGCTTTTTGCTTGGAATAGGCTCCGTCCTGCGCTGCCTGCCATGATCGTCCGCACCGCGCCGAGGTGTCAATCAAGGCGGAAAACTTGGCGCCGCATGCCCAAAACCTCACAGCGTCTTTATCACCTGACAGGCTGCCCTCAGCACGCCATAGATTGCGCCTAATCCGGCAGATGCGTATATTTTAATGGAGTTTTGGCGGGGCGCGGCGTCGCAAGGTGATGCCGGCGGCGCAAAGGGAGGCCTCCGTTGCCGGACGTTTTTATTGTTCGCAGCCTGCTGGTGCTGATTGCTCTTGCGCTGTTTCCGGGGATTGCCGCCGCGCAAAGCCCGCACGCTCAGCCGCGCGTCGCGGTGATCGCCGATGTGACCGGCCCCATCGGTCCGGCGAGCGTCCGCCATGTCGAGAAAGCCATTCAGGAAGCGCAGAAATCACGCGCCGAAGTGCTGATCCTGCGGCTGGATACACCCGGCGGGCTGATGACCAGCATGCGCGGGATCATCCAGGCCGTCGTTGCCTCGCCGGTTCCGGTCGTCGGGTATGTATCGCCAGGTGGCGCGCATGCGGCGAGCGCCGGGACGTACATTCTCTACGCGACCAATGTCGCCGCCATGGCGCCGGGCACCAATATCGGCGCCGCGACGCCGGTCAGGATCGGCAACCCCGTGCCGAAGCCGCCGGCCGGCGATAAGCCCGCCTCCCCTGAGCGGCGGATCGGTACTGGCGGCGATGACACCCCCAAGACCAATGCCGACGCGCTGGAAACCAAATCGGTGAACGACGCCGTGGCGCTGATCCGCGAGCTGGCGCAGCTTCGCGGCCGCAATGCCGATTGGGCGGAAAAGGCCGTGCGGCAGGCGGCGACGCTGGGCGCGCGGCAGGCGCTCGACGAAAAAGTCATCGAAATCATAGCGTCCGATGTGGACGACCTGTTGCAACAGCTCGACGGCCGCAGCGTTACGGTGCTCAAGGAGACGCGGGCGCTGGCGACGCGCGGCGCTGTGGTCAAAGCCTATGGCACCGATTTCCTGACGCAGGCGTTCGGCGCGCTGGCCAATCCCAACGTGGCGCTGATCCTGCTGCTGGTGGGCGTTTACGGCCTGATCCTTGAGCTGGCCAATCCGGGCACCGTGGCGCCCGGCGTCACCGGCGCCATCTGCCTCGTGCTGGCGTTCTACGGCTTGTGGGAACTGCCGCTGAATTATACCGGCCTGATCCTGGTGTTCCTGGGGCTCACCTTCATGATCGCGGAGGCGTTCGTGCCCTCGTTAGGCGCGCTGGGCGTGGGCGGCATCGTGGCGTTCGTGGTGGGCGCGGCGATGCTGACGGATACCGACGTCCCGGAGTTTCAAGTCTCGTGGACCGTGATTGGTACCATGGCCGCCATCAGCGGGGCGTTCCTCATTCTGATGATCGGCTATCTGGTGCGGGTGCGGCGCAGCGCGGTGCTGACCGGCGCCGAGCAGATGGTTGGCGCGGAGGCTGTCGTCATCGACTGGGCGGGCAGCCACGGGCATGTGTGGACGCAAGGCGAACGCTGGGAGGCGCGCGGCGAGGGGCCGTTCGTCACCGGGCAGGCGCTGAAGATTTTGCGGGTTGAGCATCTGACTTTGTTTGTCACGGCCGCGCCGGCGGAGTCCGGCGGTTCAGAAGCATAACTGTATTTTGGCGGTGGTTCCCTGGGCCGGCAGGTCTACCTGGGGAAGGTCCGCTCAGAGTTTTATTTCATCGCGCCTGTCTCCCGGAAAGGGTCCCCGCTTTCCGGGAGACAGCGCTATCGGGAGGGAAAACCATGCTGTTTTACAATCCTATCATCTGGGTGGCCGTAGCCGTACTGGTGCTGTGGTTCTTCGCGGCGGGTATCCGCATCCTGCGCGAATATGAGCGCGGCGTCGTCTTCACACTGGGCCGCTTCACGCGCGTCGCCGGGCCGGGCCTCATCATCCTCATTCCCGGCATTCAGCAGATGGTGAAAACCGACCTGCGCACCGTCGTGGAGGACGTGCCGCCGCCAGGACGTGATCACGCGCGACAACGTGTCGGTGAAGGTGAATGCGGTGATCTACTACCGCATCGTCGATCCGGCGAAGGCCATCATCAACGTCGCCAATTTCATGATCGCGACCAGCCAGCTCGCGCAGACCACGCTGCGTTCGGTGCTGGGCAAGCACGAACTGGACGAGCTGCTGGCCGAGCGCGACAAGCTCAACGCCGACATCCAGACCATCCTCGACCAGCATACCGATCCGTGGGGCATCAAGGTGTCGCACGTCGAGATCAAGGACGTCGACCTGAACGAGACCATGATCCGCGCCATCGCCAAGCAGGCCGAGGCCGAGCGTCTGCGCCGCGCCAAGGTCATCAATGCCGAGGGCGAGCAGCAGGCGGCGGAGAAGCTGGTGGAAGCCGGCCGCATGCTGGCCAGGAGCCGGCGTCGATGCAGCTCCGCTATTTCGCGGCGTTACACGACATCGCGGGCGAGAGGACGACCACGATCGTGTTCCCGCTGCCTACAGAGTTCTTGTCGAAGCTGATTAAGTAGCGGGCGGGGAGCGGCGGCGGTGCGGTGACGCCGTGACCGCCGCTCACGCCTCGATCCGCAGCCACGGCCAGCGGGCGCGGTAGCTTTCCGCTTTGGCGAGGAACAGCGCGGGGCTGGGGCTGCGCGGGTTCGGACGCAGAATGCCGCGCGTGAGGTCATCGAGGCCGTTGGGCGCGTAGACCTCCATCGCGCCGTCAGCGCCGGCCTGCACGCCAACGCAGGTGCACTCCACGAGAAAGCGGTCAATGCCGTCGCGGCTGGAGCGGAGCTGCGGATATTCGCTGCCGAAGCGCTCGCCATACCAGAGATGCACGCGCGCCTGGTTTTTCAGTTCCACCGGCGCCGCCAGATCGCGCAGCGCGTGCCCGAGCCGGCGGATTTCGCGGTCCTCGGCCTCCCAGGACAGATCGCCGCCGTCGAAATAGAAGATGTCGTAGTCCTTGATGCCCTCGGCCGGCGGGCGGCCGGTTTGCAGGTTCCAGACGGTTTGGAAGAGACAACCGGCGGTGAGCCATGCGTCGGGCAGGCCGAGCGCGGGGAGGCGGGCGAGGATGGCGCGGTTGATGGGGTTTTGGAGGATGGCGGGGAGGAATGAGGGAGTGTTTATTTTTGCAGTTAGAGAAAACAATGCAACTTCTCCATGTATACCTTGTCGGGTAAGAAAAATAGGCTAGTAATATCGAGCTTGTCGAATCACTGGGAGCAGCCGTATGATTGTGCCCTCCAATGACGAGTGATAGATCGGATTTCGGCATGCAAAGAGTTGATGGATCTTATCTGTACCGTGTTGGATCGCAAATTCATCCGCTTTCTGATCTTAAGTATCAAACAGCGACGGTAACAGGGACGACGTTAGTTGATGCCTATTTTCCCATTCTAGTTGCTGAAGGAGCCCTGGAGCCGCTTCTAACCCGGAGTGTGTTCTGTCTTAGAACTTCGTTACAGGCGGGAGAGGCACTACTAGGCGCACTTAGAGTAGCTAAGCAAAAAATAGAGCTAACTCAGAACAAAAACGAGTTTCTCGATTTTTCAGATTTTTACAACATAACATCTGCGCTCAATAATTTTGAAGCCGTACTTGGTGCAGAACTGTCGCTCCTTCCGTTATACGTAGTTACGCAAAAAGCTGGCTTTGATACGCAGATTCTTATCGAAAACGGTGTGGCTTGTTTTCCTGCCGACCTAATGGTCAAAGTTCCTGAGGCGGTTGTCGATCTGAAGCAGGGATCGAAGTGCATAGCCTTCGAACTTCCAACTGCCGCTGGATTTCACCTGCATCGCGCCAACGAGTCAGTTTTGCACCGTTACTGGGATGCGATCGCTAATGGTCAGTCTCGTCCGAAAAGCCGAAATATGGGTGATTACATAAATGAAATGGATAAACTGAGTATTGGCGATCAAAAAGTAAGGGCAGCTTTGCGGGACTTAAAGGACTTGCATCGGAATCCGCTTATCCACCCAGAGCATTCATTGGAGAGTGTCGATGAAGCGATTGCCCTGATGAATGGTATTCACAATGTGATCGTGCATATGCTTCGCGAAATCCCCATACCGAAGCAGGCGTAAACGGCGAATAGACATTCTTCGTAAGCTGCCTCACGCCACCGCCGCCCTCCGGCCCCACGCCGATCACCCAGCCGGAGGCCTTGATCACCTCCAGATTGTGCTCAATCACCGCCCCCTTACGGGCAAACCTCGCCGATCTTCTTCACCGCCGCATCCAGCCCGGCCAGCGAATACTGATCGGTCGTCTGTGTCCCCCTCGCCGAAACGGCCTGCACGGTCATGTTCTGCCCCGTGGACATCGCCTGCAACAGTTTGCGCTCCTCGTTGGGGTCCTGGATGTAAGCCTTGTCCAGCCGCGCGAAGAAGGTGAACTCGGTGCCATCCACCGCAACCGTGACCGGCGTGTTCGGCTTCAACTGATAGCCGACCGTCAAGCTGGCCTCGTCGCGCACGCCATCCTTCTGCCAGGTGGTCAGATAAAAATAGACGTTGGAGCGCTTCACCGTCTTGGGCAGCATGTCTTTCGGCGTGGCAGCCGCGAAGCAGATCTTGGCACCGCGCGTCTCGTGGACGTAGGACGTCCAATCCGCGTGCTTGTCCAGCAGCTTGGCCACCGGGGCCGGGGGCTTGGGCTTGGGAGGCGCGGCCGGCACGGCGCCTGGAGCCGCAGCCGCGCCAGGAGCCGCAGCCGGGGCTGCGCCAGGAGCGGCCGGATTGGGAGCGGCGGCGGGCCTCGGTTTCGGCTTCGGTTTGACCACGGGCGCGGCGGGAGCTGCCGCCGGCGGTGGCGCCGCATAGGGATCGGCATCCGCCTGCGCCCGCGCCTGGCCTGTCCACGCCTGGCCCGATAGCAGGAGGCACCCCATTGCAAACAAGCTAACGGCTAATCGCATGACCCTCTTCCCAGCTTGTGATGCACGATCTTTTCGCGTGCTTTCTATACGGTTTTTGCCGTGCCCGCCACTGGCAGATCGCGAAGGGCTCACGTCCGGCGGAACGATGCGCCGAACACGTGAGCCTGCGCCCCATCGAGGGGAGACGGCGCGCCGGAAGCCACCGGCCGCGGCATGTGGCGGCCAAGACTGATGAGCCTGTCGTACATGACGATGGCTCCGGCCATGGCGACATTGATGCAGAATGCGGCTGGAATTTTGACGGTGTGGTCGCAGCGTGCGAGGATTTCCTCAGACAGTTCGCCACGCTCCGGGCCGAGGATGTAGGCGGCTTGCAAGGGGTGGCGGAAGCTGGGCAGTTCGGCGGCGTCATCCAGAAGTTCGACGCCCACCAGCTTGCAGCCCTTGGGCAGCGCCATCTCCGCCGGGCTTGCCCAGTGGTAATAGGGCAGGTGCGCCGTCGCCTTTGAGGTGTCGGAGCTCAGGTCGATGGCGCGCGGCTGAGCGTTCACGGTAAAGAAAAAGCTCGCGCCGAAGGCATGCGCCGACCGCATCAAATTACCAGCATTCAGGGGTTTGGAGATACGCTCCGCGCCGATGGCGAAATATCCACGCATATCATCGAAGTTGTGATGGCCACATGCTGCGGATATGGGCTAAACCCTTGATAATGTCCAGAGCGTTTTCGCTAGCGGTGAACATATGCATGCATTTGGCGCCGGGTTGCATGCGGTGACGGGCGTTTGAAGGCCGCGTTTTGCTGGCTGGAATTCGGGGAAGGTCCGGGGAGATGCAGCGATGAAAGCCATCCTTTGCCACAGCTTCGGCGGACCGGCTGCGCTGGTCATGGGCGATATCCCGGAGCCGGTGCCCGGCGCGGGCGAGGTGACGATTCGCGTGCACGCCGCCGCGCTGAACTTTTTCGACACGCTGCTGACGCGCGGCAAATATCAGAACAAGCCGGATTTCCCGTTCTCGCCCGGCGGCGAGGTGGCGGGGACGATTGTGGCCGTTGGCGCCGGTGTGACGGGCCTCGGCGCGGGGCAGCGCGTGCTTGCCTATACGGGCGTGAACGGTTGCCGTGAAATCGCCGTGGCCAGCGCGGCGGAGGTGCTGCCGGTGCCCGATGGCGTCAGCGACGAAGCGGCGGCGGGGCTCACCATCACTTACGGCACCGCGATTCACGGCCTCGCCGATCGCGCGGCGTTGCGGACTGGCGAAACGGTGGCCGTGCTCGGCGCGTCGGGCGGCGCGGGGCTGGCGGCTATCGAGATCGCCAAGCTCATGGGCGCGCGCGTGATCGCGGCGGCGTCCTCGGCGGAGAAGCTCGCCGTGTGCACGGCCCACGGCGCGGACGAGGTGATCGACTACGCCACAGAGGATCTGAAGGAGCGGCTGCGCGAACTGACCGGCGGCAACGGCGCGGACGTGATTTACGATTGCGTCGGCGGGCCTTACGCGGAACCGGCGCTGCGCTCGACGGCCTGGGAGGGCCGCTATCTGGTGGTTGGCTTCGCCGCCGGCGAGATCCCGCGCATTCCGCTCAATCTGGTGCTGCTGAAGGGCGCGTCGCTGGTGGGCGTCTCCTTCGGCCGCTTTTCGAAGATGGCGCCGGACCGCAAGCGCGCCCATATCGCCCAGGTGCTCGGCTGGTGCGCGGAGGGCAGGCTCAAGCCGCACATCCATTCGATCGTGCCGCTGGAGGGTGTCGCGGCGGCGCTCGAACTGCTGGAGGCGCGCAAAACCGTTGGCAAGATCATTGTCCGCCCCTGAGGCCGGCGCGGGCTGGCGATTGATTGCCCTGCTCAGCGGGCTGGCCGTGGCGGCGGGGCTGGCCTCGCTGCTGCTCGGCCCCGCGCATCTATCGCCCGCCCGGATACTCGCGGCGCTGGCCGGCGGCGGCGATGAAACCGCGCGCATCATCGTCTGGGAACTGCGGTTGCCGCGCACGCTCTTGGCGCTGATGATCGGCGCGACGCTGGGCATGGCCGGCGCGGCGTTGCAGGGCTACGCGCGCAACCCGCTGGCCTCGCCCGAAATTCTCGGCATCCCCAATTTCGCCGCCCTCGGCGCGGTGCTCGCCATATATAATGGCGCGTTCGCGACGGTGTCCTTCGCCGTACCGCTCGCCGCTATCGGCATGGCCTTCGCGGCGGCAATGCTGCTGATGGCCATCGCGGGGCGGGCGACGGATCTCTTGACCCTGGTGCTGGCGGGCCTCGCGCTATCGACGGTGGCGGGATCGCTGACGTCCCTCGCCCTCAGCCTCGCGCCCAACCCGTTCGCGGTGACGGAAATCGCCTTCTGGCTGCTCGGCTCGCTGGCGAGCCGCAGCAATGAGCACGTGCTGATGGCCGCGCCGTTTATGCTGGCGAGCTGGGTGCTGATCTTGGGCGAGCGGCGCTCGCTGCTGGCCCTGACGCTGGACGAGGACAGCGCGCAATCGCTCGGCGCGGACCTGGGGCGGCTGCGAATCAAGCTGGCGCTGGCGGTGGCGCTCGGCGTGGGCGCGGCGGTGGCGGTGGCGGGGGCCATTGGCTTCATCGGGCTGGTGGTGCCGCATCTGGTGCGGCCGTTCGTGCGCTATGACCCGGCCCGCCTGATCGTGCCCTCGGCGCTGGCCGGCGCGGCCCTGCTCACCAGCGCCGACTGCCTGACGCGGATCATTCCCGCCACGGCGGAAATCAAGCTCGGCGTGCTCACGTCGCTCATCGGTGGGCCGTTCTTCCTGATGCTCATCGCCAAGGCCCGGCGCGGCCAGCCGGCCTTCCTGTAGGCGGCGCCCATGCTCACGCTGGAAAATGTCACCGTCAAACATGGGGCACGTGCCGCGCTCAACGGCGTGTCGTTCACCGCGCCGGCCGGGCAACTGACCGTGCTGGCGGGGCCGAACGGCGCGGGCAAAACCACGGCGCTGCGGGCGGCGGCGGGGCTGACCGCGTTCACCGGCACCATCCGCGCCGGCGGGCAGGACATCGCCGCGCTGCCGCCGCGCCGGAGGGCCGCGCTCATCGGCTATCTGGCGCAAGGCGGCGTGGCGCGCTGGCCGATGACGGTGTTCGACATCGTGGCCATCGGGCGGCTGCCTACCCGCGCTTCGCCCGTGCGGCTGGCGCCTGAGGATGCGGCGGTTATCGACGCGACGCTGGCGGAAACCGGATTGGCCGGCTTCGCGGATCGCCGCATCGACGCGCTATCCGAGGGCGAGCGGGCGCGGGCGATGATTGCGCGGCTGCTGGTGTCGCGCGCGCCGCTGCTGCTGGCGGACGAACCCGTGGCCGCGCTCGACCCGTTCCACCAGTTGCAATGCCTGGAGCTGCTGCTGGCGGCGGCACGGCGGGGGGCGGCGGTGGTCGTGGTGCTGCACAATCTAGAGTCTCGCGGCGCAGTTCGCCGGACACGCGGTGCTGCTGTCCCAGGGGCAGGTTGCCGCCAGCGGGCCGCCGGCCGAAGTGTTCACGCCCGCGCTGATCGAGACGGTCTACCGCATCCGCCCCGCCGCGCAGCCGCCCGGCATATTCGGCCCGCTGTGGGAACGCGCCGGAAACTGAGGGGGCGCTCTAAAGGCATCCTTCTACTGGCTAGAGTTTAAGTTATCGTCGCTCTGTGCTTCGCAAGTCTTCCGCAAGACGGCCGTAAACGGCCTTCGGCGCTCATTCGCCCCTCCGAGGCTCAATACGTTGGGGCGGTGCTTCGGTATGTAAGCAACTGGCCGGAGTTCTCCACTAGCGCCACCCTTGCCGCATTCACTGCCCCAAGCCGATGTTCCTTTTTGGCCAAGTCTTAGTTATCGTCGCTCTGTGCTTCGCCCAACCGCTCCTTCGCGCCTCCGGCGCTCAATACGTTGGTGCGGAGCTTCGGTGTGTAAGCAACTGGCCGGAGTTCCGCCATTGGCGCCGCGCTTGCCGCCTCCACTGCCCCAAGCAGGCATTTCCTTGTTCGGCCGGAACCATCCTTCCGTTCTCTAATCGCAGCCACAAGCGCAAGCCTTTTTTCCGCGTATCGCTTTCTTTTGCTCGACCGCGCCGCAGGCTTTCTTCTGCCCCGGCCGCAAAATCCGTGCGCCGGCGCGCGCAGGAGCTGTCAGGGCCGGGCGTCGCTCGGCCTCTCGTCGCTCTCGAAGTCTCCAGGCCGTGCCTCGACTGCTCCGGGCACGGCGGCAGTTTGGATGGCCGCGGGGAGAATGGCGCTCCCGCCATCGTTTGCCCCCTTCACGCTCGGCATGGGGATGACTGTCACTGCCGGTTCACCGTTCTCTACGCGGTCCACTAAGTTGCGCGATGCTTGCCTGATCGCGCACGGCAACAAATGGCCGCAGCATCGCCTCGGAGTTTCGACGCCGCTATGTCCCGAACGCACTGACTGGAATGCCGTGCAGGAAGAATCGCGCGGTCGTCGAGGCCCGTCCCGGCAGGGACGGCATCCCGCTCACCAAAGCATTGCAGGGAGCGGGCCATCAAACTTAAGCCGGGCAACACACCTCCGTTTTCCATTGGAACGCCGTGCCGGTCATCCACATCCGGTGCAGGATGACGGCGAGCTTGCGGGCCACCGCCAATGTCGCCTTCTTGCCCCCAGTACGCGCGGCCAGAGCCTCGCCCAGCTTTTCAACGCGCTGGGCCGCGCCGTCCGGCTGAGCAGTACTTTGGCGGCTTCAAACAACAGGCCGCGCACCATACCATCCCCGCATTTGGAAATGCGCCCCGCGCGATCGATCTCACCGGACTGGTAGCGCCGCGGCGTCATGCCGAAATAGGCGGCCACCGAGGACGGCCGCTTGAAGCGCGTTGGATCGTCGACGGCGGAGACATAGGTTAAAGCCACCACAGCACCGGCGCCCGGCGCAGACATCAGTCTGCGGACCGTGTCGTCACCGCGCGCGCGGTGCATGACGGCCCGGTCGTAGACGCTTAGCTGAGCTCGTGTTGCCTCCAGCACCCGCAATGCCGGTTCGACGATGGCCGCCAGCGCCGGATGGCCGTCGACCGCCTGCCGCACACGCGCGGGGAATTGACTGCGCAGACCTTTGGGCATCACGAGGCCAGCGGTCTTCAGAATGCCTCGAACACAATTCTTCAGTGTCGTGATTTGCGAGACAAGCTGAGCCCTCGCCACCAGCAGCGCGCGCACGATCTGGCACGCATCGCTTTTGACCGCTACCTCGCGGTACCAGCCGGCGCGCATGATCTGGGCCAGGCCATGGGCATCGTTGGCATCCGTCTTGTTGATCTTCAGCGACAAGGCGGCTCTGGCATGGCGGGCATCGACACGGATGACTGGTAGACCTGCCTTTTTTCAACGTGAGGTACAGCCAGTTCGACAGTTGGCCGCTTTCGAGGCCGACCCTGACCGCATGCGGCGCCTGCCGCTTCATGGCCGAGGCGATGGCTTCCGGCGCCGTATCAACCTGACCGCGCCAGACCACGGTGTTCCCCTCATCGATGACGCAGATCGCCGTTTCCTTCAACGACACATCGAGGCCGGCATATTGGCTATTCTGCATGGTCATGTTCCTTATGGCGTTTGCGGACACCGCCAGGATAGCAGTTCCGCGATTACGCCATGTCCCGGCCATGCATCCGCGACATGCTACTGCGCGCAGGAGGGGGCAACACTGGCCGAAGGCCACCGCGGAACGCGGCGCGAAGCGGTGTTGATGGCCGCGAGCACGCCGGCATGCTGGACCTCGCCGGGGAGACAGCAGCGGCACACTGCCAGCTTCCTGGAATGGAACTTGATCTCTGTCACTAACCACCACAGCTTTTTCCCAGAAAACAACGCTTTCCGCCTTGCGCGGCCAAGCGTTTCTGCTATCCATCCTTGCGTCATTTTCTTACACAATGGAGCAACCCGATGAAATTCCGTGCAATTGTGACTGTTGCCGCCGCCGCGTGTCTGGCGCTTTCGATGGCCGCCAGCGCCGAGGCCGGCTGCGTCAGGAAGGGCGGAAACGGCTGGGGGCTGACCAAGGACATCGCCAAGTTCCAGGCATTCGAAATCATCGAGCAGTCCACCGGCAACTGGCCCGTCCGCACCGACAAAATCACCCAGCCCGTGTTCACCTGCAAGGAAGACGCGCTCGGCTGGCATTGCAAGGCGTTCGCCAAGGTGTGCAGCAAGTAAGCGGCTGTATCGCCACGGAAAATGTGGCCGCCCTGGCTGAAAATGGCGGGGGCGGCGGCACATTTGCGCGGCCGCTTTTGCGCATAACGGCCGGGGTTTTCTGGCCGCGCTTTCCCTCGAGTTATCAGCCCCTTGACCGCGCCGGACGAGGCGCAACAATTTCACACAGTCCCGCCGGCAACGCTGGCTGTGGCGCCGCTTCTGTTGTATACACATCTCTTCCCGTGCAACGGGCAAGATCATTTTGCTTTCGCTAAATTTCGTGCCAAGCTCAATGCACTGGCGTTCTAATGTGGCGGTCCCCATGAGTGTTCAGGAAGTCTCTGAAACAGCCGAAGCCTTCAACCTGTGCCGCGGCCTGCCGCAGTGGATCAACCGCCATCATCCGGCGGACAGCCACGGGCACTATCACGCGCGTGAACTCGACACTTCCTTCAACGGCCTGCCGTCGCTGACCGTGGACATGTCCGGCGCGGATGGCGCCCCCATCGCCGTCTACAAATGCAACATCTCGCTCATTCACGGCGAGCAGCGCTCCTGGCTGGTGTTTTCGCCGCTGGTGGTCATCTGGGAGAAGAGCAAGGCGGCGCGCGGCCCTGGTTTCGGACGTCTGGTCATCGCCCACAGCGTCGCCGCGATCGTGTCATACTGCGAGGCGCATGTCCGCCACATTCCCGATCTGCTCATTGCCTCGGGCAATCTGACGGCGGCCAAGGCCGGCCGGCCGTTTTTTGAGGACCTCGGCTGGGAGATCGTCCATCCCAGCGATTGCGGCGCGCATGCCGGAGACGACGGCCTCGTGAAAGCGCTGGCGTTCATCACGGCGCGGATCGAAGCCGCCGTTGCGACGCTCCAGCAGGCCATCTGGGAGCCGGCCGGTCCCATCTCGTTCGCCATGCTGCGCCTCTCGCGCCAGCAGAGTCCGGCCATGCTGGAGACAGCGGCGCACGAGCCGTCCGCTTGCTGCGGGGCACCGGCGAGAGCTGGATAGTACCTCGCCTCCCGGCGCTCACCGCCAGAGTTTTCCACAGCCTCCGCCCCGCCTTTGGAATAAAAAGCTCCGCGAAAGCAGGGGGCTTTAAGGATAATCTCCGCTGGCCAGCCGCTGGACGGCCGGCTTGGCATGGATTAGCGGGATTTTTACCCGGCGGGTACATCCTTGGCCGCTGCTCGAATCTCGGCCTGAAATATATTTACTGATCAATGGCGTAATATCTTTTGGCTGAGCGAGGGCGTCCAGGCGCGGCGAGTTCGAACTCACGGGTGAAAGATATGACCGCCAAGCGGCTTGTTCCCAGCCTTGAGCCTTCGAACGATGCACCAGCGGAGCCGGATGTCGGCGCCTTCACCTGGGACGGGGACATCCCGGCTGAAAACTCGGGTGCCGATGCTTCCTTCTGGCATGCCGCCGCAAGTGAGGGGGGCGCGTTCGTTATCACCCCGGCCGGCAATGGAGCGCGGAGCGTTCAGCCGGATGCGCTCTTGTCTCTCCAGCCGCTGCCCAGCGCGCCGGCGGATTCCGCCCTGCCGCTGTGGGGCGCGGTGTCCCAGGCCCCGGCGAACATCTGGCAGGTCACGGCCGCCCTATGCATCCCCGAGGTCCGCCCGGCGGCCAGGTTTATCGCGCCAGCGCAGGCGGCTCCCTCCCAGGTGTCCGCCGTGCCCGCCGCCATCCTAGGCGATCCCGCCGATGAGATCACCTACATTTCCGGCATCACGGCGGACGCGAAAGTGGCCGCAACCAGTTACTGGACCTGGAACGACGACGACGCCGCCACTTACGATTCGACCTATTCCTACGCCGCCAAATGGGGCGGCACCGCCCTGTCCGGCTCTGGAACCGCCGGCGGCAACGTCACCTATTGGTTCGACACGAGTTCCCGATGGTCCGCCACGGAGAAGAACGCGCTGGCCTCCGGGCTCGCCCTCTGGTCGGCGGAGGCCAACATCACGTTCTCGCAGGCCGCCAGTTCCACCTCCGCCAAGTTTGTATTTTACCGCGGCTATGACGGTTCGGCCTACACCTCCTCGCGCCGGCAAAGCACGGCAATCGTGGGCTCCGGCACCGATGGCGCATACGCTAGCCGGGGTACGCGCATTTCCATCGACACCAGCGTGCCCGGCTTCGGCCCCATCGGTTCCTTCAGCGCCTATGGCGGCTACTCCTACGGGACGCTGGTGCACGAACAGGGCCACATGCTGGGCCTCGGGCATGGCGGCCCCTACAACGGCGATGTCACCGAGAGCACCCAGCAATTCAGCGCCTACGACAGCCTGCTGTGGTCGCTGATGTCGTATATCGGCCCGGAAACCGCCAGCGCCAAATATTACAGCGGCTATCCCGTGACCGGCACCAAATGGCGCGGCTACGAGGCCACCACGCCGATGATGCTGGACATTCTGGCGATCCAGCGGATCTACGGCGAGCCCGTGTCGGGGCCGCTGGTGGACGGCGGCCAGACCTTCGGTTTCCATTGCAACGTCAGCGGTCTGGCGTCGCGCTATTTCGACTTCACCGTGAACACACATCCCGTCATCACCATCTGGGATGGCGGCACCGGCAACACGCTGGACCTGTCCGGCTTTTCCTCCAGCGCCGTGATCAGCCTCACGCCGGGCACGTTTTCCAGTTGCGGCGGCCTGGTCAACAACATCGGCATTGCGCTGAATACCACCATCGAGAATGCCGTGGGCGGTTCGGGCAACGACCGCATCACCGGCACCGGCGATAACAACCTGCTGAATGGCGGCCTGGGCGCCGACCGCATGACCGGCGGCAGCGGCGACGACACCTATGTGATCGACAATGCCGGCGACGTGGCGGACGAAACCGGCGGCGACGGCAGCGACACGCTTCAATTGTCCGTCAGCTACAGTCTTTCGGATACCGTCCATGCCCTGGGGGATATCGAGAATCTGACGCTGACCGGTTCCGCCGCCATCAATGGCACGGGCAACGCCTTCGATAACGTCATCACCGGCAATGCCGGCAGCAACGTCATTGCCGGCCTGGGCGGCGCCGATACGCTCGACGGCGGCGGGGGAACGGACACGGTGACTTATGCGGCGTCGGCGGCCGGGATCGCGGTCAGTCTGATGACGGGCCAGTGTTCCGGCGGCGATGCGGAAGGCGATACGCTGCTGGGCTTTGAAAACCTGACCGGCACCGCCTTCGCCGATACGCTGGAGGGCGGCGCGGGCGCCAGTGTGCTGGCCGGCGGCGCGGGCATCGACACGCTCACCTACGAAAATGCCACGGCCAGGGTGACGGTGAATCTCTCGGTGACGTCCGCGCAGAGCACCGGCGGCTCGGGCAGCGACACGCTTTCGGGCTTCGAGAACCTGACCGGCTCGGGCTACGGCGATACGCTGACCGGAACCAGCGGCGTTAACGTGCTCACCGGCCTCGCTGGCAACGACACGCTGAACGGCGGCGGCGGCGCGGATTACATGACCGGCGGCGAGGGAAACGACTTCTATGTGGTGGACAACGCCGGCGACGTGGCGGACGAATCCGGCGCCGGCGGCATCGACACGGTGCAATCGGCGATCACCTTCAGCCTTTCCGATGGCAGCCGCGCCCTGGGCGAGATCGAGAACCTGACGCTGACCGGCGGCTCCGCCATTAACGGCACCGGCACCGAATCCGCCAACATCATCACCGGCAACGGCGCGAACAACCGTCTGACCGGCCTCGGCGGGGGCGATTTGCTGGACGGCGGCGCGGGTGCCGACCGCATGATTGGCGGCGGGGGCGACGAGTTCTATATCGTAGACAATTCCGGCGACGTGGCGGACGAGACCGGCGGCGAAGGCAACGATAGCGTGGCGTCCGCGGTGAGCTTCAGCCTGTCCGATGCGGTGCATGCGATGGGCGAAATCGAGCGGCTGACGCTCACCGGCACCGCCGCCATCAACGGCACCGGCAACGCGCTCGACAACGTCATCACCGGCAACACCGGCGCCAATATCCTCGCCGGCCAGGGCGGCGCCGATACACTCACCGGCGGCGCGGGCATCGACACGGCGACCTACGCCGCCTCCGTCTCGGCGGTGGACGTGAGCCTCATGACGGGCGCGTGCCATGGGGGCGACGCCGAGGGCGACATTATCAGCGGCTTCGAGAACCTGACCGGCTCGGCCGGCGGCGACACGCTGGAGGGTGACACGGGCAACAATGTGCTGACCGCGGGCGCGGGCACCGACACGCTCACCTACGAGCACGCCGTTGCGGGCGTCACGGCGAGTCTGGCGTCCGGGCGCCCGCAGAATACCGGCGGATCGGGCAGCGATACGGTCTCGGGCTTCGAGAACCTGACCGGCTCGGCCTTCAACGATACCCTGACCGGGACGAGCGCCGCCAACGTGCTTATTGGCCTCGACGGCGCCGACACGCTGAACGGCGGCGGCGGTGCGGACTATATGGCCGGCGGGGAGGGCGCGGATACTTACGTTGTGGACAATGCCGGCGACGTGGCGGACGAAAGCAGCGGCGGCGGCATCGACACGGTGCAATCGTCCGTCAGCTTCAGCCTGAGCGATGATGTCCATGCCCTGGGCGAGATCGAGAACCTGACGCTCACGGGCAGCTCCTCCGTCAACGGCACCGGCAACGGGCTGGACAACTTCATTACCGGCAATAGCGGCGCCAACATCCTCACGGGCCTGGATGGTGCCGATACGCTCACCGGCGGCGGCGGCGCGGACCGCATGTTTGGCGGCACGGGCGACGACATCTACGGCGTGGACAACACCGGCGACATCGTGAGCGAGGACGGCGGCAGCGGCACGGACACGGTGCAATCGTCCGTCAGCTTCAGCCTGTCCGATGCCGTCCACGCCGTGGGCGAGATCGAGAATTTGACGCTCGCGGGAACCGGCGCGATTAACGGCACCGGCAACGCGCTGGACAACATCATTACCGGCAACGCTGGCTCCAATATCCTCGCGGGTCTGGGCGGCGCCGATACGCTCACCGGCGGCGCGGGCAGCGACACGGCCAGCTACGCCGCGTCGGAGTCCGCCGTGGACATCAGTCTTGCCACCAGCGTTTGCCTGGGCGGCGATGCGGAGGGCGACACGCTCATAGGCATCGAGAATCTCACCGGCTCGGCCTTCGACGACTTGCTGGAGGGCAGCGCCGGCAACAGCGTGCTGAACGGCGGCGCGGGCATCGACACGGTGTCCTATGCGCACATCATGGCCAGGGTGACGGTCAGCCTGGCGGCAACGGGGACGCAGAATACCGGCGGCGGCGGGTCCGACAGGCTGTCCGGCTTCGAAAATCTGATTGGCACCGCGTTCAACGACGTGCTGACCGGCAATGCGGGCGCCAACGTGATGACCGGCGGGGCTGGGAACGACACGCTGCGCGGCAGTGCGGGGACGGATACGTTCGTGTTCGATCAGCCGGACGATGGCTTCGACACCATCGCCGACTTCCTCTCGGGAACGGACCTGCTGCGCCTATCGGCGGCGGGCTTTGGCGGCGGCCTTTCAGGCGGACAGGCGCCGGAGCTGGTAACGGCCGCCAGCGCCGCCGCCGCGTCGGGTTCTGGCGGCGACGGCTATTTCATCTTCGTCAATTCCGGGACGGCTGCGGGCACGCTCTACTGGGACGCGACCGGCGCGGGCGGCGATGATGCCACGGCGCTCTTGAAAGTGCAGGCGGGCGCCACGATCAGGGCCTCGGACTTCTTTATCGCCTGAGCGGCGGCGCCTTTCCTTAATGGGTCGCCGTTTTGGCTGGCGCCGCCTTTGCCCGCATGAGGCCGATTTCCGGCGGCGGCGCTGGCTGCGGCGCGGCCTTGACGGGCAGGGCCTTTTGAAAATCCCTCGACTCCATCCTCGTCGCCCGCGCCGACGTTGCCCGCATGCGCCCGTAAGCCACCATGAGCTGCTGGCCGGAGGCGCCGCTTTTTTCCATGAACTCGTACAGCGTGTCGGAACTGCAAATGCGCCACAGCCGCAACTGCTCGTCGGTCAGATCGACGATTTTCAAGCCGTGCTCCTCCGCCAGCATCCGGTAGGCGGTCGTCTCCAGGTAGACCATGATGCCGCGCGCCTCCTCATCGGCCATGCGGGCCGCCGCCGCGATGATGATGCGTTTTTCGGCCGACAGGTTGCGCCAGAGCGCGGCGTTGATGGTCACGACCGCCTGCATGCTGCTTTGATTGGTCCGCGTCAGCGTATCCATGGACTGCCAAAGCTTGCGGTCCACGACCGAGACGATGCCGCCGGTGGTGATATCGGCTTTTTGCATCCCGCCGGTCTGCGCCTGAAGGCTCGTTTCGGTGTCCACCGGCTGGCCGCCGCAGAGCTTCACCGCGCTGCCGCTGGTGTGGCTGATGGTGTGAACCGTCTTGCCGGAGATGGCGGCGGGGTCGGCGACGGGCAGGCCGCGAGTCAGGCTCACCGTGCGCCCCAGCGGAATCCACCACAGAACCTGTGTCCCGGTCTTCGCCGCGATCTCCTTGTCGATCACGGCCCGGATGGGGCTGATGCGCCCCATGGCCGCGCTGCCGAGCGCCTCGGTGTTGAACAGGAAGGGGAGCTGGAACGCCTCCGCGATGGGCACCTTGGCGGCATAGCGGACGAGGCTGACGGCGCCCATCTCCACCGCGCCGGTGCCGATGGCCGCGATGGCGTCCTGATCGGAATGGAGCTTGGAGGAGAAGAAGATCTCGACCTGAATGCTGCCCTGGCTCTCCTGTTCGACGCGCTGCTTGAAATGCTCGATGGAGAGGCTGATGGGGGAATCCGGGCTGCTCATGGTGGTGAGGCGGATCTTCAGCGGTGCGTCCTGGGCGCTGGCACTGACGGCCGCCGTGCAGGCGAGGAAGAGCCCCGCGCCGTACCGCAGCAGGGCGTGCCCCATTTCGCGAACCATGAACGTCAATGCTGTATACCCGCGGAAATTGAGACGCGCAGCCATGGCATCAGCTCCCCCAGTTCAATTGTTCTTGCTTGTTGAGTTTATGCATACTCGCAGAGATAGCGTGTGTAGGAAATATGAAAGTTGCATACGACTGATGTAGCCGGAAGTCGATCACAATTCAGCCGTGTTTTCACGAGGGTTTTTCCCAAAAACCGGCAAGAGCGCTTCCGTCAAGCCCCAGCCAATCATGATCAGATTTGCCTATTGATCGCGCCCGCGATTAAAACCACAATCGCCGCAGCCGGTACGCCGCCAGGCTTGCCCGCGACTTTTCCCGGCGATTTCCGTAGGACCATTCCATGAAAGAAGTGCTCGCAGAACTCGAACGCCGCCGTGCCGTTGCCCGCCTCGGGGGCGGCGAAAAACGCATCGAAGCGCAGCATGCGCGCGGCAAGCTCACGGCGCGCGAGCGTATCGACCTGCTGCTGGACGACGGCTCGTTCGAGGAATACGGCATGTTCGTCGAGCATCGCTGCGTCGATTTCGGCATGGCGGCGAGCAAAATCCCCGGCGACGGCGTGGTGACGGGCTGGGGCACGGTCAACGGCCGCACGGTGTACGTGTTCGCCAAGGATTTCACCGTGTTCGGCGGCTCGCTGTCCGAGGCCCACGCGCAAAAGATCATGAAAATCCAGGACATGGCCGTGCGCAACCGGGCGCCGATCATCGGCCTGTTCGACGCGGGCGGCGCGCGCATCCAGGAGGGCGTCGCGGCGCTGGGCGGCTATGGCGAGGTGTTCCTGCGCAACGTGCTGGCGTCGGGCGTCATCCCGCAGATCTCCGTCATCATGGGGCCGTGCGCGGGCGGCGACGTTTACTCGCCCGCCATGACCGACTTCATCTTCATGGTGAAGGACACCAGTTACATGTTCGTCACCGGCCCGGACGTGGTGAAGACCGTGACCAACGAGGAGGTCACCGCCGAGCAACTGGGCGGCGCTATCGTGCATACTACGCGCTCCTCCATCGCCGACCGCGCCTATGAGAACGACGTGGAATGCCTGCTGCAAATGCGGCGGCTGATGGATTTCCTGCCCGCCAACAACCTGTCGGGCGTGCCCGAGATGCCCACGCGCGATCCGTTAGGCCGCAGGGAGCCGTCGCTCAACACGCTGATCCCTGACAATCCCAACAAGCCCTACGACATGAAGGAGCTGATCGTTAAGGTTGTGGACGAGGGCGATTTCTTCGAAATCCAGGAGACCTTTGCCCGCAACATCATCACCGGCTTCGGGCGCATCGAGGGGCGCACCGTGGGCTTCGTGGCCAATCAGCCGATGATGCTGGCGGGCGTGCTGGACAGCGACGCCTCGCGTAAGGGAGCGCGCTTCGTGCGCTTCTGCGACTGCTTCAATATCCCCATCGTGACCTTTGTGGACGTCCCCGGTTTCCTGCCCGGCACGGCGCAGGAGTATGGCGGGCTCATCAAGCATGGCGCCAAGCTGCTGTTCGCCTATTCCGAGGCGACGGTGCCGAAGGTGACGGTGATTACGCGCAAGGCGTATGGCGGTGCATACGATGTGATGTCGTCGAAGCACATCCGGGGCGACGTGAATTATGCCTGGCCGTCGGCGGAGATCGCGGTGATGGGGGCCAAGGGCGCGGCGGAAATTCTGTACCGGCCGGAGCTGAGCGACCCGGAGAAGATCGCCGGGCGCATCAAGGAATACAAGGACCGCTTCGCCAACCCGTTCGTGGCCGCCGAGCGCGGCTTCATCGACGAGGTGTTCATGCCGCATGATACGCGGCTGCGGGTGGGGCGCGCGCTCAACATGCTGCGCGATAAGACGGTCGAGAACCCGTGGAAAAAGCACGATAATATTCCGCTCTGAGCGGGGCGGCACGGCGGCAAATCCGTTTTCGGGACTGCCGCCGGGAAATCAGCTCTGCCGGGCGGTTACGCCATCAGCGGCTTCGGATAAGCGCCGTGCTCGTTGGCGCCCTCCTGGCTGTCCTGCACCAGGAAGTAGAGGAGGACTAGGCCGAGCAGCGGCACGAATGCCAGCAGTATCCACCAGCCGGTCCGGCCGGTGTCGTGCAAGCGGCGTACAGTGACCCCGAGGCCCGGAAGCAGCGTGGCCAGGGCATAGAGATAGTAGAAGACGGCTGGTGCGCCAAATAGCGTGAAGTCCACGATAGCACACACGATGAACGCTATTATGGTGAAAAGCGTGTACATCCAGTATTCTGTCCGCCGTGCCCTGCCCTCAAACACCGCGTACTTCTTCAAAACTGTCAGATACCAATTCATTCTTTTTACCCCTCCGGTTTGCCGGTTGTTTTCATATCCGTGCCGGATGGCGGCGTAGCGCCACCGGCCGACTCGGGACGCTACTTTTCCAAGACGGCATCATTCTGTCAACGGTGGCGCATTTCTTCCATGGTGTTGCGTATGCAGCACGATGTTCTGTGGATTGTCTTTCCCTTCGCCTACGCGGGCAAGGCGGGGAAAAGTTTGGCGGCGGCGGCGTTTGCCGTCATTCCTCGAAATGTTTGCCGAATTCGCGCCGGAGGGCGGCGGCGGCCTCGTCCATCTCCACATGAATGCCCATATCGGCGAGGCTGGTCACACCGTAGCCGCTGATGCCGCAGGGGACGATGCCGGCGTAGTGGCCGAGGTCGGGCGACACGTTGAGGCTGAGGCCGTGGAACGTCACCCAATGGCGCACGCGCACGCCGATGGCGGCGATTTTGTCCTCCGTGCCCGCGCCTCGCTCCGGCCGGCGCACCCAGACGCCAACGCGGCTGTCGCGGCATTCGCCCTCAACGCCGTAAGCCGCAAGGGTGCCAATGACCCAGTTTTGCAGCGCGCCGACGAACGCCCGCACGTCGCGGCCGCCGCCGGCTCAGGTCGAGCATCACGTAGGCGATGAGCTGGCCGGGGCCGTGATAGGTGTACTGGCCGCCGCGCCCGGTTTGAAACACGGGGAAGCGCCCCGGCTCCAGCAGATCGGCGGCCTTCGCGCTGGTGCCGGCGGTGTAGAGCGGCGGATGTTGCAGCAGCCACACGAGTTCGGGTTCGCGGCCTGCGGCGATGGCTGCCACGCGCGCCTCCATGGCTGCCACGGCCTGCTCATAGGGCACCAGTTCGCCGCTGATACGCCATTCGACCGCTGTTTGTTGTGTCATTCCGTCAGCCATAAAAATTTTCGCAAAAGTTTCGATACTTTACGGGTTGGTAACCTGGAGGCGCCATAGTGAAGTTGTCTCGCGTAAGAGGCGGCCGGGATGGTTTTTCAGCACTGCGTAGCATCCCCGGCCGCCGCGTCTTTCCTGAAGTGTTCATCGTATCGCAAACTGGGTTCCGGCGCGTCTATTCGTCTTGCATTGGCGCGCTCCCTTTGCTACCACCACGGGGCAGGGTGAGCATCCGGGTTTTGCGGAATTCTCTCCTTGCCGGATGTGATCCGCCTGTCAGTGAAAACTGTCGGCGGAGGCAGCTTGAGCGGTCGTGGCGGAACTGGTAGACGCGCAGCGTTGAGGTCGCTGTGGGGCAACCCGTGAAGGTTCGATTCCTTTCGACCGCACCAGCTAGTCTAAGTTATTGTCGCTCTGTGCTTCGCCCAACCGCTCCTTCGCCCCTCCGGGGCTCATTACATTGGCGCGAGGCTTCGGCGTAAAGCAACTGGCCGGAGTTCCCCACTGGCGCCGCCCCCGCCGCCTCCGCCGCCCCACGCCAGCATTCGGTGTTCGGGCCCGAGTCTTAGTTATCGTCGCTCTGTGCTTCGCCCAACCGCTCCTTCGCGCCTCCGGCGCTCAATACGTTGGTGCGGAGCTTCGGTGTGTAAGCAACTGGCCGGAGTCCGCCATTGGCGCCGCGCTTGCCGCCTCCACTGCCCCAAGCAGGCATTTTCTTGTTCGGCCGGAACCATCCTTCCGTTCTCTAATCGCAGCCACAAGCGCAAGCCTTTTTTCCGCGTATCGCTTTCTTTTGCTCGACCGCGCCGCAGGCTTTCTTCTGCCCCGGCCGCAAAATCCGTGCGCCGGCGCGCGCAGGAGCTGTCAGGGCCGGGCGTCGCTCGGCCTCTCGTCGCTCTCGAAGTCTCCAGGCCGTGCCTCGACTGCTCCGGGCACGGCGGCAGTTTGGATGGCCGCGGGGAGAATGGCGCTCCCGCCATCGTTTGCCCCCTTCACGCTCGGCATGGGGATGACTGTCACTGCCGGTTCACCGTTCTCTACGCGGTCCACTAAGTTGCGCGATGCTTGCCTGATCGCGCACGGCAACAAATGGCCGCAGCATGGCCTCGGAGTTTCGACGCCGCTATGTCCCGAACGCACTGACTGGAATGCCGTGCAGGAAGAATCGCGCGGTCGTCGAGGCCCGTCCCGGCAGGGACGGCATCCCGCTCACCAAAGCATTGCAGGGAGCGGGCCATCAAACTTAAGCCGGGCAACGCACCTCCGTTTTCCATTGGAACGCCGTGCCGGTCATCCACATCCGGTGCAGGATGACGGCGAGCTTGCGGGCCACCGCCAATGTCGCCTTCTTGCCCCCAGTACGCGCGGCCAGAGCCTCGCCCCAGCTTTTCAACGCGCTGGGCCGCGCCGTCCGGCTGAGCAGTACTTTGGCGGCTTCAAACAACAGGCCGCGCACCATACCATCCCCGCATTTGGAAATGCGCCCCGCGCGATCGATCTCACCGGACTGGTAGCGCCGCGGCGTCATGCCGAAATAGGCGGCCACCGAGGACGGCCGCTTGAAGCGCGTTGGATCGTCGACGGCGGAGACATAGGTTAAAGCCACCACAGCACCGGCGCCCGGCGCAGACATCAGTCTGCGGACCGTGTCGTCACCGCGCGCGCGGTGCATGACGGCCCGGTCGTAGACGCTTAGCTGAGCTCGTGTTGCCTCCAGCACCCGCAATGCCGGTTCGACGATGGCCGCCAGCGCCGGATGGCCGTCGACCGCCTGCCGCACACGCGCGGGGAATTGACTGCGCAGACCTTTGGGCATCACGAGGCCAGCGGTCTTCAGAATGCCTCGAACACAATTCTTCAGTGTCGTGATTTGCGAGACAAGCTGAGCCCTCGCCACCAGCAGCGCGCGCACGATCTGGCACGCATCGCTTTTGACCGCTACCTCGCGGTACCAGCCGGCGCGCATGATCTGGGCCAGGCCATGGGCATCGTTGGCATCCGTCTTGTTGATCTTCAGCGACAAGGCGGCTCTGGCATGGCGGGCATCGACACAGATGACTGGTAGACCTGCCTTTTTTCAACGTGAGGTACAGCCAGTTCGACAGTTGGCCGCTTTCGAGGCCGACCCTGACCGCATGCGGCGCCTGCCGCTTCATGGCCGAGGCGATGGCTTCCGGCGCCGTATCAACCTGACCGCGCCAGACCACGGTGTTCCCCTCATCGATGACGCAGATCGCCGTTTCCTTCAACGACACATCGAGGCCGGCATATTGGCTATTCTGCATGGTCATGTTCCTTATGGCGTTTGCGGACACCGCCAGGATAGCAGTTCCGCGATTACGCCATGTCCCGGCCATGCACAAGCCCAATGCCGCCGCGCGCAGGAGGGGGCAAGGATGCGAAGCACCGGAGTCTAAGTAGTCGTCGCTCTGTGCTTCGCCCAACCGCTCCTCTCGCCCCTCCGGGGCTCAAGCCGGCTTGCCCTTGACGCTTCCGAGCACGGCGGCATGCTGATGTGCGCCGGGGCATTCCGAACCTTCAGATCCAGCGAAGCGATCCGCAGGATTCGGTATTAACCGGCTGCGGTGATGTTGCGCCGTCAATGTTCCAGTGGTGCGTTCCCGCAGTAAACCCCGGTCAACCAGCTGCGGGGAGCATCCCCGCAGCGTCATGAGAATCGCTGGCCGTCAGGGCTTCGGCTTGGCCTTCGCGTCTTTCTGCGCGGCGGACAGCAGCACATCGCGCCCGGTTGCCGGTACGCCTGGGCTGACCGCGCTGGCGCCCCTCAGCGCCGTGCCCGGCTTGGCCGCGGGGACAGCGGCCGGCGCCGGAGCGGGCCTCTTGCCATTGATGAGCTTTATACGCTCCGTGTGAGCATAATCCACATAGGAGGTGCCGGCCATGGCGCCCGGTCCCATGGGCTTGGCGCCGTCTGCTGGCTGCTGCCCGGTGAAGGAGACGTTGCGCACCGCGGGCTTGAAGTCGATCTTCGCCACCACCTCCGGGTCAGGGATATAGGCGGTGTTGGAAACGACATGGACGAACTTGTAGCCCTCCAGCTTCAGCCGCACGATGATTTCATCGAGGGAGTCCGCCGTCACTTTCTTGATGTCGTGGAACAGCAGGATGCCGCGCCCGTGCGCATGCAGCCGCGTCATGGCCTGCGCCACCAGCTTTTCCTGCGTCATGTTGGGCTCGGTATCGCCGCACACCACATCGACCGACCACACGCTGATGCCCCGGCTGATCAGATAGGCATTCAGCTCCGGCGAGTCGTTAAAGCCCGGAAAGCGGAAAAACGGCGAGATCGGACCGCCCATGGCGTTACTGACGCCGGCAAAACCCTTCTCGATTTCCAGCTTGGCGGCGTCCACCGGCATCTGGGACAGGGCGCGCGGATGCGACCACGTATGCACAGCCACGGTATGACCGCGCTTGGCGATATTCTTGATCATGGCCGGCTGGGCCCAGGCCATCTTGCCGACCACGAAGAACGTGGCCTTGATACAATGCCGGTCGAGCGTGTCGAGAATGGATTGCGTATGCGCCGGCAGCGGGCCGTCGTCGAAGGTTAGCACGACCTCCTTGTCGCGCAAGGGCGCGGTCTGTCCGTATTGCAGCTTGCCGAGGCGCATGCCGTCGGAAGGGTCGATGGCGATGGTGCGCGCGACGCCAGAAGTGGCGGAGTCGTCGGCGCAATCTTTCGCCCAGCTCCGCAATGGCGAAACCACGAGGAGCACTACGGCTAGCGCCAATGCGGCACGCTTCATTATGACTCCTCCAAAACTCGCCAAAGATTCTCACTACTCGTTCGAATGTCCTATCTGGCACGCGCCTAGACAAGCTTTATTTGCGCGGCAGGCAGGATTGCCATGTAGCTGTTGGTTTCGCGACACAACCCCAGGCTGCCAAAGCCGTCACGAGGACGGCCCCAGTTTCTGGGTAAGATTTTCGAATTCCTTGCGCAAGCCCTCGTTCTTGAAAACCTGATCAAATCCCGGTGCTTCCAGCTTTTGCAGCGCCTCGAAAGTGGTGCGGGCGTCGTCCATGAGGGCGCGGAGCTGGAAACTGGCTTCGACGGTTTCGTAGGTGTTATCGGCGATGCGCAGATCGTGCATGGTGGCGCGGCGGGCGTCGGAGAGCTGGCGCCGCTGGGTGAGAAGATAATCGCGGTAGAAGCTGGCGGCTTTTTCGGCGAACTCCTGGGATTTCAAATTGGCCTCCAGCGCCCGCCGCTGGTCGGGGCGGTTCTGTGCGGCCATCAGTTTATAGGTGTTGTCGCGCGTGCGGCCGATGTCGGCGAGAATGGCCCTCAGCTTGGTCAGATAGACATTGTCGATCCGGTCGATCACCGTGTCCTGCGCCTGGAGCAGCATGGCGAACAGGGCGGCGTGCATGGCGAAATAGCGCCGCGCGGCGGTGGTATCCTCGCCGGATTGGGAGAGCAGCTCGGCAAGGCGCTGGTCGATGGCCTTGCAGGCTTCGAAGGCCGTCACCAGCCGCAGCACGTCATTGCCGAGCACGCTGTCCAGCAGCAGGTCGAGCTGGTCCTGCGACACATTCACGCCAGCGGCGGCGAGCGCCTGTCCGATCTGGCGCTTGATGCCGGCAATATCTTCCTCGTTGGCCTTAATCTTGGCTTGCATGTCCACGACGCTGGCGTCGATGGAGCTTTGCGTCTCGGTGACGACGCCGGGCATAAAGCCGGTTTCGGGGGCCTGAAGACGGCGCTCGCGGGCGTCGCTGATGCGCTGTTTGAGCGTGGCGATGGCCTGGCGCCGTTTCTGGATTTGCGTCTGCATATCCACGATGGGGGCGTCGGTGACGATTTCCAGGGCGGAGTCCAGCAGCGCGCGGGTGCTCTTGTCGCTGTCCTCGCGCGTGCTGGTCCACAGGGGCGGGATGAAAAACTTGTCGCGGGCAGGCAGATGCCGGGCTTCGCCGCGCTCCTTGGAGGCCTTGGCGAGAATGTCCTGGATGGCCGCCAGCAGCTTGCGCGACTGCTCATAGGCCTTGTCGCCGGCGCGCGGGTCTTTGACGGCGGCGGGGGGCGTTGCGGCAGGGGACGCCGGCGCCGTACCGTTCTGGGGCGTGGCCTGCGATGCCGCTGGTGTGACATTGATGAGACAAACAGCGAGGCACAGGCTCAACAGCCACACCACCTGGATTGTCCTGCGGTTCCACATTATTTTTATCCATTCGAACCGCGACATTTTTGCGTTTGCCGCTTGCCCGTCATTATACGCTAAAATATGGCGGAACGGTGCAGTGTCCAGGTTTGACCTCCGTCATACGTATTTGCTAGAAGGGGAATTAGGGCATTTTCCGCCTTGAGGGAGGGGAGGATGTTCTGAAGGGGCTTTCGTTGACCGGCCTGTGAAGCCGTGCGTAGAGTCCTTTGCCGCCGCAGGGTTTTTCCTGGAACCGGAAGACCGCGTTCGGGAACTCTGCGTATCGGGACGGCGTCGTTGAGTATGGCTGGCTGAGGGGAGCGGCTGGGCGGCATGGGCGAATTGAGACAAAGCCGCCGGAGATTGATCGTGAAATCAATCTGTTGGGAATTCAGGAGCACCTCAGGGATGGGGTGGCCGCAAGCGTGCTGGCTTGCCGCCGCGATTGTGGCGATGCTGGCGGCTAGCGGTTCGCTGCCCGCGCTGGCAGGCGATCAGGTGCGCGTTGTCAATCTGGCCTCCGGGCAGATGCTGCGGCTGCGGGCCGAAAGTCACGGCAATGCCGAGGTTCTGGCCTATATCCCGTTCGATTCCAGCGAGGTGACGCTGGCCGGGAGCTGCACCGACGAATGGTGCAATATCAGTTTTCGCGGCATGACCGGTTGGGCCTTCAAGAAATATCTGGATATCGGTAACGCCAAGCCGGGCGAGGCTGCGGCGGTCCCCGCGGCGGCGGTGCGTTATAAAGTGAAGGGCGTGGCGACCGGCCAGCAGCTCATCATCCGCGATGGTCCCGAAAGCGATGGCGATCCGCTGGGCATCATCCCGGCCGATGCGAGCGGCATCGAGGATCGCGGCTGCCGGGGCGGCTGGTGCCGGGTCCGGTATCAGAACTCGGTTGGCTGGGTCGAGCAGCGCTTTCTGGAGAAGGACGGCAGTCCCGAGAATGCCGCCAGCCCTGCGGTAGAAGCAAAAAAAGAACCTGAGAAGGCCGCCGAGACCGAAACCGCCGGGGCGCCGAAACGCTATGCGGTCGAAGGCATCATGGCCGACCAGCCGCTGACCATCCGTGACTCGGCCGACATCATGGCGTCGGTGGTGGGCCTGATCCCGCCGGACGCCAAGGATATCGAGGGGATGAAGAAGTGCATCACCAAATGGTGTCTCATCCGCTATAACGGCATGACCGGCTGGACGTTGCGGCGGCATCTGGCCGACATGGATATCGGCAAGGGCAAGCGCTTCAAGGTCATCGACCTGGATATCAGCGACAGTCTGCTGGTGAAGGATTACCCCTCGGACGAGGCGGATGACGTGGGGACGATCCCCGCGTTCGGCTCCGGCATCGTGCAGATCGGCGAGTGCGGCAAGGATTGGTGCCACGTCCGCTTTCTGGGCACGGTCGGCTGGGTGAATTCGCAATATATCGGGGCGGAGGGGAAGAATTAGGGCGTGCGGCCGGCGAGAGGACGTGTTGCCGGGAGTATGGCCGGCCTGAGGCAAAAATGTCCCGGATTTTCAGGCGCATCGGGAAGCTGGCGCCGCATGCCGGAGTTCTCTGGCCGTTGCTGCGCTTCCGCCGCACTATGCTAATGACGTGCCGGCGCTGTGTTTTTTTTCAATGCCCCCTTCCGTTTAACGGGGGATTGGTCTTTCGTTCTGCCGGCATTGGGCAACGCCTGCGTAAATTCGCCCGCATCGTGGTTAAATTTCGCCATACTTTGATGACAATGGCGTGATTTCGTGACAACTAAGAAACTGAGCCTGAAGCGGCGAGGCGCTGACGGTTCGAGTGTGGTTCTTCCTTAGTAATCCGGTTCCCATATGAGTCAGGTCTTAACCTTGGACGAGACGGTCGCTAGCAGCGAAAGCGCAAACCCGCAAAAAGATAAGGCTCGTAAGCTCCGCAAACGGCTCCATTCCGGCGATCCGGTCATGATCCCGGAGGCTTGGGACGTGATCAGCGCCCGGATTCTGGCCGACGCTGGCCATGAGCTGATCGGCGTTTCCGCCATCGCCATCGCCTGGTGCAAGGGCTATCAGCCGGACGACCGGGTGACGCTGGACGAACTGGTGCAAGTCACCGGACATATCACGCGCGGCCTGAAGGTTCCCGTCATCGCCAATCTGGAAGGCGTGATGGGGCGCACGCCGGACGAGATCAAGGCCGCCGTGGAGAAGATGATCGGCTTCGGCTGCATCGGCGTCACTTTCAGCGATGGCGGGCGCAACGGCGTGCAGGGCATCGTGCCGCCGGAGGAGATGGTGGCCTGCGTGAAGGCGGCCAAGGCGGCGGCGGTGGAGACGAAAATTCCCGTGGTCATCGCCGCCTCGACCGAGGCGTTTTTGCTGGGCGCGCGCGGCCTGTCCCCGTTCGAGACATCGGTGGAGCGTTCGGAAGCCTATTTCGCCGCCGGCGCGGACGTGGTGATGGTGCCCGGCTTGCAGCATGTGCAGATCATCGAGCGGCTGGTGGGCGTGGTTGACGGTCCCATCGGCATTTCCATCGGCCTGACGCCCGCGCCGGACTTCAAGTCGCTGGGCAAGGCCGGCGTGGCCTGCGTGGCGCTGGGGCCGACGCTGTTGCGCTCGCTTTTGGGCATGATGCGGCTGAAGGCGGAGGAACTGCTGGCGTTCGGCCATTTCAACCACCTGGAACGCGCCATCCCCGAGGACCAGATCACGACCCTGCTGAAGTAATCCGCATACAAAGCCCTCGCTGAATGAGCTGCGCTTCCGGCGCGGCTACGTCTCGCGGGGCGCTTCAAGAAAAATAACGCCGGGAGCAAACCGCGCCGCCATGTTCTTCTACATATCGAAGCTCGTCTGGTTTTTCCTCCACCCCTCCAGCATCATCCTCGTTATTCTGATGGCGGGCGTGGTGCAACTCTGGCGCGGCAGCCGGCGCAGCAGCCTGTGGCTGATATCGCTCGGCACGCTCGCCTACGCCATCTTCGGCCTGACGCCGGTCAGCAACATGCTGCTGATGCCCATCGAGAACCGCTTCCCGCGCCCGGAATTGCCGGCCGGATTTGCGCCCCACGGCATCATCGTGCTCGGCGGCGCGGTGAATCCCGGCATGGACAGCCTGCGCCCGGCCAGTGCGCTCAACGAAGCCGGCGAGCGCATGGCGGAAACCTTCAGCCTGTCGCGCCGCTTTCCGCAGGCGCGCCTCGTGTTCACCGGCGGCACCGGCACGCTGGTGCCAGGGGACGCCACCGAGTTCGGACGCGGCGGCGCGTTTCTTCACTCGCCTGGGGCTGGACCCGTCGCGCATCGTATACGAGGACCGCTCGCGCAACACCGCCGAAAACGCTGCCTTCACCCGCGATCTCGTCCAGCCGAAACCGGGCGAGAAATGGCTGCTGGTGACGTCCGCGTTCCACATTCCGCGCTCCATGGACCTGTTCCGCCGGGCCGGGTTCGACGTGGTGGCCTGGCCGGTGGATTACCGCGCCTTCAGCCCGCTGCATCCGATGGGATTTTTCGTCAGCCCCGCCGACGGCCTGCGCCGGACCGATCTGGCCATGAAGGAATGGACTGGCCTACTGGCCTACCGGCTGACCGGGCGGACGGGCAGCGTTTTCCCAGCGCCCTGAGGTTTCCATACCGTGGCATGCCGCGCACAGGTTGCGCCCTATCTGTATGAATTACCCAGCTTTCTGTGGACAATAGCACCGGCATTTGATCGCGGCCTGTATGCGAAACCGCGTCAATCCGATACGGTGAAATTAGCCAAAATTTACGAAAAATCTGGCGCAAAAGCCACAGTGTAACTAGTGGTATGGGCCGGCGGAGGGGAAAGGGCAGGCTCGGAAATAACTGTGTCAGATGGCGCAGGATTTTTGTTCGTCCGCAAGGCGCGGAAAGGGGCGCATACCACACGTATGCAACCCTTTCTGCAACGCAGCGGACGGACAAAAGGACAAGCCAGATGGCGCAGTTATTTCCGAGACGGTCCTTGAGTTCGCAAACACCGCGTGTCCGGCTTCTTGAGGAGGCAGCGCGGTAGAGGAGTGCCATGCCGTACATATACGATATCGCATTGGTCTACCTGTCGATCGGCGTGGCGATTTTCGGCGCCTTCACCGGGCTGGTGCTGACGGCGGCGGTGGCATCCGCCAGGCCGGGGCAGGCGCGCGTCCGCGTGATCATGGCGGCCGTGTCCGTGGGACTGAGCATCTGGGTCATGCACCTGATCGGCTTGCTGGCGGTGAAGCAGGCGGTGCGGGTCGGCTACGATCCGAAATTGCTGGGGGCTTCGCTGGGTGTGGTGATCGTGTTCACCTGCGTGGCGCTGTTCCTGGGGCTGGCCAAGGACCGGCGCGAGTGGAATTTCCATACCGCCGTTGCCGTCATGGCGGTTGGGCTGGCGGGCATGGAATATCTCGGCCTTGCCGCCATCAGCGGCGGGGTGAAGCCGCAATTCGCGCTACCGGGCGTGGCGGCCTCCGCCGTGACAGCCGTGCTCGCCTCGCTGACGCTGCTGTGGCTCGCCTTCCGGCGGCGCGGCCTGATCCTGAGTTTTATCGGCGCCATCGCGCTGGGGCTGCTGTTCGCCGTGCTGCATTTTGTGGCGGTGCAGATGGTGGAATTCGTGCCGGTGATGTCGCTGGCCGGGGTTCCGGTGCCGGCATTTTCCGAAGCGCGCATCGCCTGGACCGCCGCGGGCGTGACCTACATCACATGCAGCATTTGCCTGGTGACATACGCGGTGTTTCAGTTCCGCAGCGACTGAAGGAGCGCGCGTCCTGGCGCTCCCTGGCGGATATTAGCGGATTTTGCGCGGCTGCCGTTCGGGCAGGGGCGGAATGACATCGGCGCTTCCGGGCGTCTCGCCGCTGCTGGCTTCCGGCTCGCCGGCGGGGATCACCGGCGCGGCGCCGGCGCTTTCGGGTTTGGCGGCACGTTCCAGTGTCATGGGGGAGGCGAGGCTCGCGGCGCGCGGCTCATCGGCTGCGGTGGCCGGTTCTTTAAGCCAGAGCCCGGCCTTCAGCAGCACAAGGGCCAGCAGGCCGGCGCCCGCGATATGGGTCAACAGGGGAAGACGTTTACGCAATTTACTCTCCTCTGGGGCATCTTTCCGCCTCTATCGGGCGGGAAAATGCCGCAAGTTTCCGTCTGGCGGCGCCGCCGTTCTGGAAGGGCGCTGCAACGTATAACGCTAAATCGACGATTAGTATTTACGCATTGAATAAAATTGTTAAAGTGCGAATCGGAGATTTTTGCCCTCTGTATGGGGGGTAGTGGTGGGAGTTGGCTGCAAAGCATGTCCGAACCGAAACACGAGACACACGGTTCGCCGCAATCGGAGCCTCCCCGCAGGATTCTCAATTCCGCACCGTTCAATTCCCCGCAGCCTCCCGCGCCGCAAGACTGCGGCAAGCGCCCGCCTGTGAACGGCCGGGCGGCCGGCCCCGGTTTCAGCGAGGCCTCCGCCACCTTTGCGCCGCAATTGGCTCAACTGCGCCCCGCACCGCCGCGCCAGGTCTACGGCGCGCTCGACCTCGGCACCAACAACTGCCGCCTTATCGTCATGCGCCCGTCATCGCGCGGCATGGTGGTGCTCGACACGTTTTCGCGCATCATCCGTCTGGGCGAGGGCGTCGGCACGACCGGCGTACTGTCCGGGGCCGCCATGGACCGCACGCTGGAGGCGCTGAAGATTTGCGCGGACCGGCTCGGCCACTGGCAGGTCAACCGCGCGCGGCTGATCGCTACCGAGGCGTGCCGCGTGGCGCGCAATACCGGGGAGTTTCTCGACCGCGTGCATCGCGAGACGGGGCTGCGGCTGGAGGTCATCAGCCGCGAATCGGAGGCGCGCCTTGCGGTGGCGGGCTGTGCCTCGCTGCTGGACCGGCGCTGCCAGTGGGCGCTGGTGTTCGATATCGGCGGCGGTTCCACCGAGCTGATCTGGCTGAACCTGTCGCGGCTGAAGAAGGCCCGGCTGCATTCGCCGCGCGAGCGGGTGAAGATCCTCGACTGCATCACCGCCTGGACGTCGCTGCCCATCGGTGTGGTGACGCTGGCGGAGCAGTTCGGCGGGCGCGATGTGGACGGCGCGGTGTTCGAGCAGATGGTCGCCAAGCTGAGCGAGCATCTGGCGGCGTTCGAGCGTCAGACCCGCATTTCCAGCCGCATCAAGAGCGGCGGCACCCATCTCATCGGCACGTCGGGGACGGTGACGACGGTGGCGGGCGTGCATTTGAAGCTGCCCTATTACAGCCGCAACAAGGTGGACGGCACGTGGCTGAACACCGCCGACATCCGCGATGTTTCGCAGAAGCTGCTGGACATGGGATATGACAGCCGCGTTGCCGAGCCGTGCATTGGCGCCGAGCGGGCCGATCTGGTGCTGGCGGGGTGCGCGATTCTGGAGGCGCTGCTCAGGGCATGGCCGTGCGAGCGGCTGCGTGTGGCGGACCGGGGTCTGCGCGACGGGATTTTGACGACGCTCATGGCCGAGGATGGCCAGCCGGACGACCGTGCGGCGCAGAACGGCGCGCGCAAATTCCGCCATCATAATTCCCGCGGCTGACGATTGCCCCTTGCGGCTTGGCGCGCATCTCTCTTTATTCGGAGAGATGACCGCTCATATTGGATTCGCGCCATGACCACGCCGCCGAAAGCTTCCGTCAGCAAAGACAGCCACGCCGGCGAGCGCCGCATGACCGTGCGCGTGAAGAAGGCCAAGAGCCTCAAGCTGTCGTCGAAGCTCTGGCTGGAGCGGCAGTTGAACGACCCTTACGTGGCGGCGGCCAAGCGCGATGGTTTGCGCTCCCGCGCCGCGTACAAATTGCAGGAAATCGACGATAAATATCATCTGCTGAAGCCGGGCGCGATCGTCGTGGACCTGGGCGCGGCGCCGGGCGGCTGGAGCCAGATCGCGGCGGAGCGGGTGAAGGCGGTGGAGGGCAAGGGCGCGGTCGTCGCCATCGACCTGACGGCCGTGACGCCCATCGCCGGCGTGGAGTTCATGGAGGCCGATTTCCTGGAGGAGCGCGCCCAGACGCGGCTGATGACGCTGCTTCAGGGGCGCAAGGCCGACGTGGTGCTGTCGGACATGGCGGCGCCGTCCACCGGGCATCGGCAGACGGATCACCTGCGCATCATGGGGCTGTGCGAGGAGGCGCTGTATTTTGCCAAAACCGTGCTGGCGCCGGACGGGGCGTTTCTGGCCAAGGTGCTGCGCGGCGGGACCGAGCATGCGCTGCTGGATGGCATGAAGCGGGATTTCAAGACGGTGCGGCATGTGAAGCCGAAGGCGAGCCGGAGTGACTCGGCGGAGTTGTACGTGCTGGCGACGGGGTTTCGCGGCGCTGCGGCGGAGGGGTGAGCAGGTTTCCGGGTTTTCCGGCCAGAACAGGGATGCTGCCGTGCATGGCCGGGGAGATTGCCTGGACCCCCGCCGCACACCAGCATGCCGCCGTGCTCGGATGCGTCAAGGACAAGCCCTCCGGCCGCGCTGCGCGTCCTTGACCCATCCTGCGCGCGGCAGCATTGGGCTTGTGCATGGCCGGGGCGAAAGAATGGTTCCGGCCGAACAAAAGAATGCCGGCTTGGGGCAGTGACGGCGGCAGACGCAGCGCCCGTGGCGGCCTCCGGCCCGTTGCTCGCGCACCGAAACCCCGCCCCAACGTACTGAGCGGCGGAGCCGCGAAGGAGCGGTTGGGCGAAGCACAGAGCGACGATAACTAAGACTTTGGCAAAGCGGGAGAATGCCGGCTTGGGGCAGCGAATGCGGCAGGCGCAACGCCCATGGCGGACTCCGGCCAGTTGCTTACACACCGGAGCCTCGCGCCAGTGTATTGAGCGGCGGAGCCGCGAAGGAGCGGTTGGGCGAAGCACAGAGCGACGATAACTTAGACTCTGGCAAAGCGGGAGAATGCCGGCTTGGGGCAGCGAATGCGGCAAGCGTGACGCCCGTGGCGAACTCCGGCCAGTTGCTCACGCACCGGAGCCCCGCGCCAACGTATTGAGCGGCGGAGCCGCGAAGGAGCGGTTGGGCGAAGCACAGAGCGACGATAACTTAGACTTTGGCAAAGCGGGAGAATGCCGGCTTGGGGCAGCGAATGCGGCAAGCGTGACGCCCGTGGCGAACTCCGGCCAGTTGCTCACGCACCGGAGCCCCGCGCCAACGTATTGAGCGGCGGAGCCGCGAAGGAGCGGTTGGGCGAAGCACAGAGCGACGACTACTTAGACTCAGCAGCGGTGAATTGTTTGTGACTGCCCTTGGCAGCATGGTCCCCAGCGTGTATTGAGACACAATTCCCGCGAACCATCTGGTATCAAAGTGAAGAGGAGCCGGCTCGATGGCTAGGCAGCGCGCAACCGTACATCCCGAAATGGCCCTCACTTTCGACGACGTGCTGCTGAGGCCCGGCCCCTCCGAGGTGATGCCGGGCGAGGTCGATGTCGCCAGCTATGTGACACGCACCCTCAGGATCAATATTCCGCTGATCTCGGCGGCCATGGACACCGTGACCGAAGCGCGCCTCGCCATCGCCATGGCGCAGGCCGGCGGCCTCGGCGTCATGCACCGCAACATGGAGCCGGAGGCGCAGGCCGAGCAGGTCAAGGCGGTGAAGAAATTCGAATCCGGCATGGTGGTCGATCCCGTGACCATCCATCCGTCGGCGACGCTGGCCGAGGCCCTGAAGCTGATGAAGGATTGCCGCATTTCCGGCATTCCGGTGGTGGAGCCCGTGCCGGCCGGTTCCCATGAGGACGAGCCGCTCAGAAAACGTGCGCCTGGCAGGCTGGTCGGCATCCTGACCAACCGCGATGTGCGCTTCGCCACCGACATGGCCAAGCCCGTGTCGAAGCTGATGACCACGGACGGCCTGATCACCGTCAAGAAGGGCATCTCGCGCGACGACGCCAAGCGGCTGCTGCATGAGAAGCGCATCGAAAAGCTGCTGGTGGTGGACGATGAGTACCGCTGCGTCGGGCTGATCACCGTGAAGGACATCGAGAAGGCCGAGCGGCATCCCAACGCTTGCAAGGACGAGCAAGGGCGGCTGCGCGTGGGCGCGGCGACGACGGTGGGCGATATCGGTTTCGCGCGCAGTGAGCGGCTGATCGATGCGGGCGTGGATCTGATTGTCGTCGATACCGCGCATGGGCATTCGAGCCGTGTGCTGGAGGCGGTGACGCGCATTAAGCGGCTGTCCAACAACGTGCAGGTGCTGGCCGGCAATATCGCCACGGGCGACGGCGCCAGGGCGCTGATCGACGCGGGCGCCGACGCGGTGAAGGTCGGCATCGGGCCGGGTTCGATCTGCACCACGCGCATCGTGGCGGGCGTCGGCGTGCCGCAGCTTACGGCCATCATGGATGCGGCCGATGTGGCCAGCGCCGCCGGTATTCCGGTGATCGCCGATGGCGGCATCAAGTTTTCCGGCGATCTGGCCAAGGCGCTGGCGGCAGGCGCGAGCTGCGTGATGATCGGCTCGCTGTTTGCCGGCACCGATGAAAGCCCCGGCGAGGTGTATCTCTATCAGGGCCGCTCGTATAAATCCTATCGCGGCATGGGGTCCGTCGGCGCCATGGCGCGCGGCTCGGCCGACCGCTACTTCCAGCAGGAGGTCAAGGATACGCTCAAGCTCGTGCCCGAGGGCATCGAGGGGCAGGTGCCGTATAAGGGCGCGCTCGGCAGTGTGCTGCATCAGCTCGTCGGCGGCGTGCGTGCGGCCATGGGCTATACCGGCGCCAGGACTATCGCGGACCTGCATGCCAAGGCAGAGTTCATTCGTATCAGCGCGGCGGGCCTGCATGAAAGTCACACCCACGACGTGACGATCACCAAGGAAAGTCCGAATTACCCCAAAGGCTCCTGAACGGTGCAACCTGCTGGACGCGCCCAGGCGGCGTGTGAGATTTTGGCCGAAATTTCCGGCCGTCACCGCACCGCCTCCTCGGCGTTGCAGGATTGGGCGCGCGCGCACCGTTTTGCCGGTTCGGGCGATCGCGGGGCCATCGGCAATCTGGTTTATGATGTGCTGCGGCGGCGGGCGTCGCTTGGCGCTGCCGCGGGTGATGATGCGCCGGCATCGCTGGTGGCGGCGGCGCTGCACCATAGCTGGGGGCTGACGCTGGACGCCATCGCCGCGCAGTTCGACGGCTCGCAGCACGCGCCTGCACCGCTGCCGCCGGAGGTTCTGGCCAATCTGGCGCGCGATGTGGACAGTGATGCCGCGCCATGGATACGCGGCGATTATCCCGAGTGGCTGCACGCCGCCATGGAGCGCAATTTCGGCGGGGATGCCGCTGCCGAGGGCGCCGCGCTGGCGGAGCGCGCGCCCCTCGATTTGCGCGTCAACGGCCTGAAGGCCACCCGTCCCAAGCTGTTGCAGGCCATCGCCCGCCATCACGCCGAGGCGACGCCGTTTTCGCCGCTCGGTGTGCGTATCCCAGCGCGGGACGGCGCGGCGCGCAGCCCCAATGTCGAGTCGGAAAACGCCCACGGGCGCGGCTGGTTCGAGGTGCAGGACGAGGGCTCGCAGGTTGCCGCGCTGCTGGCGGGCGCGCGGGCCGAGGCAGCAGGTGCTCGACCTCTGCGCGGGTGCCGGCGGCAAGACGCTGGCGCTGGCGGCCGAAATGCAGAACACCGGCCAGATTTACGCCTTCGACCGCGACGCCCACCGCCTGCGGCCGATTTTCGAGCGTCTGAAGCGGGCGGCGGCGCGCAATGTGCAGGTGCTGGACGCGGGCGACGAGGCGGCGCTGGGCAAGCTGAACGGCGCAATGGACCTCGTGCTGATCGACGCGCCGTGCAGCGGTTCGGGCGTGTGGCGGCGGCGGCCGGATGCCAAGTGGCGGCTGTCGCCGGAGCAACTGGCCGCGCGCCAGGAGGAACAGCGCGCGCTGCTCGCGGAGGGCGCGCAATTCGTCAAGCCCGGCGGACGGCTTGTATACGTCACCTGCTCCATGTTCGCGGAGGAGAATCAGGATCAGGCCGCCTGGTTCGCCGCTGAGCGGCCGGATTTCCACGCCGTAGATTACAAAGATGTGTGGCACGAACGCCTCAGCGGTGAGCCGCCGGAATCCGCCGCCGCCACCGGACCGGCGCTGCAATTGACGCCGCGCGCCCATGCCACCGATGGCTTTTTCGTGGCCATTTTCAACCGCGCCGCTGCTGCCGCCTGAGCGCAATATGCCCGCCGCTATTGATGTCGCGGGGGCGGGCGGCGCGGAAGGCGTGAACGCCGGATTGCGGTTTATTGAAGCGCCCGGCTAAATCCGGTCAAAAATTTGACCTAGGTCATGGCCAGCCTGAAAACCGGCTGGGGGCGAAATCGGTGCAATCGTGTTCTCGCATCGCTTGCGCCGGGTGTTAAAGTTTTGTTAAACAACGCATCTATGATCCCAGCGCGGTGCTTAGGATTGTAACGAAAACAGAACATTCCACGGTCAACAAGCGAGTGAAATCATGGGCTTCATTAAATTCATCCTCAGTCTCGTTATCCTGGCGGCAATCGTCGTTTTCGGGTATTGGGGCTACGCGACGTTCACAACGACGGCGCCGAATGACGACAAGATCTGGGTCCAGATCAACACCTACATGCCGGACCCGTTGAAATCCTGGTCTTGCGATAAGATCAAGTCCCGCACGGGCGCGGCTGGCATCACGACTTGCCAGGGCTGATCGTTATTTTCGCAAATATTCGGTTTTTTGCATGGGTGAAATGCCGTAACCGGGGTTTCACCCATGCTCGTTTACAACTGATATTTGCGGGTTAAGCGGCTGCTGCGGCGGATGTATGCCGCTGGGCGATCCCCAGCATACAAAAACGCCGCGTCCAAAATCTTTGCGTCGCGCCGGCAATCGCGCTAAGCGATCCCCATGGATAATGTACTCATCTTAGATTTCGGCGGTCAGACCACCCAGCTCATTGCGCGCCGCGTCCGCGAGGCTGGCGTCTATTCGGAGGTCGTGCCGTTCACCAAGGCGGCCGAGGGCATTGCCCGTCTGGCGCCCAAGGCCATCATTCTTTCGGGCGGTCCGGCCAGCGTGACCGTGCCGGGTTCGCCGTCGGCGCAAGCCGCGATCTTCACGGCGGGCGTGCCGGTGCTGGGCATCTGCTACGGCCAGCAAACCATGGTCGCCGAGTTGGGCGGCAAGGTCGAGCCGGGGGAAAATCGCGAATTCGGCCGGGCGGATATCCGGCTGGTGGACAGCAGCCCGCTGTTTGCCGGCATCTTCGCCGATGGCGAATCCGAGCCGGTGTGGATGAGCCATGGCGACGCCGTGACGGCGCTGCCGGAGGGCTTCCACAAGCTCGCCGTGTCGGATCACGCGCCCTTCGCCGCCATCGCCGACGAGACGCGCCGCTTCTACGGCGTGCAGTTCCACCCGGAAGTTGTGCACACGCCCAAGGGCGCGGCGATGCTGAAAAATTTCCTCAATATCGCCGGCGTCGAGGCGAAATGGTCCATGCGCCAGTTCCGCCAGCACGCCGTCGCCGCCATCCGCCAGCAGGTGGGGCAGGGCAGGGTGATCCTCGGCCTGTCGGGCGGCGTCGATTCGTCGGTCGCGGCCGTGCTGCTGCACGAGGCCATCGGCGAGCAGCTCACCTGCATTTTCGTCGATCACGGCCTGTTGCGCCAGGGCGAGGCGGAGGAGGTGGTGTCGCTGTTCCGCGGGCATTACAACATTCCGCTGGTGCATGTGGAGGCCGAGGAGAAATTTCTCAGCGCGCTCGGCGGCATTCTCGACCCGGAAGCCAAGCGCAAGATCATCGGCGCGATGTTCATCGACATTTTCGAGTCCGAGGCGGAGAAAATCGAGGGCGCCGAATTCCTGGCGCAGGGCACGATTTACCCGGACGTCATCGAAAGCGTGTCGGTGCTGGGGCCGTCGGCGGTGATTAAGTCGCATCATAATGTGGGCGGGCTGCCGGATCGCATGCGCCTGAAGCTGGTGGAGCCGTTGCGCGAGCTGTTCAAGGACGAGGTGCGCGCGCTGGGGCTGGAGCTGGGGCTGCCGGCAAGTTTCATCGGGCGGCATCCGTTCCCAGGGCCGGGCCTCGGCATCCGCATCCTTTCCGACATCACGCCGGATAAGCTCGCCATCCTGCGCCGCGCCGATGCCATCTATATCGAGGAAATCCGCAAGGCTGGGCTGTATAACGAAATCTGGCAGGCGTTCGCGGTGCTGCTGCCGGTGCGCACAGTCGGCGTCATGGGCGATGCGCGCAGCTACGATTACGTCTGCGGCCTGCGCGCCGTGACCTCCACGGACGGCATGACGGCGGCGTCTTACGGCTTCAGCCACGAGTTCCTGACGCGCGTGTCGGGCCGCATCACCAACGAGGTGCGCGGCATCAACCGGGTTGTGTACGATGTCACGTCGAAGCCGCCCGGAACCATTGAGTGGGAGTGAGCGTCCGCGAGCAAGTGTGTGCAAAATTCTTCAGTGCGGTTGCGAACGAGCTGCCCCAGACATCTGAGTTTCCTCGCTATTGCTTCTTGCCTCGCGACAGACTAGTTTCGCCTCCTCAATAAAATTGCCCGCTAAGGGGGCAAAACATCATTCGCACCGGGGCAAAGGTGTCCTGGCGCAAAATGAGAGAAGCGAGGGAAACTGTAATGTTGAGCGTAAAGTCGCGTTTTCGACTGAATATCTGGCGCCGGAAGCTGGCCATTGCCCTGGGGGTGCTGGTGGCCACTGGGGCGCTGACGGTTTGTGAGGCTCCGCAAGCGGCGGCGGCCCCGGCCAACTTCAAGGTCACGGACAAGATCCCTGACGCCAATCCCTGCAAGAAAGACGATGCTGTCCGGCACGATGCGCTGAAGAAGGCGGTCAAGGCTGTGCTGTCGTCGAAGGTGATCGAAAAGATCAACGAGAATATCGAAGCGGCAGTGAAGGGCAAAGGCGTCAGCATTGCGACGGAAGTCGATGTCGAACTGGCTGCCGACTGGCAGACATATCAGAAGAGTTTCAGCGAAGCTTCCGGCGGCAAGCTCACCGATACCGGCGCGCAGAACGATTTTGGCGCCATGGCCGTGATCAGCCGCGACGCGTCGAAGAACGGGCACAAGCTGATCAAGACGGTGTTCTTCTGCAACAATAAGCTCCAGGACGCCTTCACGCAGAAAAACCTGCCCCGCGCTTTTGTCAGCGCGCTGGCCCATGCCGAAGCCCGCGCCATTACTTTCACGGGCATCGCCAAGGGCGATCTGCCGGCGGGTTACAGCACGGGTGACGATGGCCAGCAGAACGGCAAGGCCGGCGAGCATGTGGACGCGCTGCTGAAGCTGGTGCCCAACGGCAACGGCAAGGAGACGCCCAAGACGGCTGAGGCGGCGCCGGCGCAGCAGAGCCCGGTGAAGGCTGCCGGTGCGGCCAAGGCCGAGATTACGATCAAGGCGGAAGTTCCCAAGGCTGCGGCTGAGGGCAAGCCCCCGGTGAAGGCGGCTGAGGCCTCCAAGCCGCCGGTGAAGGTGGCCGAAGCGCCCAAGCCGGCCCCGGCGAAGGATGCCAAGCCGGCTGCCGTGGAAACCAAGAAGAAGGACGAGACCAAAAAGCTCGCCGAGACGCAGCCGCTGACCACGGACAAGGCTGGCGCCAAGAAGGCGGAGGCTGCCAAGGTCAAGCCCGCGAAAGACAGCGCCGGCTCGATGACCACCATCAAGAAGAGCCCGGATCAGAAGGCTGCCGGGGCGGATGCCGCCAAGGCCTCCGATAAGGGGCCGAAGCTGAAGGCTAAGGCCAAAGCTAAGGCCAAGGTGAAGCGCCGGCATCATGTGTCGCATCGCCACCACAAGCGGCATGTCATCAAGCACAAGCGCCGTCACCGGCATTATCACGAAGTCTGCCCGTTCAGCTTCTTCTGATAGCAGGCGGCTAGTGCAGCCCGCTAGGCAAGTTCGCACCCGCTTCCCGCGAACTCGCAAGCGAACTTCCGGCGTGGCGGACTAGTTTAATCGTGTGGAAAAGGCGGCTTCACGGCCGCCTTTTTGCTGCGCGCGACGGCTCACTAATCCTCATCGTCATAACGGGGCGGATACTGGTGGCGTTGCAGATAGTAGCCGCAGCCACGGCCGCAATAGCCGTCGCGGGCGCGCTCCAGCCAGCACAGCACGCCGCATGTGGACGGTTCGTCATCATCGCAGCGCCAGCGGTCGCCATAATCATTGCCGCAGCGGTCTTCCGCGTAAGCGCGCCGGCTTTCTCCGCAATATTCGCCGTCGCATGGCCCCTCGCAGGACGGGCAGCCGCCGGCCAGTTGCAGGAGTTCGCCTCCGCGCTGGGCAACGGGGCCATGGAGGCCGCCGGCTTTCGCTGCGGCGAAGTGTCCCGCGCCGGAAAGCAGAAGCAGAGTCAGTGCCGTCACTAAACACGATACGAGTGCATGCCGCATGGGGAGCGCTCCGCGTTACCAGTTTTAACCATAGCGCGAAAATGCCCGGTATAAAAGTCACGCTCTCGTGGATGCAGTATCGGGCGAAAAGGACTTCCGTTCGCCCGTTGCAATATCCAAATAACCGGTTGTGCTGCCTGCCGGCGGCATGAGACGCTTATTATGGCTGCGTTGGCCCGCCGGACCGCCCCGGAGGCCGCAACTCATTTGGAACCCGCCATGTCCCAGCACGCGAAACTGAAGCGCCGCACCGCTCCCGAAATCCGCGGCCGCAAGGGTGGCGACACCATTGTCGCCCTGACCGCTTACCACGCCCACACCGCGCGCATCATCGACCCCCATGTGGATGTGCTGCTGGTGGGCGATAGCCTCGGCATGGTGATGCACGGCTATGAATCCACCGTGCCGGTGCCGCTCGACCTGATGATCATGCACGGGCAGGCCGTGGTGCGCGGATCGCGCCATGCGCTGGTGGTGGTCGATCATGCCGTTCGGCTCCTACGAGGAGAGCCGCGCAGATCGCCTTCCGCAACGCCGTCGCGCGTCATGAAGGAAACCGGCTGCGGCGCCATCAAGCTGGAGGGCGGCGTGCGCATGGCCGATACCATCCGCTATCTGGTGGATCGCGGCATTCCGGTGATGGCCCATATCGGCCTGACGCCGCAGTCCATCAACGTGCTCGGCGGCTTTAAGACGCAGGGGCGCAAGCGCGAGCAGTGGGCCGCCATCGAGGCGGACGCGGCGGCCGTGTCCGAAGCCGGCGCGTTTTCCGTGGTGCTCGAAGGCATGGCGGAGCTGCTGGCGGCGCGCATCACCCGCCAGATCGCCATCCCGACCATCGGCATCGGCGCCTCCGCCGAGTGCGACGGCCAGATCCTGGTGCTGGAGGACATGCTCGGCCTGTCGCCCAATCCGCCCAAGTTCGTCAAGGAATTCGCCCAGCTCGGCACCGCCATCGAGGACGCCGTGCGCGCCTATGCCGGCGAAGTCCGCTCCCGTGCCTTTCCGGGACGCGAGCATGTTTACGGTATGCTGAAAGGCGAGTCAGAGGACGGCACCCCAGTCACGAAAAAGACCAAAATAAGCGGCACCTGAAGTTTCAGGGAATAAAACCAGACCGAGTCTCGCGGGACTGTGGATTTGGGGGTGCCGCGCGGCCGGGAATCGCAGCAAGATGGCGCGATAACTCTTGACGCCGGGCCAAGCGCCTGAACAGTATCGCGCCTTCGGGATCGCGGGCGGCTGCCATGGGCGGCATGGGCCCGCATGGTGGATTTTAATGGCCTATCGACACCGGCTGGACGCGGCCGCTGTCTTGAGGGGCCTAGAGGAGCAGGGCTGACCGTCATGGTTGAAGGCGATCTTTTCCGGGAAGTTGACGAGGATCTGCGCCGCGAGCGCATTGCCAGGATGTGGGATGCCTACGGCGTCCACGTCCTGATCGCCGCCGCACTTATTGTTGCCTCCGTCGCGGGTTACAAGGGCTGGCAGTGGTGGACCGACAAGCAGGCCGCCGAAAATGGCGCGGTTTTTGTCAAGGCGCTGGCCCTGGCCGAGGACGGCAAACAGGCGGAAATGACCGGCGCGCTGATCCTGATCAGCAAGCAGGGTGCGCGCGGATATGCGATGCTGGCCAAGCTGCACCTTGCGGCGCAGTTCGTGAAGGAGGGCAAGACCGCCGAAGCTGCCGCCCAGTACGACGCCGTTGCCGGCGATGGCTACGCCAGCGAGCTGGTCCGGGGCTATGCCCGCGTGCAGTCCGCCGCCCTGGTTGTGGACAAGTCGGACATGGCGGAAATGCGCAAGCGTTTGCAGGTTCTCGACACGCCCGCTAGTCCGTGGCGGTCCTCCGCGCGCGAGCTGATCGGTCTGGCCGCTTACAAGGATGGCAAGTTCGACGAGGCTGAAGAGATCTTTCAACTGCTGGCGGCGGACAGTAAAACGCCGGCGCAGATGAAAAAGCGTGCCGAGACCCTGCTGGCGCTGCTGGTGAAGCCGGTGCCGGAATCGTCTGGAAAAGCAAAGGAGCCTGTGCGTGACGAGGCAAAAACGCAGTAACGAGGCAATAAATGGCACCGCTTTCCTGAAGGCGGCCGCTGTTGTTTCGCTCTGCCTTGGGCTGGCGGGATGCGAAAGCGGCGGTTTTACCGGACCGTCGGTTTCCGGCCTGACGTCGATGTTCAACGAGAAAGAGGAAATCCTCCCCGGCCGCCGCGTTGCAGTGCTGCCGGACGGCACCGATGCCGTTGGTGCCACCGAGACTGCCGGCGCGCCGAGTCTGCCGTCGCCGCAGGTCAATGTGAGCTGGTCTGCGCCCGGCGGTAACGCCGCCAATGCCCCCGGCCATCTGGCGCTGGGCGATTCCTTCAAGCAGAGCTGGTCCACCAGCGTTGGGACGGGCTCCAGCAAGAGCGGCCGCATGACGGCGATCCCGATCGTGGCCGACGGCAAGATCTTCACGCTCGACATCGAAGGCAACGTTACCGGCGTGAATGCGGCCACCGGCTCGGCCGTATGGAGCGCCAATCTGCGGCCCGAGAAACAGTCGGAGCGGGGCGGATATGGCGGCGGCCTCGCCTATGACGGCGGCAGGCTCTACGCCGCCACCGGCTATGGCAGCGTGGTTGCGCTCGACGCCTCCACCGGCAAGGTCGTGTGGGCGAAAATGATGGGCACGCCGTTCAGGATGTCGCCCACCGTGGCCAACGGCCGCGTCTTCGCCGTGAACACCGACAGCGAATTGCACGTGCTCAGCACCAATGACGGCAGCCAGTTGTGGACCGCGCGCGGCATGCCCGAGACGGCGGTTCTGCTGTCCAATGCCAGCCCGGCGGTGTCCGGCAATATGGTTGTGGTCCCGTATCCCTCCGGCGAGGTTGTGGCGCTCGACGTGAACAATGGCCGCCCGCGCTGGACCGAGAACGCCCGCCGCGGCGCCAGTGCTGGGACGAAGTATGCCGCCATCAGCACGCCGGCAAGGTCCGTGATCGACGGCAACGCGGTATTCTCCGCCAGCCGTGCCGGAAGCATGATCGTGACGTCGAAGGAAAATGGCGAGCGGCTGTGGCAGCGTGAGATCTCGGCCGCGCACACGCCCTGGGTGGCGGGCGATACGGTGTTCGTGGCCGATACCAGCGACCGCGTGCTGGCACTGTCGCGCAAGGACGGCAAGGTGCGCTGGGTGGCGACGCTGCCGCATTCGCGCTGGTGCGGCCCGGTGCTGGCCAACAACAAGCTGTATCTGATTTCGGAGAATGGCGCTCTGGTGAGTGTTGACGCCTCCAACGGCACCGTGGCTCAGGTGGTCAATATGGACACGCCGGTTTCACTGCCGCCGGTGGTGGCCAACGGCAAGCTTTATATTCTGTCCGATAAGGCGCGGCTGTACGCGATGAATTGAGGGCGGGGAACGGTTTTCCGCGCTGTTGCTGTTGAGGCTGGTTTTGTCTACGTGACTGGGGCTGTTCTGGCGGCGGAATGGGCGGGGAGACTGCCTGGAACCCCGCCGCACACCAGGATGCCGCCGTGCTCGGAGCTGTCAAGGACAAGCGCCTCCGGCGTGGCCGCTATAGTGCGCGGCCATCCTTGACAGCTCCTGCGCGCGGCGGCTTAGCAAATGTGCATGGCCGGGACGGAAGAATGGTTCCGGCCGAACAAAAGAATGCCCGCTTGGGGCAGCGGAGACGGCAGGCACGGCGCCCGTGGCGTACTCCGGCCAGTTGCTTGCACACCGAAGCCCCGCGCCAGTGTACTGAGCGGCGGAGCCGCGAAGGAGCGGTTGGGCGCAGCACAGAGCGACGAAAACTAAAACTCTGGCCGAACCATAAAACCTCGGCTTGTGGCAGTGAATGCGGCAAGGGCAGCGCCAGTGGCGGACTCGGCCAGTTGCTTGCACACCGGAGCCCCGCGCCAGTGTATTGAGCGGCGGAGCCGCGAAGGAGCGGTTGGGCGCAGCACAGAGCGACGATAACTAAAACTCAGCCCGGATGAAGAACACCGGCTTGTGGCAGTGAATGCGGCAAGGGCAGCGCTAGTGGCGGACTCCGGCCAGTTGCTTACTCACCGGAGCCCCGCGCCAGTGTATTGAGCGGTGGAGCCGCGAAGGAGCGGTTGGGCGAAGCACAGAGCGACGACTACTTAAAAGAGGCTTTATGGTTTTCACCGTCACCATCGCGGGACGCCCCAATGTAGGGAAATCGACGCTGTTCAACCGCATGGCCAAGCGGCGGCTGGCGCTCGTCTCGGATATGCCGGGGCTGACGCGCGACCGGCGCGACGCCGAAATCACGATCGACGGTGTGGACGTGCTGCTGATGGACACCGCCGGCCTGGAGGAGGCGTCCGATGGCTCCATCGCCGCGCGTATGCGCGCGCAGAGCGAGCGGGCCATGCGCGAGGCCGATGCCATTCTGTTCGTCATCGACGCCCGCGCCGGCGTGACGCCCGCCGACGAGACCTTCGCCATCGAGGCGCGCGACTCGGGCAAGCCCGTGATCCTCGTCGTCAACAAATGCGAAGGCCGCTCCGGCGACGCGGGCGTTTATGATTCGTACCGGCTGGGGCTGGGCGAGCCAGTGGCGATCTCCGCCGAACACGCGCAAGGATTGTCCGAGCTTTACGACCGTCTGGCTGAGCTGGCGCAGGCGAGCGTGCGCGCGCACGCTGAGCCGGAGCCTGAGGAACAGGCCGATGATGGCGCGGCGGACGAAGAGGAAGGCGGCCTGCCGGCGCGTCCGATCAAAACCGCCATCGTGGGCCGCCCCAACGCCGGAAAATCGACCCTGGTGAATGCGCTGCTGGGCGACGACCGCATGATTACCGGCCCGGAAGCCGGGCTGACGCGCGACTCCATCGCCTCCAAGCTCATTTGGGACGGGCGCGAAATCGAGCTGTTCGACACGGCCGGCCTGCGACGCAAGTCGCGGGTGACGGCCGAGCCGGAGCAACTCGCCGTGGGCGACGCGCTGAACGCCATCCGTTTCGCCGAGATCGTGGTGCTGGTCATCGACGCCGGCCAGCCGTTCGAGAAGCAGGATTTGCAGATCGCCGAACTGGTGGCGAGCGAGGGCCGCGCGCTGGTGATCGCGGTCAATAAATGGGATCTGGTGGCCGACAAGGAAGGCTTTGCCCGCGACCTGCGCGAGGCGGCGGAAAAGCTGCTGCCGCAGGTGAAGGGCGTGCCGCTGGTGATGATCAGCGCGCTGGCCGGGCGCGGCCTCGACAAGCTGATGGACGCCTGTTTCACCATCTACGCGCGCTGGAACACCCGCACCTCGACGGCCAAGCTCAACCGCTGGTTCTCGGAGATGCTGGAGCGTCACACACCGCCGGCGGCGGGCGGACGGCGCATCAAGCTGCGCTATCTGACGCAATCCAACGCCCGGCCGCCGACCTTCGTCACCTTCTGCTCGCGTCCCGACGATCTGCCGGACAGCTACATTCGCTATCTGACCAACGGCCTGCGCGAATCGTTCGATCTGGAGGGCGTGCCCATCCGCTTCCACCTGCGCAAGACCCGCAACCCCTACGCCGATGAGAAGCGGAAATCGTGAGCGCAGCCGCCGAGGTGATGTTCTACGAATTCGACCGCAAGCCGCTGGAGGCGGTGCTGCCGCTGCTGCTGGAGAAGACGCTGCAACGCGGCTGGCGGGCGGTGGTCCAGGTGGGGGACGAGGAGCGGCTTGAGGCGCTCGACACGGCGCTGTGGACCTACAGCGAGGAGAGTTTTCTGCCCCATGGCGCCGCCAGGGACGGCTCCCCCCAACGTCAGCCCATTTTCCTGACCATCGGCGATGACAATCCCAACGGCGCCAGCGTGCGCTTTCTGGCCGGCGGCGCGCGGGCTGCGAGTTTCGACGGCTACGAGCGCGTGATTTATCTGTTCGACGGGCGCAGCGCCGAGGACAAGGCGCGCGCGCGCGAGGTGTGGAAAGAGGCCAAGGGCAAGGGCCACGCCGTCACCTACTGGCAGCAGAGCGCCGGGGGACGGTGGGTGAAGAAGAGTTGAAATTGGCGTTGAGTGTACCGCGTTTTTCATCTAACACTTGAAGTTGAAAATTCAAACGCTACGGGTGCACACGTGTCGAATATGAAGAAAAAGACGGCCCTGATCCTGGCTTTATCCCCGCTGGTTTTGTTTGCCGCCTCATCCGCGCAGGCGCAACCCGGTCAGGTGACGCCCGATGCCGCCACGGGCCTCCGGCTTGCCCGTACCATGTGTTCCAATTGCCATATCGTTGAGCCGGGGGCGGCCACGACGGCGCTCGCCGATGTGCCGTCTTTCATGGAGATCTCGCGCCGGCCCGGCCGGGACTCCCAGCGGCTTCAGGGCTTCATGATCGCGCCGCATCCGCCCATGCCAACTTTGCAGCTTACGCGCCAGAACCTGGAAGACCTGGCGGCGCATATTCTCACCCTGGCGCCCGCCGCCGCCGCGCCCAAGCCATAGGGCGGCGTTCGCACTGCTGGGCAGCCTTGTCATTTAAGCGAATTTACCCCAGGTAAAAGTCCCTCTAAGACTTGCGTCAACGGCATACAAAAACCCGCCAATTGGGGGCGCAACATGTTCAAAAAAATCCTGATCGCCAACCGGGGCGAGATTGCCTGCCGCGTCATCAAGACGGCGAAGCGGCTCGGCATCAAGACGGTTGCCGTGTATTCGGATGCAGATATCGACGCGCTGCATAAGGAGATGGCGGACGAGGCCGTGCGCATCGGTCCGGCGCCGGTGGGCGAATCCTATTTGCTGGCGGACAAGATTATCGCCGTGGCCAAGGAGACGGGCGCGGAGGCCATCCATCCGGGATATGGCTTCCTGTCCGAGAACGCGGGCTTTGCCGAGGCGCTGGCGGCCGAGGGCATCGCCTTCATCGGGCCGAATACGCGCGCCATCCGCGCCATGGGCGACAAGATCGAGTCGAAGAAGTTCGCGGCGGAAGCCAAGGTGAGCACCGTGCCCGGCTATCTGGGCGTGATCGCCGATGCGGCCGAGGCGGTGAAAATCGCGGGCGAGATCGGCTATCCGGTGATGATCAAGGCGTCGGCGGGCGGCGGCGGCAAGGGTATGCGCATCGCCCGCAGCGCGGACGAGGTGGCGGAAGGCTTCGCGGCGTCCATGGCCGAGGCGAAGACCAGCTTCGGCGACGACCGCGTGTTCATCGAGAAATTCATCGAAAACCCGCGCCATATCGAAATCCAGGTGCTGGGCGACAAGCACGGCAACGTCATTCACCTGTGCGAGCGCGAATGCTCCATCCAGCGGCGCAACCAGAAGGTCATCGAGGAAGCGCCGAGTCCGTTCCTGGACGAGACCACGCGGGCGCAGATGGGTGCGCAGGCCGTGGCGCTGGCCAAGGCGGTGAGCTACAACTCGGCGGGGACGGTGGAGTTCATCGTCGATCCGGCCCGCAATTTCTATTTCCTGGAGATGAACACCCGCCTCCAGGTGGAGCATCCGGTGACGGAGCTGATCACCGGCATCGATCTGGTGGAGCACATGATCCGCTCCGCCGCCGGCGAGCCGCTGGGGATTTGCCAGACGGCGGTGCACATCCACGGCTGGGCCATCGAGTCCCGCGTCTACGCCGAAGACCCGTTCCGCAATTTTCTGCCGTCCATCGGCCGCCTGGTGCGCTACCGCCCGCCGTCGGAAGGCACGGTGGACGGCCTCACCATCCGCAACGACACGGGCACGTATGAAGGCGGCGAAATCTCGCTCTACTACGACCCGATGATCGCCAAGCTCATTACCCACGGCCCCACGCGCGAGGCGGCCATCTCGCACATGGGCCGGGCGCTCGACGCCTTTTACATCGACGGCATTCAGCACAACATTCCGTTCCTCTCCGCCATCATGCAGCATCCGCGCTGGAAGGCCGGCGAGTTGTCCACCGGCTTCATCGCCGAGGAATATCCGGACGGCTTCGCCCCGCGCGAGCCGGAGGGCGCCGAACTCGACCTGCTGGTGACGGTTGCCGCCGCCATCGACCATCTGGGCAACGAGCGCCGCCGCCATATCGGCCAGCAAATCCAGGGCAAGCCGGTGCGCTTCTCCACCGACCGCGCCGCCGTTATCGGCTCGACGCGCCAGCCGCTGCGCGTGACCGGCGGCAATGGCGGTGCGATCAAGGTGGAACTGCTGGGCGACGGGGACGCGGTGCGCGAGTGCATGACCGTGGTATCGGACTGGTGGTTTGGCCAGCCGGTTTGGACGGGGACGCTGAACGGCCGGGCGGTGGCGGTGCAGGTGCGCCCGGTGCCGAGCGGCTACGATCTCGCCCATGCGGGGCTGCGGGTGCGGGCCTATGTGTACACGCGGCGCGAGGCCGATCTCGCGGCGCTGATGCCGGTAAAGGCGGCGGCGGATACATCCAAGAAGCTGCTGTGTCCCATGCCGGGGCTAGTTGTATCCATCGCCGTTGCCGAGGGCCAGGAGGTCAAGGCCGGCGACACGCTCGCCATCGTCGAGGCCATGAAGATGCAGAACAACCTCAAAGCCGAACGCGACGGCGTGGTGAAGGCGATCAAGGCCAAGCCGGGCGACAGTCTCGCTGTGGACGCGGTGATCCTGGAATTCGTGTAGTACGCCGCCGGCTTCCCGGCAGAGCGGCAAAGCGGGCTGCCGCCCTTCGGGGCGGTGATGCCTGACGCTGCGCGAGTGCGATGTTTCACCGTCTCCGGTTCCCGCGAAAAATTGCGGTAAATCAGCGGCTTGGGTGCCGCCGTTCTGCAACGTGCCGCGGGAGCCCCTCCCCGTTGCCGCCGGCGTTGATCCCGGTAAAGTTCGCATGCCCGCGGTGTGCGGGATGAGGGGCCGATCACCCATGGCGAATATATGAGCGCAAGCGGCGGCGGCTAGTGCTCTGGCGCAAACATTTGGTGCACCTTGCGGCTAGGTCGAGACCAAATGTCCCGCGCCTCAAAGAGCACTAGCAACTTATTGATTCTAGTGCAGTTTACGACGCAGACACTTGATTTGCGAGTTCGCTGCCAGGGTGAAACAAGTGTCTCTCGTCACTGCACTAGCGGGCCTGGGGTTGACGTGTTTGCGCCACAAAAGTGCGCCATCGACGGGGAAATCGCTTTTTTGGGGGGAAGTCCGGGCATGACAAACTTATTGTTCTCGTTTTACGGCCGCATCAGCGTCGCCAAATTCTGGCTGGGCTTCCTGATGCAATTCCTGATTTTCGGGGTGGGCCTGGCGCTGACTTTCTTCGCCGCGCTGACCATAGATCCGCAACTTTTGCAGGAAGGCCGCCAAACGCCGCCCAATCCGGCCGCCGGGGCCATCTTGGGAATTGGTATAATCGTCCTGCTGATCCTGCTCACCGTCATGAATTTCGCCGTCATGGTGAAGCGCTGCCACGACCGCAATAAGTCGGGCTGGTTTTCGCTGATATCGCTGATCCCTTATGTGGGCATCGTCTGGTGGGTCATCGACCTCGGGATTCTCGAAGGCCATCATGGACCCAACGAGTACGGCCCCGATCCGCAGGGCCGGCCGCCGCGCCCGCAGTTTATCGCCACGCAAGGCACGGGGCAGTGGGTATCCGCCGGCCAATTCGATCCCGAGCAGCTCCGCAAGCTCAAGGCGCTCCTGGACGACGGCCTCATCACTCAGGACGAATACGACCGTAAGCGGCAGCAGTTGATGGGGCAGTAAGCGAGGGAACGAAGAACGTGTGGAAAATGCTGTTTTCATTCCATGGCCGTATCGGCGTGGGGAAATTCTGGCTCAGTCTGCTGCTGGAAGGGCTGTTGACCATCGTAGGCGTCCTTGCGGTTATGGCCCTGGCCTTCGCCCTCGACCCGCAGATGCTCAGTGAGGCCAAAAAGGAGCCTAATGCTGCTGCCATAGGCGTGATGGTGATCGGGCTTATTGCCATTGTCGCCGCCTCCAACGTGGCGCAATTCGCCACCATGGTGAAGCGCTGCCACGACCGGAACAAGTCGGGCTGGCATTCGCTTCTGTCGTTCATCCCCCTTTTCGGTGTTTTCTGGGTCATCATCGACCTGGGCATCCTGAGCGGCCATCGCGGTCCCAACGAGTACGGACCCGATCCGAGGGGAGGGCCGCCGCGTCCGGTTGCCGCCAATTTTGACACCGATCAATTTCGCGAACTTAAGATCCTGGCGGATAACGGATTGATTGATCAGGCGGAGTACGAAAAGCGCAAGCGCAAGCTGCTGGCGATATAGCGGCGCCAGCCGGCAAAGCTCATAACCGGTTGATTGCAGGCATATTTGCTGAACGAAATCACAATGATGTCACATTGGCTTAATAGCCATTGCCCACCGCATTAAACAAAAAAAAGGAGTTGACGGTATGAGCATGGGGCAGTGGTTGTTTTCTTACAATGGCCGTATCGGGCGCGGACGCTATTGGGCGTTCCTGCTGGTGGTCATTCTGCTGTACATCGTTGGATTTGGGGTGATTTTCGCGGGTGATCCCGGCGTTTTCGCTGATCCGCCAACAACCAACGGCGTTGCCATAGCCGTTTATGCGATCCTTGCAGTGCTGCTGATTTACACGCAGTTCGCAGTGATGGCCAAGCGCTGCCACGATCGCGGCAAGAGCGGCTGGATGTCTCTGATCGTGCTGATTCCGTTGGTTGGCGGCATCTGGGCGCTGGTGGATCTCGGTATTCTCGCCGGCCAGGATGGGCCGAACGAATATGGTCCCGATCCGCGCGCGGTGTGATGCTTTGCTAATGCAATTTTCATAAAATTTAACGAGAATGAACCCGGATGAGATTTCAGCCGGGTTTTTTTGCGTATGACGCCGAGCGAAGAAGTTTTCGAGAAGTGGGAGCCCATTGGCGGGCTTCAGGCCGAGATGTATCTCGAAGCCATGCATGACGACAAAGAGGGCTTCCGGGTGATCCTGAAGGGGCCGGGCGAGCCCGCGCGCTCGCTGCGCATCCTGTTCGAAGACCCGCTGTGTTATCGCGGCGCGCAGGAAAGCTACGTGCTCAAGCAGCTTTACGAGCAGCACACCATCTATCCCTGGCCGATTTTCGTGGTGAGCAATTCGCGCTACGTGTCGTGGTTCTACGACCAGCTCGGCGGCCTGCTGCCGGAGACCGGGCGGCATTACCACGTGGCGGCGATGGACGAGATGATCGATGTGATTTCGGCGCGCCCGCCGGTAGTGACGTGGCTGACGGATTAGGCCACGTTCTTCGCCGCCTCTTCGTAAACCTCCGACAGCTCCAGCCATTCCTCCTCCGCCAGCGCCACGGCCTTGACGATCTCGCCGCGCTCGCGGGTGAGGGCCTGCGCTTTCGCCGGGTCGCGTGCATACAACGCCGCGTCGCCCAGCGCCGTGTCGATGCTGGCGATCTTGGCGTTGAGCTGGGCGATGCGCTTCTCGGCGTCCTGCAACTGCTTCTTCAGCGGCGCCAGTTCCGCCCGCCGCTCCGCCGACGCACGCCGCGCCTCCTTGGAGGTGTCCTTCACAACCTCCTTGGCGCCCGCTTTCGGCTTCTTCCGGTCGCGCGCCGCAGCCAGCCGCTCGGTGCGGTAGGTCTCCAGGTCGCCGTCGTAGACCTTTACCGTGCCGTCCGCACCACCCACAGCCGGTCGACCGTCGCCTCCAGTCAGATGGCGGTCGTGGCTGATGAGGATCACCGCGCCCTCGTAATCGTTCAGCGCGTGGATGAGCGCCTCGCGGCTGTCCACGTCGAGATGGTTGGTCGGCTCGTCGAGCATCAGCAGATGCGGCGCGTGGAACGATGGCCATGGCGAACAACAGCCGCGCCTTCTCGCCGCCGGAGAGCTTGCCGGCCGCCGTGTCGGCCTTGTCGGCGCCGAATCCGATGGCGGCGACGCGCGCGCGTTTCTGCGCCTCGGTGGCGTCGGGCATCAGCGCGGCGATATGATCGTAGGCGCGAGGCGCTCGGGGTTCAGCTCGTCGAGCTGGTGCTGGGCGAAATAGCCGAAGATCAGCTTCTTGGAGGCGCGCCGGTGGCCGCTCGAGCGGCGTCCAGGCGGCCGCACAGCAGCTTGGCGAGCGTCGATTTGCCGTTGCCGTTGGCGCCGAGCAGGCCGATGCGGTCGTCGGTATCCAGCCGCAGGTCGAGCCCGCGCAGCACCGGCTTGTCCGCCGCATAGCCGACGCGAGCCCTCGATGCGGATCAGCGGATTGCCAAGCTTCGTCATGGGGGTTGGGGAAACGGAACGGCACGCACCTCGCTGCTCGATCTCGGCGGCGATGGGCTGCATCTTCGACAGCGCTTTCAGGCGGCTCTGCGCCTGGCTGGCCTTGGTGGCCTTGGCGCGGAAGCGCTCGACGAACTCCTCCATATGGCGGCGGGCGTCGTCCTGCTTCTTCTTCAGCTTCAGTTGCAGGCGCTGGCGCTCGCGCCGCGTTTCCTCGAAGGCGTCGTAGCCGCCGGCATAGAGCGTCAGCCTGTTCTCCGACAGATGCAGGATGGCACTGACGCCTTGTTGAGCAGATCGCGGTCATGGCTGACGATCAGCACGGTGTGCGGATAGGTGGCGATGAAAGTTCTCCAGCCAGAGCGTGCCTTCAAGGTCGAGATAGTTGGTCGGCTCGTCGAGCAGCAGGATATCGGGCGCGGTGAACAGCACCGCTCGCCAGCGCCACGCGCATACGCCAGCCGCCGGAGAACTCGGCGCACGGCCGCTGCTGCGCCGCCTCGTCGAAGCCGAGCCCGGCGAGAATCTGCGCGGCGCGGGCGGGTGCGGCATGGGCGCCCATGTCGTTGCAGGCGGATCTGGATTTCGGCGATGCGGTGCGGATCGGTGGCGGTTTCGGCCTCGGCTAGCAGCGCATGCGCGCTCGGTATCGGCGGCGAGCACCGTTTCGATGAGGGTCTGCGGACCGCTGGGCGCTTCCTGCGCCACGCCGCCGACCTTGGCGTTTTTCGGCCAGACATCACCGAACCGTCGTCCGGGTGCGATGCCGGCCCATCAGCATGCGCAGCAGCGTGGTCTTGCCCGTGCCGTTGCGGCCGACGAGGCCCACCTTGTGGCCGTCGGGGATGGCAGCGGTCGCGTGGTCGAAGAGGAGGCGGCCCTCGATGCGGTAGGTGAGGTCGTTGATGTGCAGCATGGCCGGTGCGGTTGAGTGACGTTGGCAGTTAGATAGCATCGTTGCGCGCGGCAGGGAATGCCAAGCGGATGACTTGCGGCGGGCAATCGTCACGGCTATAAGCGGCCAATCATCAAACACAACAGAAGAAGAGGGAAAAATGGCCGTCGAAAGAACGTTGTCCATCATCAAGCCGGACGCAACCGAGCGCAATATTACCGGCAAGGTCATCGCCAAGCTGGAAGCGGCGGGTCTGCGGATCGTGGCGCAAAAGCGCGTGCGCTGGACCAAGGCGCAGGCCGAAAAGTTTTACGAGGTGCACAAGGAGCGGCCGTTTTACGGCGAGCTGGTGGCTTTCATGACCTCCGGGCCGATCGTGCTTCAGGTGCTGGAAGGCGAAAACGCCGTGGCGAAGAACCGCGAAGTCATGGGCGCGACCAACCCCGCCAATGCCGACGCGGGCACCATCCGCAAGGAACTCGCCGAGAATATCGAGCGCAATTCGGTGCACGGCTCCGACAGCGCCGAAAATGCGGCGATTGAAATCGCGCTGAATTTCACGCCGGCTGAAATCGTCGGCTGAATGACAGTTTGACCGGGCGTGCGAAACGCCCGGTCTCATTCACTGGCGCTACGGTTCCAGCTCGGTATCCCAATAGAGATAATCGAGCCAGCTCTCGTGCAGATGGTTCGGCGGGAACAGCCGTCCGTTGCGGTGCAGCTCGTGCACCGTCGGGCGGTACGGCATCAGCGCCGGCCACATCTTCGCCTTCGCCGGCATTTTGCCGCCCTTCTTGAGATTGCAGGGCGAGCAGGCCGTCGTCACGTTATCCCAGCGCGTCAGCCCGCCCCTCGACCTGGGGATTAGGTGGTCGAAGGTCAGATCATCGCTGACGCCGCAATACTGGCAGCGGAAACGGTCGCGCAGGAACACGTTAAACCGTGTGAAGGCCGGATAAAGCGCCGGTTTCACGTAGGTTTTCAGCGAAACCACGCTGGGCAGCTTCATCTCGAAGCTCGGGCTGTGCACCGCGTGGTCGTACTGGGATACGATATTCACGCGGTCGAGAAACACAGCCTTGATGGCGTCCTGCCAGTTCCACAGCGACAGCGGATAGTAGCTGAGCGGCTGGAAATCAGCGTTCAGAACCAGTGCCGGATAGGCCTCCGGCCGGGAGGGAATAGTAGCAGTTGCGGTCACGTCTGCCTTCCTAACGGTTTCCGTCAAGAGCACCTTGCAGGCCACGCTCGCACTACGTTGCATCCATTGGATACTACAAACCCATGTCGGTTCTGTGAAGCCCCATCCATCAATTCGATAAATCGCACCGGGCCGGACCAAAATGGTACGCGCCGTTTATATGGTGTCATGTGCTGGATTTTGCCAGCGGACGCGCGCGCTCAAGTGTTGCCCCTGCGATCAGAGGGTGTATTTACGGTGCAAAACACGCAATAGCTGTAGAAGAGGGCGCCATTTCATTGTATTCGCCAGACAAGTATCAGCAATGGCTGAAATTTCAGGCGAAACAGAACCATGCGTACAATAAAACTCAGAGTTCCGATCATCACCGGGCTGTTCCTGGCGACGGCCGGCATCATACTTTTTCAGGAACACTCCGGCCCAGGCGTGAACAAGGTCAGCGAAACCTCACCCCCCAAAAGCCCGGTGCAGAAATTGCCCGGCAATATTCAGCTCCCTCTCGTCAATCCCGTGACCGAGCCCTTGCGCAATGTGCCACTCGACCGGGATTTGCGCCTGCCCGAGAACCGACCGCGCCTCCTGCAGCGCCTCGACGGGAATCACCTCGTCACTGTCCCCGTGAAGAAGAAGCACCGGCGGGCGCGAAACCACATCCGCGGCAAGATGGCCGGAGCCAGCCACCATACCGGAAAAGCCCACCACCGCCGCCATCGCACGCGGACGGCGAAAACTCACATGCATCGCCATCATCGTGCCCTGGCTAAAACCCACCAGTGCCAGTGCCGCGTCCGTCAGCCCCAGTGCTTTGAGTTCATCGTCAATGAAAGCATTGAGAATTGGCCCAGCTTCGTTCGCGCCTCGCCAGCGCTCGTCCGGGTCCCGAAACGTTAGGGCGAACCACTGACGGCCGCCGTAAGGGTTGGCGTCGCAGGGCTGGGGCGCGTGGGGCGACACGAAGGCCGCGTCGGGCAGCTCCTTGCGCCAGTACTGGCCGAGGCTGAGGAGGTCGTTGCCGTCGGCGCCATAGCCGTGCAGGAAGATCACAAGCTGTTTCGGAGCGCCGCCCGAGGCGGGTTTGAGGCGCGGGCCGTCGATTTTTTTCATGTGGGGTCAATCCGATGTTGGCCGATGTCTGATGTGGCTGTAAATGCGATTGCCGGGAGGGTCAATGATTCCAGGGGCGGTTATCCGCTGACGCCGGGCTGGAGACCCATTTTCAGACGGCGCTTGCTTCGCGACTGCTACTGCCGCTGCTCGCGAATGAAGTTGATGATACCGGAAAAATCCGTGTTCCCGCCGCCCGCCGCCTCGAACAGTGCATACAGCGCGGCGGCCTGAGCGCCCAGCGGTGTCGCAGTGCCGGAGCTGAGCGCGGCCTCCTGCGACAGGCGCAAATCCTTCAGCATCAGCGCCGCAGCGAAGCCCGGCTTGTATTCGTTGTTCGCCGGGCTGCCCGGCACGGGACCGGGCACGGGGCAATAGCTGGTGAGGGACCAGCACTGGCCCGACGAGGTGGACACCACGTCGAACAGCGCCTTGGCGTCGAGCCCCAGCTTCTCCGCCAGCACGAATGCCTCGCACACGCCGATCATGGAAATGCCGAGGATCATGTTGTTGCAGATCTTCGCCGCCTGTCCCGAGCCAGGTCCGCCGCAATGCACGCTGCGCTTGCCCAGCAGGGTGAGGAATGGCTCAGCCTTGAGGAAGGCCTCCGGCGTGCCCCCCGCCATGAAGGTGAGCGCCGCGGCATTCGCGCCGGCAACGCCGCCGGAGACCGGGCAGTCGAGCGAGCGCATGCCCGCCGCCGCCGCCAGTTCGTGCGCCTTGCGGGCCGAGGCAACGTCCACCGTGGAGCAGTCGATGAACAGCGTGCGGGGCGCGGCAGCCGTCAGCACGCCGGAATTCTGGTAAACGCCGATGAGGTGGCGGCCGGCGGGCAGCATGGTGATGACGGCGGCTGCGTTTTGCGCGGCTGCGGCCGCCGAGGGCGCCGCGATGACGCCGTCTTTCACGGCTGCCGCGAGATTGTCCGCCGCCACGTCGAACCCCGCCACATCGCACCCGGCTCTGACCAGGTTGCGCGCCATGGGCAGGCCCATATTTCCCAGACCGATGAAAGCGACACGCGTCATGTCCTGTTCCTCTCCCGGTTATCCTCCGGTTTTCACGGAGTTTTTTTCAAAGCTGGAAAGCCCGCTTTGGTGAATTCTGTTTAGAGTGTGAGCACCTCCCGTTGCACGCGGAGGCTTGACGCCGCTCCGGGCCCTGCCGGATTGTGTACGGCCCTCAGCCCCAAACGGACGGCTGCCCGCAACCCTTCAACCCCGATGATAGATAATGCTGTTCTATTTGACGATTATTCTTTGCTGCCAGCTCGCCGGCGAACTGCTCGTCGCGGCCACGGGGCTGCCGGTTCCCGGTCCGGTGTGCGGCATGCTGCTGCTGTTCGCCGGGCTCCTGCTCAATCGCGGCGTGCCGGAGGAGCTTTCCGGCGTCGCCAATGCGTTTCTCACCAACCTGTCGCTGCTGTTCGTGCCGGCCGGGGTGGGCGTGATGCTGCATTTCCAGTTGCTGGGGCGCGACTGGCTGCCGGTGCTGGTGGCGCTGTTCGTCAGCACGGCGCTGACGGTGGGGGTGACGGCCTCGCTGATGGCCTATCTCAACAGCCGCAAGCCGGATGGCGGGACAGGGCAAAGCTCAGGAGGCGGCGAATGAACAGCGCGCACAGCCTCAAGGACATTTGGGTTTATCTGGCGGCCAGCCCGCTCCTGCATCTCACGTTGACGCTGGTTGCATACAACATCGGCTTCTGGATCTACCGGCGCGGCAACATGAATCCGCTGCTCAATCCGGTGCTGATCGCCGTGGTTATGATTGTGGGTCTGCTGCTGGTGACTGGCACGGGCTACCACACCTATTTCGAGGGGGCGCAGTTCGTGCATTTCCTGCTGGGACCGGCGACGGTGGCGCTTGCCATCCCGCTTTACCGGCAGTTCGACAAGGTGCGGCACTCCGCGCTTGCCATTCTCGCCAGCATCCTCACCGGGTCACTGACGGCTTCGGTGAGCGCAGTGGTGGTCATCTGGCTGATGGGCGGCGGGCGCGAGACGATGATTTCCATGGCGCCGAAGTCGGTGACGGCGGCGGTTGCAATGGGTATCTCGGAGCGGCTGGGCGGTTTGCCGTCGCTAACTGCGGTGCTGGTGATCCTGACGGGCATCCTTGGCGCCATGGCCGGACCTCCGGTCCTGAACCTGCTGGGCATCAAGGACTGGGCAGCGCGCGGGCTGGCCATGGGCACTGCGGCGCATGGCATTGGGACGGCACGGGCGCTGCAAGTGAACGAGGTGGCCGGCGCGTTTTCGGGCCTCGCCATGGGGCTCAACGCGCTGGTGACAGCGCTGCTGCTGCCGGTGCTGTGGCGGCTGTTATTTTAGCCAAAAGAGAAATCTTGTTTACACCGATGTTTCCGCTTTCCGCCGCCGGAGTGCGTGGCCTCACCACCACCCGGCCGCTTCGCTGCCACCCATCGAGGGAGAGGGGCAGGGTGAGGCGGCTGGCGGGAACATCGGGGTAATCGGGAAAGAGAATTACCGGCCACACATTGCTACCAGATGGGTGGCCGGTAATTCGACACGGTATTCCGGTCTCTGGGGGAGGAGAACCAAAGCATTAGCGAGAAGAAAAAAGGCGCTGCCATTCCGGCCTGGCAGCGAGCGAAGGCTTTCGCCTGCGCACATAGGTGTCCATGATCGCCAACGGCTGGGCGAGTGCCGCGTTGAAGCCATGCTGAGGCAAGACTTCAAGTGGGCCGGATGCTGGTAAGACGGGCGAACTCTGCTGGGCAAGGCAGGTTGGGCAGTAGGGCAAGATGTTGTTCGCGTCGTCCTTAGAACCATCACTTCAACCTATGATGGTATTGTTATAGACATGCACGTTTAGTTGAGTCAACCGCAAATGGAATTATCCACAGGCTATTCCATTTGCGTTCATCTTGGGGGCGTGGCCGGCTGCTTGCATACCGGCTGGCGGCTTAATTTCATTCATGAATTTGCCACTTTTCTGTGCTTATATCTCCGCGAGACACGAGAAATTGCCCGCTGGCCTCGCTGCCAGCAATTCAGGTTCCAGAAAAAGTCGCGTACAAGAAGCGAACCTTATGTGGCCGTCCCCCAAAGTTGTAACGGTTGATCCATGAAAACTGTGCTCTGCTGGCTCGCCGCCGTGATGCTGGCGTTGTTTCTGCTTCCGTCGGCTTATGCGCAGGAAAAGACCTTCGCCAATGAAGCCCTGGATCAGGCCGCGCGGGACTATGAGAATTACCTGAAGACCGAATGGTCCACCGCCGGCGCCGAGGTGCGCGGCTGGATCGCCAAGGGCAACGCATCGCTGAACAAGTCCGAATTCCGCCAGGCGACCGGCTCGTTCGCCGCCGCCGCCGTGCTGGAGGGCGATAACGCCGAGGCGTGGGAGGGGCTGGCCCGCGCCTATCTCGGCATCCAGACCAGCGATTACAAAGAGCGGCAGAGCTTCCCGCGTTCGGCCTCGTCGGCGGCCTATCTGGCCTACATGCGGGGCAAAACGCCGGCCCAGAAGGCGGCGGCGCTGGTGCTGCTGTCGGACGCGCTGGTCCGGCGCGGCGAATGGCGTCCGGCGCTGGAGGCGCTCAAGGCGGCGCTGAGTTTGCAGACCTCGCCGGGCGAGGCCCAGACCATCAAAGCCAATTTCGACAAGCTGCGCGCCGAACACGGCTTCCGCTATCTCGACTACAGCGTTGACAATGAGGCGGCCTCGCCGCGCCTGTGCCTCCAGTTCTCCGAAACGCTGTCCCCGCGCGAGACGGATTTCAGCAAGTTCGTCACCCTGAACGGCAACGCCGCGCCGCCGGTGAAGGTGGAGCGCCGCCAGCTTTGCCTGGAAGACCTCACCCATGGCAGCCGCTACGAGGTGAAGGTGCGCAGCGGCATGCCGTCCGTGATCGAGGACGAGCCGCTGGCCAAGCCGCTGGAGTTGACCGTTTACGTGCGCGACCGCAAGCCGGCCGTGCATTTCACCGGGCGCAATTATGTGCTGCCCCGCACCGGCCAGCAGGGGCTGCCGGTTGTGACCATCAACACCAGCCGGGTCGATGTGGACATTTTCCGCGTTGGCGACAGGCGGCTGGCGGTGGAGGTGCTGGAGGGCGAGTTTGGCTCGTCGCTGGCGCCGTATGCGCTGAACCAGATCAAGGACGAACACGGCGAGAAGCTGTGGAGCGGCTCCATGCCGGTGAAGCCGAACATGAACGAAGAGGTGACGACGGCGTTTCCGGTGGACGAGCTGCTGCCCGGCCTGAAGCCGGGGCTGTACCTGATGGCCGCCACGCCGGCCGATGGCAGCGAGAGCAGCCGTGAAACGGTGACGCAATGGTTCGTCGTGTCCGATCTCGGCGTCACGGCCATGTCGGGCAAGGACGGCATCAACGGCTTCGTGCGCTCGCTGGCCACGGGTAAGGCGCTGGCGGGCATCGAGGTGCGTCTGGTGGCGCGCAACAACGAGATTCTCGGCACCGCGAAGACGAACGCCGGCGGCCATGTGCTGTTCGAGGCCGGGCTGACCAGGGGCACGGCGGGACAGGCGCCGGCGCTGCTGGTGGCGCGCGGGCAGGACAGCGATTATGCGTTCCTCGACCTCACCAAATCGGCGTTCGATCTTTCCGATCGCGGCGTGGGCGGGCGGCAGGCGCCGGGTGCGCTGGATGCCATGCTGTTCAGCGAGCGCGGCGTCTACCGGGCGGGCGAGACGGTTCAGCTCACGGCGCTGGTGCGCGATCAGGCGGCGATGGCGGCGAGCGTGCCGCTGACGCTGAAGGTCGCGAGGCCGGATGGCGTGGAGTTCCGCCGCGAAGTGCTGGCGGAGCATGCGGATGGCGGGCGTAGCTTCGCCCTGGCGCTGCCGCAGGAGGCGATGACGGGCACGTGGCGGGTGAGCGCCTATGCCGATCCCAAGGGCGCGTCCATCGGCGAGACGAGTTTCCTGGTGGAGGATTACACGCCGGAGCGTCTGGAAATGACGGCTGAGGCGCAGGTGAAGGTCATTGCCGTTGGCGAGCCGGCCGCCATCGCGGTGAAGGGGCGCTATCTCTATGGCGCGGCGGCGGCCGGTCTGGCGCTGGATGGCGAGGTGGTTGTGCTGCCGTCGCCGTCGGGGCTGCCAGGCTATCCGGGCTACCATTTCGGCAGGGATGCCGACGATTTCGCGCCGGTCCGCCAGCCGCTCGCCAATTTGCCGGTGATGGGGGCGGACGGCGAGGCGACTGTCAGCGTCAGCCTGCCCGCGCTGCCCGAGACCAGCCAGCCGCTGGAGGCGCGCACGCTGATCCGGCTGCGCGAGGCGTCGGGGCGTTTCATCGAAAAGGGCGTGGTGCTGCCGGTGAAGCCGCGCCAGACGGGCATCGGCATCAAGCCGCTGTTCGAGGGCGGCCATGTGAAGGACGGCGATCCGGCCGGCTTCGAGGTGATTGCGGTGGACGCCGGGGGCAAGCCGGTGGCGCTGTCGCATATGAAATGGGAGCTGTTCAAGCTGGAGACGCGCTTCCAGTGGTATAACCGCAATGGCCGCTGGGATTATCAGTCCGTCGATTACGTGCGCAAGATGGCGAACGGTGTCCTCGATGTGGATGGCGCGGCGCCGGCGAAATTGTCCGTTCCGGTCAGCTATGGCGCCTACCGGCTGGAAGTGACCGCCGATGGCCAGCCGGCGGTGACGTCAAGCCTGCGCTTCAACTCCGGCTGGTACGTGTCGGCGGACGCCGATACGCCGGACATCCTGGAGGTGGCGCTGGACAAGGCCAGCTACAAGCCGGGCGACGCGGTGAAGGTGACGGTGCTGCCGCGCATGGCGGGCGAGGCGATGGTGGCCGTGGTCAGCGACCGGCTGATCGAGACGAAGACCGTGCCGGTGACGGACAAGGGCGGCGAGGCTAGCTTCACCGTGGGCAAGGACTGGGGGCCGGGCGCTTATATCATGGCGGTGGCTTACCGGCCGATGGACGAGAAGGCGAGGCGGATGCCCAGCCGCGCGGTGGGCGTGAAATGGCTGCCGCTGGATGCGAAGGAGCGCACGCTCGCGGTTGAGCTGAAGCCGGCGGGGAAGATCCTGCCGAACCAGAAAATGCTGCTGCCGGTGAGCCTGAGCGGCGTCAAGCCGGGCGAGACCGCGCATGTGACGGTTGCCGCCGTCGATGTGGGCATTCTGAACGTGACGAATTACAAGGTGCCGAAGCCGGAGGATCATTATTTCGGCCAGCGGCGGCTGGCGTCCGAGCTGCGCGATTTGTACGGGCGTCTCATCGACGGTATGCAGGGCACGCGCGGCGCTATCCGCTCCGGCGGTGACGGGATTGCCATGCGCGGCCGGCCGCTGACTACCGAGCCGGTGGCGCTGTATTCCGGCGTTGTGGAGGTGCCGGCGGGCGGGATGGTGGAGATTCCGTTCGACGTGCCCGCTTTTGACGGCACGCTGCGGCTGATGGCGGTGGCCTGGACTGGCGGCAGCGTTGGCCATGCGGTGAAGGACGTCATCGTGCGCGACGCCGTGATCCTGAGCGCCACGCCGCCGCGCTTCCTGACGTTGGGCGATACCTCTGAGATGCATGTGGGGTTGCACAACGTGGAAGGCGCGGCCGGCAGCTACGAACTGGCCGTGACGGCGGAGGGCGGGCTGACGGCTCCGGCCAATGCGGAAAAGCGCAGAATTCGAGCTGAAGGCCGGCGAGCAGATGAGCCTGGCCGTGCCGTTGAACGCGGAGAAGCTCGGGACCGGCAGGATTTCGCTGGCCTTGAGCGGCCCGGACGGATTTAGCGCCAACGCGCGGCTTCAAGCTGGATGTCGAGCCTGCCGCGCCGGATGTGACGCGCCGCAGTGTCGCGACGCTGGCGGCCAAAACCGGCGCGCTCAACGTGAATGCCGAGCTGGTGGCCGGGCTGGTGCCGGAGACGGCGAAGGTGACGGTCAATGTCAGCCGGGGCGCGGAGATGGATGTGCCGGGGCTGCTGCTGGCGCTCGACCGCTATCCGTATGGCTGCGCCGAGCAGACGGTGAGCCGGGCGTTGCCGCTGCTTTATTATAACGAGCTGGCCGAGGCGTCCGGGCTTGCGGGCGAAAACGGTGCGCGCGGGCGGATCGAGAAGGCTATCCAGCGCATTGTTTCCCTCCAGGACTCCAGCGGCAATTTCGGCCTGTGGTCGGCGGGCGGGCGCGATTTGTGGCTGACGGCTTATGTCAGCGATTTTCTCACCCGCGCCAAGGAGAAGGGCTATCACGTGCCGCCGGTGGTGCTGGCCACGGCGCTGGACCGTTTGAAGAATTCGGTGAGCACGGCGCAGGAATTCGAACTCGGGCGGCGAGGAACTGGCCTATGCGCTGTATGTGCTGGCGCGGGCGGGCAAGGCGGTGATCGGCGATTTGCGCTATTACGCCGACGAGCGCATTGAGAATTTTTCCACGCCGCTGGCCCGCGCGCAGATCGGCGCGGCGCTGGCGATGTATGGCGATAAGGAGCGGGCGGAGCGCGCGTTTGGCGCGGCCGTTGGCAGCCTCAAGACGCTGCCCGACGCGGAGTTCTTGGCCCAGCGCACCGATTACGGCACCACGTTGCGCGACGGCGCGGCGGCGCTGACGCTGATTTCGGAAAGCGGCACCATGCGCGCCGCCATTCCTGAAGTCGCGGAGCAGGTGAGGAAGGTGCGGGCGGCGCAGCTCGGCACCACAACGCAGGAGAATTCCTGGCTGCTGCTCGCCGCGCGGGCGGTGCTGGAGGAGGACAAGGGGCTGCTGCTGGCGGTGAACGGTGCGCCGCAGACCGGGCAGTTGCAGCGGGTGCTGAAGGCTGGCGATTTGGCCTCGCCGCTGGAGGTGAAGAATATCGGCGATCAGCCGGTGGGGGCCTCCATCGTCATCAGCGGCGCCGGCATCGAGCCGGAACCGGCGGCGGCTAGCGGGTTCCAGATCGAGCGCAGCATTTACACGCCGGCGGGCAAGCCCGCGACGGTGGAGAAGGTGGCGCAGAACGAGCGTTTCGTCATCGTGCTGAAGGTGACGGAGGACGAGGCGAAGCTCGGGCATGTGCTGGTGCAGGACCGGCTGCCGGCGGGGTTCGAGATCGAGAACCCGAAGCTGTTGCAGGGCGCGGACCTGAAGGCGTTTGCCTGGCTGAAGACCTCCGAGACGCCGGCGCTGGCGCAGTTCCGCGATGACCGCTTTACGGCGGCGTTTCATTTCAAGAGTGCGGGGCGGACGAAGCCGGCGGAGATGATGATGGCGTATGTGGTGCGGGCGGTGACGCCGGGGCATTACACCTATCCGGGGGCGACGGTGGAGGATATGTACAGGCCGGGGCGGTTTGCGCGCACGGCGCCGGGGACGGTGGATGTGGGGCGGTAGGGGAGCTTGGAACCCCCGCCGAGACCATCATGCCGCCGTGCTCGGATGCGTCAAGGACAAGCCCTCCGGGCGCGCTGAAGAAGCGCGTCCTTGACCCATCCTGCGCGCGGCGGCTTGTACTTCGTGCATGGCCGGGACGGAAGAATGGTTCCGGCCGAACAAAAGAATGCCTGCCTGGGGCAGTGATGGCGGCAGGCGTGACGCCTGTGGCTGACGCCGGCCAGTTGTTTAACGCCGAAGCCCCGCGCCAATGTATTGAGCCCCGGAGGGGCGAAGGAGCGGTTGGGCGAAGCACAGAGCGACGATAACTTAAACTCAGGCCGCGCAGAAAAACCCCGACTTGGGGCGGTGAAAGCAGCAGGTGCGGCGCTTGTGGTGGTCTCCGGCCGGTTGCTTTTGCACCGGAGCCCCGCGCCAACGTATTGAGCGGCGGAGCCGCGAAGGAGCGGTTGGGCGCAGCACAGAGCGACGATAACTTAGACTCAGGCCGCGCAGAAAAACCCCGGCTTGGGGCGGTGAAAGCAGCAGGTGCGGCGCTTGTGGCGGACTCCGGCCAGTTGCTTTTGCACCGGAGCCTCGCGCCAATGTATTGAGTGCCGGAGGCGCGAAGGAGCGGTTGGGCGCAGCACAGAGCGACGACTACTAAGACTTCAGGCCGGAAAGAATACCGCTGGCTTGGGGCAGTCAAAGCCGCAAAGGTGACGCTCGTGGCGGACTCCGGCCGGTTATTTAACGCCGGAGCCCCGCGCCAATGTATTGAGCCCCGGAGGGGCGAAGGAGCGGTTGGGCGAAGCACAGAGCGACGATGACTTAAGACTCTAGCCGGACAAGAAATGCCGGCTCGGGGCAGTCAAAGCCGCAGGTGCGGCGCTGGCGGAGAACTCCGGCCGGTTGTTTAACACGGAGCCCCGCGCCAATGTATTGAGATCCGAAGCGACGGCTACTAACTAAAATCACTGGTTCCCATTTCAGGACGCGTATGTACTGGGTTCAGCGTATAATCTCCCGCAGAAGTGCGGCGAAGCGGCTGCTGGCGGCGTTTATTGCCGCTGTGCTGGTCACCGCCGCCGGCATCACGGGCATTGCGCACCGTCTCGGCCCCCTGCCGCAGGCCGCCTTCAACGACACCTCCCGCCTCGTCGTGGACCGTCACGGGCGGCTGCTGCGGGCCTACACCAACGGCGCCGGATTGTGGCGGCTGAACGTGCGCCCGCGCGATGTCGATCCGCGCTATCTCGCCATGCTGTTCATGGCCGAGGACCGGAGTTTTTACCGCCATCGCGGCATCGATCCGCGCGGCATCGCGCGCGCCGGCTGGCAGAACCTGACGCATCTGCGCGCGGTTTCGGGCGCCTCGACGCTCACCATGCAGGTGGCCCGCCTCATCGACAATCAGCCGACCCATTCGATGCGGGCCAAGCTGGAGCAGTTCGTGCGCGCCTGGCAGCTTGAGACGGCGTATTCCAAGGACGAAATCCTGGCGCTGTATCTGAAATTCGCGCCGTTCGGCGGCAATCTGGAGGGCGTGCGCGCGGCGTCGCTGGCGTATTTCGGCAAGGAGCCGCGCCATTTGAGTGTCGCCGAGGCCGCGCTGCTGGTGGCGCTGCCGCAGTCGCCGAAGACCCGGCGGCCGGATCACAGCCCGGAGGCGGCCAAGCGGGCGCGCGATTTCGTCATCGAGCGGGCGGAGAGGGCAGGGCTGATTACCGCTGCCGAGGCGCGCTGGGCGAAGGATCAGCCGGTGCCGAGGGTGCGGCATGAGTTTCCCGCCCTGGCCGCGCATCTCGCCGACCGGCTGCTGAAGGAGCAGCCGGACGAGGGCGAGATCAGGACCACCATCGACAGGCCGATGCAGGAGGCCGCCGAACAGCTCGCCTCTGCCCGAGCCGCGGCGCTGGGGCCGAAGCTCTCCGCCGCTATCATCGCCGCCGATCACCAGACGGGCGAGGTGCTGGCCTATGTCGGGTCGGCGGGGTATTTCGACGAGGAGCGTTTCGGCTCCATCGACATGGGCGAGGCGGTGCGCTCGCCGGGGTCGGCGCTGAAGCCGTTCGTCTACGGCCTCGCCTTCGAGGACGGTTTCGCCCATCCGCAGACGCTGATCGAGGACCGCCCCGTGCGCTTCGGCACCTACGCGCCGGAGAATTTCGACAGCCGTTTCCATGGCACGGTGACTGTGGCGCAGGCGCTGCAAATGTCGCTGAACGTGCCGGCGGTGAAGGTGCTGGCGCCGGTGGGGCCGGGGCGGCTGGCCTCGCGGTTCCGTGCGGCGGGGTTCAACGGCAAGATGCCGCGGAATTTGAGCGTGGTGCTGGGCGGCGTGGGGCTGACGCTGGAGGATTTGACGCGGTTGTATGCGGCCCTGGCGCGGGGCGGCGAGCCGGTGGCGCTGCGTTACCGGCCGGTTGCGGCTGCGGCGGCCCCGGTGCCGGATGACATGCCGGATAGTGCGCGGCCGCGTCTCTTGTCGCCGCTCGCCGCGTGGTACGTGACGGACATCCTGCGCGATGTGCCTCCGCCGCCGAATGCCCCCGCCGGCGCCGTTGCCTTCAAGACCGGCACGTCATACGGCTATCGCGACGCCTGGGCGGCGGGCTATGACGGCCAGCATCTGGTGGTGGCCTGGACCGGGCGCCCCGATGGCACGTCCACGCCCGGCCTCATGGGCCTCTCCGCCTCCGCGCCGCTGGTGTTCGACATGTTGGCCCGCATCAGCCCGGTGCGCGCGCCGTTCAAGCCGCGCCCGCGTTCGGCCGTCGTGGCCACCAACGCCGAACTGCCGCCGCCGTTGCGCCATTTCCGCGAACCGGGCGCCGAGACGGGGCACCAGGGGCCGGGCGAGCCGGAGCTGCGCATCGTGTTTCCGCCGGACAAGTCGGAGATCGAGGCGGGCGAGGACGCCGGCGGCGAGCGTCAGCCGGTGATCCTGAAGGCCGAGGGCGGGGTGCTGCCGCTGACGTGGCTGGTGGACGGCGCGCCGCTGACGGCGGAGGGCTATCAGCGGCAGATGAACTGGACGCCGGCGGGCAAGGGCTTCGCGCAGGTGACGGTGATCGACGCCAAGGGGCGGTCGGAGCGGGTGAGTTTCCGGGTGCGGTGAGGGGCTTTAGGCGCTGCGGACAGTGACCACGGTAATCTCCGGCGGAACCATGAAACGCACGGGCGCGACCGTCACGCCCAGCCCGCCCGAAACCACAAGATGCCGGCCGTTCTCGATGTATTCGCCATAGACGTAGCGTTCGCCGCGCATGGTTGGCGCGCCGATGAACGGTAGCCACACCTGGCCGCCATGGGTATGCCCCGACAGCGTCAGCGCCACGCGGGGCGGCACGCGCGGGAAAATCTCCGGCTCGTGGGCCAGCAGGATCACGGGGCGGCTGTCGCTGACCTGCGCCAGTGTGGCGTCGAGATCGGCCATGGGGCGGTTGCCGAACGGAACCTGATCGGCCAGCCCGGCGATCCAGAAATCATGCCCGCCGCGCGCGATTTTGACGGCTTTGTTCTCCAGCAGCGGAATCCCAGCGCCGGCGAAACTCCGGCGGATGGCGTCATGCTCCGTGTCGTGATTGCCCAGCACGGCCACGGTGCCGAGGGGTGCGCGCAGTCTCGTCAAAGCCCCGGTCCACTCGTCCACCGCGGGGAAGCCCGTTGCCCAGTTCTCCGAAACGCCCGGCATGTAATCGCCGAGGAGGGCGATCAGGTCCGGGCGCAACTGCATGGCGGTGTCAGCGATGCCGGCGATGCGCGCCACGGACATCCAGGGTTTGACGGCGTGGAAGTCGGCGATGATGGCGATGCGCAGCGGAGGTGCGTCCGGCGGCCAGGCAGGTGTGGCGACGGTCCACTCGCGCACCGTCAGCCGTTGCCATTGCTCGAAGACGGCGTAGGACACCGTGGCACCCGCGCAGGCCACGGCCGCCGCAGCCGATTTCAGGAATGTGCGCCGCGAGATCATGCGCGCCGATTATGCATGCCATCGCGCCAATATTGCGGCTCCGCTCAAGCCGAAACCGCATGCAAATGCGACGTCTGCAAGTTCAGCGCCGCCGCCAGCAGCGCCCGCGTGTAATCCGTCTGAGGCCGCTCGAAAATCTCCCGCGCCACGCCTTGTTCCACCACCTTGCCGTTGCGCATGACGACCACCTCGTTCGCCAGCGCCCGCACCACCTTCAAATCGTGGCTGATGAACATGTACGCCAGCCGGTGGCGCTCCTGCAATTCGCGCAACAGGTCCACGATCTGCGCTTGCACCGACACGTCCAGTGCGCTGGTCGGCTCGTCCAGCATGACGAATTTCGGCTCCAGCACCATGGCGCGGGCGATGGCGATGCGCTGGCGCTGGCCGCCGGAGAACTCGTGCGGATAGCGGTCCATCATCTCCGGCTTGAGGCCGACCTCGGTCAGCGCTCTGGCCACGCGGTCGCGCCGCTCGGGTGCACGCATGCCGCCGTTCTGGATAATCAGCCCCTCCTCGACGATCTGCCCGACCGACAGGCGCGGGCTTAGCGAGCCGTAAGGGTCTTGAAACACGATCTGCATTTCGCGGCGCAGGGGGCGCATTTCGCGCGTGCTCAGTTCATCGAGGCGGCGGCCCAGATAGGCGATTTTGCCGTGGCTGGAGAGCAGGCGCAGAATGGCCAGCCCCAGCGTCGTCTTGCCGGAGCCGGACTCGCCGACCACGCCCAGCGTCTGCCCCTCGCGCAGCTTCAGCGACACGCCATCCACCGCGCGCACATAGTCCACGGTGCGGCGCAGCAGGCCGCGCTTGATGGGGAACCAGACCTTCAGGTCTTCCGTTTCCACCACCACCGGCGCGCTGAGATTGGCGGGCGGCGGGCTGCCCTTGGGCTCGGCGGCGATGAGATGCTTGGTGTAGGCATGCTTCGGCGCGGTGAAAATTTCCTCCGGCGTGCCGCGCTCGACGATCTCGCCGTCCTTCATCACGCACACACGGTCGGCCATCTTGCGCACGATCCCCAGGTCGTGGGTGATCAGCATGCAGCGCCATGCCGGTTTCGTCCTTGAGCTTCTTCAGCAGCTCCAGGATTTGCGCCTGAATGGTGACGTCCAGCGCGGTGGTCGGCTCGTCGGCGATCAGCAGGTCCGGCTTGTTGGCCAGCGCCATGGCGATCATGACGCGCTGGCGCTGGCCGCCGGAAAGCTGATGCGGATAGCTGAGGAATTTCTCCTCCGGGTCCTGGATGCCGGATTTGCGCAGCAGGTCGATGACGGTCTCGCGGATTTCCGCCTCGGTCAGCGGGCCGCTGCCGTTCAGCCCGCGCTGATGGGCGCGGATGATTTCGGCGATCTGCCGGCCGACGACGTGCAGCGGGTTGAGCGAGCTTTGCGGCTCCTGGAAGATCATGCTCACATGATTGCCGCGCAGTTCGCGCACCTCGTCCTCGCTGGCGGAGAGCACGTCGCGGTCCTTGAACAGGATGCGGCCGGAGGGGTGCGAGGCGGCCGGGTAGTACAGCAGCTTCATGACCGACAGCGCCGTGACGGTCTTGCCGGAGCCGGACTTCGCCCACCAGCGCCACGGTTTCGCCGCGCGCGATGTCGAACGAAATGGACTTTACGGCATGGGTGACGGACGCCCCCTGCTGGAAATCGACGGAGAGGTTTTCAACCCGCAGCAGGGTTCCGCCCGCAGTGTCTTTCGCCATGAGCTTAGCCCTTCCTGAAAGTCTTGCGCGGGTCGAAGGCGTCGCGCACGCCCTCGCCGATGAAAATCAAGAGGCTCAGCATCAGCGCGGTGACGATGAACGCCGTCAGGCCGAGCCAGGGCGCCTGGAGGTTGGATTTGCCCTCCTGCAGTAGTTCGCCCAGCGACGGCGAGCCGGGCGGCAGGCCGAAGCCGAGGAAGTCCAGCGAGGTCAGCGCCGTGATGGAGCCGTTGAGGATGAAGGGCACGAAGGTGAGCGTCGCCACCATGGCGTTGGGCAGCAGGTGCTTGAACATGATCTTGGTGTCGGACAGGCCGAGCGCCCGCGCCGCCTTGATATATTCGAAATTGCGCCCGCGCAGGAACTCCGCCCGCACCACGCCGACCAGTGACACCCAGCTAAACAGCAGGAGGATGAACAGCAGAATCCAGAAGTTGGGCGTGATTACCGCCGAAATGATGATGATCAGGAACAGATGCGGGATGGATGACCAGATGTCGATGAAGCGCTGGAACAACAGGTCGGTCCAGCCGCCGAAATAGCCCTGCACGGCGCCGGCCACCACGCCGATGATGGATGACAGGATGGTCAGCGTCAGCCCGAACAGCACGGAGATGCGGAAGCCGTAGAGGGTGCGGGCGGCGACGTCGCGATGGCTGGTGTCGGTGCCGAGCCAGTTTTCCGATGTCGGCGGCGCGGGGGCGGGGACGGTGGAGTTCAGTTTGTAGGTGCTGTAGCTGTAGCGGATGACGGGCCAGATCATCCAGCCCTTGGCGTTGATGAGTTGCTGCACGGCCGGGTCGCGGTAGTCGGCCTCTGTGGCGAATTCGCCGCCGAAATCGGTCTCGGCGTAGCTGACGAAAACCGGCGTGTAATAGTGGTTGTCGAATTTCACCAGCAGCGGCTTGTCGTTGGCGATGAACTCGGCGAACAGCGACACGATGAGCAACGTCAGGAATAGCCACAGGCTGTAGTGTGCGCGCCGGTTGGCCTTGAAGTTTTCCCAGCGGCGCTGGTTGATGGCGGAAAGCTGGAAGCGCGGGCGGCGGGGAGGCGTTGCGATGTCCATATCAAACCTCGCGCGTTTCGAAATCGATACGGGGATCGACCAGCATATAAGTCAGGTCGGAGAGCAGGCCGACGACGAGCCCCAGCAGGGCGAAGATGTACAGTGTGGCGAACATCACCGGATAGTCGCGGTTGATGGCGGAGTCGAATGCCAAAAGGCCCAGCCCGTCCAGCGAGAAGATGTATTCGATGAGCATGGAGCCGGTGAAAAAGGCGTGGACGAATGCGCCGGGGAAGCCGGCGATGACGATGAGCATGGCGTTGCGGAACACGTGCCCGTAAAGCACTTGCCGCTCGGTGAGGCCCTTGGCGCGCGCCGTCAGCACGTATTGCTTTTTGATTTCGTCGAGGAACGAGTTTTTCGTGAGGAACGTCGTCGTTGCGAAGGCGCCGACGCACATGGCGGTGAGCGGCAGCACCATGTGCCACAGATAGTCGAGGATTTTGGCCGGCCAGGACATTTGCTGCCAGTTCTCCGACACCAGGCCGCGCAACGGGAACAGGTCGAAGAAGCTGCCGCCGGCGAACAGCACGATCAGCAGCACGGCGAACAGGAAGCCGGGGATGGCGTAGCCGATAATGATGACGCCGCTGGTCCAGACGTCGAATTTCGAGCCGTCCTGCACCGCCTTGCGGATGCCGAGGGGAATGGATATGGAGTATGAAATCAGCGTCATCCACAGCCCCAGCGACATGGACACTGGCAGCTTCTCGCCGATGAGGCTCAGGACGCTGACGTCGCGGAAATAGCTGTGGCCGAAGTTGAAGGTCAGGTAGTTGCCGGCCATCAGGAAGAAGCGTTCCACTGGCGGCTTGTCGAAGCCGAACTGTTTTTCCAGGCTCTTGATGAACTCCGGGTCCAGCCCTTGCGCGCCGCGATATTTGGATGTCACGGCGGCGTCGGCGCCCGGCAGATTGGCGCTGGCGAAGTCGCCGCCCGCGCCGCCGTCGATGCGGCTGCCCGCGCCGCCCTGGGCGCCCGAGAGCTGCGCCAGAATGCGTTCCACCGGCCCGCCGGGGGCGAACTGCACGATGAAGAAGTTGATCGCCATGATGCCGAACAGCGTCGGGATCATCAGCAGGATACGGCGCAGGATGTAGGAGCCCATGGCGTGCGGCCTCAGTTCCGTTGAGCGGTGTGTGCGGCTTTGGCGGCGTCGTACCACCAGGTTTCGATGACGGCCCGGCTGAAGGGCGGCTTATTGGCGGGGTGGCCGAACTTGTCCCAATAGGCGATGTTGTGGACATTCTTGAACCAGTTGGGCACCCAGTAATGCCCGGCGCGCAGCACCCGGTCGAGCGCGTGCGCGGCGGTCCGCAGTTCGGCGCGGCTCTTGGCGTTGAGCATGGTCCCCGTCAGCGCGTCCACCACAGGGGCTTTGATGCCCGCCAGATTGTCGGTGCCGCTGGGGTCAGCCGAGGCCGAGGTCCAGTATTGCTGCATCTCCGTGCCGGGGGTCGCGGGCAGCACCAGCCGGGCCGTGAGCACATCGTAATCGTAGGATTTCTTGCGCTGTTCGTACTGGGCGTCGTCCACCAGCCGGATGGTGGCGTCGATGCCGATGACGGACAAATTCTTGACGAAGGGGCCGATCCACTTTTCGAAGATCCGGTCGTCGATGAGGAACTCGAATTTCAGCGGCTCGCCCTTGGCGTTGACACGCTTGCCGTTCACCACCTTCCAGCCGGCCTCGTCCAGCAGCTTGGCGGCTTTGCGCAGGGTATTGCGGTCCTGGCCGGAGGCGTCAGTGACGGGCGGGGTGTAGGCGTCCTCGAAGACCTCCGGCGGGAGCTGGCCGCGGAACGGCTCCAGCAGCGCGAGTTCCTCCGGGCTGGGTTTGCCGCTGGCTTTCAGGTCGGAATTCTCGAAATAGCTGGCGGTGCGCGTGTAGATGCCGAAGGCGAGGTTTTTGTTGCTCCATTCGAAATCGAAGGCGTAGTCGAGGGCCGCGCGCATGCGCACATCGGCGAACACCGGCCGGCGGGTGTTGAGGAACCAGCCTTGCGCGCCGCCGGGCCGGCCATCGGGCAGCGTTTCGATCTTGAGGCGGCCGGACTGGACCTGCGGGATGTTGTATTCCGTCGCCCAGGTTTTGGCGGTGAACTCCTCGCGCAGGTCGTAGGCGCCGGCCTTCAGCGCTTCGAATTCGGTGGTGCGGTCGCGGTAATATTCGTAGCGCAGCTCGTCGAAATTATAGACGCCGCGCATCACGGGAAGGTTGGCCGCCCAGTAATTGGCCCGGCGCTTGAACGTGACGAAGGTGCCCTGCTTGTAATCGGAGATCTCGTAGGGGCCGGAACTGAGCGGCGGCTCCAGCGTGGATTTCTGGAAGTCGTGCTTTTCGTAATAGGCTTTCGAGAACAGCGGCATCTGCGCCACCAGCAGCGGCAGATCGCGCACGTTGCCGCCGGAGAACTCGAAACGCACGGTATGCGGGTCAACCGCGATGGCCGCTTTCACGTCGCGCAGGGTCAGCGAATAGCGCGGGTTGCCCTTTTCCTTCAGCACCGTGATGGAGAAGGCCGCGTCTTCGGCGGTGAGGGCTGAGCCATCGGCGAACCGGGCTTCCGGGCGCAGGTAAAACGTCACGGACATGCGGTCGTCCGCGATTTCCGCCGATTCCGCCGCCAGCCCGTATACCGCGTCCGGCTCGTCCAGCGCCCGCACCATCAGCGTGTCGAACAGCAGGTTGAGGCCCTGGGCCGGCTGGCCTTTCAGGATGTAGTTGTTGAAGCTGTCGTAGGTGGTGGTCGCGCCTTCGCCGAGCAGCGCCATGCGGCCGCCTTTGGGCGCATCCGGGTTGACGTAGTCGAAGTGTTTGAAGTCAGCCGGATATTTCAGCTCGCCAAACGCCGAGAGGCCGTGCCGGCGTTCGGAGGCTTCCGCCGCTGCCAGGACGCCGCACGCCACGGACATCGTGACGGCGGCCAGGAAAACAATCAGAAAGCGCAAGCGTGGCAAGAGCTGAAACCTTTATGTGTCGCGGGCCTCCCGGCGGCGGCCCGCCGGATTATTTTATTTATTGGCCGGCAGTTTTGCCGCTTTTTCCGCATCGAACCACCATATCGTTGGGAAACCCACCGACCGGGCCGGCAGCGTCTGCGGATGGGCGAACTTGTCCCAATAGGCGATGCGCTCGTTGGGCGAATACCATTGCGGCACGACGTAATGGTTCCACAGCAGCACGCGGTCCAGCGCCCGGCAGGCGGCCACAAGTTCCTCGCGGTCCTTGGCGAACACGATGCGCTCGACCAGCTTGTCCACCGCCGGATTCTTGATGCCGATGGCGTTGCGGCTGCCGGGGGTGTCGGCGGCTTTGGACGACCAGAATTCGCGTTGTTCGTTGCCCGGCGATTTACTCTGCGCGAATCCGCCGATGATGATGTCGTAGTCGAAATTCTGGACGCGCTTTTCATACTGCGCGTCGTCAACGAGACGCACATTGGACTTGATGCCGAGCCGTTGCAGGTTCTTCGTGTATGGCAGAATGATGCGGCCGAGATTTTCCTGGGTGATCAGGAATTCCACCTCAAGCGTTTCGCCGGCAGCATTTTTCAGCACGCCATCTTTGACGGCCCAGCCGGCGGCAGTGAGAAGCTGGGACGCCTGGCGCAGATGATCGCGCAGAGCCTCCGGCGTGGCGTTGACCGGGTTCTTATATTCTTCCGTAAACACCTGGGGCGGCACTTGAGCGCGCACTTCCTCCAGGATTTGCAATTCCAGCCCTTGAGGCAGCCCCTGCGCCGCCATTTCGGTGTTCTCGAAGTAGCTGCCGGTGCGTTTGTATTGCCCGTAGAAAATATTCTGATTGGTCCATTCGAAGTCGAGGGCGAGATTGAAAGCCTGGCGCACTCTGGCGTCGCTCAGCTTAGCCCGCCGGATATTCATCACAAAAGCCTGCATGGGGTGCGGGTTCTTGAGGGAGATATTGCCGTTCAGCACCACATGGCCCTGCTGTTTGGCGGGGAAATCGTAGCCGGTTGCCCAGTTTTTTGCGCTGTTCTCGGTGCGGAAATCGACCTGGCCCGCCTTGAAGGCTTCAAACGCCACGCTGTCGTCGCGGAAATACTCCAGACGGATTTCGTCGAAATTGCCGGTGCCAACGCGGACGGGCAGATCCTTGCCCCAATAGTCCGGCACGCGCTCGTAAACGATGGAATGGCCCGGCTTGACCTCCTTGATGCGGTACGGCCCGGAGCCGAGCGGCGGCTCCAGCGTCGTCTTCAGCGGATCGCGCGGCGTGCCATCGGCGGCCTTGCCGGTCCAGTAATGCTTGGGCTGCACGGGGAACTGGCCGATAATCAGCGGCAGTTCGCGGTTGTTCTTGACGTTGAAGGTAAACGTCACTTGGCCGTCGCCGGTTTTCTCGGCTCGCTCGACGTTGTGATAATATTGCGCGTGTACCGGGTTGCCCTTTTTCAGGATCTCCAGGCTGAAAATGACATCCTCGGGCGTGATGGGCGTGCCGTCATGCCAGCGCGCGCCGTCGCGCAGCTTGAAGGTGGCCGAGGAATAGTCCGCTGGGTAGGACACCCATTCGGCCAGCAGGCCGTATTCCGTGGAGCTTTCATCCAGGCTGGTCAGCAGCAGGGTATCGTATTGCAGCCCCGGCCCGATCGGTTGCAGGCCGCCGGCCAGACTGCCTTTCATGGAGATCAGATTGAGCGTGTCGAAGCTGCCGCGCGCCGCCTGCCGGACCACGCCGCCCTTGGGGGCTTTGGGATTCACGTAGTCGAAATGGGGGAAATTGGGCGGGTATTTGATCTTGCCCACCAGCGATAGGGCGTGATGGTGCTCCGGCTCTTGCGCCTGCGCGGGCAGGACGGAAACCATGGCGGCGAGGGCAGCGGCACACAAGAGTTTCAAATGATACATCAGGATTACATCAGGTTGGAATTGCGCGGTGGAGAAACGTTTGGTTTTCTTTATCAGCGGATGCACTTAACCGCGAGTGTTAAGTGTCCCGGTCACCGGCGGCACTCGGCTTCATCCAACCGGCCGCCGGCATCATGCAGCAGCGGCGGAGGCGAGCCAAATTAAAAATTCTTCATCGGCAATAGTGCGATGGCCCGTGCCGCCATCCGGTGGATGACCGCTTATTGCGAGGGCAGCGGCACCGGATTATCGCTGAGCGTGCGCAGATAAGCGATCACGGCCGCGCGCTCTTCCGCCTTTGGCAGGCCGGGAAAGCCCATTTTGTTGTTCGGTATACAGGCGGCCGGGCTCTTCAGGTAGCAGTTGAGCAGATCGAACGTCCACTCGCCGCCATGGCCCTTGAGGGCGGGGGAGTAGCCGAACCCTGCGAAGCTGCCGAGGGGCCGGCCGAGTACGCCGTAGAGCACCGGACCGGCTACGGCCTTGCCGTCCTTTTCGAAGCTGTGGCAGGACGCGCATTTTTTGGCGATGGTTTTGCCCTCCTCCGGCTTGGCGGCGGCGAGCAGCGCGGCGATGGGCTTGTCCGGTTCGGGGGCGGCCGCGGCAGCCGGTGCCGCCGGAGCGGACTGCCCTTGCGCCGGCGCTTCGGTCTGCCAGTCCCTGGCGATTTTGAGTTCCGGGACCGGCTTGCCGTGTCCGTCCAGCGAGCCGCCGCGCGGATAGGTCAATTCAACCAGCGTATTCAATCCGGCGAGGGTGAGCAGAGCCGCCAATATGGCGCCGGCGATCTTGTTGACGGTGAACCTGTCCATGGATGTCCTCCGGTGTGCGGCAATGGGTCTGTCATCCCAAAATTTAGGGTGCCATAAATCCTATTGCTTCCCCCTTTCAATCCCGTTACCCCCTTCAGCCAGCACAAAGACGTGAACGGCCATGTCAGTCGAAGTTCCCTCGGGTAACTCATTCGCGGGACTGGCCGTAAAGGGTGATCACGATGTCCGAACCGCTTATCATTATCCCGGCCCGCATGAGCGCCACGCGCCTGCCCGGCAAGCCGCTGGCCGATATCCACGGCGAGCCGATGATCGTGCATGTCTGGCGCCGGGCCATGGCCGCCAAGGCGGGCGCGGTGTTTGTCGCCACGGATTCGGCCGAGATCGCCGACGTGGTGAAGCAGGCGGGCGGCGAGGCCGTGATGACGCGCGGCGATCACGAAAGCGGCTCGGACCGGGTGTTCGAGGCGGCCAATATCGTCGATCCCGGCGGGGCCGCGTCCATCATCGTGAATTTGCAGGGCGATATGCCGACGCTGCACCCGGAAGTGGTCGCCGCCGCGCTGGAGCCGCTGGCGGACAGCAGTGTGGATATCGCCACGCTGGCCGGGCAGATCCAGGAGCCGCAGGAATTGCTCGACCCGGCCGTGGTCAAGATCGTCGGCACAGGGATGGTGGCGCCCAATACCTTCCGCGCTCTCTATTTTACACGGGGCGGTGCCCCCTATGGCGCCGGTGTGTATTATCATCACATCGGCATTTACGCCTACCGCCGCGAGGCGCTGGCAAGGTTTGTGTCGCTGCCGCCGAGCGAGCTGGAGCGGCGCGAGAAGCTGGAGCAATTGCGGGCGCTGGAAGCCGGCATGCGCATCGGCGTCCGCGTCGTGGACCGCATCCCCTTCGGCGTCGATGTGCCCGCCGATCTGGAACGCGCGCGGCAAATCCTGGGCGGGCAGCGCAGCAATGGACGCGCGGCGGAAATGCCGGCGGCAACGGTTTGAACTTATGAGCATTCGTAAAGCCAAGGCGGTGAAAAAGTCCGCAGCGCCGTCCCTGGGCGGTGAGACGCGCCGGAAGATTTCGTATCAGGGGGAGCCGGGCGCCAACTCCCATATCGCCTGCATCGCCTTTGCGCCGGAGCTGGAGCCGCTGCCGTGCGCCACGTTCGAGGACGCGCTGGCGGCCGTGCGCTCGGGGCAGGCGGCTTACGCCATGATTCCGGTGGAGAATTCCGTCGCGGGCCGCGTGGCGGATGTGCATCATCTGCTGCCGGGCTCGGGGCTGTATATCGTTGGCGAGCATTTCGAGCGCATCTATCACCAGCTTCTGGTGCTGCCCGGCACGCGGCTGGAGGATGTGAAGACCGTGCACAGCCACACGCACGCGCTGGGCCAGTGCCGTGGCGTCATGCGCGAGCTGGGGCTGAAGCCGGTGACGGAGGCCGATACGGCCGGCGCCGCGCGTATGCTGAGCGAGGAGGGTGATCCGTCCAAGGCCGCCATCGCCTCGAAGCTCGCCGCCGAGATATACGGCCTGGAGGTGCTGCGCAGCGACATCGAGGACGCCACGCACAATACCACGCGCTTCCTGGTGCTGGCCGACAAGCCGGACGTGCCGCCGGCGGACAACGGGCCGGTGATCACGACCTTTGTGTTCCGTGTGCGCAACGTGCCGGCGGCGCTATACAAGGCCATGGGCGGTTTCGCCACCAACGGCGTGAACATGACCAAGCTGGAGTCGTACCAGTTGGAGGGCAGCTTCAACGCCACGATGTTCTACGCGGACATCGAGGGGCACCCTGAAGCGCGGATGGTGCGGCTGGCGCTGGAGGAACTGAAGTTCTACTCGTCCGTGCTGCTGGAGCTGGGGACGTATGCGGCCAGCCCGTTCCGCGAGGAGCTGAAGCGGCGCGAGGCGCTGGCGGCGGAGGATTGAGCGGCACCGGATGGCAGGCGAACCGCGCCTCGGCATCGACATCGGCCGCGTCATCATGGCGCCGGTCAAAGGCGGCAAGGCCGACACCTCCTTCCTCAGCGGCGGCCTGGAGCAGGCGATGCGGACGCCGCCCAGTCCGGGGGCATTCGAGGGCGTGCGCGTGCTGACCGAGGTGTTTGGCGGCCGCGTCTGGCTTGTCTCCAAGGCCGGCGAGACTGTGCAGCGCAAGACGCTGGCGTGGCTGGAGCATTGGGACTTTTACCGCCTCACCGGCCTGCCGCGCGCTCAGGTGCGCTTCTGTCTGAAGCGGCCGGACAAGGCCGTGCACTGCCGCGAACTGCAAATCACGCATTTCATCGACGACCGGCTGGATGTGCTGGAGCATCTGCGCGGGCTGGCGGCCCATCTTTATCTGTTCGGCGAGCAGCCGCAGGAGGCGGAGAACCCGGAATGGCTGACGCCCGTCCGGGACTGGGCGGAAGTCACCGCCGCGGTGCTGCGTTCAGCCGCGCCGCCAGCGGGCGGTGCGGGGCCGTGCGGCGGAAATGCAGCCCCCTTCGAACAACCGCTCCCGTGAGATTCCCAGGTCTCCGGCGGAGCTTTTTTCCCAAATCCGCAAAAAGCCGCCCCGGAGAACTCAGCTTAACGTCCGGCGCCCCTTCACCAGCCGCTCACGCAGCGCGGCCCTGCGCAAGATGGAGCCGGGGCAACTTTCCAATTGATATCAGATAATTAGAACTGGACCGGCGGGGGCGGCATCCTGACTGCGGCGAATCCATCCAAGCGGATGCCTGACGATAAAGTGGCGCCGCATCTGTTTCCGGCAGCGAGAATCACGCAAAAAGCTGTAAAGTTTTATACATGGTGCGCGGGCCGGGGATGGTGCGCGGCCGCGAAGCAAGGCGTTCAACATATGGAACCCGATACGCTTACCCCCTGGCTGGCGGCCGTGGAGACATTCGGCTCACTTGGCGAGGCGGACCTGTGGCACATCGCCCGCTGCTGCACGACGCGGGAACTGGCGCGCGGCGCGGTGCTCGTCAATGCCGGAGAGCCCGCCGCCACCCTCCACATCGTCATCTCCGGCCGGCTGGCGGCCAGTGCCCAACGCAGCGCCGCGCCCGCCGAATACCGTCAGGGCATGGTCATCGGCGAGGCCCAGTTCTTCAGCGGCGGCCCCTGGCCAGTCACCATTACCGCGCTCAGGGAAAGTCTCGTGCTGTCGCTCGACTGGGACGGCTTCACCGATCTCGCCGACCGGGCGCCGGACTACTGGCAGGCCATCACACGGCGCCTCGCCAGCCGGGCCGTGCGCGCGCCGGGACGCGTTCCCGCATCGGCGCGCCGCCGTGAACCCGTGACCATCACGCTCATGCAGGCCGGCCTCACGCCGCTCCCCAAACCGGTGCTCAAGGCCCTCGGCGAGGCGTTCGACAGCGTGGCCGAATGCCAGATGCTGCACTCCGCCAGTTTCGGCCAGAACCTCCCCGGCGGCATCACGCTCGATACGCCCGAGGCGGCGCTGTGGCTGCGCGAACAGCAGAAGAAATTCGAGCTGATCGTGCGCGTGGCCGATCCAACTTGGACCGACTGGACCAGGACCGCCGTAATGGATGCCGACGAAATCCTGCTGGTGGGCATGCATGACGGCAAGTCCACCCGCAAGACCGTGGCGCTCAATCCGCTGGAGCAGAAGCTGTTCGAGGCCCGTCCGCGCGCTGTGAACCGGCTGCTGCTGCTGCATCGCGATGCAGCCCAGGCGGGGCTGCGGCCGGGCACGCGGCGCTGGCTGAAGGAGCGTCCGGTGCCGTTCGTGCATCACATCGAGCAGGACGTCTTTGGTGATTACGCGCGCACCGCCCGCTTCATGCTGGGGCGGGCCACGATCTACGCGGCCGGGAGCGCTGGCGTCTATGCGGCGGCGCATCTGGGCATCGTGCAGGCGCTGCTGGAGGCCGGGATGCACATCGACGGTTTCGCGGGCGCGGGGAGCGGCGCCATCGTCGCGGCGCTGCTGGCGGCGGGGTTCGCGCCGGAGGAGGCCACGGACGGGCTGCCGCTGATGCGCGGGCGCGCCGAGTTCGAACGCATGCTGCATGATGGCTACGGCAGCGCCGAAATCCACGACCTTGCCCTGCCGTTCCGCGCGCTGTCGGCGGATTTGACGCTGGGGCGGCGCCATGTCCACGACGCGGGGCTAATTTCCGAAGCGCTGGCCGCCAATGGCGCCTCCTTCGGCGCGCCGTCGCCGCATACAGCGGAAAGCGGCTCGCTGCTGCTGGACGGCGGCATCATCGACGCCTGCCCCGGCTGGCTGTTTGAGGCGTTCCAGCCGCAGACAACGATCCTGGCGAATGTGACGTTTCCGCCGCTGACGGCCGCACAGCTTGGTGAGGCTCCCGCCGATTCGCGCGGCTGGCCGCTCTTGAAGTTCGGACGCCGCGAGACCGCGCCCGCTTCCGGCATGCATGGCGATCTGCTGCCGCGCGGCCTGAGCCTGCGGACGGCGCGCGATGCCGCCGGCGGCGAGATGGCGCTGACCATGCCGCTGCCGGACGGCCTGAACGTCATGGACGCCGGCTTCGACGAGCGTCTCCGGCGCGCCGCTCATGACTGGGCCGCGAAGGAGCTTGAACGGATCGCGGCGGACGGCCAGGATGCGGCATGACCTTGCCGTATCCTCAAATCAGCGTGCCCACAGTCGGCGCGCAGCTCAGCCTCAACCGTGCCAGCGAAAAACGCTTCGATGCGGAATGGCTGGAGGCTTGCCTTACCTCGGCCAGCAGCCGGTTCCTGCTGCTGGCGGACTTGAGCCCCGCCGTCGTCTCCACGCCTGACCGTTCGCAAACCGCGCTGCGCTGGTTCGCGGCCGGCGATCTGGCGGGGCTCGATTTGCGCGGCGGCAATGCCCTGCTCCTGGGCACGGACGCGGCCGGCACCGCGCATTTCGCCATCAGCCTCACGCAAGGCCACGGCGCGGAGGCCGCCGCGCTAATCGCCGCCCACGCGCCATTCGTGGACGTCCGTTCCCTGGCGTTGCAGGACGTCATGCCGCCGGAGGAACTGGGCATCGCGGCACAGGCGCGGGCGCTGGCCGCGTGGCACGGTGTCAACCGCTGCTGCGGGCGCTGCGGCGGCGCGACGGTGGTGAAGAACGCCGGCTGGCGGCGCCAGTGCCACGCTTGCGGCCTCAACGTCTTCCCGCGCACCGACCCCGTGGTCATCATGATGGTGACGGACGGCGAGCGCTGTCTCCTCGGCAGCGAGCGGCGCTTCCCCGACAAGTTCTATTCCGTGCTGGCGGGCTACATCGAGCCGGGCGACGACATCGAGCACGCCGTGCGGCGCGAGGTGGCGGAGGAAGCCGGCGTGCGCGTGGGGCGCGTGGCGTATGTGGCGAGCCAGCCCTGGCCGTTTCCGCACACGCTGATGATCGGCTGCTGGGCCGAGGCGCTGTCGTGCGAGTTGACGGTCGATCCGCACGAGCTGCTGGACGCGCGGTGGGTGGATCGCGAGGAGGCGCGTGCAATGCTGGAGGCGCGGCATACGGACGGGCTGTATGTGCCGCATAGGCTGTCGATGGCGCATACGCTGATCCGGGCGTTTGTGGACAGGAGTTATGTGGCGCCTTGGGAGAAGGATTGATCGCCCAGCGCTCGACACATAAAGAAATAATGCAGACACGCCGCCGCCTCGATGGTGAAACCCTTGCCGTGGAACAGCGCCAGCGCCTCCTCGCTGGCAATCTTCCCCGGCTGGCGCAGGAACGGCATCGGCGTATTCTCCACGATCCCGTCCTTCGCTTTGACCGCCTTGCGCGCCCCGCTCATCTTCTTTTCGAGCGTTGCGCTATCTAGGCTCGTCACCCCGAGAAAGAACATCTGCGGCTTGCCGGCGCGGGTCATCTCACGGCAGAACGCCACCGGCGCGAAGACGTCGAGATCCTCCGGCAGCAGTCCGGCTTCGTCAGCAAGCTGGCTCAGCATCGCGTCTTTATAGAAGTATTGCACGCTACGGCCATCCTGCGGCAGCACCGCCACCGCCGATGCCGTGCAATGCCACTCGCCGCCGTAATTGAAAATCGCCACGTCGCGGGAGCGCGAGACGAGGTAAGGCGTCAGCTCGTCCCCCTCGCGCACCATGATGAGCGCCGCAATTCCCAGCGTATTCGCCATGCGCCGGTCGCTGAGCGGCGGCAGCGACGCGCCGAATTCCTGGCGCAGCAGATCGCGCAAGGTCAGCACGGCGCCGGTCCGGGTCTTGTACTGGTAGTCGAGGGCGAGGTTGGAGCGGCGCTGGTCGAAATACGCCGCCTTCTGCACGGTCAGCTTCAGTTTGCCGCCGCTGACGGCATAGTCCTCGATGCGCACGGCTGGGCCGTTGAAGGTCTTCGGCTTGTCCCTCAGCGCCTCCGCCAGCGCCTCGTCGCGGATGGCGTCACCGTCCCCCGTTCCCCAGCCGGCCAGCGCAAAATCGCCGGGCAGCAGTTCCACCTCGATCTCCGGCTGGATGCCGCGCGCAAACTCGCCGCACCAGTTGATGACCTCGGTATAGGGCAGATACGGCGTCACCGGCGTTTCGGCGGCGTAGTCGCGGATGTCGGCCTGGGGGTCCTGCCGGAGGAAGGGATCGGGCACCAGACGCCGCGTGATGGCGGGCGGAACCTCCGGGCTGGTGAGCAGGTAGCGCACGGCGCCGGTGAGCGCATTGTGGCGCGGTCCCTCACCTGGAATTGGCGGGTGAGCCTGTCCGGCAGGCGGGCGTTCCTTACTGGCGTTCATCGGTGATCCGGCATCTTTCGCGGACGGATAGCCACACGGCACCCGCATGATGACCGGCTCCATGCTGGCGGACCGCGCGCCCAACGGGCTGTTCGCCGGAACGATGGGCAACGCGGCTTGCGCCATGCTTACGGCCGTTGAGGAAAACACCGTACTTCATCGGCCCTTCCCTGTGCCGCGGATGCCAGCAACCATCTCGTGCGGCACACCAGGGCGTTAAGTATACCGCTTCGTATTCACGCCATCAATGCCGTGCGGCGCCGCACCAGGGTGATACGCTGACTCTTTGACTGGCTCCGCGCGACGGCTGTTTGAGCTTGCCTTTTCCCTGCGGATAGGCGTACAAAAATCACACTAACGGGATACCCAGCCGCGTTCCACAACTCTGCGTTCTGTTTTTAATCAATTCGATGGATAAGCCGCGCTCCGCCGTGGGGAAACCTTTTTTTAGCCCCAAAAATTCAATACGACGGTGGAGCATTGGGGGGAAAGTGCCTTTTTCCACCTGTACGGCGCGGCGAATCATGATCGTATTCGCGGTCAAGCGAGCGGCTTTGTAGTATTGAGTGCGGTTTTGACGAAGTTGATCGCCTGTTCCGAGACACCAAGCTCTGTTTCCGGTTCGGCTTGTCCGGTCAAACCGATCCGATAGGAAAATCGCGGTATGGCGCAAAAGCAATCTACTCCCCGCTTAGCGGAACCCGAATTGGGTGCGGCGGATGGTGCCCAATCGGGGCAGGATCGTGCGCAGCGTCAGCAGGCGCCGCAGCAGCCGTCCCCCAGGCCGGGTCATCCAGGCGGCAATTCGCCAGCCAGCGGCCCAGTTGTGCAGGCATCCAGAATGCAGCAGCCCGTCAAAGCGTCCCCCAATCCGTCTGGCCCGCCCCCCGGCACAGGTGTGATGTCGCCCGGCCGCGGTGCCCCCAAGGTCGCGCCCGCCCGCCGCGCCGCCACGGCTTCGCGCGCCTCGCTCGCGGCCAATGACGACGCTCCGTCCCTCGGCGGCCTGATTTTCGCGCTTCAGCAGAAGCCGTCGCGCTCGCCGTTCTTTATCGCCCTGATCGGTTCGGGCATCTGGGCCATATTGGGAACGCTGTTCTCCAAGGCCATCGTCGCGCAATTGCTGCCGGAAAATGCCGGCATCACCGACGTGCTGGCCAACCCGTCGGCCCTTGCCGCCGCGGCCATGATTGTGCTCGTGCCCATCGCCCTGTTCTGGTTCCTCGCGATACTCGTCTGGCGCGCCCAGGAACTGCGGCTGATGTCGTCCGCCATGACCGAAGTCGCGGTGCGCCTCGCCGAGCCGGACAAGATGGCCGAACAGTCGGTGGCCTCGCTCGGCCAGACCGTGCGGCGTCAGGTCGCGGCGATGAACGACGCCATTTCCCGCGCCCTCGGCCGGGCCGGCGAGCTGGAAGCGCTGGTCCATAACGAAGTGGCCGCGCTGGAGCGCTCCTACACCGAAAACGAACATCGCATCCGCAATCTCATCAGCGAACTGGCGAGCGAGCGCGAAGCCCTGGCCAACAACAGCGAACGCGTCGGCGAAGCGCTGCGCGGCGTTGGCAGTCAGGTCACGCGCGAAATCGCGGCGCGGCCAGCGAAAAGGCGTCCCAGGCTCTGACGGCGGCCAGCTCCAACATGGCCGACACCCTGGCGAACCGCGGCCACAAGATCACCGCCGCCGTCACGGCGGCCGGCGCGGCCATCGACGAGAAACTGGCCGAACGCGGCGCGCGCATCACCGAGCAACTCGTCAAGCACGGCGCGCAGGCGGCCGAAACCCTGCGCCAGTCCAGCCTTGAGGTCACGCGGGCCATCCAGGAAACGTCCGACCGGGCCGCGGCGGCCATCTCCGCCAAGGGCAACAGCCTCGTCACGTCGGTCATCGGCATGAGCGAGCGCGTCGGGCGCGAAATTCCGGTGCTGCTGGAACGCCTTGGCGGAGAGCAGACGCGCCTCAGCTCCATCATCGACAGCGCCACGAAGAACCTGTCCGCGCTGGAAGGCGCGCTCACGGAACGCACGGCCTCCATCGGCAATACCCTGGCCGACCGCACCAAAGTGCTGCAGACCGTGCTGAACGACCAGATGCGCAACATCGACACCTCGATGGCCGAGCGCATCCAGGGGCTGGAGACCATCCTGAGCCGCCGCGCCCAGGCGTTCGACACCTCGATGGCCGAGCGCACCAAGAGCTGGAAACCTCCATCGTGCAGCGCACCCAGGCGCTGGAGAACGTCGTCACGCGCTATTCTGGCGGCATCCACGACACGCTGGAGCACCACGCGGCGATCATGGAGAAGAAGCTCTCCCAGCAGTCGGCCTCCATCGAGCGCATCGTCACCGCCAGCGCCCAGTCGATCCAGCGGGCGGTGGACGAGCTGGCGCGCCGTTCGGGCACGAGTTCGGAGGCGCTGTCCAATCAGGCGCAGGTCCTCAAGGAAGTCTCGGGCGGCCTGATTTCCCAGATCCACGCGCTGACCAAGCGCTTCGAGGATCAGGGCGCCACCATCATGAACGCGGCGCGCGCCCTCGAAGTGTCCAACATGAAGGTGGACACCATGATGGAAGCGCGCCAGACCGGGCTCACCAAGCTGCTGGAGAGCATCAACAGCCGGGCCAGCGAGCTCGACCGCATGATGAACAACTACTCGCACATGCTGGAGCAGTCGCTCAGTCAGGCCGAGGTTCGCGCCCGCAAAGTGACCGAGGGGATGGCCAAGGATTCCGCCGAGAAGTCGCAGGCCGCCATTCGCGAGATCGAGCGTCTGCGCGACGACGCTCAGGCCCAGACCACGCGCGCCGTGACCGAGCTGCAATCGAGCTTCACGCAACTGTCGGATCAGGTTTCGCATCAGTTGACCAGCCTTTCCAGCAAGTTCGGCGAGACGACCCAGCATGTGAAGGCCTCCACCACCAAGGCGGTTGCCGAGCTGGAGCAGAGCCAGAACGAGTTGCGGCGCCAGGCGACGAACCTGCCGGAAATGTCGCGGCAGGGCGCCACGGCCATGCGCAAGGTGTTGAACGAGCAGCTTGCCGCCATCGGCTCGCTGAACGAAATCGCCGGACGGCATGCACATGCCACACAGATTTCCAAGCCGGCCGATAGCCGCGCCAGCATGGGGCAGCCGCCGGAGCTGCCGGAGTATGCGCGTTCGCCTGCCGCCGAGCCGCCGCGCGGCAACGACTATGGCGCGCCTCAGCAGTTCCGCGATTTCGCCGCGCCGCAGGGCAATTATCAGCCGTCCGGCGGCGATCAGAACTGGGACAACTCGGACAACGGCGTGAATTCGCTGACGGCGGGCCTGTCGCAGCGCTTCGAGGCCAAACCGGCCGGATGGGGCGGGCAGGGCGGCGAACAGCCAGCTCCCGCGCCGGCGCCAGAAGGCGGCCGGGCGCAGTGGTCCGTGGGCGATCTGCTGGCCCGCGCTTCCGAGGACGATTACAATCCGGCGGCGAGTTTCAACGCACCCGGCTCCTATCAGCCTCAGGAACAGCAGCGTTCCGTGCCCGCCGAGCAGGCTTGGGCGCCGCCCGCGCAGGTCGATCTGGGCATGGAAGAGATGGCCGCCGCCATCGAGCCCCAGCGTGTGCTGGACATCTGGACCCGCTACAATCGCGGCGACCGCAACGCCATCAACCGCGGCATCTATAATCTGCATGGCCAGCAGACCTTCGATAAGGTGCGCCGCCGCTACGAGACCGACAACACCTTCCGCCATATCGCCGACCGTTATGTCGCCGATTTCGAGAACCTGCTGAAGGACGCCGCGCGGTCGGACCCTAAGGGCCACGCGATCCAGGACAACCTCGTATCCGATACGGGGCGGATTTATTTGCTGCTGGCCCACGCCGCCGGCCGTTCTGAATTGAGGGCCGCGAAACAAGCCTGTTTCGCGAGAGACTTCCGGCCGGGGCGATGAGCCGCCGGCCGTTTTTTTGCCCCGCCGCACCGCCTGTCAGGCCGCCGCGCATTCCTTCCGCAGCGCCTCAGTCACTTCCGCCACCGGCGCCGGCTTGCCGAACAGATACCCTTGCGCGAACGTGCAGCCCGCCGCCCGCAGCAGCAGGAACTGCTCCTCCGTCTCAATCCCCTCCGCCGTGGTCTGTATGCCGAGCGCGCGCGCCAGCCCGGCAACGGCGCAGACGATGGCCGCGCAATCCGGCCTGACCGACGTCTCGCCGATGAACGACTTGTCGATCTTGATTTTGTCGAACGGGAACATGCGCAGATAGCTGAGGGACGAATAGCCGGTACCGAAATCGTCCAGCACGATGGAAATGCCCAGCGCCTTCGCCTTTTTCAGCACAGCGAGGTAATCGCCGTTCCTTTGCAGCAGCACCGTTTCGGTAATCTCCAGCTCCAGGCGCTCAGGCGGCAACCCGGTTTCATCCAAAGCGCTCTGAATGGTGGCGAACAAATCCCCCTTGCCGAACTGCACCGCCGACAGGTTCACCGCGACCTTGATATGCCCCGGCAGATTGCGGGCCTCCGCGCAGGCCCTCCTGAGCACCCATTCGCCTATCGGCACGATCAACCCGTTTTCCTCGGCCTGCGGAATGAAATGCTCGGGCATGATCAGCCCCTCGCGCGGATGGCGCCAGCGCAGCAGCGCCTCGAAGCTGGCCACTTTCCGCGTGGCGACGCTGACAGACGGCTGATAGAACACCTCGAAATCGCCGCGCGGGATGGAGGCGCGCAAATCCATCTCCAGCAGCCGGCGCTCGCGAGCCTCGATGTCCATGGCGATGTGGAAGAACTCATAGCGGTTCCGGCCGCCATTTTTCGCCCGGTACAGCGCCAGATCGGCGTTTTTCATCAGCAGCTCGGAGTTTGCGCCATCTTCGGGCGCCAGCGCGATGCCGATGCTGGTGCCGATGATGACCTCCTCGCCGCCGATGTCGTATGGCCGGATGATGGATTGCAGCAGCCGTTCCGCCAGGATCACGGCGGCTTCTCTGGCATCGCCGCGGAATATCTGGAGAATGGCGAATTCGTCGCCGCCGAAACGCGCCACGACGTCGTGCTGCCGGGTGCAGTGCGTCAGCCGCTCGGCGACCTGCTTGAGGAGCGCGTCGCCCGCCGGATGCCCCATGGAATCGTTCACAGCCTTGAACTGATCGAGGTCGAGAAACAGCAGGTTGAACCGCTCGCGCCGCACTTCATAGTGCGAGAAGGCGTCATTCAGCCGGGCGAGAAACATGGGCCGGTTGGTGAGCCCCGTCAGCCCGTCATAGCGGGCCATCTGCTTGATCTGCTCCTGCGCCTTTTCGCTCTCGGTGACATCCATATGGGTCGAAACCCAGCCGCCATTCTCCAGCCGCTTATGGGAAATGGCGATGATGCGCCCGTTGTTCAGCACCACGAGCTGATCGGACATGGCGGCAATCGCCGCGAGCTGCTCCTCCACATAGGCTTGCGGGTCGTCGCCCGCGTATAGCCCCGAGGCGACGCGGTGCTCCAGGATGCGCCGGAAGGGGGTGCCCGGCGCCACCTGCTCCGGCGCCAGCCCGTACATGTGCGCAAATTGCTCGTTGCTCACCACCACTTTTTCGCTGGCGTCGAACATGCAAAGCGCGTGGGTGATATTGGCGAGCGTCGTCTCCAGTTGCGTGGTCTTCTGAAGGGCCTGGTGCTCGCTGTCCGTGAGGGCGCGCGTCAGGTGCTCCTGCTTCGTCCACCACCGCGCGATCATCAGGGCGGCGAAGAGCACGAGGACCGCGCCGCCGGCGCTGATCAGGGCCGCCAGTTCCGCCATGGCGCTCCAGTTGCGCAGCGCGACTTCCTCGTCCTGACTGGCCGCGATGAGCAGGGGATAATCGGCAAACGCCCGCGCCGATACCCGATACGCCCTGCCGCTGGACGGCGTCAGGACGCGCGCATTGGTGGAGGCGAGGGCGCTGACTGCGGGCGGCCCCGTTTTGACGAACGCGTTTGCGGCCTCGTTGATTTGCGGAAATCCCGCCAGCAAGGCGCCGTCCTGGCGCAGCAGACCGATGGCGCTGCCCTCGCCCAGCGACGTCGCCTGGTACATACTGTTGAAATATTGCAGGGTGATGGCGCCCAGCAGCAGCCCCATGAACTCGCCGTCGGGGTCGTTCAGACGCCGGGCCAGGAAGACGCTCCAGGTGCCGCTGCCCCGGTTCTGAACCGGCTTGCTGACGAACGTCTCCAGGGTGGGATCGCCCTTCAGGACCTGGAAATAGTCCCGGTCGCTGACATCAATGTGCGGTGTTGGCCAATAGCGCGAGAAGTTGAGGAGGCGGCCGCGCGAGTCGATCACCGTGAGGGCGTCGGCCTGCGGCATCCCCGCCAGGCGCTCCCTCAGCAGCAGGTGAATATCGCGTTCCGCCATCCTGGCGTCGTAGCTTTCGCGGCTGTTCACGCCCTCGCGCGCGGCGTAGTCGGCAATGCTGGAAAGCACCAGATCGACCGATTTGAACAGGCGGTTGCCCTCCTCCGACAGGGAAAGGCTGCGGGTTTCGAGATTGGCCTCGATCGCGGCGATGGTGTTATCGCGCTGCGTCTTCAGGGTGAAAAAGCTCGTTCCCGCGATGGCGGCGATCAGCACCATCGTGCCCAGGGCGAGCACAATGCGCGGGCGGCCGTGTCTTTGCGGAAATGGCTTCGACATGATCCGGTATGCCGTCAGCGGTTACATGCCGAGGGAGAGATGCATTTTGATCCTCGCACATCCTGGCCGGAGCCAGCAAAAGGGTATCCGCCGCCCAGCCGGTGCTCATGTGACGAGGCGCTGCGGAAGATGTACCAATAAATCTATATTGATATGATTAAATCATGTTTAATCCGTATGCGGAAAAGGTGCGCGGATTGCCATAAGTTGATTCTGGAGTTTATAGTGTGTTAATTTGGATGGGAGTATTGCAATTTGAGTATTTTAGTGAAAGAGGTTGCCGAAGTCGTTTGCTGTGATTGCGACAATTTTTGGCGGTCTGCGAAATATGCAAGTTTTCACTAATTTTATTAGCATTGCCGTTGCGTGCATACTGGTGTGCGCCGGTCCGGCTGGCGCTTCCTCGCGGGAGGATTTCCCCGTGCGGGCGGTCACGATCATCGTGCCCTTCGCGGCGGGCGGACCGACGGATATCGTGGCGCGCCTGATTGCCGACCACATGGCCCGCAGCCTGGGCCAGTCGGTCAGGATCGAAAATGTCGTCGGCGGGGGCGGAACCACCGCCGCGATCCGCGCCAAGCGTGCCACGCCCGACGGCCACACCATTATTCTCGGCCATCTGGGCACTCACGCGGCGGCGGTCGCGAGCTATGCCAATCCCGGCTACCACCCGCTCGCGGATTTCCAGCCCATCGGCATGGTGGCCGGCATGCCGGTTGTGGTTCTGGCGCGCAAGGATTTCCCGGCGGACAACCTGAAGGAGTTCGCCGCCCGTCTCAGGGAAAAGCCTGCCAGGATGGCGCATGCCGGTCTGGGCTCGGTGGCTTATACGACCTGCCTCCTGTTCAACAGCCTCGCCGGCTCCAAGCCGGAGGTGTCCCGCTTCAACGGCACCGGCCCGGCCATGGATGCGCTGGTGGCGGGGCAGATCGACTATATGTGCGATCAGATCGTCAGCGTCGTGCCGCAGGTGCGCCGCGGCGCCGTCAAGGTCTATGTCATCGGGACGCCTGAGCGTAACCCGGCATTGCCGGATGTGCCCACGGCCAGCGAAGCCGGACTGCCCGGTTTTCAGGCGTCGTCGTGGAACGGACTGTTCGCGCCGAAGGGCACGCCGGAGGCCGTCATTGCCAAAATCAACGCCGCGCTGGGGAGTGCGCTCGACGACAGGGAAACGCGCCGGCAGCTCCAGGATCTCGGTGCGGAAATCCCGCAAGGGCAGGCGCGCACACCGGAGGCTCTGGAGCATCTGGTGGAGAGCGAGATTGCCCGCTGGTCGCGGATCATCAAGGCGGCGGTGCCTTAGCGGCCGCCCGTATTCAGGCCGCCAGCAAATGATCCAGGAACCGCCGCAGGCTGCCGTTCAGCTCCGCCGCGTTCTTGCCCAGCATCCGCGCCTTCTCCAGCACCTCGCCCGCCGCCACATCGGTGGTCACCAGCGCTGACGAAACCTCGGAGATATTCCGCGAAACCGTGGCTGTGCCCTCCGCCGCCATGTTGGCCGAGCGCTCGATTTCCCCGGTCGTATGGCTCTGCTGATCGACGGCGGCCGAAATCGACCTGACCGCCTCGTTGAGATCGCCGGCCACGACGCGGATCTTCGAGATCGCCTCCACCGCCTCGCTCACCGCCTGCGCGACTTCGCTGATCTGGCTGCCGATTTCCTCGGTGGCCTTCGCCGTCTGCGCCGACAGCGCCTTCACCTCGCCCGCGACCACGGCAAAACCCTTACCCGCCTCGCCCGCGCGCGCCGCCTCGATGGTGGCGTTCAAGGCCAGGAGGTTGGTCTGTTCCGCCACCGACCGGATAATGTCCACCACACCGCCGATCTTGGCGGCCTTGGCGGCGAGGGACTCGACGATCTCCTGCGTGGATTTGGCGTGCTGGTCCGCCTCGGCCGCGATGCCGTTGGAGCGCACAGTCAAGTCCGCGACCCCGCGAATGGCGCCGCTCATATACTGGGACGCCTGAGCCACCGACTGAACCTCCTGGATCGCCTGTTCCGAGGCGGTGCTGACGGTCGCGGCGCGCTCTTTGGACGTCTGCGCCAGCGCCGCCATCTTCATGGCCGACGCTTCCAGCTCCTCGGCCGCCGTGGCGACCACCTTCACCACCGCGCCCACCTGCTGCTCGAATTCCTGGGCGAGCTGCATGGTGGTGACCTGCCGCTGGTTCTCCTGGCGGACACGCTCGCTTTCGGCGGCCCGCGCGGCACGTTCGGCTTCCTCGGCGGTTTGCTCGCGGATGGTCTCGATGGCGCGGGCGATTTCGCCGATTTCGTCGCGCCGGTTCTTGCCCGTGATGGTCTCGGACAGCCGCCCGCCCGCGATGGCGCGCAGGGCGCTGGTGAGCGCCAGGATCGGCTTGACGATGGCCCGCGCGATCAGCCAGCCGAATACGATCTGGCCCGCGAGGATGACGAGGCCGGCAATGGTCATGGTCCGGCTCATGGCGGTTCCGGCGGCCAGCGCCTCGCTCACCGCCTGTTCCGCCGCGATCATCCAGTGCGCGCCGAGGAACTCCACCTTGGCCTGGGCGCCGATATATTCCTCGCCGCCGCGCGTGTAGGTTTTACCGGCGCCTTCGCCAGTGCGCAGCCCCATGCTGGCGGCGGGCTGTCCGGCCGTCGGGCTTGAGGCCAGCGGTGCGTTGCTGCGCAGCATGCCGTCAGCGCCGATGGCGAAGGTCTGGCCGGTGCTCCCCAATCCGTCGCGGGCACCGAGGACGCGGTCCAGCAGCCCCGGTGACAGCCGGATCACCACATAGCCGGCCCGTATTTCGGATTGCGCCCGGTCCATGGCCACGTTGGACTTTTTGCGCACGGCCGCGCCGATGAAGGCGGCGGGTGTCCCCTGCGCCAGGCTGTAGGGCGCGAAATCCCAGAAGGTGACGTCCTTGTCGCCCGCCTGTTTCATGCTCTCGAAAATGGCCCCCAGGCCGGTGCTGGCCAGCTCGCCGTCACTGGCTTTGCGGCCGAATTCGCGTTCCTTCAGCGCGGAGTAAACGACCTGCCCGCTGGGATCGAGGAAATAGATATCTTCATAGTGCCCCTGTTCGAGGGCCGCGAGAATGAGTCCGTGCACCTTGGCGTGGCGCATGCCGTAGGGCGTGCCGGATTCCCCGCCGTCCTGCGCCTTGCGCTGTTCTGGCGTGGCGCCGCCGGTGAAAAACTCCAGGTTTTTCTTCTGTTCGTCTGGGGAGGCGGCGAAACTTTCGGCGAGGCTGGCGATATTATCGGTGACGACCTTGTGGATCGCCAGATTGATGGCGTCGATCCGCAGGCGGTCGGCCACCAGTTCCAGGCTGATGCGGCGCGACTGCGCGGCCAGCGACATGTTCTGGCTGGCGGCTTCCGTAAGACCGCGGCCCGCGCCTGACCAGCCGATCCAGCCAATCACCGAGGCGCTGACCAGTCCAAGCCCAACAAGCGCCACCGGCAGGCGAAGTCTCAGCGAATTCATCATGTCCGTCAAACCCAGCCGGGGCGGGGGCCGCCCGTAATACGTTATCCGGCGTCAAGCGCCGTGATTATTGAGCGCCACCTCAAGATGGCAGTATTTCTGATAGCATCCTTTGATTGATGAATTATTTCGATTGAACCGGCGAGCCGCCTGGGTACGGCGCTGCGGGGCGGGAAGACACAGTTGCGGCGCCGCTCTCCCCAAAAGCGCGGCGCCGCTTCTCGCCCTTGAACCCTTCAGACGTCAGCGCTTGTCCGCGTACTTGCGGCCATTGCTCTTACGCTTCGCGTAGCTCTTGTGATGGGACTTCGCCACATGCACTTTCCGATGACTGGTGACGCTCGCCAATTGGGTGACGGCCGGGCTTCCGAAGGGGCTGGCGGTCGAGCCGAAATTCGCCGATGCGGAATGCCCCTGCGAGCTGCTTGCCTGCCGGGTGCCGGCCGAGGGAGCGCCGAACGGGCTCTCACGCCCCGCGAAGGACGAGTCGCGGCGGTCCACATGGTTGTTGCCTGCCGTGGAGCTGGGGGAGGGCGGGCTGCCGAACGGGCTTGCGGACTGCGCGTGTGCCTCGCCGCTGAAAACGGGCGGCAGCATGGCGCCGGCGCCGATCAGCAGGGCGGCGGCGAATGAGATCTTCCAGCGGATATTGTTCAAGCACTGCATGATGTACTTTCTCCTTGGCCGTATTTCTTGTTCGTTGGGCGCAGCGCTGCGAGTACCGCCCGGCCCCGCAGGGGCGTGCGGGGCCGGGCGGACACGTTTTGAGGCGCGATACGGTGTGCAAGGCACGTTTCATGCCAAGTCATCGGCGGATCTGCCATGCCTGCCGGAAATAGCGGCGCCGCCGGCGGGGAGTTGCGCGGCCTAAGCCTTAGCTTTACATGGCAGAGTTGCCGGGATACATGCAGAGGTGACTGTAAGTCATTGCGCCAAATGGGGCCTGATTAGCTTGCTGCTGAGCAGAAAACCTTATATAATGTGTATAACTGTATATACAGTGCATGTATGATAACTATACATACAGGTGCATGATAATAATACATGCGGCAGGTTGCGGGTATTGCGGGGTGCACGTCCCGCGTCAGGCGGCGCGCACCTTGACGAGGAACTTGTCCACCTCGCCGCGCAGCGTTTCGGCCTGCTGGGACAATTCCCTGGCCGAGGCCAGCACCTGCGCCGCCGCCGAACTGGAATCTTCAGCCGATTGCTGCACAGCCATGATATTGCTGGCAACCTGCGCCGCGCCGTTGCTGACGTGCTGCACGTTTTGCGCGATTTCCTGGGTCGCCGCCCCCTGCTCCTCGACCGAGCTGGCGATGGAGGAGGCGACGGCATGGACCTCGTGAATTGTCTGGGCCACGCTTGAAATCGCGTCGGTGGTCTGCTGGCTGGTTTTCTGGATCTCGGCGATCCGCGAGCCGATCTCGGCCGCGGCCGCCGATGCCTGCCCGGCCAGTTGCTTCACCTCATGGGCGACCACGTTGAAGCCCTTGCCCGCCTCGCCCGCGCGCGCCGCCTCGATGGTGGCATTCAGCGCCAGCAGATTGGTTTGCGAGGCGATGTTGCCGATGAGTGCGACGATGCCGCCGATCTTTTCCGCCGCACAGGCCAGCTCGCGCACGTCGCCGCTGGTCCGTTCCGCCTCGGCGGCGGCTTTGCTGGTGATGCAATTGGAATGATGCACCTGCTGCGAGATCTCCTTCACGGAGTAGGAGAGCTGTTCGGCCGCGCTGGCCACGTTGCGCACATTGCTGGAGGATTCCTCCGATGCCGCCGCCACGGTTGTAGACTGATTGCTCGTGGTCTTTGCGGTTCTGGTCAGTTGTTCGGCCGTGGTGCTGAGTTCGGCGGATGCCGATGCCACCACGGTGACGATGGACCCCACCGCCTGCTCGAAGGAGTTGGCGAGCGCCCGCAACTCGGCCTTGCGCTCTGCGTTGCGGCGCTGTTCCTCCGCCTGTTTCTCCTCCGCCGCGCGTGTCTCCGCCTGCGCCCGCTCAGCGTGCTCCTGCAAGGCGCGCTGTTCGCTCAGTTCCTGCTCCTGGCGCAGCCGTCCGGTTTCGCGCAGATTGTCCCGGAACACCTCCAGGGTGCTGGCCATGCCGCCGATTTCGTTTTTCACCCCGGCATAGGGGATATCCACCTGGAGATTGCCCCCCGCCAGCGTCTGCATGGCCTGCCTGATCCGCTCCACCGGGCGCACGAGACCGAAGAGCACGCCCGCGATGCTGCCGAGGATGAGAAGCTGGATCAGCGACGACAGGGCTGCGATCATCACCTTGAGGCGGGTTTCCGTGGAGGCGGCCTCCTGTTCGGCCTGGGCGGCAAGCCGGTTCGCCTGCTCGACGGCGCGGTCGATGGTCTCGCGGTGCTGGCCGTATTGATCCTGCATGCGGGCGTAGACCTCGCGCGCCTTCACGATGTCCCCGGATTCGAGAGCGGGAAAGAAGGATTGCCCGGCGAGCCGCCAGAAAAGCGTTGCGGGCTCGTGGGCCTCGCGGGTCAGCAGGGTTTTCAGGCCGGCATTGAGCGGGCTCTTTTCCCAGAAGGCATGGCGGCTGTCGTATTCCTTCTTGAGCGTCTCCATGCGGCGGTGGCGCTCACTGGCGCTGGCCGGGTCATTCAGGGCGAGGGTCGCCTCAAGATAGGGCTCGATGATGTATTCCGGCGGCGGCAGAATGTCGGCAACCAGATCCTTGGCCAGCACGATACTGCCGTAGACCGGCCCGCCGACCTTGAGCTGCTGGAGGGCGTAATATCCCGCGCCCGCGACAACGAAGCCGCCGATGGCGATCGTCAGGCCGGCCGTCTTGGCTATGGCCGAAATTTTCATGACCCAACTCCGGGATGAGGCCTACGCGGCGCGCACCTTGTTCAGGAACCGGCTGACCTCGGTGCGCAGGGCCTCGGCCTGACGCGACAGATCGCGGGCCGAGGTCAGAACCTGGCTCGCCGCGGCGCTGGAGCTTTCCGCCGATTGCTGCACGCCCGTGATGTTCTTGGCCACCTCAATGGTGCCGCAGCTCGCCTGGGCGACATTGCGGGCGATCTCCTGGGTTGCCGAACCCTGTTCCTCCACGGCGCCGGCGATGGACGAGGCGATGGAGTCCACCTCGTGGATCGTCTTGGCGATGCTGGAGATGGTCGAGGCGGTCTGCTGCGTGGAAGCCTGGATGCCGGAGATTTGCGAGCTGATTTCGGCGGTGGCCTTGGCGGTCTGCTCGGCGAGCACCTTCACTTCATGGGCGACCACGTTGAAGCCCTTGCCGGCCTCGCCCGCGCGCGCCGCCTCGATGGTGGCGTTGAGCGCCAGGAGGTTGGTCTGCGCGGCGATGTTGTTGATGAGTTCGACGATGCCGCCGATCTTTTCCGCCGCGCGCGCCAGTTCCTGCACCTCGGCGGTGGTCTTCTCCGCCTCTGCCGCCGCCCGGCTGGTGACGGTGTTGGACTGATGCACCTGATGGGCGATGTCGCGGACCGAACAGGACAGCTCCTCCGTGGCGCTGGCCACGCTCTGCACATTGGCCGACGCCTCTTCGGACGCCGCCGCCACCGCCGCCGACCGGCTGCTGGTGCTGTTGGCGGATTCCGTTAGCTGTTCGGCGGTTGAGCTTAGCTCGGCCGAGGCGGAGGCGACGATATCGACGATGGAGCCAATGGCCGTTTCGAACGACGTGGCGATGTTCTGAAGTTCGGCCTGGCGCTGCTCCTGCGCCCGCTTCTCGTTGGCTTTCAGCTCTTCCACGGCACGTTTCTCCGCCGCTGTCTGTTCCTCGGCCATGCGTTGCGCATGCTTTTCCGCACGCACCTGCTCCTCGCGCATGCGCTCATTTTCCATCAGGTTATTCTTGAAGACCTCCACCGTCGCGGCCATTTCGCCAATCTCGTCCGTGCGCTCCTTGCAGGGCACTTCGACGGACAACTCGCCGCCGGCGACGCGCTTCATGGTCTGCGTGATATGGTTCAGAGGCAGGGTAATGCTGGTCCGTGCCCACCACGCCGCCGCCAGCGTACCCGCGAGCGCAATGGCCAAGGTGAGGATCGTGATCATTACCCCCTGGTGATATGCGGCCTCAGCCTTCGCGCCGGCATCGATACTGCCTGTATCCTGGAAGGCGATATCCGCATCGAGCGCCGCGAGGGCGTCATCGAATTGCTTGGTTGCGCTGTTGAACGCGGCGAGCGCCCCCGTCTGATCCCCCGCTTCCGCCTGATCGAGAAGTTTGTAATGGGCGGCAAGGTACAGCGGCCAGGCCTGTTTGAAGCGATCCCACAGCTTCTGCTCCGCGGCGCCCGTAATGGTCTGCACATAGGCTTTGGTGGCCTGCTCCAGCTTGTCGAGCAGCCGGACGGTGGTTTCCTTCAAGGCATTCCGTTCAGCCGCGCTGGTCATGGTGATCTGGCGGGACCCGAAAAGCCGCAGGCGTGTGACCGCATATTTGATCTCGCCCAGCGATTTCACGGCCGGCATCCAGTTGTCGCGCAGGTCATTGGCCGCCCCATCGACGGTTTTGAGCTGCTGGAGCCCGAACGCACCGATGCCGGCGATGACGATGAAGGCGGCCACGAAGAGGGCGGAAAGGCGGGCGTTGATGGTGGTCAGCATGCGGTACTCCAACAAGACGCGTGGCGTGCAGGCTCCTCTATAGGGGCTGTGCCGTTGCCAATTTATGGGGCGTTTAGTTACAAGTGTCACAATCCTGTGGAAAATATTGCGCTGGTACAGGTGCTTGCGCACCGGGGTGCGTTCAGGGATAATTAAATTTCATTGTGCTTAATCGGTATTCCAATGCGCGGCATGAGCCGTCCGCAGCCGTATGGGGTTCCTCGGGAAGACCATGAGTTTCAGTTTGAAATTATCCACGCCGCTCGCGGACAATGTGCGCGAAACCGGCGCGGAGCAGTTGCGCATCGCCCTCGAAGCGCTCGCCCCCGGAAGCAGCGGCACGCAGGATGTGCACGGGGCGCGCAAGGCCCTGAAGCGTTTCCGCGCGCTGCTGCGGCTGACCGCACCGGCGATGACGAACCGCGATTTCCGCCGTTTCGACCGGGGGGCGGCGGAGGCGGCGCGGGCCTTTTCCCCCGTGCGCGACATTCAGGTGATGATGGAAACCGTGACCCGGCTGGCGGCGCTGGGCAAGGGATCTGCATACAAGCGCGCGATAGATTCGCTGAAATCGCGGTTGCGCATGAAGCGGGAGCAGGCGGAGACGAACCTGCACGATCCGGCGGCGCGCCTTGCCGTTGCCAATCTGGCGGAGCTTGGCGGCGATTTCGAAACGCTGAAGCTCGATATTGACGGCTTCGATACCCTGGCGGAAGGCCTAGCCGGCATTTACGGGCAGGGCCGCGAGGCCATGGCGCATGCGCTGCAATCGGGCGGCGGCGACGATTACCACGAGTGGCGCAAGGGCGTGCAGCGCCACTGGCGGCATTTGCAGTTCCTGTCGCCGCTGTGGCCGGCGATCATCGCGCCGCAGGTCAAGCTGGCGCACGATCTCGCCGAAGCGCTGGGCGACGATCACGATCTGGCGACGTTGCTGGCCCTGATCGAACGGGAACGGCCGATGATGGGCCGGGGAGGCGGTATCGGCATGGTGGCGGAGGTTTGCGCCCGTGAGCAGGCCGCGCTGCGGCAGCGGGCGGAGCGCATGGGCCGGCGGCTGTTCGCGGAAAAGCCCAAGGCGCTGGGCAGACGTTTCGCGGCCTACTGGGAGACGGCGGAGCATGAAACGGTGCCGCCAGATAAGGCTGCCGCCGCATCGCCTGCGCCGGAGGAGGCGCCTTCTGAGCGGCAAGCAGCCGGTGCCGGGGTATCGCCCCCGCCGGTCAAGACGGCAAAATCCAAGACCGCGCGGGCAAAATCGCGGGTGGTTCACTAAACTGTGCTGAATTTGGACCTTTCAACCGAAGAACGGTAACTGTATAACATCGCACATGATTGCCATACCCAAGAAAGCCGCCGCCCGGAATGACGGCCTGTTTCCGCCGCCCAGCCATAATCATGGCGTCTGCGTCGATACGGCCCTGGAGCGCGCGCGGGCTGTGTGCGCCGAACGTGCGGTGAAGTTCACCGATCTGCGCGAGCAGGTGTTCCGCGTCATCGCTTCCAGCCATACGGCGCTCGGCGCTTACGACATCATCGACAGGCTGGCCGGGACGGGCAAGCGGCTGGCGCCCATCTCCGTTTACCGGGTGATCGACGTGCTGGCGAAGGCCGGGCTGGTGCACCGGCTGGAAAGCCGTCACGCCTTTTTCGCCTGCCTGTCGCGCCACGAGGGCAATGCGTCATCGCTGGTGCTGCTGTGCGAGAGTTGCGGCTGCGTGGCCGAGGCGGAGGCGCCCAAGGCGTGGGAAGGTATCGAGCGCGTCGCACGCGCCTCCGGTTTCGCCGTTTCCGATAGCGTGCTGGAAATCAGAGGGCGCTGCGCCAATTGCAGGACGGCGGAGGCCGTTCCAGCATGACCGCCGCCAATGTGCTCAGCCTGGAGATGGCGGCGGGCCAGACTGAGAATGGTCTTGCCACAGAGGCGCAGACGGGCCAGACGCCGGGCGAAGCGCTGATTGCGGCGCGCGATCTGTCGGTGACGCTGGGCGGGCGGCTGGTGCTCGATCATGTCAGCCTGGAAATCCGCGCCCGCGAAATCGTCACCGCCATCGGCCCCAACGGCGCGGGCAAAACCACGCTGGCGCGCCTGATGCTGGGGCTGGCCGCGCCGGATCGTGGCACGGTGTGGCGCAAGCCGGGGCTGACCATCGGCTACGTGCCGCAGCGCTTCCCCATCGACAATGCCATTCCCATCAATGTGGAGCGCTTCCTGACGCTGGGCGTGCGGGCGCCGCGCGTGGCCATCGAGGCGGCGCTGGAGGAAACCGGCACCTTGCGTCTGCGCCGTGCCGCGCTGTGGACGCTGTCGGGCGGCGAGATGCAACGTGTGCTCCTGGCCCGCGCGCTGATCGGCTCGCCGGATTTCCTGGTGCTGGACGAGCCGGTGCAGGCCGTCGATTACACCGGCGAGGCGCAGCTTTACGACCTCATCGCCAGCATTCGCGACCAGCGCGGCTGCGGCATCCTGCTGATTTCCCACGACCTGCACATGGTGATGAAGGCGAGCGACCGCGTCATCTGCCTGAACCGGCATATCTGCTGCCAGGGCGTGCCGCAGGCGGTGGCGGCCGATCCCGCTTACCTGCACCTGTTCGGCCTCGACACCCTCAACGCGCTCGGCGTCTATCAGCACCAGCACGATCACACCCACGACCTCGCCGGCGAGGTCTGCGACCGCCACAGCCACAACCGCAAATGACCGCCGTGTTCGACGATTTCTTCATCCGCGCCATGATCGCCGGCATCGGCGTCGCGCTTCTCGCCGCGCCGCTCGGCTGCTTCGTCGTCTGGCGGCGCATGGCCTATTTCGGCGAAACCATCGCCTATTCCGGGCTGCTCGGCGTGGCGCTCGGCTTCATCCTCGGCATCGACCTGACGACCGGCGTGTTCGCGGTGGCGATCGCCGCGGCGCTGCTGCTGGCGGCGTCCCAGGCGGCAGAAACTCGATCCCGCAGGACACGCTGCTGGGCATCCTCGCCCACGTCGGCGCTCGCCTTCGGCCTGATCATCGCCAGCCTCAAACGGGTGGCGCGCGGCTCGATCTGATGGGCTATCTGTTCGGCGACATCCTCGCCGTCTCCAAAGCCGACCTGCTCTGGATCTGGGGCGGCGCGGCCGCTGTGCTAGGTGCGATGCTCTGGCTGTGGCGGCCGCTGCTGGCCGTCGTCGTGCACGAGGAACTCGCCGCGGCCGAAGGGCGTGCCGGTGGCGCGCGCTGCGAATCGCCTTCATGCTGCTCATCGCGGTGACGGTCGGCGCTGGCCATGAAGATCGTCGGCATCCTGCTGATCACCTCGCTGCTGATCATTCCGGCGGCGGCGGCGCGCGCCTTCTGCACGACGCCGGAGCAGATGGCGCTCGGCGCCGGTCTGATCGCGGCGGTGAGCCGGTGTTAGGGTTGGACGTATCCCTTGGCTGGATACACCCGCCGGACCGTCCATCGTGCTGGTTTTGGCGGTGTTTTTTACGGTGAGTTTACTGAAAATGCTCGTGACAATAAGAGCCTGACGCGGTAGCCGCCTTGTGATAACGCTGGGAGGAAACCCGCAGTCGAGGGACCATGACACACTTGAGAACTGAGCGGCGCATGACCGTCCCGTGCAGGTTGGCAATGTGACGATTGGCGGCGGCGCGCCGGTCGTCGTGCAGTCCATGACCAACACCGCTACGGCCGACGTGGAGTCGACCGCGGCGCAGGTCGCCGCGCTGGCGCGGGCGGGCTCCGAGCTGGTGCGCCTCACCGTGGACACGCGACGAAGCCGCGCGCGGCCGTGCCGCATATCCGCGAGCGGCTGGAGCGATGGGCGTTCCGTCCCGCTGATCGGCGACTTCCACTACAACGGCCACAAGCTGTTGTCCGAAAACCCGGCCGCGCCGAGGCGCTGGACAAATACCGCATCAATCCGGGCAACGTGGGCTTCAAGGACAAGCGCGACCGCCAGTTCGCCGACATCATCGAGATCGCGCTGCGCACGACAAGCCGGTGCGCATCGGCGTGAACTGGGGCAGCCTGGATCAGGAGTTGCTCACGCGCGCTGATGGATCGAGAACGCCAGCGTCGGAAACGCCGGTGACACGCGCGACGTGCTGCACGAGGCGATTGTGCAGTCTGCGCTGTCGAGCGCGGCCCAGGCCGAAGAACTGGGCATGGCCGCCGAGCCGGATCATGCTCTCCGCCAAGGTCAGCGCGGTGCAGGACTCTGATCAGCGTCTATGCATGCTGGCCTGCGCGCTGCAATTACGCCCTGCATCTCGGGCTGACCGAGGCGGGCATGGGCGCCAAGGGGATTGTCGCTTCGACCGCAGGCGCTGGCCATTCTGCTGCAACAGGGCATCGGCGACACGATCCGCGTGTCGCTGACCCCGGCGCCGGGCGAGGCGCGCACCCGCGAGGTGGAAGTCGCGCAGCTGATCCTGCAGATCCATGGGACTGCGGACCTTCGCGCCGTCGGTGGCGGCATGTCCGGGCTGCGGGCGCACGACGAGCACCGCTGTTCCAGGAGCTGGCGCAGGAAATCGAAGGCTATATCGCTCAGCAGCATGCCCGAATGGCGCAAGACTCTATCCGGGCGTCGAGACGCTTTCGGTGGCGGTGATGGGCTGCGTGGTGAACGGGCCGGGCGAGTTCGAAGCACGCCGACATCGGCATCAGCCTGCCGGGCACGGGCGAGACGCCCGCCGCGCCGGTGTTCATCGACGGTGAGAAGGCGATGACCCTGCGCGGGCCGCAGTATCGCGGAGGAGTTCAAGAAGATGGTCGCGGAGTATATCGAGCGGCGGTTTGGGCGCGGGGCTGGAAGGGCGACGGCGGCGGAGTGACTGCCCTTCCCGGCAACAGGAGGGAGCCGCATGCGACTTCCTTACTCAAACTACAGGTTTGATAAGGTTGGCTAATACGCGAGTATTGACGTGGCTACTGTTCCACAAGGCAACCCATTCGCTTCATTAGATCTTCAAGCCTAGCGGCAGCCGAGTCTCCGTACTTAGTATAATTACGGCGCGCCTCTGCGACTTGCTGGGCTAGAGTAACACACGCTTCAGGCAGAGTGCTTTTTATCTTCTCTCCGTTTTTAATCAATTCAGGAGCGGTGCGGATTTGTTGAAGCTGCACTTCCAAATTCCTCACCCGACCATCCAACGTGGCGGTATGCCAGATTAGTCCAACCAGTGCTGTAGAAATAACTACTATGCCAGTGACGACAGGCACTATATTGCGGAGGCGTTCCCAGGAACGCCACCGAATAGAATTCACCGGCTAAAAAGAAAAGCCCCCGCAGGGGCTTGCCAATTTTTAGTTAGCAGCGTAGGTTGGGTTGAACGTAGTGAAACCCAACGGACGTCTCGTTAGACTGTTGGGTCTCGTTCCTCGACCCAACCTACGGGCTACGGGCTTTTTCTTAACCACAAAGGACCCAAAGATTTTCTCTCTGGCCCAAGAGTTCAGAGTTGGAGGTTGGAGGTTGGAGGTTATCCAGGTACAATTTTCTCAGGATCGATGACCAGGAGGTTGGCGGATGAACTGTTGTCAATGCCAGGGTATTGAAATGATTTTTGACCGGAAACACGCGGCCAAAGAGCTGAAGAACTATCAGCGGCATGGACCGGGTAAGTCGACCCGGGTGCTGCTGGCCGCCTTAAAAGGCGAAGGCGTGACCGGCAAAACCTTGCTTGACATTGGCGGTGGAGTTGGGGCAATTCAGCACGACCTGGCCGCCGCCGGGGTGCGCCAGGTGGTGGGGGTAGATGCCTCTTGGGCTTATCTGCAACTGGCCCAGGCCGAGGCCCGGCGGTGGTGTACGCCGACCAGGCGAGCTATCACCACGGCAACTTCGTAGATTTAGCGTCCCGGCTTGGCCCGGCCGATATCGTCACCCTGGACCGGGTTGTCTGCTGTTATCATGACGTTGAGGCCCTGGTTGGGTTGTCGGCGGCGCGAGCCGGGCAGTTATATGGATTGGTCTACCCCTGGGATGCCTGGTGGGTCAGGTTCGCCCGGCCGCTGCTTAATTCCGTCTTTTGGCTGCGGCGTAACCCCTTCCGGATTTTTCTGCATCCCACTCTAACCGTCGATGCCCTGGTGCGCCAGCAGGGCTTACAGCCCCATTTCTACCGCCGGGTTGGTCTCTGGCAGGTCGTGGTATACCGGCGGGCGGCAGCCTAATTCAATGCCAGTAATCTGGCGATAAGTGGTTGGGCCCACGGCCCCACTCAGTGGCGAATTCCTCAAGTTCCACCGGGCGCAAGCAGCCGTACCGGCCGAAGCCGGGTAGCTATTCTTACTATTCGATGCAAAAACTGACAACTTCTTCTGGACGTGGGGCTGGCCACACCCCGGGCAGACTACTTCGGTGATAGCAGCGGCGCTGCGGACGAGTTTTTCAAACGATTGGCCACAATTTTGGCAGTCGAATTCATACAAGGGCATAACTTAGCCCTCCTTAAGGGCGGCCGCTACCCGCTCTAGCCGGGGCGCGGGCTTCGGCGGCGATGGGTTCCAGGGCCGGGTTGGCAGCAACTGCCCCCAGCATCCCCAGCGGATTCACCAGGGCTACCTCAACCCTGCCATCGGCGGCCACGGAGACGGTCACATTGCAGGGTAATAACAAGCCTACTTCGGGCGCCAGGGTGAGGGTGCGGTGAGCCAAAGATGGATTACAGGCGCCCAGGATTTTATAGGGGCGAAAATCCACGTCTAATTTTTGCTTGAGGGTCGCTTGTACGTCGATCTCGGTCAGCACGCCAAAGCCCTTGGCTTTAAGCGCCTCGGTCACACGAGCCAGGGCAGCCTCGTAAGTGGTATTCAGGTGGACAGTCAAGCCCAGTTGATTGATAGTCGGATTTATAGATTTCAGCCTTTCTCCCCCCGGCATCATGCCCGGGGGAGGAGAAAGGCTTTTCCTCCTTGTCTATTAGATAGGTTACCGCCCGGCTTCGAGCCGGCGTGGGTCAATACTTTCGATAAAAGAACTTCTGTGCTATAATATCGCTCAAGGCACTCTCTTTCGAGAGAAACGGTTATTTTTAACAACTGAATGGATTGGGTTGCCACACGAAACCGTTTGTGGCGTAAAACATTCAACGTCAGGTTGAAATCCTGTCACTCGCTGCTACTTCGGTCGCAGGGCTGCCGTAAACCAGCCGCACATCTCGGATGCTTTCGGACCACTGAGAGTAGCGCCAGGGATAAAGCCTCTGACTTCTAGTCAGAGGTTAGTTTACAGAACCTCCATAATAGTTTAGTCTCACTCGGTTAGATGCAAAAAGGTGACCGGGGTTACAACGAGGGGTAATCTTAACCGCGTCTATCCAGGACTTCGCGGACCTTACCGGTCAGGGCGGTTGGGCTAAAGGGTTTCTGGAGGAAGGCCTGGCCGGGTTCCAGGACCCCATGATGGGCGACCACCTCATCGGTGTAGCCGGGAGATGTACAGAATCTTTAAGTGGGGTCGGACCCGGCCAAGTTGTTTCGCCAGCCGGTGCCCGTTGGTGCCCGGCATAATAACGTCGGTCACGACCAGGTGGATAGGTTCGGTATAACGTTTGGCCAGGGCGATGCTTCGCGGCTGCTGCTGATGGCCAGCACAGTGTAACCGGCCATGGTCAGCACCCGCTGGGCCAGTTCCCGTACGGCGGCCTCGTCTTCTACCAGGAGGATCGTCTCCGTCCCCCTGGGCAGCCCTTTATGGACCGGCACATGGCAACAGCCGGCAACTTCGGTCAACTGGGGTAAATAAATCTTAAAAGTTGTGCCCTGGCCTGGTTTGCTCTCAACCGTGATCTCGCCCCCGCTCTGCTTAATGATCCCATAGGCGGTAGCCAATCCCAGGCCGGTCCCTTTACCCGGTTCCTTAGTGGTAAAGAAGGGCTCAAACAGATGGGCCTGGACCTCGGCAGTCATGCCAACCCCGGTGTTGCTCACCACCAGGAGGACGTAGGGGCCGGGCGCCAGGTTCACCGGCCGGTTTTTATCCGCCTCATCCAGGTCAACATTGGCCGTTGCGAGCATAAAAATGCCGCCATTAGGCATGGCATCACGCCCGTTGACCGCCAGGTTAATCACTACCTGTTCCAACTGGCCTGGGTCGGCCTTCACCCAGCCCAGGGTTGCCTCCAACTCGGCCACTATCTCGATATCTTCGCCAATCAGCCGCTGGAACATCTTTTCGACTTCGACCACCACCTGGTTTAAATCCAGCACGGTTGGCTGCAAGACCTGTTTGCGGCTAAAAGCCAGGAGCTGCCGGACTAAGGTGGTGGCCCTTTGGGCCGCTTTTTGGATTTGCTCGACATCTTTGCGCCAGGTTTTATCGCTGGTTGAGTCCAGGAGCAGATTAGTATAACCGGTAATTATGGTTAAAAGGTTATTAAAATCGTGGGCTACCCCACCCGCCAGCCGGCCGACAGCTTCCATTTTTTGAGCCTGGCGATACTGCTCTTCATGCTGCAGCTCGGCTGTTACGTCGCGCTGGACGGACACGTAGTTGATGATAGCGCCCTGCTCGCCCCGGACCGGGCTGATGGTGGCATCGATGGTATAGAGGTGGCCGGCCTTATGACGGTTGATCAGGCGGCCCTGCCAGACTTGCCCGGCGCTGATCGTTGCCCACAGGGCTTGATAAAAGGCGGTATCGTGCTGACCACTTCTTGTAATATGCGGGTTTTGGCCCATTACCTCGGCCCGATGGTAGCCGCTGGTTCGTTCAAAAGCGGGGTTAACGTAGATAATAGCCCCGTTAACGTCCGTTATCATTACACTCTCCCCGGCCTGTTCCAGGGCGGTAATCAGCCGCCGGTGGGTTTGGGCCAGCCGCGCCCGGGCCAGCGCTCCAGCCACCTCTTCGGCCACGCTGCCGGCCAGGCTAATCTCTTCGGCTGAAAAGCAGCGAACCTGGGTTGTTTCCAGGGATAAGGCGCCGACGACCTCGCCGTCGATGACCAGGGGTAGGACCAGGAACGACTTCATTGATAGCGCCGGGCCATATCGTGCAGGGCCGGTCCCAGGCGGGGGTCGTTCCGGGCATCCTCGATTGCCAGGGGAGTTTTACGGCTGAGCAAGTGTTGAAATACAAAATTACCGGCCACCGGCCAGGCCGGGAATTGATTGGCTCGTTCCAGGTTCCGGCGAAGGCGGCAATTTTTAGCTCGGTTTTGGCCTCGTCGAGCAGCAGCGCCAAAACCTGGGAAACGTTAAATACCCCGGTCAATTCCACGCAGGCAGTTTCCAGGACGGTTGCCGGCGGCGGCCGGCGGCTGAAACCGCAATAATCTTATTGAGCATCGCCAGCTCGCGGTTACGTTGGTAAAGCTGGGCCTCGGCCTGTTTCGACTTGGTTACATCCGTAATAAAACCTTCCAGGAAAAGCAACTTATCATCCGGTCCAAAGACACCTCGCCCCTGTTCCCAGACCCACTTCTCTTCTCCGGTGGCCGTGATCAGGCGATACACGTGGCGGAAGGGCCGGCGGACGGCGAGGGCCGCCTGGACCACTTGCCAGGTGCTCTCCCGGTCGGCCGGGTGGATCAACTGGTTGTAAGGGATCCCGGTCTGGCCGGTCAAATCGGCGGGATAATAACCGGTCAGTTCAAAGCAGCCCTGGCTGACGAACCCCATAACCCCAGCCTGGATCATTGGGGCAGCGATAGGCCATCCCCGGCAGGTTACTCATTAAGGTGGCTAAAATTCGCTGGCTCTTGGCCAGGGCCTGTTGGACCTGTTCGGTGTTCGGTAATGTCGTGGATGATTGAGTAAAGCAGCTCTCGCCCCTGCCCCGGAATGGGGCTACTGTACACCTCTACCGTCCGGATTTCACCATTGGCCAGGCGGTGCTGAAAGTAAATGTGCCGGTGACCTATTAAACGGGTCCGGGCCATTTCGGCCTGGACTTGCCCGGCGGGGAGGATGTTCAGGTCGTAATCTTTTGGGCCGTCAGGCCGGCCCGGCTGTATCCGTAAAACGAGCAGGCGGCACCGGTTGGCGTCAACGATCTCGGCCGTATCTGGGTTGATCAGCAGCATCACCGCGTGGCTGTGCTCAAATATACTGCTGTACCGTTCCTCACTCTCGCGTAGAGCGGCGGCGACCCGGCCCGCCGCAGTTTCGTTTCGGCGAAGGAGGAAATAGAGCAGGCCGGTTGTGATAATAACGTACAACCAGCCTTTAAAAGTTTGCAGGTTCGTCAAAAGAACGAGGGTGAGACCCAGGTGGGCGAGGAGATCGGATAATAAAATCCACAGGATGCCAATCAGAGCATAAATGATCGCAACCTGCCGGGGGAAAGACCTGGCGCGGCCCGGGATCGTTTGGATATGTTACCCATTGTACCACTCCTTTGAAATACACCTGACCAATTATAGCAGGACTTCCACCCCACTACAATCAACCGGCCGTTGCGCCTTTCCAGAAAAATAGATAGGTAGGTTGGGTTGAGCTGGACGATAACAGGTTGCTCCGATTATGTTGGGTTGAACGCCAGTCCTTCAGGCTTAAACGGGGCTGGCGAAACCAACAGTTTCAGGTCCAGGTTCGTGGAGGGTCGGCGTTCAACCCAACCTACCAATTTGGAATTGCTAAGCTAGCATTCTCTTACTTGACAGAAATCATATTTTCGCTACAATGGGTGGTATAGACCACTATACCAACTGAACGTCCTTTATTGTCTCAATTTAATGACGATGTTAAGTAAGACCACCCCCTTCCTATTTATTACCAGCTCAAAGAGTTGTTGCGCGAGAAGATTGTTTCCGGCGAATTAGGGCCGGGGGACATGGTGCCTTCGGAACGGGAATTAAGCGAAACCCACCAGATTAGCCGGATGACGGCTCGCCAGGCCTTAACGGAGCTAACCACTGAGGGGTTACTTCGCCGGGAGCAGGGCAAAGGAACTTTTGTCTGCGAGCCCAAAATCAGGCAAAAATTGACCCGGTTGACCGGGTTCACCGACGATATGAACCACCGGGGGCTTAAGGTTGGTACCCGAGGTGCTGCGCCAGGAAATAATCTTCGCTCCCATCTCGACCCTTCAAATTTTGAGGATTACCCCCGGACAACAGATTCTTTTTATTAGAACGGTTACGCCTGGTCGAGGAAAAACCTTTAGCGATTGAGACCTGTCACCTTCACCTGAATCAAATCCAGGTGTTATTAGAGGAAGACCTGGCCAAAAACTCCTTATACCAGTTATTGACCCATAGCTATGAAGTGATCCCCACCCGTGCCGAACAACAAGTGGAAGCCGCGCTGTGCAATCAGCACGAACAAACCTGGCTGCAAATACCGGCCGGCGCGCCCGTGCTTAGAAATACCCGGATCACCTACGATCAGTGGAACCGCCCATTTGAATATACCACCTCGGCTTATCGCAGTGACCGTTATGTGTTCCACGCTGAACTAACCCTATAAAGGTAAAAAGCGGCGAATAGGAATACCGCAACGGTTTCTAAATGGCTCATTCTATTAAAACTTTAGCAACAAACGAGGAGGAATGATGAGAGAAAAGAAGGTCTATCTATTTGTTACCCTGGTATTGCTGGTATTGGTGCCAATACTGCTGTTGGCCTGTGCTTCAGCAACGCCGCAAGTGATCGAAAAAGAAGTTGTTGTTACCAAAGAAGTTGAAAAGGAAGTGGTGGTGACCAAAGGAGAAAAAGTGGTCGAAAAAGAGGTAGTTGTGACGGCTACGCCCGAACCACCGCCGGCTCCCAAAGCGGGTGGAACTTTGATCGTCGCCCGGGCCGCCGACGCCAAAGGTCTTGACCCTCATAAACAGACCGCTTTTTCTTCGTTCCGGCTGCTTGAATTCATTTATCAGCCCCGCCGGGGCTGAACGACCAATTGGAAATTATACCCGGCCTGGCCGATTCCTGGGAGTGGTCTGATGAGGGGACGACCCTCACCCTAAAACTTCACCCCGAGGTGAAGTTCCACAACGGCGACATCATGACCGGCGGATGTCAAGTTTAGCTTTGAGCGTATTCTGGATGAAGAGACAGGTTCGGCCGCTCGTTCGTACTTCACCGATATTCAAAGTATCGAAACCCCTGATGAGAACACGGTTGTCTTCAAACTGACGCGTCCCAACAGCTCTATTTTGGCCGCCATGACCAATCCCAATCCCGGCTATCCTGGATCAAAAAGTGGTCGAGACCGATGACCCTAGCAAAGTTACGGTGGGCACCGGGCCCTTTAAGCTGGCTCAATGGGATGTGGACCTATCGACAACCCTGGAGGCCAATAAGGATTACTGGCAGCCCGGATTACCCCTGGTGGTTGATCAGATGGAATCCCGGATTATCCCGGACGAATTGTCGATCCTGGCCGGGCTGCGGGCCGGAACTATTGATTGGGCGCTCATTAACGACCCCAAGATTGCCATTGTAGCTTCAAGTGGCACATCTCATCTAGTCGTTGACCGCACCCCGGCGCTGGCTTATCACGTGCTTCAGCTCAACAGCAGCCGCCAACCTCTGGACGATGTGCGGGTACGGCAGGCCATTGCCTGCGCGATTGGGCGGCAGGAAGTGGTGGATACCGCCTCTTTAGGTGAAGGCCAGGTAACAGGACCGGCCACCTCGCCCCTCTATCGCACTTCCCTTGACGAATTATTCTGCTACCAAAAAGATGTCGAAAAAGCCAAGCAGCTTTTAACCGAGGCCGGGGTTGCGGAAGGTGATATCACCTTTAAGATTATGGCTGCCGCCGACGAACCGCCCACCGCCGTGGCCGAGGCGCAGAGTATCCAGGCCCAGCTCCAGGAAATTGGGATCACGACCGAGATCGAAACCCTGGAACTGGGTGTCTATGTCGATCGCTGGCTGGCCGCCGATTTTGACGCCGTGGTTGCCTTAAATGGCGGTAACCCTGACCCGGATATTATGTTTTACCGCTATTGGCACAGCACCGGTAACCTGAACAAAGTGGCGGCTTTTAGCAGCCCCGAGCTTGATAAATGGTTGGATGCCGGGCGAGTTGCCCGGTACCGGCAGAACGTAAAGCCAATTATGACGAAATTCTTCAGAAAGATATTAACTGAACAGGCGCCCTGGGTCTGGCTTTATGTGGGCTTTGAATATCGGGTGATGCAGCCGTATGTTAAAGATTTTACGTCGATGCCCAACGGTTCGATCAAATACCTGAGCAATACCTGGCTCGATAAATAAGTAACCAATTGGGACCGGGGTGGCAAAATCATTTTTGCCACCCCGGCCTGGCCGGTTTTAGGGTTAATGATTTATGCAACGTTTTCTGACCGGACGCCTGATTTCTTTGATCCCAACGCTGCTGGGTGATATCCGCGTCGACCTCCTGCTTTATGGAAGCTTCATTGGCTGCCTTGAATTCGTCCCGTTATGTCATATCCGTTAAAAGCCCCTGTGCCTTAACATCTTCTTCCTTGTAGATATGTAAAGATTTTGCTGCTACCGAAATGGAAGATGTCGAATACTGGATAAGCCCTGCCGGCACATCCTTTGTGGTAATCGTTTCATTTGGCAGATAATCATAAGACTGCTGATTTACCGTCTCGGAAGAATTATCATAATTTTCGATAACATAGCTTGGCTCGTTATCGCTATCATTACTTGTCACACCGGGAACGCCACCGGTACCGCCGGTTGATTCAGATTTATAGGTCTCGGAATGACTTAACACGCCCTGCGTCTGATCCTCTGCCGGTGTATATTGATGATCTACAATCTGCGTTGATGAAAAGTCCAAATCCAGATTGCTTGCCACTTCAATACTGTCAAACAAATCCGTGCCAAGCAAAACTGATTTTACTTCACTCTTTACCAGTTCTTCCGCTTTTTTCTTCATGGAAAGTTGCGTGGTTGCCGTTGCTCCTCCCACAGAGGACACATCATCTCCCGAAAAGAGCAGATTTCCGTCCGTATCAATAATCGTAATATTGTCCGTGGTCTCATTGCCCAGTGCGGATGCGGCAAACCGGGCAAGCGCTGCCGCTATATCTTCGGTCATTTCCCCTTCCAGCTCCAGGGTAATGGCTGCAAAGGCATCCGTCTCTTGAGAAATCAGGGTGCCGTCATTTTCCGGAAGATCTAACGTAACAATGGCATTTTTAACAACAGCATTCGGCCTCTAAATCCGTTTCCATCTTTTGCTGCAACAGATAAACCCATCTCTTCTGCTTGTCCGATTCCGTCGTAGAAAAACCGCCTGCGGTCACATCATCAATAGTATAACCGGCCGCCGTAATCTTATTGGCTCCCAACAATAAATTAGCCTGTGATTCCTGACTTTCCAAAACAGAAACTATAGTTCCGTCCGTACTTGTCTGATATTCCAGATTATTGCTCTTTAACAATTCAACAATCTCTGCAGCTTCTGCCGTTGTCTCGCAGGTAGCCAGAGTTACATACGTTTTTCTAGTCAGTAAGGTCACTAAAAGGGCCAGTGCCAAAACGACACCCGCCGCAATACTGATGATGATGGTTTTTTGACGTGTTGTAAATTTATCCCACCACTCCAATATTCTTTTCGGAATTTCCCTTATTCTG
>CAWHDD010000006.1:0-334097 GCA_963827885.1 uncultured Alphaproteobacteria bacterium | reverse complement strand
TTGCGCCAGTATTTCCGCCGGAGCGGCTCTACCCGTTCGTCCTGCGGCTGCCCTTCGCCGAGCCCAACGTGAACGCGCCACCGGAGGAGAAGCCGAAGCCATGAGGAAGTGGCCGCGCCAGCATCTGATCCTGTTTGCGCTGACCGGCGGCGGGCTGGCCGTCCTGGCCATGGCCTACCTGGTGGTCGTCCGGCCCAAGGCCAACGATGTCCGGGACGACCGGAACCGCATCGCCAGCATCCGCAGCGACCTGGAAAAGTCGGGGTGGCCGCTCGACCCCGACCGCCTGACCTCCCTGCTGGAGATGAAGCGGGCGGAACTGGAGGGCAAGGGCGGGGCCAAGACGGCACGCGAGGTGACGGGCTTGCAGGAGAAGTCGCGGCTGCTGCTGCAGGGGTCGACCCGGGTCTTCAAGGAGCAGATCGCCCGGTACTTCGAGCACAACTCCGACTTCCTCCGGGACATTTCCCGCCTGGACTTCCAGGACGAGTACAACCAGCTCGACCAGAAGCTCGCGCAGCGCAATGTCTTCCTGACGGAGGAGGTGCTGTGCCTGGGCGAGAAGACCACCTCGGCCTACATCTATCAGCTCCTGCTGCAGGTCTGGACGGTCGACCGGGTGACGGAACTGACGCTTGCCGCCGGCCTGCAGTTCCGGCAGGCGGAGGGCGCGGTCGCCCAGGACGAGCAGGGCTTCGGCCGGAAGCCGGCGCGGATCCGCGTCCTGCCGCCCCGCGCCTATCTGGCCGCCCGGGCGGCGATCCCGCAATCGTTTGAATTCCCGGTGCGGATCGGGGTGACCGGGACGCCGAACAGCTTTTCCGCTTTCTCACCTCCCTGCAGGAAGGGGACAACTTCCTGCCGGTCAACCGGATCGAAGTGGTCGCCCTGCCGGGCTCCCGCGACAATCAGCAGGAGACGGCGGTGGGCATCGCCTCGCTCGCGATCGAGCTGGAGTGCTCCTCCTTCTTCCAGACGGCCGACGATGTTTCCGAACAGGCGACCAGGCCCGAAGTTCCGATCCGGATCCTGCCCCCAGGCGCGTAGCCACCCAACCCCCGACCCGCGGACTCAAGATGTCGTCGTCATCCACACCGCTGCAACAAAGCTGGGAAGTGAAGCTGGCGGCCGTGCTGCTGCTGCTGCTGCTGATCGTCGTCGGCCTCCAGTTCGCCCGCCTCCTGCGCGAGGCGGAGCCGCCGGTGTCCTCCAGCCAGGCCATTCCACCACCCCGGTCCCTGCTGGGCGACCAGGCGTTCGCCTTCCTCTACCCGCCGGTCCTGCCGGGCGAGGGACAGAACCCGTTCCGCTTCCTCCGGCGCTTCCCCAAGCCACAGGCCAATCCGGTCACTACGCCCCAGGTCGTCAACAACGGCGATCCCAGCGTCCCGAGACCGACGCCGACGCCGCCGAAACCGCTGCGCCGGCTCTTCTTTTCCGGCTGGATCGAGGCGGCGGAAGGACCGCAGCGCACGGCCTTCATCGAAATCGCCGACGCCAGGAGCGGCGCCGTGCTGCATCGGGGCCCGGTCCGGGTCGGCGCCGTGGTGGCCGGGTTCACCGTGCTGACCCTGGAGGCCACCACCGCCAAGCTGCGCGACCCCGCCGGCCAAGAACATGTCCTGGCCCTCCGCAAACCCCTCACCATCGAACAGCCATGACCCAGGAACCGACCCCGCCGTCACCGGCCGCCACGCCTTCGCCCACGCCCCCGCCGGCCGCCCGTGCTGGATGCCACCGGCAGCGAACTGCTCGAGCGCCTGGTCGTGGACGGGCACCTGAGCCAGGCCCAGGCGGACACCGTCCGCCGCCGCATGAAACGGTCGAGCATTGCCGCCCACCAGGCCGTGATCGAGCTGGAATTCTGTTCGCAGGAGGCGCTCTACCGCACGCTCTCGGCCGTGACCGGCATGCCGTTCGTGGTCCTGCATGACCTCGAACTCAGCGAGGAGGCCCGCAAGCTGGTCTCGCCCAAGGCCGCGATCCATTACCGGTTCGTGCCGTTGCAGTTGAAGAAGGGGTCGATGGAGGCGGCCTTCGCCAATCCGCCGAACGTGCGCGACCTGGAGAACCTCCGCCTGCTGCTGGGGCGGCGGATCGAACCCCGCCTGGCCACCGCCCATGAGGTCACGATGGTGCTGAAGACCATCTACGGCCTGGGCGCCGAGACCGTCATCCGCATCCAGGAACGCCTCGGCGACCGGCAATACCGGGGTCGGGAAATCCACTACGAGACCTCCGGGCGGGGCGCGGGCGAAAAGGTCGTGGTCGATACCAACGAACTGACTTACGTGCGCCGGGCGGATTAACCGCAGCCGCAGCGAAAACGCGCGCCATGCCGCAAGTGGCGCGCCGTTACCTGTCCACGGACGGGATTTCCGCCGCCTCAGCGCGGTGCTTGCGGATGGCCTCCAGGAAAATCTTGCCATACCGCTCCAGCTTGGCCTGGCCGACGCCATGCACCAGCCCCATCTGGTCGAGGTTCTCCGGCCGCAGGCGCACCATGTCCAGCAAAGTGCGATCCGCGAACACCACGTAGGCCGGCACCTTCTGCTCGGCCGCCAGTTCGCCCCGCGTCTTGCGCAACACCGCGAATAACGGATCGCTCGCCTCGGGCACGCTTTGCCCGGATGCCGGCGCACCACCCGCGGCACCTTTTCGCGCCCTTGCCCTTCACCGGCTCCTGATACCGCCGCAGCTCGACAGCGGATTGCCCGCGCAGCACGTTGCGCCCGTCGTCCGTAATGGTCCAGCGGCCGTAATTGGCGATGTCGAGCGAGATCACCCCCAGCGCGTAAATCTGGCGGAAGATCGCGCGCCATTCGTTGGTGCTCACATCGCTGCCGACGCCGAAGGTCGGCAGCTGATCGTGGCCGAAGCGGCGCATCTGGTCGTTGCTCTCGCCGCGCAGGATGGCAAACGAGATGCTCCGTGCCGAAGCGCTCGCCGGTGCGCACGATGGCCGACAGCGCCTTCTGCGCCAGCGATCGTGCCGTCGATCAGCTCGACGCCCTCCAGGCAGAGATCGCAATTGCCGCACGGCTCGGTGGTCTCGCCGAAATAGGCGAGCAGCGTCTGCCGCCGGCAGCGCGGCGCCTCGCACAGCGCGAGCAGCGCGTTGAGCCGCTGGCGTTCGATGCGCTTCTGCTCGTCCGGCGGCCTCGCTCTCCTCGATCTGCAGGCGGCGCAGCTGCATGTCGTCGAGGCCGTAGAGCGTCAGCGTGTCGGCGGGCAGACCGTCGCGGCCGGCGCGGCCGATCTCCTGGTAATAGGCTTCGATGCTTTTCGGCAGGTCGGCGTGGGCGACGAAGCGCACGTCGGGCTTGTCGATGCCCATGCCGAAGGCGACCGTCGCGCACCATGACGAGGCCGTCCTCCTGCAGGAAGCGGTCCTGGTGGCGCGAGCGCGCGGCCGCTGTCCATGCCGGCGTGATAGGGGAGCGCGTGAACGCCCTTGCCGCTCAGACGCTCGGCCAGTTCCTCGGTCTGCTTGCGCGTCGAGCAATAGACGATGCCGCTCTCGCCCTTGTGCGCGCCGACGAAGTCGACGAGCTGGCGCGCGGCGTTGCTCTTCGGCCTGCATGGCGAGCCGCAGGTTCGGGCCGGTCGAAGCCGTGCACGAACACGGCGCGGCGCGCGCGTGAACAGCCGGTCGAGGATGTCGCCGCGCGTCGCGCGCGTCGGCGGTGGCCGTGCAGCGCGATGATCTGCACGCCGCCGAGCTCGGCCGCGACGCTGCCGAGCGTTGCAGATATTCCGGGCCGGAAATCGTGCCCCCATTGCGAGACGCAATGCGCCTCGTCGACGGCGAGCAGCGAGACGCCTGCCTCGCGCCAGCAGCGCCAGCGTGTCCGGCAGCGCCAGCCGCTCGGGCGCGACGTAGAGCAGGCGCAGCTCGCCGGCGCCGAGCGCGTCGCAGCACCGCGCGCGTTTCCTCGGCCGGCTCGTTGGCCGAATTGAGGCTGCCGCCGCGATGCCGTAGCCCTGCAGAGCTGCGCCACCTGATTGCGCATCAGCGCGATCAGCGGCGACACCACCACGGTCAGCCCGTCGCGCACCAGCGCCGGCAGCTGATAGCACAGCGACTTGCCGCCGCCGGTCGGCATCACGGCGAGCACGTCCTTGCCGGCAAGCACCTGTGCCGACGATATCGGCTTGTCCGGGGCGGAAGGACGGGAAGCCGAATACTTCGCGAAGCTTTGCTTCCGCTTGGGCTAGATCAGGCATGGCGTCAACTCGCGCTTTCATTCCACCGGAAGGTCACGGGACACACAGTAGTGCGCCAGCGGATTTTGTCACGATCAAATGGCGGGCTGCTAGCGGCAGGCTGTGCGCAAATGCATCCGGCGGGACAATCCGGCGCGCGCAGCAGGGAAAGAGGGACTGGCAATTCCTCGCGCCATCTCAACGCCATAAGCTCCATGTATTGTTGGCAGGTTTAGCCTGCCGCCGGAGTTGCGTTGTAAATATTGGACAAGTGGGGGTTTGCAGTGAGCCGAATTGAAGTTGAAAATCCTGGGTTGCAATTTTGGGACTATTCTGAACAATATCAACACATTACCTCAGAGGGACACAGTAAGCCGCCGCCGAGCTTCGGCTCCCCCACTCTCGTCTGGCATCTCGGCATATGGCACGTAACCCAGGCCGATGAGAAAGCATCGCAGGCGGAAAAAACTTCCCGGCTGATCGACGCTCCTCTCGATGGTCAACAGAAGGAGCATGATAAAAACCACGAGGAGTTTTTCCAGGAGATCCGCGACTTCCTGCTACATCTTCAGCATAAAGGACGCATCAAGCGGCAGCCGCTGTCACCGGAAGATGAGGACACCGGCGATTTCAACATCGAAGAACTGAGGTTCGAGACGTTGCCTCTCACCAACGGGCAGCTATTAAGGAACAATAAGGGCGCGAAGCTCTCCCATCAATTTCACTTTATACAGCCTCAGTCCTTGGGATTTACCTTGTGGTGGCGGGATTCAGACGCTGAGGGCAATGCCGTTGCAAACGAAAGGCCGGAGAGCCCGGACTATCCCAGCAAGAGCTGCATCCGCGTGCGCGTGCAGGTGCAAAACCACCTCGATCATGTGACGCTGTCGTTCTTCATCGACGTCAACAATCCATACGGCTCCACGCAGATATATTCAAATGCGAGCACGAATAATAACCCGCCCGGCCATCGGCGGACGAAGATTGCCCGTTGCCTGAAGAAAATCCGGGACATCAGCCAGGGACAAATCACCGGCGGCTTCGTCGAACTCGACCGTCTGCCGGAAAAGGGCGTTGGCGAAAACGACGCGAAGGAACTGCTGGAGATCGCCGATTATCTCTATGAGGGTATCTGGACCAGCTTCATGGCGTCGTTCGGCTTTCAGCTCAGAGGGCAGGGGGCACAGGGCGGCACGGCGGAAAATCTCGTCACGCTTAGCAACGGGCACATTTTCGCCGACTTCCGCGGTCTGGTCATGGCGGTTGATGGCATAAGCACGCCCAAGCAAATCGAGCGCAAACAACTCGCCGACGGCTTACGCAACACCGCCAAAGCCCCGGCACCCACGCCAGGGGCCGATGTGGAGGTCATGGAGCGCGACGCCAACTTCGGCTTCGGTCCGGCGCAAAAGTTCGACTACGAGAACTGCGAAGCCAACACCGTACTGAAGTCGCTGTCGCCATTCGTCCGGCGCATGGTGCCCTGGGCGGATCACCGCGATTTCATCGGCTGCGGCATCCTTGAGGGAAAGGCGCTCTATCTGGCGCCGCTGAAATCCTCGGGCGCTTTTTTTGGCGACGAGGAAGCGCCGAGCCGCAACAGCGAGGTGCCGGCGGATCATCTGCCAACGGAAATTGAGGGCCGCCCCGTGCACAAGGAGGGGCAGCCCAAAAACCATGCCCCAATCCGCTATATGATCGTGACCAAGGGCCAGCCGCACCGCGAGCAGATCGGCCGCTTCGTGGAGCGGATGAACTCCGTCAACACCATGCGGCTGTTCGTTTTCAAAAATCTGGCGATCATCAAGAATGCGGGGGTTCACATTCAGGTTCTCGGGCATGAGCTGGATGGGGTCTTGCAGTACTGGGGAGAGGCGCGGGATAAGATCGAGACGAAACATGGCGCAAATTGCGCGCTCAACAATATTGACGACGAAGGTAACGTCATAAACAAAAACGAGCCGGAACTGAACGGCTCGATTTCCCGCATGCTGAAAGCCATCCGCGATTTCGAGGTCAAACTCGACGACGATAGACGGCAGCAAAACCTACAGAGCATAAAAAGCCCGCTGCTTCAAAGGCTGGAAAGCGAGCGCATCAGAAGTCTGGCGAGGCTCATCAAGAAGGTTGAAAAGCGCCTGGTTATCCTCGGCGCGGGCCTGGACGATATGGGGCGCGGCGGCGCGGGCCGTCTGCTCTATATCATCAACCGCTCGAACTATTACGCCAATGAGTTCGAGAGGCTATGGCCAACACTTCATGTGGTCAATATCGACGGATGGATCAGTTACAATCAATTCGTCGATCGCGGCGTAAAGCCGGTGTTCAACCAGATTTCCAGCATCGGTCAGCGGCTCGACTCGCTGCGTAAGCGCCTTCAGTCCACCACCGAGATGATACAAACCAGCGCGCTTATCATCGAAACCGAGGCGACAAGAGCAAATACGGAGACCTTACGGCAAATAGCATCGAACGTGTGGTATCTGACGGTGCCGCTGACGATTACGGCATCCGCGCTGCTGTGGAAGGTTCTTCCCGAGGGGGGCGTGATAGAGAGCGTGGGAAAAACTGTTATTTTCGCCTCGACTGCATTGTTTCTCCTCAGGATGTACCTAAAGAGCCACAAGAAGCCGCTGTTTGCGGAAAATAACGACACTGATACACCTTAATAGCGGCGACTGAACATGGCCGGGTCCATCCCGGCCATGCCACCGCGTCAGCGCATCACTGGAATCACGAACTCCGCACCCTCCTTCACGCCGGACGGCCAGCGCGACGTCACCGTTTTGGTCTTGGTATAAAACCGCACGCTATCCGGCCCGTGCTGGTTGAGGTCGCCGAAATAGGAGCGCTTCCAGCCGCCAAAGGTGTGATACGCCAGCGGCACCGGGATCGGCACATTCACGCCGACCATGCCGGTATTCACACGGCTGACGAAATCGCGCGCCGCATCGCCGTCACGGGTGAAGATGGCCACGCCGTTGCCGTATGCATGCTCGCTCGGCAGACGCAGCGCCTCCTCGTAGTCCTTCGCCCGCACCACCGACAGCACGGGGCCGAAAATCTCCTCCTTATATATGCGCATATCCGGCCGCACATGGTCGAACAGACAGCCGCCCATGTAGAAACCATTCTCGTAGCCCTGCATGGAGAACTCGCGGCCATCGACCTTCAGCTCGGCGCCCTCGCGGATGCCGAGATCGACATACGCCTTCACCTTCTCCAGATGCGCGCGCGTCACCAGCGGGCCGAAATCTGCGGCCGGATCGGTGGACGGGCCGATTTTCAGGCTCTCCACTCGCGGAATGAGCTTTTCCATCAGCGCGTCCGCCGTCTTCTCGCCCACCGGCACCGCCACGGAAATCGCCATGCAGCGCTCGCCCGCCGAGCCGTAGCCCGCGCCGATCAGCGCATCGACCACCTGTTTCATGTCGGCGTCGGGCATGATGACCATGTGGTTCTTGGCGCCGCCGAACGCCTGCACGCGCTTGGCGTTGGCCGTGCCGCGCGAATAGACGTACTGCGCCACGTCCGACGAGCCGACGAAGCCGATGGCAGCGATGTCCGGGTCGTCGAGGAGGGCGTCCACCGCCTCCTTGTCGCCGTTGATAACATTGAGAATACCGGCGGGCAGCCCGGCCTCGATCATCAGCTCGGCCAGCCGCAGCGGCACGGACGGATTGCGCTCCGACGGCTTCAACACAAATGCGTTACCGCAGGCGATTGCCGGCGCAAACTTCCACATGGGAATCATGGCCGGGAAGTTGAACGGCGTGATGCCCGCCGCCACACCCAGCGGCTGGCGGATTGAATACAGGTCGATGCCCGGCCCGGCGCCCTCGCTGTACTCGCCCTTCAGCAGATGCGGAATGCCAACGGCGAATTCCGCCACCTCCACGCCGCGCTGAATGTCGCCGCGCGCGTCGGCGATGGTCTTGCCGTGCTCCTGCGCCAGCGTCAGCGCTAGGCTGTCCATATCGCGCTGCACGAGCTGCACGAATTTCATCATCACGCGCGCCCGCTTCTGCGGGTTCTCCGCCGCCCAGCGCGGTTGCGCCGCCTTGGCGTTCTCCACCGCCGCGCGGACCTCCGCCGCCGAGGCGAGCGGCGTGCGCGCGGCCACCTCGCCGGTCATGGGCCAAAACACGTCGCCGAAGCGCCCGGATTTGCCGGCGGCACGCTCGCCGCCAATGAAATGATACAGTTGCCCGGCCATGGGTCTCTCTTCCCGATTTTGTGTGCGATGTTCGTCCGGCGCGATTTTGCTCCCCTTTGACAGGGCAAAACAAGCGCACCTTTTTTTACATGCCGGGAAAGTGAGCCCACGCTGCGCCGCATTGTTATGGCAGGCATATATGAGCAACGGGCGCGCAGTTGCGGCATTGGCGCGCTGCGTCAAACTTGACAGTTGACCTGGAGATTATATAAACAATTTAAGCCTGTTCGACGGTCATATCGCACCGCGCGGCAGTACTCGTATCAATTTTCCGTAGTTTTGAATAGTTTTAATAACCGACGTCATGTAATAATGTTCGCTATTACCTGATATATCGCCACGCCAAAACATCATTTCCCGCCAATCACTTGCACCGTGCATTTATTACGATACTTATACTAATGCAAAAATGTTGACATACCAATCTCGGTATGCTGATAATGCATGCGCGATTTGTCGCAAAGCATACAAAGAGAGGTAGGTACGCGCATGGCGTTTCTAGAGTGGAACGAGAACTTGAATGTTGGTGTAGACTTCATCAACGACCAGCACAAAAAGCTGGTAGGCTTGGTGAATGAACTTCACGATGCCATTCAAAGCGGCCAGGCTGCTGACGCCCTAGGGAAGACGCTCGACGGTCTTATCGACTACACGAAGACCCATTTCGCATATGAAGAGAAGCTGTTTGCCGACACCGGCTATGCCGACTCCGCCGCCCACAAGGCCGAGCACGACAAGCTGACTGCCACGGTTATCAGCGTGCAGGAAAAGTATAAGGGCGGCGCTGGCGACAGCCTGTCCGGCGAGGTAATGGACTTCCTGAAGTCCTGGCTCGTCAACCACATCCAGGGAACGGACAAGAAGTATGGTCCGCACTTGCAGGCCAAGGGCGTGAACTGATCTCCGCTTTCGCGTCAGACTGAACTATCCTTTACTACCATGTTTCGTGTTGTGTCACCGGCCGGGCGATCGGGACACTTGTGTTTGTGACACAACACTGCGGGGCGGCAAGCTCAACCGCGAGCCGCTTGCAGCCAGCGCAACACCTCTGCCGCGTGTGCGTCTGGCGGAAAAACCGGATAAAACACGTGCTCGATGACGCCGTCCTTGATGACGAGCGTCAGCCGCTTCAGCAGCTTCGTGCCGTTGGCGTCGAACGCGGGCAGCCGCAGCGCCCCGGTCAGCCGGAATTCATCATCGCTCAGCAGATTGAACGGCAGGTGCAGCCGCTCGCGCGCCTCCCGCTGAAATTCTGCCGTCTGCGTGCTCAGGCCGAAAACGCGGACGCCGGCCGCCTGCAACTCACCATGATGGTCGCGGAAATCGCAGGATTGCGGCGTGCAGCCGCGTGCGCCAGGAATGAGATCCCAATCCTCAGTGAACGGCGGCTGCCCCGGCACGCCCGTGCGCGGATAGGCATAAACCACGGTGCGCCCGGTCAGCGCCGCGAGCGCCACAGTGCTGCCGTCCGTTGCCGCAAGCGCGATGTCCGGCATACGCATGCCCGGCAAATGGCTCGCCGCGCCGTCGTCCTCCGGCACCGGCAAACCGGCGGGCAGCGCGCCCAGTGCTTCTTTCGTCACCCCGCCCATATCAGCCCTTCTCCCGCAGCAGCCGCCCCTTTTGCCGCGACCAGTCGCGCGCCTTCTCGGTGTCGCGCTTGTCGTAATTCTTCTTACCCTTGGCCAGCGCCAGCTCCAGCTTGGCGAAGCCCTTATCGTTGAAATACAGCTTCAGCGGCACCAGCGTCATGCCCTCGCGCTTCACCGCGCCCATCAGCTTGTTGATCTGCTTGCGGTGCAGCAGCAGCTTGCGCGGCCGGCGCGTTTCATGGTTGAGACGGCTGGCCTGCGCGTATTCCGGGATGTAGGCGTTGATGAGGAACAGCTCGCCGCCATGTTCGCTGGCGTAGGATTCCGCGATGTTGGCGCGGCCCAGGCGCAAGGCTTTCACCTCCGACCCGCCAAGCATCACGCCGGCCTCGAATGTGTCCTCGATAAAATAGTCGTATCGCGCCCGCCGGTTATCGGCGACGGCGCGTTTCGGCGGCGCTTTTTTTTCTGCCATGCCGTGTTTTCCGGCCTATGCCGCCTCTTTCTGGATCAGGCCGGTTTTGACCAGCGCTTCGTCAACCACGCGCCGCGACGCTTCGGTGATGGGCACCAGCGGCAGGCGCAGTTCCTCACGGCACAGCCCCAGCCGCGACGCCGCATATTTCACCGGCGCCGGGCTGCTCTCGACGAACAGCGCCTCGTGCAGCGGCATGAGCTGGTCGTGCAGCGTCAGCGCGCGGCGGAAATCACCGGCGAGGCAAGCGTTCTGGAACTGGGCGCACAGGCCCGGCGCCACGTTGGCCGTGACCGAAATGCAGCCGTGGCCACCATGGGCGTGCACCGCCAGCGCCACGGCATCGTCGCCGGAGAACTGGAGGAAATCGGTGCCCAGCGCCAGCCGCTGCTGGCTGATGCGCGGAACCTGCCCCGTCGCGTCCTTCACACCGATGACGTTCGGCAGCGCGAAAATGCGCTTCATGGTCGCCACGGAGATATCCACCACACTGCGCGGCGGGATGTTGTAGACGATGACCGGGATCTCGACCGCGTCGTTGATGGCTTTGTAATGCTGGTAAAGCCCTTCCTGCGTCGGCTTATTATAATACGGCGAAACCACCAGCACGGCATTGGCGCCGGCCGCCTTGGCGTGCCGCGTCAACTCGATGGCCTCGGCGGTGCTATTCGACCCGGTGCCGGCGATCACGGGAACGCGGCCGGCGGTCTGCGCGATGCAGATTTCCACCACCTGCTGGTGTTCGTCATGGTTGAGCGTCGGCGACTCGCCGGTTGTGCCGGTCGGAATCAGCGCGTGCGTCCCTTGCGCGATCTGGAAATCCACGAGGCGCCGCAGGGCGTCTTCATCGACCTTGCCGTTCGCGAAGGGCGTAATGAGTGCGGTTATTGATCCTTTGAACATCCCTATAGCCCTCCCAGGCGTTTCATGGCGGCGCCCGCGATGCCTGAACATCGCCTCTTTACAGCACGGCGCCCGCGAACGCATTCTGCCTGCATCGTATGCCATTCTATTTCGCGCAAGAAAATAAAGAGTTTGCTATCAGGCTGCAAGCGCGTGGCTGCGGCAGGCACCAACTCTCTGGCTCCGCTCGGCAAAAGGGGCGCAGTCAGCCGGGAGGTATGCAATTCCCCATAATGCCAGCACAAAGCTGAGGCACGAATGCCTGAGGCATTCAGGGTTTTGCGGGAGACGGAGAATGTTACGGATGCCGGCGGCGGCAAGTGTACTGATGATGGCTGCGCTTCTGGCCATCGCCGGGCCAGCGAATGTGCGGGCGCAGGGGGCGAGTGACGTTGCATTCCCCATGTTACGTGCCACCGAGCTTCGAAAACAGGGGAAATACGCGGAGGCAATTCCGTTCGCTCATACCGCTATATCGGTTGCGGAGGAAAAGCTAGGCAAGGACCATCCTACCACCCTTACCTGCATCTACCTTCTGGCAGCGGATTATGACAGCCTGGGCCGCTACGGCGAGGCAGAGCCACTTTATAAGCGCGGCCTGGAAGCAAGCGAGCGCGTGCACGGCAAGGAACATCCCAACACACTCATCATCAACAACAATCTGGCGGCTCTTTATACCAGACAGGGCCGTTATGGCGAGGCGGAGACGCTGTTCAAGCGCACTCTGGAAGCAAAAGAACGCGTGTTCGGCAGGAAACACCAATCCACACTCACCAGCTTCAACAATCTGGCGCGACTATACGACACCCAGGGCCGTTATGGTGAAGCGGAGACGCTTTACAAGCGCATCCTGGAGGTCAGCGAGCGTGTGCTTGGCAAGGAACATCCCGACACACTCATCATCGTTAACAATCTGGCGCTCGTGTATCGCCAGCAACGCCGTTACGGCAAGGCGGAGAAGCTGTTCAAGCACGCCCTGGAGGCACGTGAACGCGTACTTGGTAAGGAGCACCCCGAGACGCTCAATAGCATCGGCAATTTGGGTGCACATTATCTAACCCGACACCGCTATGATAAGGCTGAAGCGTTGATCAAGCACGCCATTGAGGTCGGCGAGCGCGTGCTCGGCAGGGAACATCCCAACACGCTCAACTACGTCACCAATCTGGCGGTGCTTTATCGTGACCAGGGCCGCTACACCGACGCTAAACCGTTGTTCCAGCGCGTCAAGGAAGCGAAGCAGCGCGCGTCCGCCAAATAGCGGCGCCAGCAGATCTCCATCGCGGCGGAAGTATTCTCTCGGATATAACTGGCCGCGCCGCAGGCACCCCATGTTGTGAATCTGCATCGAATGGTGGACTCCGCCGGGCTTTTGCTCAAAGCTAAAACAAATTGTCCTACAATAAATTGCACACCTGCCAACATTAAAATCTTTAGTTCATGAGACGAGTTGTCACACTCACTTCAACTTAAAACACCGCTAATGTTCACCGTTCGCAAACCTGTCGTTTCGCAGGCAATAAAAAACCATGAGCGTTGATAAGGCATCATTCCAACGGCTGCTTCCGTTTCTCACCTGGGCTCACACATACGATCGCGATAAATTTTCGAGAGATTTTATCGCTGCCCTAATCGTCGTCGTCATGCTGGTGCCGCAAGCGCTCGGCTATGCGATGGTGGCAGGGATGCCGCCCTATGCCGGCCTCTACGTCAGCATGCTGCCCGCCATCATGTACTGCGTGTTCGGCACGAGCATGTTCATGGCCGTGGGCGTTTGCGCCATCATCGCCATCATGACCGCCGCCGGAGCGGGTAGCGTCGCCGCATCGGGCACGCCGGAATACGCGGCAGCGGCCGCAATCCTGGCATTGATGTCCGGGTGCATGCTGATCGTCATGGGCGCGCTGCGGCTCGGTTTCGTGACCAATTTCATCAGCCATACCGTCATCTCCGGCTTCGTCACCGGCTCGGTGCTCACCATCGCCGCGACCCAGGTCAAGAATTTGCTGGGCGTGCCCGCCAAGGGCGAGACGCTTTACGACATTGCCGCGTCCATCTGGAAATCGTTGGATAAAACCCATTATCCAACGGTGCTGTTCGGCGCGCTGTCCCTCGCCAGCTTCGTCTTGATACGCCGCTATCTGAAGCCCCTCCTCCAAAAAACCGGCCTTTCATCGGAGCGCGCCGGGCTCCTTTCAGGCATGGGGCCGTTTGCCGTCGTAGCTGCGGCCATTACGTTCACCGCCCTGTTCGACCTCGACGATCTGGGCATTAAAGTCGTCGGCCACATTCCCAGCGGCCTGCCTTCGCTGGCATTACCCCGCTTCGATGCCGGGCTGTGGACAGTGCTGGCCGGACAGGCCGCCCTGATCGCCATTATCGTGTTCGTGGAGTTGATCTCCATCGCCCAGGCCTTCGCGGTAAAACGCAGGCAGCGCATCGAGCCGAACCAGGAGATGATCGCGCTAGGCGTGGCAGGCGTGGCGGCCTCGGTCACGGGCGGATATCCGGTTGCCGGCAGCTTTTCCCGCTCGGCCGTGAATTACAACGCGGGTGCTCAAACTCCGGCGGCGGGCATTTTCGCGGCCATCGGCATCGCACTCGTGGCAAGCTTTTTCACGCAGCCGCTCTACCATCTGCCCTCAGCCACTCTCGGCGCCATGATTGTGCTGGCCGCGCTGACGCTGGTGGATTTCCGCATCCTGAGCAAGGCGTGGACCTACTCGAAACGGGATTTTGCGGCCGTGATCGCCACGTTTCTCGTCACCATTATCTACGGTGTCGAACGGGGGCTGGTAACGGGCATGGGCCTCTCGATCGCGCTGCACATCTACCATACGAGCCGCCCGCATTTCGCGGTTCTGGGGCTCGTTCCCGGCACGCATCATTTCCGCAACGTCAAGCGGTATGAGGTCGTAACCAGCGACCGGATCGTTTCGCTCCGCATCGACGAGAGCCTCTACTTCGCCAACGCCAATTACCTCGAAGAGGTCGTGAACAAACTGATCACTGATTATCCCAAGGCCCGGCATCTCATTCTAATGTGCCCCGCCGTGAATCATATTGATATGAGCGCCCTCGATGTGCTCGAAACCATCAACCGGCGGCTGAAGGAGGCCGGGATCACTCTGCATCTGTCGGAGGTCAAAGGCCCCGTCATGGACCGGCTGAGAAAATCCGCTTTCCTCGCGGAGCTGACGGGCGAGATTTTCCTGTCGCACTATGAAGCCGTCGTCAGCCTCGATCCAGCGCTTCCCGTTGATGAACCCAGCCGCGCGCCAGCGGGCCTGCGCGAATTCGCCAGTTGATCGCCGCGAAGGGGAAGAGCGATGATCGCGCGGTTTTTCCCAGCATTCCCGCCCCAGCATCTGGCGGAGCCGCTCAATTGGCGGGCCGCGCCACAGTCTTGACGAATTCCAGCGGGTTGCCACCCCAGTTTCATTCGATTAGTATTCGACCGGTTAGCGGCGCTTAATTTGTGCCCATCGAGAAGGCACGCGCGGCAAAACAACCACCACCGGGGCGGCTGAAGTCTTCTCGTTCCGGCTCTAAACAGGCGCTTGTTTGCGAGAGTTTTTTTTCAAAAAGCCGGAACTCTGCTCAACCGCATACCGGTACTCGCGACACGCCAACGCCGATGACCCCAGGGAGCCGATGAGCATTTTCTTAACATCGACGCGCCGTCTCCTCCCCATCCTGGGATTGTCGCTGGCCTGTGGCGGTGCTCTGGCGCTGTTGCTGGAGGCCAGCGGGGAGATCCCCAACGTCATCAATGCCGCAGACGAACGGACCGGGAAATCCGGCCGGCTGCCGCAATCCAGCAGCAGCGCGAAATCGGCGCCCGCTCCCGCTCAACCCACAGGCAACACCGCAGCCCCCGCGCCGGCTCCGCAGACGCCCGCCGCTCCCGCACCCGCCGCCCCAGCGCCGCAGCCTCCTCAGCAAGCGGCCGCCACCGAAACACCAGACGCCTTGTCGCTAAAGCCGCCCGTCCGCCGCGAACTGGACCAGCCGCTGGCACCGCTGCTGAACTACACCATCTCCGAAAGCGACATGACCCAGCTCAAGGAGGCCGTCAAACAGGCCGCCGATGAGGATTACGACGAGGCGCGGACGGCGCTGGCGAAAATCACCGACCCGGCGGCGAAAAAACTGGCCGCCTGGTACCTGATGCGGGTGAACGGCGCCGGCACGCCATACGCCGAGATCATCAAATTCCGCCAGGACAACCCGCTATGGCCATCGCGAGATATCCTCGACGCCGGAATTGAGACTGGCCTCCTGCTTCAAGACGCACAGCCGGAAAAAATCATCGCCTTTTTCGCCCAAAAGCCGCCTGCGACCGGCGCGGGCAAGGTGGCGCTTGCGGGCGCACTGCTGGCCAAGGGCGACACCGGGCGAGGCAAAGCCATGCTCCGCGAAGCTTGGCGGCGGTCCACATTCGATCAGGGTGTGGAGACGAAGATCGGCCAGCGTTTCGCCGCGCATTTGACGAACGAGGATCATCAGGCGCGCCTGCATTGGTTGCAGGCCAAGGACAGCAAAAAGCTGGCGCCCTCCATCGAGGCGTTGCGCGGCAAGTTGCGCGGGGCGTCCGGTGCGCCGGCTGCTGACCCAAAAGCCGTCAGCAAAACCGCCGCCGCCAAGAAGGTTCTCGTTGTCCGGCTGGCGCAAGCCAAGCAGAAGGCGAAGCAGGCGGCGCTCGCGGCCAAGGCCAAGATCACCGGCAAGCCGAAGCCGGGGCCGCATCTGGCGCTGCGCAAAGAGATACGCCGGGATAGCGGCGCGCTGCTGGCCAAGATCAAGGAGTTGCGCAAACGCGGGCAGTTGAAGCAGGCGTGGAGCCTGTTGCGTTCGGTGCCGAAAAACGCCGTGGGCGCGCTGGAAGCGCCCGACTGGTGGGAGGAACGGCGCCAGCACGTGCGGGCGGCGCTGAACTCCGGCAATCCGAAAACCGCTTACGAAATCGCGCAGAACCACAGCCTGCTGACCAACGATAACCTGTCCGAGGCTGAGTTTCTCTCCGGCTGGATCGCGCTGCGCTTCCTCTCCAAACCACAGCAGGCGCGCGAGCATTTTGTGATCGGCGCCTCGGTACGCGGCCTGCCCAAGGATCGCGCCCGCGCGGCCTATTGGCTGGGACGCGCCGAACTCGCGCTCAATCGCAAGGCCCCCGCCGAGGCCGCTTTCCGGGACGCGGCCCAATACGGACACGTCTTTTACGGGCAACTGGCGCAATCGGCACTGGGCACGGCCGGGCCGAGCCAGTTCCGCGCGCCGCACACCCCGAATGACAGCGAAATCAAAGCCTTCGCGCAGCAGGATGTGGCGCGGGCCTTCGTCGTCGCCAAGAAGGCGGGCCTGGATACGGTGCTGCCGGCGTTCCTGTTCGATCTGGCGCGCGGCATCGACAATCCGGCGGACATGGCGCTGACGTCCGAGCTGGCGTTGCGGCTGGCTCCGCTGCCGATCACGGTCCGTTTCGCCAAGATCGGCGTGAACCGCGGCTTTGCGACCGAATATTACGCCTATCCCGGTAATGCCGCCGCCATCAAACATTTCACCAAGGACAGCCCTGTCGAGACCGCCTTCCTCCTGGCCCTCACCCGCCAGGAAAGTGAGTTCAACACCGGCATCGTCAGCTCCGCCGGCGCGCGCGGCCTGATGCAACTCATGCCGGCAACGGCACGGCAGGTGGCGCGCGACACGAAAATGAAATACGACGTGAAGAAAATCGCCGAGCCGGAGGTCAACATGACACTCGGCGCGGCCTTCCTGCGCAAGCTGGTCGCCGACTACGACGGCTCCTACATCATGGCGCTGGCGGCTTACAACGCCGGACCGGGGCGGGTGCGGGAATGGACCGGCAAAATCGGCGATCCGCGTACCGCCGCCATGGACCCCATCGACTGGATCGAGCGCATCCCGTTCGTCGAGACCCACGACTATGTGCACAAGATCATGGAGAGCCTGCAACTCTACCGGGCGAAGTTCGGAACGCAGGACGCCAAACTGCGATTGATCCATGACCTCAATCGCGGCCGGACCCGCCAGTTTACGCAAAGCGGCGCCAACTGAGCGCAAATACAGACTGACGCGTTACGCCTTCAGGACATATTTGGTTATGTTTTATTAAACGACTTCTACGAATAGCAACAATCACGCCGCTCAATTCCCAAAATTACGCGCGACTGGCAGTTTTTAATAATCAAGTCCATCTTTTATTAATTAGAGTGATATATAGATTTATTCCTAATCTGGCATCATGTTACCTTGAATGGATGCCACGAAATTCACCGCCCCTAGAACGCCCCGCATCAAGCTGCTCCCCCTCCACGCGGCTCTTCCAAGCGCTGGATTGGTCTTTCATGCGAGCACCGCCCCCCATTCAATCAGCAAGTTTCAAACAGTTTTATCAAAAGGTTACAGCTCTCTGTAGCACCGCAGCCACAACCCTTGGCTGCGAGTAAAAAATTTTTCTACTTATCTTAAATACTCTTAGCCAATTACACGCTGCGATGGTATAAGGCGGTAAATCGCAACCATAAGAGGTGATTATGAGTATCGCTCTTGAATACGTCCGGGCCGACGCCACCGCTGACGAAGTGGCATTGAAGACCCAATATATGTCAGCAATTCGCATGATTGAACGTGTTCACCGCCTGTTGCTCGATGTCATCAAGGATGAAGTTCGAGCGCATCGGCCGGACCGACGTGAACAGCGTCCAGGCGCTTTTGCTCTTCCATATCGGCGACGCCGAACTGACCGCGGGGGAGTTGCGGTCCAGAGGATACTACCTTGGGTCGAACGTCTCCTACAACCTGAAGAAGCTGGTTCACAGCGGCTACATCAACCACAAACGTTCGCCCATCGACCGCCGGTCTGTGCGCGTGCATTTGACGCAGAAGGGTAAGGATGTATCCCAGCTCGTCAATCGCCTGTTCGAAAGGCAGCTGACCATGATCGAGAAGGTTGGCGGGATTTCATCGGCCGATTTTCGCATGTTCAATCAGATCGTTCAGCGCCTGGAACGCTTTTGGGGGGACCAAATCCGCTACCGCTTGTGAGTTGCGGATCGCCGCGCTGGCGCTCGTCCGCCACACTTTGCCCCAAAATAACGTGACAGACTCCCATTCTGAAGCGGTAACGCAAACATTAATTGCTTGCTTGCCGCTTTCACACACCCTATGGCCGCAATGATCTTTACGGTTGGAGCCGGAACGGCCATATTTGCGCTGTGGATTATGTTAGGTAGCACCCGGCGGTCTTCGCTGGGACACTACCGGTCCTTTGGCTTTGCGGAACGCCGTCTGGCGCCGCAATCCGCGGACCGGCCGTAAAAATTTGGGGCAATAGAGCATTTTCCGCTTTTATCGAGCCGGAGAAGTGCTTTGGCTTTTTGTCTGATCGCGCTTCCTCGCGGACATCTCCGGTATACAGATCACCGGAAAGTGCGCCAGGTGTCGCGGCAGTTTGTGGCGGATGGGAGTTTTGCAGATGGACGTAGGGCACGGAGCGGCGATCACCTCAGGTGGAGAATTGAGAACCGCTCGGGCACTGATTGGGGCAACACTACTGACAGCGGTGTCTCTGATCAGCGGAACGGCAGCCGCCCAGTCTGGCAGGAACATCGACAACTGGCTTGGATTTGACGAGAGGGGCGGCAACTGGGAGCAGCCATTCGACAAATCCTTTGTCCAGCAGTGGCAATCCGAGCCGCAACGCGGCTTCCCGACCATTTCGGGCGACAACATCGAGCCAATTAAGGCGGCGATCAAACGCTATGCCGACATCGTCGCGGCCGGCGGATGGGGTCCGCTACCGAAGACCGAGCTTCGCGTGGGGCAGGATGACCCAGCCATAAAATTGCTGCGCCGGCGGCTGGAAGTTGAAGGCGACCTGCGCCAGTCGGGCGGTGACCAGGACATTTTCGACTCCTATGTGGAAGAAGCGGTGAAACGCGTCCAGACCCGTAACGGCATCGCCCCGACGGGTTTCGTGGACAAGAATACCATTGACGCACTCAATGTCCCAGCCAGTGCGCGTCTGCGTCAGTTGCGTGAAAACCTGGTACGGGTGACGGCGCTTTCGCAAGCGACGGCATCGCAACCGAAATATGTCGTCGTCAACATTCCGGCGGCGCAGGTCGAGGCGATCGAGAACAACCGCGTCGCATCGCGCCACTCCGCCGTGGTGGGCAAGTTCGAGCGCCAGACGCCTATCCTGCATTCCTTCATCCACGAGGTGAACTTCAACAAGGAGTGGATCGTCCCTCCGACCGTGCTGAAGCAGGACCTGGTACCCAAGGGCCGCGACTACGCCGCCAAGGGCAAGAAGAGCGTGCTGGAGGAATATGGCATCGACGCCTATGCCAACTACAACGAATTCAAGCGCGGCAATAAACTCGACGCGGCCAAGATCGACTGGGAATCCCCGGCGGCAATGAGGTATTTTTACGTGCAAAATCCGGGGGAGCAAAACCCGCTGGGCTTCGTGAAAATCAACTTCCACAATCAGCACTCAACCTACATGCACGACACGCCGTCGAAGAGCATCTTTGCCCGGAATTTCCGCGCTGAAAGTTCAGGATGCGTGCGCGTGCAGAACATTCCGCAAATCGTGTCATGGCTGTTGCAGGACTCTGGCTGGAGCCAGGAAAAGGTTCAGCAGATGAAGGACACCGGCGAGCGGCTGAATGTGCAGCTCAAGAAGCGCGTACCGCTGTATTTCTCCTACGTGACGGCCTGGGCGACCCCCGACAACCAGGTCAACTTCCGTCCAGACCTCTACCGCCGCGACGGCATCGACCAGACGGCCTCGGCGTATTAAACCGCACGAACTGGCCGTGGGAAAGTAGCGCAGCGGCCGGACCGGCGGTTGATTACTGCGCAGGCACTATGATACCACCGTCACGGCTTTCGAAGTTCCGTGGCTGGCTGCCGCGCGGCCTTGAGGGAGGCTGCCGTCCGCACTGCCGCGTTCGCCGAACCGGCGCCCCGAATAACAGGACTTTATATGTCATCCAGTCAAAATCCGGCTGTATCCGGCCGCGAAGCAACGTTTTTCTCAGCCGCGCTTGCCGAAAGCGATTCCGAAGTCTTTGACGCGGTTTCACACGAATTGCGGCGTCAGCGCCATGAGATCGAGCTTATCGCCTCGGAAAACATCGTATCGCGCGCTGTGCTCGAAGCCGCCGGTTCGGTGCTGACCAACAAATACGCGGAAGGATATTCCGGCCGCCGCTATTATGGCGGCTGTCAATATGTGGACGTGGTGGAAGACATCGCCATCGACCGCGCCAAGCGGCTGTTCGGCTGCGGTTTCGCCAATGTGCAGCCCCATTCCGGCAGTCAGGCCAATCAGGGCGTGTTCCTGGCAACGCTCAGCCCGGCGATACGATCCTCGGCATGAGCCTCGCGGCTGGCGGCCATCTCACCCACGGCGCCGCACCGAACATGTCCGGCAAATGGTTCAATGCCGTGCAATACGGCGTCCGCCGCGAGGACAGCCTCATCGACTTCGACGAGGTGGAGCGTCTGGCGAAGGAGCACAAGCCGAAACTCATCATCGCTGGCGGCTCAGCCTATCCGCGCATCATTGATTTCGCCCGGTTCCGGCGCATCGCCGACGAGGTGGGGGCGCTGTTCATGGTCGATATGGCGCACTTCGCCGGTCTGGTCGCGGGCGGCCATCATCCCAGCCCGTTCCCCCACGCGCATGTGGCGACGACGACGACCCACAAGACGCTGCGCGGGCCGCGCTCCGGCATGATCCTGACGAATGACGAGGCTCTGGCGAAAAAGATCAACTCGGCGATCTTCCCCGGCCTGCAAGGCGGGCCGCTCATGCACATCATCGCCGCGAAAGCCGTGGCTTTCGGTGAGGCGCTGCGGCCCTCGTTCAAGGTTTATGCCCAAAACGTCATCGCCAACGCCCAGGCCATGGGCGAGGCCATCACCGCCGGCGGCCTTGGACTCGTGACCGGCGGCACGGATACGCATCTGATGCTGGCCGATCTGCGCCCCAAGGGACTCACCGGCAAATCCGCCGAGGCCGCCCTGGGCCGCGCCCACGTCACCTGCAACAAAAACGCCATTCCGTTCGACCCGCAAAAGCCCATGGTCACCTCCGGCATCCGCCTCGGCTCGCCCGCAGGCACCACGCGCGGTTTCGGACAGGCCGAGTTCCGCCAGATCGGGCGCATGATCGTCGAGGTGCTCGACGGCCTCGTGACCAACGGCGACGACAGGCAATGCACAGGTGGAGGCCCGCGTCCGGCGCGAAGCCATCGAGCTGTGCGAGCGGTTTCCGGTCTATCCAGACCTATAATCGCGCGGCAGCGGCATTTCGGAAGTGGACAGCCTCGCCGTGTCCGTTCAAGAATGGCCATTTCCTGAAGATGCTGCCACAAAAATGGGCAGCGCCTTCCGGCGGAGGCCAGCGCAATGATCAAGACGCAGGCCATATGACGCCAGGGTAGGATTTCTGCTAATCGTCCCCTGGCGAGCGAAAACTTAGGAAGGTGGTCGTCATGCTGTGTCCCTATTGCGGGGCGCAAAACACGCAGGTCAAGGATTCGCGTCCGACGGACGACAACCGCGCCATCCGGCGCCGGCGTTCATGCGCGGCCTGCGGCGGACGTTTCACGACCTTTGAACGTGTGCAATTGCGCGAACTGATCGTCATCAAGCGGAACGGCCGTAGTGTGCCATTCGACCGCGACAAGCTGACGAGATCCATCGAAATCGCCCTGCGCAAACGGCCGGTTGACAGCGGCCGCGTCGATGTGCTGGTAAGCAGCATCGTGCGCCGGCTGGAGAATTCCGGTGAGAGCGAGGTCAGTTCGCAGACCGTGGGTAGGCTGGTGATGGAAGGGCTGCGCAGTCTCGACGACGTCGCATACGTTCGCTACGCCTCGGTCTACAAGAACTTCCGTGAAGCGCGCGACTTTGAAATCGTATTGGGGGAACTTACGGGCGAGCCGCCGGAAGATGGCGAACCCGTAGCACATGGGTCCGCGAAGGATGATCGCTCCTGAGACCGAGCCGCGGCCCGGCGCTGCCTTCGTCCGGCTGATGCTGGCGCTTGCCCAGCGCGGTCTCGGGCGCACGTGGCCCAATCCGTCTGTCGGCGCGGTCATCGTCAGCGCGGACCACAGCCAAATCCTCGGATGCGGGACGACCAGCCCCGGCGGCCGGCCCCATGCCGAAATCGTGGCGCTCGATGTGGCCGGCGAGGCGGCGCGCGGCGGAACGATGTATGTGACGCTCGAACCGTGCGCCCATCATGGTGTGACGCCGCCCTGCGCCGACGCCATCATCCGCGCGGGCATCGCCGAAGTGGTCTACGGCCTGGTGGACCCCGATCCGCGCGTGTCGGGCGAGGGTCTGGGCCGCCTCAAGCAGCACGGCGTTACCATCCGCCAGGGCGATTTCGCCGAAGAGGCACGCTGGCTGACTCTGGGCCACATTCTGCGTGTCACGCAAAACCGGCCATTCGTGCAGGTGAAGCTGGCGGTGGGCGCCGATGGACTGGTGCCGGCAGGCGGCGGTGCGCCTGTATGGGTCACGTCCGCTTTAGCACGCGCGTTCTCGCATCTGTTACGCACGCAGGCCGACGCCATCGCCGTGGGCCGCGCCACCATCACCGCCGACAACCCGCAACTGACCTGCCGGCTGCCGGGGCTGGAGACCCGCTCGCCGGTACGCATCGTTTTCGCCGGCAAGGCGGGCATCTCCCCCATGAGCCGCCTGTTCGCCGATGTCGCGGACGTGCCGGCCTGGATCATCACGGGCGAAAAGGCGCCGCGCGCGGAAATCGCCAGCCTCAAAAACACCGGCGCCAAGCTGATTACCAGCGCCGCCGACAGGAAAGGGCGCCTCGACATCGTGCCCGCGCTCAATAAACTCGCCGGCGAGGGGATCACGCGGCTGTTCGTCGAAGGCGGCCCGGCCCTGGTCACGGCGTTTCTCGACGCGGGCGTGGCCGACGAAATTTTCATCTTCCGCGGCGCGCAGCCGGCCGGCCTCGACGGCATCCCGCCTTTCGGCCGTCACGGCCTGGAGCGGCTTGACAACATGCCCGGCTATGCGCTTGTGGAAAAGCGGCAGTTCGGCCCCGACACCGTGGACACTTACCGCCGCATTCTTCCGCCGCTCAACGCCCAGACCTTTCCCGGCTAACCTTCAGGACCGCTCAATGTTTACCGGAATCATCACAGACCTCGGCAGCGTCAGACAGGCCAAAGCCGGCCGCTTCCTGATCGCCAGCGGCTTCGACCCCGCCAAGGTCGCCATCGGCGCGTCGATCGCATGCGACGGCTGCTGTCTCACCGTGGTCAGCGTCGCGGCGGCGGCCGGCGGCTGTATATTCGCGGTGGACGTGTCGGCGGAAACGCTGCGGCACACCACGCTCGGCGAATGGACGGAGGGACGGCGCGTCAACCTCGAACCGTCGCTGAAGCAGGGCGACGAAATGGGTGGACACATGGTTTCGGGGCATGTGGACGGCGTTGCCCGCGTTGTCTCCATCACCCCCGAGGGCACATCGCGGCGCTTCGAATTTGAATGCGACGCCGCGCTCAGCCGCTTCATCGCGCCGAAGGGATCGGTGGCGCTCAACGGCACCTCGCTCACGGTCAACGAGGTCACGGGCAACCGCTTCACCGTCAACCTCATCCCGCACACCCTGGAGGTGACGAGCTGGGGGCAAATCAGCACAGGCTCCACCATCAATCTGGAGGTGGATCTGATCGCGCGTTATGTGGCAAGACTGTTGGACGCGCAAAAGGAGCAGTGATGGCAGCCTTGCATAAGAAAGAGCTGACGAGCCAGCTTTCCTCCATCGAGGAAATCATTGAAGACGCCAAGGCTGGGCGAATGTTCATCCTGGTCGATGCCGAGGACCGGGAGAACGAGGGCGATCTCGTCATTCCGGCGCAGATGGCCAACGCCGAAGCGATCAATTTCATGGCCAAGTTCGGGCGCGGGCTGATCTGCCTCGCCCTGAACCAGGACCGCGCCGACGCTCTCCACCTCGAATTGATGGCCCGCTCCAACCAGGCGCGCCACTCCACCGCCTTTACGGTCTCCATCGAAGCGCGCGAGGGCATCACCACCGGCATTTCGGCCCACGACCGCGCGCACACCATCGCCACGGCCATCGACCCGGCGAAGGATTACCGCGACATCGTTTCGCCCGGCCATGTGTTCCCGCTGCTGGCGCGGGATGGCGGCGTGCTGGTGCGCGCCGGGCACACCGAGGCGGCAGTGGATATCGCGCGGCTCGCCGGACTGGCGCCGGCCGGTGTGATCTGCGAGATCATGAACGACGACGGCACCATGGCGCGCATGCCCGATCTCATGGCCTTCGCCCAGCTCCACGGCCTGAAAATCGGCACCATCGCCGACCTCATCGCACTACCGCCGCGCCAACGACAATCTGGTCCGCCTCGTCGAAGAGACGAACGTGCAAAGCCCGTTCGGCGGCGATTTCAGCCTGAAGGTTTACGTCAACAGCGTCGATGGCGCCGAGCATATCGCGCTGGTGAAGGGCGACATCGGCGGCAGCGAGCCGGTGCCGGTGCGCGTGCATGCACTCAATCCGCTGGAGGATCTGCTGGGCATCGGCCGCGACGGCGCACGCCATTCGCTGGTCGAGCGCGCCATGCGGGCCATCGGCAAGCAAGGGCGCGGCGTGCTGGTGCTGATCCGCGAGACTTGCGCGACCGCCGTCACCACCCGCCTGCATAGCGACGAGGCAAAATCGGCGCTGCTGGATAACCGGCTGGTCGATTACGGCGTCGGCGCGCAAATCCTGCTGGATCTGGGCGTGCGGCGAATGGTCCTGCTGTCGAATTCACCTCTGCCGAAAGTGGTCGGACTGGAAGGTTACGGCCTGACGATCACCGGACGGCTGCCGCTGGAATGACCACCATGAAAGAACACCCCACCACCATCCTCGTCATCGCGGGCCGCTTTTACGAGGACATCACCGCCGAACTCATCAAAGGCGCGGTCGCCGAAATCGAGGCGCAAGGCGCGCTCCACGAACTGGTAGAAGTGCCGGGAGCGCTTGAAATTCCGCAGGTTTTCGCCGCCGCCTGCGCCGCCGGGCTGATGCGGGAGGACGGGCGCTATGACGGCGCGGTCGCGCTCGGCTGCGTGATCCGCGGCGAGACCTCGCATTACGAAACCGTGGCCAACGAGTCGGCGCGCGCGCTGATGGACATCGCCACGCGCTTTGCCACACCCGTTGGGAATGGTATCCTCACGGTCGAGACATCCGAGCAGGCTTGGGAACGCGCAGCGGTCGCGGACGGCAACAAGGGCGGAGATGCGGCTAAAGCATGTTTGACCTTGATCGAGGTTTACCGCAAATTGCGCTCCACGAATGCAGACCGTGGCCCGATTGGTTTCGGCAGCCCCAAGACGTGAGATAGTTAAATCACCATGACAGATAGTCGAGCCACGGAAGCTCCCGCTCAGCGCTCGACCGCGCGGCTGGCCGCAGTGCAAGCCCTTTACCAGATGGAATTGGCGCGCACGGATGTGAACGCCGTCGTCGCTGAGTTCGCGGCGCACCGCTTTGGACACGAGGTCGACGGGCAGGAATACGCGGAAGCCGATTTGAGCTTCTTCTCCGACATCGTGCAGGGTGTCGTGCGCTTGCAGGCCGATGTGGACCGCACCGTCACCGCACATCTGGCGGCGGGCTGGAAGCTCTCGCGGCTGGACGCCATTTTGCGCGCTATTCTTCGGGCCGGCATTTACGAGATCAAGCAGCGCGCCGACGTCCCGGTGAAGGTCATCATCAACGAATATGTCGATGTGGCGCACGCCTTTTTCGAGGACGGCGACGAGCCGGGTGTGGTGAACGGCGTGCTGGACAAGGCGGCCCGGCAATCGCGCATGGAAGAAATGGCCGGTCTCGGCAACGGCGCGGCGTAAGGTTCAGGCCAGCTCCCTGGCAGGAAATCAACTGCCATGAACGAAATTGACCTCATCGAATCCATATTCAAACCGCTCGCGGCGGCAACCCCCGGCAGCCTCGGCCTCACCGACGACGCCGCGATCATCGAACCGCCGCCGGGCTGCGAGCTGATCGTCACCGCCGACGCCGTGGTTGGCGGCGTGCATTTTTTCCCCGAGGACGGTGCGGCGGACATCGCCTGGAAGTCGCTGGCCGTCAACGCCTCCGATCTGGCGGCCAAGGGCGCCCGGCCGCTCGCATACACTCTTTGCATCGCGCTGCCCGGCGAACCGGCGCGGGAGTGGCTCGACAGCTTCGCGGCCGGATTACGCGAGGCGCAACAGCAGTTCGGCATCGGCCTGATTGGCGGCGACACGGTGGCCTCGCCGCAAGCGCTGATGATCGCCATCACCGCCTGGGGTGCCGTGCCCGCCGGCCGGATGGTACGCCGGAATGGCGCCCGGCCCGGCGACGCGGTTTACGTCAGCGGCACCATCGGCGACGCCGCCCTGGGCCTTGCCCTCCGCCGCGCGCCCGCGCTGGCGCAACGCTGGCAACTTGGGGGCGGCGAATTGCAGCACCTGCTCGCCCGCTACCTGAGGCCGCAGCCCCGGCAGGCGCTGGCGCCGGTTTTACAGGATTTCGCCACGGCGGCGCTCGACGTCTCCGATGGTCTGATGCTCGACTTCTCGCGGCTTTGCCGGGCGAGCGGAATCGGCGGCAGTATCGAGGCCGCAGCGGTGCCGCTGTCGTTGGCCGCGCGGCGCGCAATCCGCCATGATCCTGGCTGTTTGGAAACCGCCGTAACGGGGGGCGACGATTACGAAATTCTCGCCACGGTCGCCGCCGCGAACGAGGCAGCCTTCACCCGCGCCGCCGCGACCGCCGGCGTCAGCGTGACCAGGCTCGGCACCATGCGCGAGACCCCCGGCACAGACCTCACCGGCGCGGACGGATTGCCGGTGAAACTGTCGAGACACGGTTATGAACATTTCCTGTAATGCGATAAATCCGCGCGGCCTTTTTACATACTTTCGTCTTAGAGCGTGACACCAACACATATTGCGCCGCAGCGGCGATTTTCCTATTGTTCGCCCTGAGCTTTTCGGCTCGGGAGGGATCAATCTAAGGCGGCGGCCGCGTAACAGTGGCACATTCCGGCCGTCTGCGTTACCCGCCGTTCGGCAAGAACTGTACGCGAAGGAAAAACCGGAAATGGATAAAATACTTTGGATGATCGTCGCCTGCGGCGCGCTCTCCATTGTCTATGGAGTTTGGGCAATCCGCTCAGTCATGGCCGCGAAGTCCCGGAAATAAGCGGATGCAAGAAATTGCAGCCGCTATTCAAGAGGGCGCTCAGGCCTATCTGACACGGCAATACACCACCATAGCAATCGTCGGCGCCTGCATTTTCGTGCTGCTCGCCTTTCTATTGTCAATACCCGTCGCCATCGGCTTCCTGGTGGGCGCGGTGCTCTCCGCGGCGGCCGGCTTCGTCGGCATGTTAGTTTCGGTTCGCGCTAACGTGCGCACGGCGCAGGCGGCAAGCCGCAGCCTCGCGGCCGGTCTCGCCATGGCCTTCAAGGCCGGCGCCATCACGGGCATGCTCGTCGCCGGTCTGGCTCTCCTCGGCGTCACCATCTATTACGCGCTGCTGACCGGCCCCGCCGGACTGGCTCCGACTGACCGCATGGTGGTCGATTCGCTGGTGGCTCTCGGCTTCGGCGCCTCGCTGATCTCGATCTTCGCCCGTCTTGGCGGCGGTATCTTCACCAAAGGGCGCCGACGTGGGCGGCGATCTGGTGGGTAAAGTTGAAGCCGGCATTCCCGAGGACGACCCGCGCAACCCGGCCACCATCGCCGACAACGTGGGCGACAACGTCGGTGACTGCGCCGGTATGGCGGCCGACCTGTTCGAGACCTATGTGGTGACCATCGTCGCCACCATGGTGCTCTCCACCATCTACTTCGCTAGCCGACCCGGATCTGCCCAAGCTGATGCTCTATCCGCTGGCCATCTGCGCGGTTTGCGTCATCACCTCGATCATCGGCACGTTCTTCGTGCGTCTCGGTGCCAATCAGTCGATCATGGGCGCCCTCTATAAGGGCCTGATCGCGACCGGCTTTTTGTCGCTCGCGGCGCTGTGGCCGGTCACCAGCTATATGGTGGGCATCGACAAATCGCTCACGGCTTCGGGCGTGACGTTCACCGGCTTCCACCTGTTCTATTGCGGGGTCATGGGGCTGGTGGTGACGGGGCTGATCATCGTCATCACCGAGTATTACACCGGCACGGGCTACCGCCCGGTGCGCTCGATCGCAGAGTCCTCGCAAGACAGGCCACGGCACCAACGTCATTCAGGGTCTCGCCATTTCGATGGAAGCAACGGCGCTGCCGGCCATCGTGATCATGGCGGGCATCCTCGTGACCTTCAAGCTGGCGGGCCTCTACGGCGTCGCCATCGCCGTGACCACCATGCTGGCGCTGGCGGGTATGGTCGTGGCGCTGGATGCGTTCGGCCCTGTGACCGACAACGCGGGCGGCATCGCGGAGATGGCCAATCTTCCGCAGTCCGTGCGCACGACGACCGACGCGCTCGACGCTGTCGGCAACACCACCAAGGCCGTGACCAAGGGCTATGCCATCGGTTCGGCGGGCCTCGGCGCGCTGGTGCTGTTCGCGGCGTATACGGAGGACCTGAAGTACTTCATCGCCCACTCCGACCAGTTCCCGTACTTCAAGGATCTGGTGATCAACTTCGAGCTGTCCAACCCCTATGTGGTGGTGGGCCTGTTCCTCGGCGGCCTGCTGCCGTATCTCTTCGGCGCCATGGGCATGACGGCCGTCGGCCGTTCGGCCAGCGCCATCGTCGAGGAAGTGCGCCGGCAGTTCCGCGAGAAGCCGGGCATCATGACGGGCAAGGACAAGCCTGACTACGGCCGCGCCGTGGACATGCTGACCAAGGCCGCGATCAAGGAAATGATCATTCCGTCGCTGCTGCCGGTGCTGTCTCCCATCGTGTTCTTCTTCGTGATCGTGGCGGTTGGCGGCAAGTCGGCGGCGTTCTCCGCCGTTGGCGCCATGCTGCTGGGCGTGATCGTCACGGGCCTGTTCGTCGCCATCTCCATGACGGCGGGCGGCGGTGCCTGGGATAACGCCAAGAAGTACATCGAGGACGGCCATTTCGGCGGCAAAGGTTCGGAGGCTCACAAAGCGGCCGTGACCGGCGACACCGTTGGCGATCCCTACAAGGACACTGCCGGACCGGCAGTCAACCCGATGATCAAGATCACCAACATCGTCGCGCTGCTGCTGCTGGCGGTGCTGGCGCATCATTAGGGCGCATTTCCGGCACGGGTAGAGGGGATGCGCTCGAAGTTCCCCGCAGTGCCGTGAATAGCCGATTGAAGCAATTGGGCCGTGCAGTCTCAGGGTTGCGCGGCCCTCTTATTTGTACCCCAAGCATCGGGCAGCCGTGGAGCCCGATCCCAGGCATTGCGGGATCAGGCCGGCCGTCTGCATGCCTATCCCCTTTGATCCGGCCAAATGGCGAAAAACCCCGAGTAATCAACGTCGAACTTCCGAGGAGCTTAGGCCGCAGAGTTTGTGGCTTAAGCCATTGGCATATCGGCGTGTTTGCTGCCGCCGCCGGATCAAAGGGGATAGGCATGGGCCGTCTGCCTCCCTCAAAAGGCGCCTTTTATTGTGGCGGAGGTTATTGGCTGGCCATCCACATGCAGTGTCAGCACAGCTTCGATCCTGCTCCCCTCGGGAAAATTGATCGCGGTGCGGGACAGCGTTGCGGCCTCCCCTGGCATAACCTGGAACTGCCCCTCCTGCCGGTTGCTTGACGCCCCGCCACGTCCACCGCGCCGCACCTCCAGGGCATAACGCCCGCTGGCCCGGCCAATGCCCTGAACATGGCCAATGATTTCAATGAGCCCCGGCTTTTCCGGCATTGGACGCAGTTCCACCCACGCCAAGACTGGGGGGCCCGCAATAAGCGGATCAGTAGCCTGAGCGGCGGGAAAACAGGAAGCCAGCCACATCATCAGCGCCCCCAATCCCCTTGAAATCCAGACCATATGTCCTCGCATTTACCGGGTCCGGCGCCAGAATGGCCAAGCCAGGGACGCCTGGAATTTCTGGAATACCGAAGCTTTTATACGGATCGCTGGCGCGCTTCTGCCCGGCCTCGATCAGCACCGCGGCTTCGAACCTCGCCCAACTGCGGCTGCGCGGCACCCACCGTGACCGCGGCTGAATCTGCGCAACGTGAACGATGCTGGGTTGGGATCGAGGAGGGTGAGCTTGCCCAATCTGCCCCATAGCCGTGCTCCGGTCCTCGGCGCAAAGCGGCGGCTTATGACAAGACGCCTCACCGCTCCAGGAGAAATAAACGGCGTCATCGGCGCCGGGCACACGTGCCTGCGCCAGGAACGCGTCGAACACCATCACCACCATAACCAAGACGCCACATACCCAACGGCTGACCACCATACGCCATACTCCAAAACCAACCCCGGCGGCTTCGCTACGCTATTAACGCTGGATTACCCTCGCCGGCGGACCACCACTGCCGATCTGCTTGATCATGATGCCTGTATTGTCTTTCGTTTGTATGATCTCCGCCTTGAGTGATGAACCATACTGCTCCACGGTGGCTGCTTCGTTCTGCCCGCGCTGACTGATTTTTGCGCTGTTGTTCGAACCTTGCTGAACAACCGTGGCCGTGTTGCCACTGCCCGTCGTAAGCCCCGCATAGGCTTGGTTTATCGACGCGCGATTGCGCATCCCATCCTGCGTAATCGTAGCGATATTGCCAGGATCGAGGTTGACGTCGAGCGAGCTTCGATCCCACAACCCAGTTTCAACCGTCTGGGCATGGGCAGACGGCGCCAACGTCAGCACCAAAATGCCCAGTACGGGCAAGCCACCATATTTCATGCGATCCGCTCTTTCAGCTTAGTCATGTTTCCTGTTTTCTCGCGGATAGGCGGACGCAGAAGCGCCCGCCCTGATGCTTGCCACCAAATTCAATGCTGATTCACCGAAGCGGAGTGGCCGTTACCGGTCTGAGAAACCGTGGAATGATTGGTCAGGCCAGTGCCAGACTGTTGGACCCCGGCAAAATTGCCGTCGCCAGCCTGCACAATGCTGGACATGTTGACAGTATTCGTACCGAACTGAGAAAGCGCAGCCTGGTTCGAATTCCCAGTTTGCCTGATGCCGTATGCGATCCCGGCAGACTGGTTTACGTTGTTGGAGCCGCCTTGTGCGACCGTCGCAGAATTCGCGTTACCGTTCTGCCTAACGTAGGAATCATTCACCGTTCCGTTGGTACCCGACTGACTGACATCAGCAAGATTCCCCGCATTCAGCCCCGTGCCGGGGGTCGTGCCCATCTGATTGATAAGAGAATTGCTGGTGCTTCCGGTTGTTCCGGCCAAATTCCAGATAGGAGCCTGAGTGGTTCCCGAATTGCTCCACTGTCCGCCCTGCGTAACATAGGCCGTGTTGCCATCGCTCCACTGATTGACTGTCGAGTTATTGGTGTTACTGCTGCCAACCTGCCAGACGCTTGCCGAGTTGTTGTTGACAGCCACCGGGAATTGCGGCGTCCCAACGTTTATCCCGATAATGCCGACAGTCCCCGGCGATAACACCCATCCAGGCATGTAAGTCCACACCGGCGCAGGCACGCCTGACACACCGGGCTGATTTACGTGTGAGGTGTTGGTGCTGCCTACACTACCAATTTGGCCCTGGGTCACGGAAGCCCAGTTGCCGCCGATATTGCCGCTAATTTGCTGGATATCGGAGAGGTTGGTGTTGCCCTGACCGGTTTGGCCGGTCGAGGCATGATTGGGCTTATCGCCACTCTGATTGGTTATGGCTGTATTGGTGTTGATCGCATACACGGGGGACACTAAGCCCAATATCAAGGCGGCGGCGGTACCCACAAAAAGTTTATTCATGATCATTGTTCCCTTAACTTGGTCGCGTTACAAGTTTTGAGGGCTCATGGAGCCCGGCTCTGGCGGGAAGGCTGGCCTTTGGTTCCACAAACCCGGCCCTCCCGCTTTTCTCCGCCTAGACAGACGAAGAATTTTCGAAAAGTTGAGGTGACGGCCTTTTCCAGCGGCGAATAACAAGCTGGACTTCACCTGCGCATGACGCCGGCGTTTCGTCGCCGGCTCCAAATCAACCTGCTTGTGACGCAACACTAAGACTCGAAGCCGAAGGCTGCTGACAGCCCGCCGGCGGTAAAACAGGGCGGTAAACGCGGGACGTTTCGCCAGCCCTGGAACACTAAAGCCCTTCCCCTTGGGACGGCTGCGAGGTGAACGCACTAACACTGGGCTTCTTCAGCATCGCTTTCGCTGCTTCACGTTTCCCCGCAATGTCACCGGACTCGCCAAACTGCTCGTCGCGATAATTAGCGATCAGCCTCGTCTGAATAGCTTTGCTGGCGAAGCGCCACAGCTTCCGCTCGGCCCCGTCAACGATCAGCGTATAGACCGCCTTCTCGACGGCCTGCTGAACCGCCACCTGCGCCGGCTCGTTTTTGGTGAAGCCGGCCTCGGTCTGCAAAATCTTGTCCAGCGCCACGTATTTGAAGATGTTGCCGTCCACGCCAATGGAGGCAATCGTCTTGTGAACCACAACAGTATTCAGCACCTCTCCGGTTTTCGTGGACGTAGCCCGCAGATACACCGTCACCGCGTCCTCCCGATATTTTCCAGAACCGCCAATACCGAGGTAGTTGGCGCCCGCGCCGCCGGTTCTCGTGTTGGTGTCGTAGCCAATAATGCCGCCATCAAGCAGCACACCAGCGAACAACAGGGGCGGCAATGCCTGGGTATTCAACTCCTTCTCACCAAGATAAAGCTGGCGCATTTCGATGATAATTCGCCGCTCCTTCAGCAGATTATCCAGACGCTCACGCTCCACAACGGTGAACCACTTGCCGCTTCCGGCGTCTTGCAGCGCCTTGATGAGTACGGAGCTTCCTCCTTGTGTTACCGCCTTCGAAAACGATTGCGTCGTATCCGATGGCTTCAACTGTCCCGTCTGATCCTGAAAACCGTAAACGGCTACAGCCACCTTTCGCGCCGGCGGCGCCAGATCACGCAGAGACCTGTTGGTTTCCGTGACTGGACTTAGAACAGGCGGTAGAATCCCCTCGCTGGAGCCTGCCAATTGCGAACACCCCGGCAGGGCCCAAATGGCAATTCCCAGTGCGGCGAGCACTCCTCTACACAACATTTTGCACTACCCCGCATTTACTACGATTGACCTCGCAAGCAGCCAATCCAAACACATCGACGCAAACACCCTTGCGCTACAGCACTCACAATAGGGACTGAAACATTTTCGCTCTTATTGCGTCATCACCGGAACAGATATTTGTGTTGTCTTTCCCGTTATCAAATCATAAACAGTCACGTTGACCTGCGTGCCAGTGTTCTGAAAGTTAATTCTCTGGTTGGAAAACTCTATAGTGCCGCTCGCTGGCGCGGAGCTGCCGAAGATTTGGGTCGAAACAGATTGCGCCAGAGAGGAATAGAGCTGCGATTCCAGCATCTGGACGAATTGTTCCGCGCCACTGAGTTGTGCCGATGACTGATCGCTGCTTTGGGTAAAGCGATTTTGTGCTGCCGCAGTCCCAAGGAGATGTGACGAATTCAGCGGACTGCCGCCAAAGGACGGGTTAACAGGCGTATAAACAAGCTGTTGCGCCTCCACCTTCATGCAGAAGATGAACGAGATGCACACAAGACCAATGGTTTTCCACATAACTCCCCTCCTAATCAAACCCACTACTTTAACGTGTAATTTACTCTAAAACACGCCATGAGGGTTATGTCAACGTCTGCTAAGCATTTCCCAACGCCGCATTTTTAAATCGTTGCAGTTGAGTTACACAATATATACAACCAAACTGCACTGATGGATCTCAGAAATCTATGATTTAAAATCAGCATCATAGATATGATAACTTACACAGAGACTCTAATATGCTACTCAAATCGCTGTTATATATATACTTTATATGATCATATGCACATTCGCCTACCGCGCAATCACTCCAGCGCCCCCTTGAGCGCACCGGCGGCCGGACTTGGATACCTCCGCAAAGGCAGGCGGAAAGGACCGCCCGCCCGCCATTTCGCCACAATCGGGACCAAAGTGCGCGTCCTTTGCAACAACATGCCACCACAAAGCTCGCCGCTGGTGCCCTCACCAAAGGAAATGCATTGCCGCCAGCATCGGCCCTCGCATATGCTACGCGCCAGCCAGAGTGGTTGCTAAACAATGCGTACCTGGGGAACTACCCAAATACCCGGGGTTTAAAATATGGAATGGGAGTTCGATGGGACATAATCGTGAAGCGGTGATTCAAGAAGATACCGTAATAAAGGGCGAGATCCGCAATTGCCGTCAGATCGAGATCCACGGATATGTCGAGGGCGATCTCGCCGCCGAGACCGTGCTCATTCATGAGAGCGGCAAATTCTACGGCACGGTGAGAACCGATAGCGCCGAGATCCACGGCTCCCTGCAAGGCGAGGTGTTTGTCAAGCACCTCATCAACATCCGCGCCTCCGGCACGGTGAACGGCAACGTCCAGTACGGCCAGCTCGCCATGGAAATGGGCGGCAATCTCAGCGCTCAGCTCCGCAACGTGCCGCCGTCGCTGGTGGGCGACATGCATATCGAAGTCGGGCGCGGGCAGTCGGTGAAGATCACGACCGAAGACGTCAACGCGATTGATCCCGATGATGCCGCGGACGCGCTCACCTACACGGTTTCAAAGCCGAACCATGGCTTCGTGGCCTTCGCGAGCGCCCCCGCCAAGGCGATCACCAATTTCAAGCAAACGGATATCGAAGCCGGCAAGGTCCTTTTCGTGCATGACGGCGCGCCAAGCTCGCAGGCGAGCTTCGACATCGTCGTGGCGGATGCCGACGGAGCGACGTCCGGCGCGGCACAGACGGTGCGCGTGACGGTGAAGAATCCAGTCTGAGCCTGAGTGGGGCCGCTTGCGGGCGGCCCGTATACAGATACGGCAAGGCGGCGAGTTTGCGCCGCCTTTATTAATGCAACGTTGGCGTCGCCGGACGCTCCAGCACAGCGGCGACGCCCATGCCGCCGGCCGTGCAGATGGAAATCAGGCCGCGCCCGCCGCCACGCTGCTCCAGCAGCTTGGCCAGCGTCGCGATGATCCGCCCGCCGGTCGCGGCGAACGGATGGCCGACGGCGAGGCTCGAGCCCTTCACGTTGAGCTTCGCCCGGTCGATGGCGCCCAGCGGCATCTCGCGCCCCAGCACCTCGCGGCAATACTCCGGAGACTCCCACGCCTTCAGCGTCGCCAGCACCTGCGCGGCGAACGCCTCGTGGATCTCGTAGAAGTCGAAGTCCTGCAGCGTCAGCCCGGCCTGGTCCAGCAGCTTGGCCACCGCGATGGTCGGCGCCATCAGCAGGCCCTGTCCGCCGACGAAGTCGATGGCGGAATGCGCAGCGTGGGTGAGGTAGGCCTGCGGCTTGAGACCGTGCGCAGCCGCCCATTCCTCGGATGCCAACAGCACCGCCGATGCACCATCCGTCAGCGGTGTCGAATTCGCCGCCGTCAGTGTGCCGCGCGCGGATTTCTCGAACGCCGTCTTCAGCGTCGCGAGCTTCGCCAGGTCGATATCCTCGCGCAGGTTATTGTCGCGGAAGACGCCGGCGGTTGGCGTCAGCAAATCGTCCATGAAGCCTTCGTCGTAGGCGGCCGCCGCCTTCTTGTGGCTCTCGAACGCGAGCTGGTCCTGATCCTCGCGCGAAATCAGATACTCCTGCGCCATCAGCTCGCAATGCTGGCCCATGGACAGGCCGGTGCGCGGTTCGTTGACGCTCGGCGCCAGCGGCGTCAACTCGGCGGGGGAGAAGCCCTTCAACAGCGCGGCGGCTTTTTCGGCGAAGCCCTTGGTGCGCGCAAACTTCGCCAGCCGCTGTGCAAATTTGCGCTGGAACACGATGGGCGCGTCAGAAATCGTGTCCGAGCCGGTGGCGATCGCGCAGTCGATCTGGCCAGTGGCGATCTTAGCGGCCGAGCCAAGCGCCGCCTGCAAGCTGGTGCCGCAGGCTTGCGACAGCGTGATGCCGGGCGTGTTGGGATGCAGCTTGGTGCCGATCACCGCCTCGCGCGTCAGGTTGAAGTCCTTCGAATGCGTGACGACCGCGCCGCCGACCACTTCGTCGATATGCTGCCCCTCCAGCCCGAACTTCGTCACCAGCCCGTTCAGCGCCGCCGTCATCAGGTCGAGGTTGGTCAGTTCCTGGTATGCCGTGTTGGACCGGCAGAACGGCGTGCGCACCCCGCCGATCACTGCCACGGGCCGCATGGTCCGTGATTGCATGTCCGAAACTCCCCCGGTTATGCAGCGGCGACGGCTGCCGCGCCGTCCGCCGGTTTGGTATTCAACTGCGACGCGCGATAATGCAGCGGCCCGCCACGGAACGGCGCGAAGCCGGTGCCGAAAATCACGCCGGCGTCCACATGATCGGCGCTCGCGACGACGCCCTCGGCCAGCGCCTTCTCGCACTCGTCGATCAGCGGCTTGACCAGCTCGCTGCCGAGGCTGAGCAATTCGGCCTTGTCGAATTCGACGGGCGTCTTCTGCGGTTTGCCGTCCACCCAGGTGTAAAAACCCTCGCCGGTCTTCTTGCCGAGCTTGCCAGCCTTGACAGCCGCGCCAGTTCGGTATCCTCCGGCACGCCGCCGCCGAGAATCTTCGCGACGCTGTATGCAACATGTCCAGCCCCACCACGTCGGCCAGCTCGATCGGCCCCATGGGCATGCCGAACTCCAGCGCCGCCGCGTCGATCTTTTCCCTGGCCGTCCCCTCCTCGCGCGGCGCATGGCCGCCGCACATATACGGCGCGAGCACGCGATTGACGAGGAAGCCGGGGCAGCTCTTCACGATCAGCGGGAACTTGCCGATGGCCGTGACGAAGGCGCAGCCCTTGCCGGTCTCCTCCTCGCGCGATTGCTGCCCGCGCACCACCTCCACCAGCGGCATCTGCGCGACGGGATTGAAGAAGTGCAGCCCGATCAGCCGGCCCGGATCGGCGAGCGCCTCCGCGATGGTCTCGATGCGGATCGACGAGGTGTTGGTGGCGAGGATAGCGCCGGGTTTCAGGCGCGGCTCGATGGCCTGGAACAGCTTCTGCTTCGCCTCCAGGTTCTCGAAAATCGCCTCGATGACCACATCGGCGCGCGGAACATGCACGCCGTCCACATCGGCGAACAGCCGCGCCTTGGCCGTGCTCACCGCCAGATCGCCGCGCAGCCGCTTCTTGAAATGCTTGTCCGCGCGCGCGATGGCCTTGTCCACCGCCTCCTTGCTTGTGTCCTGTAGGCTGACCTCCATGCCGGCGGCGCACGCATACAGCGGCGATGTCGCCGCCCATCGTCCCCGCGCCGATCACATGCACGCGCTGCGGCTTTGTGCTCCCCTTCGGCGCCTGCGTCTTCAGCATCTCCGACAGGCGGAACACGCGGCGCAGATTGCGCGACGGTTTCGCTGACCATCAGCGGCGCGAAATACTCGCGTCTCGGCGGAGGCCATCCGCGCCGGTCGCCGCCGAACTTCTCGAACAGGTCGATCAGCCGGAACGGCGCGGGGTAATGATCCTCGCGCACCTTGGCCGCCGTCTTGGCGCGCATCCGCTTGGCGAGATACGGCCGCGCCAGATCGTGCGTCAGCAGCCGCTTCCACCAAGGCCGGCCCTGCGACCGCCGCTTTTGCAGCACGGCCGTGCGGGCGGCCCAGCGCAATTCGTGGTGCGTGGCGACGAGCTGATCGACGATGCCCATGCCCCGCGCGGCGGAGCTGCGCAGCAGGCGTCCGGTGAGCATGGCCTGCATGGCGGCCATCGGACCGGCCAGCCGCAGCATGCGCACCGTGCCGTGCAGGCCGGGGATGATGCCGAGCTTCACCTCGGGCAGGCCGAGCCGCGTGCCCTCCTCGCGGTTGGCGATGCGATAATGGCAGGCCATGGCGAACTCCAGTCCGCCGCCGAGGCAATAGCCGTGGATGGCCGCGACCGCCGGTATGGTCAGGCGCTCGACGCGGTCGAACATCTCCGTCACCTGCCGGCAAACCGCCTCGACATCGGCCTCGCGCGTGAGCTGATCGAATTCGCGGATGTCGGCGCCGGCGATAAAGCTCGTCTCCTTTGCCCGACATGAACACCACGCCGCGCGCCGCGCCGCTCTTGGCCGCGTCCTCAACGGCGCTGAACGATACGCTCCAGCTCGCGCACCGTCGCCTCGCCGAGCGTGTTCATGCTCTCGCCGGGCTGGTCGAAAATCGCCCAGGCGATGTTTTCGAAGTCGATATGAAAGCGCCACGCCTTGAGGTCCGCGAGTTCCGCCATTTGCCTGCCTCTTTATTTAGTAGTCGTCGTGCCGTGCCAAGCCCGGCACTCCTCTCGCCCCTCCGGCGCTCATTACATTGGCGCGGGGCTTCGGTGTTAAACAACTGGCCGGAGTCTGCCACTAGCACCGCCTCTGCCGCCTTCACTGCCCCACGCCGGCATTCGGTGTCGGGCTAAAGTCTTAAGTTTTCGTCGCTCTGTGCTGCGCCCAACCGCTCCTTCGCGGCTCCGCCGCTCAGTACATTGGCGTGCCGCTGCGGCCACCCTTCGGGTGACCTTGCTCGCTTCGGTGCAAAACAACTGGCCGGAGTTCCCCACTGGCGCCGCGCTTGCCTCCTCCACCGCCCAAAGGTTTCATTCCTTGTTCGGCCGGAAAGCCATTCCTCGTCCCGGCCATGCACAGCTTCAATGCTACCGCGCGGAGGGCGGGTCAAGGGTGCGAAGCACGGCCGAAGGCCGCGTGCCCTTGACGCGTCCGAGCACGGTAGCATGCTGGTAGTGCGCTGGGGCTGAAGGCAATCACTCCGCCACATAAATATTCCCGCCATGCGCATCCCCCGGCGGCTGCATCCGCGAGTTATGCCCCACCCCTGCCGCCGGCGCGATCTCCGCCGCGTCGAAATGATCGACAGCGATCACCTTGGCCACCAGCGCCTCCGCCTCGCGCAGTTGCAACGCTTCCTCCGCCGTCATCACGCCCTTCTCCACGGCCTCGGCGAACCAGTCATGCCCGAGGAAGCGCCGCACCTTGCCTTCGCGCACCGCCTTCTCCAGCTTGCGATCCGCCGCGTCGGTGAGGACCACCTTGATGAGCGCCACTTCCAGCACGCCGGTCGCGTCGTTCGTGTCGCGTGCAGACATAGATCTCGCGGGTGAGCCGGTCGCGGACCTCGCCCGGTTCCAGCGCGAGGCGGACGATGGCCTTGGCGGCGCGTATCGCGCGCCGGACGGAAGCGATTGCCGAGCGGGAAAACCCAGCCGCAGCAACGGCCGCAGCAGCGCCACCGGGTGGTTGGGGATTGTGCCGCGTCCAGCGCCGCATAGAAGCGGTGCAAGGCCGTTCTGGGCGCAATAGTCGAGGAACGGCACATCGGCGTCGCGGCTCGCCGTCGTCCTCGAAGCGCTTCAGCACGCAGGCGAGCAGATACAGCTCGGCCAGCGCATCGGCGAGACGGCCGGTGATGCGCTGACTGGTCTTCAGGCCGCCGCCAGCAGCGCCACGGTCAGGTCGGTCACCAGCGCGAAGTTGCGGACGCCCGGTGAAGCCTGCCGGTACCAGTGCGCGTGCTGAGCGGCGTCGCCGGCGCCTTGGCGAACAGGCCGAAGGTGAGTTGTGGAAGAACGCGCCGGTGATGTTGGCCATGGTGTAGGCGACATGGCCTTCGAAGGCCTCCTCGAACGCGTTGAAGCCCTGCCTCCGGGTCGAGCTTCTGCAGCGCCTCGATCTCCTTGAACAGCCACGGATGGCTGCGCAGCGCGCCTTGCGCGAACACGATCAGGCTGCGCGTCAGGATGTTGGCGCCCTCGACGGTGATGCCGATGGGCATCGATCTGATACGCCGCCTGCAGATAGTTCGACGGCCCGTCGCAGATGGCCTTGCCGCCGTGGATGTCCATGGCGTCGTAGCACCGCCTGGCGCATGCGCTCGGTGGCACTGGTACTTCATCAGGGCCGAAATGACGGCGGGCTTGTCGCCGCCGACGACCATCGACGCCGTCACGGAGCGCGCGGCTTCGAGCAGATAGGCCGTCTCCACCATGCGCGCCAGCGGCTCCTCGATGCCCTCCATGCGCCCGATGGGCAGGCCGAACTGCTTGCGGATGCGCGCATAGGCCGAGGTGAAGCGCAGCATCGTCTTGGCGCGCCGCCGTGCCGATGGCGGGCAGCGAAATGGCCCGGCCGGCCGCGAGGCAGCTCATCAGCATGCGCCAGCCCTGGCCCGCGCGCTCCGCGCCGCCGATCGATCCAGTCCAGCGGGATGAACACGTTCTCGCCCCAGGTCGGACCGTTGGGGAAGGCGTTGCCGCAGGGCAGATGCCGCCGCCCGATCTGCACGCCCGGATGGCTCGTGGGCACCAGCGCCAGCGTGATGCCGATGTCCTCGCCCTTGCCGCAGCAGGCCTTCCGGGTCGAACAGCCGGAACGCCAGCCCGAGCAGCGTGGCGTTGGGCGCCAGCGTGATATAGCGCTTGTCCCAGCTCAGCCGATGCCGATGTCTCCTGGCCGTCGTGCGTGCCCTTCGTCGACCACGCCGATGTCGCGCATGGACGCGGCGTCCGAGCCGGCGAACGGACTGGTGAGCGCGAAGCACGGCACCTCCTCGCCCCGCGCCAGCCGCGGCAGATAATGCTCCTTCTGCTGCGTCCGTGCCGAATTTCTCGATCAGCTCGCCGGGCCCAAGCGAATTCGGCACCATGACGATGATCGCCACATCCGGGACTGCGCGACGCGATCTTGCCGATGACCAGCGACTGCGCCTGCGCGGAAAAGCCGAGGCCGCCATGCTCCTTGGAGATCAGCATGCCGAGGAAGCCCTTGGCCTGACGAACTTCCAGATTTCCTCGCGGAATGTCGCGCCGGTCGTGGCGGATCTCCCAGTCGTTGCGCCATGCGGCAAAGCTCTTCCACCGGGCCGTCAAGGAAACGCCGCTCCTCGTCGGTCAGCGTCATCGGCGCACGGCGCGCAGCTTGGCCCAGTTGGGCTCGCCGGAGAACAGCTCGGCATCGAAGCCCACCGTACCCGCCTCCAGCGCCTCGCGCTCGGTGGCCGACACGGGCGGCAGCATGGTCTTGACGAAGCTGAACATCGGCGTGGTGATCACCTGGCGGCGGATGGTGCGCACCGACAGCAGCCCCAGCACAATCGCCGGCAGGAAGCTGGCCAGGAAGGCGCTGCCGAAATGCGGCAGATATAGTGTGCCCGACGCCGCGCCCATGCGCCACAGCAGCGTCATGACCGCCAGAGCGATGGCCCAGCGCCGCAGGTCCGCGCGCCGCATGCCGAGGGCGAAACAGACCGCGATGCAGATGAATAGGAAAATGAATGCTGACATGCCGGCAATCCTCGCTATGGGAAAACTGGTATGAATTTACGCGGCATAGCTGGCGTAACGATGACCGTGCAATGGCCAGCGCGGCGTTAGGGCATGGTAGTGATATGTACCATAAGTCACCGGAAAGCGCGACTTCTGGTTAATGCGGGGGTTAACCGCCGTTAACCACGCCGCGCCGTGAGCGTCTCGCGCAGCGCCGCCGTGTCCGTCACCTTAGTGGCGCCAATTTCCGCGTCGACAATGATACTGCCGCTCTCCGCGGCATTGGTCACCATCATCACCCGGAGCGCGAAATGACCAGCAGTCTCTCCCATGCTGCCATGAAGCAATTGACAAGCGAGCTAGCCGGGGAACGGCAAGAGGCCATCGACGCTATCGAGGCGGCCCCCGAGAACTACATTCCTCCCGTCTTCTACCTTCTATCGGCGGTGCTATTTCACATGGGACGGAAGGATGACGCCCCATTCTGGTTCTATGCCGGCCAGTTGCGGGCACGTTTCGATGCCAACCGCTGCGCGGATTACACCGCGGGAGGGGCTGTAGATGTGCTCAACGAGAGTTACGGCCTGCCAATCAATCAGCATATGTTCCGCGATCTGCCCGGCCTGAAAAAGCTCATTCCCCGAGTGGTCGAATGGGATCGCAAAACCCCCCATTGCTATGACCACCACTGGATCAATCCCCACGGCATCGAAGCCATTAGCGCCAGCATATTGCTTAAGGGATCCGGAGAGGCGGCAAAGAGCGTTCCTGAGGAGCATTGGGAGGCCATCGCGGAGAAGACTCGAACCGATTATCTGAACGGCTTTCTGGAAGCGCTGGAGGCTTTCGAGAAAGGTGAACTGTTCCTCGATTAAGCGTGCCGCTGTACCAGTACGCCGTGGCATGGTCCCGCAAAGGTGACGCCGAACGCGCCGGCGCGGATTACCGTAAGGCGATGAAGCCGAAGCGAAAAGGCGAACGCCGCGCATCCGGCATTCCTGCGGATCAATCCTTCTCACCGAGCCGCTCGCGAACGATCTTGCTGTCGCGCCGCTGGTGCAGCACGGCAAGAACGATCTGGTCCGCTCCCGCCTCGCGGAAATATACGGCGTAGGGAAAGCGCCGCATGAGGGCGCGCCGTAGTCCGCGATAAACCACGGCTTAACGCTCCGGCCCAGCGGCGATGCGCCGGAACACCGCCTCAATTCCGGCGATGAACTCTTCGCCAGCGCCAGGCTGCCGCTCGTCATACCACTGCGCGGCTTGCAGGATATCCTGTTGAGCCTCGGGGCGGACGAGCGGCGTCATTTGCGCAGCAGATCGAGGATGCCTTCCTTGACCTCGGACCAAGGCTTCGGCGACGCCGGATCGCGTTCGTGGCTGGCCAGGCGCGCGTCAAGTTCGGTGCAGTGCCACTCAGGCACGCTGATGCCGCCGGGTGTCTCCTCAAGGGAAAGCCACACGTCCTCAATGAGCTTCAGCCGTTCGGCAACGGAAAGCTGGCGAAGTTGTTCTGCGGTCAGACGCTCGTTCATGGCGCGATTTTCGCACTAAACCGCCCGCCCGGCAAGCACCACCCGCAGTGCCTCCGCGTCCGTCACCGGGGGCGAGCATTGCATACCGCTGCACCAGTACGCCGTGGCCTTGCCGCCGATGGCCGTCTTGCCGGCGAGCGGACCACCCGCCACGCCCGCGCCGCCTGCCAGCACCTGCACCACCGCCCCCGGCAGAGACACCTGCCGCAGCACCGCGCGCATGGCCGCCGCGCCCGCCTCATCCTCCGCGCCGGTGATCACCAGATGGCGCGGCTCCATCAGGTCTAGCGCGCCGTCCAGCAGGCCGCAGTGGTTGACGAAGCGCGCCATGGCGGCGGCGGAGAAGGCGCCGAACAGGGCGCGGCCGCGCTCGCGATACTCATCCTTGGCCGTCAGCGTCCCCAGCGCGGCGAGGTTGCCCAGCATCACAGCGTTGGCGTTGGGCATGGCGTCGTCGCTGGCCGCAAGGGTGCGGATGATGACGTCGCGCGTGTCATCGGCGGAGAGGTAATAGCCGCCGCCGTCCGCGTTCCAGTAATGGCGGTGGAGCGTGGCGGCCCAGGTTTCGGCATCCGCCAGGAACTCCGGCGCGCCGGTGGTCTGGTGGAGCTGGAGCGCCGCCGCGATCATGTTGGCGTAATCCGGCGCGATGCCCGGCGTCTTGGCCTGACCGGCGCGCCAGGAGTGCATGAGGCGGCCGTCGCGGGTCATTTCGCGGCGGATGAACGCGTAGGCGGCGCGGGCGGCGGCGAGCCAGGCGGGGCGCTCGAAGGCTTCGGCGGCGCGGGCGAGGGCGCAGATGGTCAGGCCGTTCCAGTCGGCGAGCACCTTGTCGTCCCAGCCGGGCGGGATGCGTTGGCGGCGGTGTTCGAACAGCTTGGCGCGCATGGCGGCGAGGCGGGCTTCGGCGGCGGCGTCAAGCAGGTCGAGCGAGGCGAGGCGGTTGAGGATGTTGGTTTCCTCCCAATTGCCGTCCGCGCTCACGTCGTAGACGCCGGCGAAAAAGGCGCCATCCACCGGCCCCAGGATGTCGAGAATTTCCGCCTCGCTCCACGTATAAAACTTGCCCTCCACGCCCTCCGAATCCGCGTCATACGACGACGCAAACGCCCCGCCCTCAACCCGCATCTCCCGCAGCAGCCACTCCACCGTCTCCGCCACGCGGGCGGCATACAGCGGCGCGCCGGTCTCCTTCCACGCCTCCGTCAGCAACTCCACAAGCTGGGCGTTGTCGTACAGCATCTTCTCGAAATGCGGCGCCAGCCAGCGCTCATCCACCGAATAGCGCGCGAAACCGCCGCCGAGATGGTCGTAGATGCCGCCCTGGCAGATGTGTGTCAGCGTGTTTTTCACGGCGTCCAGGCTGGGTGCATGGCCGAAGCGCAGGCCGGCTTTCCACGTGAAACATAGGATGCTGCAATTGGGGAACTTCGGCGCGCCGTTGAGGCCGCCATGCACGGGATCGTAGGCGGACACCAGACGGCTCCCCATGCCCGCGATGATGGCCGGCGAAAACATCGCCTTCGCGCCGTCCCCCTGCGGCCGGCTGAGCTGCTCGCGCAGCCCCTTGGCGTTGGCGCACACCTTCTCCGGCTCCTCCGCGTAAATGCGGGCAATCTCCCGCAGCACATGGGCAAAACCGGGCCGTCCAAAGCGCGCGGCCGGCGGAAAGTACGTCCCGCCCCAGAACGGCTCGGCATCGGCGTTGAGAAACATCGTCAGCGGCCAGCCGCCCTGTTCGCCCAGGCTGTGCAGCGCGGTCATGTACAGCGCGTCCACATCGGGCCGCTCCTCGCGATCCACCTTGATGTTGACGAACAGCTCATTCATCACGCCGGCGATTTCCGGGTTCTCGAAGCTCTCATGCGCCATCACGTGGCACCAGTGGCAGGCCGCGTAGCCGACCGATAGCAGCACCGGCTTGCCTTGCCGCCGTGCCTCGTCGAAGGCATCCAGCCCCCAAGGCCGCCAATGGACGGGGTTGTCCTTGTGCTGGAGCAAATAGGGGCTGGTTTCGTTGGCGAGGCGGTTATATGTCATCTGCAATCTCCTCGTTCTTCCCCTCTCCCCTCGCGGGAGAGGGTGGCGCGAAGCGCCGGGTGAGGGGGCGCGGCAAATACCGCCGTTCCAAGTCTTTCAGCCCCTCACCCCGGCCCCCTCCCGCGAGAGAAGAGGGGAAAGGGAAACCTCTGCGGCAGGATACGATGAACAACGCCAACCTGACCATTTTCGCGCTGTCGAGCGGCCAAGGGCGGGCCGGCGTGGCGGTCGTGCGCGTATCCGGGCCGGGGACGGCGGCGGCGGTGACAGCCATCGCGGGCGGCCTGCCCGCGCCGCGCCGCGCCAGTCTGCGCCGCCTGCGTGCGCCTGAAACGGGCGAAACGCTCGACCGCGCCCTGGTCCTCTGGCTGCCCGGCCCTACCAGCTTCACCGGCGACGACATGGCCGAGTTTCACGTGCACGGAGGCCGCGCCGTGCTAGCCGGGCTGCTGGAGGCGCTCGGCCGCCTCCCCGGCTTCCGCCCCGCCACGCCCGGCGAATTCACCCGCCGCGCCTTCGAGGCCGGCAAGCTCGACCTCACCGAAGCCGAGGGCCTCGCCGACCTCATCGACGCCGAGACCGAGGCCCAGCGCCGCCAGGCCCTCCGGCAGGCGTCCGGCGCGGCGAGACTGCTCTACGACGGCTGGCGGAGCGACATCATCCGCGCCATGGCCGCCATCGAGACCGCGCTGGACTTCTCCGACGAGGCGGACGTCCCCGAAGCGGCCCATGCGGCGGCGCTACCCGTGGCCGAGGCGCTGGAAACCGCCATCTCCCGCCATCTCGCCGACGGCCGGCGCGGCGAAATCCTGCGCGATGGCCTGCATGTGGTCATCGCCGGGCCGCCGAACGCGGGCAAATCGAGCCTGCTGAACGCCCTTGCCGGCCGCGACGCCGCCATCGTCTCCCACGAGCCGGGCACGACCCGCGATGTGATCGACGTGCGGCTCGATCTGGGCGGCTATCCGCTGATCCTCTCCGACACCGCCGGCATTCGCGAGGCGCCGGGCGCGTGGAGCGGGAAGGCGTGCGCCGCGCCATGGCAGCGCCGCAGCCGGGGCCGATCTCACCCTCTGGCTGACCGAACCCGGCGCCGATCTGCCCCCGCCGCCGGACCTCGCCAGCCGCCCGGAAACGCTCCTCCAGGCGCTGAATAAGGCCGATCTGCTGCCACCCGGCGCTGCTGCCGCCCCTACCCGCATGCATATCTCCGTCAAAACCGGCCTGGGGATGGATGTCCTACTGGAGGCTCTGCGCAGCGCGGCCGCCAGCCGCCTGGACACAGCCGAACCCGCTATCATCACCCGCGCTCGCCATCGCCACGAGCTTGGGGCCGCGCGCGACGCTCTCCGCCGTTTCCTGGCGAGCGACTGGAGCGAAACGGAGCTGCGGGCGGAGGATTTGCGCGAAGCCGCCTTCGCGCTGGGGCGGATTACCGGCCGTGTGGACGTGGAGCAGGTGCTGGACGAGATTTTCGCGCGGTTCTGCATTGGGAAGTGAAGGCTTTGGGCGATTGCCGTGAGCCCCAGCGCACAACAAGGATGCTACCGTGCTCGGACGCATCAAGGGTATACGGCCTCCGGCCGCGCTGACGCGCCCTTGACCCGTCCTGCGCGCGGTAGCATTAACGCTGAGCGCCGGAGGTGCGAAGGAGCGGTTGGGCTTTGCACAGCGTGACGATACGAAAACTCGCATGGCCGGGACGGAGAAATGGCTTCCGGCCGAACAGAGAAATACCCGCTTCGGGCAGTGAAGGCAGCCAGCACAGCGCCAGCGGAGGGCGCCGGCTAGTTGTGTTACACCGAACCTAGCAAGGTCACCCGTAAGGGTGGCCGCAGCGGCGCCCCAATGTACTGAGCGGCGGAGCCGCGAAGGAGCGGTTGGGCGAAGCACAGAGCGACGATAACTAAAACTCAGGCCAAATCCGATGCACTCATTGTGGACACCTCCCGCAACAAGCGCAGCGCCAAACCCGCCGCTGTTTCACATGAAACAGTTGATTCAAATGCGGGGATATCGCGGATTTCACGTGGAACAGCAGAGAGTTCTGTGAGGCGTCCAACCTGACCAGAATGTGGATAAGATGTTGAGAAATAAATTCGACGTGATCGTCATTGGCGCAGGCCACGCCGGCTGCGAGGCCGCCGCCGCTAGCGCTCGCATGGGCGCCAAAACCGCGCTGATCACGCACAAATACGAGACCATCGGCGAAATGTCGTGCAATCCGGCCATCGGCGGGCTCGGCAAGGGGCATCTCGTCCGCGAGATCGACGCGCTGGACGGCCTGATGGGCCGCGTCACCGACCGCGCCGGCATCCAGTTCCGCATCCTGAACCGCTCCAAAGGCCCCGCCGTGCAGGGTCCGCGCGCCCAGGCCGACCGCAAGCTCTACCGCCGCGAAATGCAGGCCGCCATTGATGCGACCGAGGGGCTGAGCGTGATCGTCGCGCCGGCGGAGGATCTGCTGGTGGAGAATGGCCGCGTGGCCGGCGTCGTCACGGCGGACGGCACGCGTTTACCGCTGCGGCGCGGTGGTCATCACCACGGGCACGTTCCTCAAGGGCCTCATCCACATCGGCGAGACGCGCATTCCGGCCGGCCGCGTGGGCGAGCCGCCGTCCATCGGGCTGGCGGACCGGCTTTACGCCCTCGGCCTGACCATGGGCCGCCTGAAAACCGGCACACCCGCGCGCCTCGACGGCAAAACCATCGACTGGACGCGCCTCGCCGCCCAGCACGGCGACGATCCGCCCGTGCCGTTCTCGTTCCTCACCGAGCGCATCGAGACGCCGCAAGTCCCCTGCCACATCACGCACACCACCGAGGAAACCCACCGCGTCATCCGCGCCAACCTCCACCGCGCGCCCATCTACTCCGGCCAGATCAGCGGCACCGGCCCGCGCTATTGCCCGTCCATCGAGGACAAGGTCGTGCGCTTCCGCGACCGCCCGGCGCATCAGATTTTCCTCGAACCCGAGGGCCTGGACGACGACACCATCTACCCCAACGGCATCTCCACCTCGCTGCCGGAGGACGTGCAGGAGGCGTTCCTGCGCACCATCCCCGGCCTGGAGCAGGTCCGCATCCAGCGTTTCGGCTACGCCATCGAGTACGATTACGTCGATCCGCGCGAGCTGCTGCCCACGCTGGAGGTCAAGCGCCTGCCCGGACTGTTCCTCGCCGGCCAGATCAACGGCACGACGGGCTACGAGGAGGCCGCGCGGCCAGGGCGTCATTGCCGGCATCAACGCCGCGCTGCGCGCGGACGGCGGCGGGCGGACCTTCGCCGTGTCGCGCGCGGACGCCTATATCGGCGTGATGATCGACGACCTGGTGACGCGCGGCGTCAGCGAGCCGTACCGCATGTTCACCTCGCGCGCCGAATACCGGCTGAAGCTGCGCGCCGACAACGCCGATGCGCGGCTGACCGGCCTGGGCGAGGCCATCGGCTGCGTCGGGGCCACGCGGTCGCGCGCTTTCGCGGCCAAGCAGGCGGCGCGGGCGGAGGGCGCGGCCCTGCTGCACGCGCTGACGCTGACGCCGGACGAGGCCAGCGCGTTTCGGCCTTCGCCTCAACCGCGACGGCCGCCGGCGCTCGGCATACGAACTGCTGTCGTTCCCGGACGTGGATTTCGCACAACTCAGCCGCATCTGGCCGCAACTCGCCGCCATTCCGCCGGCAATCGCCGAGACGCTGGAGGTTGACGCCCGCTACGCCGTATACCTGGACCGGCAGGAGGCCAATGTCGCGGCCTTGCGGCGCGATGAGGCGGCGGTGCTCCCGCGCGACGTGGATTTCGCCGGGATCGCCGGGCTTTCCGACGGAAGATCCGCCAGAAGCTGGAGCGCCACCGCCCGGCGACGCTGGCGCAGGCCGCACAGATTGACGGCATTACGCCCGCCGCGCTGATGCTGCTGCTGGCGCATATGCGGCGGGCGGGGGTAGAGTAGCTCTAGCTTACTGGAGGGGGAACGTGGTCCAAAAATTCGATCCCATATATTGGAATGGCACCATCTTCGAGTTTGAAGAATGGGACATGTCCGGGGACGATAGCGAGTACGTCCTCGAGAACAAGCCGATTCCGGCCGCCTACTTCCCCAAAACCCTGACAGTGATCGATGCCAGCCAGGAACTACCGGACATATTCCACACTTACAGGGATACGATCGTGTTCTCTGAACGGGCGCGGCTGACCGCTGAGGAATGGGCGCCCGGCGAAATTGAGTTCATTCCAGTCATGCTCAAGGCAACGCGGTCTCTAATTCCCCGGCTACAATTGGCGAGCGCTTATTACTTCATCAACGTTCTGGGGCGCGCCCAACGGCTTCTATGGCTCGAGATGGCAGTTAAGGAACACCGGCCAGATAAAGAGGGAATGATCAACTGCACACTCGACCATGATTTCGGGCAATGGAAGCTGCGGGAGAGAGCCGGAGGTGAGCCGCTAATTTGGCATGATCGCCCTTTGCTGCTTGGAAACAAATGGTACCGCCGCCAAACGGAAATCTTTGTCGAGGATATTCTTTGGCACGAACTCGACGCAAATTTTCCCGATCAACTCAACGACATGCCCGTTGGCAGCGGCCTTTAACATATCGCGTGACTGAGCAGAGTTTTTTTCGCCAAACCGGGAAGCCCGCTTTGGCGAACTCTGCTTAGATTTGCGAATGCAAAGGCACTGGCTCCCGTGTGCATTTCGCGCGGCAACCGCCGGGCGGGTCCACGGACGTCCGCCAGAAGCGGGCAACGCCACCGCCCGCCAGGCGAGTCCGCTTGCGAGCTGGCGGCAAATGGGGGCGAACTTCCCTAGCGGGCTGCATTGGCTTGCTGGCCCCATTCACCCGCCTTCCGCCCCCCGCCTACCGCGCGCAGCCGCGCCGCGCCGCGCAATCGCGCATGATCTGGCGCGACCAGCCGTGGCGCATGTAGCATTTGTAGCGGACACGATGGCATTTCTCGCGGCGCTTGACCCAATGGCGGTCCTCACGCCAGCCTACTTTGACGGTGCTATCCTGGGATACCGCCACGGCCGGAACCTGGAACGCGCTGGCCGGAGTGCCGGATAATGCGCAGGCGGACAAAGCAAGAGCAATGGCGACGCCTGCGGATACAATCAATTTCATAGTGAGACTTTCCCTCTGAAGTGAATAGATCGCCGCGTCACCTTGCCGGGCGATTGCGTGCGGATCGTGGCACGCAGTACCGGAGGGCGGGACGCCGCCCCCGCCTCGTTGCGGATGGAAATTGCCTGCGGCCTACCGCAGCAGCTTTCTGCAATCCTTCCAGCCGGCTTTGTCGCCGCGCTTCCGGGTAAGCTCGCAGGTCTGGCTCAACTCTTTCTGGATATACTGGCTCTTGAGCAAATCAGGAGCCGCCGCCAGATAGTTGACCACTTCATAGGTCAACGGATTTTCAACCCCAAAACCACTAGAGGCGAGAAGCTTGACATACGCACCGTGCACAAACTCAAGCTCTCCAGCCTATCCGGCTTGTCGTCGAAGTCCTCGCTAAGTCCGTTGTGTTTGTAATGGCAATTGTATAGCTTTAGGATAACGAGGGAGACGTAAGTTTTATATTCATCGTCTATGACACGCCGCCGCAGAACATTAGCGACGCTGCCGTCATATTCCGCGGGCATGTCGCGGCACCAGACCACTTCACCATCGGGGACCGTTCTGGGAACATATTCTATGGCGAATTTCTTCAGCGGCTCGGTGGACAAGCCCGCGTCATCGTTGGAATACCAGCGCAAGTAGACGCCATCCTCCCAGACACCGGCCCCCATGGTCACCACCGCGAGGGGCACCAGGAAACACAACGTTATCAGCCATTTTGAAAGACGCATGACGATTAATCCCTCACACCTGTATAGCCGAACGTGCTCCAGGACGGGTCCATTACTTTTTTAAATGTTCTGACGGTTTTTCCATCCTTGAATTTGCCAGCATCGCGCAGACCGCGCGGATTGATAGCATCACGCCTGCGGCGCTGATGCTACCGCTGGCGCATGTGCGGAAGATGGGGAACGATCTGTCCGAAGCGGGCAATTCAAGGCTATGTAGCTGTGTACATGAGGATCAAGCCATCATACCTCTAAAATAAGTGGACCAGAAGACGCCAGCGTATTGCACTATTTGGTCGTGCTTGCGAACAGCGGAAGAGCTAAATCCACAAATGCGGTGAATGCGATCTGCTATAGTCCGAGCCGCATCGAACACGCGAAAATATGCCTCTATAGGTACTGTGGGCGTATCCAACATGAGCATGTGCGCAACCGCGCCATCCCGAAAATTTTTACAGTCTTGAAACTCGCTTGTAGCTAAAAGCTCCTCCCATTCGATTTTGGCTCGACCTAGCTCTATCGTGCCGAACTCAATCTCATCAGGAGGCCACCGTTCAGACAATGCGTCGGAAAGAAAACCGGAACAATTAAGCTTTTCCAACATAGATATAATCTGGCCGATGCTAGCTCGGTCCTTTCCATTTTTGTCAACCGCAGCCATGATAGAGGCTATTGCTGCCCGTAGGAGTCCAGCCCGAACCATAGAGATGCTGCCAACGTGTGCCCCCTGCACGACCGAAAGATCGCGACTACGCAAATCCTCCAGCAATGCTCGGAAAGCATATACATTTCCTAACATTTCATCGAGAACCATCATTCGCTCTATAGCATCGTTAAGCGTAGCGCGCACAGTATCATCAAGCATCATTACCCCATCAGGTGGCAATATTTTCGCCTACTTTCCGTCCCATAGTAGAGAAAGTCTTCAATTCCCACATCAAAAAATCCACCGCTTCCGGGAAAATCTCCGCTTCGATCATTGTGCGGCTGTTTGTCGGGGCCACCGCAAAACGCGGTCCACCGCAGGGCTTCACCTGAAACACCGCCCCCATCTCAGATTTCGCTTGCGGCCGTAAGCAAAATACGCCCCCTTACGGAACCGCGTATTTCAGTGCGTTTCACATCCCGCCGGTTTCCCGCCCCGGCAAAATCCCTATAATCAACGCGCCCAGCGAAATTCCTCAATCAATCCAGCCCCCACCAATGACCTACACCCCCGAACAATTTGCCTCTGATTTTACCGTTTCACATGAAACCCTTGAAAAGCTTCAGCGTTTCGAGGCCATTCTCCGCCATTGGCAGGCTATCCCCACCAACCTCGTCGCCGCGTCCACCCTGCCGGACCTCTGGCACCGCCATTTCGCCGACTCCGCGCAACTTCTCGCCCTAGCCCCCAACTTCAAAACCTGGGCCGACCTCGGCTCCGGCGCCGGCTTCCCCGGTCTAGTCATTGCCATCCTGTCCGCGAATCACCATGATCGTTGTGTGCACCTCGTCGAAAGCAACGGCCGGAAATGTGCATTTCTGGCCGAGGCCGTGCGGGAAACCGGGGTGAACGTGACGATTCACAACGTCCGCATCGAAGACGCCGCAGATCAAATCGGCCCGGTGGACGTTGTTTCGGCCCGCGCCCTGGCTCCTTTAGTAAAATTGTTGGGATTGGCACGGCCGTTTCTGAGGCAAGGCGCGCTGGGCGTCTTTCCGAAAGGCAAGGACGCGGCACAGGAAATCGCCGAAGCGCAAAAGCGCTGGAAGTTTCGGTGGAAAACAACGCCCAGCAGGACTGACAGCCAGGGGCAAATCATAGAGATTCGCGAACTGAGCCGCAAATGAGGGTGATAGGGCAGTGACCAGATATTCTTCGAGGCATACAAGCCTACGTGTCCTCGCCGTAGCCAATCAAAAGGGCGGCGTCGGGAAAACCACTACAGCCATCAATCTCGGTACCGCTTTGGCGGCCGCCGGTGAGAAAACGCTGGTGATCGACCTCGATCCGCAGGGCAATGCGTCCACAGGTCTCGGCATCCCGGAGTGCAACCGGCCCGTTTCCACATACGACGTGCTGGCCGGCGCCGCCGCGCTGGAACAGGCGATGATGCTGACGGAAATCGCCGGGCTGTACGTGGCGCCGTCCACGCGCGACCTCGCCGGCCTGGAGCCGGAGATTTCCGCCGCGCCGAACCGCGCCTATTTCCTGCGCGACGCCATCGTGTCGCTGAAAGCCTCGGATCAGGACCGTCCGCCGCACGAGCGCATCGCCTTCGTGCTGATCGACTGCCCGCCGTCGCTGAACATCCTGACGCTGAACGCCATGGCGGCGGCCGATTCCGTGCTGGTTCCGGTGCAGTGCGAGTTCTTCGCGCTGGAAGGGATCACCCAGCTCAAGGAAACCATCGACTTTGTGCGCGCCAGCCTCAATCCGACGCTGGAAATCCACGGCGTCGTGCTCACCATGCACGACAACCGGACCAAGCTGGCCGACGAAGTGTCCACCGAGGTGCGCAGCTTCTTCGGCGAGAAGGTGTTCTCGACCGTCATTCCGCGCAATGTGCGGCTGGCCGAAGCGCCGTCCCATGGGCAGCCGATCCTGCTTTACGATCACAAGAGCCCAGGCAGCCGTGCATACTCCGACCTGGCCTCGGAACTGCTGCGGCGCGAGGCACAGGCGTCGGCGGCGTAAGCTCTGACGAACACGTATTTTTTGGCTTTCAGTTCCGCGTGGTCTCACGATCAGACGCGCGCCTGAGGGGTTGCGCGAGGAGAAATCACCATGGCCGCACCTGTACCGCTTCAGAAGACTAGAGAAAACCGCCTCGGCCGGGGTCTCGCCTCGCTGATCGGCGATAATGTCGCTGTCACCGGCAAAGTCCTGTCCGCCGATGGCGAACAGCGGATGGTCCGCATCGACCGCATCCGCCCGAGCGCGCTCAATCCGCGCAAGCATTTCGACGAAGCCGAGCTGCAAGAGCTGGCGAGTTCGATCCGCAAGCATGGCCTCGTGCAGCCGCTGGTGGTTCGCTCGGTGAACGCCCAGGGCACGGAATACGAGATCGTCGCCGGCGAACGGCGCTGGCGTGCCGCGCAGAAAGCCTCGCTGCACGAGATACCCGTGATCGTGCGGCCGCTGAACGATCAAGAGGCGCTGGAAATCGCCATCATCGAGAACGTGCAGCGCACCGACCTCAACGCCATTGAAGAGGCTGCCGGCTACCGCGATCTCGTAGACCGCTTCGGCTACAAGCAGGAAGAGCTGGCCGAGATCATCGGCAAGAGCCGCAGCCATCTGGCCAATACCATGCGGCTGCTGAAGCTGCCCGAAAGCGTGCAGAAAATGGTGTGCGACGGCGAGTTGAGCGCCGGTCATGCCCGCGCCCTGATCGGCCGCGAGGACGCCGAGGAGGTTGCCAGGGATGTGGTGAAGCGCGGCTTGAACGTTCGCGGCGTGGAAGCGCTGTTTCAGACAGGCCGGGGCGGCGCGGCCAATGGCGCCAAAGCCGTGGTGATCCCGAAGGACGCCGATATTCGCGCGGTCGAGCGTGAGATGTGCGACGCGCTGGGGCTCAGTGTGGTGGTGAGCCCTGGGCCCAATCATACCGGCGAGATTATCGTCCGGTACAAAACGCTGGATCAGTTCGAGGCCGTGCGGAAGCGGCTGTGCGGTCAGCCCGCGTAGGCAGATCCTTCGTAGGCCCCCATTCGGCACGAGCTTCGAGCATCGCACCCTGGCTTAAAATTTCAAGTGCGAGGCTCAAACGGATTGTTCCTCGTGCTGCCGGCCTAGCGACCTCATTGGGTTTGCTGATTACCCCGATATTTCCCCAGGCACGGCAGGAGCGCCCTTGAAATCAAAGGGGTGCCGCTGCCGCGTCGCAGCTGCTGCCACAGGCCCAATTTGACATTCAGGTCAGCAGGTTACGGCGAGACGGGCAGAAATATCGGGGTCATCAAGCTGGGTTTTATCCCGCAACCGGAAAGGCCGGTTTGCTGAGCGGCATTTATGCGGAGCGCGCGGCTTGCAGCCTGCCGCACAGGGCGAGAATCGCTTGCTCTACGAGCGCCGGTTCCATTGCCGGATTTAGGCGGGACGCTTTGGTTGTGGCTTGCACGAGGGCGATGGCTTCGTTGACTTTTTCCGAACTCCAAGCGCGGCACTGCGCCTGGACGGTGCTTTCCATTTTGAAATGCAGCGGCGGCCGCAGTTTCCTGGAGGCTGTCGCAAACGGCTCGCCAGCGTCCAGCAGCATTCGCAGCCGCGCCAGCCGCATCAGATGATAATTCAGCAGGCTGAGAAATGCCTGGGGTGCAACATTCGAAGCAGTCAGCCGGTCGAACTGCTGGAGCGCGGTATGCGCATTTCCAGCCAGCGCCGCGGTGATGATGTCGTCAGCCGCGCTTTCAGCCACGTCGCCGGTGGCAGCGGCCACAAGCCCGGCCGTGATTTCCGCCTCGCCATGGGCGAACAGCATCAGTTTCGCCAGTTCGCTGCGGGCAAGCGCCAGATTGTTGCCTAACATGTCCTTCAGCATCTGCGCCGCTTCGGCCGAAACCCTTAAACCCAGCTCAGAGGCTTGCGCGTTGATGAGCGCCGAAACGCTTGATGCGTCGTCGCCGTAACAGGGAAGCGCCGCTAGATCCGGCCGCTGCTCGAAGATCTGCCGGATCTTCGACGTCTTGGGGAGATTACCGGCCTCAACGATCAGAAATCCCGCAGGCGTACCATGGTCGAGCGCTTCCTCAATGTCAGCTGGCGCAAGGCTCTGACTTGAACGCACCCAGATCACCGGCTTGCCGCCAAACATCGGCATGGTGCGCAACTCGGTCGATAGCCGGCCCGGCTGCTGCGTCATGTCCTGCTCATTCAGCCTCAGAATATCGGATGGAGGCGACGATTTAGCCGCGAGCGTAGCCGCAATCATGCGGCAATATTCGGCAATTTGGCTGGGATCGGTGCCATGAAACAAATAGCCGTGGCAACCGCTTTTGGGCGATTTTGCGATGCGAGCAGTGTCGTTTGCCTTGTAGGCAACCATGAGCGTTATGAAATGCCGAAGCTCTCAGCGCGGGTCAGGCGCTTCCAGACAAATGAGCCGCGAGCCGGACACGGATTGTTTCCGCGATGGTCTGCGCGGCGCGATTTTCCGCATCCTGCTGTGCCTGCATATTAGCGTAAACCGAGGCGTTACGGTCGAATGCGGCACGGCCGGTTGCCTTACCGTTGAAAACGACCTTGTTATCGGCAAGCCGGACAAGCCGGAATTCCGTATCCAGCTCAACAATCTGACCGCCCGGAGCGCCGGAGATGTCAACCAGCGTGTTCCGCAACTCTTCGCGCATGGCAATGTCAAGCCGGTATTGCTTTTTGGCACCGTCACCAGCACCGCCGGTCTGAATATACAGCAGCTCGTTACGGATGCGCTGAGCCACCCGGCCGCCGAAGGCCGGAATCTCGACCGATTTCATCACCTCATTGAGGTTCTGCCCGCTGGCCGTATCGCCGTAAAGCGGATGAAAACCGCAGCCGCCCGCTGTCAATGAGAGCAGCGTCGCCACGCCGAGTGTTCGCGTCCATTTAAGCAACGACATTGACGATCCTCTGCGGCACCACGATTACTTTCTTTACGGCACGCCCTTCAATGGCGCGTATCACGCTCTCCAATTGGAGGGCGGCCGCCTGGACATCTTCGCTGGCGGCATCGCGGGCTACGGTCAGCTCATCACGGCGTTTTCCATTAACCTGTACGGCAATGGTCACGGTGTCGTCAACCAGCAACCCCGCATCCACCTCCGGCCAAGGTGCGTTTGCCACGCAGAGTGTTGTAGCCAAGCAGCGTCCAGCATTCTTCACCCAAATGCGGCATTATTGGGGTGATGGCCTGCGCCATGAACTCGCACGCCTCGCGCAACACCCATGAAAAGCCGAGCGATTTTGCCGCGCTGGCATCCTGCAGGGCGGTATTGAGGCTGTTGGTGAAGTCGTAAATCGCCGCGATGGCACGGTTGAAACGCAGGCCCTCGATGTCCTTCGCCACAGTATTCAGGGCACGATGAGCCGCACGGCGCAGGGCGAGCGCCGGTGCACCGAACTCGGCGGGCTTTTTGGCATTCCGCTTCGCCATCAACTCGGAAGCCTCGTTCATCAGCCGCCAGACGCGCTGCACGAAGCGCCATGAGCCGTGCACGCCTGCTTCGGTCCACAGCACGTCACGCTCCGGCGGGCTGTCTGACAGCATGAACCACCGCGCTGTATCCGCGCCGTATTGAGCCGTGAAGGTGTCGGGATCGATAGTGTTTTTCTTCGATTTCGACATCTTCTCAATGGGGCCGATCTCGACCTGCACACGTTCAGCCTTGCCGCGTTTGCCCTTGGCTTTGACCGGCTCCTTAAGATAAGCGGCGCGCTTACCGTCTTTTTCCTCGATCACGATGTCGGTTGGTGCCAGCCAGGCGCCGCTTTTATCGCGATAAGTCTCGTGAATCACCATGCCCTGCGTAAACAACCCGGCGAACGGCTCCGCCACGGTCAGGTGCCCGGCGTCGCGCATGGCCCGCGTGAAGAAGCGCGAATACAGCAGGTGCAAAATCGCATGCTCGACACCGCCGATATACTGGTCCACCGGCAGCCAGTGATCGCACGCCACCGGATCCACCGGACGCATCCGTCTCGCGCGGCGAGCAGAAGCGCGCAAAATACCACGACTGAATCAACGAACGTATCCAGCGTGTCGGTCTCCCGCGTCGCCTTGCACCTTCACACTTGGGGCAATCTGACATGCTTCCACGTCGGATGGCGATCCAGCGGATTGCCCGGCTTATCGAACGTCACGTCATACGGCAGCGTCACCGGCAGATCATGCTCCGGCACCGGCACGGCACCGCACTCCGGTCGCAATGGATGATCGGGATCGGACAGCCCCAATAGCGCTGCCGCGACACGCCCCAATCCCGCAGACGATAGTTGGTCTGCGCGCTCGCCCTTCTTGGCCTTCTCCAGCCGTGTCGCGACCTTGTCCTTGGCCTCGTCCACCGTCAGACCGTCGAGGAACGCCAGAATTCGCGAGCGCCCCGGCCCGTATAGGCTACGTCGCTCAACCTCGAACTTCTTGGGGTCCTGGTCTTCCGGAATGACCACCGGCTTGACCTTCAGCTTGTATTTCCGGGCAAAATCCAGATCGCGCTGATCGTGAGCCGGGCAGCCGAAAATGGCGCCGGTGCCGTAATCCATCAGGATGAAATTCGCCACATAAACCGGCAGCTTGATAGTGGCTTCTTGAACGGATGAACGGCTTTCAAGCCCGTATCGTAGCCCTTCTTCTCGGCCCGCTCGATTGCTTCCTCGCTGGTGCCAATACGGCGGCAATCCTCGATAAATGCCTTCAACGCCTTATCTTTTTTGCGCCAGCGCCTGCGCCAGCGGATGCTCCGGCGAAATAGCGCAGAACGCTCGCACCAAAAATCGTGTCCGGCCGCGTGGTGTAAATCTGCCAACGTCTCCATGCCCCTTCGGCAACGCCTTCGCCGTCCAGCTCGAAGCGCATCAGCAGGCCGTGCGATTTGCCGATCCAGTTGCGCTGCATGATGCGCACTTTTTCCGGCCAGCGGTCCAAGCCGTCAAGGCCGTTCCAACAGTTCGTCGGCATAATGCCGTGATCTGGAAGAACCACTGGCTCAACTCCCGCTGCTCGACCTGCGCGCCAGAACGCCAGCCCTTGCCGTCGATAACCTGCTCATTGGCGAGCACGGTGTTGTCCACCGGGTCCCAGTTGACCTTGCTCTTGCTTGCGGTAGACCAAATCCTTCGCTTATACAAGTCCAGGAACAGCCTCTGCTGGTGCTTGTAATACTCCGGGTCGCAGGTGGCGACTTCGCGCGTCCAGTCCAGCGACAGCCCCATGGACTGCAACTGCGCACGCATGGCAGCGATGTTGTCGTACGTCCAGTCCTTGGGATGAATGCCGCGCTCCATGGCGGCGTTTTCGGCAGGCATACCGAACGCGTCCCACCCCATGGGATGCAGCACGTTGAAGCCGCGCGACCGCTTGTAGCGCGCCACCACATCGCCCATCGCGTAATTGCGCACATGACCAACATGGATGCGCCCCGACGGATATGGAAACATCTCCAGCACATAATACTTCGGCCTCGAGGGATCGGTACGGGTCTCGAAAATCTTCTTTTCGTCCCAGACGTTGCGCCAATATTTTTCGCGTTCGGGCGCGTTATAGCGTTCGACAGCCATCTGTTAATTCTCGTGGATCTAATATCGCATTGCTGCCGCCGTATCAGTCCCAAAAACGTCTGGCAGGTCAAGCATGGCGAGTGGAAATGGAACAATGAAGAACGGTTATGCTCCGGTTTGCGGTAAAATAAAAGCGGCCGTTGCGGCGGCTGGACGCGATGCCGCGAGCGTGAAGCTCATCGCAGTATCGAAGACGTTCGCCGGGGCGGACATTCTGCCAGTGGTCGAGGCGGGCCAGCGGCGGTTCGGTGAAAACCGGGTACAGGAGGCTAAGGCGAAATGGCCGCCGCTGACGGCGCGGTTTCCCGATGTCGAATTGCATCTCATCGGGCCATTGCAGTCGAACAAGGTGCGGGAGGCGGTGGCGCTGTTCGATGTGATCCATACGGTTGACCGCCCAAAAATTGCGGAAGCGCTGGCGGCAGAAATCGCCCGGTCGGGGCGCAAACCGCGGCTGCTGGTGGAGGTGAACACCGGCGCCGAGCCGCAGAAAGCTGGCGTGATGCCGGACGAGGCGGAGGCATTCGTCGCCCGCTGCCGGGGCGGACTGGGGCTGGCAATCGAGGGGCTGATGTGCATTCCGCCATTCGACGCCGATCCCGTGCCGCATTTCCTCCTGCTGGCCAGCTTGCGCAGCAAGCTGGGGCTCACCGAACTGAGCATGGGAATGAGCGCGGATTTCGAGGCGGCCATCGCCTGCGGCGCCACATATATACGGGTTGGAACGGCGATATTTGGCGGACGGGCACATTTAACCTGATTTGCGGTCATCCCTCTAGCCTCCAGGTCACACTCATTTTCATATTTATTCCTCGTGGCGGCTTCGTGTTCCTCATATGTTCGATTTTTGACTTGACGTCAAGCCAATTTATGTGCTGATAATAACGCCGAGCAGAATTACCAGCACAGGCTGTGATATTTCACGTATAAATCAGCCTATATTGAAAGATGTCACTTACGAGGAGTGGGAATCAAAACAATGAATTGGTTCAATTTAACTCAAATGAGGGGGCACCTTATCCACGCAAGCCACACTTAAAAATAACACACAAATAAAAACGAAGAGACGCTACAGCAAAAAAGCATACACCTTTGTTCTCAATAAGCAGAAGGAGGTATTAAAAGCACACTCTCTATTCCCCACCCCGGCTGACCTTCTCGCCAGCCTTAGGTTGATCCACCCGCTTCACCGACAGAATTTCCGCCTCAGGAAACTGCTTGAGCATCGCCTGCACTAGCGGATGACGGCGCGCCTCCTCCTTGAGCTTGGCCTCTTCCTCGCGGCGCACTTCGCCCAGAGGCCGCTCACCGGGGCCGTCCGAAACCGAGACGACCCAGCGCTGGCCAGTCCATTCCTGAAGCTTCCGCGCAACTTCCTGCGCGAGGCCGCGCGGTGCGTCGTCCAGCAGGTGTAACTCGATATGCGGTGGCTTGAAGCGGACGAGACGCACCTGATCTTCCAGCGCGATCTTCAACCGGATATCGCGCTTGGATTAGGCTAGGGCCACGGTATCGGCGAATGTGTTGAGCAGAACCGGTGGCGGCGGAGCATGCTGCACCGGAGCAGCAGGTGACAAAGGCTCGTAACCAACTTGATCGTAAGCATCAGGATCAAACTCAGGGAGATCATCCTGGTCGAAGACGCTAAACTCCTCATCCGCCGCGAACCCAACCAGTTCTTCCCGGACCTGGGCCGAACTGGCCGCCGTGCCCGCACCGATCCGCGATTCCTGCAGGGGGCGCTCCTGGCTCGCCTTCTGCGGCTGCCCCGGCCCCAGCGCCTTCACCAGATCGCCCGGAGTTGGCAGGTCGGCGACGTAACAAAGCCGGATTACGATCATCTCGGCAGCGGCAATGGCGCGCGGCGCGCGGCCCGCTTCCTCCAACCCCTTCAGCAGCATTTGCCACGCGCGGGCAAGAACCGGCATGGACAATTTCGAGGCAAGCGCCTCGGCCCGCTCCCGCTCCGCCTGGCTGAGCGCGGCACTGGCACCAGCGGGTCCGGCAGCCTTGACGCGCGTCACCGCATGAACGGCATCGGCAAGATCGGTCAGAAGCTGCAACGGATCGGCCCCAGCGTCGTACAGCCCGTTCAGCGACTGGAGCGCCGCCGTAACATCGCCCTTCAGAATCGTCTCCAGCAACTCGAAAATGCGGGCGCTATCGGCGAGGCCAGCCATGCTTTTCACATGTTCGCCCATCACATGCCCATCGCCCAGCGCGAAGGCTTGATCCAGCAGCGACAGCCCATCACGCACCGAGCCCTCCGCCAGCCGCGCGATCAGAGTCAGCGCGTCATCGTCGATCTGCTGGCCCTCCAGCCGCGCGATCTTGGCGAAATGTTCCTTCAGCGCGATGATATCCACACGGCGCAGGTCAAAGCGCTGACAGCGCGACAGCACCGTCACCGGCACCTTGCGGATTTCCGTGGTCGCAAAAACGAACTTCACATGCGGCGGCGGTTCCTCCAGCGTCTTCAGCAGCCCGTTGAAGGCCGCCTTCGACAGCATGTGCACCTCGTCGATGATAAACACCTTGTAACGCGCATAAGCCGGCATGTACTTCACCGACTCGATGATCTCGCGGATGTCGTCGATGCCGGTGTTGGACGCCGCATCCATCTCTACCACGTCCATATGGCGGGACTCGAGAATGGACTGGCAGTGCTCGCCCAGCTCGGCGATGTCAATGGTGGGGCCGATGTCCTCGCCAGGCCGCGAATAGTTGAGGGCACGGGCGAGGATACGCGCGGTCGTGGTTTTGCCGACGCCGCGCACGCCGGTGAGCATGTACGCCTGCGCAATGCGTTTGAGCGCGAACGCATTCTTCAGCGTCCGCACCATGGCCTCCTGGCCGATCAAGTCCTCGAACGTGTGCGGACGGTATTTGCGAGCGAGAACAACATAAGGTTTCGCCGCCTCAACAGTCGCGTCTGCCTGTCCGTACGTTTTCTGAGTGGTCATCGGCCGCCTGTCCTTCGTGGCGCCGACATTACATCGCGGCGTCCGGTTCGTGAAGTGGTTGTGGCACAGCCTGGGAATCGCGGCGCGCTGCGGCATTTCATCCAACGCGACACTTCGCATTCGTCGCGGAGATCAAGCGCGTGTAGCATGACTGCAATACCACCATCGGAGGAACCTATCATGAAAATGCTAGTGCCCGTTGACGGATCGCAGGCGTCTCTCCGCGCCGTCGAATTCGCCATCCATCTTTGCACCTCTCTCCCCGGCAGCAGCATCGTTCTGGTAAACATACAGAACACGATGACCATCGGCGTTGCCGACGCCGGTATCCTCAGTCCGCTGGAAATGGACTCGGCCGAGGAGCTTCGCTATGCCACGGAGCTACTCAAAGAGCCGCTGAGAAGCTGCAAAGAGGCTGGTGTCAATACCAACACCCGCGCCGCCACCGGTCCGATCGCCGACACTATCGTTAAAATCGCACGCGAGGAACACGCCGATCACATCGTCATGGGCACACGCGGCCTGGGTGCGCTGCGCGGCATGCTGCTCGGCTCGATCTCGACACAGGTGCTGCAATTGGCGGATATGCCGTTGACTTTGATTAAATAGGCCGCTGCGCCGTCAGGACTCTGATCGCCAGCGCGGCACACAGGATGACGGCGCTGCTTAGCTTGTAACCGGCTCCGGCTGTTGTCTGCCTCCGTATGCATGGACGAACGGCGCAGCAAAAAATGTTACGCCGCAACCTGTATGACCAAAGGCGCGGCGTTCAACATCTCAGTAAATGCCATCAGCAGAAGGGCAAACGGGATATCCCCGGCAAAATTCGCATACACGCGAACCAGCCACTGCAATCGCGAGCCGTCTTCGCCCAGATAACTGTCCGCACGCAAGCGGCGTGGACGCTGAGCCAGACGAAAACGGCGGTGACGCGGATGCGTACAGCGCCGTGATGATCTGAGCCGTCAGTTTCCCGCCTCAGGTATTCATCGAGTCGAAGAAATCGCCGTTGTTCTTGGTCTGGCGCAGCTTGTCCAGCAGGAACTCGATGCCATCCATCGGCCCCATCGGGTTGAGGATGCGCCGCAGCACGAACATCTTCTTCAACTGCGGCCCCGGCACCAGCAGTTCTTCCTTACGCGTGCCGGAACGGGCAATGTCGATGGCAGGGAAGACCCGCTTGTCGGCGACCTTGCGGTCGAGAATGATTTCCGAGTTGCCGGTACCCTTGAATTCTTCGAAAATCACCTCGTCCATGCGGCTGCCGGTGTCGATGAGCGCAGTGGCGATGATAGTCAGCGAGCCGCCTTCCTCGATATTGCGCGCGGCGCCGAAGAAGCGCTTCGGACGCTGCAAGGCGTTGGCGTCCACACCGCCGGTCAGCACCTTACCCGAGGAAGGCACCACAGTATTGTATGCACGGCCGAGGCGCGTGATCGAATCCAGCAGGATCACCACGTCCATCTTGTGCTCGACCAGCCGCTTGGCCTTCTCGATCACCATTTCCGCCACCTGCACGTGACGCGAGGCCGGCTCGTCGAAGGTCGAGGAAATCACCTCGCCCTTCACCGAGCGCTGCATGTCCGTCACCTCCTCCGGCCGTTCGTCGATGAGCAGCACGATGAGGAAGCATTCCGGGTGATTGGTGGTGATGGAATGGGCAATATTCTGCAAAATCATCGTCTTACCGGTGCGCGGCGGCGCCACGATCAGGCCGCGCTGGCCCTTGCCCAGCGGCGCAACGATGTCGATAACCCGCCCGCTCAGATCCTTGACGGTAGGATCTTTCATTTCCATCTCCATCCATTCGTTCGGATAGAGCGGCGTCAGGTTGTCGAAATGGATTTTATGGCGGCCCTGTTCCGGGTCGTCGAAGTTGATGGTGTTGACTTTCAGCAGCGCGAAATAACGTTCGCCGTCCTTGGGCGAGCGGATCTGCCCCTCGACGGTATCGCCGGTGCGCAGACCGAAGCGGCGGATCTGGCTGGGGCTGACGTAGATGTCATCCGGCCCCGGCAGATAGTTAGCGTCTGGCGAGCGCAAGAAACCGAAGCCATCCTGCAAGACTTCCACAACACCTGCGCCGGTAATGTCAATGTCGCGCGCGGCAAGCTGCTTCAGGATGGCGAACATCAGCTCCTGCTTGCGCAGTGTCGAGGCATTCTCGACCTCCATCTCCTCGGCAAAGCTCAGCAGCTCCGTGGGTGACTTGTCTTTTAACTGTTCTAACTTCATATCTTCCATGAGATCACTCCGGAGCGGCTCGGCTGGCCACCAGGGCTGGTGGCGTTCGATGATCGAGCGCGAAAAGGCTGGGTTGGGCGGGACATTGATTAACGCTGAAGGGCCAGAAAAGTTCGCACGGCCCGAGACTGGAAAACACCACTGATGTGTCAGGCTTTGGCTTGATGCGCTGTGTTGCCTGATTCCATCACAACATCAGAATAACAGAAAATGTTGCGGTACGGAAGGACTGTTGCGAAACTGTCGCGCTTTTTGGCGCATCAGAACGGTTTCACTGTGACGAGGATCACGATGGCGATCATCAGAATGGTGGGCACTTCGTTAATAAATCTATAAAATTTCGTCGAGTGCTGATTTTTATCTGCGGCAAAATCCCTCCGCCATTTGATCATAAATCCATGCATGACCGTCATCAGCACCACCAGCCCGATCTTTGCATGCAACCAGCCCGATATGATCGGGATCATGTCGAAACCGAAGATCAGCAGCAGCCCCAGCACCCAGGTTACGATCGCCGCCGGCATCATGATCGCTACGAGCAGGCGCCGCTCCATGACCTTGAACGTCTCGGACTGCACAGAACCCGATTCGGCGCCGGAGTGATAGACGTAAAGGCGAGGCAGGTAGAGCAGGCCCGCCATCCACGCGGTGACGGCGATGATGTGCAGAGCCTTCACCCAAAGGTACAGCATGCGGTTTTGCTCCTGAAGTCCCTCTTCCCGAGAACGTTTCCGGGGTGGAAATACTCCCAGCCCGGATCACGGGAGAGGGCGGCCGCGACGGCGGCAGGCGGGTGCGCCAGGGTTACCGCCGCTCCCGCACCAGCGCAACCAATTTTTCCACATGCGCGATGGGCGTTTGGGGCAAAATTCCGTGACCGAGGTTGAAGATATGCGGTTTGCCAGCCAGCGCCGAGGTCAGCCCCCGCACACCGGATTCCAGCGCCTCGCCCCCCGCCAGCAGCGCGATAGGATCGAGATTGCCCTGCACTGCGACGTGCGGGGCCAGCACATCGCGCATCGCCGTGACCGGCATCGTCGTATCGCAGCCGACGCCGTTGACGCCCGTTTCGCGTACATAGGCCGGATAATTGTACCCAGCGCCACGCGGAAATCCGATGACCGGCACGTCACCATGGCGGGCGCGCAGCTTGGCCACCAGAGCCTTGTTCGGCTCGATCACCCAGCGGCGGAATTCCTCCTCCGGCAGCACGGCGGCCCAACTGTCGAAAATCTGCACGGCGCGCACGCCGGCCGAAATCTGCCCCGAGAGATAATCCGCCGACACGTCCACCAGCAGGTCCATCAGCGCCTTGAAGCTCACCGGATCGCGATAGGCCCAAAGCCGCGCCGGCATCTGGTCGGGTGTGCCGTGGCCAGCGATCATGTATGTGGCAACCGTCCAGGGCGCGCCGCAAAAGCCGATCAGCGGCACATTCGCCGGCAGCTCGGACACAACGCGGTCCACGGTTTCGTAAATTTGCGCGAACTTGGCCTTGGCCGCCGCGGGATCGAGTTTGGCAATCGCCGCGCCGTCCGCCAGCGGATCGAGCTGCGGCCCCTCGCCTTCCAGGAACCGCACCTGCTGGCCGATGGCATCCGGGACCACCAGGATATCGGCGAACAAGATGGCGGCGTCGAAACCGAACCGGCGGATGGGTTGCAATGTGACTTCCGCCGCCATGGCAGGCGTGTAGCACAGGTCGAGAAAGCCCGCCGCCTGCTTCCGCGTTTCCCGGTATTCCGGCAGATAGCGGCCCGCCTGGCGCATCAGCCACATGGGCGGGATCTCACACGCCTCGCCCTTGAGCACTTTCAGCAAGGCCATATCCTGCAAGCCCTCTTTTCCCATGTCCGGTTCTCCAGTCCCATTTTCTAAACAAAAAACAAACAGACTCTTTCTAGATTTTCTTTTTCTTATTGTTTGGGTGTGGGTTGTGCATATGCTTTTTTATCGGCGTCCATCAACAGGTTTGTCGCCGTTCCGCTGATGCATGGATGACGCATATGGCGCTTTTGGGTCACAATGTCAAAAAGCTGGCATTTCCCTACCAACGCCAAGGAGTTGGAGCCGGCGGGTGCGTTGCATAACGTAAGGACGAATCAGAGTACGAATCAGGAAGTGCCGCTAAGGTTCTGCGAGGGCGGGAAAAACTGCGCTTCGGGTATCCACAGTCTCTAAAATGTGGATCATTTTTTAATTGGTGTGCGCGACTTCAGGACAGATCCGGGAGAGAGCGCGACAAGCGAGCGATTTATCAACAGATGCCCAACATGCATCCCAAGCATTATCACCTGCATATGGTGTCCGACGCGTCGGGCGAAACGCTGACCGCCATCGCCAAGGCGGCCGCGGTGCAATACTCCAGCATCACGCCCATCGGACATATTCATCCGATGGTGCGCAACCGGGCCAAGCTGGAGGCGGTGCTGCGTGCCATCGAGCATTCACCGGGGATCGTGCTGTATACCCTCGTCAACACCGAGCTGGGGCGCCATCTGGAGGAGTGTTGTGCCAAATTGAACGTGCCGTGCATCGCGGTGCTAAAGCCGGTGCTGCAGGTGCTGGAGTCCTATCTCGGGGCGGCATCGACGCCGGTGGTCGCCGGGCAGCATGTGCTCGACGCGGCGTATTTCAAGCGCATCGACGCCATGAACTTCACCATGATGCACGACGACGGCCAGTTGACCGACAACCTGGCGCAGGCGGAGATTGTGCTGATCGGCATCAGCCGCACATCCAAGACGCCGACCAGCATTTATCTGGCGAACCGTGGATACAAGACGGCCAACGTTTCCATCGTGCCGGGGCTGCCGCTGCCGGCGAATTTGGAGGCGTTGAAGACGCCGCTGGTGGTGGGGCTGTATGCAAGTCCCGAGCGGATTTCCGATGTGCGCCGCAACCGGGTGCTGGGCGTCCATGGCGACAGGCTGGAAACCTACGTCGATAAGCGCTTCATTATGGAGGAGATCGCCTTCACCAAGCGGCTGTGCGCAAAAAACGGCTGGCCGATGATCGACGTGACGCGCCGCTCCATCGAGGAGACGGCGGCGGAAATCATCAAGCAATATGAAGAGCGGCGCGCCAAGAGGTGAGATCATGACGGTTGCCGGATTGCAGACGGGGGCGGCGGAGCTGATCCTCGCGTCGGGGAGCGAGACGCGGGGCGCGATGCTGCGCGCGGCGGGCCTTCGCTTCCGCCAGCAGGGGAGCGACGTGGACGAGGTGGCGCTGCGGCGGCGCTGGGAGCAGAACGGCGGTGGCGAAGGCGCTGAAATCGCTCTGATTTTGGCGCGGGCGAAGGCGTGCACGGTGAGCGCGGAGCATCCTGGGGCGCTGGTGATCGGCGCGGATTCCGTGCTGGCCGATGGCGGCGTGATCTACGACAAGCCCGGCAGCCGGGAGCGGGCGCGCCAGCAGCTTGAGGCGTTAAGCGGCGGCCGGCATGCGCTCATTTCGGCGGTGACTGTGGCGCGCGGCGGGGCTGTGGTATGGGAGCAGGCCGATACGGCATACATCACCTTCCGGCCGTACTCGCCGGCGTTTTTGGACGCCTATCTGCATACAGTGGACGATGACGTGTTCGGCTGCGTCGCCGCCTGCCAGATCGAAGCGCTGGGGATTCACCTGTTTTCGGCGGTCGATGGCGATTTTTTCACCATCCTTGGCCTGCCGCTGGTGCCGCTGCTCGGCTACCTGCGCGAGGCGGGCGTGGTGGTGGTCTGAGGGGGGAGTGCCCATGAAAAAAGCCTGCGTTATTGGCTGGCCGGTTGCACATTCGCGCTCGCCGCTTATTCACGGGTTCTGGCTCAGGCAGCACGGCATTGATGGGACATATGAACGTCAGGCCGTGGAACCGGAGCAGTTACCGGCATTTTTGCATACGATGGCGGCGCGAGGGTTCGCCGGCGGCAACGTCACGCTGCCGCATAAGGAGGCGGCGTTCCGGCTGGCTGATGTATGCGATGCGGGTGCGCAGGCAGTTGCGGCGGTGAATACGATCTGGTTCGAGGATGGCCGGTTGCATGGCGCTAACACCGACATTTATGGTTTCGCCGCCAATCTGGACGAGCGTGCGCCCGGTTGGGATACACAGCGCGGCGCGGCAGTGGTGCTCGGCGCGGGCGGTGCGTCGCGTGCGGTCATTCGTGCGCTGCTGGATCGCGGCTTTCAGACGATCCGCCTGCTGAACCGGACGGCGGACCGAGCGGAGGCGCTGGCGGGGCTGTTCGGCGCGGCGGTGCGGCCGGTGGCTTGGGGCGAGCGGGCGGAGAGCCTCGACGGCTGCGATCTGCTGGTGAATACGACGAGCCTCGGTATGAGCGGGCAGGCGCCGCTGGATTCAACCTCGCGGCTTTGCCGGCACGCGCCACCGTTACGGACATTGTATATGCGCCGCTGGAGACAGCCTTGCTCAAGGCGGCACACGCGCGCGGCAATCCTGTGGCCGACGGGCTGGGCATGCTGCTGCATCAGGCGGTGCCGGGGTTCGAACGCTGGTTCGGCGTGCGCCCGGCGGTGACGTCAGAGTTGCGCGCGCACATCGTGGCCGATCTCGGCGGAGCGGCGTGACATGCTCATCGTGGGAATCACCGGCTCCATCGGCATGGGCAAGACGGCGGCGGCGCATTATCTGGCCAGCAAGGGCATTCCTGTATTCGACTTCGACGCGGCTGTGCACCAGCTCTATGCCGGCGCCGCCGTGCCGCTGATCGAGGCGGCTTTTCCGTCCGCCGTCGAAAACGGCCGCATCATCCGCGCCAAGCTGGCCGCCGCCATCCACGGCCAGCCCGAGGCGCTCCGGCGGCTGGAGGCCATCGTGCATCCGCTGGTCGGCGAGGCGCAGTGGCATTTTCTGGAGGAGCAGCGGGCGCGCGGCGCGGCGATGGTGATGTTCGACATTCCGCTGCTGTTCGAGACCGGCGGCGGCGCGTTGATGGACACAACCATCGTGCTGAGTGCACCGGCAGAAACGCAGCGCATACGCGTGATGGCCCGGCCCGGCATGACGCCGGAGAAATTCGCGGACCTGCTCGCCCGGCAGATGCCCGACGAGGAGAAGCGCGCCCGTGCCGATTTTGTTGTGAACAGCGGCGGCCCGCTGGAAGAAACCCGCGCACAGCTCGACGCCGTGGTGGCAGAATTGGGCAAGCGAGTCGGCACGGCATACGAACGCTGGCGGTTGCGCTACGAACAGCCGGACCGTTAACGCAAATGTAGGGGGATTGCATCCATGCGCGAGATCGTACTCGACACGGAAACCACCGGCCTCGACCCGGAGAGCGGCACCGCGCTGGTGGAAATCGGCTGCCTGGAAGCTGATCCACGGCATCTCCGACGCGGCCGTGTCTGGTCACAGTACGTCAATCCCGAGCGCGACATGCCGGACGAAGCCTTCCGCGTGCACGGCCTGTCCGCGGAGTTCCTGAGCGACCAAGCCGCTGTTCGCTCGATGGCGCGAGAGTTTCTGGAATTCATCGAGCGATGCCGACTCGTCATCCACAACGCTGGCTTCGACGTGAGTTCCTCAACGCCGAGCTGAAGCGCGTCGGCATGGCCGCCGATCCGCCTCGAGCTGCGTCGATCGACACGCTGGCGCTGGCCCGCCGCAAGCATCCGGGCGCGCAGAACAGCCTCGACGCGCTGTGCCGCCGCTACAAAATCGACAATTCGAAGCGCACGAAGCACGGCGCCTTGCTGGACGTGGAGCTGCTGGCGGAGGTCTATCTCAACCTGATCGACGCCGGGCAGGCGGGCCTCGATCTGTCGCCCAAGGGCACGGCGGCGGAACAGGCGAGCCGTGCCGCCGCTGCCGCCGTCACCGTCCGGCCCGAGGCACTGCCTTCGCGCCTGACGGAGGAGGAAAAAGCGGCGCATCAGACTTTCCTCACCGGAGAGCTGAAAAATACGCCGCTTTGGACCAAATATCTGGCCTGACGCTGAGTTTCCCCAAAGCGGCCGTCCCGTTTTGGGGAACAAACTCCGCCCGCCGTTTTACTGGTTCAGGTTGGAGGCCATGGCCTGCTGCTTCGCCTGCATTTGATGGCGGTAAAGCGTGGCGAAGTCGATCGGATCGAGGAACAGCGGCGGGAAACCGCCTTCCTGCGTGAGATCGGCCAGTTGCCGGCGCACGAACGGGAAAAGCAGCGACGGGCACTGGATATGCAGCACCGGCTGAAGTGCATCCTCAGGCAGGTTTTTCAGGCGGAAGATGCCGGCATAAACCAGCTCGATGTTATACAACAGGCCCTGATCGCATTCGACCGAAGCGCCAATGCTCAGAGCGACCTCATACACATCGTCGTCCAGCGTGTTGATGATCACTTCCGGGTTGATCTTCAAATTCGCGTTAGCGATCTGCTGCCTCAGAATTTCCGGCGCGTTCGGATTTTCGAAGGACAGATCCTTCGTATATTGGCCGAGCACGTTGAATTGCGGCAGGTTTTGTTCATCCGCAGCGGCGGCGCCGCCATTTCCCTTGTTCTGCTCAGTCATCGGCGTTCGAGGCTCCGCATCCATTCGTTGATTGATGGGCTGTCGCTAACACGTCGAACGGCGTGGTGCAACATCGCGGCCCAGCCCCATGGACGGGTTATTTAAGATTATGCTTTATTGTCGCGCATAGCCGGTTTCCCGCTGGTGTCCGGGCGCCGTTTCTCCTGCCGTTTCAGACACGAGTTTACGTGGTTTGGAAAAGTGCTGTAGGATGGTACACAAGGGCCGGGCCGCGGCGGGTTCGCAAAATGCTCGCAATCGGCCGCTATTCGACCTATATGAGCCAGTAACCCCAGTTAACATGACGGTTGCGCCAGCAAGATGACCGGTTTTATGGACGATTCCTTTGATATCACGACGCTGCTCATTCTCGTCGTGGCAGTTGTTGTTTTCCTACGCCTTCGCAGCGTTCTCGGGCGCCGCACGGGCAATGAGAAGCCGCGTTACGATCCGGTTTCGACCAATGGCAACGGCGCTCCGCCGGCTGACAATGTGATCGCCATGCCGATGGCGGCGCGCCCGGTGAGCGACGCCGAAACGCAGCGCAGCGCGGAGGAGCGGCTCGAAAAGTTCGCGCCCAAGGGAAGTACGCTCGCCAGCGGACTGCTCGCCGTGGCCCGCGCCGATCAGAATTTCGATCCCTCCAAGTTCCTGGAAGGCGCCAAGGTCGCATACGAGACCATCGTTACGGCTTTCGCCAAGGGCAATCGCAAATTGCTGAAGCCGCTGTTGAGCCGCGAGGTGTACGAAGGCTTCGATGGTGCGATTACCCGGCGGGAAACCAATGGCGAAACCGTTGATTTCAGCTTTATCGGCATCAGCAAGGCGGACATCGCCAGCGCCGAGCTGGCTGGCCGCATGGCTCAGGTGACGGTGCAATTCGTCAGCGAGCTGATCACCGTCACCCGCGACAGGAACGGTGAGGTGTCGGACGGCGATCCGAAGAAAATCCGCGAGGTCAGCGATATCTGGACCTTTGCCCGCGATACGTCGTCGCGCGATCCCAACTGGAAGCTGATCGCCACCGAAACCGCGTAAGCGGCTTCGGGCGGGGGCGCGGAATTCAGCCTGGAGGGTGACGTGGCGCTGTGGCAGTGGCAGCATCTTCCTGGCTCCGCGCGAGGCGGTGGCGCGGCCGTTCACGAAGCCGTCGAGTTTTCCAGCATCGACGGTTGGGCGGATGACGATCACGCCGCCGCGTTGGCTGCGTTCGTGAAGTCCGCCGGTCTTGAGGGGAGCGAGCTTTCGTTTCTTGTATCCAAGGCTGAGGCGGCACTGCGCGACGGCGAGGCCCGCCGGTTTTTCGAGACGTATTTCAGTGCACACCGGGTTGCTGGCGAGCCGGGCGACAGCCTGCTGACCGGCTATTTCGAGCCGGCGCTGGCCGCTTCGCTGACGCCTTCGCCCGCTTATCCCACGCCGATTTACCGCCGGCCGCCCGATCTGGAGCTGGCCGGGCCGGACGATGATATCGCGAGGCGGACGCCGCCCCTTACCGGCGGACGGCGCGCCGACGGGCGGCTTCTGCCTTATTACACGCGCGGTGAAATCGAAGCCGGCGCGCTGGCCGGCCAGGGGCTGGAGATTGCCTACGCCGCCGATGCCGTGGACCTCTTCGTTATGCATGTGCAGGGCAGCGGGCTGCTGCTGCTGGCCGGCGGCGGCGAGATGCGGCTCACCTTGCCGGCAAAAACGGGCATCCGTATACGTCGCTGGCCAAGCTGCTCATCGAACGCGGCGAGCTGGCGCGCGATGGGGCCTCGCTGGATGCGCTGCTGGCGTGGCTGCGCTCTGACACGACGCGCGGCCGGGCTTTAATGCGGGAAAATCAATCATATATTTTCTTCGACGTCCTGGATACAACGGTGGCGGACGGGCCGCGCGGTTCGCTGGGTGCGCCGCTGACGCCAGGGCGCAGTCTGGCGGTCGATCCGTCGTTTCATCGTCTCGGGCTGCCGATTTGGGTGGAAGCGCCGTCGCTGCTGAGCGAGAGCGGCGGCTTTCACCGGCTGATGGTGGCGCAGGACACCGGGTCGGCGATCCGGGGCGCGGTGCGCGGCGATATTTTCTGGGGCTGTGGTGAGACGGCGGGCGCTATTGCCGGCCGCACCAAGCATAACGGTAATTTTTATGTGCTACTCCCGAAGGTTGTGGCGTAGGGTTTCGACATTGATATGGGCAACGACAGGAGCCGCCGGACAAGGACGCTGACAGAGGCCGAAGCTGAGCTTTGGGCCGAGGTGATGCGCGACACGGTCTCGCTCCGGCGGCGCGCGCGGGCGGCGAGGCAGAAAGCGATTGCCGCTGAGCAGGTCTCGCAGGAAGTGCTGGAGGCGGAGATCGAGCGGGAACGCGGGCAGCCGGCCGGGGCAGCCGCCAGCGCTGCGCCGGTGGCCCTCGCGCAAGCCATCGTCACGCCCTCCACCGGCCGCGGCGTTACCGTGCTGCCCTCCGCGCTCGACCGCCGCCAGACGCGCATGATCGCCACCGGCCGCGCGGACATCGACGCCCGCCTCGACCTCCACGGCATGCGCCAGGACGAGGCCCACCGGGCGCTGCGCAATTTTCTCGGTGTGGCGCAGGCGCAGGGCGCGCGCATCGTGCTCATCATCACGGGCAAGGGCAAAACCAACGCCGCCGCCGGCGAGTTTTTCGCCGCGGACCGGGAAATGGGCGTGCTGCGGCGGCTGGTGCCCATGTGGCTGCGCGAGCCGGAATTGCGGCAGGCGGTCATCGCGTGCGGGCCGTCGGATGCGCGGCATGGCGGCGCGGGGGCGTTGTATGTGCAGTTGCGGCGGCGGCGTTAGTTTTAGTTATCGTCGCTCTGTGCTTCGCGAGTCCGGGCAAGACGGCCGTAAACGGCCTTCGGCGCTCCTTCGGCCCTCCGGGCCTCAGTACGTTGGGGCGCCGCTGGCGGCCACTTCGTGGCCTTGCTCGCTCCGGTGCAAAACAATGGGCCGGCGTCTGTCATGAGCGTTGCGCCTGCGGCGGTCACTGCCCAAAGCCAGCATTCCTTGTTCGGCCGAGGCGATGCTTTACATCTCCGTTCTAAGCCAAAACGCGATGTGGCATCCCGCGCTCTCTGCGAAACAATCCGCCGGCTCCGGTAACAATGATAACCGGGCGGGCTGTGGCGGCGGCTGCCGGCTATCCGCCGGGCAGTTGGAGCTGACAGCCGCCAATGATGTAGTCGCGCGCGTCACCGGACCGGTTCAAACCTACGCCGCAAAATTTTTCGCCGCCCCGTGCATCGCCGGCCGCGTATGCCGCTTCGTCTCCAGCGCGAAGGCCAGCACCTTGCGCATCACGCTCGGCAGCGCCTGCGCGTCGAGGGCGTCGCGGCGGACCCAGCGGCAGCGCTCCGGCGCGGCGGCGAGGCGAAGCTGGCTGTGACGCGGCACATGGGCGCGGTAGACGTCCAGCTCCAGGTGAAAATGCGTGAAAGTGTGGGTGATGGTGCCGGGCAGGCGCAGCCACAGGCCCTCGACCGGCGCGTCATGCAGCGCGTCTTCGCCGGTCGTGTCATCGGCGGTCCAGCGGCTCGACGGCACTTCCATCATTGAGGCGAGCAGCCCCTTGTCCGGCCGCTGGCGCAGCAGCACGAAGCCGTCATCGGTCACGGCGACGAAGGCGGCACCGCGCCGCGACGGACGTTCGGGCTTGGGCAGGCGGCGGGGCAGTTCGGCGGCGATACGCTGTTCGTGCGCCGAGCAGAAGCCGCTGACCGGGCAGACGAGGCACGACGGCGAGCGCGGCGAACAGACCATGGCGCCGAGGTCCATCATCGCCTGCGCGTAGTCGCCGGGGCGTTTGGCCGGCGTGAGCGTGGCGGCGAGCTGTTTCAGTTCCGGCTTGGCCTCGGGCACCGGCGTGTTGACGGCGAACAGGCGCGCGACGACGCGCTCCACGTTGCCGTCCACCACGGTCGCCTTGGCGCCGAAGGCGATGGCGACAATGGCCGCCGCCGTGTATGCGCCGACGCCGGGCAGGGTCAGGAGTTCGTCCTCGCTGGCCGGAAAGCGCCCGCCATGATGCTCAGCGACGGCCACCGCGCATGCATGGAGATTGCGCGCCCTGGCGTAGTAGCCGAGCCCGGCCCAGGCGGCGAGCACGTCGTCCAGCGGCGCGGCGGCCAGCGCTTCGACGGTTGGCCAGCGGCGGACGAATTCGTTGAAATACGGGATGACGGCCTTGGTGGTCGTCTGTTGCAGCATGACCTCCGACAGCCAGACGCGATACGGATCGGCCTTCGCCTTCCCCGCCGCCCGCCACGGAAATTCCCGCTGCTCCCGGTCGTACCACTCCAGCAGCGCCGTTTGAAACGCGCGGCCGTCGATGCCGTGGCCCGGCGGCGCACCCTGTCCTAAAGTTTTGCCCGTAGTTTTTGCCATAACCTGCCCCTGGTGACTTGCCGGCTTGACGCCGAATCACTCAAAACTCGTTAAGAGTGTCGCTGAAGAATTGGTTTGGGGGGACAACTTTGCAGCCTGCCAGTGCAAGCCGTTGTGGAAAAACACGTGCTAAGCCGCAGGTGCGCGAAGTTTTTACGCCAACCGTCTGGCGTCCGCGCTTTCCAGGGGTGAAATCCGTCGGGGAACTGGTGCCCGGCGTGGCGAAACCAGCGTTCGAGCGCTACGGCTTCGCGCTGGTCGAAATCCTTCAGCACTGGTCCGCTTATGCCGGCAAGGAACTGGCCGCCTACACCGCTCCCGAAAAGCTGAAATGGCCCCGCGCCGCCCAGAGCGACGCAACGTCCGAGGGCGCGACGCTTATTCTGCGCGTGGACGGCCCGCGCGCCGTCGAGGTGCAGCACCGCATTCCGCAACTGATCGAGCGCCTCAACGCCGCCTTCGGCTATCGCGCCGTCACAGCCATCCGCCTGCTGCAAGCGCCGCTGGCGGTCAAGCCCCGCACCAGAGCAAAGCCGCCGTTGAAGGTCGATGAAGCCGCGTTCAGCCATGTCGCCGACGATCGCCTGCGCTCGGCGCTGTCCCGCATGTCGGCGGGCGTCCAGACGCGCCGCGCCGATTGAAATCCGGCACGCTCACACGCGAATTTGATGCCCGCCGTTAACCGTGAAGCGCCGCGCAGTTGATCGCGCCGCATTCTTGCCGTAAGCAACGGCAGTCATATGAGAAATCGCTTCCCGGACACCGGCCCTTTCCCACCGCAGGAGAAATCCATGCCGAAACTTACCAGTGCGCGTTCCGCCATGCTTGCCACGGCCATGCTCGCCATTTCCCTCGCCGCTTCATTCGCCGTCACCGCCGCGCAGGCTCAGGCGCCCGAGACCCCCAAAACCGACGCCCCCAAGGCTGACGCAGCCAAGAACCCCTACGCCGAGCGGGCCGCCGCGCTGCTGGAGAAAGACGCGCTTGAAGATAGCGTCATGGGCCCCGAAGGTGCGCGCGTTACGATCGTCGAATATTCCTCCCTCACCTGCGGGCATTGCGCGACCTACCACAAAGAGATTTTCCCGAAGCTGAAGGAAAAGTACATCGACGCCGGCAAGGTGCGCTATATCCTGCGGCAGTTCCCGCTGGACGACGTGGCGGTTGCTGCCTCGATGCTGGCGCGCTGCACCGGGCCGATGCGTTATTTCCCATTCGTCGATCTGCTTTATGCCAAGCAGGAGGAATGGGCCGTGCCGGGCAAAGACCCGCTGCCGGAATTGCTGAAATTCTCCAAGCAGGCCGGTTTCACCGAGGAGCGCTTCAAAGAGTGTCTTTCCGACACCACTTTGGAAAAAAATATCCGGCAGGTTGCTCAGCATGCCGGTACAGCGTTTAATATACGGTCCACGCCAACGTTTTTCGTTAATGGCGAACTGGTGAAGGGTGCCGCTAACGTCGAGTCCTTCGAGAAGGTCATCGACGCCCATATGAAAGATTAGGCTTTGACGATCAAATCCGCTGTGGCGGCGCGGCTCCGGGCGCGCAAAGTGCTGATGACTGGCATGGGTCTTGGCGTTGCGCTTGCCTTGAGCGCCTGCGGCAGCGGTGTCTCCGATATCACCCTGCCAACCATCGAACTGCCTTCGATAGACCTCAGCATGCTGTCGGCCGCACCGGAGGAACAGCCGGCGGAGCAGCCGGCTGCGGAAAGCGCCGCCAAGCCGGTGGATGTCGCCGAGTTGATGAAGGCCGGCCCGCTGCCCGAGAAGACCATGGGCAAGCCCAACGCGCCGGTGACGGTGATCGAGTATGCCTCGCTGTCCTGCACCGAGTGCGCGGCGTTCCACAAAACCGTCTTCCCGCAATTCAAGAAGGCCTACATCGACAAGGGTAAGGTCTTCTATATCTACCGCGATTTCCCCGCCGGCCCGTCTTCGGCCACGGCGACGATGGCCGCGCGCTGCGTGCCGGAGAAGGATTTCTTCAAGCTGGTGGACAAGTTGTACGAGCACCAGACCGAGTGGGCGGCGCAGGAGGTCAAGCACGATGACATATATAATGTTGTGAAAGAAATGCGCGTGAAGCGCGATGCATTTGACACGTGCCTCAAGAATCAAAACATTAATGATGGGCTGGTTTGGGTCAAGGAGCGGGGCAGGCAGTTTGGCGTCTCAAGTACGCCGACATTTTTCATTAATGGTCAGAAGACGCGCGGCGGCTTGTCCATGGACGAGCTGAGCAAGCTCATTGACCCGCTGCTGGTGAGCCCAAGCGCCAAAACGAACCCCAAACCGAGCCACCGGCGGCCCACCTAGATTTATGGTGACGTGCCGCCCGGCTTACAGAAGGGACGGCACGTGCAGATCACCCGCCTCAGACTGCTCGGCTTTAAGTCGTTCGTGGACCCGGCTGACCTCATCATCGGCCCCGGCCTGACTGGCGTCGTCGGCCCGAACGGCTGCGGCAAATCCAATCTGCTGGAAGCCCTGCGCTGGGTGATGGGCGAGACGTCCTATAAGAACATGCGCGCCTCCGGCATGGACGACGTGATTTTCAGCGGCACCGATACGCGGCCCGAGCGCAACACCGCCGAAGTCACCATCAACATCGACAATTCCCGCCGCACCGCGCCCGCCGCATTTAATGACAGCGATATGCTGGAGATTTCCCGGCGTATTCAGCGCGAGGCCGGGTCGCTCTATAAAGTGAACGGCAAGGACGTGCGCGCCCGCGACGTGCAGATCCTGTTCGCCGACGCCGCCACCGGCGCGCGCAGTCAGGCGCTGGTGCAGCAGGGGCAGATCGGCCAGATCGTCAGCGCCAAGCCGCAGGACCGCCGCCGTATCCTGGAAGACGCCGCCGGTATAGCGGGTCTGCATGGCCGCCGGCACGAGGCGGAGATTGCGGCTGAAAGCGGCCGAGGCCAATCTGGAGCGCTTGCAGGACATTATCAATTCGCTCGGCTCGCAATTGCAGAGTTTGCGGCGTCAGGCGCGGCAAGCCAGCAAATATAAGGAGCTGTCGGAGGAACTGCGCAAGGCCGAGGCGGTGCAGTATCACGTGCATTGGTCCACCGCCAGCGAGCAGGTGGCGACCGAGGAAGTGGCGCTGCAAGGGGCGATGCGCATTGTCGGGCAGTTGACGCAGGCTGAGGCCGAGGCGTTGCGCGGGCAGAACGATTCCGCCGAAATGCTCCAGCCGTTGCGCGAGCGGGAGGCCGTGCGCGCCGCCGTGCTGCGCCGGCTGGATGTGGAACGCAACACTTTGGATGCGGAGGAGGCTCGCGCCCGGCAGCGTCAGGTCGAGCTGGAAGCGCGGCTGGTGCAGTTGCAGAAGGACGCGGATCGCGAGGAGGAGTTGGTCGCCGAGGCGCGCGATATCCTGGTGCGTCTGGCGGAGGAAGAGGAGGCGCTGCCGCCGGATTCCGATAACGCCGGGGCGCGGGCGGAGGCGACTTCGCGCCGTGGATGAGGCGCTTGCCGCCCAGGCGCAGACGGAAAATGCGCTGACGGCGCTGACGCAGGAAGTGGCCGAGTTGCGCGCCAAGCGGCGGCAGTTGGAAGCGCAGATTGCCGAACATGCCCAGCGTGCCGCGCGCATCACTTCGCAGGCGGCGGAACTCGAACGGCAGATTGGTATACTCGCGGCCGGTGAGGCGGATACGGGCGAGATTGCCGAGTGTGCGGAGAAGATCGAACAGCTCGCAGAAACGCTGGAAATGATCGAGGAGCGCACCCATGGCGCCGAGGAAGCCGTTGCGGATGCCCGTGCGGCTGAGCAGGCGGCGCGTGACGAGGCGGCGCAATTGCGGCTGAAGTCGCGGCAGATCGAGACCGAGGCGGCGACGCTGGTCAAGCTGCTGCGGCCGGAGGATAGCGCGCGCTGGAAGCCGGTTGTCGATCAGATCAAGGTGGCGCAGGGCATTGAGGTGGCGCTTGGCGCGGCGCTGGGCGACGATCTCGACGTGCCGGCCGATGAGAATGCGCCGGTGCGCTGGGGGACGCCGCTGAATGCGGGCGATGACCCGGCTTTGCCGCAAGGTGCTGAGCCGCTTAGTAAATTTGTCACCGGGCCGGTCGAGCTGGCGCGCAGGCTGGCGCAGATTGGCGTGGTGACGCGCGAGGCGGGGCAGGCGCTGCGCTCGCAGTTGAAGCCCGGTCAGCGGCTGGTGACGCGCGAGGGGGATCTCTGGCGCTGGGACGGCTTTTTCGCCAGCGCCGATGCGCCGACCGCCGCCGCGCAGCGTCTGGCGGGCCGCAACCGGCTGGATGCACTGGAGAAGGAAGCGGATGCGGCGCGCGCTGCTGCCGAGGCGGCGGAGGAGGCGAGCAAGGCCGCGCATCAGCGTTTGCTGGCCGGCGAGGGCGAGGAGAAGCGTGTTCGCGAGGAATGGCGCCGGTTGCAGGGCGACATGAGCCGCGCGCGCGATGCGCTGACCAAGGCGGAGCGTGCGGCGCAGGCCGGGCAGACCAAGCTCGCCGCGCTGACCGAGGCGTTGAACCGCACGCGGGCGCAGGCTGCCGAGGCCGTTGAGCAGAGGGCGGAGGCCGAGGAAATGCTTGCGGATGCCGCGCCGGTCGAGGATGGCGAGGCCGAGCTGGAGGCTTTGCGCGCCGAGGCCGCTGCGAAGCGCAATGCATACACCGCCGCGAAATCTGCACTGGATGGCATCGACCGCGAATCCCGCCAGCGTGCCGAGCGGCGCACTGCCATGGCGCAGGAGCGTCAGCGCTGGTCGTCCCGTGCACAAAGCGGCGAGGCGCAGATCGCCACGCTGGAAACGCGCGTGAAAGAGGTGCGCGCCGAGCTGTCGGAGCTGGCCGATTTGCCCGCCACCGTAGCGGATCGCCGGCAGAAGCTGCTGAACGAGATCGGCAAGGCGGAAACCGAGCGCAAGGCCGCCGCCGATCAGCTCGCCGCCGCCGAGAATATGCTGCGGGATTGCGACCGCGCGCTGCGCGATGCGCAAGGCAGCCTCGGCACGGCGCGCGAGAACAAGGCCCGCATCGAGGCGCGTCTTGAGGCCGCCCGCGAGCGCCGCGCCGATCAGGCCCGCGCCATCCGCGAGCATCTGGAGTGTCCGGCCGAGGAATGTCTGGCGATTGCCGGCGTGAGCAAGGACGCGAAGCTGCCGTCGCTGCTGGAGGTGGAGCAGCTCATCGTCAAGCTGAAGGCCGAGCGCGAGCGTCTGGGCGGCGTCAACCTGCGCGCCGAGGAGGAAGCGTCGCAGCTCGGCGGCGAGTACGACAATATGGAGAAGGAGCGCGCCGACCTGCAAGAGGCCATCGCGAAGCTGCGGCAGGGCATCACCAGCCTCAACCGCGAGGGGCGCAAGCGGCTGGGCGAGGCGTTCGACCTGGTGAACGGGCATTTCCAGCGGCTGTTCAAGATTTTGTTCGGCGGCGGCTCGGCGGAGTTGCAGCTCATCGAGTTGGATGATCCGCTGGAGGCGGGGCTGGAAATTTTGGCGTGTCCGCCGGGCAAGAAGCCGGTGGTGCTGACGCTGCTGTCGGGCGGCGAGAAGGCGCTGACGGCGCTTGCACTCATTTTCGCGGTGTTCCTGACCAATCCGTCGCCGATCTGCGTGCTGGACGAGGTGGACGCGCCGCTGGACGACGCCAACGTGGACCGTTTCTGCACGATGATGGACGAAATGGCGCGCTCGACGGAGACGCGCTTCCTGGTGATCACGCATCATCCGATGACCATGTCGCGCATGCACCGGCTGTTCGGCGTGACGATGATGGAGAAGGGCGTGAGCCAGTTGGTGTCGGTGGATTTGCAGACGGGGATTAAGTTCCGGGAGGCGAGTTGAGCCTTATGGAATTGAATGCTCATTCAGTTGTCGAGAATTGGCGGTCATTACCGATTGTTGCATGGGATAATGGAGCGCATTTTATTGATTGGCGACTCGTGGTGACCATTACCGTTCCAGCGGTGGTGGTGGTGCTCGGTTGGTTTTTGGGCCATTGGTTGAATGCTCGGAGAGACCTCATATTGCGTAAGCGCGAGACACGCCTTAAAGCTCTCGAAGCAGCATATATGCGCTTGGCTACTTCCAATAACCGCGAGTTAACTGAAAAGCAGAAGAGCGAAATCGAAGTTTTCGTTTCTGAACTTCAATTATATGGTACGCCGCGACAAATCCGACTGATGACCGAAGTCGTAATTGGTTTTGGCACTAAAGATTCGGTTTCATTCGATGAGATTCTCATGGATTTGCGCAATACGATCCGAAAGGAGCTGCACCTCGAACCCGTGTCGGGACGAGTTTTGTGGTTGAGATTCTTGCCAAACGATAAACCGCCTGAGACAATAGTCGGCGCTATGCACAATTAATTTGAGCCAAATAAGGGAGCGCGTGCACCGGCTGTTCGGCGTGATGGAGAGGGGCGTGGGCCAGCTGGTGTCGGTGGATTTGGGAACGCCTCAAGCTTGATTACGAAGTCTCTTCAGCCACCTTCGTCCGCCGCCACCCCGCCAGGAAAACCCCACCCATAATCAACGCAAACCCCGCGACATGGAACAGCCGCAGGCTCTCCCCCAGGAACGCCACCGACAGCACCGCCCCGAACACCGGCACGAAATAAATGTACGCCGAAGCCCGGTTCGCGCCGGCAAGTTCTACGCCGCGGTTGAAGAAAATATACGCCAGCACGCTCGGAAACACCGAAACGTATCCAATCCCGATCACCGTCTGCCAATCGAGCTGTAGCTGCCTGCCGAGCGCCGCCTCGCCCGCGAACAGCGGCAGCGTGACCAGCGCCGCCACGCCGAAGGTCACGGCGGCGAAGCTCAGCCAGTGGATCGCCGGGCGGAAGCGGTAGAACGCGGTGTAGACGGCCCAGGTGATCTGGCTGGCGAAAACCCAGATATCGCCGGGGTTTAGCCGTGCGGCGGCGAGCGTTGCGACGTCCCCTTTGGCGACGATGACCAGCACGCCGGCGATGCCCGCGACGAGGCCGAGCGTTTGGAATTGGCTCAGCCGCTCGCCGAATGTCACGAAGCAGACCAGTGCTACCAGCACCGGCGTTACCACGCCGATGATGAGCGCGTTGAGCGCGGTGGTCTGGTCAATGCCTATGTAATTCAATGTGTTATAGCTGCCGCCGCCTATCGCGCCGAGGAAGATGAGGATCGCGGCGTGGCGGCGGATGACCGGCCAGTCGGCTTTCAGGTGGCGCCAGGCGAAGGGCAGGACGAGCAGCGTCGCCAGCGTCCAGCGCGTCCAGGCGAGGGCGATGGGTGGCACCGTCTCATGCAGGTCGCGCGCCATGACGATGTTGCCGGCCCAGAACAGGGAGGTGAGCGTCAGCAGCAGCGGCGCGTTGTCGAACGCGCGGCGGAACAGGGGGAACTTTATCACAACTCGTATACATCAAATTTTCACTACTCGGCCAATAGCAAGCGCCAGCCCGCCGCGCCACCTGCTTTTCGTCCGCCTCACCCGCGCCGGCCTCGCGACAATCTGCATGTATTGTTTGCAACAATGCCCAGGAGTGTCGCGGAACACCTGTCGGCATCGCGACAGCCGGCCCCTGGAAACACCCCATTTTTTGAACGATTTCAAATTCTTGCGCTGCTGGCACGGCGCTTGCTTTCCCCTCCAGTCACGGAGTTGTGCCGGGGCGCGGCGAGGTATGGTCCGAAAAGGCCGGCGGCCCTCACACAGACGGCGCAACCATCGCGAGGAATTGACATGTTGGAAGAGGCAGGACAGCAGTACGTCACCGGCGGTGAGGGGAAGCCCGCTGACGAAATCATGCAGAAGATCGCCGAGCACAAGGGCTGCGGCACCCAGGGCGGCAGCGGCAAGGCGAGCTGCGGATCGGGTGCCGGTGAGAACGACCTGCCGCCGGAGATCTGGGAGAAGGTCAAGAACCATCCCTGCTACAGCGAGGAGGCGCACCACCACTATGCACGCATGCATGTGGCGGTGGCGCCGGCGTGCAACATCCAATGCAATTACTGCAACCGCAAGTACGACTGCGCCAACGAATCCCGCCCCGGCGTGGTGAGCGAGAAGCTGACGCCCGAGCAGGCGGCGAAGAAGGTGCTGGCGGTGGCGTCCACCATTCCGCAGATGACGGTGCTGGGCATCGCCGGGCCGGGCGATCCGCTGGCCAACCCGGAGAAGACCTTCAAGACCTTCGAGCTGATCGCCAAGACGGCGCCGGACATCAAGCTGTGCCTGTCAACCAACGGTCTGGCGCTGCCCGATCATGTGGACCGCATCGCATCGTACAACATCGACCACGTGACCATCACCATCAACATGGTCGATCCGGAGATCGGCGCGAAGATCTATCCCTGGATTTTCTACAAGCACAAGCGCATCACCGGCGTCGAAGCCGCGAAGATCCTCACCGAGCACCAGATGCGCGGCCTGGAAATGCTCACCGAGCGCGGCATTCTGTGCAAGGTCAACTCGGTGATGATCCCCGGCGTCAACGACCACCACCTGGTCGAGGTGAACCGGGCGGTGAAGTCGCGCGGCGCCTTCCTGCACAACATCATGCCGCTGATCTCCGCGCCGGAGCACGGCACGGTGTTCGGCCTGACCGGCCAGCGCGGTCCGACGGCGCAGGAGCTGAAGGCGCTGCAGGACGCCTGCGAAGGCGAGATGAACATGATGCGCCATTGCCGCCAGTGCCGCGCCGACGCCGTGGGCCTGCTGGGCGAGGACCGCAGCGCCGAGTTCACCACCGAAAAAGTCATGGAGATGGAGGTCGAGTACGACCTCGAGGGCCGCCAGGCCTACCAGGCCAAGGTCGAGGAAGAGCGTCAGGCGACCGTCGCGGCGAAGCAAGCCGAGCTGGCGACGCTGGCGGGCGAGCACAGCGATATCAAGATGCTGATCGCGGTCGCGACCAAGGGCGGCGGGCGCGTCAACGAGCATTTCGGCCACGCCAAGGAGTTCCAGATCTACGAGCTGAGCGCGGACGGCGCCAAGTTCGTCGGCCACCGGCGCGTCGACCTCTACTGCCAGGGCGGCTTCGGCGACGAGGACACGCTACCGAACCGTGATCCGCGCCATCAACGACTGCGCCGCGGTGTTCGTGGCCAAGATCGGCGGCTGCCCGAAGAAGGATCTGCCAAGCGGCCGGCATCGACCCGGTGGACCAGTACGCCCACGAATTCATCGAGCAATCCGCCATCGCCTACTTCAAGGACTACCTGGAGAAGGTGAAGAGCGGCGAAATCCAGCACGTGGCGCGCGGTGACGCGGACATCCGCCAGGGCGCATTCATCGCGGCCGCGTGAGAATAGCAGGAGAGAAGCATGACCTACAAAATCGTCGCCTCGCAGTGCACCTCGTGTTCGGCCTGCGAGGCCGAGTGTCCGAACGTGGCGATCTGCGAGAAGAACGGCATGTTCGTCATCAACCCGAAGAAATGCACCGAATGCATCGGCTATTTTGATGTGCCGCAATGCGTGGCCGTCTGCCCGGTGGACGACACCTGCATCATCGACAACAGCGTGCCGCGGTATCAGGCGCGGGCTTAGGGGGAAGACGGCGGAGGGATTGATCCGCCGCTCCCCCCTCACCCGGCGCTTCGCGCCACCCTCTCCCCTCGCGGGAGAGGGCTGGGGTGAGGGGGCGGAGCTGGCACGGAACTAAAAGGAGGAACACCATGAACGTCACAGTCACACCCGCAGCGGAGAAATTCATCAAGCGAATTATGCGCTTCGACGGCGGCCCCAGCAGCGGTTTCCGCCTGTCGGTCACGCCGGGCGGCTGCTCCGGCATGTCGGCGGAATTCAGCGTCGAGGCGGCGCCGCGCGAAGGCGACGGCGTGTTCGAGTTCGGCGGCATGAAGTTCTTTTTTCCCGCCGAAAGCCGGCTGCTGCTGGACGGCGTAACCATCGACTTCGCCGAAACCCCGACGCAGAGCGGCTTCGTGTTCATCGATCCGAAGAAGGCCAACTGCGCGTGCAGCTCCGGCGGCGCCAACCGTATGTAAGCATGACGCTTTTGGGCGCTTCGTCTCGCAGGACTGTATGCGCCTTAGGGCTTTTGGCACTGCGCCCCGCGCCAAAGTTATGAGCCCCGGAGGGGCGAAGGAGTGCCGAAGGCCGTTTACGGCCGTCTTGCGGAAGACTCGCGAAGCACAGCACGACGACAACTATAAGGAGCACCGAAGGTGATAGCGGCGGCAGGGCATAGCAATCTGGCGGCTGGCTCGATGGGTGATCCCATGGGCAGCGCGCTGGCGTCAGACGCTCTCCTCGGCGCCGGTTTGCCGGTGGCGGCGGAGGCGCATCTGCGGCTGGCGGCGCTGACCTACCATCGCGACGAGATCGCCGAACTGCACCTGCGCGAGGCGCAGTCGCTGGCGCCGGACCATGCCGCCGTGCTGATCGGCCTCTATCGCTTCTATTTCTATAAGGGCCGGCTGGCGGAAGCGCTGGACGTGGCGCGCGTCTGCCTCGTCAAGGGGCTGCGCGAGAACGGGCTCGCGGACGACTGGCGCAAGGTCAAGGCCGGCGACGCGGTGTTTAGCGATTACGCCGCCGCGCTGCCGCGCTTTTTTCTCTTCACGCTCAAGGGCTACGCCTACCTGAATATGCGGCTGGGCCAGATCGAGGAGGGGCGCGAGGCGATCCTGAAATTGCTGGAGTTGGACCCGAGCGACAAGGTGGGCGCCAAGGTGCTGCTGGGTGTCCTCAACCGGATGGGGCAAAGCGATGACGACTGACGACATCGACGAAGCCATCGACTGGCAGGGCTGCGAGGTGCAATGCGAGGGCTGCGTGCATGCGGAATTGCTCGCCGCCGGCCGCTGTCAGCTCAAGCATGCATGCGTGCACGACCGCTACGCCCGGCGCATCGACCGCTTTTTCGACTGGAACCGGGCGCTGGCCAACGGCTACCTGGCGCATCCGCATTTCGAGGTGCGCGCCATCGCGGCCAAGACGGCGGACGTTTTCCGCCTGCCGCCGCTGCTGAAAGACCCGGACGAGACGGTGCGCTGGAACGCCGTGCGCCGGCTGCCGCGCAATTATTTGCTGAAACTGATTGGCGACCCGCACCGCGAAGTGCGCATCCGCATCGCCAATCTGCTATCGGGCGACGACCTGAAGCCGATGATGACGGACCGCGATTATTACGTCCGGCTGGTGGCCGCGCGCCGGCTCCGCCGTGACGATGCTGCCGTGGATGATGATCGACGAGGAGGTCGTGGTGCGCCGCGTGGTGGTGAGCCGTATCGGCGCGGAATGGCTGATGCAGATGGCCGCTGACGACGACGGCGAAGTGCGGCTGGAAGCGGCGCGGCGGCTGTCGATTTCCCAACTCATCGGCCTGCAACACGATGCCGACTGGCGCGTGCGCTACGAGGTGGCGGGGCGCATCGCGCTCGGCGAGCTGTCCGGGATGCAGGACGACCCCGATCCGCTTGTGCGGGACTTGGTGCAGGCGCGCCTGGAAGAAGCGGGCGGCGCGGCGCCGGTTCCGAATTCGTCAAGGAGACAGTGACATGGCCAATATTAGCCGGGACAGCGACGTTGTCGAACTCAACGACCCGCCTTTGTACAACTACGGCGACAAGGTGCGTGCAAGGCGGACGATCCGCAATGACGGCACCTACCCCGGCAAGGACATCGGCGACATCCTGGTGAAGAAGGGCGACGAGGGCGTCGTCATCAACATCGGCACGTTTTTGCAGCAATTCTACATTTACGGCGTCGAGTTTTACGCCACCAGCAACCGCGTGGGCATGAAGCGCAAGGAGCTGGAGCCGGTGGACTTCGAGGACGAAGACGAGGAGGAAGCCGCGTGATTGACCCGGAAGCGCCGAAATTTCAATGGGGCCAGCGCGTGCGGGCCATGGACGACCTGTTCAACGACGGCTCGTTTCCCGAGCAGCCGGCCGAAGCGCTGCTGGTCGCGGCGGGCGATCCCGGCGAGGTCGTGCAGATCGGCACGCACGTGGAGTCCAAGAGCTACGTCTATCTGGTCGAGTTCGCGCCGAACCGCGTCATCGGCTGCCTCGAACATGAGATTTCGCCCTTCTAGGCGAAGTGTGCCGCAACAACCTTTGCTGGAGGAAGGTCAACCATGAAAATCATGATCCGCAGAAGCGCCGAGGGCATCCTGTCGGCTTACGTGCCGAAAAAAGACCTGGAAGAGCCCATCGTGTCGATGGAAAAGCCGGAAATGTGGGGCGGCAGCATCACGCTGGCCAATGGCTTGCAATTGGAGCTGCCCGCGCTGGCGGCGGATACCAAGCTGCCCATTACGGTCGAGGCGCGGCGGCTGGCGGGGACGGAGTAATGCCATGGGGTTGAGCGCCAGCGATATCACACAAATCGAAGCGCTGCTGGGTGCGCCGGAAGCGGACGCGCATGCAGTTGCGGAGTTGCGGAGGGGGTTCCCGAAGCTGTCGCTCACGCGCTGCGACCCGTCCGACCTGGGCGTCGAGGAGCCGTTCCGCAGCTTTCCGCGCTTTGAGCTGCATCTGGTGGACAATAGCGATCATTGTGTACGCCTCACCAGCGATCCAGAGCGGGCCACCGGGCTGGTGGTGGTGACGCTGGGGGCGGGCGCATGAACGATAATTGGATACCTCTGTCCGATCCGCACATCACCACCGCCGAAATCGAGGCCGTGAATGCGGCGCTGGTTTCGCCACGGCTGAGTGCAGGGCCGGTGGTGGAGGCATTCGAGGCGGCGTTCGCTGAATACACAGGGCGCAAATATGCGGTCGCCGTGCCGAGCGGGACCATCGGGCTGCTGCTGGCATTGAAGGCATACGGGATCGGCCCCGGTGACGAGGTGATCGCCTCGCCGCATTCATGGCGCGAGACTGTGCATGCCATCGTGCTCGCCGGCGCGACGCCCGTGTTCGCCGACATCGACTATTGGGCGGGGACGCTGGTGCCGGAGAAGGCCGAAGCGCGCATCACGCCGAAGACCCGCGCCATCATCGCCTCCAACGTCAACGGCCACCCCGCGCCGTGGACGCCGTTCCGCGAAATCGCCACCAAGCACGGCCTCGTGCTGCTGGAGGACTCCACCGAGGCCATCGGCTCCACCTACAAGCAGCAGGCTGTGGGCAGTTTCGGCGACTGCGCGGTGTTCGATTTCTCCCAGCCGTCGCCGCTGACCTGCGGCGAAGGCGGCATGGTCGTCACGGACAATGTCGATATCGCCGTCGCCATGCGGCACCATCGCGGCCGCCGGCCGGACGAGCGATCCTCCGTCGTGCTCGGCGCGGTGGCTCCGTATCAGGCGGGCATGAGCGATATCGCGGCGGCGCTCGGCCTCGCGCAGCTCAAGCGCATCGACGAAATTCTGGCCAAGCGCAAGGAAGTCGAGAGCTGGTATTTCAAATACGTCAAATCGTTCGAGGGCATCAAAGATCCGTATATTGCCGAGGACGTCACCGAGGTGCACTGGTTCCTCTACGTGGTGCATCTCGGCACGCGCTTCTCGAAATCCAGCCGCGACGCCATCGTTGACGACCTGCGCACCGAGCAGATCGAGGCGGCCGGCTACAGCACGCCCCTGCATTTGCAGCGCCGTTATTTCGATCTCGGCTTCCGCAAGGGCGATTTTTTCGTGACGGAGAAGGTGGCGGACCGCGCCTTGGCGCTGCCTTTCCACGGTCACCTCACCGAAACCCAGGTCGCGTTCATCGTCGGCACCATGAAGGATGCCTCGATCAACGTCGGCGCGGGGACTGCGATTTATCTCTAGGACATTTGCATTGGCTACCAACCGAGGAGGGACAAAATGCCAGTTCTGACGATCATGCCTTCGGGCAAAACCGTGACTGTCGCGGAAGGAACGACCATTCTGGCGGCGCTGGTCGCGGCGGAAGAGAAGGTCGGGCACAAGTGCGACGGCAACGCCCAGTGCGGCACCTGCCACATCTTCGTTCTCGAAGGCCGCAAGACGCTGTCGAAGGCGGATCGCGTCGAGCACGCGAAGCTGGATGAGATCATTGGCGTGAGTTCCAAGTCGCGGCTGGCTTGCCAGGCGAAGTTCGGGACGGAGGACGTCACGATAGAACTGCTGGGCTTCGGCTCAGGATTTTAACGCCGCGGCGTTCCCCAAAGCCCCATTGCGGTTTTGGGGAAAACCGCGGCGAACTTTTTAGCAGCAAGCCCGGCATCGCAATTCGCTGCCTGAACCAGCCCTCTCCCGCTAAGGGAGAGGGAACGCGAGCACGTGTGCCCGCGCATGGAGATGGCAGCACGAGGGGGATCGGCGGTGGCGGGTGTCAACAAGAGGAGACTTGCATGACGGATACCCCCGTAGCGATCCACGTCCGTTTCTCGCCTGACGGCACGGTGACGGAGATTAGCGAAAGGCCGAGCAGCTTAAGTCCACAGCAATGGTTCAATCTGCTCAGCCATCAGGCCGCCAACGACTATCAATTTCTCTCTGGCGGCCGTGGTATTTTTAAGGTCGTCCGCGCGCAAGTGGACAACCTTCAGAAAGGGACTGTAAACTAGGTCAATTCACAAAGAAATGTCCTAGATCAAATCGCGAAAAATATTGTCCAGGCCGGGAGTAACTGGCTGGAAACAGGACAATTGTCTTCGTTTGATTAAAACTTGAGAGGTTGATGTTATGAAAATACCGGCAATTGAGTCGATTCAGGCGGCTCTAAGCGACGGGCAGGTCATTCCCTATCTGGGAGCGGGTGTTCTGGCGCTCGCGGATGAGGGGTGCCCATTGCCCGCGTCGCCGGAGGTGCTTGTGGGGAAGCTCACCGCCAAGGCGAGCGTGCCGCACAAGATCCGCAACAACCTCTCGGCGGCGGCTCAGTTTATCGAGAACTTTAAACATCGGAAAACTGTGGCCGCCGCGATGACCGAGGCGTTCAGGCCGGAGTGGCCGCCAACGGTGCTGCATCGCTATCTGGCTTCGCTGCCCGCAATGCCGCTCCTCGTGCATGCGTGGTACGATAATCTGCCGCAGCACGCGCTCGCGGGGCGTACAGACTGGGGGATTGTGCAGGGCGTGAGCCAGTCCGAACATTTCGGCAATTGGGTGCATTATTTCAGCCCGGACGGCACGAAGGTGACGGCGGAGGAGGCCGCGTGCTGGAAAACGATGCTGTACCAGCCGCTCGGCTCCGTGTCGCCGGCCGCCAACTTTCTGGTTTCGGACACCGATTTCGTCGAAGTGCTCACCGAGATCGACATTCAGACGCCCATCCCGGAGCGGGTGCAGAACCTGCGCGCCGGCCGCAGCTTCCTCTTCCTGGGCTGCCGCTTCTCCAATCAGCTCACGCGCACTTTCCCGCGCCAGATCATGAAGCGCTCGTCGGCGCGGCATTGGGCCGTGCTGCCCGAGGAGCCGACGCGCAACGAGGCGCGCTTCATGGCCGAGCAGAACATCGAACGCATCCCGATGGCGCTGCCGGACTTCGTGGCGGCGCTCGCGAAGATGCCGCAGAGGGATGCGGCTTGAGCAAATGGGCGGGCGCGGCGTCAGCTTGCCTCGCCGTCCACCTTGCCTACCAGCTTCACCTTGCTCAGGTCGATGGTCGGGCCGCGTGTGCTGACCTTCATCACCGCAATGGCCAGTATGATCAGCACTAAAAACAGCACCACGTTAGCGATCAGCGACCACTTCAGGACCAATTCGAGCGGAATGCCTTCCCTTTCGGGCCTGGCGGGCGCGCGCGTGCGCGAGGACGGCCGGTCTCCGCAGCCGTCGTCGCAACTGTATTGCGCCACCGCGAGGGTTTGAGCCGCTGCTACGGTTTCGGGCTGACCGGCGGCGCTGGCGGGAGTGATGCCGCAGCTCAGCCAGAGGAACGCCGCCGCCATGGCGGTGCAAAGTGCAATCGAGACGGCCCTGCCCGCGTCATTTCGCCCGCCGGCGTTAAACTGCGTTTTTGCCCAGGCCAGCAAATTCCCTGCCGTTCCCATTGGTTGTGCCGCAATGGGCCTCAAACTCCACATAACCTACCCCATCCCACGAATTGTTCACGAAAATATGCCGCGTTGACGCCATTGCGGCAACGGAGGCGCATGGTTTCCAAAATCCAGCCCGGACGTGCGCCAAATTGACGGAGTCGCGTTGCTTGGATCTTGACGATTTTCCTGGATAGTTGCATACAAGACACGAGTTTTTGCGTGCGAGGGCTTGTATGCAGCCACCCAAAAAGCAGTGCGAAGAGCTTATGACGACCCTGCTGCCGTTCGCCGAGATGATGCTGCGCGACCATGGCGAGTTTCATCCCTTCGGCGGCGTTGTGGATAGCGCCGGCACGATCCACTTGCTGGGAGCCTGGACCTGCGGCGAGCGCCGGTGTTCCGCCGACATCATTAAACAACTGCACGTCGGCATGATCCGCGACGCCGGCACGGGGCAGATCATTGCCGCCGCGATCCTGTATGACGTTCGCGTCGTTCCGCCCAAACAGACTGCGCCCACGGATGCAATCGCGGTCGATGTCGATCACCAAACCGGCCTCAGTCAGACCGTGGTCTATCCCTATCGCATTCAGGGTCCGCAACTTGTTGTCGGCAAGTGCTATTGTATCAAAAATCAGCATCCTGTTTTTCCGCAGCGTTGATGACTATGGCGGGCACACTTTAATTTTATTCACCGCCCCGTTAACACCGTTTTCCGCAAGTCTGAGCAGCGGAAGCGCTTCCAGAATATTGGCCGCTGTGGCCTCCCCCCTCGCCGCAACAAATGCCGCGGCGATGTCAGCCGCAAGTTTTGTTTTTTCCGCCTGCGGTATGCAGAACTCTGTTGCGGCTGGTGTTGGTGTCAGCCAGTATATTAAGCCCGCGATTGCCCCGATGATAATTATAGTTGCGATAATGAACGGGATGGTTATGCGCGATTTTTCCTCGCGCTTTTCCCGGTAGTCGCGCCGGTCGTTGTATTCGCGATATTCCCGGTAGACGCGGCGGTCGCGGTAATTCTGCTCGGGCGGACAATTGCGATAATCCCGGCCGGGTTTGCGTTCGCCGTAACAGTTTCCCGTTGAAATGGTGTCGATTTGCTCCGTAGGGGGCGCTACCGCTGCGCCAGCGGTCTCGGTTTGCTCAGCCGTTTTCTGCGCTGTGAAGCCGCAGGCGAAGCAGGCCACGGTGGCGAAAATCAGGACGCGGGAAAGGCGGCGGGGCGGGTTAAGCGAAGGCAATAGCCTCCGCACCATCCGGGAGATGGATGGCAGCGCCGGTCTGGCCTTGATTGGCTCATTATCCCGCATGCCTAACTCCACGCCGCACTATGTTTTGCGGCGGTTTACGCGCGTTACTAACTCACTCACAACGCTGAAGCATCAGGGCCACAAACAATCGCAATATGCGGTTGCGTTGGTGGCAGCCCGGCGCCCAGCGGCGCGAAGCGTCCCATACGCTAGTCATTTGGGCACCATCATCGCTAGAGTGTGCTAATTTTGTATTTAATTTTACGAGAAATGCGTGGAATTCGGCTGTTCTGCCGCACCTTGCCGGATCGCGGTGGACGAAATGTCCTTCGTCGGCAGGGTGAAATAGCCCCAGGCGGGTGGAGCGGCGGCGGCGAGCAGCGAGGTTTTGGCCACGCTGATGCGAGCGGCGCCGAAATGGACCGCTGCCGGGGCGGCGAGTGCGGCGAAGCGGCAATCCGGCCGGTCGAAAATGGCGATGGGCAGCATGGCGCAGATCTGGCGCCAATGTTTCCAGCGGTGGAAGTTCGTGAGGATGTCGCCGCCGCCGATCCAGACGAAATGCGTGCGCGGAAAACGGCGGCGCAGGAAACAGATGGTATCGGCGCTGTATGCCGTGGGCAGGCCGGCCTCGAAGCCCGTCACGACAATGCGCGGATGGGCGGCGATTATGCGCGCCTGCGCCACGCGTTCGCCGAAACTGGCCAGCCCCGCCCTGGATTTCAGCGGATTGCCCGGCGTCACGATCCACCAGACCTGATGCAGGCCGAGCCGTTGCAGCGCCGCGACGGCGATATGCCGGTGTCCCTCATGCGCCGGATTGAACGAACCGCCCATGAGGCCGATGCGCATGGCGGGGAATGCTGGGGGCGGTAGTTCGGGGCGCGTCATCACACCGGGCGGATCTGCCCTGCTCCATGCACCACATATTTAAATGTCGTGAGTTGCTCCACGCCCACCGGCCCGCGCGCGTGGAACCGGCCCGTGGCGATGCCGATCTCGGCGCCCATGCCGAACTCGCCGCCGTCGGCGAACTGCGTCGAGGCGTTGTGCAGCACGATGGCGCTGTCCACCTCGGCGCAGGAAGCTTGTCGGCCGCGGCTCTCGTCGGCGGTGACGATGGCGTCGGTGTGCTGCGAGCCGTAACGCGCGATGTGCGCGATGGCCTCGTCAAGCCCGGCACCACCTTCACCGAAATGATGGCGTCGAGATATTCGGTGCCCCAGTCGGCCTCGACGGCGGGCTTGACGCGGGCGTCCGCCGCCTGCGTTGCCGCATCGCCGCGCACCTCGCAGCCGGCGTCGATGCAGCGCCGCCACCAGCGGCGCCAGATGCGTCGCCGCGCAAGCCTCGTCCACCAGCAGCGTTTCGGCCGAGCCGCAAATGCCCGTGCGCCGCATCTTGGCGTTGAGCACGATGGTCTTCGCCATGTCCAGATCGGCGGCGGCATGCACGTAGACGTGGCAAATGCCCTCCAGATGCGCGAACACCGGCACCCGCGCCTCTTCCTGCACGCGGGCGACGAGGCTCTTGCCGCCGCGCGGCACGATGACGTCGATGGTGCCACCCAGCCCCGCCAGCATCATGCCCGACGGCCTCGCGGTCCGGCGTTGTCGACGAGCTGGATGGCTGCGTCGGGCAGCCCCGCCTCGCGCAAGCCCGCGACGAGGCAGGCGTGAATGGCGCGGCTGGAATTCAGGCTGTCCGAGCCGCCGCGCAGGATGACCGCGTTGCCCGATTTCAGGCACAGCGCGCCCGCGTCGGCGGTGACGTTGGGGCGGCTCTCGTAAATGATGCCGATGACGCCCAGCGGCACGCGCACGCGCGCGATGCGCAAGCCGTTGGGCCGCGTCCACTCCGCCATGACCTCGCCCACCGGATCGGGCAGCGCGGCCATGTCCTCGAGGCCCCTGGCCATGGCTTCGACGCGCTCGGGCGTCAGCGTCAGGCGGTCGATGAAGGCGGCGGGGCGGTCCTGCGCCCGCGCGTCCTGCACGTCGATGGCGTTGGCCGCGAGGATTTGCGCCGCGCGGCAGCGGATCGCCTGCGCCATGGCTTTGAGCGCGGCGTTTTTCTGGTCAGCGGAGGCGAGCGCAATCTCGCGCGCCGCGTCCATGGCCTGGCGGCCATAGATCAGTGCGAGCGTGGTTACGTCCGACGAGCCGTCCGAGGCCCAGGTTTGTGCGAGCTTTTTCATGGCGCAGATAATCTTACAGGCGAATTCCCGGCGCAACTGTTAAGACGCTGTTAAGCACGAAAGGCGTCTGCTAATGCGTCCGCGGCCCGGCCGGTTACGCCGGGTTGTATGCCGCCGCCTCGTGATGGCGTAACTGAGCGTCTGTGATGTGGGTCATCAGCGAGATGAAGATCAGCGTCGCGATGATTTCAAACGGGGCGCAGGCCGCGCTTAATATCGCCGATGCCTGAAGCTGCTCGCTGGTTGCCGCTGCGAGAGAGACGCGGAACGAGATCTGACTCAGAATGTTGGAGATCAGGAACAGCGCCCACCACCATCCAATGATGCCTGGAACCGGCTGGTTCTGCCAGTCCGATGGCTGGAGACTCGCCTTCCAGATTTCCCGCATCACAGACAGCGGCTTCCATAAGCTCATGATCGGTATGAAAAACCAGCCGATGCACCAGCCGGGGGTGTAGCGCATGTCTTTGGCGCCGAGTGCTCGCGCATTGTTGTTGGAGCGGTAGATCCACTTCAGCATCAGGACGAAGCTCCAGATCGCGAGAATGAACATCGCGATGCCGATAATTCCCTGCCGGAGGTCGTTCGCCTGCGCGGCGGCGTTCATAAAGTCATTGTCGGGGAAGCCCTGCGCCGCAATTTTTTGTAAAAGTTGATATTCAAAAAGGTCGGAAATTCCGCTGACGGCCAGGATGCCGATATAAATATAGAGCAGAGTTCTCAGAAAACCGGTCAGGCCCGTTGGGTTCTTGAATTGATATGGAATCTCCACCGCCGCCGCTTGTTCTGCCGCGGGGAGGCTCTCCTGGGTGGTCATAATTCCCCTCAAAATTTGCATATACTACATGCTGCGGGAGGTGGAGCCTGCACACAAATGCCCGGTGCGCCGCCACTCGCCCGCCTATCTGCCGTTCAACACCATGTCGTCGCGGTGTATAAGCGCGGTCTGGCGGAAGTAGCCTAAAATACCTTCAATTTCCGCCGAATTATGTCCGGCGATTTGTGCAGTTTCGCGGGCGCTGTATGTAATGAGCCCGCGCCCGACCTCCTGGCCGCTGAGATCGCGCATGATGACGGCGTCGCCACGGTCGAATTCGCCGGTCACATCGCGCACGCCGGCGGGCAGCAGGCTGCGGCCGGAAGCCAGCGCGGCCTTGGCGCCGTCGTCGATGACGATGACGCCCTTGGGTTCGAGTGTGCCGGCGATCCAGCGTTTTCGCGCCATGACCGGGTTGGCGCTGGCGAGGAACCACGTGCAGTTGGCGCCTTCGCTGATGGCGCGGAGCGGGTTCAGCACCTTCCCGGATGCGATCACCATGTTTGTGCCGGCGGCAACCGCGATTTTGGCTGCAGTGATCTTGGTAATCATGCCGCCGCGCGACAATTCCGTGCCCACGTCACCCGCCATTGCTTCGATTTCCGGCGTGATTGTCTCCACCACGTCGAGGCGGCGTGCATTGGCGTCCAGGTTGGGCGGCGCGGTATACAACCCGTCGATATCTGAGAGCAGCACGAGGCAATCGGCGCTCATCATGGACGCCACGCGTGCAGCCAGCCGGTCATTGTCGCCATAGCGGATTTCGGCGGTCGCAACCGTGTCGTTCTCGTTCACCACCGGCACGGCATTGAGTGCAAGCAGCGTATGAACAGTATTGCGGGCGTTGAGGTAGCGCCGCCGCGCCTCGGTATCGCCGGGTGTCAGCAAGATTTGCGCCGCAGTCAGGCCGCGCTCCTTGAACATGGATTCATAAGCGTGGGCGAGGCCAATTTGGCCCACGGCGGCGGCGGCCTGGCTCTCCTCCAGCTTCAGCGCGCCTCGCGGCAGCCCCAGCGGACGGCGGCCGAGGGCGACGGCGCCCGACGACACGAGAATGACCTCGCGGCCCTGAAGTTTCAGCGCGGCCACGTCCTCGCACAGGCTGGTGAGCCATTCGCTTTTTAGCGCGCCGGTCTCGCGATCAACCAGCAGCGCCGAGCCGATCTTCACCACGATCCGCCGCGCCTTCTCCCATTCGGGCCGCACGGCTGCTTTGATCTTCGCACTACTCATCGGCGTCTCAAATTTCCGGTCGCCAAGCTGAGCGGGGCTCCAGGGCTTTGGCGGCCTCGGCTTTACCTTCGCGGATGGTCCGCACCAGCCGGAATAACACCTCCTCGACGCTCTTGTGTGCAACCGAGGACAGCAGGTATGGCTTTTTCCGGCAGACCTTTTTCAGCGCTTCCGCTTTTTCCGCCGCGGCTTCCGGCGTCACCGTATCGCATTTGGAAAGCGCCACCACTTCCGTCTTTTTCGCGAGATCGTGGCCATAGGCCCGCAGTTCGCGGCGGATGGTGCGATAAGCCTCGGCGACATCCTCCTCGTTCACATCCACCAGATGCAATAGCACGCGGCAGCGCTCCACATGGCCGAGAAAGCGGTCGCCGAGGCCGGCGCCTTCATGCGCGCCCTCGATGAGGCCGGGGATGTCGGCGAGCACGAAATCCACGTCGCCGATCTTCACCACGCCCAGATTGGGATGCAGCGTCGTGAACGGATAGTCGGCGATCTTCGGCTTGGCGGCGCTCACGGCGGCCAGAAACGTCGATTTGCCGGCATTCGGCAGACCGACGAGGCCCGCGTCGGCGATCAGTTTCAGCCGCAGCCAGACGGTCAGCTCCTCGCCCTCCTGGCCGGGATTGGCGCGGCGCGGCGCCCGGTTGGTCGGACGTTTTGAAGTGCGCGTTGCCGAAGCCGCCGTTGCCGCCCAGCGCCAGCCGCGCCCGGTCGCCCGGCTTGGTGAGGTCGGCCAGCAGCGTCTCGTTGTCCTCGGCGAAGATCTGCGTGCCCGGCGGCACCTTCAGCGCGATGTCGTCGCCGCTGGCGCCGGAGCGGTTCGCGCCCGCGCCGTTTTTGCCGCGCCCGGCTTTGAAATGCTGCTGATAGCGGAAGTCGATCAGCGTGTTGAGATTGTCCACACACTCCGCCCAGACGTCGCCGCCCTTGCCGCCGTCACCGCCGTCGGGGCCGCCGTATTCGATGAACTTTTCACGCCGGAACGAGACGCAGCCATTGCCGCCGTCGCCGGAGAAGATGTAGACCTTGGCCTGATCGAGGAATTTCATGGTTCAAACAACTGGGGGTTATTGGCGCGCAGCGGGACGATCCGGCCGCCGCGCCGGAGTGTATCGGATGCGGCTGGTGTTGCAAGTTTGATGGTGGGGTATCACTTCGGAATTCCGCAGCCAGGGTTATCCGGTCCGGCGCTCGTGCTGCCCGCAGCGGACCATTGGGGGATGTCAGGCGGCACTCCATCCGGCATTCTGTATTAAAACCGCTGGTTCATGCGGGCAAATGCGCTCTTGCTCCACGTCTCGCACCAATGCCAAATTGCCGGCGGGCGCAAACGATTAATTTCCGGGCGGGGGTAATGCATAGATTCCGTGCTGTTCATTCGGCGGTGCATGCGGCCGTCGCGGGCATCTGCTGGTGGGTGCTCCAGCATATGGAGCAGCTTCAGACTTACATCGCCGATTACCGGAGTTATGCCGTCATGGCTGTGCTCGCCGGTCTGGCCTTGCTATTCCGCACCAGCGATTCGCTGGCCAAAACCGTGGTCGAGAAAATCCCGTTTGTCTCGCCGCTCTTGCGCCGTGTGCTCAGCGGCAGGGAGTTCGTGGAGGGCGATTGGCCGCTGGTGGTGGTCGATATGGAGGCGCGGGAGCCGCTCTATTTCGGTTTCCTGACGATCGGCTTCAAGGATGGCCAGCCCTACGTTCACGGCGACGATTGGACAGTGGACGGCGCACACGCGCATGCCTTCCATTCCATGCAATCGCTCTACCATGATTACACAATGCAGTATTGGTATGAGCAGGGCGCGTCGCTGCACCGGCCGGATATGCGCGGGTTCACCGAGATTTTTTTCTTCCCGAAATTCGCACTGGCGGAGCGGCACGCCGGCCGCTTCCTCGATCCGCGCCATACTGCCGATATCCGTTTTTATGCCGGACGGCGGCGGTATGGGCTGTTTGAGCGGCGGCTTGAGACGAAGGAGCAGAAGCTCGAAGCGGCGCGGCAGGTCTGGGCGAAGCTGGAGCCGCAGCTTGATGCGGTGCGGAGCCGTGATATCAGCGCGGATTTTGCTTAATCGTGCTGTAGCACGCCGGAAAGGGATAGCGGACGCTATGCATCCGCTATCCAGCGCATTTAGTGGAAGTGTTCCCGCGCTTAATGCCGGAAGTGCCGCACGCCGGTGAACACCATGGCGAGGCCGCGTTCGTCGGCGGCGGCGATCACCTCCGCGTCGCGCATCGAGCCGCCCGGCTGGATCACCGCCGTCGCGCCGGCAGAGACCGCCGCGATCAGACCATCCGCGAACGGGAAAAACGCATCCGACGCCACGACGGATCCAATCGCCAGCGATTGCGGCAAGCCGCCTGCCTTCGCCGCCTCCTCCGCCTTCCAGCCCGCGATGCGCACCGAATCCACGCGGCTCATCTGCCCGGCGCCGATGCCGACCGTGATGCCGTTTTTCGCCATGACGATGGCGTTGGATTTGACGTGCTTGCATACGGTGAAGGCGAACTTCAGATCCGCCAGCTCGGCCTCCGTGGGCGCGCGCTTCGTCACGACGCGCAAATCCAGGTCATCGGATACGCTGTTGTCACGATCCTGCATCAGCAAACCGCCGGCCACGCTCTTCCACGTTCGGCCCTTGGCGCGCGGATCGGGCAGCGCCGCCGGCCAGCAGCAGGCGCAGATTTTTCTTGGTGGCGATGATCTTGCGCGCCTCCTCCGTGGCGTCCGGCGCGATGATGACCTCGGTGAAAATCTTGACGATTTCCGCCGCCGTCTCGCCGTCGAGCGTCTGGTTGAGGGCGATGATGCCGCCGAACGCGCTGACGGAATCGCACGCCAGCGCCTTCAGATACGCGTCCTTCTGCGTCGTCCCTCGCGCCACGCCGCACGGGTTGGCGTGCTTGATGATCGCTACCGCCGGGCCGTCCGCCGGGGTGAACTCGGCCACCAGCTCGTAAGCGGCGTCGGTGTCGTTGATGTTGTTGTAGGACAGCTCCTTGCCCTGGATCAGCCGCGCGGTGGTCACGCCGGCGCGCTGGCCGTCCAGCTCCGTGCGGTAGAAGGCAGCGGCCTGATGCGGGTTCTCGCCATAGCGCATGGTGCTGATGCAACGTCCCCGGCAGGCTCACGCGGTCGGGCGCATCCACGTTCAGCGTCTTGGCGAACCAATCGGAGATGGCTGCGTCGTAAGCGGCGGTGCGTGCATACGCGCGGGCGGCGAGACGCTTGCGCAAGGCGAGCGTGGTCATGCCGTTGCCGGTTTTCAGCTCCTCGAGCACGGCGGCGTAGTCCGACGGCTCGGTGATTACCGTCACCCAGTCGTGGTTCTTGGCCGCCGAGCGGATCATGGCCGGACCGCCGATGTCGATGTTTTCAATGCATTCGTCGAATTCGCAGGCCCTTGGCGACTGCCGCCTCGAACGGATAGAGGTTGACCACCAGCAGGTCGATTTTGCCGATGTCATGCTCCGCGAGCGCGGCTTCGTGTGTAGGCTTGCCGCCGACAGCGAGCAGCCCGCCGTGAATGCGCGGATGCAGCGTCTTGACGCGCCCGTCCAGCATTTCGGGCGAGCCGGTGACATCCTCGACGGTTTTCACGGCGAGCCCGGCACTTTGCAGAAGCTGGGCCGTGCCGCCGGTCGAGATGAGGTTGACGCCCAGGCTCGCGAGTTCCCTGGCAAAATCCAGCACACCGGTTTTTTCCGAAACCGAAATCAGTGCGGTGCGCACCTTCACGCCGCCATCCGTCATATCAACACTCCCAGCTAAAAAATATCCACGGACACTTAAGCCGTTATATCGCGAATTTCAAATATGAAGCGGCGCCAGTGTTGCGCTCCGTCCCCAGCCTTTATCCGTGGTCAAGGGAGCGCGCCGCTCAAATCTCGTCTTCAGGGGATATGGACACGAGCGTAGCGTTCACATCGGCGGGCCGGAGACGCGACACGCGCTGTTCCTTTGCCTTCCGCAAGCTCCAGCTAATGAGCGCATCCTCGACGCAAGGGCCGCTCAGCACGAGCTGAAGGCTGCGGCGCGGCGCTATCGGATCGGCGAGGTAAATGCTTTCCTCGATATCGACCAGTGCGCTGCCGGCACGCAGATACCAGTTTTCGTCGTTGGGGAGCGTCAGAACCATGACTTTCGGGTCGCCCGTGCGCGCGGCTTCGACGCCGGGGTGCAGGTGGAACCGGATGGCGAAGTCCGGGCGGTCGGACGCCAGCAGCCTTTTGGAGGCAGGGTCGGTCAGCAGGTCGAAGCCCTCGATCACGAGGCCGTCGGGCGAAATGCGGATTTCGCGGCGGTGGCTGACGCCGAATTGGTCGCGGAAGCCGTCATGGCTGATGCGTACTTCCATTTCGCCCTCGTCCATGACGAGTTCGGGCTTGGAAACCTTCGGCCCCGCGAGCAGGTGAAATTCGGCCCCTTGGTTTTGCCGCCGGATCAGCCGGGACGATGACTGATCGTCGATGGAGAGCGTCGAATGCGCGGCGGTCGAGCGGCAGACCACGGCCCAGTCGCTAAATTCGTCGTTGGGGGCGCCGCAATTGACGATCACCGGCTCGATGCCGTCGCTCATCTCGAAGGAAAGCGCCCGGCGTGAGCCTTGGCGCTATCCGTCAGCGGCGGCGGCGCACCGATATCGGCGAGGATGATGGTGTTGCCGCGCTCCAGCCGGCAATATCCTGAATCCGGTGCAAGGGGGCCGGCGACGCGGCCGGTTTCGTCGTGAACCAGCGCGGCGGCGAGCAGATCCATGGGGGTCGCGCCCATGCCGTTGAAGCGTGCCAGACTGCCGTCGCCATGCCGGAAGAAGCGCACCATGGGGATCATGCGGGCAATCGTCCGCTGGAGAATCTCCGGCGGCTCCATCTTGCGGGCGATGAAGCAGTGTTTCAGCGGCAAGAGGTCGAGCAGGATTTCGACGAGCGCCGCCGGGTTGCGCGAGATGTGGCCGCCATCGGGCAGGATCTGCTTTTCGATCTCGGCGTGGAAATTGGTTAGATAGCCGTTCAGATAGCTCTGCTGCTCGGCCACGCACAAACCGGCGAACACCAGCGCTGTGGTGGCGCGGATCGACGCCACGCCATTGTCGCGCAGGCCGCGGTTCAGGGTGAGGTCGTGCAGTTCCCCGGTGAGCATGCGCATGAAGGCGTCGTAAAAGTCCGCATCGGCGCTGTCCAGCAGGAAGCCGGCGTGCGATAGCAGCGCGATCACGCGCTGGGCGGCGACATCGGCGTCCGAGGCGATGCGCGGCGCGGACCGGCCCAGCGCGATCCAGTCAGCGATCAGAATTCGCGCTTTTTCCAGCGCCACTTCGTCGTCGGCGGCGTGCAGGTTCCGCAGCCAGGAAAAGGTGTAAAGTTCGCGCTGCCATGCGGGGCTGGGCGGCAGGACGGTGAAGGGGGATTCGGAGCCAGTCAGAGCAACGGCGCCGGCCAGGCCGAAATAGCCGTCATAAAGTTCGGATGCAAAGCTGGGATCGGCGGTGCGCAGGTCTTGAGGCACAATGAACAGTTGATGCGCCGCCGGAGGACCGGCGACCCATCGGGTCATTGGTGAGCGGAGTGCGTAGCCTATGACCGCGCGGCTTGCCTGGCCGACGGACGCTATGGCGCCGCGCGCCTGATCCTGGATCGTCTCTGAAACCATGACCGCCGATTGTTGACCCTGCCGGAACGCGATGAATCTCCAGCTTGAGCGTGTTTCTTCGCCACAGTCAATGCAAACAATATGGACGGGAGAAAGGCGAACCGGCAACTTTCCGGGTGGAAAATTCACGCTTCAGTTGTTGAAGTGATCCCCCGCCGCCGTCAAGTGGAGAGCGTCAGGCGGCAGGCAAAAAAGCCGTCCATGCCGCTTAAATCAGGATCGCTGAGCTGTAAATAGCACGGCAATGTACGCAAAAACCCCTCCTCCGATAAATATTCGCCGTAGCCGCCGATTTCTTCCGGCTCTATGGGCGAAACGCTGAGGGACGGGTTGCGCGCGATCAGTGCGGCGATCTGGGCGGGGCCTTCTTCCGGCTGGAGTGAGCAGGTGCAAAAGACCAGCCGGCCGCCGGGTTTGAGCAGCGTCACGGCGTGGTCGAGCAGGCGCGTCTGCACCTTCGCCAGCGACGCGATGTCCTCCGGTTTTTTGAGCCACGGGATATCCGGGTTGCGACGAATTGTACCAGTTGATGAGCATGGTGCATCCAGGAGGATGGCGTCGAAGCGCGAATCAGGGTTCCACGTGTTCACGTCAGCCTCGACGATCTCTGCCTCCAGCTTCAGCCGCTCCAGATTTTCGCGCAGGCGCTTGATGCGGTGGCGGGACTGATCGACGGACGTCACCTTCGCGCCGGCCAGCACCAGTTGCGCGGTCTTGCCGCCCGGCGCGGCGCAGAGGTCGGCGACTGTGAGGCCGTCCAGCGGCCCCAGCAGCTTGGCGGGCAGCGCGGCGGCGGCGTCCTGCACCCACCACGCGCCGTCCTGATAGCCCTCGATGTCCTCGACGCGCCCCTTGTGGAGCAGCCGCACCGTGCCCGTTGGCAGGGCGATGCCGCAGAGTTTCGCCGCCCACAGCGCCGGATCGCTCTTCACCGTCAGATCGAGGGGCGGTTCAACCAGATGCTGCGCGGCGATCCTGCGGGCTGCCTCCTCGCCATAGGCCGAAACCCAGCGCTGATAGAGCCACGCCGGCGCGTTTGCCTCCTCGTCCTCGGCGGCAAGAGCCGTTGCCCGCTCGGAAACGCGCCGCAGCACGGCATTCGCCAGCTTGGCGAAGCGGCGGGCGTGGCTGTCCTCCTTCAACTGCTCGACGGTCAGGTCGATCACCGCATGGGGCGGCGACTTGAGGAACAGCAGTTGCGCGGCGGCAATCAGCATTATCTCGTTGAAATCGCCCTGCGGCGGCGGTGGCGGCTTGTCGATGAATTGCAGCAGGACGGCGCGGATTTGCCCGGCGCGGCGCAGGGCTGTCGCCGACATCAGCCGGGCGAAGGCGGTGTCGCGCGATTCGAGCTGGTTGTACGGCGGCTCGGCGGCGATGCGCGCGAAAGCGTCGTCGAAAGGCTTCTTTTCCCGCAGCACCGCAGCTAGTACAGTGGCGGCCAGCCGCCGCGCGGGCATTCCGGGCTTGGTGGAGAGTGTTTGGCGTTTTGCGAAGAAGGCGTCCATCAGCATAATGTTCGGGGTAAGGATTGGTGCGGCTTGTGCATCGGCCACGAAGAACCGTAGATAATGGCTGAGCGTGGAAAAGACGACCGCGAAATGGTGTCAGGTGACAATAGAATGACAGAAACTTCCCGAAATGATGGCGCGGAGGGTGTGCCGGAGCCGCGAAAGCCGCTGACGCCCGCCGCCGAACGTGCGCTAGCCGAGGCTGAGGCGCGGCGGCGGGAGAGCGAGGCGCAGGCGGCGCGGCCGAATGAGGTTGGCGGCCGGCGCAACGGCCTGGACCCGGTGCGCTATGGCGACTGGGAGAAAAAGGGCATCGCCATCGACTTTTGAGCGGCGGCGCTATCAGGTGGAGCAGAGCCCGCCCGGTCTGGCCGTGCGGAAGGCTGTGGCGGTCAGGGGTAACGCGATGTCAGAGCCGAGACCGCTTGCCGGTCTGTAGATGTAACTGACATCGACGGCGACGGTCCCCTCGGAATAATACCACCCGCCTCCCGCCAGACAGCGGAGCGAGACGGTGAAGCCGCTCGTATCGCTTTTCCCCATGGCGGCGAAGGCGGCATCGTAAATGCTGGTTTCGCTGGCCAGACTTTGGATAGCCGTCTGCGCGCCCGCTTCGGCCGCGATGACCACGCGCTGGTAATCATGCGTCAGCACCGACGTTTCAATAATCGCGATGTAGAGGAGGATCAGCACCGGCGCTATCAGGGCGAACTCAACGGCGATGCTTCCTTTGCAGTTTGATGCAAATTTCATAAAATTAGCAAAGCATAGGTGGATTAATGAACCCTAAAACGACATTGTATTTATGAAAATTGAGAGCTGCGGGCGAAATTCTGTCCGTGCCTGCTTTGCACCGCTACTGTTTACCCGCGTCGCCTTTTTTCGAGGCGGCCGCCGGGGCTGGCGGCGCCTCATCGCTCCGCCCGCCCGCTTTATCGCAGAGCGGCGCGCAGTGGAGTGTCTGCTGTTTGCTGCCCAGGAACACCGAAACGGCGTTGTCCTGCGCACCATGAACGCTGATCCTGGTGTTCAGGATCTCCCGGCCGTCCGCCGCCAGCGCGATGAGGTTGGTCTCGCCGTTGCTCTTGCCGGTGACGATCAGCAGGTTGGCGGGCTGCGCGTTCACGTCGGCGATGGCGGGATTGCCGAGCACGATGGTTTCCGCCGCGCCGGAGAGTTGCACGACGCGCGCTTCGTCCACGGTGACTTCGAGCAAGGCGCCATCGTTCGCCGCGGCGGGGGCAACGCCGGGGAGAGCCAGGAGAAATGCAGCCGTTGAGCGGCGTAGCCGCTTGGTAAGACGAGTCCGCACGGCGGCCTCTCAAGCATTTCACAGGTTCAGGGAGCAGGATTTCGCTCCCGGTAATGACGCTACTTTAGCAATAATTAACGAAGGGCTAATTGCCACCACTTATTGCAAAATGTGAACTTGTATTTATTAATTGTTCACCGTTTTAAACCGCCGAGCTTGCGGATATGCCGCCATTCCTCCGGCGACACGGGCTGCACCGACAGACGCGAATTCTTCACCAGCACCATATCCTTCAGCAGCGGGTCGGCCTTGATTTCCGCGAGGCTCACCGGCCGGGGGAGCGCTTCGACGGCGGCGGCATCGACGCAATGCCAGCGGCCCTCGGGGTCGGTGGAGTCGGGATGGGCCTCGCTGATCACCTTCACAACGCCGGTGATGCACTTCCCGGTCACGGAGTGATAGAAAAAGCCGAGATCGCCCACGCGCATGGCCTTCATGTGCATCTGCGCCAGTCCATTGCGCACACCGCTCCATTCGGTGCCCTTCGCGCCCGCCTCGGCCTGCTGATCCCAGGACCAGGTTTCCGGTTCGGATTTGAACAGCCACGTCGCGGCTTGCGGTTTCGCCTTCGTGCTCCCGCCACCCTGCATGCTTTGCCCCTGTTTCCCTGAAATGTTTTCGCGGCGCCCGCTCGCGGATGTAGGGGTTCCGGGCGTGGCCTCCAAGGCCAAGTCCGATAAATGATGTTGATTTTTATGCGGGATGTTTCCTTGCCGGAGCAACCGGCGGCGCCTTAACGCCCAATATCAGCGGCGCCCAGGATCGAGCCGTCGTCATCGGCTTGCAGCATGGCCACGAACAGATCGGGCGATTTCTCCCCCATCTTCTCGGCGGAAACGTCGAAATGCATGGCGGTTCCCGTCCATTTACCGAGCGGGATAATCTGGCGCACCACGTTGGAATAAGTCACCTTTTTGCCCGCATTCTCGCCCCTGCGGATTTCCACCTCGACCGATTTCGTCACGGCGGCCAGCAGCACCGTCCCCGAACCATGCTTGCTCTCGCCGGCGTCACCGGCGGTTACGGTCAGCCCGTTGCCGGCAAAGCTGATGGTGACGGACACGCGCGCATCCTTCAGCAGATCGGATGTATGCGCGATCTCGGCCTTGATCTTGTCCTCGCTGCTGCCGGGCACTAGCGCCAGTCCGTTGATCGCCATTTGGGGGGTATAAATCCGGTTGCTGCTGACGGCGCAGCGTTGGGCATAAAACTGCTGGCGGCCTGCATTTTCGGGCGTCGCCAGCGTATCCTTCCAGCCGGTGTAATCCCAATAATCGACCGGGAAGCTGAGGGCGATGACCTCGTCTTCGCTCACGAATTTCCTCAAGAGCGCGTCGGCTGGCGGACAGGACGAGCAGCCCTGACTGGTGAACAGTTCCAGCACGGTCTTATGCTGGCCATCCGCCGTTGCCGGGTGGCTGACGGTTCCCAGAGCGAGACAGGCCACGGCCAGGGAGGTCAGTGCGCCTACGCCGCCACGCGCCGAAACGCGGGGGAATTCGCTCCTGGGTTTAGCATCTTCCATGTGTTTTGAATCTCGACCTCTGTTCATCGGCAAATGAGTATCGGAAGATGCGGCATCAATTGCCATTCACGAGTGGTTGAGGAAGCACGCCTGCGGGAAAGGGGTCACACGCGCGACCGCTTTCCCGCGATATTATATTGAATGGCGCTTACCGTGCCATAGCGAGATTGCGAAGAACATACTGCAAAATGCCGCCGTTGCGGAAGTAATTCAATTCATCGAGCGTATCGATGCGGCAGATCAGCGGCACCTCGCGCACCGTGCCGCTGGCCGTTTTCACGCGCGCCACGAGTTTCATTTGCGGCGCGAGGCGGCCGAGGCCGGCAATCGTCACGGTCTCATCGCCCTTGAGGCCGAGGCTCTGCCACGACAGCCCGTCATCGAACACCAGCGGCAGCACGCCCATGCCCACGAGGTTTGAGCGGTGAATGCGCTCGAAGCTCTGGGCGATCACCGCGCGCACGCCCAGCAGCCGCACGCCCTTGGCCGCCCAGTCGCGGCTGGAGCCCGTGCCGTATTCCTTGCCCGCGAACACGACCGACGGCACGCCCTCGCTGCTGTAGCGCATGGCCGCGTCGTAGATCGGCAGCCGCTCGCCGCTGGGATAGTGCACCGTGACGCCGCCTTCCACGCCGGGCACCATCTGGTTCTTGATGCGGATGTTGGCGAAAGTGCCGCGCATCATAATTTCGTGATTGCCGCGCCGCGCGCCGTAGGAGTTGAAGTCCGCCGCCGCTACATCGTGTTCCAGCAGATATTTGCCGGCCGGACCGGTCTTGGAGATGGAACCGGCGGGGCTGATGTGGTCGGTGGTGATGGAGTCGAGGAACAGGCCCAGGATGCGCGCGTCCACGATATCGCGCGGGGGGAGCGGTATGGCGGTCAGCCCGTCGAAGAACGGCGGGTTCTGCACGTAGGTCGAGCCGCGGTTCCAGCTATAGGTCAGTTCGCGGCTGGAGGTGCCGAGCGCCTGCCAGTGCTCGTCGCCTTTGAACACGCTGGCATAGCGGCGTTTGAACATCTCCGGCGTGATGGTCTGGCGGATGATGTCCGCGATTTCGCGGTTGGACGGCCAGATGTCGCGCAGGTAAACCGGCTGGCCATCGCTGCCAGTGCCCAGCGGATCGGCCGCCAGATTGACTTTCAGCGATCCGGCGAGCGCATAGGCGACCACCAGCGGCGGCGAGGCGAGGTAATTCGCCCGCACGTCGGGGTTGATGCGCCCCTCGAAATTGCGATTGCCGGAGAGCACGGCGCAGGCCACCAGATCGTTCTCCTGAATGGCCCTGGAGATCGCCTCGGGCAGCGGGCCGGAGTTGCCGATGCAGGTGGTGCAGCCATAGCCGACGAGGTTGAAGCCGAGATTGTCGAGTTCGGTTTGCAGGCCGGCCATCTGCATGTAGTCCGTCACCACCTGGCTGCCCGGCGCGAACGACGTCTTCACCCACGGCTTGACCTTGAGGCCGCGCCTAGCCGCGTTGCGCGCCAGCAGCCCCGCGCCGATCAGCACGCTCGGGTTGGAGGTGTTGGTGCATGAAGTGATGGCCGCGATGACGATATCGCCGTCCGAGAGCGTATAGCCGGCGCCGGCGACTTTGCCGGATTTCGCCGCCGGCGCAGCGCCGCCCGCGTCCTTGATGTTGCGGATTTCCGCCAGTGCAGCCGTGAAACCGGCGGCGGCATCGGCCAGTGTGACGCGATCCTGCGGCCGGCGCGGACCGGCGAGGCTCGGCTCGACCTGGGACAAATCCAGCTCCAGCGCCGAGGTGAACTCTGGTGTCCGGCGTCTCGCTCGTCCGCCACATGCCTTGCGCCTTGGCGTAAGCCTCCACCAGCGCCACGCGATGCGCCTCGCGCCCCGTCGCCCGCAGGAAGGCCACCGTGTCGGCGTCGATGGGGAAAAAGCCGCAGGTCGCACCATATTCGGGCGCCATATTGGCGATGGTCGCGCGGTCCTCCAGGCTCAGGTGATCCAGGCCCGGCCCGTAGAACTCCACGAACTTGTTGACCACGCCCTTTTTGCGCAACATCTGCGTGACCGTCAGCACCAGATCGGTGGCCGTCACGCCCTCGCGCAGCCGGCCGTCCATGCGGAAGCCGATCACCTCCGGTAGCAGCATGGATATCGGCTGGCCGAGCATGGCCGCCTCCGCCTCGATGCCGCCCACGCCCCAGCCCAGCACGGCCATGCCGTTCACCATGGTGGTGTGGCTGTCGGTGCCAACAAGCGTGTCGGGGAAGGCCTGCACCACCTCACCGCCAGCGGTGTTAACGGTCTTCGTCCACACCGTCTGCGCCAGATATTCGAGGTTCACCTGATGGCAAATCCCGGTCCCCGGCGGCACCACGCGGAAGTTGTCGAACGCCGTGCTGCCCCAGCGCAGGAACTCGTAGCGCTCGCCGTTGCGGGAATATTCCTTCTCCACATTCGTTTGGTAAGCACTGGCGTTGCCGGACTGATCGACCATAACCGAATGGTCGATGACGAGATCGACCGGCACCAGCGGATTGATTTTCGACGGATTGCCGCCAAGGGAGCGCATCGCATCACGCATCGCGGCCAGGTCCACCACGGCGGGCACACCAGTGAAATCCTGCATCAGCACCCGCGCCGGGCGGTAGGCGATTTCGCGCGGCGAGGAGCGTTGACCCAGCCAAAGCGCCACAGCCATAATGTCATCCGCCGTGACCGAACGGCCATCCTCGAACCGCAGCAGGTTTTCCAGCAGCACTTTCAGGGAATACGGCAGGCGCGAGATGCCCGCGAGCCCGTTCTGCTCCGCTTCCGGCAGGCTGAAATATTCGTAAGCCTTGCCGTCAACCAAGAGTGTTTTGCGGCATTTGAAACTATCGGGGGACGGGGTATGGGTAACTGTCACGGCTTGGGCCTCCGGCGGATGCGCGAAAAGGTTCGCTGGCGTTGGCTGACGCACTCTATATAAGTGGCGAGTACAGGTACGAGTTTGGAGCCCCAAAGGTTCGCTTTGCGATAACGATGATGAGACTTAAAGCAAATTCGCTTCAATGTTCGCGCGGCGGGCGCGTGCTGTTCTCCGGGCTCGGCTTCGAATGCGAGGCGGGCGAGTGCATTATCGTGCGCGGCCCCAACGGCGCGGGGAAGTCCACGCTCATGCGCGCCATCGCCGGCTTCTATCATTTCGATCACGGCAGCGTGGAATTGGAGGGTGCGGACCCCGAGAAGGCGCTGAGGGAACTGTGCCATTTCATTGGCCACACCAACGCCATCAAGCCGGGGCTGACCGTGCTGGAAAATCTGCGGTTCATGGCGGATTTTTTCGAGGTTTCGCGGCCGGATGCGGTCGATGCGGCGCTCGACGCCTACAATCTTGCGCATCTGAGCTATCTGCCGGCGGGCTATCTGTCGGCCGGCCAGAAGCGCCGTGTCGCCCTGGCGCGGCTCAGTCTGGCCGAGCGCCCGCTGTGGCTGCTGGACGAACCGACCGTTTCCCTCGACACCGCCTCCACCGCCTTCCTCAGCGGCATCATCACCAAACATTTGAGCCAGGGCGGCCTCGCCATCATCGCCACGCATACGCCGCTGGATGTGGCGGCGTCGCGCATCCTGGAGATTGGCAGCGCCGGAGCGGCCGTTTCGCGGGAGGCCGCGGCATGAAAACACCCCATTCGGCGCAGGCACGGCAGATGATGGATGAAGCTCTCCCGGAACGGCAGGTGGAGGGGAGCAGCGGCCTCAAGCCGTTCATGACCCTCATCGCCCGCGACGTGCGGCTGGCCTGGCGCGAGGGCGGCGCGGTCGGGACGGCGCTCGGCTTTTACCTCGTCGTCGTGGCGCTGCTGCCGCTCGGCCTGGGGCCGGATCTGAAGCTGCTGAGCCTCATCGCGCCGGGCGTGTTGTGGGTGTCGCTGCTGCTGTCGGCGCTGTTGTCGATGGAGCGCATTTTCCAGACCGATTACGAGGACGGAACGCTGGACGTGCTGGCGACCGGGCCGCTGCCGCTGGAAATGGTGGCGCTGGCGAAGAGCATCGCCCATTGGCTATCGACCGGGTTGCCGCTGGTGCTGATGTCGCCGGTGCTGGGGCTGCTGCTCAACCTCGAAGCTGACCGCTACGGGCCGCTGATGCTCAGCATGGCGGTGGGCACGCCGGCGGTGAGCTTTCTCGGGTCGATTGGCGCGGCGCTGACATGCGGCCTCCGGCGCTCCGGGCTGCTGCTGGCGCTATTGCTGATGCCGCTTTACGTGCCTGTGGTAATCTTTGGTGTGGCGGCGGCTGCCGGCGGCGGGGCGGCGCCGCTCGCGATCCTCGGGGCCTTTACCCTGGCGTCCCTCGTCATCGCGCCGCTCGCGGCAGGTGCGGCAATCCGCAGCGCTTTGGGCTGATGGCACGATTGCCCCTCCGGCCCGTTGTTCTATATTAACGCTCAAAGGCAAAACGGTTAAACGATCATGATGAGCATATCGCAACTTGCCAATCCCAGCGTCTTCATGCGCCTGTCGGGCCGCATCATGCCGTTTCTGGCGGTGGCTACGGTGGTGTTTTTCGCCCTTGGCCTCTACATGGTGCTGATGGCGCCGCCGGATTATCAGCAGGGCGAAACCGTGCGCATCATGTTCGTGCATGTGCCGGCATCCTGGCTGGGAATGTTCGGCTACTCCATGATCGCCATATCCTCCATCGGCTCGCTGGTCTGGCGCCATCCGCTGGCGGACGTTTCGGCGAAATCGGCGGTCCCCATCGGCGCGGCCTTCACGTTTTTGTCGCTCGTCACAGGCTCGCTTTGGGGCAAGCCGATGTGGGGCACCTATTGGGTATGGGACGCGCGCCTGACATCCATGCTGGTGCTGCTGTTCCTCTATCTCGGCCTGATCGCGCTGTGGCAGTCCATCGAGGACTACAGCCGCGCCGGGCGCGCCGCCGCGATCCTGGCCATCGTCGGCTTCATTAACGTGCCGATCATCAAGTTTTCGGTGAACTGGTGGAATACGCTGCATCAGGGCTCCAGCATCACGCCCATGGGCAGCTCGGCCATCGATCCCGCGCTGCTCCGGCCGCTGCTGGTGATGGCCATAGCGTTCACACTGCTTTTCGTTTGGCTGCATATGAAGGCCATGCGGGCGGAAATTCTCAAGCGGCGGGCCAGCCGCATCATGCTCACCCAGGCGCAGCCGGGTGTGCAATGGCAGCCTGCGGAGTAATGGCGATGACCTTTCTTATGCTCGATCTCGGACCCCACGCCGCATTCATCCTCTGGTCGTATGCAATTACGGCGCTGGTGGTGGCAGGGCTGGTGCTGTGGGCTATTCTGGGCGAATGGCAGCAGCAGCGCTTCATCGACGAATTGGAGAAGCGCGGTCTGTCGCGTGGCGGCGCCGCAAATCACCAGGATGCGCAATGACGGCGCCGGGACCGGATGGAAGCGCGGCGGCGAGAGACTGGGGCCGGTGGCTCCACCTGCTACCGATTGTCATATTCACGCTGCTGGCACTGCTGTTTCTCTTCCGCCTTTATTCCGGCGACCCCGCGTGGCTGCCGTCGCCGCTGATTGACAAACGGGCGCCGGAGTTCCAGCTACCGGGTTTCCAGGGGGCGGGACCGGGCTTGTCCACCGGCAACCTGACCAGGGGCGAAGTCAGCGTCGTCAATTTCTGGGCGACATGGTGCACCGCCTGTCCGCAGGAGCATCCGTTTCTGACGCAGATGAAGCAGCAGAGCGGCGTGCGGTTATACGGCATCGCCAATAAGGATCAGCCGGTCAAGGTGCGCGTATTTCTCGGGCGTTACGGCAACCCATACGACGCCGTGGGCGACGACGCCAACGGGCGGGTCTCCATTGATTGGGGTGTCGCCAAGTTCCCGGAGACGTTCGTGATCGACGGCACGGGGCGGGTTGTGTTCAAGCAGGCCGGGCCGATCGACGAGAGTGTGCTGATATCGAAGATCCTGCCGGCCATAGACAAGGCGCGCAAGGCGGGGGCTGCGGCGCGGCGGTAGAATCTCCAACTCGATGCTGGCGGCCTCCTCACTGCGCCGGCTGACCCGGCATCGGTGACGCCGCCGTCTCCGCCTTGACCTTCTTCACCAGCAGCGGCCGCATCTGCGCCAGCGCCGCATCCGCCATCACGGCATGCCCCTCCGCCGTTGGGTGGAACGAACCGCCATAGGTTGACGCCAGGAAAACCTGGAACGCATTGTTGATCAGCGGCCGTAAATTCCAGCAGCCCGTCTGCTCCAGCTTCGATTTGTGGAAATTCGCCGCGAGGAAGACGTCGTTGGGCGTCCTGATCCAGCGCTGGCGCGGCGCATAGGGGCGGTACTCGCTCGGCTTGAACGGAAACCACTCGCCCTTCGACGTCTTCACCGGAAAGCCCATGGCCTCGTCCGTATGCGGACTCCAGCTCTGGCGCGCGCAAATCCCATGCTTGCGGAATTTCTCGCGGTAGTCGTCCACCAGCGTCCAGCCGAACTGGCGCTGCTTGTCCTTCAAGACCTGATACAGCCCGTCGCCCAGCGCCTCGATCTTCTCCACCTTCGGCTTCCTGACGGAAAACGGCGGGAAAACCTCCATGCCGATGCGGCCCTGGCAGATATTGCCGTCCTCGGCATAGCCCATGCGCGGATACGACGTGACGACGACCCGGTTCTCGCGCCCCGGCGCAATGCCGAGCGAGCTTTTCAGCATGAAATTGAGGGCATCGTAATGGCGCGGCAGTTGCTGGAGCTTCTCCGCGCCCTTGTCCGCGCCGTGGATCGAGTTTAGCTGGCCGGCCAGTTTGCGGTAAATGCTCGCCTCGCTGAGGATGGCGTCGGCCACCATCTGGCTGAAGCCGATGTCGTTGCCGCCCAGCGAAACCATCACCAGATCGACCGGCCGCTTCAGCCGGTTGCCCTCGCAGGCCTGGATGACGTGCTTCTGGTCCTTCAATTCCGGCATCAGGGCGTTGATTTCCGGCGGGATGGCGACTGGCTTGGGTGCCGATGCGCACAGCTCGTGCAGCGCCGCGTTGATCTGGGACTGCATATCCTCCGACTTGCCAGCCGAGCACTCGCGCCCCGCCTGCTTGAGGAAAATGCCGTTCAGCGTATCCGCGCCGGTGCAGGCGAAACTCAGGAAGGTCACGGCGCGCTGGTCGTTTTCCAGGGCGAGTTGGAGCGCGGCGCGTGCCTGATAGGAATAAAGCGAGCGGTGACAGTCGGAATCGAGCCATTTGGCGCGGCCGTTGTCGAAATCCTTGTCGAAGAGATTTTTCCAGCCTCCCGAGCGGCGCGGATAGCCGGACAGCTCCTTCGGCTTGAACGCGGGCAGATAGTAGCCGTCGCGGGCGAGGAAAATCCGGCCGTAGTTGAAGGTCTTGTCGTCGGTCAGTGTCGCGGGTGCGTCGGGGTTGCCCTCGCCGGAGCCGATGGAGTCGCCGAACGCCACGACCAGCAGAATCCTCCACCACGATCGTCTGGCTGCCGATGAGGGTTTCCTCGCGCCGCACCTCCACCGTCGCGCCGCCGGGATAGGGAATGTCGATCCGCTGCTCTTTTCCGCACGCCGCCTGGAACGCTTTGAGGCGTTTGCGCCCGGCGCCTAGCAGGCCGAACGTGCACACATCCTCGTTGGCGGGATAGCCCTTCACGTGCACGATGACGCGGTGCGACTTGGGCAGCACGTAGTCCTTGCACTTGCTGTAGTGCTGGCTGATGGGGTCGTAGCAGGTTTTGCCGTGAACGGCTTTGGCCCAGCCCGGTACACCGGCGGCCTGCTGGAGCCGCCGCTCGGCCGATTGAACCGGCGTCTGCTTCTCGATCATGCCCAGCGCCTTGAACGCGAGGCGCTGGCGCTCAGTGTCGGCTGGATCGGTGAACAGGCGGAAAGTGTTCTCCACGCGCCATTCGAGCTGGCGCTTCTGGGGCTTCGACCAGGGGAACATATCCCATTGGGCGCAGGCGGGCGCGGCTGTAAACAGGACGGCGATGATGGCCAGGACAGGAACGCGGCAGAATTTCATTAATCCCCCCTTATCACGCTGGAAGGCGCTTGGCATTTGGTTGAGTCGTCCGATAGGGCAAGCGCTGGCCGATTCTATGGCCAAAAATAACTTTTAGACGGTTCCGGGACATTTCAGATGCCGAAAATTGCCATATCACCCAGGAAGCGGCACAGTATCGCATGCGGTCCCAACATGCCTGTTATGATGCCGGTTTCTGCTGACAAGGCAATTCCAGGTTGTCATAGTCCTGCAAACGTCAGGCCTTAAACGAAGGTCGTGTTCACGGTTTTCACCAGGACGCGACAGCGAGTGGGATTTGTTAAGTATGCTGGGCTATAGGTAGCCCTAACAAAAGCCGCTTGGGCTGACAATTACGATCCAGAAGGAGGTTCGGTAATGGAAGAACTTCAATTCTGGGGGGGAACTATCCGTAAAATGTGGTTTTCGGAAACAGAGAAGTTCCGGGATCATTTGTTGAGACTCGATCACGACAGCCGCAGAATGCGTTACGGTATGTCCGTGGACGAGGAGTTTATCGCCGGTTACGCCAACAGGTCTACTGGCCCAGGCAGTCTGGTCTACGGTTATTTCGTCGATGGCGAAATGCGCGGGGCTGCCGAGTTGCGTATGATCGGCGAGAGCTGGCCAACCGACGCTGAAGGTGCGTTCTCTGTCGAGAAGGACTTTCAGAACGGCGGCGTGGGCACCCAGCTTTTGGGACGCATCGTGCGGGCCGCGCGCAATCGCGGCGTGTCGCGTCTCTACATGAACTGCCTCGCCGAAAACCGGAAAATGCAGCGTCTCGCCAAGAAGTACGAGGCCGAGCTGGTGTTCGACCATGGCGAGGTCGTCGGCAGGGTGGTCCCGCATACGCCGAACTACCTGTCGCTGTGGAACGAAGCCATGGATGACGGCAACGGGTTCGTGATGGCGGTGCTGGACTTTCCATTGAGGCTGATGCCGGCGGCGTAATTATCGAGCGTCCGTCCCGGATTTCTTCACCTTATCAACGCGGTCCCGAGGGGGTGCTCCCAGCATCGCCTTCGGGGCCGCGTTTGCCATCCAGCCCGGCTGGTGGCGTATCCCCCCAGAAAACGCGCTCCAAAAAGAAAGACCCCGCCGAAGCGGGGTCCAAATGCGTTGTCTGCAATGTCTGGGGCCGTCTTATTCGCGATTGCCGAACAGCGACAGCAGCATCAGGAACATGTTCATGAAGTCGAGATAGAGCTGCAAAGCGCCCATGATCGCCTTCTTGCCTGCAACCGCCTCGCCGTCGCCAGCGTAATAGGACTCCTTGATTTGCTGCGTGTCATACGCGGTCAGACCGGCGAACACCAGCACGCCCACGACCGAGATGACGAACTGCATCATGGTCGAGGCCAGGAAAATGTTCACCACCGACGCGATGATGATGCCGATCAGCCCCATGAACAGGAACGAGCCGAAGCCGGAAAGATCACGCTTCGTGGTGTAGCCCCACAGGCTCAGCGCGCCGAACGATGCCGCGGTGATGAAGAACACGCGGGCGATGGAGCCTTGCGTGTAGACCACGAAAATCGAGGCGATGGACACGCCGACCAGCGCGGCGTAGACCCAGAACGTCGTCTGTGCGCCGGCGAGGCTCATCTGCTGGATGCGCGCGGCAAACAGAAACACTACGGCCAGCGGCGCCAGGAAGAGCACCCATTTCAATGGGCCGATGAGAATCGCTTTGCCGAACGCCGTCAGCATGGTGCCGTTTTTCAGGACGAGGGCGGCCTGCGTGGCGTCGCTGGTGATGCATTGCAGGTAAACGACGTAAGCGACAATGCCGGTGATGGCGAGGCCAGCGGCCATATAGTTGTATACGGCCAGCATGTACGTGCGCAGGCCCTCGTCAACGCCGTAGACGTCACGAACGCCGGCCTGAGCGCGAGCAAAGTTGCGATCAAATTGGGCCATGAGACTTTGTTTTCCTCAGTTGTCAAAGTTCCGTATGCGTATGCACACGCCTTAATGCGCGTCCGCGGGCACTACCATGCGCGCCGGACGATGCTGCCAAAAATGGGCGATCCCGTTTGGCATTCATTCGGCGCGTAAATATGGCGCAGCCTTGGCGCGAAGCACGCGTAAAGTACCAAGTGCACCGAACGCTAACACGAATATGGTCGTCAGCAAAGCCGCCTGCAATAGTTTGGCTATGGAGAAAGTGAATGCCACTTTCATCAAAATCGTACATACAAGATAGGCCGCGAGGGCGCCGCAGGCCGATGCCATTACGCCGGCCACGATGGCAATCGAAAGCTGCTCAAGCATTTGTGCCGCCACGATACGAAACCGGGTTGCGCCCAGTGTCTTCAATATGACCGACTCGTAAATCCGCCTGCGCTGCGCGGCGGCCAGCGCTCCAGCCAGCACGATGATCCCCGACAGCAGCGTCACGCCGCCCGCGACACGCGCCGCCGTCAGCACCCGCTCCAGCACGACACCGACGGATTGCAGCATTTCGCGTACGCGAATGGTCGTGACGTCCGGGAACTTCGCGGCGGTGGCGTTGGCCACCTTGGCTTCGTCCTCCGCCGAATGGACGCCCGGCCAGTTCAGTGTCGCCAGCACCTGATAGGGCGCTTGGTTGAGCGTGTTAGGCGAAAAGATCATGACGAAATTGATGCCGAGCGTGTCCCACTTGATGGTGCGGAAATTGGCGATAGACGCCGTGATGTTGCGGCCGAGCACGTTGACCGTGATGTTGTCGCCCAGTTTCAGGCCGAGGGCCTTGCCAAGCTCGATGTCGAAGGACACCAGCGGCGGCCCGGCGTAATCCAGGCTCCCACCACGTTCCCTCGACGATTTTCGACTCCGGCGGCGGCTGTTCCGCGAATGTCAGACCGCGGTCGCCCTCAAGCACCCAGGCCGCCTTCTCCGGCGCCTTCAATGTCTCCACCGGCTTGCCCGCCAGCTCGACGATACGGCCGCGCAGCATGGGCGCGGTTTTCAACTGGCCGCCGGGGGCTGTTTCGGCAATGAGCCTGGTGAAGCCGTCGATATCGGCCTTGCCGATCAAGAAAAAGTGACTGGGCGCCTTTTCGGGCAGTTCGCTGGTCAATTGATTGGTGAGGGAAGCGCCGATCAGCGCGTTGGCCGTCAGCAAGGTCAGCCCCGCGCCCAGCGATACCGACATGACGCGCGTCAGACCGCCGGGCCGCGAGATATTCCCGAAGGCGAGCGCCGCCTCGGGCGAGCGCGGACGCGGCAGCAGCATCACCCCGCGCCGGATGGCTTCGCCCAGACCGTAGAACAGCGCGAAGGCCGCTACCAGGGCGAGGCAAACCCAGAACGCGATTACCGGATCGCTGGAAAAGCCGATGGCGATCAACGCCAGCCCGCCGGCGCTCAGCGCGCAACCGATGAGAAAGGCGCGCGGCGGCCAGGAACGTCCGCCGTTGATATTTTCGCGCAACAGCTCGGCGGCGCGGATTTCCGTAGCGCGCCCCAGCGGCCAAAGCACGAAAATCAGCGTGGTGAGGATGCCGTAAAGGCTGGCCATCAGCGCCGCGCCTGAGTGAAAGCCAGTGTCGATCCTTATGGGCAGTGCCGCCCCGGTGAACCAGACGGCAAGCCAGGGCGCCAGCATGCCGATGCACAGCCCCAGCACGATGCTCACCGCCGCCAGCATCAGAATTTGCCACAGCATGGACGCGGTCACGAGGCTGCTGGGGGCGCCGAGCGATTTGTATACCGCGATTACCTGCCGCTTGCGGTCGATGAACGCCGCCACGCCATTGGCCACGCCCACGCCGCCGGTTAGCAGCGCCGTCAGCCCGGCGAGCGTCAGGAAGGTGTTCAGACGCTCGATGGTGCGGCGGATGTTGGGTGAGGGATCGTTGCGGTCGCGAATGCCGAAGCCCGCCGCCCCCAGTGGATGGTTCATCTCCTTGCGGAATTGCGCCAGCTCCGCGCCGGGTTTCAGCTTCAGCCGGTAATGCCAGCGGATGAGACTGCCGGGCGTGTCCATCCCGGTTTTGGCGAGCGTCGCCAGCGGCATCAGCACCCGTGGTCCGAACGACGGGCCGAACGACAGCCGGTCCGGCTCGTGCTCTATGATCGCGGTGATCAGCGGCCGGGCGTCACCGAGCACGATGCGGTCGCCTTTTTGCAGGTGGAACTCGGCGGCCAGACTTTCCTCGATGGCGACGCCGCCGTCCTTGATGGCATCGGCCAGCGCCATGCCGCCGGCGAGCTTGAAGCTGCTGTACAGAGGATAGGCGCCATCGACGGCCTTGATGTCCACCAGCGTTTGCCGCCCGCCGTCCTCGCGCCGGCCCATGCCTCGCAGCGTGGCGATCTCGCTGACATTGCCCCAGGCGGCGATTGATGCGCGCTCGCTGGCCGTCGCGCGCCGGTGAGCCACGCTGACATCGACGTCGCCGCCTAGCAGGGACGAGCCCTCGGCGGTGATGGCGCTTTCGAATGCCTGCGACAGGCTTTTCACCGCCGCGATGGACGCGACGCCCAGGGCGATGCAGGTGATGAAGACGTAAAAACCGGCGATGCCGCCGCGCAGGTCGCGCCACGCCAGCCGGAGGCTTAGCGGCAACGCGGTGCGCCGGAGGGTGGCGGTGTCGAGCGAGGAGATTGCCGTCATGCCAGCGCCGCCTCCGCGATACCGGCCGGCGCGGCGAGGCCATCGCGCATTTCGACGATGCGGCCGCAGCGGCTGGCGAGTGCGTGATCGTGGGTGATGAGCACAAGCGTCGTCCGCTTCTGTTTGCGCAGGTCGAACATCAGGTCCATGACCTGCTCGCCGTTATGCAAGTCGAGGTTGCCAGTCGGCTCGTCGGCGAAAAGGATTTGCGGCTCGGGGGCCAGGGCGCGGGCGAGCGCGGTGCGTTGCTGTTCGCCGCCCGACAGTTCGCCGGGAAAATGCCCCAGCCGGTGACCGAGGCCGACCATGCCCAGCGCCGCCTCGGCCCGGTCGAACGCGTCGGGCACATGGGCGAACTCCAGCGGCAGCGCCACATTTTCCAGCGCCGTCATGGTGGGGACCAGATGGAACGATTGGAAAACGATGCCGATATTGGTGGCGCGCACGCGGGCGAGGCCGTCCTCGTCCAGCGCCATGAAATCGTGGCCGGCAATGTGCACCTGGCCGGCGCTCGCCTTCTCCAGGCCCGTCATAATCATCAGCAGCGTGGACTTGCCCGAGCCGCTGGGGCCGACAATGGCGACTGCCTCTCCGCTGGCGATTTGCAGGTCCACGCCGCGCAGGATCGGCACCGGGCCGGCGCGGCTGGTGAGGGTCAGACGGACTTGCTTCAGGTCAATCAGGGGATGCGTCACGGTGAAACTTTCTTATATTGTAGGGCGGACGGCGCACCCAGGAGTGTTGACAATGTTGAAGGCCATATGGCGTCTGGCGGCAAAGATTTCGATAGCTGCCGCTTTGGGGCTTGGATCGGCGGCTGGTCTGGCGGGAGCGGTTCATGCGGATGAACAGCCGGTCGTCATCGTGGCGTTCGGCGACAGCCTCACTGTGGGCTTTCACCTGCCGCAGAATAAATCCTTTGCGGCACGATTAGACAATGCCTTAAAGGCGCGCGGGCTCAATGTGCGTGTCGAAAATGCCGGTGTTTCGGGCGATACTGCGGCGGCGGGTCTGGCGCGGGTGGATTGGTCGCTGCCGGCTGACGCCGATGCGGTGATCCTGGAACTGGGCGCGAACGATGCGCTGCGCGGCGTCGATCCGGCTCAGACAGAGCGGGCTTTGGACGAAATCCTGGCGAAATTCAAGGCGCGGGGCCTCGATGTGCTCGTCGCGGGCATGGAAGCGCCGCGCAATCTCGGCAAGGATTATGTGGGCGCGTTCCAGGCGATGTATCCCCGGCTGGCGCAGAAATATGGTGCGCTGCTTTACCCGTTTTTTCTGGACGGTGTGGCGCTAAGGCCCGAGTTGACCCTTCCCGATGGCCTGCATCCCAATGAAAAAGGTGTCGAGATCATGGTCGAAAACATATTTCCGCAGGTGGAAGCGCTCATCTCGCGTGTAAAGGCGCGAAAAAAGCCTTCGTGATGCTCGATTGAACCGCCTCTGGGCATTTCCGCAGCCCATTCTGCCTGTGAAATCTGCGTAAAGCTCGAATGATCTTGCCCTCCCGGACATGGAGCGTTCCGGCGTCATTTTGCGGCCATGGCTGTGTGGCACCATGCATTTGAAGTGCGCGGGAGATGGCTGCGGACACCAAAATTTGATGGAGATTTTTATAAAAGCCGCCAAAAACGGCGGCGGGACGGCTTTTGCGCGGAAGGCTTCTTTCGCGGCACGCTCAACCTCAATGAAAGTGGAAGAACGACGGATGCGGACATTCAAACTCACCCAGGCGGCGGCAGCTTTTTTCATCGCCGCGAGTTTTTTCTGCGGGTCCAGTGCGGGCGCGCAGGCGGCGGGCGAATCCCCGGTCGGGCTCTGGCGGATCATCGACGACAAGACCGGCCAGCCGCAGGGCATCATGAAGATTTATGAAATCAAGCCCAGGAGTGATAGCCGGCCGCCTGGAGCGGACGTTCGATCCAACGGACGTGAACAAGGTCTGCACCGAATGCGAGGACGACCGCAAGGATATGCCGCTGCTTGGGCTGGAAATCATGCGCGGTCTGAAAAAGAACGGCGATGAATACAACGGCGGCACCATTCTCGACCCCGAGAGCGGCGATGACTACGGCTGCACCGTCAAGGTGACGGATGGCGGGCAGAAGCTGCTGGTCCGCGGTTTTCTCGGCATTTCGCTGCTGGGCCGGACGCAAACCTGGATACGCGAGAAGTAGGCGGGAAACGGCGGGTGTTGCCGGCGATCATCGTTTGACCGCCGGTTCATCCGCCTTGAGCCTGGCCTAATGCGTGGCTCCCGCCTTCTCGGGCATCGCCGAGGAATGATGGTGGGTGATCAGCCATTTGCCGTCGCGCAGTTCGTAGAGGAAGCTGTAACGGGCGGCGACCTCGCTGGCTTTGCCGGCTGAAATCGGTCAGTATGAAGGTGTAGGTTCCCACATCGTAGGCCTCATTGCAGCCGACGTGAATCGTGCGTGAGTTGATCACACCCTTCGGACTTTTTTCCACAAAATGAGCGAAGTAGTCCTTGATTTCCGCGTGGTTTGTGCGCGATTTGTTTGATACCGTCGGCAATAGGACGGCATCCGGCGCATAGTTCTTCACGACCTCATCGGGATTTTTTGTCTGTAACGCGGCATTCCAGCGGTCGAAAAGAGCGGACACCTGCTCCTTCGTTACGTTCTTGCATACCTTCGTCTCATCCGCTGATGCAGCAAGCGGGGCACTGAGAGCAGCAACAGCGGTTGCGATAAACAAATACTTACGCATGCAACGTCCTTCCCTTGGTGGCTTTGATCGCGATATTGCCGCGCGATTGTTAGTTTGTCTAATGCTGTCAATGAGGAGAGTGAAGCTGATGTAAACCCGGCGCGGCGCTTTGGCACAATGCTTCACTTGTTGTCAATCGCCAGCGGACGGCATCTGAGATTGCGTCACGCGGCGGACGGCTCTAATCTGGGAATGGGTTTGCGAGTTCCCTGCCAGTTCGATTTCCCCCGGCCTTTCTCGGGCCAACAGCCATCTACAGCGAGCCAGAACCTGGGCAACGCGAGGGAGAAACCATGCGGAGATTGTTTACCGCCATCGAGGTGCCTCCCGATATCGCGACGCGGCTGTCGCTGCTGCGGAGCGGGCTTCATGGCGCGCGTTGGGTTGATCCGGCCAACTATCACGTTACGCTGCGCTTCGCTGGCGATATCGGCGACCGGGAAGCCGAGGATTTGGCCGATGCGCTGGAGGATATCGAAGCGGAGGTCTTCAATCTGGAGCTGGATGGGCTCGGCAGCTTCGGCAGCAAGGAGCCGAGGGCGCTTTGGGCGGGGTTCAAGCCTTCGGAAGCGCTGGTCCGGCTGCAAAAGGCTCATGAACGTGCCGCCCGGCGTGCCGGTCTGGAACCGGAGAAGCGCAACTATACGCCCCACGTAACGCTGGCCTATCTGAAACACGCGAATGTCCTGGAGGTGGCCTCCTATTTGTCCCAATGCGGCGGACCGCTGGGCGGCGGGTTTCCGGTGACGCGCTTCGTGCTGTTTTCGGCGCGCACGTTCCACGGCGGCGGACCCTATGTCGCCGAGGCGGTCTATCCGCTGGGCGGCTATGATGAGGAGGACGAGGATGAGGACGAGGACGAGGGGTAGGCATTAGCCCTGTGGTGCCAGCAGCGGGGCAACAATTCCGGCCAAGGCCATCCCCAGCAAGAGATGCTGATCCGCATCCAGGTGGATACCGTCGATCCGGCTGGAGCGTGTGACACTGCCTGCGTCGAAAAAATGACAGCCGAGTGCAGCGGCCGTATCCCGGTATGCGCGGCCATGCCGGCGCACCTGAACTCAGCCCCCGCGAACTTCGGCGCAAGCGGACCTTTCGGGCTGTCGATAGGCGGTGGTGCAACGATCAATATGGGCGGAACCGGCATTCCTGGCTCAATTGGCGCCAGGCGGATGGCGGTAACAAGCGCCGCAATGCCCTGCGCTGAAAGCCACGCATTGTGCTGGTGCGTGGACTGGAAGTCATTGGTGCCCAGCATGAGCACGGCGAGGGCAAGCGGCGAGTGAATTTCGATGCGCTGCGCCAAGCCATCCAAACCGTTGCGGCCAGGCTTGAACGGATCATCCCAGACCGTTCGCCGTCCATTCAGGCAGTCCTCGATGACGCGCACGGCCGTCCCGGCGCGGTTCAGCTCGATTTCCATGATGCCGGGCCAGCGATGGCCAAATTCGAGGCGCTGCCGTGTACCAGGTATAATGCCCCAGGACAAGGAATCGGCATAAACGAGGATGTGCTGCATTTGGAGGTTCTGGTTCAGCGCTGGAGCGTACTTGAGCTATCCGCCTCGCAATCGTGCTTCGACAGTTCGTCGAGCAGGCCCCGGCTGGCCTCGGAGAGCAGGTCGAAGACGCGCTGGAATCCGCCGTAATCGCCCAGATAAGGATCGGGAACCTCGCGCGCACCCGCCGCTGGCGCGAAATCGAGGAACAGCTTGAGGCAGCCCTTGTAATCCTTCGGGGCGAGCCGCTGCAAATCCTTCAGGTTGGCCTGATCCATCGCCAGGATGTAATCGAATTCCGCGAAATCATCGGCGGTGACCTGACGCGCCCGCAGTGCGGAGATGTTGATGCTTTTCGGCCCGCAGAACGGTTTGAGCGCGCCGGTCGGGCGGATTGCCGATATGGAAATCGCAGGTTCCGGCGGAGTCGATCACGACAGGTCCCGTTCCAGCCGAATTTGCCATATGCCGGAAGATCCCCTCGGCCATGGGTGACCGGCAGATGTTTCCGAGACAGACAAACAAAATCTTCGCGTTCGGCATGAGAACTCGGATGACCTAGTGGCGATTTCGGGCGGAGCCTGTCCACGCGGTTGACAGGGGAGCCCGGTGCCGCGCCACCTTGTTGCGAACTCGGGCAGAGTTCAGCATATCGCTCTGGAAATATACCAGACAAGTGCGCCATATTCGCGCGGCTAGCGGTAGATGGGGAGGCTCAATCAAATGCCGTGGGCATCTCCGCAGCGGACACACTGCCCGTTGTAGTTCTCATCTTCGCATAACATCAGCACCATCTTGGCAAATTCCAGCGGATCTGCGGTCCCCGGAGGCGGGAGGAGGCCTGCGGCGTTGGGGAGTTCGTCCGGGTACCGGGGCGGCGTGCCTGCGTCGATGCGCCCCGGCATGATGGTCAGTACGCGGATGCCGTCGCCAACGAAATCGCGGGCGAGCGGCCTGGTCATCGCCGCAATTCCGCCCTCACCGGCGGCGTAGGCAACCTGACCTTCGAGACCGTCTTCCGCCGCGAGGGAGGCCGAATGAATGATGACGCCGCGTGCGTTGCTGCCCTCAAGCGGGGGAAGCTGCATCATCGCCATGGCGCTCTTGGCGGTCATGAAAAATGTGCCCATCAGATTGACGAGCAGCAGTTGCGCGAAACTCGGGGCATCGTGCATAGCGAGGAGGCCGTCATGGTCGCGCCACAGCGTGCGCTGTTCGAAGGCGATGCGGTAGGAGTTGACGAAGACGCGCTCGATGCCGTTTTCTTCGCGCACGAAGTCGAGAGCCTCGTCGAGGCTGGTTTCGTCATTCATCTCCACATGGGCGTAGACACCGCCGAGCTGTCTGGCAAGTGCTTCACCTGGGCCGCGATGCATGTCCAGAATTCGCGACCTTGCAGCCCTTGACCGCCAGCGCTTCGGCTGTGGCTGCGCCAACGCCTGTGGCCCCGCCGGCGATGATGGCGCTGATGCCCTTTCCGAGCTTCATAAATAAGTCCCTCTGCCCCTGACTGCCGCCACGCGGGCAGACATCAATTATGTGAATACGATCGCTGTTCTGATCGTAAACGCAAGCATGACATCACAAAATTAACGGGAAATCACGGCCCGCTCAACCTTTATCCGTCACGAAATGAAACGCTGTCCCGTAAACCGTAACGGAAATACTGCCTGCGACAATTTGCTGGTGCTCCAGACGGACGCTGACGACGCCGTCATATCCCTTCGCCTTGGCTTTTGCGGCCAGACCGTCAAGCGCTCGCTCGATGGTTCTCTCGGTCAGATATTCGTAGCGCCGCATGGCGCCGCCGACAACGTTAGTGATAGCCTCGCGCATGTCCCGCAGAACGTTGGCGCACGGCAATAGCGGAAAAGAAAAGGATTTCGCCCTCACGGATGGATTTCCCAGACAACGTTCCGGTTGTGTACAGCACGGCGGAAAGCCTCTCGTGAAAATTCAATTTAGCGGCGCGGCCCCAAAAGCATGCGCCGCAATATTAGCAGGAGGATGAAAGCGGCAAACGTCCCAACGAGAATGAGGAACATATAGCGGTACCAGAAGATCCGCCAGCTCACCCGTCCGTCGCTGACAATCTGGAAATCGCGGGAGACGCTGGCGGCGTCAAGGATCAGGTTGGACGATCCCAGGAGCATGTCTAGCGCGGCGATCTGGTCGGAACTGGAGTAAAGTGCTTCCTGAATGTCACGGGGCGCCAGCTTCAGCATGACTTCCGGCTTCTCAACCGTTTCCGCTGCCACGCGCCGCGCGGCCGCTGGGGTCAGCCGCCGCTGATACTGCGAAAATGCCGCCAGTTCGTTTTCGGTCAGCCTCTGGGCCATGTTGCGGATCTGCGTAACGGGTCGCGTCAGCAGCAGATCGCTCGCGGCCGGATCGAGTTTGGCGAGGCGGCTGATGGCGGTACGGTCGTCAATTGATAGAATTTTCTGCAATTTGTCCGGTGTGAGTGATCCCGGCGCCATGTCTTTATAGATGCCGAATTTGATCACCTGATCGAGATTGTTACCTGCCAGTTTCGCCCATTCGAGCGCTTCCTCGATGGATTTGCGTTCCATCGCGATGGTAATGCCGTCGTCGTTCAGGGTTAGAAGGGCGCGGCTGAGTGAGCCGTCGGCGGTGCGCATGACGACGCCCTTGTCGCCTTCCTTGGCGAGAATGATGTCCATGAGTTGGCCGAGCCGGCCGATCTGGTCGATTCTGCGGTCCTTCAAAAAGGCCGCGAACGTTGGCGTTTTGTCGGCGAGGTCCAGCAGTTTGTTGTACTTCTGCCGGAAATCCAGCCACAGGGAAAAGATCCGGTCGGCGGTTTCGCCGGCGATGGAGGACGACTGCTCGGCCACGTCTGTCGAGAGCGCCTTGACGATTTCCTGCTTGATGAGATCCTTCGCGTCGAGGGATTTCATCCGCTCGGCAATGATCGGGAAGACGCCCTCGCCGGCGGAGTAGACGTCGGTGGCGATCAAGGCGAGGCCCACCAGTCCGGTGAAGGTCGATATGATGCGTTCGGCGATCAGGCCGACGACGCGCGCGCCGATGCCGGCGACGATGCGGGCGACCACGCGCCGGCTGACGATAAGAATGATGCCCGAAATCGACGCCCCGCTGCCGACTGCGAGGTCGGTCGCGTCAATTTTCGAGCCGGCTGCGCCGGGGGCAGCCTTGGTGCTGGCTTCGGTGTCGCGCGCGAACACTTCCGCCACGGCGTTGCCGTAGCGCGTTTGCAGCGCACTCTGCACGCAGGTCATGATGGGGCCGGCAACCTTTTCCGTTGCAGTCTGCATACGCGTGCCGATGTCCTTGCCGATCAGCCCCGACAGTTCGGTGAGCGCATCCTTGAAGCCCTGCGAACCATAGGCGCGCTCGGCCACCTCAATGGCGAATTTCTCAGCGGTCGAGCGGCTGAAGTTGGAATAGGCGCGGTCGATCCAGCTTTTGTCGGCGCGGGTGATTTCGACAGCCTTGTCGATTTCGGTGTCGATACGGTCGTTCATGCGGGCGTCGCGCCAGCGGATGCCCACCAGCTCGTAATAATTGATGCCCTTCAGCTCGGCTGTCAGTGTTTGCTGGGTGAGGTCGCGAATTCGCGTGCGCACGTCCTGATCGCCGAGGTTACGGCACTCCTCGATGGTCACCGGCGGGACGGGAGCGGGCGTCTGTGCCGCCGCCGGTCCGGCAAGCGCCGGCTGCCCCAGCAGAAAGGAGAAGGCTGTGATCAGGGATATGGCGGGCCGAAAACTTCGAAGCATCACCCTCTACTCTTTATTTTGGCGGCCGATGTCAGGAGATGAGCAAAGCTTGAGTTTTTTTACACCACGCCCGCCGCGGGTTGCGGAATGCAGCCCTGAAGCGGTCTCAAATGTATCTTGGACCGCGCCAGGGGCACGATCTATTACCCTGACAGCACAGGCATACCCTAAGGTGCCGGCGATGGAAATCAAATATGCTTGTGTTGCCTCCCGATGGAATTGCATCCGTTTGCGGCTGGATGGCGGTTTAGATATCGTATGTGACGCTGGCGAAAAGTATCAGCCAGGCGACGAAGGTTACCTCGAAATAGTGCTGGACGATTGCCTTCAGGATGGGGATTTCGACTCCGAATTTCGATACTAGCACCAGAATGATAAGAAATGTAGAGATGAGAAACATTCTCCAGGATGGGGTTTTCAGCTTGAATTCCATGGCATTTCCCTCAACTTGACCTGTTGCCGGGCGTATGGCTTCCGGCGGTGGCTTCTATGATGGGAATTACTTACATCATCTCCCTGGATTTTTCACGTGTCAAATACAAATTGCTCCCGTAAAAGTTGTTTGCCGCCGGCGGGCTGCGTTAACCATATTGTTGAAGTACCGCCCGAACGGGCGCGAACGAGCGGCGGTGCTGCGGTGTTACGCCGAGGCGTGTGAGGGCGGCGGCGTGCTCGGCCGTGCCGTAGCCCATGTTGCGTTCCCATCCGTAGCCGGGAAATTCAGCGGCGAGTGTATGCATCAACTGGTCGCGTGTGACCTTGGCGAGAATGGAGGCTGCGGCAACCGACAGCGACAGGCCGTCGCCACCGATCAGAGCTTCGGCGGGGTAGCCGAGGTTGGGGCAATCGCGCCCGTCGATGAGAACGGCGGCGGGAGGTTGCGGCAATGCGCGGAGGGCCTGGGACATGGCCTCGAATGTGGCGCGCAGGATATTGAGGCGGTCGATGGTTGGGGCATCGGCGATGCCCGTGGCGGCGGCGATGGCGGTCGAGCGGATTTGTACGGCCAGCGCCTCGCGCTTCGCGCGGCTCAGGCGTTTGGAGTCGTCGATGCCGGGGGGGACGTTGCGCATGTCGAGAATGACGGCGGCGGCGACAACCGGTCCGGCCCATGGTCCGCGCCCGGCTTCGTCGATGCCGGCGACCGCGCCGCCGTGGATCTGCGCGAGCCGCAATTCGTGCTGGAGTGTGGGGGAAGTCTTTTGGGGTTTTGCGATCATGGCGTCAGATTGGGGGAGAACGGGCCGCCGTGGCAAGCAGCAGGGACAGATATCAACGGAAGTGAATTGCTGAATTTCATGGGAACAGACTTATTTGGCCGCCCTTGGGCACCGGTGCCCGGAATAAATCGCTGGCGAGCCGTAGGTTTGCCTGATTTATCCCCAGGCGCTGCATCGCCAGACGGAAACGTTGGGCGATCAGATCGGCATAGACGCCCGTACCCCTTTGCCGCTCGCTGAACTTCGCGTCGTAATCCTTGCCGCCGCGGGCCGACCGGAGCAGCGACATAACGTGTCCGGCCCGGCCCGGAAACTCCCCGGTAAGCCACTCCTGGAACAGCGGGCTGATCTCCAGCGGCAGGCGCAACAGCACATAGCCCGCCTGTTGAACGCCAGCGGCTGCGGCCCGCTCCAGTATCGCTTCCGTTTCGTGGTCGTTGAGGGCGGGAATGATGGGCGCCGTCATCACCGCCGTGGGAATGCCCGCCTCGCTCAACTGATGCAGCGCTTCAAGCCGCCGTTCGGGCGTTGAGGCGCGCGGTTCCATGCGCCGGGCGAGCTGGTGATCGAGTGTGGTGACTGACAGCGCCACTTTCACGAGGTTGCGCTCGGCGAGCGGTTTCAATATGTCGAGATCGCGTGTCACCAGCGCCGATTTGGTGACGATGGCGACTGGATGACGGGTGGCCTCGAACAATTCCAGCATGCGGCGGGTGAGCTGGTATTCGCGCTCGATGGGCTGATAGGGGTCGGTATTGGACCCCAGCGTGATCGGCTTCACCACATAGCCGGGCTTGGCCAGTTCGGCCTCCAGCAGCTCCAGTGTGTTCTGCTTGACGGTGAGTTTTGTTTCGAAATCCAGGCCTGCCGATAGCCCGAGATAGCTGTGCGTTGGGCGCGCGTAACAATAGATGCAGCCGTGCTCGCAGCCGCGATAGGCGTTAATGGATTGCTGGTACGGGATATCGGGCGAGTTGATACAGTTGATGATGCGCCGCGCCGTTTCCAGCGTGACCTCGGTCTTGAAGGGGGTAAGGTCATCCAGGCTGCACCAGCCGTCATCGAAACCGGCCCGCCGCTCATCGTCGAAACGGCTGCTGACATTGGAGCGCGCGCCACGTCCTCGCCGCAGACCGGCGGGGAGCGGGGGCGCATCCTCGATCTGGCAGGCGGCACGCTGGATTTTTGGACCGTTCGTCATATGCCCATAGTTAGCAGGAAGGCGGGAACAAAGAAAGAACAAGTTGGCAAAATTTCGCAATTGTCCACCGCTGCGAACCGGGTATTATCCACCGCAATGATTTCCGTTGTCATTCCCACGTTGAATGCCGAATCCGTCCTCGCGCCGGCGCTTGCCGCATTGGTGCCGGCCGCGGTGTCGGGCATGGTACGCGAGGCCGTCATTAGCGACGGCGGCTCCACCGATGCCACCGCCGTCATCGCCGACGCGGCGGGTGCGGTGTTCCTGACCGGCGGGCGCGGCCGTGGTGCTCAGTTGCGTGCGGGAGCAGACGCCGCTAAATCCGCGTGGCTGTTGTTTCTCCACGCCGACACCGTGCTGGACCCTGATTGGGAGCGCGATGCCCTCAGCCTCATCCGCGACATCGAAAAGGGCGCGCTGCCGGATCAGGCGGCCTATTTCCGCTTCGCGCTCGATGATCGCGGTTTCATGCCGCGCGTGCTGGAGGCCCTCGTCGCGCTGCGTTGCGCCGTGTTCCGCCTGCCCTACGGAGACCAGGGGCTGCTGATTTCGCGGCAGCTTTACGACAGCATCGGCGGTTTCAAGCCTATGCCGCTGATGGAGGATGTGGATATCGTCCGCCGGCTCGGCCGCCGCAGGTTGAGACTGCTGAACAGCCGCGCCACCACCAGCGCCGCGCGTTACCGCAAGGATGGCTATCTGCCGCGCATGCTGCGCAATCTCTCCTGCCTGACGCTGTATTATTTGAATGTACCGCTGGCCAGGATTGCACGGCTTTATGGGCGCCAGGGGTAGGGTCCGCAGATCGCGAACCTCAGTTTATGCGTTCGATTAGACTGTCGAGTTCATGTGTGTCAGCAATCATGTTCCCATTGCCGTCCGATTGCGAGCAGAGAACTCTGTGGTAATTAAGTCCAATATTTTTGCAAATAGTTTCAAATACAATTCTATCACTCCATTCTGGGGTGACGAGTTCTATGATATTAACGGATGGTCTTAAGTAAATTATATTGGTCATTGCCGCTCCATGCGCGGAAATGATGGTTTTTGCGCCGTTCATCCGGCCAATCTGCTCAGATACGGTGAGTTCGCCAGCCCCAAATTCAGTTCGCCGGACGTTGTGCTTCTTCAGAAATTCATGAAAATCTTCCGTCTCCGCGATGGAGCCCGACCACTTGCGTGAGATAGCCGCCTTTCTATCGACAAGCACAACCTCATTTCCAAGGTCCGCAAGTTTGCTAGCGCGGCTGCGAACAAAATCTACGCCGTCATCCGATTGATGATCGAAGAAAATTATTGGGTCTACATGTATTTCGGATCCATCAAGGACCGCGACGCACCTATTGTCCAGGCAGCGGAAAAATAACTCTTGCTGGTATGGGAATTTTACCAATGCAGCATCAATTCCAACAACCTTATGCGCCTTCGGTATGAGGCGTAGAGAACTCGCACACTCCAATGTAACGTGATAATAATTGGTCGGGTATGGTGTTGAAAGCAGCGGTGTATTTATCGTCTTATGCCTGGCTGATCTTAATATGTTTGCAACTATCGCCAATACGTCGATATCCGCCAACATTTTTGCATATCCCGTGAACGCCCAGTTTTCTTCCTGTATGTTTGTAACGACGTCGTGATTTTGCATGTCGTACAGCAAGCATCCGCCGCATAGGGCGACATAATGTCCCTTGAGGACGCCGACAAAGGAAGTTTGGTGGAATGATTTGTCAATAAGGCTTCTCAGCTGCATCTTGCCAGTGCTCCGTGGTTGACACTAGCTCACAGGAGCCGAAGCCTGGGGGGATGGTCTCCGCGAAGCCTTCTGACGGGCGGATTACTTGAGTTCGTGGCGGATTGGGCGGCCGCTATATGTGAACTCTGATTCCACCCAACCGGCGTTGCAAAGACGCCGGTCAAGATTGAGAGCGAGTGTGGTCATCTCCTCGACGCAGACGTCACGAAAGCGATTTTCGACGAGACGCGCACCATAATGCCGATTCACGCGCTGATTGCGAATGAACTCGGCATAGATGGCGGCTTTTCCCACAACTACCGCGTGAACTTCTTGAACGTGACCCGGTGCGGCTCCACGGCGGCATCGCCCAGACGGCGCCGCTTGTCCTCCTCATACGCGTCGAAATTGCCCTCGAACCACTCCACATGGCTGTCGCCCTCGAAGGCCAGAATGTGCGTGGCGATACGGTCCAGGAAGAAGCGATCGTGGCTGATGACCACGGCGCAGCCCGGAAAATCCTCCAGCGCCGCTTCCAGCGAGGACAGCGTCTCCACGTCGAGGTCGTTGGTCGGTTCGTCGAGCAGCAGCAGGTTGCCGCCCTCGCTTGCAGCATCTTGGCCAGATGCACGCGGTTGCGCTCACCGCCCGAAAGCTGGCCCACCTTCTTCTGCTGGTCCGGCCCCTTGAAGTTGAACCAGCCGCAATAGGCGCGGCTCGGCACTTCGCGCTTGCCGAGCTTGATCATGTCGAGGCCGCCGGAAATCTCCTCCCACACGGTCTTCTTGGGGTCGAGCGCGTCGCGGCGACTGATCGACATAGCCGAGCTTCACCGTGTCGCCCAGGCGGATCGTGCCGCCATCGGGCTGTCTCCTGGCCGACGATCATGCGGAACAGCGTGGTCTTGCCCGCGCCGTTCGGCGCCGATCACGCCGACGATGCCGCCGGGCGGCAGCTTGAACGACAGGTCGTCGATCAGCAGCCTGTCGCCGAAGCCCTTGTTGAGGTCCTCGACCTCCACCACCACGCCGCCGAGGCGCGGCCCCGGCGGAATGGTGATCTGCGCCTTGCCGGTCTGCTCGCGGCCCGCCTGCTCGGCCAGCTCCTCATAGGCCTTGATACGCGCCTTGGACTTGGCCTGCCGCGCCTTCGGGCTGGCGCTGAATCCACTCCAGTTCGCGGGACAGCGTGCGCTGCTTGGCCTCGTCCTCGCGGCCTTCCTGCTCCAGCGCGCTTGGCCTTCTGCTCCAGCCAGCTCGAATAATTGCCCTTGTACGGAACGCCCTGGCCGCGATCGAGTTCCAGCGTCCATTCGGTGAGGTTGTCGAGGAAGTAGCGGTCGTGGGTGACGAGGATGACGCAGCCCGGATAGTTCTTCAGGAAATGCTGGAGCCACGCCACCGTCTCGGCGTCGAGATGGTTGGTCGGCTCGTCGAGCAGCAGGATGTCGGGCTTCGACAGCAGCAGGCGGCACAGCGCCACGCGGCGCTTCTCGCCGCCGGAGAGCTTCGATACGTCGGCATCGCCGGGCGGGCAGCGCAGCGCGTCCATGGCCTGCTCGACCTGCGCGTCGAGATCCCACAGGTTCTGGCCGTCGATGATGTCCTGGAGCTGCGCCATCTCGTCGGCGGTCTCGTCGGAATAGTTCATCGCCAGCTCGTTGTAGCGGTCGACCATGGCCTTCTTCTCGGCGACGCCCTCCATGGCGTTGCCCATGCACGTCCTTGGAGGGGTCGAGCTGCGGCTCCTGCGACAGGTAGCCGACCTTGATGCCGTCGGCGGCCCAGGCTTCGCCCTGGAACTCCTTCTCCAGTCCCGCCATGATCTTCAGCAGCGTCGATTTACCCGAGCCGTTGACGCCGACGACGCCGATCTTCGCGTCGGGCAGGAAGGACAGCGAGATGTCCTTGAGAACCTGCTTGCCGCCGGGATAGGTCTTCGACAGCTTGTGCACGGTGAATACGTATTGGGGAGGGGCCATGGGAATCCATAATTGTTTGCGCGCCGTCTCGATGCGGCACAGATGATGCGTTTTATAATGACTGCGGGTAAATTCACAAGGGCGGGGCGCCGGTAATCCATGCCTTCGCGGCGGAATTGCCGGTTATCAGCGGGGAGATTTCTTCAGCGCGGCGAGCGCCGCAAACGGTCCCGACGCGCCGGTGCGCGAGTGCGTCAGGCCGGTGGACGCATCGAATTCCGCGCCGGGTGCACGCGGATAGGGATCAAGCCGGATGCCCAGCAGTTCGACGGTCAGCGCGCCCAGCTCGACGCGGCCGTTCTGGATCGCAGAGGGCGGCTCGGCCTCGTCGATGTTCACGTCGATTTCCGGCTCGCCGCCTTCGCCCGCCAAATCCGCTTCGGGCCAGAACTCGACCTCAACCTCTTCGTCAATCTCCGTTACGATGGGATCGCAGGTGATGATGCAAGCTTGAACCGCTTCGGCTTTGAGCGTGCCCCGCACCAGAATGCGGTCGCCGTCACGCCGCGACAGGCGGCAGGTGAGGGCCAGCCGGTTGACGGCCGTGATGCCGAGAAAACGGGCGACAGCCGCACATTCGTCGGGCGCCGCCTCGAACTGCCGTGCACAGCCGGCGCGCGAAACGGTGTCCGCCAGAACGGTCCAGTCCAGAGGCGGGGCCTCTAGCGTTTCCAATGCATCGTCAGCCGGCACGTTTCACGCCTCGAACGTCCGGGAACATGATGTTGCCTTGCAGCAGCAGGTTGAGCGGCATGCCGCCAATCTGCTTGATCGATTCGATGATGTAGTTCGTCAACTCCACGTCGGCGACGCGCACTTTTGCATCCGCCGCCTGGAAGCTCTTGCGCACAGCGTCGGCCAGGGCGCGCGGATCGCGCTTTTCCGTGGCGTCGATATACACGGTGAGCTGGGCGAAAAACACGTTCGCGATTCGCCCCACTTCCTTGGGCACCTGCAAATCGCCGACGCCCAGGTCGCGCACCATGCTGTCCATCTCGCGGATGAACGCTTCGATCACGTCGCGGCCCAGCAATTCACCTTCCCTGCCGCCGAGTTTGCGCAGGTTCTGGAGAACAATGAACATATGAATGACGAGCATGTCGAATCGCCCGAACAGGGTATCCGGCACGCCGCAGCGCATATAAAATATGGGCGCACGCGACTGCGCCACAATTGCATCGTAAATCTTCTCAGCCGCTTCGCGGCGCGCAGAGCGTTCAGCAAACCAACGGAACATCGTCGTTACATCACCCCATGTGAGACGTGCCGCCCGCGGGAGGCAGAACCTCGAATGAAACCAGCCGCACCGGCGCTTAGCTTATACCACGATAAGATCAAGTTGAAATGCTTGTTGACCGGCGTTATGTGAAAATCGTTCGGATCAGCACAGGATAGGAATCGCAAGGCGAAACGCAATGCCAAATCACACTAACACGACGAATGGCACTACCCTTTCCGTTTTTGCGGCACCTCGTTCCCGCACACTCAGACTGCTAAAACATGTCGGTTATGGGACGTGTATCGCCCTGACCGCCGGTTTGTTAACTGCATGCGGCGGCACTGTTGCGACAAACGGCCACATCTTCGCCGCCGAGGATCTCCAGCAGATCCGCGAAGGTATGTCCAAGGATCAGGTTACCCTCGCCCTAGGAACTCCAGACACGACTTCGACCGCCGGCAACGATGCTTTTTATTATATCTCCACCACCACGGAAAGGAAAATGGCATTCATGTCGCCGTCCGTGGTCGATCGTAAGGTGGTAGCTATCTACTTCAACAAGAAGAACTCTGTCCAACGTATCGCTCAATATGGCCTGCAAGATGGCAAGGTGATCGACTTCAGCACCAACAAAACGCCGACATATGGCGGCGAAGAGGGGCTGATCAAATCCTTGTTCAGAAACATTGGCCACGCGTCGCCGGGTATGCCAGGGGCTACCAGCGGCAATTAATAGCCGGGCGCTTTCCGGCATACAGGACATGGCAATGATTGAGACCGGGCTGGCTTCCAGCCCGGTTTTGCTTTGTGCCGGCTGATCCCGCCTCCACGTGAACGTAATCCCACGGCGGGAAATTCGAAAGCGTCTTGCGGATCAAGACCCTGGCGGAGCGCCCCAACTTGAGCGATAGTGATGCCGGTCCTCACCCGCCGTGCTGGCGGAAGGATCGCGCGAAGTAGCTGCAATCGGGAGGTATGCAATGGACCCGCAGACAATCTTGATCTGGCTGGTTATCGGCGCTGTCGCCGGTTTCCTCGCAGGTCTTATCATGCAGGGTGGAGGATTTGGACTGCTCGGCAATATTATTGTCGGTATCCTTGGGGCGGTCGTGGCCGCGAACATCTTTCCCCGCCTGGGTATCGCGATTCCCATCAACGATCCCCTCATTAGCCAAGTCGTCGTTTCCACCATTGGCGCAGTCGTTTTACTCTTCGTTATCGGCCTTATCCGAAGGTGACAGTTTAAGACTTAAGACGGTGGGGCAGCGGCGGCCGGCCGTGGTAAAGTGCCGCTGTTGCCCCATCCATTGACAGAGCGCCAATGACAGACCGCCCCGTGTCCCGCGACAAACCCTGGCTGATTCGCACCTATGCCGGCCACTCGACCGCCAAAGCCTCCAACGAGCTTTACCGCAAGAACCTCGCCAAGGGGCAGACCGGCCTTTCCATCGCCTTCGACCTGCCGACGCAGACGGGCTACGACGCGGACCATCCGCTGGCGCGCGGCGAGGTGGGCAAGGTCGGCGTGCCGGTCTCACATCTGGGCGACATGCGCGCGCTGTTCGACGGCATCCCGCTCGCCGAAATGAACACGTCGATGACCATCAACGCCACGGCGGCGTGGATGCTGTCGCTGTATATGGCCGCCGCCGACGAGCAGGGCGCGCCGCGCGAGAAGCTGACCGGCACGGTGCAGAACGACATCATCAAGGAGTATCTGTCGCGCGGCACCTATGTCTTCCCGCCGGAGCCGTCGCATGCGGCTGATCAAGGACGTGATCGTCTACACCTACCGCGAAATGCCGAAGTGGAACCCGACGAACGTCTGCTCCTATCACCTGCAAGAGGCGGGCGCGACGCCGGTGCAGGAACTGGCCTACGCGCTGGCCACCGCTCAGGCCGTGCTCGACACGGTGAAGGCGTCGGGCGAAGTGGCGGAGAAGGATTTCCCGGAGGTCGTCGCGCGCATTTCGTTTTTCGTGAACGCCGGTATGCGCTTCATCACCGAGATGTGCAAGATGCGCGCCTTCGTGCGACCTGTGGGACGAGATGTGCGCGAACCGCTACGGCGTGACGGACGAGAAGCTGCGCCGCTTCCGCTACGGCGTGCAGGTGAACAGCCTCGGCCTGACCGAGCAGCAGCCGGAGAACAATGTCTATCGCATCCTGATCGAGATGCTGGCCGTGGTGCTGTCGAAGAAGGCGCGGGCGCGGGCGGTGCAATTGCCGGCGTGGAACGAGGCGCTGGGCCTGCCGCGGCCGTGGGATCAGCAATGGTCGCTGCGCATGCAGCAGATCGTCGCGTATGAGACCGACCTGCTCGAATATGGCGATATTTTCGACGGCTCGCCGGTCATCGACGCCAAGGTCGAGGAGCTGAAGCGCGAGGCGCGCGAGGAACTGGCCCGCATCGAGGCGATGGGCGGCGCGGTGGCGGCGCGTCGAGTCCAGCTACATGAAGCAGCGGCTGGTGGAATCCAACGCCGCGCGCTTGCGGCAGATCGAGACGGGCGAGCAGATCGTCGTCGGCGTCAACCGCTTCGTGGAAACCGAGACGTCGCCGCTGTCGCCGGCGCGAGGCGCCGGCATTCAGACCGTGCCGGAGGGTGTGGAACGCGAGCAGATCGAGCAGTTGCAGGCGTGGCGTGCCAGCCCGCGACGCCGCCGCCGTCGAGCGCATGCTCGCGGAGCTGCGCGCCGCCGCCGCAGAGAAGGCCGCAACATCATGGAGCCGTCCATCGCGTGCGCCAAGGCCGGCGTGACGACCGGCGAATGGGGCGAGACGCTGCGGCGAGGTCTTCGGCGAATACCGCGCGCCGACGGGCGTCGTCGAAATCGGCGAGCGCCGGCGCGGCGAGGGCTGGACGAGGTTCGCGCCGAGCTGTCGAGCGCGGTGTCGGCGAAGCTCGGGCGGCGGCTGAAGTTCCTGGTGGGCAAGCCGGGCCTCGACGGCCATTCCAACGGCGCCGAGCAGATCGCCGTCCGCGCGCGCGACTGCGGCATGGAGGTGGTCTACGAAGGCATCCGCCTGACGCCCGCGCAGATCGTCAACGCCGCGCTCGAAGAAAGCGTGCACGTGGTCGGGCTGTCGATCCTGTCGGGCAGCCATGTGCCGCTGGTGCGCGAGATCATGGAGCGTATGCGCGCGGCGGGGCTGGAGCGATATTCCGGTGGTGGTTGGCGGCATCATTCCGGCCGAGGACGAGAAGACGCTGAAGGCGGCGGGCGTCGCGGCGATGTACACGCCGAAGGATTTCCAGCTCAACGACATCATGATGGGGATCGTCGCGCTCGTTGATCCCGGCGCTTGCGCGGCCTGACCGCGCCCCATGCGTTTCATGTATTCCTGATGGGACGTATTCACTCGCCTTCCCGCCCGCCGGGCATTGTATCATATTGGCCATCAGACCGTGTGTTCTGGCGATAAGGAACGTAGTTTCCGCCGTGGGAGGCGTCGCCCTGTGAGTGGTATGTGCCGGAATGACCGGCACGGACAAACTCTATAGGAATATGCTTATCATGAACCCGACTATGGCACTCCCGAGCGGGACCGCTCACCAGACGGACATCGTTCGCAGTGTGCAGCGGCGCTTGAGAAACCTGAAAAATTACATCGCCGCCTACAGGCAATACCGCAGCGAATGCGATGAGCTGTTGCAGCTCGACGATCGCATGCTGAGAGATATGGGCATCAGCCGCGCCGACGCTGAGCGCCATGCCGGCATGTCCTTCACGGCGTTCCGCGCCAGGCGGATGTGAGACCAAAATGACGGGCGGACGGTAACTCCGTCAGAATGTTGGCGTGATATTGTTTCAGATAGCAGTATCGCGCCGTCCATTCTCACGGAGTAGCCCATGTTCCGCCTCTGTCTTCCCGCGCTCCTATTGCTCGCGCCGCTCACCGCTCAGGCGGCTGAAATTCCGGCCACATCGGAAGCCGCCGCCGTCACGGTCTTCCCCTCCGGCGCGGAAGTGACGCGCGCGGCTTCCATCTCGCTCGAGGCCGGCTCGCATGTGGCTGTGCTGCGCGATCTGCCAGCGGGGATCGAGGAGAACTCGGTCCGCGTCGAAGGCAAGTTGAACGCTGCCGTCGAAATCATGTCCGTCGATACCAAGCAGATTTTCGTCAAGCAGCCCGGCCAGCAGGACGCGGCGGACGAAAGCGAGCGCAAGCGGCTTGAGCAGGAAATCGACAAGCTGCGCGACGCCAAGGCCGAGCTGGACGGCATCATCGACGGTGCCACCGCAGTAAAAACGCTGGCTCAAAACCTCGCCACCCTGCCGCTTGCCGGACAGCATGCCGGGCAAACCCAGCCCCAGCCCGCGCCGGATTGGAGCGCCGTTTTCGATCTGATCGGCCCGCGCTTCAACGATGCGCAACAGAAGTTGGTGACCGCGCGTGCCAAGCAGCGCGATCTGGACGCCACCATTGAGGAATTGCAGCAGCGCTTGCGCCGTCAGCCGGTGGAGCAGACCGAGCGCACCGAGTTGCGGATTTTCGTCGAGGCCGCCGCCCCCGCCGAGGGCGAACTCCGCATCCGGTATCGCGTGCGCAACGCAAGCTGGCAGCCGGTCTATGACGCGCGGCTGGCGACTGAAACGAAAGACGGCAAGCCGCAGTTGAGCTTGACGCGCCGCGCCAGCATCACGCAGTCGAGCGGCGAGGATTGGAATGACGTTGAACTGCATCTCTCGACGGCGAGGCCGGGCGAGCGGACTGCGACGCCCGTGTTGCGGCCCATGCAGATGCAATTCGCGTTGCCGCCGGGGGCGGCCGGGGGTGCCACGCGCAGTATGCCGGCAGCGGCGCCGGCACCGTCCGAGGAAATGGCGCTGAGCAAGTCTGCGGCTGACCGCCTGGAGAAGCCGAAGATGCGCAGGGAGGCCGTGGAGACGGGGGCCGCCGTTGAGCGCTCCACCTATCAGACGGTTTTCAAGCTGCCCGCCAAGGTGACGGTGAAAAACGGCACCGGCGCAAAGAAGGTGCTGATCGCCTCGGAGACGCTGGCGCCGGCGATCAAGCTCAACAGCGTGCCGAAGGACGTGCCCGCCGCCTACATCAACGCGCATTTCACCTATCAGGGTGCCGCGCCGATCCTTCCGGGAGCGGTTTCGCTCTATCGCGACAACGTGTTCGCCGGGATGGCGCGATTTCCGCTGGTGGCCGCCGGCCAGGAGCACGATCTCAGTTTCGGCGCCGACAATTCCATCAAGATCAGCCGCATCAGCCTGAAACGGCAGCGCGGCGAGTCCGGCCTGATCACCACGTCGAATACCGATGTGCAGGAATACCGCATCACTGTGAAGAACCTGCATGCGGCGCCGGCGCAAATCACGGTGCTGGATCAGATCCCCTATTCGGAGGACGAGAAGATCACCGTGCAGCTATTGCCCGCGACGACGCAGCCCGTGGTCAGCAATTACGAGGACAAGCGCGGAATTCTGGCCTGGAACCTGGATCTGAAACCGGGCGAGGAGAAAATCATCACGCTGTCGTATCAGATGACCTGGCCGGTGAAGCAGGAGATTGTGACGGTGCCACGATAGGCGGGGGCACTAGTACGCCCCGCAGGAAATCCTGCCCCATTTGCCGCGAGCGCTTACAGGATTTCTCAGCGGTAAGGCGTACTAGCAACTTATTGATTCTAGTGCAGCTTATCCGAGGCAAGTTCGCTTGAAAGCGTGCGGCAAAATGGGGTGCGAACTTGCCTCGGGCTGCACTAGCCGGCGAGGCTCATCAGCACGTCCTTGGCCTCGTTGATCTTCGCCGCCAGGTAATTCGAGCCGCCCTGATCGGGATGAAACCGCTTGATTAGGTCGTGGTGCGCGCGCTGGATATCGGCTCGCGTCGCGCCGGGAGCAAGGCCGAGAAACTTGTAGGCCTCGCCGGCACTCATCTGCCCGCCCGTGTTGCCCGCCGGTCCGGCGCCGCTGTCCTGCGCGACGCCGTATTTTTCACGCCAATGCGGGTCGGCGCGATCAAGCCACGCCTCGGCCAGCGGCGCACCTTGCGGATCGCCCGCGCGGCACTCATGCCAAAGCGCCACCATCTCGGCGACGGCGAGCGAACCGAGCGCCCGTCCGGCAAAGCGCCCGCCGTGCACCCGTCCGCTCATCTCGCCGGTATCGTGATCCAGCTCCATTTCGATAAATTTCGTCCGCACGCCGGACTTGCGCCCGCTGGATTTCGTGCCGCCAATCCCTGAGAAAAACCCGCCCCAAAGCTGACGCAGCAGCGGCGCGGCAATTGTGAGCAGGACAATGGCAAGCGCCTCGCGGCCGGTGATGGCGCAAATGATCGCCGCCGCCAGAGCGACGAAGCCGCCGGCGTTGCGCAGATTGTAGGCCATCTGCTTGATGTCGGTCAGGTCGAACATGCCGCGCCCCATCAGCACGAGCAGCAGCACCACCAAACCGATCAGGATGAAGAGCATCGGTCAACCATCAGCGTTTCAATTGGTCCAACAGCAGCCGGGACTGTCCGCCATGGGTTTTGCTATAGCTTTCCAGCGCCGCCTGTCCACCGGAGGCGTAAACGGCGACGGCCCGCAGCAGGTCGCGAAGCTGGCGCGCCGAGCCTGCGTCGAAGGTGGAGTAGGCGCCACGGCTGAGGCGGGCCAGTTCGCGAAAGGCTGTCGCGGCGTCGGGGTCGTAGCCCTCCTGGAACAGGAACACCGGCAGGCCGAGCAGCCCGAGTTCGCCCGCGAGCTGCGCCAGATGATCAATCTCTTCCTCCATGGCGTCGCCCACATACACCAGCGCATTCACTTTCGCCTTTCCGGTCTCGCGCCGCGCATGAGCCAGCACCTTGCCGATCTGCGTATTGCCGCCCTGGCATTTCACGCTGGCCATCAGCCGCGCCAGGGCTTCCGCATCGCTGGCCCAGCGGCTGGCGCGGCATTCGCCGATCCCCCGGAAGAAAACGAGCTGCACGTCGAGGCCGCCCGCCGCCTTCACTTCGTGGAACATTTCCGCCTGCAACGCCAGCGCCAAATCCCAGGCTGGTTCACGGCTCATGGTGGCGTCCATGGCGAAGATGAGGCGGCCGCGCGCACCCGTGCCAGGAACGGGCGCCATCACCTTCAGCGTGTCGAGAAAAGCCGCGACATCGCCATCGCTGGACCGGGTTTCGGCCAGTGGCGTGTTGTCAGTTTTTTTGTCGCTGCCCGGCATGGTTCGTGCTCATACGCGCTTGCGCCCAACCATTAGCATAATGGCTCGCGAGTTAAGTTTCCACGCAAGGTCTCATTGCGCCTCTTCCGTTTTTTCGCTGCCTTGATAATGTCCTGGCAACACAAAATGGGGGAGGCTGGCCATGGCTTCACGGCTGCCGGTGGCGAACACGGTTCGCGGATTGCGGAAGATCGTTCAGGACTGGCGGCGGCGCGGCAAGAGCATTGCGCTGGTGCCGACCATGGGGGCGTTGCACGACGGGCATCTGGCCCTGGTGAAGCTGGCTCGCAAACATGCGAACCGGGTGGTGGTGTCCATTTTCGTCAATCCAACGCAGTTTGCGCCGCACGAGGATCTCGAGCGCCTATCCGCGCGACGAGGAAGGCGATTGGGAAAAGCTCAACCGGGCGCGCGCCGACTTGCTCTATGCGCCAGCGCCGGCGGAGGTTTACCCGGCGGACTTTGCCACCCGCGTCGAAGTTGCCGGCGTCAGCCAGCCGCTGGAGGGCGTTTCGCGCCCCCATCATTTCGGCGGCGTGGCCACGGTGGTGACGAAGCTGTTCATGCAATGCCTGCCCGACGTGGCGATTTTCGGCGAAAAGGATTACCAGCAGCTTCTGGTGATCCGGCGGCTGGCCAGGGACCTGAATTTTCCCATTGAAATCATCGGCGCGCCGGTGGTGCGGGAGCCGAGCGGCCTCGCCATGTCGTCGCGCAACGCATATTTGACGGACGAGCACCGGCTGAAAATCGCGCCGGAGTTGAACCGGATACTGAAGGACGTCGCGGCTGGGCTGGTGAGCGGCCGGAGTATCCCCGAGATGGTTGCGATGGGGTATGAGCGCCTGGAGGCCGCTGGCTTCCGCGTCGATTATCTGGAGGTGCGCCACGCGGAGACGCTGTTGCCGTTCGACGGGGATATCGACGCGCCGGCCCGTGTGCTGGCCGCCGCCGTGCTGGGCAAGACGCGGCTGATCGACAACGTGGCGGTTTAAAGCAACCCCAGCGCGGCCAATTCCTCCCGCATGCCGGGCGGCATCGCGGCGGCTCCAGGGGCGAGCGGCGGCAGGTCGGGCGGTGCATCCTCCGGCTTCAGATAACGCCAGCCCTGGAACGGGCGGCGCGGCCGGGGCGACACGTCCACAAGCTCATGACCGAGCACCAGCGCGCATTTCGGCGTCCCGTCCGCCGCCGTGTGCGGGCGAATATCCACGAGCTTCTGCCGCACCTGCACCAGACCGTCGATCACCCAATAAAGCGAACCGCCGGCCAGCAGTTTGTCGCGCTCGCGCGGCGTCTGCCGGGTCACGTGCGCGACCTCCGGCGCCTCACCGCTGGCGCGCAGGGCGTCGAGCCGCTCCGTCTGCCATTGGCGAAGTTCCTCGACGCCGTGCACACCGACGCACAATTTGATGAGATGCAGCATAGCGGTCATGTCCCGGCGATTCCCATGCCGATGAGTTTATCTCAACCCGGTTCACTCCCGGCCAAAAAAGCCGGCCACAAGGGCCGGCAGTTTACTGCGAGGTTATGCAGGGTACGCACGTAAAACGGGGGAATCAGCCTTTGGCGATCATCAGTCCGCGCGGGGCGCGCAGATTGTCGGAGGCTAGCGTCACGGATGTGCCGTTCTCCTCCTCGTCGCCAAACAGCATGCGGATGCCAAGCCAGCGGATGCGTCCGGCGATTTTCGCCTTCTGGACGCCGAGGTCGCTGAAATTACGGTTGAAGACGGGCAGGCCGAGCGGCTGCTTGCCCCGCGCTTCGCACCACGCGCAGTAATCGTCATAAAGTGTGAGCGCCATGACGCTGGAGCCTTCCTCGCGCCCGACGCGTTCGTCGAAGAACAGCTCGACATCGGATTTCGGCGCTTCGGAAATGGGAGACAACGCCAAAGGGATGGGCACGAGTGCGGTTTGCTGAGGCACCGTCACGGGGACGCTGACCGGCGCGGCGGGGGCCAGTACGTAGGACTTCGCGTCCTCGATGCCCCAGAAGCTGAAGGCGACGTAGAAGCCCATGCTGGCGCCCAGCTCGACGAGGAAAGCCACCAGAATGGTCAGCGCCAGTTGCACTTGCTCAGTAGAGGCGCCGGAAAGGGTGGACAGCACAGCCGACTGCGGATCGGCCTCGCGCACGGCATCTCCGCCGCTTACCTTGCTGATTTTGGTGGTCAATTCGGCGACACGGGTATCCAGCTTTTCGGCCTCGATCGAGGTGCCCTTCTCGGCCAGATACTTATGATAGGTGCCGCAATATTCCATGCTCTTCGGGATGGTGGCGTCGGTGCAGCCTTTGGTGGCGCGCCAAATATCGCTCTGCTGCTGGACCATGCCGTCGATGTCGCTCTGAACGGTGATCGAGGGGCGGAAGTTGCCGAAGGTGGCGAGGCGCGTTTGCGCGTGGGTCAGTTCACCGCGCAAATCCTGATAGTTACCGGCCTTGATGGCGCGATTGCCGGTGGTGTCGGCGCGGTTGATGGCGGCGAAGCCGAGGGAGGAGGTCAGCGAGTAGCTGAAGCAGACGCCGAGCAGCAGCATGCCGCCGAAAGCCTGCGACCAGCTCTTGGAGCGGAGAGCCGCGAAAATGAAGAAGGGCAGCAGCGCCTTGAAGCAGTCGGCAGCAGCACTCGCCGCGCCGTAAAGCTGTGACTCGAATTCGGATTTGCCCAGGCTGTAGCCGAAGCGCCAATTCATCGCGGCGGAAACTAAAAGTAAAATCGCAGCCGCAGTGACGCCAGTAAACCCAAGAACGTGCCGCATTTTAGCCTAGCCCCCTGCTGTGCCATCCGGCGTTCCAAGGCCGGAAAGTCTTTGAAAGGGGCTCGCTCTAATGGAAAACGGCAGTATAAGCCGCAAAAATGCTGCTTGTCCTGTCGATCCGCCATGAACGCTGAACACTTGGCCGGAAAATGCCCGCCAGACCAACTTGCCGCTTGGTCCGGTATCACAGCCCGCACATTTGCATGTTGCCGCATCACAAATGGCGCAGGCGAGATTAAAGGCAGGAAAACGTGGCCCCTCTAAACGCGAGGCTATCTGATTCGAGAGCGAAATAAAATGATGGCGGAAAGGAGGTTGGGGGTAAGCTATATGTTGCGGGTGGCAGTGGCGTGGCGCGCATATTTAGTATTTTCCGCCGGGTTTTGGCCCGAATGACCGGCGGAGAAGGCAGGCAGCGAGCGCCGCCTGCGGGTTTTTGGGTTACAGATCGCCGCCTATTTCAGCGCATCCGCCAGCGCCGCGTGCCCGGTCGCCCGCGCCACGTCGGCGGCCTGTTCGCGCTTCTTGTTTCTCAAGCTCCGGTCCGCACCGGCCGCCAGCAGCGCTTTCGCCACGTCGCCCCTGCCCTCGGCAGCCGCCATCATCAGAGCCGTATTGCCGTAAGTGTTGCGGGCGTCGAGTTCCGCGCCGGCGCGGACGAGATCAGGTACAAGCGCCGCGAGGCCCGCTTTGCCGGCCAGCATGAGCGGCGTGTTGCCGGCAGGCGTTGTCCTGCGCACATCCGCTTTGCGCGCCAGCAGAATTTTGGCGACATCGCCATGCCCCTGCTCAATCGCGCGCAACAGAGGTGTATATCCGTCCCGGTCCGGGATGCCGATGTCCGCACCCTTGGCGGCTAGCGCCTCGGCTGCTTTGACGTTGCCACGGTCCGCGGCGATGTTCAACGGCGTCCGGCCCGCTTCGTCGCGCTGATTGATGTCCGCTCCAGAGGCGATGATTGCCTGAACGACGGCCCCGTCGCATGCTTGGCTCGCCAGCAAAAGCGGCGGTGCTTTCACGTCGGCGGCGGCCTGCACGCTGGCGCCTTTGGCCAGCAGTGTGAGCGCAACCTGCTTGTGACATTGCCGTACCGCCTGGCTCAACGCCGTGGCGTTTTTCGCGCTTCGGGCGTTTACATCGGCGCCCTTGGCGAGAAGAGCATCGACCACCGGGCCATAACCCTTGGTGGTCGCCAGCAGGAGCGGCGTTTCCTGGGCTTTGTTTCGCGCGTTCACGTCTGCGCCCGCGGCCAGCAAGGCTTCGACCACCGGCAAGCTGCCCACGGCGGCGGCCACCGCCAGCCCGGTATTGCCGTCCTCGTCGCGAGTTCCCAAGTCCGCGCCGCTGGTGATGAGCGCCTGAACGGCTTTCAACTGCCCGCGCCGCGCGACCTCCAGAATGGCCGTTTCGTTGTTGGCGAATTTCATCGGAGGCGGGGGAGCTGGCTCGGAACGTGCACCCGGCGCCGGCGCGTCATCGACCATATCAGTGGACCAGCTCGGTGTTGCTCCTGTCCGGGCCGTGGCCATTTTCGACAGCAGTTCGCCGGCTTTCTGGTTCCCCTTCGATGCGGCGCGCCGCAGCCAGGCATCGGCTTCCTTCACGTTCGCCTTGACGCCGCGCCCAGTGAGAAACATCTGTCCGACGGCGTATTCCGCTTTTTCCAGCCCCCTGCTGGCTGCTTCGTGCATCCAATGGAAGGCGATGGCATCGTCTTGTGGTACGCCCTTGCCGGTCCGGTACAGGGACGCCAGCTCGTATTGGGCGGTTGCGTCCCCCGCTTTCGCGGCTTTTTCCAAAAGTATCGCGGCGCGTTCGAAATTGCCGGATCGCACGGCGGATTCGACCGCAGGGTCTTTCTTCGGTGTTGGGGTTTGCGCCGGGGCGGGGTGGCTGCCGCCTATCGCCATGAAGGCCAGGGCGGCTAAAGCGAGAAAGCGAATTTTGATGTCACACCGTTCCATGCTTGGTCTCAACTACGATTCCGATCGTTTTCAGAAAATTCGTGGGCAGAATGCCGCCGGCGCAAACGATGATCGCGTCATTCTTGATCTGCTGGGTTTTGCCCTGCCATTCGATGTCCACGGTATCGACACCGATAGACTTCACTTTTGACTTGAGCATGACGGTCAGCTTGCCAGCCTCTTGCCCTTTATCGACGCGCTGGCGGTTCTTCGGCTTGGCGCGCGAGAACGCCTCGCTGCGATAGGAGAGTGTGACGGTCGTCCCCTCCTCCTCCGCAATGCTGCCGGCTGCTTCCAGCGCGCTGTCACCGCCGCCGACCACCAGCACATGCTGACCCTTGTATTGCTCGGGGTCAATGAGGCGATAGACCACCTTGGTCTGCTCCTCGCCGGGCACCTCAAGCTTGCGCGGGGTGCCGCGCCGGCCGATGCACAGCAGCACGGCCCGCGTTTTGTGGACGCTGCGCGAGGTTTTGATCTCGAAGCCGCCGTCTATCTTGGTAACGGACTCGACGCCTTCGTTGAAGTTGGCCTTGAGGCCGGTGTCCTTGGCGACTTTCGACCAGAATGCGAGCAGGTCTTCCTTTGAAATCTCGTTGAATTTGACCTTGCCGTAGAGCGGTAGCGTCGCGGGCTGGGTCATGACAACCTTGCCGCGTGGAAAGTGCGCCACTGTGCCGCCGAAGCTGTCCTGCTCGACGGTCAGAAAGCGCAGCTTATGCTGCATCGCGCCCAGGGACGCGGAGATGCCCGCCGGACCGCAGCCGACGATCACCACGTCAAGCATGCTGCCCTGGCCGCCTGCCCCGCCAAGGTGCTCCTTGATCGAATCCATGGCCTGGCGGCCCTGCTCGATAGCGTTGCGCACCAGCCCCATGCCGCCCAGCTCACCGGCGATGAAAATGCCGGGCACGTTGGTTTCGAAGTTGGGCTTCACGTTGGGAATATCGACGCCGCGCGTTTCCGTGCCGAACACCAGTGTGATCGCGCCATGCGGGCACGCGGTCTTGCAGGCGCCATGGCCGATGCATTCGCTGGGTTCCAGGAGTTCGGCCTTGCCATTGATGAACCCCAGGATCTCACCTTCCGGGCACGCCCTGATGCAAGACCCGCAGGCGAGGCATTTGGATGGGTCGATGACGGGATGGAGAGACGCCGGTTCGGTCAGCCCGGCCTCGATGGCCTCGGCGCGCAATGCGAGGCTGGTTTTCTCCGCCTTCTTGCGGGAACCGAGATAGATGAGCCAGATTAAGGCCAGCGGCCCGGCGTATGCTAGAATTATCGGATCTATCGGCATGGTTTGCGAACCTCGAAAGGCGATACGCCAGTTGTTACATCATTTTCCAAAAGCGGTAAGGCCACTTTGGGAAAATGGTGCATGGAGCGGTTTTCCGCCCCTGTCTGCGTCCGTGAGCTGTTTATGACTTTTTATTGGGCCGCGCATTCTAACGGAAAAAGCAGTTCCTGCATTTCCTGAAAGCGCATCCGGGGCCAATCCGCCGGCCATTGCCATTGCGCGCCTATTCTGAAGGGGCGGCTGTGGCGAAAAAAAGTCGCTTCGTTGCGTCAGATCGGTCGCAACGAAGCGACTAGGGCACTATAACAGGGAAGGGTCCGCTGCATGCCTCCAGGCTACGTCAGATAAGCAACATACCCGTTTCAACAACGTTTCAGAATTTCTCCTATTCCCAAAGCGCGAACAATCAGGCGTCATCGCGATCACGCCGCGCCACCTGAAATGGAGTTTGATGTAAGTGCCGAAAAAAACCGCTTCGGCACGGATGAAGCGGCGGCGATGGGGTCAATCAGACCGGTCTCGTTCGACGGTCATCCGCAGCGAAGCGGCAAGGGCACTTTAACTTGTAGGTTTGCTGTCGCGAACTCCTGGTCCTGCCTGCCGCGCCAGCAAAATGCATACCCACCACAAAAACGCGCGAGCCGCTGATCTATTCTCGCAAAATGCAAATATTCATGGGCAATCATGCGGCGAGTTAACCCTCTGGACGCAATCGTTCGCGGATGACTTTTTGTTGCGCCGCCCCGTCACAAAACCGCCCCGATTCTATATCCGTTTAGCGCTCCTGCCTGATCGCATACCCACCGGTCGCGCAGCTCCTGGTTGAGAGAATTATGCCGGTTTCGACGCTTGGTGATTCACAAGGGACGTGACACCGCGGGGAGGCTGGTATTAGCGTTAGAGGCCTGTGTCTGCTGGTCCCGTGTGGTGGCGAAAGCCGGATGCGGATGCCCGCAGGCCGGCGGAAACAGCGAATTTTTCGCAAGTGGGGAACCATGGCAAATCGAGTCCTTTCCGAATCGCGCCACGCGCCTCGTGCACCGGCACGTCAGACCCGGCGGCCAGCTATGCCCCCTTCCCCGCCGTCCAGGGGCGCTGCTCGCCAAGCCATAACAGGCTCGCGCTTTGGTCATTATGTCACGGGGCCGTTATCTGGGCTGGGGCCGGTGTTATTTAGCCTGACCGTCATCGCGGTCCTGGTTGCCGGCTACATCTACCGTGACGATGGACATTCCCATCCGGCGGCCAGCGGTTTGCTCTATTGGCTCGGCATTGCGGGCGGCGTCATGATGCTGGTGCTGCTGCTCTATCCGCTGCGCAAACGCATCAGACTTTTCAAGGGACTCGGCGCCATCCCGTCGTGGTTCCACTACCACATGATTCTCGGCATCATCGGCCCCTCGCTCATCGTCATTCACTCCAATTACACCCTCCAGTCGTTCAACGCGACCGTGGCGACGGTGGCCATGCTGGTTGTCGTCGCCAGCGGCATCATCGGCCGCTATCTTTATAGCAAGGTGCACAAGGGGCTTTTCGGCAGCAAGGCCCAGGTGCGTCAAATCATGGAGGATGCCGATACCGTGAAGGCGGCGCTGGGCGAGGATCTGCCAGGGGTGACGCGCTTTATGGACGAACTGAAGGCTTTCGAAGCCCGGATATTGGCGCCGCGCTCCGGCATGGGCTCCAGTCTCTGGCTGTTTCTCACGCTGGGCTTCCGCCAGGAACGCGCCCGCAGCCGCCTGATGCGCTATGCCAAGGAGGTGATCGCCACCGAGGCGAGGCGCCGTGGCGTGTCCTGGAGCGTTCAGCGCCAGCGCAGAAAGCTGGTCAAACGCCATCTGAACCTGTATTTCGCCACGGTGAATAAAGCTGCCCGTTTCGGCTTTTACGAACGCCTGATGGCTGCGTGGCACATTCTGCATATGCCCCTGTTTTTCATGCTGGTCGCCGCCGCAACCGTGCATATCCTCGCAGTTCACCTGTACTGATCATTGAGCACCATCCGCAACCGCCGGGCCGGAAGGTGCTCCCAGACTTATCCAGAATTCCTGTAGCGCGGTTCCCTTGATGGAGTTCTGGATCTCTCATAGCTCCGCCACTTGAGGACTTTCGCTTTGCGCATACGGTCGTTTTTTCGCATTCTGGCAGCCTTGCTGTTCGTTTCGGCGCCCTTCTGGTCTGCCGGAGCGCAAAGCCTGTTCGACCGGCTGGTGATGCCGGGGCAGCTCATCAAAGGGCACGAGAAGGAGGAAAAAGACTGCGCCAACTGCCACGAGGCGTTCGATAAGAAGTCGCAGATGCGGCTCTGTCTGGCGTGTCATAAGGATGTGGCAGCCGACCGCCAGCAGAAGCGCGGCTTGCATGGCATGCGCTCGGACGCCGTGAACGCGGAATGCAAGCATTGTCACACCGAACACAAAGGGCGCGATGCCGACATCGTCCAGTTCGACCACGAAACCTTCAATCACAAATTCACGAACTTCGAACTCAAGGGCGCCCACAGGTCGCTCCGCTGCGAGAGCTGCCATCAGCCGAAAGTGAAATTCCGCAAAACGCCTGGCAAATGTTTCGACTGCCATAAGAAGATCGAGCCGCACAAAACCCGCCTCGGCGAGAAGTGCGACGCGTGCCACAACGAGGACATTTGGAGCCACACGAAGCCGTTCGATCATTCCAAGACGAAGTTTCCCCTCGACGGCGCGCATAAGAAGGTCACGTGCGCGGGCTGTCATGCCGGGGAGAAGTACAAGGATGTGCCCGGCGCCTGCGTAACCTGCCATCAGTTGCAGGATTCACATGCGGGCCGCTACGGGACGAAGTGCGAGAAGTGCCACAACTCGGAGAAATGGAAGACCGTTAAATTTGATCACACGAAAGATACGAAATTTCCGCTGAAGGGCGCGCACATCAAGGTCAAGTGCGACGCCTGCCATATCGGGCAGGATATTTACCGCGACAAGCTGAGTGGGGACTGCAACGCCTGTCACAAAAAGAACGATCCGCACAAGGGACAGTTGGGAAACCGCTGCGAGAAGTGTCATAACGAGACGAACTGGCGCCAGAAGGTTGCATTCGATCATGACCTCTCGCGCTTCCCGCTCATCGGTCAGCATGCGGTGGTGGCGTGCGAGGAATGTCACAAGACGGCGTCGTTCAAGGACGTGCAGACGAGATGCGCCGCTTGTCATAAGGATACTCGCCATGAAGGCCGTCTGGGCGCGGAATGCGGGTCTTGTCACAATCCCAACGGCTGGGCTCTCTGGCGTTTCGATCACAGTAAGCAGACCAAGTTTCCGCTCACCGGAGCGCATCAGGGGTTGAGTTGTAACGCGTGTCATCGCGAGAAAAATGTGGTGAAAGTCAAGCTGCCGGCGACCTGCCATTCCTGTCACGCTGACGACGATGCGCATCGCGGGAATTTCGGCTGGGATTGCGAAAAATGCCACACCACAAAAACGTGGAAGCAGGGAGGAATGCGCCAATGATATCTCAGGGATGCCGCCTGGGCACGGTGCGGATCGGGCTACGGAATTCTTATCCGCGGATGCGGACTAAGAGCCGTTGCCAATCGTTGTTCCTTTGACCGGGCGAGAGGTAAACACGTGACGGCTGATCTCCGACACCGGATCGTGGAACTTCTGCCGCGCCTGCGCAGATTTGCGTATGCGCTGACGGGAGAGGTTGATGGTGGCGATGACTTGGTGCAGGAGACCTGCGCACGTGCATTGTCCCGCCTCGATCAGTGGCAACCTGGAACCAGGCTCGATAGTTGGATGTTTCGCATCGCGCAAAATCTCTGGTTTGACCGCATGCGGGCGCAAAAAACGCGGGGCGAAGTCGTCGATATCGACACTGCGCATGACATAGCTGGGGACGACGGCAACCGGATTACCGAGAATCGCCTTACTCTTAACAAAGTATCCGAGGGTATCGCGAAGCTGCCTCCAGATCAGCAGGTTCTGATCGCCTTGGTTTGTATCGACGGTGCTTCCTACAAGGAGGCGGCGGAGATACTCGATATTCCAATCGGCACGGTCATGAGCCGTCTCGCTCGTGCCCGCCGTGTTTTGTATGACTACGCCGAAGGAACGGCGCCAAATGGACCAACGATCAAATTGGAGAACCGCCGTGGCCGATCTGACCGATGAGACATTGATGGCCTATGCGGATGGTGAGCTTGACTCCGCTGCGCGCGCGCAGGTTGAGGCGCTCCTCACCAGAAGCCCGGATGGTCATGCCCGGCTTGCCGTTTTCAAGAAAACCGGCACTCCGCTTGCCGAGTTGTTCCGTAAGCCAATGGATGAACCGCCTCCGGCTCATTTGGTTGCTCTGGTGATGGCCAGCGGCGCGGCGGCGAAATATCACAAGCAAGCAACCAATAACAGCAGATCCAGGCGTTTTCTTGACGTCGTGGGAGAAACGCTTTTTGGCTCGCAGCAGCACTGGTCCGCAGGCTTTGCCTATGGCGTGGCGATGGTGGCCATTGGAGCTGGCGCGGGCTGGTACATGCACGGAGCTGAGTTAGGGGAGGCGCGCGGGCCGGGGCTGGTTGCTTTCGAGCAGGGTCAGATCCTTGCCCAGGGCGCCCTTGCCCGCGCGTTGGAAACAGCGCCTAGCGGCACAGGCGTTACGCTGATAAGCGCTGATGGCCCGACACCGACCGTCAAGGCCGATCTGACGTTCCGCAGCCGCCAGCAGGGCTATTGCCGCCAATATGAGCTGGCGATGCCGGGCGATGGACATGCCGGGATTGCCTGCCGCCGCGATGACGGGAAATGGCGCCTGGAAATTTACGCGGCCGCCGCAGCGCGCCCTTCATCCAGCACCCGGATTATTCCGGCTGGCGGCGCGGGTGCATCGACGGTGGAAGCTGCTCTTAACAGCATGATCGAAGGCGAGGCTCTCGGCAGTGATGACGAGAAGAACCTGATCAAGAATCAGTGGCGTCCGTGATCGCGAGCCGGCGGGAGCGTCCTTAAAGGTGGTTTTCCCGGTATTGGGAAGCGCTTATTCGGAAATGGGAGCCTGAACAAAACCTCCGTTGGTCAGCCAGCGGAGGTTTTGTTTTGACTAGTACGCCCCGCAGGAAATCCTGCCCCATATGCCGCTTGCTCTCACAGGATTTCTTAGCGGTAAGGCGTACTAGCAAATTCAAAGTGCTAGTACAGCGTATCCGCTAGGCAAGTTCGCTCGCGAGCATGCGGCGTATGGGTGCGAACTTCCGGCGGGGCTGTACTGGTGATGGCCTGGACAATTTCCGCCATTGCGCGCCGGGCCAGCGGGAAAGCTGGCGGCTATGCCCGCGAATTGCTTCGCTGCTGCGCGGGCGCTTCGTCCTGCATCCAAGCTTGAAATCAAGGACACGAGCTGCGAGGCGTCAGGCAGCCGGCAACAGCGTGCGGCCGCCATTCCAACCGTGAACCGCGTCTTACCTGAAGCTGGCAGCTTGAGGGGGCGGCGAAACGCGCGCGCCCGCGCTCGCGGGCTGCACTTGCGGCAGGATGCCCGGCCCGGCGGGGGCCGTGGCAATGGCACCATCAGGCCGGTTGCACGACTGCGGAGCCGTCAGCAGGCCGCGCCCGTAAATGGGATCGCGCCCCGGCGGGCCAAGATCGACGATGGAAAGCTGCTCCAGCAACTGATCCTTTTGTGCCCGCGGCGAGTCCTTGATGATCGTGGCAAGCACGGCGGTCACATAGGGAGCGGCGAATGAGGTGCCCGAGTGATACCCCTCACGCCCGTTCGGCACGGCGGTCCAGATATCGACGCCCGGAGCCGCCACGTCGATCTGCGCGCCACGGTTGGCATAAGGGTAATTGCGCAGTTCCTTGGTCACGGCCGTCACCGCGATGACCGGCTTATACGCGGCCGGATAGTTTGGCGCGGCGGTTGGCCCGTCGTTACCGGCAGCGGCGACGAATATCACACCCCTGGCGGACATGCGTTCGATGGATTTCTGCACCAGCTCGTCCTTGGGACCGGAAAAGCTCATGTTGACGATTTTCACATCCTGGGCGTCCATCCATTCGAGCGCCCGCAGCAGGCTGGATGTATCGGTTGCGACCTGGCCGGCGCTATCCGAGAAGAAGACGTTGGCAACGTAAAATTTGGCGTGCGGGACGAGGCCCGGCGTACCGCTTTCCGTATCGCCCGCGAGCAGTGCCACCACGCCGGTTCCGTGCCAGCTCGGCGAAGGCATGCGGTCTTCGGGAATGAAGTCGCCCACGTCGAGGCGGGCATGGGAAAACGCGGGGTGCGCGTGATCGACGGAGGTATCGATCACGCCGATCCGCACATCATTGGCGCAGGGCAGCAGATAGTCCTGCCATTTGATCACCTCCCGCCCGAAACAGTGATCGTTCTGGCACATTGACGCACTCGCCGGATGAGCTGGCTGGGTGCGTTGCGCTTGCGTCGCCATGTCCTTCACCGCCGCTGGCTGGTTGGCCGGCTGGTAAAGGCTGTAAATCTGGTTGAGCGCGAATTGGTCGCCAGGCAAGTCCTTTTTCAGGAGGCCGCGAGCCGCCGCAGCGTCCATGCCCGGAGGGGGCTGAAGCCATGTCACCTTGCCGCCCATGTGGGACATATGTGACGACTGGCCAACGGTGAAGCCGAGTTTCTTCGCATGGGCGGCGCCGGCCGGACTCATGTTGACGGCGAGCACATCGCCTGACGCGTAGCCCCGCCCGCCAATGGGGGCCGCAGGGGCCACTCTGCGTGCGCGGCCAGCAGCCGGCGTGGTCTTTGGCTGAGCGGGTGCGTTACCCGCGGCCGGCTGGTGTTTCGCCCCGTCATCATCGGAGCTGAACATCCGCTTGAACATCTCTTCCACGGTCTTCGGCGGGCGGAAGCCGTCGCCATCTTTCCCGTCGCCGTCATGCCGCCGGCCGGAACTGCTGTCGCTGCCCTTGCTGTCCCTGCCTTCACGCGCCACGCCGGATTCATTGTCGCGGTCATCGCGATCATCGCCGGATTTCGACGATGATGAGTTGGAGTTGGAAGAGGAGCTGGATTCTTTCTTATCGCCTTTTTCGCTTTCCAGCTTGGGTAGCGACGTAACCGTCTTGACGCTGCTGGGAGTAGCGGAGGTGGTCAGGGACTTCGATTTCTTTTTCTCTTTTTTGTCGTCGTCGTCATCGTCGGCGTAGGCCGGCGAGATCAGCGATCCCGTCCAGAATGCCTGGCAGTCCCCGCTGACGCAATGCGTGCGGAGTATTGGTGGTGCAACCCACAATACCCCAAACAATAGCAAGCTCACCCCGCCAAGCCGCGCGCAGACGCGTGACTTGCGGGCCTCACCTCTATGACGACGGCCCCCTGCCATTTTTGACACACTCAAGTTGTTGGCCTTTATCGGCATAACCACAACGGTGAAGCGCCGCTGATATTCCATGGGCCGATTGAAATGCCGCATCGTGGTGAAATTCCGGCGAAACTCAGCCCAATCTGCCTAAATCATTAGGATTTGGAATAAATTATCAGCGTTCCCGTTGTGAACCCGAGGCAGGCGGTGTGCGCTGCCCGGACGAAACGGCGAACCCTTCCTTCTATATCGCTGCTTTCTCCTGGTGGACATCGCCTCTGTGAACGGACGTTCGGGGGAACGATGCAGACGAAATCGAAAGGCGCGCAGGGCTTTCGAGCCTTTCGGCGTTTCAGGGTTGATGCACGTGAGATGACGCCATCCGCGACGGGGGTATGCATGCTGAAGCAGAATTTGGATATCGGGGGAACCATGAAAAACGCTCTGAGACATGTGTCCCTCCTTGCCGGCGCCCTCATTCTGCTCGCGCTAAGCCTCACAGCCGCCCTGACCACGGACGCCGCCGCCCAGCAGGGCGCGCGCAGTTTCGATCATACCCGCAACGGATTCGCGCTTTCTGGCGGCCATGCGACCGTCGAATGTGCCTCCTGCCATCTGAATGGCCGCTTCCAGGGCACTCCGCGCACGTGCGCAGCGTGTCATAACGGCACCATCGCACCCGGCAAAAACAAGGCGCACGTCCGGTCGAGCAATTTCTGCGAAGGCTGCCACACGGTCATCAATTGGAAGGCCGTCCGTTTCGACCATAACCTCGGTAGCGGAACCTGCGTTTCCTGTCACAACGGCCAGACCGCGAAAGGCAAGCATGCCGCTCACATCGTGAGCAGCGACAGTTGCGACGCGTGTCATAAGAGCAAGTCGTCTTTCACGGCGGCGACATTTGCGCATACGGGCATCACATCCGGCTGCGCAAGCTGCCACGATGGCAAGAAGGCCCTCGGCAAGACCGCCACTCATGTTGTGACATCCGCCCCTTGCGAGGCTTGCCACAAGAGCACGGCTTCCTTTAAGGGCGCCAAGTTCGATCACGCGGGCACCACGAGCGGCTGTGCGAGCTGCCATAACGGCACCGTCGCCAAGGGCACGCCCGGCAATCACATTCCCACGTCCGAGCCTTGCGAGCTTTGCCACAAGAGCACTGCCGCCTTCGGCCCCGGCACGCCGATGATCCACGGCAGCATCAACTCCGGCTGCGCCAAGTGCCATGACGGCAAGATGGCCGTTGGCAAATCCGGCACGCACATCGTGACGGCCGCCGCTTGCGAGACGTGTCACAAGGATACCGCAACCTTCAAAGGCGCCAAGTTCGACCACGGCAATCAATCGACGGGCTGCGCCACTTGCCATAACGGCAAGATCGCGACTGGCAAGTCCGCCACGCATGTCGCGACGGAAGCGCCTTGCGAGAGCTGCCATAAGACCACGGCGACCTTCAAAGGTGCCAAGTTCAGCCACACCGGCGTGACGAATGGTTGCGCCACCTGCCACGATGGCAAAGTGGCGAAGGGCATGTCGGCGAAGCACATCCCGACAGCGGGCGCGGGCTGCGAGCAGTGCCACGCGACATCGAGCTTTGCCTTCGCCCACCCGAACACCTCGACTGGCTGCGCCACTTGCCACAACGGCAGGACTGCGACCGGCAAGTCCGCCACGCATGTTGCCACGGAAGCGCCCTGCGAGAGCTGCCACAAGACCACGGCGACCTTCAAGGGTGCCAAGTTCAGCCACACCGGCGTGACATCCGGCTGCGCCACCTGCCACGATGGCAAGATCACGAAGGGCATGTCGGCGAAGCACATTCCGACGGCCGGTGCGGGCTGCGAGCAGTGCCACACGACGTCGAGCTTCTCGTTCGTCCATCCGAAGACCTCGACCGGCTGCGCCACTTGCCATAACGGCAAGACCGCGACTGGCATGTCATCGAAGCACATCGTCACCGCCGCGCCTTGCGAAAGCTGCCACAAGAGCACCTCGACCTTTAAAGGTGCGAAGTTCAGCCACACCGGCGTGACGTCGGGCTGCGCCACCTGCCACGATGGCAATTCCGCGCCTGGCATGTCGTCGAAGCATATCCCGACGGCTGGAGCGGCCTGCGAACAGTGCCACACAACGGCGAACTTCTCCTTCGTCCATCCGAAGACCTCGACCGGCTGCGCCACCTGCCATGACGGCAAGACCGCGACCGGCATGACGAAGACGCATATCGTCACCGCCGCACCTTGCGAGAGCTGCCACAAGAGCACCGGGAGCTTCAAGGGCGCCAAGTTCAGCCACACCGGCGTGACATCGGGCTGCGCCACCTGCCATGATGGCAAGACGGCGAAGGGTGTGTCGTCGAAGCATATCCCGACGGCAGGCGCGGGCTGCGAGCAGTGCCACGCGACGTCGAGCTTCTCCTTCGTCCATCCGAGCACTTCGACGGGCTGCGCCACCTGCCATAACGGCACGACCGCGACCGGCATGTCGAAGACGCACATGGTCACTTCCGCACCTTGCGAGAGCTGCCATAAGAGCACGGCGACCTTCAAGGGTGCCAAGTTCAGCCACACCGGCGTGACATCCGGCTGCGCCACCTGTCACGATGGCAAGACCGCGAAGGGCGTGTCGTCGAAGCATATCCCGACGGCAGGCGCGGGCTGCGAGCAGTGCCACGCAACGTCGAGCTTCTCCTTCGTCCATCCGAACACTTCGACGGGCTGCGCGACTTGCCATAACGGCTCGACCGCCATCGGCATGTCGAAGACGCACGTGGTCACTTCCGCACCTTGCGAGAGCTGTCACAAGACCACGGCGACCTTCAAGGGTGCCAAGTTCAGCCATGCCGGCGTGACGTCGGGCTGCGCCACCTGCCACAACGGCAAGACGGCGAAGGGCGTGTCGGCGAAGCATATCCCGACGGCTGGCGCGGGCTGCGAGCAGTGCCACGGAACGGCGAATTTCTCCTTCGTCCATCCGAAGACCTCGACTGGTTGTGCCACCTGCCATAACGGCAAAACCGCCACCGGCATGTCGCAGTCTCACGTGGTCACCACCGCGCCTTGCGAGAGCTGCCATAAGACCACGTCCACCTTCAAGGGCGCCAAGTTCAGCCATACCGGCGTGACGACTGGCTGCGCCACCTGCCACAACGGCAAGTCCGCAAAGGGTATGTCCACCAAGCACATCCCGATCAACGGCGCGGGTTGCGAGCAGTGCCACGGGACGGCGAACTTCTCCTTCGTCCATCCGAAGACAACGGCTGGCTGCGCCACCTGCCATGACGGCAAGACGGCTAAGGGCAAGTCCACCAGCCACGTGGCCACATCCGCGCCCTGCGAGTCCTGCCATAAGAGCACGAGCACGTTCTCGGGTGCCAAGTTCAGCCACACTGGCGTAACGACGGGCTGTGCCTCCTGCCATAAGCTGCCGGGCGGTCATATAGCGACGACTGGGGCCTGCGAGGCTTGCCACAAGAGCACGAGCACGTTCTCCGGCGCCAAGTTCAGCCATGCTGGCGTGACGACGGGTTGCTCGTCCTGCCACAAGCTGCCGGGCGGTCATATCGCGACGACGGCGGAGTGCGAGGCTTGCCACAAGAGCACGAGCACGTTCTCTGGCGCCAAGTTCAGCCACTCGGGTGTCTCGTCGGGCTGTTCATCCTGTCACTCGCTGCCGAAGAACCATATCGCGACGACTGGGGCCTGCGAGGCTTGCCACAAGAGCACGAGCACGTTCTCTGGCGCCAAGTTCAGCCACTCGGGCGTCACGTCGGGCTGTTCGTCCTGCCACTCGCTGCCTAAGGACCATATCGCGACGACGGGGGCCTGCGAGGCCTGCCACAAGAGCACGAGCACGTTCTCTGGCGCCAAGTTCAGCCACTCAGGTGTCTCGTCTGGCTGCGCGTCCTGCCACAAGCTGCCGAGCGGTCACATCACGACCTCCGCGGCTTGCGAAAGCTGCCACAAGAGCACGAGCAGTTTCTCCGGTGCGAAGTTCAGCCACTCGGGCATCTCGTCTGGCTGCGCGTCCTGCCACAAGCTCCCGAGCGGTCACGTCACGACCTCTGCGGCTTGCGAGAACTGCCACAAGAGCACAAGCTCGTTCGAGGGTGCGAAGTTCAGCCACTCGGGTATCTCGTCTGGCTGCGCGTCCTGCCACAAGCTGCCGAACGGTCACGTCACGACGTCAGCGGCTTGCGAGACCTGCCACAAGAGCACGACCTCGTTCGAAGGCGCCAGCTTCAGCCACTCGGGTATCTCGTCTGGCTGCGCGTCTTGCCACAAGCTGCCGAGCGGTCACGTCACGACGTCCGCAGCTTGCGAAACCTGCCACAAGAGCACGAGCAGCTTCTCTGGTGCTAGCTTCAAGCACACGGGTATCTCGTCGGGCTGCTCGTCCTGCCACAAACTGCCGAGCGGCCACGTTGCGACGACGGCGGCTTGCGAGAGCTGCCACAAGAGCACGGTGAGCTTCTCGGGCGCCACGTACAACCACTCGGGTATCTCGTCTGGTTGCGCGTCCTGCCACAAGCTGCCGAGCGGTCACTCTGCCACGACGGCGCCTTGCGAGAACTGCCACAAGAGCACGACCACGTTCTCCGGTGCCAAGTTCAGCCATGCGTCCAACGTCGCGGGCAAGTGCGCCACCTGCCACACGCCCGGCGGCGGAGCGACGGCCATGCCTGGCAACCACGTGCCGATATCGTCCGCCTCTTGCGACCTTTGCCACAAGAGCACGTCCACCTTCGGCACCTTCACGATGGGTACCGCCGGCCACAATGGAATTGGGCAGAGCATCAGCACCTCGCGCTGCATGACTTGCCACAGCGGTACGTACCTGGGTGTGGCCAAATTTAAGGATGACCACAACGGCAAGAAGCCTCTCTGCGGCACCTGCCATGGCAAGAGCTTTACTAGTGAACCCGACTAGGCGGTTCGGGGGGACCAATGACGGCGAACATGCAGCTAACAGCTAAGTCAATGAGGGAAGTGATGGGACTGAACATTGGGTCCAACGTCGCAAAGCTGGTATCGGGGGCGGTATTCGCGATTGCGCTGGTTGCGGGCGGGGCTCCGTTGCGGGCGGAACCCGTCACCGACCGTATATTGTCGAACTACCAGATCGCGACCAAGAACGGCTGCGTGGTGTTGAAGATCAACTTCAACATCCGCGTGCGGTATGTCAGCCATTTCCCGGTCGAGTACGGCGATCAGCTCCGGATTATGGTGCGTCCCATTGATCCGGGGCATGCGGCCGCCGAGTTTTTGTCAACCCGCGAGGCGATGCGCCCGCCGGAAAGCAAAGTGGCCGGGCTGCAATCCATCGAGTACGACTCACGCGCGGCGCAAGGTCCGGTGCTGACTCTGGCGTTCCAGCGCCCGATGGCGTTCGAAGTCAGCGGCGGCTCTGACTTCCAGAGCATAGTTGTTGCCATTGGCGACGGGCGGACGGGCAAGGTCTGCAAGCCGGATCATCAGTTCCGCACCGGCGCGGCCTGGGAAACCACGGTTATGCCGGATGAGGCGCGCCCGAACGAAACAGTCGTCGGACGGCGCATGGTCACGCAGCCGGATCTGGGGACGAGGTCGCGCGAGACTGTGATCGCCCGCACTCTGCCCTCGGCACCGGCCGTGATGCCGCCAGCCGTTCAGCGGCCCGTCGCTCCCTTCGTCACCGAGACCGAGGAGAAGAAGCAGGACGCCGTCAGTGCCAGCGCCTCTGACGACGCGCGCGTGGCCATGAAACAGCACGACTATCCGCGCGCCATTCAGTTGTTGACTAAGGCGTTGAAGAGCTCGGAGAACGCCCGTAGCCCCGAGACGCAGGAATTGCTTGGCGTTGCCTACCAGAAAAACAAGCAGACCGCCGAGGCCAGGGCGGTTTACGAGGACTATCTGCACCGCTATCCGACGGGTGCTGGAGCGGAAGGTGTCCGTCAGCGCCTGGACGGTATCATCACTGCGGAAATGCCGAAGTCCGAGCGTCTGCGTAGCGCCCAGGAAGGCGGCCGGGACACGACCTATTGGAGCGTGTCGGGCAGCGTGTCTTCGTTCTACATCCGGGATGACAGCTTCCGTGTGGTGCGCGATCCGACACAGCCGCTCAATCTCAACCTGACGGCGGACGAGCAGCGCGTCACCCGCGAGACCCAGCTATCGAGCCTCGACGCGACGGCGGCATGGGGCAACTCCATGTACAAATCCAAGTTCCGCTTTTCGGGCAGCGAGGAGCATCGCTTCCAGACCGAGGAGGATCTGTACAGCGCCTCCGCGTTGTATTTCGAGACGACCATTAGAGAGTGGGGGACGACTGGACGCGTGGGCCGTCAGACGCTTAACAGCAATGGTGTGACGGGCCGGTTCGATGGCGGGTTCGCGAGCTGGCAGACAAGCCCGTGGCTGCGCCTTCAGGTGGTTGGCGGTTCGCCGGTGGCCAGCCGCCGCGACATGCCGTGGCAGGACGACCGCTACTTCTACGGCGCCAGCGCCAATTTCGGTCCCTTCTGGGGCGGTTTCGAAGCGAGCGTCTTCGGTATCGAGCAGCGCTCGCGTGAGTATCTGGACCGGCAAGCCGTTGGTACGGAAATTCGCTACCTGGATGAAACGAAGTCGGCCTTCCTGACGGTCGATTACGACGTATACTTCAACGAGCTGAACGCCGCGATCTATAACGGAACCTGGACCCTGCCGGACAAATCCATCATCCGCGCCGGCGCCGATTACCGCAAATCGCCCTATCTGACGAGCTGGAACGCGATCCAGGGCCAGGTGGGTGTCACCAGCCTGTACGATCTGCTCAAGCTGCGCACGCAGGAGGAGATCCGGCAGATGGCGATTGACCGGACCGCCACCTATCAGTCGGTGACTGCTGGTTATACCCGCCAGATTACCGACAAGCTTCAGCTCAACCTCGACGCGACCGCGGCGCATATCGACGGCACCATCGCGTCGTTCAATGTCGATGCCACGCCGGATACGGGCGACGAGTTCTTCTACTCCGCCCAACTGGTTGGCACCAACATCATTACCCAGGACGATCTGTGGACCGCCGGCGTGCGTTATTCGGATCTGAACGATTCGGACAACTATGCCGTCGATCTGAGCACACGCTACGCCCTGACGAAGGATCTGCGGGTTGCCCCGCGTCTGTCGGCAGGCTACCGCAGCGGGACGAAAACGGATCTCGCCGAGTATACTTTGCTGCCGACCTTGCTGGTCGATTACTTCCTGGCGAAGGATTTGAACTTCGAGGTTGAAGTCGGTAACAAGTGGAGCTGGGCGACTTAGGGCGGCGTGAAGACCGACGAGACCGAGTTCCTGGTGACGGCGGGCTTCCGGTATGATTTTTATGCCGGCAGCAAGTAGATAACACCGGCGGGCGGCGTGGGGAGACTCCCCATGCTGCCCAGCGATACGGGAGAAGCCAAGGGGAGTAGCCATGCACTACGAAGGCATTTTCGAGAAACACCTGAACACCCTGCGCGAAGAAGGCCGTTATCGCGTCTTCGCCGATCTCGAACGCCATGTCGGCAGCTTCCCCCGCGCCACGCGCTACAACGCCGGCGGCCAGAGCGACGTCACCGTCTGGTGCTCCAACGACTATCTCGGCATGGGCCAGCATCCGAAGGTGCTCGCCGCCATGCACGAGGCCCTCGACCGCTGCGGCGCGGGCGCCGGCGGCACGCGCAACATCTCCGGCACCAATCACTATCACGTGCTCCTGGAGCGGGAACTCGCCGATCTGCACGGCAAGGAATCCGCGCTGCTCTTCACCTCCGCCTACGTCGCCAACGACGCGACGCTGGCGACGCTGGCTAAGCTCATCCCCGGCATGGTGATCTTCTCCGACGAGAAGAACCACGCCTCGATGATCGAGGGCATCCGCCACGGCGGCGGCGAGAAGGTGATCTGGCGCCACAACGACGTCGCCGACCTGGAAGCCAAGCTGAAGAAATACCCCGAAGGCACGCCGAAGCTCATCGCGTTCGAGAGCGTCTACTCCATGGACGGCCACATCGCGCCGATGGCGGCGATCTGCGACCTGGCCGAGAAGTACAACGCCATGACCTATCTCGACGAAGTGCACGCCGTCGGCATGTACGGCCCGCACGGCGGCGGCATCGCCGAGCGCGACGGCGTGATGGACCGCATCACCATCATCAACGGCACGCTGGCCAAGGGCTTCGGCGTCATGGGCGGCTATATCGCCGCGAGCGCGGCGCTGCTGCGACGCCATCCGCTCGTATGCCTCGGGCTTCATCTTCACGACGTCGCTGGCCCCGGTTCTGGCGGCTGGCGCGCTGGCGAGCATCCGCCATCTGAAGACGAGCACCGTCGAGCGCGAACAGCATCAGGAGCGCGCCGCGACGCTGAAGCGGCGGTTCAAGGAAGCCGGGCTGCCGGTGATGGACAATCCGAGCCACATCGTGCCGGTGATGGTCGGCGATCCGGTGCACTGCAAGGCGGTGACGGACGTGCTGCTGGACGAGTACGGCATCTATGTGCAGCCGATCAACTACCCGACCGTGCCGAAGGGCACCGAGCGTATGCGCTTTACGCCGACGCCGATGCATACCGACGAGCAGATGGATTACCTGCTGTCGGTGATGACGCAGCTCTGGCAGGCCTGCCCGGTGGCGAACGGGGAGTATGTGCGGCTGGCGGCGGAGTAAAATTCCTCAGTGCGGGCGCCGCTTCACGTTCATGTGCGCGGCGCCCGTCTGTTCATTCCAGCCATATCAGGCTATTTTTCGCATCCGCTTATTCCGTCACTACGGAGAAAACGATGCGTACCTCGGATATTGATGGCCTGACCAAAGTTGCGCCCTTTTCGCGACGCGGTTTCTTGACTACCGCCGCCGCTGCTGCTGCTGGCTATACGCTTGCCGCCGGTCCTGTCCGCGCCGAAGCGATCACCACCGATACGAACGGATTGACCGTGGGGGAGGCCAAAGCGCCCGTTTCCGGTGGCGAAATGCCCGTCTACTTCGCCCGGCCTGCCGGTGTCAGCAACCCGCCGGTGATCCTGCTGGCGATGGAGATTTTCGGGCTGCACGAGTATATCCGGGACGTGACGCGGCGGCTGGCCAAGCTCGGCGCGTTTGCCGTGGCGCCGGATTATTACTTCCGCAGCGGCGTTGACCTCACAAAAATCACCGAGGTTCCCAAGCTCAGGCCGATTGTTGACGCCAAGCCGGATGCGGAACTGCTCGCCGATCTCGACGCCACGGCTGCGTGGGCGAAATCGCAGGGCGGCGATACCGGGCGGCTGGGCATGCTGGGCTTCTGCCGTGGGGGACGGGCAGTGTGGGAATATGCGGCCCACAGCGCGCAGCTCAAGGCGGGCGTGGCGTTCTACGGCTCGCTCGTCGATCCGCAAAATCCGGTTTGGCCGAAAAGCGCAACGCAACTCGCGCCCGAGATGAAAGCGCCGGTGCTCGGCCTCTATGGAGAGGCGGACCAGGGCATTCCGCTCGCGCAGGTGGAGGCGATGAAAGTGGCGCTGGCGGCAGCGGGCAAGACGGCGGAGTTCAAGATTTACGCCGGCGCGCCGCACGGCTTCCACGCCGATTACCGCCCGAGCTACCGCCAGGAGGCGGCGGACGACGCGTGGGAGCAGATGCGCGCGTGGTTCAAGAAATACAAGGTGCTGGGTTAGCGCTTTCGGGCGGCCCCTTCCTGCACCTGACTATGCGGGGGTTTCTGCTGGCTGAAGCCGGAGGGCGCAGCCTCCCATATGCGCTAACTTAGGGCTCATCCTGATTGAGCGTCTTTTTTATGAGGCCCTCCTCACCGCCGGGTTTGAAACCTGCCCGCCGCCGCCTGTAGAATGCCAGTTCGATTTCGAACCGCCGGGCCACAAGCGCCGCGGCGGCGGCAGATTCCACTCAGCGGGAGTTGCGGTAAGTGATCAAATCCATAAACCAGCGCATTGCGGAAGAACTGAACGTTCGCGAACATCAGGTGAAGGCGGCGGTCGACCTGCTCGACGGCGGCTCGACGGTGCCGTTCATCGCGCGCTACCGCAAGGAAGCCACGGACATGCTCGACGACGCGCAGCTTGCGCACGCTCGAAGAGCGCCTGCGCTATCTGCGCGAGCTGGAAGAGCGGCGCGCGGCCATCCTCGACAGCATCCGCGAGCAGGGCAAGCTCGACGACGCGCTGGAGGCCCAGATCATGGCCGCCGACAACAAGGCGCGTCTGGAAGACATTTACCTGCCGTACAAGCCCAAGCGGCGCACCAAGGCGCAGATCGCCAGGGAAGCCGGGCTGGAGCCGCTGGCGGACGAGCTGCTGGCCCATCCGAGCGCTGCCCGAAGCCGCTCGCCGCGCCGTTCGTGGACGCGGAAAAGGGCGTCGCCGACGCCGCCGCCGCGCTGGAGGGCGCGCGCTCGATCCTGGTGGAGCGCTTCGCCGAAGACGCCGACCTGATCGGCGGTCTGCGCGAGGAAATGTGGTCGCGCGGCACGGCTCGTCAGCCAAGGTGCGCGAGGGCAAGCAGGCGAGGGCGCCAAGTTCGCCGACTATTTCGACTTCGCCGAGCCGTTCACCGAAGATGCCGTCGCACCGCATCCTGGCGATGTTCCGGGGCGAGAAGGAAGAGGTGCTCGATCTCGTGTTCGACCCCGAGAGCCTGCCCACCGAAACGCCGCCAGCCGGGCCGGGCGCTTTACGAGCTGCGCATCGCCCGCCGCTTCAACATCGCCGACCGCGGCCGTCCGGCCGACAAATGGCTGAACGACACCGTGCGCTGGGCGTGGCGGACGCGCATCCAGGTCGCATCTGGGCGTCGATCTGCGCATGCGGCTGTGGCAGGCGGCGGAAGACGAAGCCGTCAAGGTGTTCGCCTCCAACCTGCGCGACCTGCTGCTGGCCGCGCCCGCCGGCACGCCGCGCCACCATGGGGCTTGACCCCGGATTCCGCACCGGCGTCAAGGTCGCGGTGGTGGACGCCACCGGCAAGGTCGCCGCGACGCCACCATCTATCCGCATGAGCCGCAGCGGCGCTGGGACGAAGTCGCTGGCGATCCTCGGCCGGCTCTGCCGCGACCACAAGGTGGACCTGATCGCCATCGGCAACGGCACCGCCTCGCGCGAGACCGACAAGCTGGCGGCCGAGCTGATCACGATCGCGCCGGAACTGAAGCTGACCAAGATCGTGGTCTCCGAGGCGGGCGCTTCGGTGTACTCCGCCTCGGCCTATGCGTCGGCGGAACTGCCGGACCTGGACGTGTCGCTGCGCGGCGCGGTGTCCATCGCCCGCCGCCTGCAAGATCCGCTGGCCGAGCTGGTGAAGATCGACCCGAAATCCATCGGCGTCGGCCAGTACCAGCACGACCTCGCCGAGGGCAAGCTGTCGCGCTCGCTGGACGCGGTGGTGGAAGACTGCGTGAACGCCGTGGGCGTGGACGTGAACACCGCGTCGGCGCCGCTGCTGGCGCGCGTGTCCGGCATCAACGAGGGGCTGGCCAAGAACATCGTGCTGCATCGCGACGCCAACGGCCCGTTCCGCACGCGCAAGGCGCTGCAGGACGTGCCGCGCCTCGGGCCGAAGGCGTTCGAGCAATGCGCGGGCTTCCTGCGCATCCCCAACGGCGACGATCCGCTGGACGCCTCGTCCGTGCACCCGGAAGCCTATCCGGTGGTGCGCAAGATCGTGAAGGCGGCCGGCACCGACATCAAGACGCTGATCGGCAACGCGCCCGTGCTGCGCGGCTTGCAGCCGAAGGAGTTCGTGGACGACACTTTCGGCCTGCCGACCGTCACCGACATCCTGCGCGAACTGGAAAAGCCGGGCCGCGATCCGCGCCCGGCGTTCAAGACCGCCACCTTCAAGGAGGGCGTGGAGAAGACTGAGCGATCTGCAGCCGGGCATGGTGCTCGAAGGCGTGGTGACCAACGTGGCGGCGTTCGGCGCGTTCGTCGATATCGGCGTGCATCAGGACGGTCTGGTGCACGTCTCGGCCATGTCCCACACCTTCGTCAAAGACCCGCGCGAGGTGGTGAAGCCGGGCGACATCGTCAAGGTGAAGGTGCTGGAGGTGGATGCGCCGCGCAAGCGCATCTCGCTGACGCTGCGGCTCGACGACGAGATCGGCACGAAAGAGGACCGGCAGCAGGCGGGCGCGTCGAAGGGGCAGAGCTTCAAGGGCAAGACCAGCGCCTCGCCGAAGCAGGACAAGGCCGGCGGGGGTGGTGGCGGCGGCGCCTTGGCCGATGCCCTGCGGCGCGCCGGCCTCAACAATGGCGGCCGGCCGAATGCGAAGTGATGCCAAATCCGGGTGATTGCTTCCGCCGGATCTGAAGTCCGGAATGCCCCGGCGCACATAAGGATGCCGCCGTGCTCGGAACTGTCAAGGACAAGCGCCTCCGGCGTGACCGCTATAGTGCGCGGTCATCCTTGACAGCTCCTGCGCGCGGCGGCTTAGCAAATGTGCATGGCCGGGACGGAGAAATGGCTCCCGGCCGAACAGAGAAATACCCGCTTGAGGTAGTGGAGGCGGCAAAGGTGACGCCTGTGGCGAAGGGCGTACTGGGAAGCAATCAGCCGGCAGCCCCGCACCGTCCACCGCGAAAAAAATGCCAAAAATCGACAGATGCCTAAAATTTTAGGCGTCCGTTTAACCGGGATGGAAGGGCTATGCGCTAGTGTCATCCTCGGTTTAGGGGCAATCTCCTAACCCCTTTTGAGCCGGCGGGGCTCCTGGTCGCCCCCTCCACCACGGAGTCCCGCAAGCTCATTGGGCGCCATTCAGAGCACTTCCCGCCTCCAACGAGCCGGGAATGCGCTCTGAATTTTGTCTGATCGCTCTTTGAAAAACGGTCCGGCGGCGAAGCTGAGTCTCGCGATTCCCGCTCAGAGGAAACGCCCCCAATCACCAAAAATAAAAAAGCGCGGAACGCGGGTCTCAGCCGCCAGTGACACTCATGTGACGGGGGACGGCCGGTCTCTCGTGCTGGCGGTCGATGATAAAATCATGCCCCTTCGGCTTGCGCGCGATGGCTTCGTCAATGGCGGCGCTGAGCAGCTCGTCCGCCTCGCTGGCTCGCAGCGGCGCACGCAGATCAGCCGCATCGTTCTGCCCCAGGCACATATAGAGCGTGCCCGTGCACGTGATGCGCACGCGGTTGCAGCTCTCGCAGAAATTATGGGTCAGCGGCGTGATGAAGCCAATGCGCCCGCCCGTCTCCTTCACGCGCACGTAACGTGCCGGACCACCAGTTTGATAAGGAATATCCTCCAGCGTCCAGCGGTCCATCAGGCGAGCGCGAACCACCGATAGCGGCAAATACTGGTCCATGCGGTCGCCGCCCGTCTCGCCCATGGGCATGGTCTCGATCAGCGTCAGGTCCATGCCGCGGCCGTGGGCGAAGGCCGCCATATCGGCGATTTCGTGCTCGTTGACGTCCTTCAGAGCCACCATGTTGATCTTGATGGCCAACCCCGCCGCCTGCGCCGCGTCAATGCCGTCCATGACCTGGGAGAAGTCGCCCCAGCGGGTGATGGCTTTGAACAGGTCCGGCTTCAGCGTATCCAGCGAGACATTCAGCCGCCGCACGCCCGCGCCGTGCAGTTCGGCGGCAAAGCGCTTCAACTGGGTCGCGTTGGTGGTCAGCGTCAATTCTTCCAGGGCGCCGAAGTCGAGATGGCGCGCCAGGGCGCGGACCAGCGACATGAGGTTCCTGCGGACCAGAGGCTCGCCGCCGGTCAGCCGCAGCTTCCTCACCCCCTTGGCGATGAAGGCCGAACAGAGCCGGTCCAGTTCCTCCAACGTCAGGAGATCCTGCCGGGGCAGGAACGTCATGTGTTCCGACATGCAATAAACGCAGCGGAGATCGCAGCGATCCGTGACCGAGACGCGCAAATAGCTAACGTGCCGCCCGAATGGATCGACCAATGCACCCGCAGCAGGTTGCCGCTCCAGCATATCCAATCTCCTCCCAGAAATCACCCGCACCCGTCTTTATATACGCGAGCGCTTCATTTTGTGATCAGCCTTTCACATATAGCCATTAAATCAAGGGGGTTGGGAATGAAAATCGAGCCCGCGCGATCAAGCCCCGTTGAAGACGCGCAAGGGTGATGGCCGGAGAGGCGCGTTTGCCTCAAAACCGGCGGACAAGCGTTGAGAGAGTCTCAAAGTTGGCCTGGTTCTATCTGATATCGGCTGGTATTCTGGAAATCGGCTTCACCACCGCGTTACGCCACACCGAAGGCTTCACCCGGCTATGGCCGACGGCGATTTTCCTGGGCTTAAGTCTCGCGAGCTTCCTCTGCTTGGAACAGGCCATCCGCGTCATTCCCGTGGGCACGGCCTACGCGGTATGGACAGGCATCGGCGCCGCCGGAACCGCCATCGCCGGAATTTGGCTGTTCAATGAGCCGGCGGAATTCTGGCGGATGTTTTTCATCTTCCTGCTGGTCGCGTCGATCATCGGCCTGAAGCTGGCTTCGGGGGCGTGATGATCTGCGCCCGGTCGAGGTTGCGGACCTTGTTGAGGCTCATCTGATAGCCTTGCAGGCGGCCGAGCGTATAGGCGGCGTTGCGCGACTGTTTCGTGTCGATTGGCGCCGCGGACGGGTTGAACCTGAATTGCGAGAGTTTCGCGCGTCCCGAGTGCTGCTGGGCGGAAGCTTCAGTGCAGATCGGCATCAATGCCACGGCGGCGGCGGCAAATGCAGTTGCGAAAACATGCTTTCTTGACATTGACGTGTCCTTCGTCGGGATATGCTGCGGGCAAGGCTCACCGCTTAAACTATTGGGATCGCGGTAATCCGGTGAAGAATTGTGGCATACAGGCCTTGTGCAGGGCATTCGGCGTCACCGGAGGAAGGGGCATTATGTCAGGTGCAACACAGCGGCGCGCCAAGTGGAAACATGCGGCATGCGCACTGGCGGCCTTCTGCGCGGCGGCGGTCATGGGCGCGGACGTGTGCTCCGCCGAGGCAGCGGACAAGCCGCTGACCATCCGCATCGACGCCAGCAAGCCCGTGGCGCGCTTCCTGCCCGTGGACGCATTCGGCGGCGGCCTTGACGGTCTGGCGAAGGGCGAGGTGGCGAAAGCCTATCAGCCCGCCAATGTGAAGGAAATGGCGGCGGCCCCTTTCCACCGGCTGTCCTACCGGCTGAGAACCGAGCTGGGCGTCCATGTCTGGCATTGGAACGCCGAGGGAACCTGGAGCGACCCGAAAAACCGGCAGGGGTATTGGACCTCCAGCGCCAGGCTGGATAAGCCGATCCTCATATCCCACGGCTACGCCCTGCCGCGCCGGGGCAATACGCACGATCAGGCCAGCGACAAGGGCTATTCGCGGCTGGCGGACGGCGATGAAACGGCCTTTTGGAAAAGCAATCCGTATCTGGATGCGCATTTCACCGGCGAGGACAACGCGCTCCACCCGCAATGGCTGGTGATCGACTTCAACGAAGCCGTGAGCATCCAATCGATGCGGCTTCTCTGGGGCGAGCCCTACGCCACGCGCTACGAGGTGCAATACTGGGATGGCGAGCCCGCGCAATATTTCAATGACTTGCGCGCGGGCGTCTGGCGGCCGTTTCCCCTGGGGCAGATCGAAGATGGCAAAGGCGGCGAGGCAACGCTGCGGCTGGCGGCTGAGCCGATGCACCTGCGCTATGTGAGGATTTTGCTGAAGCAATCGTCGGGCACGGCCCCCACGGCAACGAACGATGTGCGCGACCGTCTGGGGTTTGCCATCCGTGAGATTTATGCCGGCGTCCCCAACGAGGATGGCGAACTCAATGACGTGGTGCGCCATGGGACGTCCGCCGCCACGCAGACCAGCCTGCTCACCTCGTCCACCGATCCCTGGCACCGCGCGAGCGACCTCGACCCCAACATTGAGCAGCCGGGCATCGACCTCGTCATGACCTCCGGCCTGACGCGCGGCCAGCCCGTGCTCATGCCCACGGGCTTGATCTACGACACGCCGGAAAACGCGCAGGCCGAAATCCGCTACATCAAGGCGCGCGGTTACAATGTGACCCAGATCGAGCTGGGCGAAGAGCCGGACGGCCAGCACGTTTCGCCCGAGCATTATGGCGCGCTGTTCATCCAGTTCGCCGCAGCCATTCGCAAGGTGGACCCGGCGCTCAAGACCGGCGGCCCCGGCTTCCAATCTGAGATCGGCGGCTGGAACACCATGCCCGACGCCTCCGGGAATTTCTCCTGGATGAACCGCTTCCTTGCCTATCTCAGCTCACGCGGGCGCAAGGGCTACTTCAATTTCTTTTCCTTCGAATGGTATCCGTTCGACGATATGTGCAAGCCGCCATCGCCGCAGCTCGTTTCGCATCCGGCACTTGTCCGGCAGACCTTGCGGCGGCTCGCGGCCGATGGCGTTCCAAAGAATATTCCGTGGATCATCAGCGAGTATGGGTATTCGTCGTTCGCCGGACAGAGCGAGGTCGAATTGCCGGCGGCGCTGCTCAACGCCGAGATCGCCGCGCAGTTTCTGATGGCGGGCGTCAAGACCGCGTACCTGTACGGGATCGAGCCCAACGTCCCGATCAAAGAGCTGAACGAATGCGAAACCTGGGGCAATCTGATGCTGTTCCAGGCGGATGAGAACGGCCGCGCCAAGTGGCGATTGCCGGCCTATTACGGCGCAAAACTCGTCGCGAGCGAATGGGCCGGTGCGGCGCGGCAGCCGCACGATTTGTTCCAGGCGGTCGCGGATGGTCCTGAAACCGGCCAGACCATCGCGGCGTATCCGGTGCGGCGTCCGGGCGGCATATGGGCACTGATACTGCTCAATAAGAGCGACAGCGAAACCCGGCCGGTCCGCGTCCAATTCGATGGTCTGTCAGGCGGCAGTTTGAGTTGGCGGGGGCCGCTGGAGGTCTATCAATATTCGCCCAAGCACTTTGCCTGGAAGCCCGGCGGCGGACAGGGGCAACCCATACGCAGCGAGCGGCCGGAATTCCACAAGCTCCCCGCCGGTACACCTGCGGTCATCACACTGCCGCCCATGTCCCTGACGGTCGTGAGAGGGCAGGCGCCGCGTGTTGACCGCGTGTCCGCGCGCCGGTGAGTGAGTTTTCTGCCCGCGACGGCAAAATAAACCCAGTCAAGACAATGCGTTGGAAACTTTTCTTGCGGGAAGGACGGAAAAGTCACCCGGCAGCGGAATAAAGCCCCCGCCTCAGCGTTTTACATCCATAGCGTGTTTGTTTCGCTTCGCGCAATCCAAGGTAAGCCTCCAAACGTTCTGGAGTAGGAGGCGATGCCTGGCGGCCGGCCGCCGGAGTTTGCTGTCACCGTCCCTCGGCGGACAGGCAAAACCGGCGGCACCGCCCGGCACCCGGAAGCCCTGAGATGAGGCGGCGGATGAGCAGAGCGAAACAGGAACGCGAAGATGTGACCGAATGGCTGATTCAAGCTTTGTCCGATCCGGCCACCCCGCAGAACTGGGTCGGCAAGCTTGAACGCTGTTACCGCATCATGAGTGCGATGGAAAAGGAGCGCGAGGGCATGATCGAGTGGCTCATTCGAGCCCTGTCAGACCCCGCGACCCCGCAAGGGTGGATCGCTAAACTTGAGAGCTGTTACTGCTGCTGGCAGGTGCCGGGCGACGAAATCCGCACCCAGGCCACGCTCACCGCCTACCGCTGCATGCGCGAGGGTTTCGCTCTCTACAGCAGCGGCCGCCAGGGCAACACGGAAGCGCTGGTGCAAGCATCGTTCGCCATCGGAACGGGGACACTGCTGCTCCTCAACACGTTCCCCGAGGCGCTGCAAGGAGACAACGTGGCCGCCGTCGTGGCGCTGATCGACAACACGCTCTCGCTGCGGCTCGACGGTGAGGACCGGCGCCGCTTCATGGCGATACGCGACGAGATATTGCAACTGAGCCTGTTCGCAACAGCGGCGATACATGTTTAACCCCGTTCGATTTGAGAACGGGGCTCGGGCCGGGGCAGGGGGAAACCGGGTCTTGCCAGTGCAGCGTTCGTTTGGGGGCGAAGGCGCGGCAAGGCCCGGTTTGCGGCTATTGCTTGTCCTCGGCAGGCTTCGGCATCGGCCTGATGCTGCGCGTGGCGCCAGTGGGAGCACCCTGCTTGGAACCCTCGCCTTGCTTGCCGGTGATGCGGTCCCAGAAGCTCCGGTTCTTTTGCAGATACGTCGAAAGCGTCCCTTGAAACGGCCCCTTGATGACGAACTGCGCATTCTCGGGCTTCTTCATCACCGACACCGTGGCGCCGTCCGGCACATTGAACTGCGTGTCGTCAGGCAGCGTGGCGCCGGACTTTATTGCGGGAACGGTCGACTCCGTCACTTCGATCTCCGCCGACGCAGGAACGGCGAGGCCGAAAGCGAGGCAAAGGCTGAGGCCGAGAACCGGCGCGCTGCTGGATATCCATTTCATAATTCAAACTCCTTCAGAGTGACGGCGGGCAGAATGGCGGCGGCCAAAACTGGGGCGCAGGCTGCCGCGTGAGGCCAGCGCATTCTCGCACCAGTTGCCCGCGAACAGACCGGCTGGCCAGGCCAGCACCAGTGTGGCCGAGGGGAGTACGAAATTGAAGGCGGCGAAGAGAACGAGCCCGGTCACGATAAAAAAGACCAGGGCTCCGGCGGTTGCCAGCCACTCGGCGCGGTGAAGCGACCAGCGCACAGCGGCGATGAAGCCAAGTCCCGCCACCAGCGCGACGGCCAGAAGCTCCTGCCAGACCGCGATCAGATAGATCGACCGTCCGTCCCTGAGCTGCGCCAGGATCTGCGCATGGATGAAAACGCCGGTCATGCGGGAATCGTCCACCACCGAGAACGGGGTCAGGTGGCGGTCGGTGCCGGTGATTTCGCCGCCGATCAGCACGATCTTGCCTTTGAGAGCGTCCTGCCAGCTTTTCGGGAACGGTTCGGCGACCGGCTTCCCGTCCTCGTCCCGGTGGGCACGCACGCGGAAGGTCTGGAAGGTGGGCCTGCCCAACTGCGCGGGCGGCAGCAGCCACGCGATATAGGACGAGGCCGGCTCAGCCTTCTTGCCGTCGATGTCCGCCAGCATCTGAGCCATGCCGGGCCGCGACAGCTTGTTGGGCGAGTTCCCGGCGATGAAACGTATGGTCTGGTCCGCGATGGCGAGCTGGTTTTTCTGGTTGACGAAATAGACGTGCCCAACTTTGCGGTTGGCATCGCTCAGCCCGGCGCCGTTCAGAAAGGCTTCCTGAAATTTGAAATTGCGCTCAGGAACGCCCGTTGACCGCTGGTCGATGGCGCCCGCAACGATGTGGTTCCGCGCGGATTTCAGCGCCTCTTTGAGGGCCGTATCCTTGGCGGGTTCGGTTGGCTGGTCGAATATGAAGTCCAGCCCCATGGCCTTGGGGCCGGCGGCATCAACAGTGCGCACCACCTCGGCGAGAAGACCGCGGTCAATGGGCGAGCGGTAAGGATAGCCGGTGAGACTGTCGTCGGTGACGAGGACGACGGCGATATCGTCGCGGGTGGCCGGGGCGGTATCGGAGAGCAGGGCGGTGCGCCAGTCATAGGTAAATTGATCCGGCGCATCAGGCACCAGGCCGGCGCGCGACGCCCAGACGAGCACGGCGGCGATCAGCGCGGAGGCGCCCAGGCCAATGAGCGTAAGCTTCCAGAAAAATCCGTCATGCTTCGTGTTAGCCATTGTTTTCACCAACTTACTCGTGATGCAAATAACTATCAAAAAACCGCGCGGGGGAGAAATGGCTGGCCTTACTCCCGCCATTTCGCGGTTGTTACCGTTTAGCCTGCCGATCATGGCAATATTTTGAGGGTTCTTACCGCCGCGCGATTTTCCGCCGTCCCCCTGACCCTTACGACGGCACATCCCCCGGCAACTGTGGAGGACTTCGATGTTTTTTAGACTGACACTGCTTTCTCTGTGCGTGGTCGCGCCGGTGCTGGCTGCTCCCGCGTTTGCGCAGGACAAGGCGCAGAAATTCGTGCCGAACGAGTTGATCATCGGCTATGGCACGCCGGAGGAACGGAACCAGGCCATTGATGAACTGAAAACGCAAAACAGGAAGACGCGGAGCCTTAACGCCCAGAAGCTGGAAGCGCAGCCGCTGGGCGATACCAGCCTCAAGCTGCGTATCGAAAGGCCGAAGACCCGCGGCATCAAGGGAACGGATGAGCTGGACGGCCTGCAAGATGCGGCGAAAACCATCAAGAAAAACAATCCGCAAGTGAAATACGCCCATCCCAACTGGATACTCGGCGTCAATCCGCCGAAGCCGGACCCGAACCAGAAGCCCGAGCCCAAGCCGGATAACCAGCCGCAAAATCCGGGCGTCCAGCCGCAGAACCGCATGCTGAAACCGCAGTCCGCCCCGCTACCGGGAATGCCGAACGACACGATCTTCGTGCGCGGCCTGCATTGGCATTACCAGCCGCTTCCCATGGGGATGAACGCCGTGGGCGCCTGGAAGCAGCAGAAGGGATCGCGCGATATCGTGGTCGCCGTGCTGGATACCGGCATTCTGCCCGATCATCCCGATATTAAAGGCTCCAGCAATCTGCTGCCGGGCTATAACTTCGTCTCCGGCAACGGCGAAAAGCGCGGGCCGGATGCCACCGATCCGGGCGATGCCTGCGAGGCGAATGAAAAGTCGTCCTGGCATGGGAGTCACGTGGCTGGGACCATCGGTGCGGCCGGCTCGGACAACGCCCTCGACATCGCCGGCGTCAACTGGAACGTGTCGGTGCTGCCGGTCCGCGTGCTGGGCAAGTGCGGCGGCTCCATCGCGGATATCGCGGCGGCGGTGCGGTGGGCTGCCGGGTTGAAGGCCGATGGCGTGGCGGAGAAGAACGATCATCCGGCTCATGTCATCAATATGAGCCTCGGCGGCCCCGGCGTCTGCACGCCTGAAAATGTCGGCGTGCTGATAGATGCGCTTCAGGCGGCGAGGGCTGCCGGTTCGGTTATTGTGGTTTCGGCCGGCAACGAACACAAGGATATCAAAGACGCATACCCCGCTGGCTGCAAGGGCGTGATCTCAGTGGCGGCGAATGACAAGCTGGGGCACCTCGCGTGGTATTCCAATTTTGGCGATGTCACGGTGATGGCGCCGGGCGGCGATACGCGCGGGAAGGACGAAACCGGGACGAAACCGGGCGTGTGGAGCGTGGTGAAGCCGGGCGAGGATGCGCCGGAGGGCGTGGAGCCGATGCAGGGAACGTCGATGGCGGCGCCCCATGTGGCGGCGGCGCTGGCCCTGGCGCTCGCGTCCCATCCCGAATGGCGCGGCAAGCCCGACGTCATCGAACAGAAGCTGCGCTCCTGCGTGGTGAAGCCGGCGGCGGACGCGTGCTCCAAGCCATGCGGCGTTGGTCAGCTCGACGCGGAGAAACTGCTCTCCTGCCCGTGATCCTGCCGGACGGATAGTCCGCCATCGCCGGGAATCGTAGCCGCGAACGCCTCGCCGGGGGGCGTGCGCGGCTCCGCACCGGGACCGCCAGATCAGGCGTGTATTGCCGCAAGCTATCCAAGCGAAATTGCATGCAGCCGGTCGCACAATGTTTTGCGATCAAAAGTTGTGCAAAATTTATCCACAAGAAGTGGATGAAGTGGTGGCATTTTTAGCGAAAAAACAAACACCTAAAATTAATCGCGCAATTGCCGCGAAGTAATGGTTGTGTTTTTCGGAGGATGCAACTAGATATTCGAAGGCGGCAGGTGCTGACGTTTTAAGGCAAAGTGACACGCATTTGGCGCCCCTGGAAACTCCTCAACCTCCCCCTTGACTTGGGCGGAGGCTGTGTTCTAATAGAACAAAGAGTGAACCTATAGGCTTCTCATGACACCCCGCCAACGGCAAGAAACGCTCGAAAAATTGCGCCGCAGCCTTGGGACGCAGGCCGTCACCGGCTGTTTCGCCCCCAAGACAGGCGCCTCCAGCGCGGCGGCGGTGTCCCATTCGCCCGAGACGATCTTGCATACCGGGTTGCACGAGTTCCTGGGGCAAGGCCCTGGCGACTGGCCGGGCGTGCTGGCTTTCGCCCTGTCGGCGGCGGGCCGGGCCGTGCGGGACAACGGCAAGCCCGTCTTCATCCTGAGCCTGGCGAACGCGTCCCAGGAATGGGGCCGGATTTACGGCCACGGCTTCCCCATCTTCGGCCTCGATCCGGCGCGCGTCATCGCCGTCACCGTCCCCCACGAAAAGGAACTGCTCTGGGCAACCGAAGAAGCCGCCACCAGCCGCGCCGCCGGAGCCATCATCACCGCCACCGGCGCGAAGGAACGTCTGTACGGCTTCCCCGCGAGCCGGCGCCTGAAACTGCGCGCGGAAAACTCGGGCGGGCCGGTGTTCGTCCTGCGGCACTGGTCGCAGGAAGGAGCAACGGCGGCCGTTTCCCGCTGGCGCATCAGCCGCCTGCCCAGCATCGCCAGCATAAAGACGCCAGGAGTACAGATCCTGGGGCCGCCGCGTCTGCGCGCTGTCATGGAACGCTGTCAAGGTTTACCCCCAACACTATGGGAGATGGAGTGTTATGCGTCGCGTGGTTTCTGTGTGGCTTCCCCATTGGAAAACGGAACGTCTCGAACGGCGGCAACCCCGGCGGCACCAATCCACCGGGTCGCTTGAAGCCTTCGCCCTCACCGAGGCGGGCAAGGGCGGCCGCCGTCTCGCCGCTGTCAATCAGGCTGCGGAAGCGTCCGGCCTGCGCCGCGGCATGGTGCTGACGGATGCCTGCGCCATCATGCCCGCGCTGGCGACGGCCCCTGCCGATCCGGCGCAGGAAAATGCCAGCCTTGAGCGGCTGGCCGTCTGGTGCCAGCGCTATACGCCGTGGACCGCGCCCGGACGGAGCGGACGGCCTGACCCTGGACGTAACCGGCGCCTGTCATCTCCTGGGCGGCGAGGAAGCGCTGCTGGACGACCTCATCGCCCGCCTCTCCGCCTTCGGCCTCACCGCCCGCGCCGCTATGGCCGCAACGACGGGCGCGGCCTGGGCGCTCGCCCGCCATGCCAGGACAAACCGCACGATTGTCCCCGATGGCGAGGAGGGCCGCTATCTCGCTCCCCTGTCCGTGCGGGGCCTGCGCCTCGGCGAGACGGAGGTTCTGCTGCTGGAGCGCCTGGGGCTGAAAACCATGGGGCAGCTCTTCCATATGCCGCGCGAAACGCTGCGGGCACGGCTTGGCGCGCGCATGCTGCGGCGTCTCGATCAGGCCCTCGGCGCCGAAGCGGAACCCGTGTCGCCGCACCTGCCGGAGACGCTTTACGCCTCACGCCTGACCTTCCCCGAACCCGTGACATCCATGGAAAGCCTCACCCACGTGGCCGAGCTTCTGGCCAATCAGGTGGCCGGGCAGTTGCGGCAGGACGGCAAGGGCGCCCGGTATTATACCCTCACCTTCTACGACACCCAGGGCGACGCTTTCGACGTATCCATCACGCTCGCGCGGCCGAGCTACAGGCCGGTCCATGTGCTGCGCCTGTTCCGCGAGAAGTTCGCCAGCCACGAAAGCCGCTTCGACGACACTTTGGCCTTCGATGCCGCCACGCTGTATGCAACGCGCGTTGAACCGCTTGTGACTTTACAATCCAGCCTGACTGGCGAAGACGTCTCCTCTGTGGAACAGCAAGAACGACTGACCAACCTTATCGACTGTCTGGTGGCACGGCTCGGTCTCGGCGCCGTGACCCGCTTCGATTTTCCCGAAAGCCACATCCCCGAACGCGCCTCCCTCGACCTGCCGGTGCTGCGCAAAACGTCGTCGCGGCCGCAGCTTGGCGGACGCCGGCCGCTGCTGGTGCTGCCGCGTGCCGAGCCGTTGCGCGTGCTGGCGGAGGTGCCCGATTATCCGCCGCGCCGCTTCACCTGGCGCGGTCTCGATTATCGCGTGGTGAAGGCCGAAGGGCCCGAGCGTATCGCGCCGGAATGGTGGCAGACCGACGACGACGATTCCTGCCCGCGCGATTATTACGCCGTGGAGGATGAGTCCGGCCGGCGCTTCTGGCTGTATCGCGAAGGGCAGTATCAGAGCGAATGCATGCCACGCTGGTATTTGCAGGGCATGTTTGCGTGAACGCCTACGCCGAGCTTGTATGCGCCAGCAATTTCAGCTTCCTGCGCGGCGCTTCACACCCGGAAGAACTGGTCGCGGAGGCGAAATCGCTGGGGCTCGCCGCCCTGGCCGTCGCCGACCGCAACACGCTCGCCGGCGTGGTGCGCGCCCATAAGGAGGGCAAGGCGCGAGGCTTCAAAACCATCGTGAGCACGCGCCTCGTGCTGCAAAACGGCGTGGAAATCGCCTGCCTGCCCACGGATCGCGACGCTTACGGCCGGCTCTGCCAGTTGCTCACCACCGGCAACATCCGCGCGCCGAAAGCCGCGTGTTATCTGTGGCTTGACGATGTGCTGAGGTTCGGCGAGGGGCAGATTTTTATCGTGCTGCCGCCGCGCGCGGCGCTGCAAACCGTTACACAGTCCCCCGCCCCCTCCCCTTGCAGGGGAGGGGATTTTTCCCCGCCCGCCGAAGCCCCTCCTCCTTGCGGGGAGGGGTTAGGGCTGGAAGACGTTCTGAACCAAGAAGATTTCGTCGAGACCACCGCCAGCCTCGCCCGGCACTTCCCGCGCCACGTCTACCTCGGCGCCCCGCTCGCCTTCGACGGCCAGGACGCGCGCCGCCTTGCCCGGCTCGCCGGCGCTGGCGGACGAAACGGGCGCGCCGATGGTCGCCGTCGGCGATTGCCTCTATCACACGCCCGCGCGCAAACCCTTGCAGGATGTGCTCACCTGCATCCGCGAGAAATGCACCATCCAGGAGGCTGGCTACCGCCTCGAAGCGCAACGCCGAACGGCATCTGAAAAGCCCCGCCGAAATCCGCGGCTCTATCGCGGTTACGAGGACGCCGTCGCCCGGACGCTGGACATCGCCGCGCGCTGCCGCTTCTCGCTCGACGAACTGCGCTACGAATATCCCGACGAACCTTATCGAGCCGTTCGCCTCGCCGCAGGAAGCGCTCGCCCATCACACCTGGGAGGGCGCAGCCGGCCGCTATCCGGACGGTGTGCCGGAGAAGGTGAAACGCGCAGATCGAGCACGAACTCGCGCTCATCGAGAAGCTGGAGTACGCGCGCTATTTCCTCACCGTCCGCGATATCGTCCGCTTTGCCCGCACGCAAGGACATCCTCTGCCAGGGGCGCGGCTCGGCGGCCAATTCCGCCGTCTGCTACTGCCTCGGCATCACCGCCGTGGACCCCGCCGATATCGACCTGCTGTTCGAGCGCTTCATCTCCGCCGAGCGCAACGAGCCGCCCGACATCGACGTCGATTTCGAGCACGAGCGGCGCGAGGAGGTCATCCAGTACATCTACGAGAAATACGGCCGCGACCGCGCCGCCATCGTCGCCACCGTCATTACCTACCGCGGCGAAAAGCGCCATCCGCGAGGTCGGCAAGGCGCTGGGGCTGTCGGAGGATATGATCGGCGCGCTGTCGGGCATGATCTGGTGGTGGTCAGCGGACGGCGTGCAGGATGAAGCCACCTCCGCGAGGTGGGGCTCGACCCGCGCGACCGCACGCTTGCGGCTGGCCATCCGCCTGGCACGCGAGCTGATCGGCTTCCCGCGCCATCTCAGCCAGCACACCGGCGGCTTCGTCATCACGCGCGGCCTGCTTGGAAGACCATCGTGCCCATCGGCAACGCCGCCATGGCCGATCGCACCATGATCGAATGGGACAAGGACGATCTCGATGCGCTCGGGCTGCTGAAAATCGACGTACTGGCGCTCGGGATGCTGAGCTGTATCGCGCAAGTGCTTCGATCTGCTGCGCGGAGCATTACGGCGTTGTGCACGACTCTCGCCGCGATCCCGCAGGACGACGCCGACGTCTACGACATGATCTGCAAGGCCGACACGCTCGGCGTGTTCCAGATCGAGAGCCGCGCGCAGATGTCGATGCTGCCGCGCCTGCGCCCGCGTGATCTTCTACGATCTGGTCATTGAGGTCGCCATCGTCCGGCCCGGACCGATCCAGGGCGACATGGTGCATCCCTATTTGCGCCGCCGGCAGGCGGCAAGGAGGACGTCGATTACCCAGCAAGATGAGCTGCGCGCGGTGCTGGACAAGACGCTGGGCGTGCCGCTGTTCCAGGAGCAGGCGATGAAAATCGCCATCGTCGCCGGCGGCTTCACGCCGACGAGGCCGATCAGCTACGCCGGGCCATGGCCACCTTCCGCCACGCCGGCACGATCCACCGTTCGGCGAGAAGCTCATCGAGGGGATGAAGGCGCAACGGCTATACGGCCGAGTTCGCCGAGCGCTGTTTCCGCCAGATCGAGGGCTTCGGCGAATACGGCTTCCCCGAAAGCCACGCGGCGAGCTTCGCGCTGCTGGTTTATGTATCGTCCTGGATGAAATGCTACTACCCGGACGTGTTCGCCTGCGCGCTGCTTAACAGCCAGCCGATGGGCTTTTACGCCCCCGCCCAGATCGTGCGCGATTTCCGCGATCATGGCGGCGAAGTGCGGCCCGCCGATATCAACCACAGCGATCTGGGATTGCACGCTGGAGCCGGTTGCGGGCAAGACGGCCCGCGCCTTGCGTCTCGGCTTCCGTCTGGTGAAAGGCTTCGGCCAAGCGGACGCTGGGGCCATCGCCGCCGCCCGCGCCGCGCCCCTTCACTCGGTCGAAGATTTCGCCCGGCGCACCAAGCTGAGCATCCCCGCCCTGCAAACCCTGGCCGAGGCCGACGCCTTTCGCTCCGTCGGCCTGGACCGGCGGCAGGCGCTGTGGGCCGTGTCGCGTTACCCGAAACCGGCACGCCCGCCGTGCTATGGCGCGATCTGCCGCTGTTCGCCGCCGCCGAAGCCGCAGCCGCTCCCGCCGAACCCGAGGTGGACACTCCCCGTCATGACCCTCGGTGAGCACGTCCTCACCGACTACGCCCTGATGCGCATGTCGCTGAAGGCGCATCCGATGGCGCTGCTGCGCACGGATTTCGCCCAGCTCGGCTATGTGGAATCCCGCCAATTGAAAACGCTGCCCGTGGACAGAATGGTCCACGCCGCCGGCATCGTGCTCATTCGCCAGCGGCCGGGCAGCGTCAACGGTGTGATTTTCTCCACGCTCGAGGACGAGACCGGCATCGCCAACCTCATCATCTGGCCTGCCGTTTTCGAACGCTTCCGCCGCATTGTGCTGTCCGCGCGGCTGCTGGGCGTGCGCGGCAAACTGCAACGCGAGCAGGGCGTCATTCATGTGATTGCGCAGGAGCTGTTCGACATGAGCGGCTATCTGAACCGCCTGCGCGAGGAGCATGGGGGAGAGGCCGGCGAAACGCGCAGGCCAGTGGACCATTACCGCGTGAAGCCGCCAGGCCGCAGAAACTCGCCCGCCGCACTGCTGCCGAAGGGGCGGAACTTCCATTAACTCTTCGTCCGGCCGCACCTCCTAAGGCCCGCACTTCCGCAAAAGATCGCCCGCCGCCTTCATATTTGCATGACTTAAGGGAATTATTTCAAAACGAATGCAATTTCTGCCGTTGCGCTCCAGCCTTCTCTCCACGCAGCCTTAAAATTGAACGAATTGTCAAGCGTAACAGGTCTTAAGACTAAAGAAGCAGCGCCGCACCTTGGCGCATTGCTCCTCCCCGCAGCAATGGCACCGGACTTAATATATTTGTGAACGTTTCTAATGCCTTAGATGCAGCCATTCGACATGCCTGCTCCAACTCCGCAAACAATGCAACGAACCAAAAACAAACTGCGGCGCGAGGTGCTACTAAATCTGGTTGTACGCACCCGCAAATTGCCGCAACATTTAGTGTTAGCTTCTGCGTGATATGGGCGGGATCATGAGACGCAAAATTCCCAGCTCGACGGCTCTTGTCATCTTCGAGACCGCGGCACGGCACGAAAATTTCTCGCTGGCGGCGAAGGAGCTGTGCCTGACCGAGAGCGCCATCAGCCGGCGCATCACCGAACTTGAGCGATACCTCGACCTCAAGCTGTTCAACCGGATCAAGAAGCGCATCAGCCTGAGCGAGGCAGGCCGCATCTACAGCGAGCAAATCCGTCAGAACCTGGCTCTGCTGGAGAAGTCATACGCTGTCCCTGATGGCCTATCGCGGCACGGCGGCAGCACTTGAACTCGCCGTCATCCCGACCTTCGCCATGAAATGGCTGATCCCCCGGCTGAAGGATTTTCAGACGCAACACCCAGAAATCACGCTAAACCTGCGGGAATCCCCCAGCCCGTTCCTGTTCCAGGACTCCAATTTCGACGCTGCGATCCATTTCGATCACCCCGCCTGGGCCGGCGTTACCAAGATCGAGCTATTCAAGGAAGAGCTGATCCCGGTCATCAGTCCGCGCCACTACGATATGTCGAAAATTCGCGAACCCGCCGATTTGTGGAATGTGCCGCTGCTGCACAAATCGAGGGTGCAGGACGCCTGGAAACGCTGGTTCGAACGCGCCGGCTGCGACGACGTCAATCCGCAGAGAGGCTCGTATTTCGAACTCTACGCCATGCTCCACGAGGCGGCCCGCGTTGGGCTTGGCGCCGCGCTGATTCCTAAATTGTATGTGACTGACGATATCGCCAGAGGTGAACTGGCCGCGCCGTTCATGCAAACGCTGCCCGACGAAAAGCGCTTCTGCGTCGTCGTTCCCTACTACAAGCAGGAATCGCGGCCGCTGAAACTGTTCGTTGAGTGGGTGACCGGCGCAGCACGGCGGTTTACCGAGGGCCGGGAGACCGGCCATCTCGCAGACCTTGGCACTTACCTGGCCAATAACGCGCCGCATTCACCGCCGGCGATCAAATTGAAAGCAATTTCGTAGCCGCAGCCCGCCTCACATCACGTAATTCTTTTGCGGCGAGGCGTTCGCCGGCACTCTCCAGCGCTCCACCGACGCCACGCTGGCATACGCGTTCTCGATATGCCGCCGCATGACCGCTTCGGCAGCCGCTCCATCCCGCGCGCGCAGAGCGGCCAGAATTTCCTGATGCTCGGCCAGAGCCTGTTTGGGGCGGGCCGGATTGCGGACCGACCAGCTCCGATACAGGCGCAACTGGTAATAGACTTCATCGCACAGCAGTTCGATCAGCCGCGAATTCCGGCTGCCGCAGACGATCAGGAAATGAAAATCCGGGTCGTTCAACTGGGCGGGATTTCCCGTCCCCGCGATCAGGCGCGGATTGCGCTCGTGGGTTTCCAGCAGCCCTTCCAGGTCGTCGAGCTCCCAATTGGTCATGGCCGTGGCCGCGTTCCGGCAGGCCAGCCCCTCCAGGGCCTTGCGAACTTCATACAGCTCGCGCAGTTCGCCTTGCGACGCCACACGCGCCCGTGCGCCAACATCGGGAACACGCTCGACGAGCTTGCGCATCTCAAGCTGTTCCAGCGCCGCATTGAGGACTTCGCTACCAACACCCAGTCTCTGGGCAATGGCTGTTTGCTCGATGATCTCGCCAGGGTCGATTTCGCCCTTCATCAGAGCGGTTACGATGTGATCGAATACCTCACCGGCATCGGCTGAATGCACCCAAGCTTGTACGTCGCAGTACGACTCCGCCGGCATCCGCCGCTCCCTTGAAACGCTGACCTCTCGCGGCCCTCCCCGTAGGCGCTGTGCATTTTGTCACAGACAGCGCCCATCAAGCCGCAACTTCAATCTTGGAGCATAAAATTATCCGAAATGAAGCCGCAAATGAGAAAATATCAGGAAGTTATGCGGAATTGGAATGACATTAATGTCGCAGGCGCAAACCCACCGGCCACCAAACCGGTCCGGTACGGAAAAGGTTTGCTTTTTGCCCCAAGCCCAGGACACTGCCCCGCAGCCAGCCCGCAGGGTAGAATTAACAGATCGCTTTGTCGAGACCATCCATGACGCAAACGCAGAACCTGTTCACAACTTACGTACAACTTATGCGTGCCGACCGTCCTATCGGCGTGTGGCTGCTGCTTTGGCCGTGCTGGTGGTCAACCGCGCTCGCCGGGCTGACGGAGGGGCGGTGGTATCCCAATCCGTGGTTCCTCGCGCTGTTCGCCATCGGCGCCTTCGTCATGCGCGCGGCCGGCTGCGTATACAACGACATCGCCGACCGCCATTACGACGCCCATGTCGCCCGCACTCGCGACCGCCCCATCGCCAGCGGCCGGGTTTCGGTCATGGCGGCGGCGGTACTGATGGTCGCGCTCAGCTTCTGCGGCCTGGCGGTGCTGCTGCAATTCAACAACTTCGCCATCATCACCGGCATGTCGTCGCTCGGCGTCGTAGCGATCTATCCGTTCATGAAGCGCGTAACCTATTGGCCGCAGGCGGTGCTCGGCTTGGCCTTCTCCTGGGGGGCGCTGATGGGCTGGGCTGCCACTTTCGGCCGTCTCGATTTGCCCGCACTGCTGCTCTACGCCGCCGCCGTCGTCTGGACCATCGCCTACGATACGATTTACGCCCACCAGGATAAGGAAGACGACGCATTGATCGGCCTCAAATCAACAGCGCTCAGATTTGGCGCGGCGACCAAAAGCTGGCTCACCGGATTTTTCGCGGTGGCACTCGCCGCGCTGGCAACCGCCGGGCTTATGGCGGGAGCGGGGGCATTCTTCTTCATCGGTCTCGGCGCGGCCGCTTTGCATGCGGCGTGGCAGATCACCACCCTGGATATAGATGACGCTGCCAACTGCCTTCGCCGCTTCCGTTCCAATCACGAATTCGGCGCTATCGTTTTTTTTGGGATTTGGGCGGATATGATAGCGAGAACGCTGTTAAAGTGAGGCCATGACCGATTTGGATGATGATTTCCGCCTGCTCACAGATGCTGTGCGCGAGGCCGGCGAGCTTGCGCTGACATATCAGCGTAAAAGTATACAAATTTGGCAGAAAGCCGATGGCAGCGAAGTGAGCGAGGCTGACTTTGCTTCCAACGCCTTGCTGGAACGCCGTCTGGGCAGCGAGCGGCCGGATTATGGCTGGCTGTCCGAGGAAGAGTCGGATGTCGAAACCCGGCTTGCGGCGCGGCTGAAGGCGAAGCGCGTCTGGATCGTCGATCCCATCGACGGCACCCGCGCTTTTCTCGGCGGAACGCCTGACTGGACCATCTCGGTGGCGCTGGTCGAGGATGGCCAGCCGGTCATGGGCGCCGTGTACAATCCCACCCATGGTGAATTTTTCAGCGCCAGGGTGCAAAAAGGGGCGTGGTTGAACGGCGCCACCCTGCGCGTTCGCGATCCTGGACGCATCGAAGGCTGTCGCGTCATCGCGCCGGAAAACATGCTGCGCCCCAAATATTGGGAGGTGCCGCTGCCGCCGCTCGCCCTGACGAAAATCAATTCCATCGCATACCGCCTGTCGTTGGTTGCGGCCGAGCGTGCCAGCGCCACTTTCGCATTCACACCGAAGTCCGAATGGGACCTGGCCGCCGGCGTGCTCATCGCCGCCGAGGCCGGTTGCACGGTCACGGCGGGCGACGGCACCCCCTTCGTCTTCAACAACCCGGACCCGCGCGTTGACGGCTTCCTCGCCGCGGCACCGATCTTGCACAACCTTTTGCTAGCGCGTAAGAAAACGGCGGCGCCAATGGCACGTTTTCCCGCTGGACACGAACCAGGTTCTAATTCATCCCACAGGTAGCATATGCCTAAGCATACCTCCTCTAAAAACCGCCAGCTTTTGCATCTGGTCTTTGGCGGCGAACTTGAATGCGTCGGCTGTCATGATTTTAAGGATATTAAGGGTCTCGATATCGTAGGGATTTACCCGAACTACGAAGAGGCATACAAGGTTTGGAAGGAAGCAGCGCACCGCACGGTCGATAATGCCCAGATGCGCTATTTCATCGTTCATCTGCACCGGCTTATGGAACCCCAGGAGCAAGCAGCCGAATAGAGCCAGCGGACGAGCCCCGCGCATCATTCCCCCAAAAGCGGCCTTTCCGGTTGGAAGATTTATGCGTAATTAATGTGTCCGAGCATCGCCCAACCCAAGCCCGAAAGCAGAGCTGAGATCCGTGTCGTTTTGGAAGTCCGAGAGGGTGATTTCGTTGGCGGGCTGGCTGGTGGCGCAATACATGCGGCTGGTTTACGCCACCAGTAAAGTCATCCGCGAGCCCGCCAGCACCGACGCGGCGTTTCACGGCCTCCACCCCATCATTGGAACCCTGTGGCACGGCCAGGGGTACATGCTCGCCACGCTGACACCGCGGGATCTCACCTGCCGGATGGTGGTCGCCAAGCACGGCGACGGCGAATTTGCCGGCCGCGTGCTCTCCAATCTTGGCCTCGAACTGATCCGCGGTTCGGGGGCGGACCGCGAGAAAAAAAAGGACAAGGGCGGTGCCCAGGCTCTGAGGGGGGCGCTGCGCTCGTTGAACAGCGGCTACTATGTCGGCATCACCGCCGATATGCCCGGCAGTCCGCTGCGGGAAGTCAGTCCGGGCGTGGTCATGCTGGCGCGCCTTTCCGGGCGGCCCATCGTGCCAATCGCGGTCACAGGCAACCGGTTCATCACGCTCAACACGTGGAGCCGGCTGATGATCAACCTGCCGTTTTCGCGTCTGGCCATCGTGCTGGGCGATCCCATTTACGTGCCGCGCGATACGAACGATGCAGCGCTCGAAGCATACCGCCGCAGGGTCGAAACGGGTCTCAACGCGGCGACGGCGCGGGCCTACGCACTGGTGGGGCGCAGTTTCAACATCAGCGAATTCACCGGGAAACCCAAAGCGAGGTTAGGTTTGCTGCTCCGTGCTTATCTCGGCTTTAGCGCAGCCATACGGCCCGCCGCAGGGCTTTTCCTGCGGGCGCGGAGCCGGCGCGGCAAGGAAATCGTCGAGCGTCTTGGTGAGCGCGTTGGCGTGGCAGGGGCGAAGCGGCCGGATGGTCCGCTGTGGTGGTTCCATGCCGCCAGCGTCGGCGAGACCAACGCCATCCTGCCGCTGCATGCACGAGCTGAAGCGGACGCATCCGGCGCTCAACATTATGCTGACGACCGTCACGGTCACGTCCTCGCAGCATCGCGGCCGCGCGGCTGCCCAAGGGCGCGATCCATCAATTCGTGCCGCTCGACACGCCGGTTTTCGTGCGCCGCTTCCTCGACCACTGGCGGCCGGACATGGCGCTGTTCACCGAGTCGGAAATCTGGCCGAACATGATCCTGCGATGCCGAGGAGCGCGAGCATCCCGCTGATCGCTGCTGAACGCGCGCATGTCGGATCGCTCCTCCGCGCGCTGGAGACGCCCGAGAGCCTGAGCCGGCCGCTGTTCTCGCGCTTCGACCTGATCCTGGCGCAGAGCGTCGCGGCTGGCGAAGCGGCTGAAGAAGCTGGGCGGGCGCGCAGGTGATCGCGGCGGGCAACATCAAATTCGACGCGCCGCCGCCGCCGGTCGATGCGGCCGAACTGGCGCGGCTGAGGGAACTGATCGCGCGGGCGGCCGGTGTTCGTCGCCGCCAGCACGCATCCGGGCGAGGACGAAATCGTCATCGAGGCGCACAAAGCGGTGCGCGACACGATTCCGGGGCTGCTGACCATCATCGTGCCGCGCCATCCCGAGCGCGGGGCGGAGGTCGCGGCGCTGGCTGCCGGAATGGGCATTACAGCCGCGCGGCGCTCCGAAGGCACCGATCCCAGCCCGCGCTCGGAGGTTTATCTTGCCGACACGCTGGGCGAATTGGGCATTTTCTATTCGCTCGCGGACGCCGCCTTCATCGGCGGTTCGCTCGCCAGACGGGGCGGACAAAACCCAATCGAAGCCGTGAAGCTGGGCGCGGCTGTCGTCACCGGCCCGCATATCGACAATTTCCGCGACGTCTACGCCGCGCTGGAGAATTGCGCCGGCAGCCGTTCCGTAACCGATGCGGAGAGCCTCATCCGCGTCATCACGCGATCTGTTACGCCGATCCCATCGCCGTGCAGGCCATGCATGAGCGGGCGGAGCGCGGCATGGCGAGCCTGGGCGGCGCGCTGGAGCGCACGCTTGCGGCGCTGGAACCGTACCTGCCGGCGCAGGCCAAGCCGCGGCGTCGGCGCCGAAGTCCGGAGGCGCTGTTGCTAGCCTTGAGCCGCCAGTCTGGTGGTAGGCTCGCGCCGGCGACCTGGCAAGGCATCGCGCTGTAAGCCGCGTCGGCTGCTTTATGGCGCGGTGGTGAAGGCGCGTTTCGCCACGACGACGCCGACCGCATCGACGCCTGCCCGGTGATCTGCATCGGCAATTTCACGCTGGGCGGCGCGGGCAAGACGCCGCTCGCCATCGCCATCGCCCGGCTGTTGCGGCGCGAGGGCATCAAACCCGGCGTTCCTGACGCGCGGCTATGGCGGCAGCGAACCGGGGCCGCTGGTGGTGGAGCCCGCCGTGCACACCGCCGCCGAGCGTCGGCGACGAACCGCTGCTGCTGGCGCGGCATGCGCCAACGGTTGTGTCGCGCCGCCGGCCGCTGGGCGCGCGGCTGATCGAGACGCTGGGCGCCAGGTCATCATCATGGATGACGGCTTCCAAAATCCCACGTTGCACAAGGATATTTCCATCATCGCCGTCGATGGCGGCGCGGGGCTGGGCAACGGACAGGTGTTTCCCGCCGGCCCGCTGCGCGCGCCGTACCGCTTCCAATTGGCGCGAACCAGCGCGGTGGTGGTGTCGGGCGGGCTGCCGGACCGCCAGGAGCTTTTCGCCGGCTTTTCAGGGCCGGTCCTGCGCTGCACTGTCCGCCCGGCGCAGGAAACCGGCTGGCTGACCGGACGGACGGCCGTCGCGTTCTGCGGCATCGGACGGCCCGGGAAATTTTTCGAAACGCTGCGGCAGGCAGGCGCCATTCTCGCCACCGCCGTGCCCTTCCCCGATCATCACGTGTTCACGGAAGCCGAAGCCGCCAGCCTGCTGGACCAGGCGAAACAGGCCGGTGCGCTGCTGGTCACGACGGAGAAGGACTGGGTGCGCCTCCCCGCCGAAGGCTCCCCGGCGCTAGCGGCATTGCGAGGCGCGGCCCGCGCTCTACCGGTCGAAGCGGTGTTCTCGTCCAGCGATGAAAGCGCGCTCAAAGCGCTGGTGCTGGGGGCCATCAAGGCGCATGCGGCGCGTCAGCCAGTCGAATAAGCCACATGTGCCGCGATGACCGCAGGGTCATTCAGCGCGGCCTCGGTCTCAGCAGCTTCCGCCTCCCGGCGAGCCTCATACTCCGCCCGGAATGACTCGAGTGTTTCGCTGTGACGCTTTTTGAACGCGTTAAACTGGCTGGCTGGATACTGGTTCCGCGAAGGGATGCGAGGATGCCCGAGCACCATCGTGTAGATGATCCCGGTACCATCAAGCTGGTCGCGATACCATCGCTCGGACTGGCTGTAAGGCAGGTAGAAACCCGCGCCGGCGAGAGCGTCCTCCAGAACCGGGCGGTCATTGCCCTGCACGTTTACCGTGTCGAATATCGCCGCGCCGCCCGGCCGCAATGCCGCAAAAAAGTTGCCCGCCGCTGATTTCATCGCCTCGGGCGATAGCCCCTGGAATGCCCGGCAGTTGATCACCGCGTCAAAGGTTTCACCGGGCGGCGCGAGCAGGAAATCGTGCTCGACGCAGGAAAACTGCCCCGTCTCCTCCGTTAGCACATTCTGCATGAGGAAATTCTGCCAATCCGCAAAACACTCGCGCGGCGGCCGGGACGCTATGCCGTTCTGCCATTGGACGGCGAAGGGGGAAATGTCCGTCGCCAGCACCGAGCAGCCGGCAGCCGCATAAGCGCGCGGCCCTGGGTCGATGCCGCAGCCGGGGAACCAGATGCGCCTGCCGCGCTCCTTGGCGAACTCGATGTAGCGGAGCGAGACGCAAAACGACGCCGTGGCGGGGAGGCTGTTTTCCGCTTCGGCCGCAAACAAGCGGTCCCAACCGGCCTTGTCGTTCCAATCTTCCGGCGGCAGATTTTGCATGGTGTCCAAACCGTGGGGTTGGGCAGGGGCAAGTCACTTTTTGAAACGCGCAGGCAGGAAAAATCCGCATCACTCGCGTTTCCGCGAATGCGTGCGGGATAGGGGCAATTATATACAATTATTTGTGACTTACCAGTTGAAGAGCCAGGGCAATTTAACACAGTGCGTAAAAAGCTGCACCTGCTCACGGCTTGTCCGGGCGGCCCTTGCGTTCCAGATAGCGCTGCAACGACGCGGCGGCATCGCGATAAGCTTCCTGATATTCAACGCTCCAATAGCGCAAATCCTCAAGAGCGATCTGCTTGCCCGTCACTGCGCAAGTCACGAAACTGCCGGAAACGAGCACCTGAAATTCACCGTCGAGGTAACGAAGCTTAGCTTCGCTCGCCAGCCCGAAAGTGCGTTCGAAACGGTTCATGCCAGAAAAACCATCCCTCTAAAATAGCGTGCCCTGCCCGCGGTCCCGCTTTTTGGCGGCGGACTCGGCAGGCTGGGGTGATGAATCATGTGGCGATTTAGGCGCCGGTTTCGCGATTTGAGCAGTTGTACTCGCGTCGTTGCCAGTATGCGCACTGACGAGACCATCCGCAAACTCTATTTGAAGGGCCTGGGCCGATGCGGCCTGATCTGCCCGGCGCAGCATTACCCCCGTCTCGTCGCGCACGATGGCGTAACCGCGCTTCAGCACATTCTTATAGCTGAGCGAGTTGAGCAGTTGCGAGCGCGCCTCCAGACGCCGCCGCTGCTTATCGACCACCAGCCGCAGGGCCAGCGCGGCGCGGCGGGTGCAGACGTTGAGGCGCTCGCGGGCGCGCTCGGCGGGATTGCGCAACAGGCCGGCATGGAAGCGGCCTGCCGGGCGGGCGAAATCGGTGTGCTTCTTTTGCACGAGATGGCGGAAGCGGCCGTTCAGTTTCACATCCAGGCTCGCCAGCCGGTCCTTGGCTTGGGCGAGCCGCTGATGCAGCAGACGCCGCTGGAGCCGGCCCGCAACGATGGCGAAGCGCGAGCGGCTGGCGGCGGCGAAGGACACCAGCGAACGTTCCAGCCGCGAGGCGGCGGCGTCGAAACGCTGGCGCGGCAGGGCGAGCAGATCCTGCCGCCGGGGCAGGCCGCGCACGATGCCGGTGAGCAGCGCCCGCCGGTTCTCCATCTGACGCAGCATGGCGTGACGCAGGCGCGCGGCGATGTCCGCAGACTTGGCGATCAGCTCGCTGTGCTTCGGCACGGCCCATTCCGCCGCCTTGGTGGGCGTCGGCGCGCGCGCGTCGGCGACGAGGTCGATCAGCGTCCAGTCGGTCTCGTGGCCGACGGCGGAAATGAGCGGAATGTCGCTCGCCGCCGCCGCGCGCACGACGATTTCCTCGTTGAAGCCCCACAGATCCTCGAGGCTGCCGCCGCCGCGCGCCACGATGAGCACGTCCGGGCGCGGCATCGGGCCGCCGGGCTGCATGGCGTTGAAGCCGCGAATGGCGGCGGCGACCTCGGCGGCGCACGTCTCGCCCTGCACGCGCACCGGCCAGACGATCACGTGCGCCGGGAAGCGCTCGTCGAAGCCGTGCAGCATGTCGCGGATGACGGCGCCGGTGGGCGAGGTGATGATGCCGACGACGCTGCGGCAGGAAGGGCAGCGCGCGTTTGCGCGTCTCGTCGAACAGCCCCTCGGCGGCGAGCTTTTTCTTGCGCTCCTCCAGCAGCGCCATGAGCGCGCCGATGCCCGCCGGCTCCAGCGCCTCGATGACGATCTGATATTTCGAGCTGCCGGGGAAGGTGGTGATGCTGCCGGTGGCGATCACCTCCAGCCCCTCCTCGGGCTTGAAGGCGAGACCGGAAAACACGCCCTTCCAGATGACCGCCTCGATCTTCGACTTGTCGTCCTTCAGCGCGAAATAGCAGTGGCCGGAGGCGTGGCGGCCGCGAAAGCCGGAGATCTCGCCGCGCAGGCGCACATAGCCGAAGCGGTCCTCCATCGTGCGCTTGATGGCGTGGGACAGTTCGGAGACGGTGAATTCGGCGACATTGGCGCCTTCTGTTGCAGCGGCACGTTTTTTTTCTGACATGGGCTTCTTCTGCGGGGCGGTTCCGGCGATCCTGTAGCGGCGAATCGAGACCCAAATATGGAGGGCACAACATGGTTGATCGGTTTGCCGCGATCAAGGCATATCGCGGCCCGGCCAACAACGTTATGCCTTGACGGCGCTGCATTGTATCCTCCGCACGCGGGACCAATCAGGGGAGCAAGCCATGTCCAAAGCCGAAATCTACGTCAGCACCGATGTCGAAGCGGACGGCCCCATCCCCGGCCCGCATTCCATGTTGAGCTTCGCCTCCGCCGCCTTTGGTGCGGACAAGACGGTCATTGGCACCTTCACCGCCAATCTGGAAACCCTGCCCGGCGCGAGCGGTCATCCCGAGACCATGGCATGGTGGGCGAAGAATGGCGCCGCGTGGAACGCCTGCCGCGCGGACTGCCAGGCGCCAGAGGTGGCGATGCCCGCCTATGTTGCGTGGCTCAAGGCGCTGCCCGGCCGCCCCGTATTCGTGGGCTATCCCGCCGCATACGACTTCATGTTCGTCTACTGGTATCTCATCCGCTTTGCCGGCGAGAGCCCGTTTTCCCACTCGGCGCTGGACATCAAAACCCTCGCCATGGCCCTGATGAACTCGGACTACCGCGACGCCACCAAGCGCAACATGCCGCGCGCATGGTTCGACAAAAGTCCGCATACCCACGTGGCGCTCGACGACGCACTCGAACAAGGCGCGCTTTTCTGCAATATGCTCGCAAAGCTGCGCGGAATAGGAACGGGAGACGGAACTTGAACGTATTACTGATCGGATCGGGCGGGCGCGAGCACTCGCTGGGCTGGGCCATGGCGGGTAGTCCGCTGCTGACGAAGCTGTATACGGCGCCGGGCAATCCGGGGCTGGCGGAGGTGGCGGAGTGCGTGGCGCTGGATGTGGCCAATCATGCCGCCGTCATCGGCTTCTGCCGGGAGCACGCGATTGAATTCGTGGTGGTTGGCCCAGAGGCGCCGCTGGTGGCCGGCCTCGCGGACGATCTGGAGGCGGCGGGCATCAAGACATTCGGGCCGTCGAAGGCTGCCGCGCGGCTGGAAGGCTCGAAGTCCTTCACCAAGGCCCTTTGCGCCAAACACCACATTCCCACCGGCGCCTATCAGCATTTCACGCAAGCCGCGCCCGCCAAGGAGTATGTGCGCGGGCAATCGCTCCCCATCGTCATCAAGGCGGACGGGCTGGCGGCGGGCAAGGGCGTCATCATCGCCATGACCCTCGCCGAGGCGGAGGCGGCCATCGACACCTGCTTCGGCGGCGCATTCGGCGCGGCGGGCTCGGAAATCATCGTGGAGGAATTCCTCCACGGCGAGGAGGCCAGTTTCTTCGCCCTCATCGACGGCGAAACCGTGGTGCCGCTGGGCACGGCTCAGGACCACAAGCGCGCCTTCGACGGCGACCTTGGGCCGAACACCGGCGGCATGGGCGCCTATTCGCCGGCCGCGGTCATGACGCCGGAACTCACCCGCCGCGCCATGGACGAGATTGTGCTGCCCACCGCCACCGCCATGGTTGAGGCGGGGACGCCGTTTCGCGGCGTGCTGTTCGTTGGGCTGATGCTGACGGCTTCCGGGCCGCAACTCGTCGAATTCAACGTGCGCCTTGGCGACCCGGAATGTCAGGCGCTGATGGTGCGGCTGAAGTCCGATTTGCTAACGGCGCTGCTGGCCGCGCGCGAGGGGCGGTTGGGCGATATCGGCCTGGAGTGGAACGATGATATCTCCATCAGCGTCGTCATGGCGGCGCGCGGCTATCCGGGCAACTATCAATCAGGCTCGGAGATCAAAGGGCTGGAGGAGGCCGCCACCGTGCCCGGCGTGCGGATTTTCCACGCCGGCACCGCGCTGGCGGACGGCAAGCTCGTGGCGAAAGGCGGTCGCGTTCTGACCGTAACCGCACTCGGCGCCACCGTTGCGCAAGCCCGCGAGCGTGCCTATCTCGCCATTGGTAAGATCAACTGGCCGGAGGGCTTTTGCCGCACGGATATCGGCTGGCGCGCGCTGGAGCGTTAACGGAGCCCGCTGGCAGCGGGCTGTCGTATTCGCGCCACCCGCACAGCGTACTTTATGACACCGCTTCAAGCGGAATTGCCGTTGAAACGAGAGTTTAAAGGACAATGTCCCTCACACTGACTACCGATAACCAATCCGGCGTTCTCCAAAGCGCCACTGTCGAGTTCGGCCTCGCCCTTGGCGGCGGCGGCGCGCGCGGGCTGGCGCATATCCCCATGCTGGAGGTCTGCGACGAACTGGGCGTCCGTCCCGGCATCATCGCGGGCACCAGCATCGGCGCGCTGATGGGCGCCGCCTATTGCTCCGGCATGAGCGGCCGGGAACTGCGCGAATATGCGCTCCAATTCTTCGGCACGCGCTCCAACCTCATCCGCGTATTTTTCGAGCGCTGGAGCGGCAACCCGCTGGACTATTGGAACCCGCTGACTTCGTCGCTGTTCACCGCCGAAAACCTGGTGGAGGTGATCATGCCGCCGGGAATCGCCAGGGATTTCAAAGACCTGAAAATACCGCTCATCGCCGTCGCCACGGATTATTACGCGCAGGACATCCTTTACATCAGCGAGGGCGAACTCATTCCCGCCATTGCCGCCAGCGCCGCGCTGCCGGCCCTGATGAAGCCCGTGCAATACGGCGACCGCATCCTGGTGGATGGCGGCTTTGCTGATCCGCTGCCGTTTGATCTTTTGAAAGGTAAAGCGCATATCGTGGGAGCTGTGGACGTCTCTGGCATACCGGAGGCTAGCGAAGATCGCATGCCAAGTGCCATGGAACTCATGGTCACGGTGCCGCACATCGCGCTCCGGTCGATCATCAACGCCAAGCTGAGCGCGGCGAGGCCGGAGATTCTGGTGCGGCCGGACGTGGGGCGCTTCGGCACACTGGATTTTTTGCGGGTCGAGGAAATTTGGGAGGCCTCGCTTCCGGCCAAGGAGGACTTCAAGCGGCAGCTCGCCAAATGCTTCGAGCATTCTGAAACGCCACCACCGCAAGCGTTGCTCCAAGGCCGCAAACGCAAGCGATAGCCGGGAGAAGTTATGGCGGGGACTAGCCAAACCGTGTACATTGTGTATCTGTTGAGATGCTTGACTGGACATTCCCCAGGTCAAGCCAGATCAATGAAAGGGTGAAGAACTGATTAAGAACGCTTCCGCCGATGAAGCTTTGTCCACGCCCGCCACGGCCGTCGCAAACGCTCAAGAACCGGATCGCCGTCATGCCAGCGCCCTGCTCGACATCGTGCTCGCCTCCCTCGACGACGCCAAGGCCGAAAACATCGTCACCATCGACCTGAAAGACCGCACTTCCATCGGTGATTTCATGGTGATCGCCACCGGGCGCGCGAACCGCCATGTGGGCGCCATCGCCGATCAGCTTATCGACAAGCTGAAAGAGGCAGGCGAAGGCAGGGTCAAGGTCGAGGGACAGCCGCAGTGCGACTGGGTGCTGGTGGATACAGGCGACATCATCGTCCATATTTTCCGCCCCGAGGTGCGCGACTTTTACAATCTCGAAAAGATGTGGCTGTCCGAACGGCCCACGTCGATCGAGCCTGTCTGAGCCGGTGAAGCTCGCCATCGTCAGCGTCGGCAAGCTGAAAGGCGACGCCGAAGCCGTGCTGGCGCGCCGTTATGGCGAACGTCTCGACGCGCTGGCCCGGCAGACGAGCCTGGGGCCGCTGACCTCCATCGAAATTTCCGAATCCCGCAGCCAGAGCGCGAACGAACGCCGCAAGCAGGAGGCCGAGGCGCTGCTGGCGCGTTGTCCGCCGGGGTTTCTGCTGGTGCCGCTGGACGAGCGCGGCGGTCTGGTCACGAGCGACGAGTTCGCCGGACGGCTGCGCACGTGGCGCGATGCGGGGACGCCGGGCGTGGCCTTCGCCATAGGCGGCGCTGACGGGCATGGGGCCGGCGTGCTGGAGGCGGCGGCTCTGACGCTATCGCTGGGGCGCTTGACGCTGCCGCATGGCATGGCGCGTGCGGTGCTGGTGGAGCAACTTTACCGCGCGGCGACGATCATCGCGGGGCATCCGTATCACCGGGCGTGAAGCGGAGGTTCAGCGGTCAGGCATCGTGAGCGCGAATACAGCCCCCGCGAACCTGAAATCGTCTGGCGAAATGCCGTAAGCGTGGATACAATAGCTGCCGCCAGCGCGGCAACTTATCAACCACGTCATCTCAGCCCGAGCTAATCTCCTTGACAATCAGCCCCCAATACCGCCATGTTGCGGCGCCGCAGACCTGCGGCTGTCGCACCGGGCCGCGTGAGCAATTCTCGCTTGTTGCATAATCGGCTTGTCCGGGCGCGCTGAATTTCCCCCGAATTGACCACTTCACGCGGGTCGTTCATCAACCCGCAGCGTTGCGCGCTCTGATGAGCATGCGCAGTACGCTGTCATTCAGGATACCCATTTTGACACAATTTACCGATCTCGGCCTTGCCGCCCCGCTGCTCAAAGCGCTCGCGACGGAAGGATACGAGAAGCCTACGCCGATCCAGGCACAAGCCATTCCCCATCTGCTCCAGGGCCGCGACCTGCTGGGCATCGCCCAGACTGGCACTGGCAAGACCGCCGCTTTCGCGCTCCCCATCCTGCAGCGTCTCGCCGCCTCCGGGCAGCAAAAAGCACAGCCCGGCACCTGCCGCGTGCTGATCCTCAGCCCGACACGCGAACTCGCCAGCCAGATCGCCGACAGCTTCCGCGCCTATGGCCGTCATTACGCCTTCCGCGTCACCACGGTCTTCGGCGGCGTCGGGCACCGGCCGCAGACGGACGCCATCCGGCGCGGCGTTGATATCCTCGTCGCCACGCCCGGCCGTCTTCTCGACCATCTGGACAGCCGCACGCTGTCGCTCGGCAAGACGGAAGTCGTAGTGCTGGACGAAGCCGACCACATGCTCGACCTGGGCTTCATCGTGCCCATCCGCAAGATCGTCAACGCCCTGCCGCGCGAGCGCCAGACCCTGTTCTTCTCCGCCACCATGCCCAAGGAAATCGGCTCGCTGGCAGCCGGCATGCTGCGCGATCCGGTGAAGGTGTCGGTGACGCCCGCCGCGCGGACGGCCGATAAGGTCGAACAGCGCGTGATCTTCGTCGAGACCAGCCGCAAGCGCGCTCTGCTGACCGAGTTGCTGAGAAACGAAAGCGAAAAGGCCGAACGCGTGCTGGTTTTCGCCCGCACCAAACACGGCGCCGACCGCATCGTGAAACAACTGGAACAGGATGGCCTTCAGGCCGCCGCGATCCATGGCAACAAGAGCCAGGGACAGCGTGAACGTGCGCTGGCGGAATTCCGCTCCGGCAAGGCTCCGGTTCTGGTCGCCACTGACATCGCCGCGCGCGGCATTGACGTGGACGGCGTAACCCATGTCGTCAACTTCGACCTGCCGAATGTGGCGGAGTCTTACGTGCACCGCATCGGCCGCACGGCCCGCGCTGGTGCCGGGGGCATCGCCATCTCGTTCTGCGATGGCGAGGAGCGGGCTTATCTGCGCGACATCGAGAAGCTGACACGGCAGGAAATTCCTGCGACGGACCGCCGTTTGCCGGGTCATACCGACGATCAGCCCGCGCGCCGCAGTGCGCCTTCGGGCCGGCCGGGCGAAGGACGCCAGCAGCAGCGGCAGCCACGGCACCGGAACCAGCGTCCGCGCCCGGATGCACGCAGCAGTGACGCTCGTGACACGCGGGCAGCCGAACCGCGCAGGCATGGTGCGAAACCCGCCGGCGCCGTTGCGGCGAAGGCCGAACCCCGGCGTAGCGGCAACAGCGGCGGCGGACGTGGCGGTGATTTGGCCAACGTCGGCTTCCTGCATCAATCGACAGGCCGGCGTTCTGAAAAGTCTGCCGCACGTTGATCATTTGATGGGGGCACGCGGCGTGCCCCCATCGCAAACCGTTAAGGCCGCTGAAAAGTTACACCAGGACGGCAACGGCGATCGCTTGACATTCACCTGTTGGCACGCTTCATACTCAATTGATATGGAGAGGGGCATGGCTGGCGTCCGCATCATTCTCGCCGTCCTGATCGCGCTGTCGCTGGGCTTGAGTCCGGCCATCGCCGCGACGGCTCTCCATGAGCACGCGCCCGCCAAGACGGTCGTGGCCATGGCGGCCATGGACGAATGCGACCACGACACCGGCGCGGCCTCCGAAGAAGACTGCCCCGATTGCCCCAAAAATGCTAACTGCGCCCCCGCGTGCTGCGTGCTGAAATGCTTTCAGCGTTTTGTCGAGACACCGCGCTCGCTGCGTATCATAGCCGTTGCCCGCATCGCCTATCTGACTGCGAACGCTGAGAAACCCGCTGAACAGCAATACACACCGCAGCCGCCACCCCCTCGAAGCTGACCTTTGTCAAATGCAAAACGGGCCACCCGCGTTAATCGACGTGCATGCGCCCGCCGTTTTCCGCTGCCTCGCCCATCGCGATGCGGCGCGTCAACCTTTCGCAAAGGATCTCATTATGTCTTTCAAACATCGTTTCGCCGCTGCCCTTCTAGGGTGTGCGCTCGTCCTCCCGTCCGCCAGCACCTTCGCCGCGCCGGGCGACTATGAATTCCAGCCCGTTGCGGTCGAACGCCCGGCAGGCAAGGGCGTCGAACTTGCCGTGCGGCTCAACAACAAGATCACCGGCAAGCCGGTGGAGGGCGCGGTGATCTTCCGCACCCGGCTGGACATGTCCCCCGACGCCATGGACGAAATGACGTCGAAGGTCTCGAATCTTGCCCGCCACCGAACCCGGCGTGTACAAGTTCAAGGCCGATCTCAGCATGGCTGGCGGTTGGGCGCTGAAGCTCATGGCCAAGGTGCCGGCCGAGAGCGAGACGGTCGAAGGCACTGTCATCTTCCAGGCGAAGTAGACCGGCCATGCGCAAAACGATCATGACGGGGGCCGCTTTCGCGGCGGTCCTCGCCGGCGCCGTTGGCGTTTATCGCCTCGGCACCGGCCATTGGCCGCATTGGAGCCCTTCCGCTGGCCACGAGCACGCCGTGGCGGCCGAACCTGACAAGGCCGACCGGCAAGTCCTGTATTGGAAGCACCCCGGCGGCGAGCCGGACTTTTCGCCCGAGCCGAAAAAGGCGGCGGATGGCCGGGATTACCTGCCCGTTTATGAAGACGAAGCGCCAGATTTTGCGGCGAACAAACCCAAGGCACCGCCTCAGGGCAAGAACGGTCCGCGCAAGATCCTCTATTACCGCAATCCCATGGGGCTGCCGGACACTTCGCCGCAGCCTAAGAAGGATTGCATGGGGATGGACTACATCCCCGTCTACGAAGGCGAAGACGAGGGCGGCAGAAGTGTCAAAGTCAGCCTGGACAAGATGCAGCGCTCCGGCGTGCGCACTGAGGAGGTGCGTTTGCGCACGCTCATCCGGCCCGTGCGTGCACCCGGCATCGCCAAGCCCGACGAGCGGACTCTGCGCATCGTGACACTGCGTAGCGACGGCTTCATCGAAGCGCTATACGTCGATCAGACCGGCATGCACGTGAAGGCCGGCGATCCGCTGTTCCGCGTCTACAGTCCGCAGATGGTCAGCGCCCAGGTCGACTACCGCACCGCCATGACCTCGCCGGGGACGGCCGCCCGCAACGAGGCCGGCGCGTTGCAAAGGCTGAAAAATCTCGACATCCCGGCCGCCGTCCTGGAGCGCCTGCGCGGGCAGTCCGAGCCGGCCATGTCCATCGACTGGCCGTCGCCCGTCGCCGGTTACGTGATGGAAAAGAAGGTCGTCAACGGCCAGATGGTGAAGGCCGGCGACGAGATCTACCGCATCGCCGATCTCTCCACGATCTGGGTCATCGCCGATGTCTCCGAGCAGGATATCGACCTCATCCGCGAAGGCGCGCCGGTCAAGCTCACCTTCCGCGCCTTCCCCGGCGAGACGTTCGACGGCCGCGTCACGTTCGTTCTGCACGAGCTGAACGCAGCCACGCGCACCGGCCAAGGTGCGCATCGAGGTGAAAAACCCCGACCACCGCATCAAGCATGAGATGTTCGCCGATGTGGAAATCGACGCCGGCGCGGGCGAGGCGGAGCGTCTCAGCGTGCCCATTTCGGCCGTCATCGACAGCGGCAACCGGCAGGTCGTGCTCGTCGATCGCGGCGAGGGGCGTTTCGAGCCGCGCGCCGGTGAAGCTCGGCATTCGCGGCGACGATTACGTCGAGGTGAAAGACGGGCTGAAGGCCGGCGACAAGGTCGTCGTGTCCGCCAACTTCCTGATCGACGCGGAAAGCAACCTCAAAGCCGCGCTCGCCGCCTTCACCGCGGACCAGCAGCCGGCAGCGGAGGCCAAGCCATGATCGCGCACGTCATCCGCTGGTCGGCCAGCAACCTCATCCTGATCCTCATCGGCGCTGTGCTGGCAACGGGGGCGGGGCTCTACGCCGTCCGCCAGGTGCCGCTCGACGCCATCCCCGACCTGTCCGACACGCAGGTCATCATCTACACCGAGTACGCCGGCCAGGCGCCGCAGGTGATCGAGGACCAGGTCACCTACCCGCTCTCGACCGCCATGCTGTCCGTGCCGAAGTCCCACGTCGTGCGCGGGCTTCTCGTTCTTCGGCGTCTCCTTCGTCTATGTGATCTTCGAGGACGGCACCGACATCTATTGGGCGCGCTCGCGCGTGCTCGAATACCTCTCGGCGGCGGCGCGCAACCTGCCGCAGGGCGTCACGCCCACACTCGGCCCGGACGCGACCGGCGTCGGCTGGGTGTACCAGTATGCTGTGATCGCGCCGCAGCAGTCGCTCGCCGAACTGCGCTCGACGCAGGACTGGCAGGTGCGCTTCGCCGTCGCCAAGGCGGAGGGCGTGGCCGAGGTCGCGAGCGTCGGCGGCTTCGTGCGGCAATATTCGGTCGTTGTCGATCCGCGCCGGCTGAAGTCGCTCAACATTCCGCTGTCGCAGCCTGCGCGAGGCCATCCGCACATCCAACATGGACGTCGGCGGGCGCGTCATCGAACTGGCCGAGACCGAATTCATGGTGCGCGGGCGCGGCTACTTGCGCGGCATCCACGACCTCGAGCAGATCGTGCTCAAAGCCGAGGGCGGCACGCCGGTGCTGCTGCGCGACGTTGCCCGCGTGGAGCTGGCGCCGGACGAACGGCGAGGCATCACTGAGCTGAACGGCGAGGGCGAGGTGGTCTCCGGCATCGCCGTGCAGCGCTACGGGCAGAACGCGCTGTCGGTCATCGACAACGTCAAGGCGCGCCTGGCGGAGATCATGCCCAGCCTGCCCGAGGGCACCGCCATCATGCCGGTTTACGACCGCTCCGAACTCATCCAGCGCGCCATCGCCACGCTCAAGAACACGCTCATCGAGGAAAGCATCATCGTCGCGCTCGTGTGCATCGTTTTCCTGCTGCACGTCCGCAGCGCGCTGGTCGCCATCATCACGCTGCCGCTGGGCGTGCTCATCGCCTACATCTGCATGCACGCGCTGGGGCTATCGTCCAACATCATGAGCCTCGGCGGCATCGCCATCGCCATCGGCGCCATGGTCGACGCCGCCATCGTCATGATCGAGAACGCCCACAAGCATCTGGAGCGCGCCAGCCCGGACAAGCCGCGCGTCGGAGATCCTGATCGAGGCGGCGGCGGAAGTCGGCCCGGCGCTGTTCTTCTCGCTGCTGATCATCACCGTCTCGTTCCTGCCGATCTTCACGCTGGAGGCGCAGGAAGGGCGCATGTTCAAGCCGCTCGCCTTCACCAAGACCTTCGCCATGGCGGCGGCGGCGTTCCTGTCGGTGACGCTGGTTCCGGCGCTGATGGTGATGTTCGTGCGCGGGCGCATCGTGCCGGAGGCGCGGAACCCGGTGAACCGCTTCCTGATCTGGGTCTACCGGCCGGTCATCGCCGCCGTGCTGCGCGCTAAGGTGCTGACCATCGTGCTGGCGCTCGCCGTGCTGGCCGTGAGCATCTGGCCGGCGCGGCAGCTCGGCTCGGAGTTCATGCCCACCCTGAACGAGGGCACGCTGTTCTACATGCCGACGACGCTGCCCGGCCTGTCCATCACCAAGGCGGCGGAGCTGCTGCAAACGCAGAACAAGATCATCAAGACCTTCCCCGAGGTGGCGAGCGTTTTCGGCAAGGCCGGCCGCGCCGGCACCGCCACCGACCCCGCGCCGACCGAGATGTTCGAGACCATCATCAACCTGAAGCCGGAGAGCGAATGGCGGCCGGGCATGACCACGGACAAGCTCATCGCCGAAATGGACAAGGCGCTGCAATTCCCCGGCGTCTCGAACGCCTGGACCATGCCCATCAAGGCGCGCATCGACATGCTGGCGACGGGCATCCGCACGCCGGTGGGCGTCAAGGTCATCGGGCGCGACCTGAAGGTGATCGAGGAGCTGGCGCGGCAGATCGAGGCCGCGCTGAAGAGCGTGCCCGGCACGTCCAGCGCTTTCGCCGAGCGCATCATGGGCGGCTACTACCTCGACATCGAGCCGGACCGGACGCAGCTTGCGCGCTATGGGCTGATGGTCGGCGACGTGCAGGACGTGGTTTCGCCGCGCTTGGCGCCGAGACGGTCACGACCACCGTTGAAGGCCGCGAGCGCTACGGCGTCAGCCTGCGCTATCCGCGCGACCTGCGCTCCGACCCGGAGACCATCGCGCGCGAAGTGCTGGTGCCGCTGGCCAATGGCGCGTCGGTCCCGCTGGGGCAGGTGGCGAGCATCAAGCGCGTGCAGGGGCCGGCCTCCATCCGCACGGAGAACGCCCAGCTCGCCGCCTACATCTTCGTCGATGTGCGCGACCGCGATCTCGGCGGCTACGTCGCCGATGCGAAGAAGGCCGTGGCCGATGCCGTGAAGTTTCCGCCCGGCTACTACGTGGTCTGGAGCGGCCAGTTCGAATACTACGAGCGCGCCAAGCAGCGGCTCACTATCGTCGTCCCGCTGACGCTGGTCATCATCCTGCTGCTGCTCTACCTCAACTTCCGCCGCATGACCGAGACGCTGATCGTCATGCTGTCGCTGCCGTTCGCGCTGGTCGGCGGGCTGTGGCTGATGTGGTGGCTGGGCTTCAACCTGTCGGTCGCCGTCGCGGTCGGCTTCATCGCGCTGGCGGGCGTGGCGGCGGAGACGGGCGTCGTCATGCTCATCTACCTCGACCACGCGCTCGGAGAGCCCGGCGCAAGGCCGACGCGAGCGGGCGGCTGACGCGCGACGACATCTACGCCGCCATCATGGAAGGCGCCGTCGAGCGCGTGCGCCCGAAAATGATGACCGTCGTCGCCATCATGGCGGGCCTGCTTGCCCATCATGTGGAGCCACGGCACCGGCTCGGAAGTCATGCAGCGCATCGCCGTGCCGATGATCGGCGGCATGGTGTCGTCAACGGTACTGACGCTGGTCGTGATCCCGGCGATCTACGCCATCGTTAAGGAGTGGGGCATTGCGAGAGCCGCTCGCGCAACCGGGCAGGAAAGGGCGGCCTGATGCAGGCACTGATATTGGACGCTCACATGCGCGGCCCGCATTTGATCGGTGCGGTCATCGCCGCGCCCATAAAGTATGTATTCTTTCAGTGAAGCACACGCTGTGAATGGGCGCCCGCCTGGCGGAGCGTCCATTCCGCGCCGGCGCCGAGGCTCAAACCGCCCCGCATTTCCCGCACCGGAGCGGCAAATCCCCCTCATTCCTGCCAATGTTTAAATATTTAACTCAACCTCCTACCACGAATTCCATTTCCCAATCCCGGTGAGGCATGGTCAGCGAAAATCTTTCTGAAAACCGGACGCTCCGGGCTGACGTCATCGTGGCGGCCATCGGCAAGCTGCATGATCGCATACACGAGCGCTTCGGCGAACGCGGCCTGACCCGTGCGGCGCGCGATCTGCGCTCCATTGGCGAGCGTTGCGCCGTGACCTCCCGCAGCGCCGGCACGCCGAACCCCTGGATGCGTGTACTCGCCGTGGCCATCATCGCCGCCAGTCTGAGCGGGGGCGCGGTGCTGCTGCGCTTTTTCAGCGTGTCGGTCAGCAGGGGCGCCGATTTCCTCGCCTTCGTCCAGGCGACCGATGCCGCGTTCAACATCGCCGTGCTGGCGAGCCTCGGCATCTACTCGCTGTTCGGCATCGAAAAGCGCGTGCGGCGGGCGCGGGCGCTGGAGGGGCTGCACGAGTTGCGCTCCATCGCCCACATCATCGACATGCACCAGCTTACCAAAGACCCCGCCTCCACGCTGGGCATGGCGCCGCCGACCAAATCCTCCCCCGCGCGCGATCTCGACCGCGACGGCCTGCTGCGCTATCTCGACTATTGCTCCGAGATGCTGGCGCTCATCAGCAAGCTGGCGGCGCTTTACGGCGAGCAGATGCGCGATTCCGTGGTCATGGACACGGTGAACGGCATTGAGGATTTGACAAGCGGCCTCAGCCGTAAAATATGGCAGAAAATCATTGTTTTGCAGGCGGAGGGTCCCAGCGCCACGGTCCGGTCCCGCCTGAATTGAGGGACGGGATATGCCTGAGAACCTGATTGCCGGTGACGCGGCGGCGCACCTCGCCGCCCTGATCCGCTGCCCGAGCATCACGCCCAGGGAAGGCGGCGCGCTCGCCTACCTCGAACAGGTGCTTGGCGGCGCGGGCTTCACCTGCCACCGGCTGAAGTTTTCCGCTGACGGCACGCCGGACGTGGACAATCTGTTCGCCGTCATCGGCAGCGGCGGCCCGCATCTCTGCTTCGCCGGCCATACCGACGTAGTGCCGCCGGGCGACGAGGCGGCGTGGACGCATCCGCCGTTCGAGGCGCAAATCGCGGACGGCAAGATGTACGGCCGCGGCGCCGCCGACATGAAGGGCGGCATTGCCGCGTTCGTTGCCGCCGTGCTCCGGCATTTACAGGCGCGGGGCGGCCTGCCGAAGGGCACCATCAGTTTTCTCATCACCGGCGACGAGGAAGGCCCGGCCATCAACGGCACGCGGAAGGTGCTGGCCTGGATGGCGGAGCATGGGGACAAGCCGGACCATTGCCTGCTTGGCGAGCCGACCAACACCTCCATCATCGGCCAGGAAATCAAGATCGGGCGGCGCGGCTCCTATTCGGCGCGGCTGACGGTGCGCGGCGTGCAAGGGCATGTGGCCTATCCGCAGTTCTTCAGGAACCCGCTGACCGGCATGGCCATGGCGCTGGCGCGGCTGAAGGCGGAGCCGGTGGATGGCGGCAGCACGCATTTTTCGCCGTCGAATTTCGAAGTGACGTCCATCGACACGGGCAACCCGGCGACAAACGTGGTGCCGGCCAAAGTGACGGCGCGCGTCAACATCCGCTACAACGACCTGCAGACGCCTGAGACGCTGTCGCGCTGGCTGCGGGAGCGTATCGAGCCGGTGCTGCGCGAGCAGGGGCTGGAATACGAGTTCGACAGCGTGGAGGTCGCAGACAATTTCTACACCGCGCCCGGCCCGTGGGTGGACATGCTGGCCGCCGTCATCCGCGACGTGACCGGCCGCACGCCGGAATTCTCCACCAAGGGCGGGGCGTCGGACGGCCGGTTCATCAAGGACACCATGCCGGTGGTGGAATTCGGCCTGTGCAACACCACGATCCACAAGGTGGACGAGCACGTGCCGCTCGCCGATCTCGCCACGCTAACGCGAGTGTATGAGGTTTTCCTCGACCGCTATTTCGCGTAGAGGCGGGCCTGATCACCCGGCTGCCTCCGCCGGGCGCAGCCAAAAGGCCCCTTTCCGCTGGACATCGGCATAGCACTGCTTGACGCATGTGCGTGCGGCGCCCGCGTCGATGAGCAGCCCCTCAAGGGCCGTGACTGCGCCCCTCATCCAAACAGGATCAGCTTCGACGCGGCGACTGCCCACGCCACCAAAATTACGAAAATCGCGAAGCACCCCAACGACACGGCAACGAACCGGCGCAACAGCGCGGGCAGAATGGCATCGAGGCTCGCCGTCCGCCGCATCAGGCCGAGGAACCCCGCCGAAAGCCCCAGCGCCGTTCCGGCGAACAGCGGCGCATAGAGCGCGAAGCCGAAATAGCCGTATTCGCGCTTGAGCAGGCAGAACGGGCAATGATGGTGCGGGTGCTCGTAGACATAGAGCGAGATCACCGAGACGACCGCCGCGATGGCGATGACGAAGAACGCGCCGCTCGCCGCGCCATAGACCGCGATGCGCGCGCCTGCCAGCGGATGCGGCGCCGCGCCGACCGCCATCAGCTCCGCCAAGGCCGCCGAAAAGCAGCGATCAGCGCCGTCCGCTCGCCAAGCCCGGCCATTTCGGCGCCCAGCGCCCTGCTTCTCCGGCGCGAACATCTTGCCGCAGCAGGAGGTGATGGTGTCGGCCTTCAGGTCGAGGAAATAGGCGAGCTGCAACCCCGCCGCCAGCAGCACCAGCGGCGCCACGCGCCAGCAGCAGCCGGTACTTCACCCTGATCAGCGGATAGTCGCGCCCCTGGCCGTCGGCGTGATTGACGGCGAGCCACAGGCTTGCGGCGAAGAACACCGCCAGCTTGGCGAGCAAGCGCCGGAAAGCCGTAGACGCTGGCGTTCAGCGTGCCGACCGCGCACATGGCGCCCACGAACATCACCGACATGCGGTCGGCGTTGAACACGAACAGCACCAGCGACGCCAGTTCGACGGCCATGACGAAGGCCATCACCGTGGAGACGAGATAGGTCTGCCGCTCCAGCAGCAACTGCGCTTCGCGCGCCGCTGGCCGAGATCCCAGTTGCGCAGCAGCCGGACCGCGAAGACGCTGGCCCACACGGCCGGCGCCGCCGAAAGCAGCGAAGACGAGCGTCAGCGCCAGAACGGGCGGATGGAAAATCACGCCGCGACCTCCCTGTCCGTCCGACAGCGTGACGACCGTGTCCACCACCGGCGCCTCCCAGATGCGCGGATCGTGGCTGGTCATCAGCACGGTCTTGCCCTGCGCCTTTCAGCGTCGCGACGATGTCGAGGAACTGCTGCGTCAGCGCGCGTGTCGAGATTGGCGGTCGGTTCGTCGGCGATGACGACCTCCGGCTCGTTGATCAGCGCGCGGGCGATGGCCACGCGCTGCGCCTCGCCGCCCGACAGATGCTCCACCGGCCGCCCGGCGCGATGGTCCACGCCGAGCTGCGCGAGCAGATCGAGCGCCCGCGCCGCGAGCGGCGCGCGCGGAAGGCCCAGCGGATAGGCGGGCAGCATGACGTTCTCCAGCGCGGTCAGCCCGCGAATGAGATTGATGCTGCTGGAAGACGAAGCCGAAGGTCTGCCGCCGCAGCTCGCAGAGGAACTTCTCCGGCAGCGAGGAAATGACCTCGCCCCGCAGCCGCACGCGCCCGGACGTGGGCCGCGCCAGACAGCCGATCAGCGTGAGCAGCGTGGTCTTGCCCGAGCCGCTCGGCCCCTTCAGCACGGTGACGCTTGCGGCGGCAATCGTGAGGCTGACGCCGCGCACGGCGGCGACCTCGTTCGCCTGCCCCTCGTTGTAGACCTTGGTGACGTCGGTGAGTTCGATCATGGCGCCCCCTATCGCATGACCGCGTCGGGGTCGGCCGACGCCGTGCGCCAGACCGGCACGACGATGGCCGCCATGTACGGAACGATGGAGAAGAAGGCCAGCGTCGCCATCTCCAGCGCGTCCACGGATGGCGTCAGCGGAAAGCGCGGGATAGAGCGTCGCCCAGCCCTTGAGCACCGGCTCCAGCAGCGACGCCGAGAACAGGAAGACATGGCCGATAAGCCAGGATCACGCCGGCGAGAAAGGCCGTCACCGACACCAGCCCGCCCTCCCACAGCTTCATGACCGATGACGTCGCCGGTGTCCCAGCCGATGCCCTTGAGGATGCCGATTTCCCGCCGCTCCTCCGCCGAAAGGCCCGACGCCTTGTCCCAGGCCAGGATGACGAAGGCCAGCAGCGCCCCGGCGAACACCGCCAGCAGCAGGCCCTCGCGCCAGCTGAACAGCGCCTCGTAGGTCCGCAGCATGTCCGCGCGCGTCACGAAGCGGAAGCCGGGCAGGCGAAGCGACGCCTTTTCCACGACCTTGCCGACTTCCTGCGGGTTGGCGACCTTCATGGCGATGTCGGTGAACACGTCCGGGCCGAGGCCGAAGAAGGCGCGGAAATCGGCCTCGGACAACAGCACGAGATCGCTGGAGACCAGCGCGGAGCTCGCTGGCAGCACGCGCCTTCACCTTGAGCTTCAGCAGCTTGCCTTCGGTCGAGACGAGGAACAGGATAGCCGCCCGGCGCCAGCTTGCGCAGCCGCGCCACGCCTTCGCCGACGATGGTCTCGCCGGGCGCCAGCGCGTGGGCGCTGTCGGCCGCCGGCGGCGTCTTGCAAGCGTGTAATTGGCCGCCGACGCCGTGTCGTAATGATAGCCCCACAGCCGCCCCTCGACTGCTCCTGACGCCGCGCATCTTGCCGAGCTTTTCGATGTCGGCGCGGGTGGCGAAGTCGTGGCGGCCCATGCGCATCGCCTGCGCGACGATCTCGGGCGCGCCGCTCGAGCACCGCGGCCGCGTCGCGCCGGATGGCCTCGCCGAACATCATGATCGAGCCGAGCACGAACACGATCAGCGTATAGACCAGCAGCAGCCCGCCGTTCCGCGTCTTGCGCCGCAGCAGCGAGGCGACGGCGAAGTCGATCAGGCGAGCGGTGCCGTTCGAACCATGGGCGGCATTGCTCAGTCTCCCGTTCCGGCGCGCAAGCTCCGCCTTGGGAAAATCGCGCGGCGGCGGCGCCAGCGAACCGGCGGGGAAATGATCGATCGGCCATGGGCGCGTCCTGAAAGGCCGAATGCAGGTCGGCGAGCGAGCGGTGCCGCGTATAGCGGGCCTCGGTGAACAGCGCGATGTCGGTGAGGCCGAGCTGCTCCAGCGCGCGGTGTGCGCCTCGCGGCGCGTCGCTGCCGTCCGGCATGGGCCGTGACGGCGGCGTGCAGCATTGCCCCGGCGGCCAGCGCCAGCAGGCAGCCGCCCACCACCGCCGCCGACGGTCGATCCGCGCGTCGGCGTCCGGCCGCTCCCCGGCTCCGCCCGTCATTCGAACCGCCCCTGGTCGAGCGCATCCAGCAGCTCCGGCGGTCACGTCCGCGAAGCGTCAGGATGCGACGCCCCTTGTGGTCGCCGAGAAACTCCTTCGCATCCGCTTCTTCCGGCATGGGGCACCAGTTCGTGCCCCATCGGCCCGAGCACGTCCGAGCCGAGCACGTACCAGGCCGTCGCCGGCGTCGATGCGCGCGCCGTCGTAATAGCCGGTGACGCCCATGGCGCGCGATCTGCTCGCGGCGTGCGGCCGCGCGCGTATTTCTTCATGTCGAGCAGGTACTTGAAGAAGTCCTTGCCGCCGTCGAAGTGATCGGCGTGGCCGTCCTGGAAGAGAACGGTGGCGATCCAGTGCGGGTATTTCGCCACGAACATGCCGCAGACCGGGCAGACGTCGTTGGGCTTGGGCGCGGGCAGGTCGAGCGCCGCCGCACCGGCATGAGCAGGCGCGAACGGCGAGGCGAAACCGGCGGCGAGGGCGAGCGGCGGGCACGAGCGTCAGCACGAAGGCTGCGCCGGCCAGGCCGCCGCTCCGGCAGGTGTTACACATGGCAGCGGTCTCTCAAATGCATGCGGACGGCGGACCCGGATGGACCCGCCGCCCCGTTGCGATGGGATCACCCGTTTTTCTTGCGCATCTCGCTGCGGCGCTTGCGCACCATGATGGTGTCCTCGGCCATGCCCAGATAGGCGTCCTTCAACGCCGTATCGAAATCGACGACCTTGGCGCCGGCCTTGGCCGATGCCTCCGCCTCGGCCGCCGCTTCGGCCTTGCGCGGCGCTCGGCGAAGGCCGCCTTGCTGACCTTGGTCATCGTGCCCGGCTTGCTCGGGTCGATGACGTAGTGGGCCTTTCCGGCGTCGATCAGCGGCTTGATATCGCCCTCCGCGCCCGCGTCGCCCACGTACATCGCCTTGGGCCCGAGGTCCATGTTGAGGGCGAGGCTGATGGCGCCGCAATGCAGCGAGCAGGTGGCATCGACCGCTGTCGTTTTCGTAGACGATCAGCATGCGGGTATGGCTGAACTTGGCGCGCATCATGCCGCAATACCGGCAGCGCGGGTATTTGGTCAGCTCGTCCTTCAGCGGGTCGGTATCCTTCGCCAGGTCTTTGACCAAGCCGTTCTTGTCGGTCCACTCCATGGGGCTGATGGGAGCGTCCTGACCGAAGGCGTTGGCGGACATCAGGGCGAGCGTGCCGATGGAAACCGTGGAGAGAAGCTGTCTGCGATTGATGGTCATGGGTTTATCCGTTCGTTTGGTTGGCGGCCGGTGCGCGCGAGCGGCACGGATGGCATATGCACGCCGATGCGCCCGCCCGGTGCGCCAGGACCGCGATTAATTGAAAACCTTAGGGGGCTAGACGCTGAACGGCGCGGGCGGGCTTCGAACGCTTGCGCAATGCCGCCACGCTTTGGTTACGTGGCGCGTGCCGCTGAAACTCGGGGCGTCCGCTGTGAAAGGCGGCGGAGGCGGCAACAGGCCGCCAGGGGCACCGGCCATCGCCAGCAAGTTCGGGCAAGCGGCTCCACAGAACGCACACGGACCGGCGCTGCCGCGAGGCGCCTTTTTCGGGCCGTTCAAAGGCCGGTCCACGGACGCCGGCGCCAGGCAGATATTGAGCAAACTCTGGCCGCTGCCGTCCGTCCCAGGGCCGGGCATAACCGCGCCCGCATGCCCGCCCGTGCCCAGCAATTGCAGCAGCATGAGCCACGCGCAAAACCACCCCGCAAACCGGTTGCGGCGCAGGCGGGCGATGAGCGGCTGGGCAGGAAGCACGAGGCTACGTCCTTGTTGGCGGCACAACTCCGCGTAGAGCGTCACCGGACCATGCAAGCAGCGCTTCAAGATGGCACGAACGTGACGAGCGGTCAAATCCAAGCAGCGGCCTGCGGCACACAGCCGCCGCTGAACAGGTTGCGCGCCGCATTGATCTTCCCGTTGGCCGGGGCGAAGGTGTTGTGACTTTCCGGCATCACCATTTTTCGCCCCGGCGAGCGCTTTGCGCGGCCACTGCACACAGTGATCAATTGTCGAGCCTGAGCGGCGAGCCCTTGAAGCGAATCCCTCGGGCGCGGGACGGAAAGCACGCTCACGCACATTTTTTTCAGGCGATCGCGCTATTATCTCCTGCCATATCATCCTGGCGAAGGAGGAACCGATGACGGCGTTTGTTTTTGACACTCCGCCTGTGCAGCCCGATCCCCAGCGCGCGGCACTGCGCCAAATCAACCGCGCCGCCGATGACGCCGTGCTGCCGCCGCTGATCGCCGCCGCGCAGCTCCCGCCCGAGCGGCGCCAGCGGATTAAAACGCGGGCAACGGCGCTGATCAAGGCCGTCCGCGCCCAGCGCATTCACTCCTCCGGCATCGACGCCTTCATGCACGAATACGCCCTGTCCAGCCAGGAGGGCGTGGCGCTGATGTGCCTCGCCGAGGCGCTGCTGCGCGTTCCCGACGCCGCCACCATCGACGCCCTGATCCGCAGCAAGATCGGCCACGCCGACTGGGCGCGCCACGCGGGCCGCTCCGGCTCGACTGTTCGTCAACGCCTCCACCTGGGCGCTGATGCTCACGGGGCGCGTCGTGACCCTGGAGGAAAAGGGCGTCGAGGGCTGGCGGCGGCGTGTTGCGCAAGCTGACCCACCGCGTGGGCGAGCCGGTCATCCGGCAGGCCGTCACCCAGGCGTGCGGCTGATGAGCGACCAGTTCGTCATGGGGCGCAGCATCGCCGAGGCCCTGGAACGCTCCTGCGCGGGCGCGCGGCGCGGCCTCGCTATTCCTTCGACATGCTGGGCGAGGCCGCGCGCACCGCGGCGGACGCGGACGCGCTATTTCGAGCGCTACATGGAGGCCATCGAAGCCATCGGCGAGGACGCCCACGGCAGCCAGGCCCAGTCGAGCGGCCAGGCGATTTCGGTCAAGCTCTCGGCGCTGCATCCGCGCTATGAACTGGCTCAGGAGGCCAGCGCTGCAGGACCGAACTGCTGCCGCGCGCTGTCGAGCTGTGCGCAGGCGGCCAAAGCGTCAACATCGGCCTGTGCATCGACGCCGAGGAGGCCGACCGCCTGGAGCCTTCCCTCGACCTGCTCGAGGCCGCTGGCGCATGGAGCCGTCGCTCGCGCGGCTGGGAGGGCCTGGGGCTCGCCGTGCAGGCCTATCAGAAACGCGCCTGGCCGCTGATCGACTGGCTGACCGCGCTCGCGCGGACGCTCCGCGGCGGCGGCTGATGGTGCGGCTCGTCAAGGGCGCCTACTGGGACAGCGAAATCAAGCGCGCCCAGGAGCTTGGCCTCGACGGCTATCCGGTGTTCACGCGCAAGGCGGCCACGGACGTCTCCTATCTGGCCTGCGCGCGCAAGCTGCTGGCGGCTCGCCGGCGCGTTCTATCCGTGCTTCGCCACCCACAACGCCCACACGGTGGCGGCTGTGATGGCCTTCGCCGGCCCGGCGCGCGCGATTCGAGTTCCAGAAGCTGCACGGCATGGGCGACGCGCTCTATGACGAGCTGCTCCGCGGGCGGGCAGGCGCGCGCCCCGGTGCGGGTCTACGCGCCGGTGGGCGAGCACGAGGACCTGCTGGCCTATCTGGTGCGCCGTCTGCTGGAGAACGGCGCCAACAGCTCGTTCGTCAACCGCATCTTCGACGAGCAGCTACCGGTGTCGGCGCTGGCGGGCGATCCGGCGGCGCGGCTGGCGGGCTGCGAGACCGCTGGTCACCCCAAGATTCCGCTGCCGCGCGATCTGTTCGGCGCCGGAGCGGCGCAACTCGGCGGGGCTGGACCTGAGCCGACCCGGCGGTCCTGGCGCGGTCGACGGGGGAGCTGAAGCGTGCGGCGGCTGAGGCTGTGAGCGCGTCCCCCTTACCCCTCGCCCTCGCCCAAGTCTAAGCTCGTCGCATTTTCGTTTCGAAAATGCTTCGGGAGAGAGGAGCCAGGCAGAACCTCGCCGCTATCGTCCCCTCCCCCTCGCGGGAGACGGACAGGTGAAGGGGCGCCGCATTCTCAACCCCGCCGACCGCCGCGACACCGTGGGCGAAGTCATCGCCGCAACCGAAGCAGGACGCCCTGGCTGCCATCGGACAGCGCCGCCGCCGCGCAACCGGCCTGGGACGCCACCCCGGCGGCGGAGCGCGCGGCGATCCTTGGAGCGCGCTGCGGACCTGTTCGAGGCCAACCGCGCCCGGCTCATGGCCCTGACCGTCCGCGAGGCGGGCAAGACCATCCCCGACGCCGTGTCCGAACTGCGCGAGGCCGTGGACTACCTCCGCTACTACGCCGCCCGCCGCGCGCGCCGGATTCGCCGCCCCCGCCGCTGCTCCCCGGTCCGACGGGTGAGCGCAACACCATCGCGCTGCGCGGACGCGGCGTCTTCCTCTGCATGTCGCCCTGGAATTTCCCGCTGGCGATCTTCACCGGCCAGATCGCGGCGGCGCTGGCGGCGGGCAACACGGTGCTGGCCAAGCCTGCCGAGCAGACGCCGCTCATCGCCTGCGAGGCGATCAAGGCTTCTGCATCGTGGCGGGCGTCCCGGCGGAGGCGCTGCTGCCTGCTTGCCCGGCAGCGGCTCGCGGCTCGGCGGCGGTGCTGCTGCCCCACCCGCTGCTCGCCGGCGTCGCCTTCACCGGCGGCGCCGACACCGCGCGGCTCATCAACTGCCAGCTCGCCGCCCGCGACGGCCCGATCCTGCCGCTCATCGCCGAGACCGGCGGCCAGAACGCCATGATCGTGGACTCCTCGGCCCTGCCCGAGCAGGTGACGCGCGACGCCGTCGCCTCGGCCTTCGACAGCGCCGGGCAGCGCTGCTCGGCCCTGCGCGTGCTGTTCCTGCAAGACGACGTGGCCGACCGGATCATCGAAATGATCGCGGGCGCCATGGCCGAACTGCGCGATCGGCGATCCGCGCCTGCTCGCCACGGACGTCGGCCCGATCATCGACGACGACGCCCGCGGCAAGCTGGAGGCCCACGCCCGGCGCATGGACGAGGACGGCGCGGCTCCGTCTACGTCACGCCGACTGGGCCGCGACTGCGCCCACGGCAGACTTCTTCGCCCCGCGCGCTTATGAAATTCCGTCGTTCAGCGTGCTGCGACGGCGAGGTGTTCGGCCCGATGCTGCACATCGTGCGCTTCCACGCCGACGCGCTGGACGAGACTGGCGGACGTCATCAACGCCGCCGGCTACGGCCTGACCGCCTCGATCCACAGCCGCATCGAGGAGACCGTCGACTGGCTGACGCGCGCGGCTCCGGGTGGGCAACATCTACGTCAACCGCGGCCAGACCGGCGCCGTGGTGGGTGTGCAGCCGTTCGGCGGCGAGGGCTTGTCCGGCACCGGGCCGAAGGCGGGCGGGCCGCGCTATCTGCACCGCTTCGCCGTGGAGCGGACGCTGAGCGTGGACACGACGGCGTCGGGCGGCAACGCGTCGCTGCTGGCGGCGGAGGAGTAGCGGCGAGCGTTCCGAGGCTTTGGCCTTCCACGAAATCGAGTTTGCGGTACCCGGCAAGGTGTATCCTCTCACCACACCGTCCCTCCGGCTAAACGCCCGAGACCACCGCGCAGCCATGAGCATGCCCGGCATTCGCGCATCCTGGCCTGCCTGCTGACGCGGAACACTAGCCGGTGAATTTGTGCAATATTTGCAAATATTATGGCGGATTGCAAAGAGCACCGCAAAAATAGGAACTTAATGCAGATGCGTGCTCTATGCATCCACCACTAACAGACGCGCCTCGTTTGCAACAAATTGTTGAAAATTGCCAAAATGGCACAGGTTTGTTGACGGCTGGTATACGAAAGAGCGGCGTAACGGCACGCGGATTGCCCTCCCAGCTCTTCACCCGCAGCCATCGGTTTCCGTAACTCGCGAAGTGCCAATGTCCGGGGCTGGGCACTGTTTTGGAGTTGCGCCTGCATTGAGAGAGCAGCGTCCTGAGCGACGGGCTAAATGGCCATTCCGTGGACTGGCAGGGCAAGCCGGTGCGCCATGACGGCTGCGATTCTCAATGCCTGTCAGGGCGCTGTGTGCTGCGCCGTCCCGGCGTGCTTCTCACCGGGCACGGATGCGCTGTAGCATTTTGCTCTCGATACCGCCGGGCTGGTCAGCCCGCGCGCAAAACATCCTGAGCCTCAAAAGTTCACATTATTCAACACCCAGGCACCGACCGCCGCAGCCAGTCCGGCCAGGAGAATGGGCGGCAGCGTTTTCACCACCACGCTAAGCAGCGTCGCGATGGCGCCCAGCGCCTTTTGCCCCGCGTCCAGCAGCTCCATCACTGCCTTGTAAAGCAGATAGACGATGGCGCCGCCGACGATCACCAGGATGATGTCCTTCCACCACGGGAAGCTGCTGATCTGGTCCCACGGCACGTCCAGGATTTCCTTGGTTGACCACGTCCAAACGGTGTGGACGAACTTGAAAATCGCTGCCAGGCCGTCCTGCAGAAACCGCAATAACTGGTTGAGTAATTGCATGCCGTAAAACTCCTCACCCTCTTGAGCTTCATTTCTGGCTGCGCTTTCTTCCCGGAAAACGCGATAGAGAGACCTGTGCCCCTGAAACTATGGCCATTGTGCCAGAGCCGCATTTCATGGCAATCAAAACCTCGGTTTGGCCATCGGCCTCCCCATTTATGGCGGTACACTAAACAGCACCAGCTTCTGCGTCATTTCGGCATTCATGCATACAATAACCATACCCAACGTGCCTTGCGAACGTCACATACTGGTGCAATCGTCAAAAAAATGGCCGGGTGTGGCGGACTAGCACTGCGACGGAATGATAAAAGCGGCCGGGTGACGGAGGGGTGAATGACGTTGAGACAGCAACTGAGACTGGCCGCCAGCAAAGCCCTGCTCCTTGCCTTGATATCATTCTCCGCCATTGCCGGAGAACCTGCCACACCGGAGAGGCCGGCCGGCCTGGATACGGCGGCGCTGGCGGAGACCTATAATCTCACCGGGCATGAACTCTACGAACAGCTCCGCTCAACACCCGGCAATATTGTGTTCTCCCCCTATTCCATCGGCGCGGCCATGGCCATGGTGCGTACCGGCGCCCGGGGCGAGACGGGGGAGGAAATGGCCAGGGCGCTGAAACATGGCGCGCCGCGTGAGACCATCGACGCTGCCAATGCAGAGCTTTTCGCGAAACTCAATTCTTACGACCGCTCCTCCAGCCCCGGCTACTGCGGCAAGGGAGCGCAATGGACCGGCAAGCGCTGCGAGGCACCGCCGGCCGAGGGGCGCAATTGCACATGGCCGCTCACACTCGACGGTGAGGTTTGTGCCGGCGTTCCGGTTGTACCGTCGGCGCGGCTGGCGGTCGCCAATGCGCTGATGCTTACCCGGCAGGGCGATTTGATTTCCGGCGATTACCGCGCGCTGATGAAAGACAAATACGCGGCCGAGGTGTTCCAGGGTGCGGCGCTGGAGACGGTCAACGGCTGGGTCAAGGAGCGCAGCGAAAACAAGATTGATAAAATTCTCGATGAGATCGACAACGATTCGGTCGCCATTCTTCTCAATGCGGTCTATTTCAAAGCGGCATGGGCGGCGCCATTCGCCAAATCGGCGACTCGGCGGACCGATTTCCATCTGACGCGGTGGCGCACGGTGGACGTGCCGATGATGCGCCAGGAGGCGAACATACCGATGGTCAGCGGCCCCGGTTACCGCGCTGTCCGTCTGCCATATTCCCAAAAGGCGCTCGGCATGGTGATCGTGCTGCCCGACGAGGTTGACGAAGTCAATGCGGTGGGGCGCAGAACTCGATGCCAGCAAGGCGGCACAACTGTTCCGTTCACTCGATGCGGGGGCCGAAAAGCTGGTATCCTTGTCGTTGCCGCGCTTCAAGGCCGGGTTTGTCACCGAACTGACGAAGCCATTCGAGAAGGCCGGCATCAAGCTCGCCTTTTCCAAGGAAGCCGACTTCAGCGGCATGACCGTGGCGGAGGCCAAGCCGGGCAGCATCGTAATCAATCAGATCAGGCACCGCACTGTCATCGAAGTCACGGAGGAAGGCACCGAAGCAGCCGCTGCAACCGCGGTAGCGATGACACGCGGCATTGCCAATCTGGCGCGGCCAAAGCCGGAGCCGTTTATTGCCGATCATCCATTCCTGTTTTACGTTATCGACAATGGCAGCGGCGCGATCCTGTTCCAGGGGCGGCTTAGCGATCCGGGCGCGCGTTAAACCGGTACCGGCAGGGCACTTATTTCAAGCAGGTTTGCCGGCATCGGAGCATTTTCGCGCCGGCAACTTCCGCGTGATCGCGATATTAATAGCTTGACTATCGCGAAAGATGTTTTCACCATATCAGGGCGTGCTAACGGCCAGTCTTGGAGTAATGCACGTAAGCAGAACTGCCAGCCAGGATGGTCCAATCATGGATTCTGGCGGCTGCGGCGCTGGCGCTTTCGCGGCGGCCGTAGATTACGGCTGAGTACTGTCCATGGGCGGGAAGACCGCTTTGGGAGCTTCGCTAAACTTGCTCTCTGTATGGTGTGCAAGGCAGTGGAACGGCTGCGGTGCCGCAACAGACACATTCCCCACAAATCGGAGGTTGTGCTGGTTGGCCTCCACTACGAACTATGTTACCGTCCCCGTAAATTCAATCCAGCATGAGATTTTCGCATGGGCAGCCTTTATAATCGTTGCCAGAGTTGTCCGCAGAGACACAGCGGAATCTGCATGGCGTTGAATGATGAGCAGCACAAGCGCCTCGCCCTGATTTCGCGGCGGCGTATGGTTTCCGCTCACACGATGATTTTTTCCGATGGCGACGATGCGGACTATTACGCCAACGTTCTCTCCGGTATCGTCAAGCTGGTGAAGACACTTGGAGATGGCCGGCAGCACATCATCGGCCTGCTCTATCCGCCGGATTTCCTCGGCCAGCCCTTCGGCCACCGCCATTCCTTTTCGGCGGAAGCTGAGACGGATGTGGAGTTGTGCACGTTTCCCCGGCAGGGATTTCTGGCGGTACTGGCGGAGTTTCCCCAGCTTGAGCATCGCCTCTATGAATTCGCTCTGCGCGAACTCGACAATTGCCGCGATTGGAACCTGTTGCTTAGCCGCAAACAGGCTTACGAGCGTGTGGCCAGCTTCATTCTGCTGATGGCACGGCGCGGATTGATGACCAGCGCCCCCTTGGGAGCAAGGAACCATGCTAAGTTCACGCTGCCCATGACCAGGGCTGAAATCGCGGACTATCTTGGCCTGACGCTTGAAACCGTCAGCCGGCAGATGAGCCAGCTCAAGCGGAAAGCTGTCATCATGCTCCCGTCGAGCCGCGAGATCGTCGTGCCTGACATCGAGCGGTTGTCGGCCATCGCCAAGCTGGAAAACTGCGGGCGCTGTTTCGACGAGCCTGAATCCGCGCCGCTGATCCGGGCGGCTAGCTGAGTCCGGCGATAGAACACCTTTCCCATCTGGCGGAGGTGGAAGAAAGCGTTCTCGCGGCCCCGGACAGCCAAATGTCCATCCGGGGCGCGTGATTTAATGTTTGGCTTCTGACCCTGGAGCAAGCACTACCGGTAGCTGGACCTTTTGTGCACAGCTTGCCACGATGCCCGCGAAGGGGTTGCCAAGGCGGCGCATTTCATCGGTGTAATCGCCAATGAGTTTGTTGAAGAAGACCATCTGCATTTGCCCCAGGTCGGTGAGCGACTTGCACTGGCTCGCCTGCGCCGACAGGCCAATATACTCCTCCATTCGCTGATTGAAGGATTGGCAAAGTTCAGTCTGCTGCGACATGAACTGCTGGAACTGTTGCAGGAACGTCTCAAAGGGCTTTTGCCACGACGCGATGCTTTCGTCCATACCGGCCGGCATTTGCATGCCGTTCATGCCGCCTCCGGTGAACCCGCGAACCGTGTTTTCGAAATTCTTGCGCCATAGCTCCAGTGGTTCCATGCAGGACTTTTGCCAAGCGGCCATGCCTTGCTCCATGCCAGCCGGTGTGCCCGGCATCTGCATGCCGCTCATGGTTCCTTCGCTGAAGCTGCGAACCACGTTTTCGTAGTTCTTGCGCCAGGCTTCGAGTGTTTCCATGTAGGAATTGAGGCTCGCCGAAATGTCGATTTCCGGCAGCCGGGACGTTTGAGATTGCATGATACTTCACTTCCTTCCCGCGCTCCGTGCCATGAGCAGCGCGACCTTAATGGGACCACACAAGGTCTTAATGACACGTGAAGATAGTGCAATGACATAAATCAATCACTGCGTGCATGGTTGTGCAGGTGCGGGAAATTATCATGAACGGTCAGTGAGTTAGTAAACGTGAAGAACTTCAGGTCATTCCCATCGCTTCAATGCGCGCGGCCTGCCACTGCCACAACGCCTGCCGTTCCTGCTCCGAGAGTTCCACTGACGTCAGGCCGGCGTCGAGCAGCATCGGCGTCAGCGACGGATCGGCCTGTGACTTCACCGCCAGCGCAGTTTTGGCGGCGGGATCGAGCAAAAACGGCACGACGTCTTTCGGCAGCTTCACGCCGAGGGGCGGCCAGTATTTCTTCCCCGGCACTTTGTATTGCCACTGTCCGCCTTTGCCGGCGCGCGCCTGCACCAGTTCGACGGCAATCGGCTCCAGGGGCTGGCCGGACAACGCGGCGAAATCACGCCGGGACCGGGAACTCCGCACCTGCATCATGGGCAGGATCACCAGCGGCGCCCCGCAACACAGCAGGAAAAACGTCAGCACACCCACCCGGTTCCACAGCGTCTGCTGTCCGAGCAGGGTCGTCACCTCGCCTGGCTTGCCCTTCGCCGCCAGCAGGACAACGGTGTGTTTGGCCATAGGCTCGTCAAGAAAGAGATAACTCAGCTCGCGCTGACGGACATCCCGGCCGCGGCCGTACTCCACTTTGATGTCGCACGAGTGGAAAATGAATGCCCTGGACTTGCATTCGCCCTTCACCATATGCGCATACGGCGCAGGTTCGGTGTTATCGCCGATCTGAAAGTCGCGGATCAGCAGCGGACCAAGGGCCCAGGCGAGAACCCCGCCAATCAGCGCAGCTACCGCCGCAGCCCAGAGGAGCCCCATCGCGCTGATCGGCTTCGCCGGAGTGAGCTTGACCGGCCGTCCTGGAAAAGGCGCATCGAGAATTTGCATGTAAGAACCGCGATGATTGTGAAAAAACCGTCGCGGCCGTATGCAATCTCATCGTGGCAGATTTGTGTGCCCCATCAGAAACTTGTCGATGGCGTGCGCGGCCTGCCGTCCCTCGCGGATGGCCCACACAATCAGCGATTGCCCGCGCCGCATGTCGCCTGCCGCGAACACTTTCGGCTTCGAGGTCTGGTAGGCGATTTCGTTGGCCTTCACATTGCCGCGCTCGTTCAGCTCGACGGCCAGCTCGGTCAGCATGCCTTCTTTCACCGGCCCGAGAAAGCCCATGGCCAGCAGCACCAGATCGGCGCGCAGCTTGAAATCCGTGCCGGGGATCGGCTGCATGCGAGCATCGACGCGCACACAATTCAGATGCTCGACCTTGCCGTTCGAGCCGCTGAACGAGGCGGTGCTGACGCTCCAGTCGCGTTCTGCGCCTTCGGCCTGACTGGTGGAGGTGCGCATCTTCAGCGGCCAGTTGGGCCAAGTCAAATCCTTGACCTCCTTCTCCGGCGGCATAGGCATGATCTCAATCTGCGTCACGGAAAGCGCGCCCTGACGCAGCGACGTGCCGATGCAATCCGAGCCGGTATCGCCGCCGCCGATCACCACCACATGCTTGCCCTTGGCTAGGATCGGCCTGCTATCGTCCGCTTCGCCGGAGACGCGCTTGTTCTGCTGCGGCAGGAAGGCGAGCGCCTGATGAATGCCGTCCAGTTCGCGGCCGGGAATCTGCAATTCGCGCGGATGCTCGGCGCCGCCGCTCAGCAGCACGGCGTCATAGTCGCGCTCCAGTTCGAACGCGGTAATGTCCTTGCCGATCGTTACGCCGCAATGGAAAGTCACGCCCTCGGCTCGCATCTGCGCGACGCGGCGTTCGATGACTTGTTTCTCCAGCTTGAAATCCGGGATGCCGTAGCGCAGAAGGCCGCCGGGATGTGCGCTCTTCTCGTATACATGCACCTCATGTCCCGCCCGCGCCAGTTGCTGCGCCGCCGCCAGTCCCGCCGGGCCGGCGCCAACAATCGCCACGCGCTTACCAGTCTTCACCTCGGCCGGTTCCGGGTGAACCCAACCCATCTCCCAGCCTTTGTCGATGATGCCGCATTCGATGCTCTTAATCGTAACGGGTGCGTCTTCAAGATTGAGCGTGCAGGATGCCTCGCACGGCGCAGGGCATACGCGGCCGGTAAATTCCGGGAAGTTGTTCGTTGAATGCAGGTTGGCGAGCGCTTTCTCCCACTCGCCATGATAAACGAGGTCGTTCCAGTCGGGGATCTGGTTATGCACGGGACAGCCCTTGTGGCAATAAGGGATGCCGCAATCCATACAACGCGCACCCTGCTTTTGCAGGTCGCCGTCCTCGGGGGTAATGACGAACTCACGGAAATGGCGCAGGCGCTCGGCTGGCGGCGCATAAGACCTGTCGCGCCGTTCAATTTCAAGAAAACCCGTCACTTTTCCCATAGTCACTCTTCCCGTAAGCCAATTCCCGCTGCCATTCCGCAGCCGCCGCCCCTCCCCCTCGCGCAGTTTGCGAGGGAGAGCGGGTAGCATATCCAGATTTTTTATTCCGCGACCCGCACGCCCAGTTCGATGGCCTCGAAGCTGGCTCGCTCCGCTTTCTGGCGGCGCTCGATTTCTTCCAGCGCGCGGCGATATTCCACCGGCATGATCTTCACGAACTTCGGCAGCCAGGCATTGAAATCTTCGAGGATGATCCGCGCCTTTTCCGAGCCGGTAAAGCGGCGGTGCTGCTGCAACAGGCGCTTCAGCCTCACGGCGTCGAAGCGCGACATGTCGTGCATCACGTCCACCAGGCCATGCCCGTTCATGTCGGCCTTCTGGTGGCCGAGACGTTCCAGCATCTCGTCCTCGCCGCTGACCGGCTCCAGATCGACCATGGCCAGATTGCAACGCTGTTCGAAATCGCCAGCCTCGTCGAGCACATACGCGACACCGCCGGACATACCCGCCGCGAAGTTGCGTCCAGTTTGGCCAATGACGACGACAACACCACCCGTCATGTATTCGCAGCCGTGATCGCCCGTGCCTTCGACCACGGCGATGGCGCCGGAGTTGCGCACGGCAAAGCGTTCGCCGGCCACGCCGCGGAAGTAGCATTCGCCGCTGATGGCGCCGTACAGCACGGTGTTGCCGATGATGATGCTCTGCTCGGGCACGATCTTGGACTCTTTAGCCGGGCGGATAATAATGCGCCCGCCGGACAGCCCCTTGCCCACGTAGTCGTTGGCCTCGCCGATCAGATCGAGCGTCACACCGCGCACGGCCCAGGCGCCGAAGCTCTGCCCCGCCGAACCGCGCAGCGTGATCCACAGGCTATCGTCCGGCAGGCCGGCATGCCCGTATTTCTTGGCGATGCAGCCCGACAGCATGGCGCCGGTGGTGCGGTCGCTGTTGCGGATGTTCAGCTCCAGTTTCACCGGCTTGCCCTGCTCGATGGCGGGCTTGGCCAGCTCAATCAGCTTGCGGTCGAGCACGCGTTCGATGGGGTGCTGCTGCTTTTCGCAGTGGAATACGGCCACATCGACCGGCATCTCCGGCTTGTAAAGCAGCTTCGTAAAGTCGATGCCCTGCGCCTTCCAATGGGCGATGGCGCGGTCCTTGTCGAGCCAATCGGACTGGCCGATGAGTTCCTGAACCGTGCGAACGCCCATGGCCGCCATGTATGTACGCAGTTCCTCGGCGACGAAGAAGAAGTAGTTGATTACGTGCTCGGGTTTACCCTTGAAGCGCGCACGCAACACCGGGTCTTGCGTCGCCACACCGACAGGACATGTATTCAAATGACACTTGCGCATCATGATGCAGCCGAGCGTGATCAGCGGCGCGGTGGCGAAGCCGAATTCATCGGCCCCCAGCAGCGCGCCAACCAGCACGTCGCGGCCTGTACGCACACCGCCGTCCACCTGTACGCAGATGCGGCCGCGCAGCCGGTTGAGCACCAGCGTCTGTTGCGTCTCGGCGAGGCCGATTTCCCACGGGCTGCCGGCATGTTTGATTGAAGTGAGCGGCGATGCGCCCGTTCCGCCTTCAAAGCCAGCGATGGTGACGTGATCGGCGCGCGCTTTGGATACACCAGCCGCCACAGTGCCGACGCCGATCTCCGCGCCAAGCTTCACGCTCACCTGCGCATCCGGGTTGACGTTCTTCAGGTCGAAAATGAGCTGCGCCAGATCCTCGATGGAATAGATATCGTGATGCGGCGGCGGCGAAATCAGACCCACGCCGGGCGTCGAATGGCGCACCTTGGCAATGTCCGCGCTGACCTTGTGCCCCGGAAGCTGACCACCCTCGCCTGGTTTTGCGCCCTGCACGATCTTGATCTGCATCATATCCGAGTTGGCGAGATACTCCGCCGTCACGCCGAAGCGGCCCGACGCCACCTGCTTGATGGCCGAACGCATGCTGTCGCCGTTGGGCAGCGGCTTGTAGCGATCCGCCTCCTCGCCGCCTTCGCCAGTGTTGGACTTGGCGCCGATGCGGTTCATGGCGATAGCAAGGGTTGTATGCGTTTCACGCGAGATTGAGCCGAAGGACATGGCACCCGTGGCGAAGCGCTTCACGATTTCGGATGCAGGTTCGACCTCGTCTAGCGGCACCGGCTTACGGCCCATTTCCTCTGCCGTGCGGATGCGGAACAAGCCGCGCAACGTCATGAGCTGTTCGCTCTGATCGTTGATCTGCTTGGCGAAGCTTGCATATTTCTCTGGCAGATTGGCGCGCACAGCATGCTGCAAATCGCCAATGACGTCCGGGCGCCAGACATGGGCCTCGCCACGCATACGGTAGGCGTAGTCGCCGCCGGCTTCCAGCGCGTCTTTGAGTGCAGGCGCATTGCTGAAGGCGAGCCGATGACGCTCCGCGGTTTCGCGGGCGATTTCGCTAATGCCAACGCCTTCGACTTGCGTTCTGGTCCCAACAAAATACTTTTGCACGAAGTCTGACTTCAGCCCCACTGCATCGAAAATCTGTCCGCCGCAATAAGACTGGTAGGTCGAAATGCCCATTTTGGACATGACCTTCATCACCCCCTTGGCGATGGCCTTGATGTAGCGCTTGACGGCTTCCTCGCGGTCGAGCGTCTCGTCCATCTCCTCCAGCATCGCCTCGATGGTCTCGAAGGCGAGGTACGGATTGATGGCCTCCGCGCCGTAGCCCGCCAGCGTACAGAACTGGTGGACTTCAAACGCCTCGCCCGTCTCGACCACAAGGCCAACGGATGTACGCAATCCGCGCCGGATCAGGTGGTGATGCACGGCGGAAACAGCCAGCAGCGACGGAATCGGTATACGATCCGGCCCCGCGGCGCGGTCGGAGAGGATGATGATGTTATTGCCGTCACGCAGGGCATCCTCGGCGCGCTTGCAAAGCGCGTCAACAGCGGCCTCCATGCCGGAAGCGCCCTGATCGGCAGACCACGTGATGTCCAGCGTGATGCTGTGGAACGGGTTGTCCTTCACCTCGCCGATGGCGCGTATACGCTCCAGCCGTTCGTTGGTCAGGACGGGCTGCTGAATGACCAGCCGTTTGAAGGTCGAACTCCCCTCCAGATCCAGCAAGTTGGGACGCGGCCCGACGAAGGACACCAGACTTCATCACCAGCTCCTCGCGGATGGCGTCCACCGGCGGGTTGGTGACTTGCGCGAAGTTCTGCTTGAAATACGTATGCAACAGCTTGAGCTTCGAGGACAGCGCCGACACCGGCGTATCCGTGCCCATCGAACCAATGGCTTCCTGGCCGCTCAGCACCATGGGCGCCATCAGGAATTTCCAGCTTTCCTGCGTGTAACCGAACGCCTGCTGCCGGTCGAGCAGCGCGACGTTGGTCTTGGCAGACTGCACGCCGCCATCCGGCAAGCCCTGCACGCGGATTTGCCCGGCGTCCAGCAGTTCCTGATAGGGATGCGCGGAGGCCAGTTCGGTCTTGATTTCCTCGTCGGAAACGATGCGGCCTTCTTCCAGGTCGATGAGCAGCATCTTGCCCGGCTGGAGGCGCCACTTATGGGTGATTTTGTCCTCTGGAACCGGCAGCACGCCGACTTCGGACGACATGATCACCTCGTCGTCCGTCGTTACGATGTAGCGTGCGGGGCGCAGGCCGTTGCGGTCGAGCGTAGCGCCGATCTGGCGGCCATCGGTGAAGGCCACGGCGGCGGGACCGTCCCACGGCTCCATCAGCGCCGCGTGATATTCGTAAAACGCCCGGCGCTTATCGTCCATCAGCGGGTTGCCGGCCCAGGCTTCCGGGATCAGCAGCATCATGGCGTGGGCGAGGCTGTAGCCGCCGCGCACCAGCAATTCCAAGGCGTTATCGAAGCAGGCGCTGTCGGATTGACCTTCCTGGATCAGCGGCCAAAGGCGCTCCAGGTCCGGCCCGATCACCTCCGAACGCATGGTGGCCTGACGCGCCGCCATCCAGTTGAGGTTGCCGCGCAGCGTGTTGATCTCGCCGTTATGGCAGATCATGCGGAACGGATGCGCCAGCCGCCAGGTGGGGAAGGTGTTGGTGGAAAAGCGCTGATGCACCAGGGAGAACGCCGAAGTGAAACGCTCGTCCGTCAGATCGGTGTAATATTCGGCCAGCGTGTTCGCGAGTAGCAGCCCTTTGTATACGATACTGCGCGACGACATGGACGAGATGTAAAAAAACTCGTAGCCGTTGGGCTGCTCTTTGCAGACCTTCAGTTCCATCAGGCGCCGGATGACGAACAGCTTCAGCTCGAAGTCATCCTGGCTTTTGCAGCCGGCGCCGCGGCCGATGATGATTTGCTCGACGGCGGGCTCGGTTTCGCGCACCGACCAGCCAAGACAGGCGGGATTGACGGGCACACTGCGCCAGCCCAGCACCTGCTGGCCTTCGGCTTTAACGATGTCTTCCAGCAGGATTTTTAGCTCAGCGCGAGCAGTCGCGTTCTTTGGCAGGAACACGGGCGCGACGCAATAATCGCCCGCCGCTGGCAGCGTCACCCCGAGAGCGGGCGCGAGCGCCGCGAAGAAGTCATGCGGAATCTGCAACAAAATGCCGCACCCGTCGCCAGCATCGGGATCGGCGCCGACCGCGCCGCGATGCTCCAGATTGGCGAGAATGAGCAGGCCCTTGAGGACAATATCGTGGCTTTTCTTATTCTTCAGGTTAACGACGAACCCCAGTCCGCAGGCGTCGTGCTCGTTTTCGGGGTTGTAAAGACCTTGCGGCCCAGGCACGGGGCCTTGGCGCGAAGGTGACGCGATTTTCGTTTCCTGATGACTCATTGTAATTTTCTGCTGTCCCGCTCGTTGTGTGCGGAGAATACCGCCCAACCGATCCTGACCCCCAACGTCAACGTCTCTTTACGCGCGCAAAATCCCGCGCCCGCGGATGCCTGCCTTCGAAAAAAGCAAAACCACGCGGGTCGGGCGACCGGCCGCAAAGGACAGTGACACTGACCTAACAATCTTAAAGTTGCCAGATTTCAACTCCCCTGACAAGCCTCGACCGATTTGTTCCACTGTGGCACATTGGCCGCGATGCCAGCGCGGAAAATGCATTTCGCGCGACGCGGCAATAGTTGCCAACAACTATCTATGATTGCTGGAAAAATGACAAAGATAAATTCGCCTTTCGGCACTTGGAATTCGAGCCTCTCTCCTTCGGGTGTGGCCGCGGGGGCATTGCGCCTCAGCCGGGTCGAGACATTTAACGGCGCGCTGTATTGGAGCGAAGGCCGCCCGGTGGAAGGCCGCACGGGAATCATGCGGTTAACGCCGGATGGTGAGATGGAGGATGTTTTACCGGCTCCGTTCTCGGCGCGCTCGCTCGTGCATGAGTATGGCGGCGGCGAATTTCACGTCACGGCGGCGGGGTTGTTCTTCGTCAATGACGCCGATCAGGACGTCTACTGCCTTGAGAATGGGACGGTACGGCGGATTACCAATGCGCCTCGTATGCGGTTTGCTGATTTTAGCTACGACGAGACGCGGCGGCGGTTGATCGCGGTGGGGGAGTTGCATGCGGAAAGCGCGGCGGCGGGTGCGCATCCGGAAAATTTCCTGGCCGTCATAAATCTTGACGCCGAGCCGGAAGATGCGGTTTCAACGCTCGTCAGCGGCTCGGATTTTTACGCTACGCCCCGCGTAAGCCCAGGTGGGGGGCAGCTTGCGTGGCTGTCGTGGAATTTACCCGACATGCCGTGGCAGGGGGCCACGCTGTTCGTTGCTGACCTCGATGCCAGCGGCGGGCCGGATGTACCGCAGCAGCTCGCGGGCGGTAGAGGCAGCGCGGCCTTTCAGCCGGAATGGGCGGCGGACGGCAGCCTCTATTTCGTGTGGGATGCCGGCGGGGCGGGGGCGCTCTACCGCTGGCGGGATGGCACGGCGGAGCGGATTTTCAGCGGCGATGGCGATTTGTCCCGCTGCCTGTGGTCGTTCAATCTTCGTTCGTATGCACTGCTGCCGGGCGGGCGCGCGGCACTCAGTTTCACGCGGCGTGGCGAGACGGCGCTTGGCGTTGTGTCGCTCGGCACCGGGCAGATGCTGCCGGTGCCGTCGAGTTTGACGAGTCTGGAGGTCATCGCGCCGCTGAACGAATACGCCGTGGCCGGGATCGGTGGCACTGATGAACATGCGGGCGCGGTGGTTGTGCAATTCATTGGCGGAGGTGTGCACCAGCGCGTTCGGGACAGCGCCTCCCATGCGTTCGACCCGGAGGACATTTCGCGCGGCGAGCGTCTCGAATTCGCCGGACCCAGCGGCGCGCCGGTTTACGGCGTTTATTACCCGCCGCGCAACAAACTATACGAGGGCGAACCCGGTGCCGCGCCGCCGGTCATCGTCCAGGTGCACGGCGGGCCGACCAGCGCGGCGGGGCGCGGCCTCAAACCGCGGGTGCAGTTTTTCACCCAGCGCGGTTTCGGTGCATTCGATCTGGATTATTCCGGCAGCGTCGGTTACGGCCGCGAATACAGGTCGCGTCTCGATGGTTATTGGGGCGTCCGCGATGTGGAGGATTGCGAAACGGCTGCACGCGAGCTGATTGCGCGCGGGCTCGCGGCGCGGACTGGCGTGTTCATCTTTGGGTCGAGTGCCGGCGGCTACACGGTGCTGATGGCGCTGACCAAATCGAAAACCTTCGCCGGCGGCGTCAGCTACTACGGCATTTCCGACCTCGCCGGTCTGCAGCGGACCACCCACAAGTTCGAGTCCGGCTACATCTACGGGCTGATCGGCGCGGACAAGGCGAGTGCGGAGCGGCTGCTGGCGGAGCGGTCACCGCTTGCATACGCGGACAACATTTCCGTGCCAGTGCTGCTGTGTCAGGGGCTGGACGACAAGGTGGTGCCGCCTGCGCAGGCGGAATTCATTGTCAGCAGCCTGAAGGCGCGCGGTGTGCCGGTGACGTACATCACCTTCGAGGGCGAAGGGCATGGTTTCCGCCGCGCGGCGAATATCGAGAGGGCGTTGAGCGCGGAACTGGAATTTTACCAGGGGATCTGGGCGCAAAATCGCGATAGCTGATGGCCGCTTTTGCGGTGTTCCAGCGCGGATGAGACGGGGGCTCATTGCCATTTGCGGTGAGCCCCCAGTCTCCTAACTCAAATCCTCCACCTGCGCCGGACCGCCGCCCTAGACGCGCTGCGCCAGCGACGCCTCGATGAACGCGTCGATCTCGCCGTCGAGCACCGCCGGCGGATTGGTGCTCTCGACGCCGGTGCGCAGGTCCTTCACCAGCTGATAGGGCTGCAGCACGTACGAGCGGATCTGATGCCCCCAGCCGATCTCGGTCTTCGACGCGCGCCTGCCGCGTGCGCCGCGTCCTCGCGCTTCTTCAGTTCCATCTCGTAGAGCCGCGCCTTGCAGCATGTCCCAGGCGGTGGCGCGGTTCTTGTGCTGCGAACGCTCGTTCTGGCACTGCACCACGATGCCGGTCGGGATGTGCGTGATGCGCACGGCGCTATCGGTCGTGTTGACGTGCTGGCCGCCGGCGCCGCTGGCGCGGTAGGTGTCGATGCGGCAGTCGCTTTCGTTGATCTCGATGTCGATGGTGTCGTCGACCACCGGATAGACCCAGCACCGACGCAAAGCTCGTGTGCCGCCGCGCGTTGCTGTCGTAGGGCGAGATGCGCACCAGCCGGTGCACGCCGGACTCGGTCTTCAGCCAGCCGTAGGCGTTCGTGCCCCTTGATGAGCAGGTCGCCGACTTGATGCCCGGCTTCTTCGCCCGCGTTCTACTCGATCAGTTCGACCTTGTAGCCGCGCTGCTCGGCCCAGCGCATGTACATGCGCAGCAGCATTTGCGCCCAGTCCTGGCTCTCGGTGCCGCCCGCGCCGGCGTGGACTTCGAGGATAGGTGTCGTTGCCGTCGGCCTCGCCGGAAAGCAGCGCCTCGACCTCGCGCTTCTTGCGCGTCGCGGCGCAGTGCGCCAAGCGCGCGCTCGGCTTCGGCGACGACGTCCGTGTCGCCCTCCTCCTCGCCAAGCTCGATCAGCTCGATGCTGTCGTCGAGTCGCGCTTCGAGCTTGGTGTAGGCGTTGATGGCGTCGTCGAGCTGCTGGCGCTCGCGCATGATGTTGCGGGCGCGCTGCGGGATTGTCCCAAAGCTCGGGAGTCTTCGGCGAGGGCGTTCAGTTCCTGAGGCGGGCGTTGGGCTTTATCCCAGTCAAAGATGCCTCCGGAGAAGGACAGGGATTGCCTTGATTTCATCGACGAGGTTTTGCGTTTCAGCGCGCATGGTTGACTCGGCTGCGTTCATGGATTAACGGTGAGCTCGACTGCACGGCAAGCCGCCAAACTGGTGGATCGCTTCGGCGGCTCAGCTCATAACGACAGGGGAAAGTCGCTCTAGTACAGGCCGCCAGGCTGTGCCTGGCGCGGGGGGCATGACCGCGGCCGCTGATCGGGCTGCTGCTCGCCGGCTCTCGCTGTGAGCCTGCCGACGCCGGGCTAACCCGCGCCGGTCCCCTTGGATCGTCAGACGTCCGCGCCTGGATAGGTGCACGTAGGACTCAGCGGCTCCGGCGGCTCCTCGCTCGGCTTGTACGCTTCGAGAATGGCCTCTGGTCGCCGGGCTGCCGCGCGCACGCCGGTCTTGGCGTTCACCGTCACCAGCTTGATGTCTGCGGCGGCTGCGGAACGGCGTGGCGGGCTTGTCGGCCAGCGCCAGCTTCATGAAGTCGCGGAAAATCGGCGCGGCGATGTGACCGCCGGTCTCGCCCTTGCCCATCGGCGTGGGATTGTCGTAGCCGATGAACACGCCGGCGACGAGGTCCGGCGAGAAGCCGACGAACCAGGCGTCTTTTTCGTCGTTGGACGTGCCGGTCTTGCCCGCCAGCGGCTTGCCGACCTTGGAGACCGAATAGCCGGTGCCGCGATTCACCACGCCTTCGCAGCATGCGAAGTCATCTGATAGGCGGTGATGCGGGTCGATGATCTGCTCGCGGATATCGCTCAATTCGCGGCTCGTCCTGGCCTTTCCAGGCTCGGCGGCGCAATCGTCGCACTTCCGCGTTGTCGTGACGCCAAACGGTCTTGCCGTAGCGGTCCTGAATGCGGTCGATCAGCGTGGCGTGCACCTTCTTGCCGCCATTGGCGAAGCTGCAATAGGCCGTGGTCATGCGCAGCAGCGTCGTTTCGCCGGCGCCGAGCGACATGGAGAGCACAGGCGGCAGCTCGTCGTATACGCCGAAGCGCCGCGCATACTCCGCCACGATCGGCATGCCCAGATCCTGCGCGAGCCGCACCGTCATCAGGTTGCGCGATTTCTCGATGCCGAGGCGCAGCGTGGAGGCGCCGTCGAACTTGTTGTCGTAGTTCCTGGCCTTCCACAGCGCCCTGCGTTCCGGCCCTGGTCGATCGCGATACGGCGCGTCGAGCACGACGCTGGACGGCTGTGTAGCCGTTGTCGAGCGCCGCCGCGTAGACGATGGGCTTGAACGACGAACCCGGCTGCCGCTTGGCCTGCATGGCGCGGTCGAACTGGCTCTCTGCGAAGCTGAAGCCGCCGACCAGTGCCAGCACGCGCCCTGTATGCGGGTCCATCACCACGATCGCGCCCTCGATCTTCGGGATCTGCATGAGACGCCAGTTCCGGTTCGGGTCGTGTGCCGCAGTCTGGGGAGCGCCGGGTTTTCGCTCGGACGCTTCTTCGCTTCCCAGCTCGGATTGCGGTGCCACGTAAATAAGCTGACCGGGCGCCAGGATCTCGTGGGCGCCTTCGATCTTGGGCACTTTCGGCTTTTCGGCGGTTTTTGCGGCGGTTCGCGCCCATTTCATCTCAGCGTAAGGGACGGAAACTTTCGCGGGCACTTCGCCCGTTGCCCGCATTGGCTGCAAGCCCACCACGGCCTGATCCTTATCGACGCTCAGCACGACGCCAAGCCGCCACGGCTCAAGGTCGCTGAAGACGCAGCGGGGAACCGGACCGGACGGAATCGGATTGGACGGTCCACAAAGCGGAATTTCGGCCAGCTTCGCGCCCCAGTTGCTCGCGGGATCGACGTGAGAAAACTTAACCTGATTGATCTCGAACGTCAGCGTTCCGCGCCAGCCCTGTTTGCGGTCATAGCGCACCAGCCCCTCGCGCAACGCTTCACGGGCCTTTCTCTGAAGCTGCGGGTCGAGCGTGGTGCGAACCGAATATCCGGCGGTATACAACTTTTCTTCGCCGAACATGTCCAGGAGGGCGCGACGTGTATCTTCGGTAAAATAGTCGTCGGCGACATGAGAGTTGGCTCCCCGCGGCGAGATCGCCAGGGGTTTCGCCAGCGCCGCCTTGGCTTCCTGCGGCGTGATATAGTTGTCTTCGGCCATGCGGTTGATCACGTAATTGCGGCGATCCATCGCTGCATCGTGGTGCTTAACCGGGTCGTAATTGTTGGGCGCCTTGGGCAGCAGGGCGAGATAGGCGATCTCTTCCGTTGTCAGCTCGCTCAGTTCCTTACCGAAATACGTCAGCGCCGCCGCCGCAACGCCGTAAGCGCCTTTGCCAAGGTAAATTTCGTTCAGGTACAGTTCCAGAATGCGCGATTTTTGGAAGGTGCGCTCGATGCGGATCGAGAGGATCGCCTCCTTCACCTTACGCTCGAAGCTTTGCTCGGACGACAGCAGGAAGTTTTTGGCGACCTGCTGCGTGATGGTCGAGGCGCCGATCAGCTTTCGTTTCTTGCCGGTGATCTTATTGGTCAGGTTCATGCGCATGGCGCGTGCCAAGCCCTGGAAGTCGAGGCCGCCATGCTCGTAGAAATGCTTGTCCTCAGCCGCGACGAAGGCGTTGCGCACCTTTTCGGGAATGGCGCTGATCGGCATGAAAATGCGCTTTTCCGTGGCGAATTCCGAGATCAGCTCGCCGTCGCCCGCGTGGATGCGCGTCATGACGCGCGGCTCGTAGCTTTCCAGCTTTTCGAAGGTCGGCAGGTCGCGCGAGATGTTCCACAGGTAATAGGCCGCGACGGCCGAACCGGCGACGAACAGGAACATGCCGGCAGTGAAGCCGAAGCCCAGGAGGCGCAGTATGATGCTCTTGCGGCGCTTCGGCTTGCGCGGCGGCAATGAGGAGCCGGTCGATCTGGCGGGTGCGTGTAGTTCCATAAGCTGTTACGTCCTTCGTCGCGCGGTGGCGGTTCCGCTAACGGTTCGATGCGATCACAGTCAATGGCCGCGCGGCGGCGGCTTCGGCTTCCTGCGCTGAGATATAACCGTCTTCGGCCATACGTCCAATCACCCAATTGCGGCGTTCAAGCGCACGTGCGTAATTCCTGGCAGGATCGTAACTATTGGGCGCCCTGGACAGCGTCGCGAGATAGGCGACCTCTTCCGTTGCCAAGCCGCTCAACTCCTTACCAAAATAGCGCCGGGAAGCGGCTGCCGCACCATATGCTCCTTTGCCCAAATAGACTTCGTTCAGGTAAAGTTCAAGGATGCGGGACTTATCCACAGCGCGCGCGAATTTGCGCGCATGCCCGCTCGCAGGTGCCCGGTGAATTGACGATTGCCCTAACGCATCAGCGCCCATTGGCCCGTTCCGTCAGCCCATCATACCGCACCGCAACATTGCACTGATTTCCGCAGGAGGCAAGGCGCGCAAGTGTCAAAATGGCAGCCGCCCCGCGCTGCGGTCGAAGAATTGCGTTGCGGCCCCGGCAATAACGCCTGCGATTTTGTTGCGCCAATCGGCCGACAGCAGCAGCTTCTCGTCTTCCAGATTGCTCAGATACCCCAGTTCCAGCAAGACGGAGGGGAACTCGGCTGCCCTGAGCACGGTGAAGTTGGCGGCGCGCTTGGGTTTCAAATTGAGCTCAATCTTGCCGCTCAGATGATCCACCAGAATGTTGGCGAATTCGCGCAATTCGTTTTTTGCTGCCCGTTGCAACAGGTCGCCAAGCACTTTCTTCAACTCGTCGTCCTGATCCCCGCGGCCTTCGATGCCAGCCATGATGTCGGAACGGTTTTCGCGCGATGCGCTGGCCTGCGCCTCGGCGTCGGAGGCGTTCTGGTCGAGCGTGTACACGGTGGCGCCCCTGACCGTCTGCGCGATTTCCGGCCCCTTGGCACCCAGGAGCGGATGGTTGGCGTCGATAGCATCCGCGTGGATGGAGATGAACAGCGCGGCATTCCTGGCCCTGGCAAGGTCAACGCGCTCGTTTAGCGCGATGAAGTCGTCGTTTTCACGTGTCATAACCACGTTAAAGCGGCCGTTCGCCTCCAGCTTCTGTTTCAATTCGCCGCAGAAGGCGAGCACGATGGCTTTTTCCAGCATGCCGCTGGCGCCGCGCGTGCCGGGATCAATGCCGCCATGGCCGGGGTCGATGATGATGACAGGTTTGCCGCCATGCGACGGCTGATTTTTGTCGTCGCCAGTAGCGGTTTTTGCCGCCCAGCCCGTTGAGGCCACTGCAGTTTCAGCGCGCGGTTTCGTGTCACCGGCGCTTTTTTTTTGCTGTGCGGAAGCCGCTTGCTGCTGCGAGGCCTTGAGAAATTCCGCTCGCGTCGTGCGCATCATGTCGATGACCAGTCTGGCAGGCTGCTTTTCCCCCGCGGGTCTGATGAAGGCTTTTTCGACGAGCACCGGGTCGGTGGTGTCAATGACGATGCGCGACTTGCCGGCCGCGAAGGCGCCGAAGCGGAACGCGCGCACCAGACCGCGCCCCTTGCCGCCGAGCCCCTCCGGCATCTGAAAGTTTACCTCGTCCAGATCGACGATGATGCGATAAGGGTCGGCCAGGGTGCGGACGGTGAATTGCACATCCTTGGAGATATCCGCGATGAAACGCGTGCGGTTGGCGTCGCCCGCGAGGCGGGCGTCGTGCGCCTGCGGTTCGCCGGCTTTCAACGCTGCGGTCTCGGCACGTACCACCGGGACCGCTATGGTCAGCACAGCCAGCGTAGAGGAAAGCGCGGCGCAAATGAGAAACAGCAGCAGATGAATTCTATGCGTCATCGAGAGGTCAATCCAGAATTATCCTCGAAAAACCAAGCCCTCCAATGGGTGACACCGCCCTACCGGCCTGGGGGTAATCCGCCGGAAAGTCTGACACGCGTACTACTAGATCATGGCGCGATGACTTTCCAGCCCATGCCGCAGCGGATGTCCGGCGCGCCGCATCATCGACCCCCAAATCTGGCACCAGTATGGCGGCGTCAACGAAGGGTTAACGATCCTGCTTTATCACTTGGAAGGGCTGGTTCAGATGGCATCCTGGCGCGAAAGGGCGCAAGGCAGGGCGGCAAATGCCCGCTTGAGCATCCAGGAAATCCCGCCGGTCAGGTAATACTTGCCCGCGCGCTGAAGCAGCATTATACGTAAGCATGCTAATGGGATGAAAAATGCGAGGCTCAGGGCCATATCAAAGGCTGGGCATATTAAATGGCCATCGCCTCTATCCCGTCAGCCCGGTTAAGGACCATAACGTAACGAGGATTTACAGAGTAAAAAAAAGGCATTGGTCTGACCAATGTCCCGTTCCATTCGATGCCGGCGGAGCCGGTTTAAAATCGGGAACGGATCTCGTATTGCCAGGCTGGGGAAGCCGCGCGGCAAAAAGTTTTTGATAACCACAAAAACCGCCACGCATTAATATCTCGCCGGTGATGCGAATCTTATAAGAAGAGATGTTTAACCCGTTCGAAGGGGGTTGCTCTGGCCGAAGGCGCGTATGCGCGGTCTGGCCTCAGATTTCCGGCAGGAATTCGTGTAATCATTTTCGAACTAACAATCAGGCTTTGCGGACACGGCCATCGGGCGGAAAGACGCCCTCCATGTACCGCAAAATATCAGGAACCATTCGGCGTCATAAAATCCAGTCGATTGTGAGCGGCATATACCGGCGACAAGCCAAGAGCTTTTCATTTTTCAGGTAATGCCCGGCAATTGAGTTTTATGCGCAAGAACAACAAGAGCGCGCCAATGTTTGCGGCGGAAAATTCAGCCAGCGCACGTCTCACGGCAGAGGCTTTCACAGCCCGCCGTGCCAGCGGCCATACATCCGGGCGCGCCGGAGATCTCCCATGGGAAATAAAATGCTTATCGACGCCTCGCATCCTGAAGAGACGCGAGTCGTTGTCGTTAAAGGAAGCCGGGTAGAAGAATTTGACTTCGAATCGCAGTCCCGCAAGCAGCTAAGAGGCAGTATCTTTCTCGCCAAAGTCATTCGCGTCGAGCCGTCGCTACAGGCGGCGTTCGTGGATTACGGCGGCAATCGCCACGGCTTCCTGGCTTTCGCGGAAATTCATCCCGACTATTACCGCCTGCCCCAGGCCGACATCGAGGCCACCAAGCACGAAAGCGCGCACGAGCCGCGCGGGCAAAGGGGCGGCAGACGCCGGCAACACGATGCGCACGAGGCTGATGAAGCCGGGGCAGACGCTCAGCAGCAGCCCGTGCATGCTGCCGGTTCTGACGAACCCGCGCCGCAGACCGCCGCGCCGGACGATCAGCCGGCTCCAGCGGAGGGCGTGACGCTATCCGAGCCGGAGCAGGCGGGCTTTGTCCTGCCCGAACAGGCAGCGGCACAACATGACGATGGCGGTTCGGACAATGTATCCCCTGGCGATGACAGCGAGGAGGCCGATGGGCCGCCCCGTTCCATGGCGGCGGCTGTTTCGGATAACCGCCGGGTTTCGGAAATCGTGGCAGCCGATGAGGCTCCCGCGAGCGCCGGAAATGACGAAAATGACGAAGCCGGCCACGATCACGAAGACGCCGGTGCGGCTGAGCATGACGGCGAAGACATGCCCATGCGTGACGCCAGCGCGGCGCGGCGTGGTGACGACGAAGAAGAAGACGACGAGGATGAAGACGGCCTGAGCGCCGAGGAAGTCCGCGAACAGCAGATCGTTGAATCGCTGGGCGGCGAGGACGCACTGGAGGAACTGCCCCAGCGCGAGCGTCCCCGTCGCCGTCTGTACAAAATCCAGGAAGTCATCAAGCGCAACCAGATCCTGCTGGTGCAGGTGGTGAAGGAAGAGCGCGGCAACAAAGGCGCGGCGCTCACCACGTTCCTGTCTCTGGCCGGCCGTTACACCGTGCTGATGCCCAATACCGCGAGCGGCGGCGGCATCTCGCGCAAGATTACTACGACGACCGACCGCAAGCGCTTGCGTGAAATCGCCACCGAGCTCGAGGTGCCGCAGGGCATGGGGCTCATCGTCCGCACGGCCGGCGCGTCGCGGACCAAGGCCGAGATCAAGCGCGACTTCGAGTATCTGCTGCGGCTGTGGGAGAATGTGCGCGATCTGACGCTGAAGTCGAAGGCGCCGGCGCTGGTTTACGAGGAAGGCGACCTCATCAAGCGGTCGATCCGCGACCTCTACAACCGCGAAATCGACGAAGTCCAGGTGTCGGGCGAACACGCCTATCCGCGAGGCCAAGGATTTCATGCGCATGCTCATGCCGAGCCATGCCAAGAACGTGCTGCACTATACGGACCCGGAGCCGCTGTTCACGCGGCACGAGCGTCGAGCGTCAGTTGAACATGATGTTCAACCCGCGCGTCACGCTGCGCTCGGGCGGCTACATCGTCATCAACCAGACGGAAGCGCTGGTCGCCGTCGATGTGAACTCGGGCAAGTCCACGCGCGAGCATTCTCCATCGAGGACACCGCGCTCAAGACCAACCTGGAAGCCGCCGAGGAAGTTTCGCGGCAGCTCCGCCTGCGCGACCTGGCCGGCCTGATCGTCATCGACTTCATCGACATGGAGGAGAAGCGCAACAACCGCTCCGTCGAGCGCCGCTGAAGGATTGCCTGCGCAACGACCGCGCGCGCATCCAGGTCGGCCGTATCAGCCCGTTCGGCCTGCTGGAGATGTCGCGCCAGCGTCTGCGCACCGGCATGGTCGAAGGCTCCACGCGCCCGTGTCATGTCTGCGAAGGCACTGGTGTCATCCGCTCGACCGAATCCGTCGCCCTCCTGGTGCTGCGCGCCATCGAGGACTGGCTGATTTCCAAAGGACCGGCCAATCTGGCGGCGTGCACCTCTGTGGACGCGGCGCTCTACATTCTGAACAACAAGCGCGTCTACCTCCGCGACGTGGAAGACCGCTACGGCGTGACGCTGACGATCACCTCCAGCGAAACCATGCATGGCTCGGCTTACACCATCGAAAAGCTGGCCCCGGCCTCTGGACGTGTGATCGAAGCGCCGAAATCGGTGCAGATGACGTGGGTCCACTACGACGACGATGCCGTGGTCGAGGACGAGGAGGAGATCGAGGTTAAGGCCGATGCCGGCGCCGAAGCCGCTCCCGCGGATTCCGGTGAACAGCAGGGCGAGCAGCGTAACCGCCGCCGCCGCAAGCGTTTCCGCAACGGTCACGATCGTGGCGAGGAGCGCCTGCCGCACGAGGCCCAGCCCGCTGGCGAGCGTCCGGCCGGTGACGAGCATGTGCATGCCTGGCGTACACGCGCCGATGTTCCGCAGCCGGATATTTCCGAGCCCGGTGAGTCTCTTGGCAGCGTGCAGCCTGGCGGTGAGGGGACGGAGGACGAAGCGCGGCGGTCACGGCGGTCACGGCGGCGCGGCCGGCGCGGCGGTCAGCGTCAGCGCGAGTTGCGCAGTGAGACGGGGACAGTGCCGGAGGAGATGCGCCAAGACGCGGGCGAACAGCCGGACGCTGGGATGCCGGAAGGCGCCGCCCCCGTAGCTTGGCAGGCGGAGACAGAAAGCCGCGCGGAACCCCTGGTCATGGCCATGGCTGACGCTGTAAGCGCCGTGGCTGAGCTTGAGCCGCGCCGGGAACGGGAAGAAAGCCTACCCGCTCCCATAGCCGTCGAAGCGCCGCAGGCCGAAATGGCGGTTGCAATCGCGTTGCCGGCGGAAGCCGGAGACGTGCAGGCGCTGGAGGCCGCGAAAGCTCAGGCTGAAGAGGCTGCGCGGGCTCAGGAAGCTGCGAATGCAGAAGAGGCGGCCAGACGCCGCGCTGAGCAGGAACAGGCCCGTGCCGAAGCCCGCAAGGCACGCCCAAGCCGTGGCGGCTGGTGGCAGCGCCGCCTGGGCGGCTGATGCAGCAGATACGAAAATCCCTCTCCCGCGCAGGGAGAGGGCTCACCGCTTCCACGCCCGCAACCGCTTCACGGCTTCGGCCATATCGGCTGTTGTGCGCGCGTAGGAAAATCGCAAAAACCGGCGGCCGTCCTGGCCGTCGAAATCCAGCCCTGGCGTCACCGCCACGCCGGTCTCGTCCAGCATCCTGCGGGCGAAGGCCACGCTGTCCCCGGTGAAGCGCGAGACGTCTGCGTACAGGTAAAACGCGCCATCCGCCGGTGCGAAGCTGCTGAAGCCCGCGCCCGGCAGCTCATTCAGCAGCAGCTCGCGATTGGCCGCGTAAACTGCCTTGTACGCCTCAAGCTCCTCCCGCGCATCGAATGCAGCCAGGGCGGCGGCCTGCGAAACCGCCGGCGCCGAGATGTAGAGGTTCTGTTGCAGCCTCTCGAAGCGCCGGACCAGTTCCTCCGGCACGATCATCCAGCCGATGCGCCAGCCGGTCATGGAGAAATATTTCGAGAAGGAATTGATGACGATCGGCTCACCCGGCAGGCCGAGCGCCGTCTGCGCGGGCGCGCCGTAAGTCAGGCCGTGATAGATTTCATCGGAAATGAAGCGGATTTTCAGCCTGTTGCAAGTCTCGGCCAGTGCGCGCAACTGGGGTGCCGCCAGCATGACGCCCGTCGGATTGGCGGGGCTGGCCATGAGCAGGCCGCTGATCCTGCGCTCGCGGTGGAGCCGTTCCAGCACCTGCGGCAGCGGCGCCCAGTCCTCCGCCGCCGTTGCATCCAGGAGCACGGTTTCCAGCCCCAGCGCGCCCGCGATCTGCCGGTAGCAGGGATAGCCGGGCCGGGGCAGCGCGATCCTGCTGCCCTCGTCGAACAGCGCCAGAAAGGCCAGCACGAAGGCCGATGACGAACCCGTGGTGATGATGACGCGCCCGGCGTCCACCGGTACGCCGTACATATCCTGATAATGCCGCGCGATCCGCTCACGCAGCGCGGGCGTGCCGGTGGCGTCCGTGTAGCCCAGCAGCTCGCTGTCGATGGCGCGCTTGGCCGCCTCGCGCACCAGACGCGGCGCGGGCGTGGAGGGCTGGCCGACCTCCATGTGAATGATGCCGCTGCCGCCCGCTTCGCGCGTGTTTGCCTCGCGCATGATGTCCATGACGATGAACGGCTCGATTTCGCCGCGTCTGGAAAGGGAAAATTTGAGGGTGTCGTCGTGCATATCCTGTTCCCCGGCGAAAGCGGCGTCGCGGGAGTGTACATGAACCGGCGCACAAACGCCCGCCCTGGGAGGGAGGAGCCCAGGGCGGGCGTTGCTGGTTCACGGAGCGTTATGCTCTACGGCCGCCGGAAGCATGTCGGGAGCGCGAAAGGGAGAAATCGCTGTTGTCTCCGGCGATGATAAGACAAGCAAGGTTCATGCCAAACTGGCCGACTGTGCCCGCGCGCAGCGATTTATGGGGAGTGTTTCGGTGTTTATTTATGTATATCAATGTATTACGCTGAGGTGAAACAGCCGCCATACGCCCATGCTACCAGAACGGCCCGAATTCGCGGCCCCGGCCTCATTCGCCCTATTTTTTGAGCAATGCCCATTGAATGGGCAAAACCCGCAAATCGCGCCGCAAACATCAAAGGCAGAAGAAGCTGCGCGCGCTGCCGCCGAGGTCGATGACGATAGCACTGCCGCGCACTACCCACAGGTAAGACGCCGCCGCGAGCAGCAGCGCTACCCCCAGCATCAACGCAGTCTTCAATGGATTTCGCATCGCTGTCTCAGATCGCCTGCGCTTCCGCCCGGAGGCGCTCCGCCGGCCGCTCGGTGATGGGCCAGTTCATCGCCGCCGCGAACACGCCCAGCGCCACGCACACCCACCAAACCATGTCATACGACTTGAAGTTATCATAAACATAGCCCCCCAGCCACGCGCCGCAAAAGCTGCCGATCTGATGGGAGAAGAATACGATCCCGTAGAGCATGGACAGCCAGCGCGGGCCGAAAAACACCACCAGCAGCCCGCTGGTCAACGGCACCGTGCCGAGCCACAGGAAGCCCAGCGCCACGGCGAACACCAGAACGGTGGTCTGGCTGAGCGGCAGATAGAGGAAGCCGAGAAAAATCAGCGCCCGCGTGAAATAGAGCAGCGTCAGCGCCTGCCGCCGCTCGATCACTTCGGCGGCGCGTCCCCAAAGATAGGTGCCCGCGATGTTGGCGAGGCCGACCAGCGCCAGCGCCGTTGCCGCGAGGTGGCCGGGGAAACCTTTGTCGGCGAGAAAGGCGGGCAGATGCACGGCGACGAAGGCAATATGGAAACCGCAGACGAAAAACCCGCCCGTGACCAGCCAGAAGCCTCTGTGCGCGGTTGCCTCCGCCAGCGCTTCGCCGAGGCTCTGCTGATCCGCCTTGCTGCTGGTGGCGGGCGACGCCAATCCTAGCCCCAAGGGCGCCATGAGCGCCGCGATGCCGGCCAGGGCGAACAGGCTGAACACCCAGCCGTAGCTGTCCATGGTGAGGTTGACGAACGGCAGCGCCACGAACTGGCCGATGGCGCTGCCCATGGTGGTGATGGCGAGCGCCCGCTGGCGGTGTTCCGGCGGCGCGGCACGGCCCACCACGCCCAGCACCGCCGTGAAGCCGGTCCCCGCGATGCCCAGCCCGATCAGCACACCGGCGGCGATCAGCGTGGCCTGCCCGCCCGCGCTCGCCAGCAGGCAGATGCCGAGAACGTAGGACGCCGCGCCCGCGACGATGACGCGCCTCGCCCCGTACTTGTCGGCGAACGCACCGGCGAACGGCGCGGCCGCGCCCCACACCAGATTGAGCAGCGCCATGGACAGCGAAAACACCTCGCGCCCCAGCCCCAGTTCGCCGCTCACTGGCACGGTGAACAGGCCGAACGTCTGGCGTATCCCCATGTTGATGGCGAGGATCGTCGCGGCAATCTGCACCGTGACCCAAAATAAGCCGGCTTTTCCGGGCATCGTTCCTCCCTGCCGCATGGCTCGCATAGGCGCCGCCAGTTATAGTTGTGTAATATACCAGTATGCCCAGAGGCGCCGTTATCCGTCCAGCCAGCCGGCCGTCAAACCTTCCATGCAGAAACTGCAAGTCTTGAACGCATGCCGCGTGCGGTCTGCATATTGCGCGAATGAGAAGCACCATGAAAACATCCCGGCTTTTGCTGTTTTTTCTGCGTCCCTATTGGCACTGGAAACGCGGCATGACCCTCGGCGCGCAGGGCATCGTTCTCGACGGGGAGCGGCGCGTTCTGCTGGTACGGCATGGCTACCGGCCCGGATGGCATTTCCCTGGCGGCGGTGTGGAGTGGAAAGAGACGGTCGAAGTGGCCATGGCGCGCGAGGTGTTCGAGGAAACCGGCGTGATCGTCCGCGGCCGCCCGGAGTTCCACGGCCTGTTCGCCAATTTCAAGACCTCCCGCGGCGATCATGTGTCGGTGTTCGTGGTGCGCGAGTGGGAGCAGCCGTCGGTGCCGCCGCCCAGTTTCGAGATCGCGGAGCAGCGCTTTTTCCCGCTGGATGCACTGCCGGCCGATATCGCCGGGGGCACGCGCCGCCGCCTTGCGGAACTGTTCGGCGGCGCGGAGAAAAGCCCGCACTGGTGACGGCGGCCGGGAAATCGGGGCCGCGGGAGCGGTTGCGCAAAAATCGGAGGCGCGCGAGGAATAATCCGGCTTTCAACCTAGGAAAAAGCGGCGTGCCGGGTTAAAGTTAAATCGACCCGCAATCCGAGCCCGAACGGCCACGTTGAGCATGACCGAGATCGAAACGCGCGCCATCGACACCGAACTCTCTCCACCCTTTGCCATTTCCGGCCACGACACACAGACCGCTCCGGTGATCTTCAACTCGCCGCATAGCGGGCGCGTCTATCCCAGCACCTTCCTCGCCGCCTCGCGCCTGTCGGAGCGCGCGCTGCGCAAATCCGAAGACGCCTTCGTGGACGACCTGCTGGCCGGCACGCCCGGCCTCGGCGCGGTGCTGATGCAGGCGTTTTTCCCGCGCGCCTATCTGGATGTGAACCGCGAGCCCTACGAGCTGGACCCCGCCGTGATCGCCGGGCGCTTGCCGGACTTCGCCAACACCCATTCCGTGCGCGTCATCGGCGGCCTCGGCACCATCGCGCGCATCGTCAACGACCACGAGGAAATTTACCGCGAACCGCTGGCGCTGAGCGCCGCGCTGACCCGCATCAACCGGCTGTATCAGCCCTATCACGCCGCGCTCGCCGGCCTGATCGAGCAGACGCGCGCCAACTACGGCGTCTCCTGCCTGCTCGATTGCCACTCCATGCCGTCGCAGCAAGGTGGATCAACCACCAAGGTCGATTTCGTGCTGGGCGACCGCTTCGGCGCGTCCTGCTCGCGCGATCTGGTGCGCTTCGTCGAAGTGACGCTGAAAGCCTGGGGGTTCACCGTCGCGTTGAACAAGCCCTATGCGGGCGGCTACATCACCGAGCGCTACGGCCAGCCGGGCCGCAATTCGCACGCCCTGCAACTGGAGATCAACCGGGCGCTCTATATGAACGAGGCGACGTTCCAGAAACGCGCCGATTTCGACGCCGTCGCGGCGCGGATGCGGTGTCTGGCGGCGCTGATCATCGAGCACAACGCCCAGCTACTGGGCAATCTCAGCTCGGCGGCGGAATCATTCTCAGGTTGACCTGAAAATGCTCATTTGGAAGGATGCCGGCTTCGAGGCCAGGGATTGGCGGCTGGCAATATTCGTGTTTCCGGCCCTGAAAGAAAAGAGGCCGTTCGAGATGATCGAACGGCCCAAGTCTAGGGAGGAAACGCCCAAGGAGGGCAGTGGGACAGCTTCAAGACGAAGCTATCGCACCGCAACAATATGACAGTGCACTGCACAAAAGGCAAGCCCCAGTCCAGGCACATTCTGTCGCATGCGACAATTGTAATAGCCACCTGCGGCATCAATGTCGGCGCGCCAATTTCTGGTTCAAAAATAATCACGCTGTAACAATATGTTACGACGCTTCAGCAGCCATCCAAGCCTTGGAGACACCCCTTGTCAGACCGCCCTTCCGAGCCCTCTTTTGCCCTCCTGCACCGTCTGGCGGACGTTTCGGCTGCCGTGATTTTGCCTTATTTCCGCACCTGGACGGACATCGACAACAAAGCCGGCGAGGGCGAATTCGACCCCGTAACCGCCGCCGACCGGGCCGCCGAACTGGCCATCCGCGAGGTCATCACCGCGGAGCTTCCAGACCACGGCATCGTCGGCGAGGAGTTCGAAGCGGTGAACCCGGCGGCGGAATACCAGTGGTTCATCGACCCCATCGACGGCACGCGCGCCTTCATCATGGGCGCGCCGATGTGGGGCACGCTGATCGGGCTGACGCGCCGGCAAGCCGCTGCTCGGCATGATGAACCAGCCATACACCGGCGAGCGCTTCTGGGGTGACGGCACGGCGTCGTTCTTCCGCGATGCTCACGGCGAGAGGCCGTTGCGCACCCGGCCCTGCGCCAGCCTGGGCGAGGCGACCCTGACGGCGACCACGCCGGATATGTTCAAGCTCAGCGGCGAACGGGAGAGTTTCGACCGGCTGGCCGGCAGCGTGCGGCTCCGGCGTTTCGGCGGCGACTGCTATTCCTACGGCCTGCTCGCCATGGGCTTCGTCGATGCGGTGGTAGAGGCGAGCCTGAAGCCGTTCGATATCGTGCCGCTCATCCCGGTCATCGAGGGCGCGGGCGGCGTGGTCACGGGCTGGGATGGTACGCCGGCCGCGACTTCGAGCCGCGTGGCGGCCTGCGGTGATCGCACATTGCATGCGGAGGTGTTGCGCGTGCTGATGGGGTAGGCTCTACGGCCGGCATCCTGGTGCCGGGCGGAAACAAGCGGCCGGTAAAACCGCATTCGGCATATCCGACCTTGAGCATGCCCCAAACGCGCGATATCAAGACACCAGCGCGTCGCGGCGTTTGACGGCCAGTGCCCGCAGACGCTAAAAACTGACAGTCTCGTATCCACCCGGACCCGATCCCCATGCACATCAGGCTGATACTCGGCATACTCCTCGTTTTCGCCGCGCTGACACCGGCTCAGGCCGAGAAGCAGGAAAACGAAGTGGCAGTCTTTTCCACGCTGGACAAGGTGACGGGGCGCATTCAATCGCTGGACATCAGGGTGGGGGAAACGCAGACCTTCGGCGCCCTGAAAATCACGCCGCGCGTCTGCAATTCGCGGCCGCCGACCGAGCCGCCTGTGACGTCAGCCTTCGTCGAGGTGGACGAAATCCAGATCGACGGACAGCCGAAGCGCATTTTCACAGGCTGGATGTTTGCGGAAAGTCCCGGCCTTCACGCCGTGGAGAATTCGGTGTTCGACGCCTGGCTGACCAATTGCAAGATGCCACGTGAGCTGAAATCGCGCGGCAGGGCACCGAAATCGGCGCGGCCCTGAAGCGCCGTTTCCAACTGGCGGTGAAACTGATCGCGGCTGATCTCGATGGCGCCGAACCGCTTCAGATGCTCGGTGACGAACTGCGTGTCGAGCAGCTGGAAGCCCCCCTGCTGAGGCGCGCCACCAGATAGACCAGCGCCACCTTGCTGGCGTCGGTGTCGTAGGAAAACATGCTCTCGCCGAAGAAGGCGCGGCCAAGCTCCACGCCGTAAAGGCCGCCCACCAGTTCGCCGTTCAGCCACGTCTCGACCGTGTGGCAATAGCCCATGTCGAACAGCTCGCCGTAAAGCTCGCGGATGCGCTTGTTGATCCAGGTCGTGCGGCGTCCCGCGCGCGATGCAGCGCAACCGTCGATCACGCCCTCGAAGTCGTGATCGACGCGGACTTCGAAAGTGTTCTGGTGGATGGTGCGGGCGAGGCGTTTCGGCACATGCACGGCGCGCAGCGGCAATACGCCGCGACGCTCCGGCTCGATCCAGTAGAGGGTGGAGTCGTCGGCACTTTCCGCCATCGGGAAAATGCCGCAGGCATAGGCCTTCAACAGAACCTGCGGCGTGATTTCAACACTGAATTGCGATGGCGATCCCATACAGCCTTTCGTCCGGCTATTCCAATCCGGACCAATCTTATCCATATCTCGCTAACATCTTAGCGCGTTGAGAGATATTTTTCCAGCCAATGGATGTCGTAAATGCCATCCACGATGTCCGGCTCGGTGATCAGCGAGTTGAACAGCGGAATGGTCGTCTCGATGCCGTCGATGACGAATTCGCCCAGCGCGCGCCGCAGCCGCATCAGGCATTCGTTGCGGTTCTTGCCGTGCACGATCAGCTTGCCGATCAGGCTGTCGTAGTAGGGCGGGATGCGTGTAGCCGGCATAAACGCCTGAATCGACCCGCACGCCCAGGCCGCCGGGCGGATGGAAGTAGGTGATCTTGCCGGGCGACGGCATGAAGGTCGTGGGATTCTCGGCGTTGATGCGGCATTCGATGGCGTGGCCGTCGAAGCGCAGTTCCTCCTGCGTGAAGCTCAGCGGCGCCCGGACGCGATGCGGATTTGCTCGAGCACCAGATCGATGCCGGTGATCATCTCGGTCACCGGATGCTCGACCTGGAGGCGCGTGTTCATTTCGATGAAATAGAACTCGCCGTCCTCGTAGAGGAATTCGACCGTGCCGACGCCGCGATAGCCGAGCTGTGCGATGGCGTTCGCCACCGTCGCGCCGATCTCCTGGCGCTGGCTGGCGTTGAGCGCCGGCGAGGGCGCCTCCTCCCAGACTTTCTGATGGCGGCGCTGCAGCGAGCAGTCGCGCTCGCCGAGATGAACCGCGTTGCCGCTGCCCGTCGCCGAGCACCTGAATTTCGATGTGGCGCGGCTTGCTGAGATACTTCTCCATGATAGACTGTATCGTCGCCGAAGGCGGCCTTGGCCTCGGCCCGCGCCGTCGCCAGCGCGATGGGCAGATCGGCCTCGCGTCAGCGCCACCTTCATGCCGCGTCCGCCGCCGCCCGCCGCCGCCTTGACCAGAACCGGATAGCCGATTTCCTTGGCGACCTTGATGGCTTGCTCGTCGCTGGTCACGGCGCCGTCGGAGCCGGGCACCACCGGAATGCCGAGGCGTTTGGCCGTCTCCTTGGCCATGATCTTGTCGCCCATCATGCGGATGTGTTCCGACGTGGGGCCGATGAAGGTGATGTCGTGCTCTTCGAGGATTTCGGCGAAGCGCGCGTTCTCGGACAGGAAGCCGTAGCCGGGATGCACGCGCGTCGGCGCCGGTGATCTCGCAGGCGGCCAGCAGGGCCGGGATGTTGAGATAGCTGTCTTTCGGCCGGCGGCGGGCCGATGCACACGCTTTCGTCGGCCAGGCGCACATGCATGGCGTCGGCGTCGGCCGTGGAATGGACGGCGACCGTCGCGATGCCCAGTTCCTTGCAGGCGCGCTCGATCCGCAGCGCGATCTCCCCGCGGTTGGCGATGAGGATTTTGTCGAACATGCGCGAACCTGAAGCCTTTATTCGATGATCATCAGCGGCTCGCCATATTCGACCGGCTGACCGTTCTCCACCAGAATGGCGTTCACCGTGCCGGCCGTGCGGCGCGGGGATCTGGTTCATCGTCTTCATGGCCTCGACGATCAGCAGCGTCTGGCCCTCGCGTCACGATCGAGCCGATTTCCACGAACGGCGGCGCGCCCGGCTCGGGCGCGCGGTAGGCCGTGCCGACCATCGGCGACGGCACGGTGCCGGGGTGCTTCTCTGGGATGGCGGCCGGCGGAGGTGCGCCGGGTGACGCGCCGAATTGCATGGCTTGCGCCCCTGCCGGGAACGCCGCGTTGCATGTCAGATTGCGGGCGATGCGAACTCGGATACCCTGTTGCTCGATCTCGATTTCGCTGAGATTGGTCTCATCCAGCAAGCCGGCGAGGCTGCGGATGAATTCCTCGTCAATGCCTTCGAGCTTTTTTTTGTCGTTCATGGAAACCCCAAGAAGCGCGGCGTCACGGTCATAGGCGCGGCCACTACGGCGTGGCGCCTCCAGAAAGGCCCAGCTTATCCGCCAAAACAATAAGAGCCAATTCATAACCCTTTGGGCCAAAACCGCAAATCACACCTGATGCGGCTTTTGAAACATAAGAGTGATGTCTGAACTCCTCTCGCTTATAGATGTTGCTGAGGTGAACTTCAACGCATGGGATGGGCGAGGCGAGCAGCGCGTCGAGAATTGCCACCGATGTGTGACTGTAGGCCGCGGCGTTAACGATCAGGCCTGCGGCCGCCGCACGCGCCTCGTGTATCCAATCGACGAACTGCCCTTCGCTGTTGGTCTGGCGGAAATCCACCTTGATTCCAAGCTCCGCCGCCTTGCGCTCGCAGCGGCGTTTCAGTCCGTCCAGTGTCTCGGAGCCGTATATTTCCGGTTCGCGTGTGCCCAGCAGGTTCAGATTGGGACCGTTAAGGATGAAAACTGTTTTGCGGGGCATTGGAGGCCGTGTGGTTGGAGATGCACTTTGTATACTATGCCGCCCTGGACCTGTCGATGCCAGGGCGGCATACCGTCATTTCGCTGGAAACCTCGACCGGTTTCCTGCTGCTGTCAGCAAACCGTGCAGTTTTTGCGGGTGGCCGCCACCGACTCGATCAGTTGCTGGCCTTCAGGCGCGCCGGGGATGTTGATGTCGCCGACAAAGAAAGCCGGTGTGCCGTTCACGCCGAGCGCCTCAGCCATGCGAAGGTTGTCCTGCATGGTCTTCTCGGTTTCGGGCGCGTTCATATCCTTTTTCAACTGCTCCACGTCGAGCCCAACTTCCTTGGCGACGCGCAGCGCATCCGCCTCGGTCAGCCGGCCTTTCTGCATAATCATGGCCTGGTGATATTCGAAATACTTGCCCTGCTTGGCCGAGGCGATGGAGGCCTTCACCAGCGGCGCGGAATCCTCGAAAATCGGCATTTCGAGGAAGACGATGCGCACATTCTTGTCTGCCGCCTGAAGTTTCTGGATGTCCTTGAAGGCGTGCCGGCAGACGGAACAGTTGTAGTCGAAAAATTCGACCACCGTCACATCGCCGCTGCCGACGCTGGTAGCCGGCTTGCTCGCATAAAGCTGTTTCAGCAGAGGTTTACGCCGCTCGGCGATCTTCGCCTGAAGCTTCTTCTGCAATTCGTCATTCACCTCCATCAGCACTTCCGGGTTGGCGATGAGGTAATCGTGGATGATCTTGTGAATGGCGGTCTTCTGCGTGTCGTTGAACGTGGGAGTGGACTCGGCGGCAGGTGCTTGCGCGACGGCTTCCCCGGCGGTCAGCAGCATGGCAGAGAGAGCGAGAATGCGTGTGACTTTGGACATTTCCATCTCCAGATTGGGTGAAAGGGGGCAATAGATTTGGGGCGATTCACACCGGCGCAGGATGCGGATCGCTTCTTAATTTCATTTCAGGGCAGGCTTCATGGAGAAAAGCACGGCGTCAGTCTCGCGCTTGCCGCCCCGGCAGCCTCGATCAGCCTCCCTGTTTGGGAGGCTGGAAGTTCAGGATATCGTCGGCTTTGAGCCAGTTAGGCGAGCCCATCGGGAAGCCCATTTGTGCCCGCTTGGCCCGCTCCTTCGCGTCCTTCACGCGGCCACGGTAGAAATAGCCCTGGGCCGTGGCCAGATCGGCGTCGGCAATGCGATTCAATCTTGCATAGGCGTTCGCCAGTTCCATATAGGCAGCGCCATTATTGTCTTCAAAAACCAGCGCCTGCTTCAGATTTTCCACGACTTCATTCAACACAGCGTCGTTATTCGTCGCCAGCAGCGCCTGAGCCAGCAGGATGCGGATCAGCGCGGCCTTCGGTGCCAGCTTCACGGCCTGCCGCAAGGGGCCGGGAGCCGCACTCGCCACGCCGCCTTCCTCCATCATGCATTGGCCCTTGAATTCCAGGAAATAGGGATTGTTCGGCTGAAGCGCGATCAACTGGTCGATCAGCGGCATGGCCGCGTTGGCGCCGCCCGTGTAGCAGGTGACGATGGCGCGCGCATAACGCGCCGGCAGGGAGGAGTTGGTCTCGGGATACTGCCGGTAGACCAGCGCCTTATTCTTCTTGTTGATGTATGCATCGAGCTTAGCCCGCACCATGTCGTGGTGCAGTTGCGCCTCGGGTGTATCCCGCAGGCTTAGATAGGGGCTGCCGTTGACCAGCGTTTCCAGGTCCGCGATGCGGTCCGTGGGCATGGGATGGGTTTGCAGATAGGGGTCCTGGCGGCCGCCCATGGTTTCCTGAGCGAACATGCGGAAGATTTCCAGCATACCCCTGCCGGACTGCTTCGTGACATTGAGGTAGCGCATGCCGGCCTGGTCGGCGGCGGATTCTTCGGCGCGCCGGTACATCAGGAACGACCGCATCACGGCGTTTTCGCCGCCCATCATCACAGCGGAACCGCCCTGGATGCTGTCCCGGCTGCCGGTGGCCGCGCCCGCGCCCATGGCGATGATGCCAAGCGCCTGGAACCACATGGCCGCGACTTTCGCACGGTCCATCTGGATGTTCATGCGCGCGATGTGGCTGCCTTCGATATGGCCCGTCTCGTGGGCGATCACGCCGATAAGCTGGTTCGGTGTCTGCGCCCTCATGATGGCGCCGGTGTGCAGGAACATGTTGCGGCCATCGACAACGAACGCGTTGAAGCTGTTGTCGTTGACCAAATGGATATGAATATTGTTGGGATTGAGCCCCGCAGCTTTCATCACGGGAGAAGCATAGCCGGCGATCATCGCCTCGATTTCGGCGTCGCGGATCAGGCCCTGCGCCTCTGCGTTCGATGTACACAACAGCGCGCCAATGCCAACCGACGCGGCCACGCCCAAACCTTTAATGGTGCGGATCATCTCTCTCATTACCGAAATGCCAGATTGCCAGGACATTTACGCGGAGCCGGGCTGCGAAACAATATTCTTGCCTTGCCCGCCGTAAATCTCAACACAACCTAGTCCATTGCAATATCATCTGACAGCGTCCGGGCAACTACACAGCACAACTGCGGGGGCACTGCAATCACTGATTGAGCTTCAGAGGCATTTTGCCCCATTTCAACAGGCCGAATAGGGCGAGAACGTGACGCCCTTCTGCAAGCCGCCGTGATCCGGTGCCGCATTGAGGGGGGGGGCACGGCGGCACGGCAGGGCCAACCTACCCTAAAGAATGAATTTCGACAAATCGGCGTTTTTCGCCAGATCGCCGATATGGTCGCGGACGAAATGCTCGTCGATGACGACGCGCTCGCCGTTCTTGTCGGCCGCCTCGAAGCTGATGTCATCCAACACGCGCTCCATGACCGTGAACAGCCGCCGCGCGCCGATATTCTCCACGTTCGAATTCACTTCCACCGCTACGTCGGCGATGGCGTCGATGGCGTTCTCGGTGAATTCCAGCGTCAGGCCCTCAGTCGCCATCAGCGCGATGTATTGCTTGATGAGGCTGGTCTTCGGCTCGCGTAGAATGCGGCGGAAGTCCTGGGCTGTCAGCGCTTGCAACTCCACGCGGATCGGCAGGCGGCCCTGCAATTCGGGCAGCAGGTCGGACGGCTTGGATACATGGAAGGCGCCTGAGGCGATGAACAGCACGTGGTCGGTCTTCACCGGCCCGTATTTGGTACCCACGGTCGTGCCTTCGATGAGCGGCAACAGGTCGCGCTGTACACCCTCGCGGCTGACATCGGCGCCCATGCGCTCCGAACGTGCGCAAATCTTGTCGATCTCGTCGAGGAAAACGATGCCGTCGTCCTCCACCATTTTGATGGCTTCCTGAATGATCTGCTCGTTGTCCAGCAGCTTGTCGGACTCTTCGGCCACCAGGATGTCGTAGGACTGCCCCACGGTGACGCGCCGGGTTTTGGTGCGTCCGCCAAACGCCTTTCCGAGCATGTCGTTGAGGTTGATCATGCCGACGCTGCCACCCGGCATGCCAGGGATATCGAAGGCGGGCATGCCCATGCCGGTGTCGGCAACCTGAATCTCGATTTCCTTGTCGTTCATCTCGCCGGCACGCAGGCGCTTGCGGAACGAATCGCGCGTGGCGGGCGACGCGTTGGGACCGACGATGGCAGTAAGCACGCGATCCTCGGCCAGCGCCTCGGCCTGGGCCTTCACCTCGGCGCGGCGCGCCTGCCGCACCAGGCCAATGCCGGCCTCCACCAGATCGCGAATGATCTGATCCACATCGCGGCCCACATAGCCGACCTCGGTGAACTTCGTCGCCTCGACCTTGATGAACGGCGCGTTGGCGAGCTTGGCCAGCCGGCGCGAAATCTCCGTTTTGCCGACGCCGGTAGGGCCAATCATGAGAATGTTTTTCGGCAGCACTTCCTCGCGCATCTCGCCGCTGAGCTGCTGGCGGCGCCAGCGGTTGCGCAGGGCGATGGCGACGGCGCGTTTGGCATCGTTCTGTCCGATGATGTAGCGGTCCAGCTCGGAGACGATTTCGCGGGGAGAAAAGTTGCTCATGATGGCGGGCTCAATATCACAATGTCAAAGGGATGGCAGGGATTCGACGATAACCTGATCGTTGGTGTAGACGCAGATCTTAGCGGCAATGGCCATGGCTTTCCGGGCAATCGCCTCGGCGTCCAGGTCGGTATCCAGCAGGGCCAGGGCGGCGGAGTAGGCGTAATTGCCGCCGGAACCGATGCCGGTCAGCCCGGATTCCGGCTCCAGAACGTCGCCGGTGCCGGTCAGAACCAGTGTGTTCGACCTGTCCGCCACGATCATCATGGCTTCCAGGCGGCGCAGGTAGCGGTCGGTGCGCCAGTCCTTGGCGAGATCGACGCAGGCGCGAACAAGCTGTTCAGGATATTGCTCTAGTTTTGACTCCAGGCGCTCGAACAGCGTAAAGGCATCGGCGGTGGCGCCCGCGAAGCCGCCGATCACGTTGCCCTTGCCCAGCGTGCGGACTTTCTTGGCGTTGGCCTTGATGATGGTGGCCCCGAGCGAGACCTGGCCGTCCCCGGCGACCACCACACGGTTGCCCTTGCGGACCGTAAGGATCGTCGTGCCGTGCCATTGGGGAATAGCGGGAGTATGGTGTGTCATGGTTCCACCGCGGTTGTGCCGTTGATATCGGAAGGGTTGCGATTAAATCAAGCGTTGGGTAATCCTTGCAGCAAGCAACGAACACTTGCGGCACCCAGCCCGCATGATCCCCGCAGGGTTGACGGGAGATTGGACATTATATGCGCACGGCGCGACTCGAACGCCAGACCAATGAAACGAAAATCACCGTTGAGGTCAATCTCGACGGCGAGGGGCGGTTCAATATCGACACGGGCATCGGTTTTCTCGACCATATGCTCGCCCAGCTTTCGCGTCATGGCCTCATCGACATCGACCTGAAGGCCGAGGGCGATCTCCACATCGACCAGCATCACACCACCGAGGACTGCGGCATTGCTCTGGGGCAGGCGGTGGCGAAGGCGCTGGGCGACAAGGCGGGGATCGGGCGCTATGCCTCGGCGTACCTGCCCATGGACGAAACGCTGACCCGCGTGGCGCTGGATGTATCCGGGCGGCCGTTTCTTGTGTGGAAGGTGAAATTCGCTACGGCCAAGATCGGCAACTTCGACACCGAACTGTGCCGCGAATGGTTCCAGGCATTCGCGCAGCATGCCGGCCTGACGCTGCATGTGGAGACTTTGTACGGCGAAAACTCGCACCATATCGCGGAAAGCTGCTACAAAGGTCTGGCGCGCGCGTTGCGCGATGCTGTCGCGTGTGAACCGCGGAATGCTCAACGTATTCCCTCGACCAAAGGAACACTCTAGGTGGCCGTCTACACTGTTCACGAACGCCCAATGCCAGCCCTCGTTCCGGCGAAACGCGCCAGCGACCTGGTTTTCGTCCGGGAAGGCTTTTCCTGGCTCGCTTTCCTGGTCGGCGGCTTCTGGCTGCTACTGCGCGGGCTGTGGCTGGAGTTCCTGGTGCTGATGGCGGCGAGCCTGCTGGCGGCGGGGGTGCTGATCGCCTCCGGGTTCCCGCCGGAGGGGGTGCAGACGCTGCTGTTGTTTTTCAACGTCTTCCTCGGGTTCGAGCTTTACGATTTGCAGCGCTGGAAGCTGGAGCGGCAGGGCTACCGGATGGTGGGCGTGGTGACGGGCGTCAACCGGGCCGAATGCGAGCGGCGGTTTTTCACGGACTGGCTGCCCAGGGCCAGGGCCGAACGCGAGGTGCACACCGGGGCGCGGCCGGCGGGGCTTCCCGCAGCGGCTCCGGCGGCGCGGAGCGGCATCAATGAGCCGGTGATCGGCTTCACTGGCGACTGGGAGGCGAAGGCTTGAGCGTCGCGATTATTGATTACGGTTCGGGCAATCTGCATTCGGCCGCCAAGGCATTCGAGCGGGCGGCGGGCGAGAATGGCCTGGCGCTGGCCATTAATGTGACGTCGAAGCCTGAAGATGTGCTGAACGCGGATCGCGTCGTGCTGCCCGGCGTGGGCGCATTTGCGGATTGCATGGCGGGGTTGCAGCGTGTGGACGGCCTGCGCGAGGCGCTGGAGGAAAGCGTCCGCGTGAGGGCGAAGCCGTTTCTCGGCATTTGCGTTGGTATGCAGTTGATGGCGGAGCGCGGCCTGGAGCACGGCGAATGGCCGGGGCTGGGGTGGATTGGCGGCGAAGTGAAGGCCATCCAGCCGGACGATGCGCGCCTGAAAATTCCCCATATGGGCTGGAATACGCTCACAACCCGGACACAGCACCCGCTTCTGGAGGGTATCCCCACAGGCGAAACCGGCTGGCATGCCTATTTCGTGCATTCATATCATCTGGCAGCGGCGGAGAAATCCTCGATCATCGCCACCAGCGATTACGGCGGCCCGGTGACCGCCATCGTCGCGAAGGACACCATGGTTGGGACGCAGTTTCACCCCGAGAAGAGCCAGAAGCTCGGCTTGAGGCTTATTGCAAATTTCCTCCGATGGCGCCCGTGAGCATGCGCGGCGAGCTGCCGTCAACCGAGAAAACGCTGGTCAGCATGGAGCTTTTGTTGCGCCGGGTGAATTGCACGACATTGCGGCCCGGAACCGCAGGCCGCACCGCCACGGCGTTGAAACCGGCCATGTCGAGGCCCGCCTCGCAGACGAAAAGCTTGTCCTCGGAGGCGAGGAAGGTCAGCAGATCGTGTCTCAGATCGTTGGCGCCAAGGACCGAGCGCATAATCCAAACCCCATTATGGGGATGTTCGCAATTCGGATCGATAAGCCGGATTTGCTTGTCGAAAGCACCATTATTGTGATTGGGATTATGGAAGTCACACGTAACCACGTAGCGCCGCATCTTACTACCCTCATAACTTATATAGTCTCCGATTCAACGCGCTACATGCCGGAGTTGACTAGTATGAAGCCAAATCGCGCTTCGATTGTCCAGCGTCTTTTCTGCAACATTCACGGTTTTCACAGGCGATGATCCTCTTCCCAGCGATAGATCTCAAGGACAGTCAATGTGTTAGGCTGCGGCGCGGCGATATGAACGACGCCACGGTGTTCAACGCCTCGCCCGCCGCGCAGGCCGCCGCTTTCGAAGCGCAAGGGTTCCGCTATCTGCATGTTGTGGACCTGAACGGCGCATTTGCCGGCAAGACCGTGAATGGCGAAGCCGTCGAGGCGATTTTGGCGGCGGTGAGCATGCCCGTGCAGCTCGGTGGCGGCATCCGCGACCGCGCCGGCATCGAGGCATGGCTGTCGCGCGGCGTCGCGCGGGTGATCCTGGGCACGGTGGCGGTGCGCGATCCGCAACTGGTGAGGGACGCCTGCCGCGAGTTTCCCGGCCGCATCGCCGTGGGTATCGACGCGCGCGGCGGTAAGGTGGCGGTGGAGGGCTGGGCGGAGACCAGCGAGTTGAGCGCGCTTGATCTGGCGCGGCGCTTCGAGGATGCCGGCGTGGCGGCGATTATTTATACCGACATCGACCGCGACGGCATACTCACTGGCCTTAACCTGGATGCGACCGCCGCACTCGCTGATGCAATCGACATCCCCGTCATCGCGTCGGGCGGGCTGGCGGGGCTGGAGGACATCCGGCGGCTGCTAACGCCGCCCTGCGCCAAGATCGCCGGAGCGATCACCGGGAGGGCGCTTTACGACGGCCGGCTGGACGCGGGCGAGGCGTTGAAATTGCTGGCGGAATCGGGGCGCTGACGGCGCGTTCCCGTGATATAACGCAGAGTGAAATTCTGAAAAAGTTGCAATACAAATGCTGAAAATCCGCATCATCCCCTGCCTCGACGTGAAAGACGGCCGTGTCGTCAAAGGCGTGAACTTCGTCGATCTGCGCGACGCCGGCGATCCCGTCGAGGCCGCCGCCGCTTATGACGCAGCCGGCGCCGACGAACTCTGCTTCCTCGACATCACCGCCAGTCACGAAAACCGCGAAACCATTTTCGGCATCGTGCAGCACACAGCCGAGCGCTGCTTCATGCCGCTGACCGTGGGCGGCGGCGTGCGAGTGGTGGACGACATCCGCCGGCTGCTGCAAGCCGGGGCCGACAAGGTTTCCATCAACACGGCTGCCGTGAAGCGCCGCGAATTTGTGCGCGAGGGGGCGGAGAAATTCGGCGCGCAGTGCATCGTCGTGGCCATCGACGCCAAGAATGTATCCAGCGAAGGCCAGCCGCCACGCTGGGAAATCTTCACCCATGGCGGCCGCGAGCCAACCGGCATCGACGCTGTTGAATACGCGCGCGAAGTCGTGTCGCTGGGCGCCGGCGAAATTCTGCTCACCTCCATGGACCGCGACGGCACCAAGCGCGGCTTCGACCTGCCGCTCACCCGCGCCATCTCGGACGCCGTGACTGTGCCGGTGATCGCCTCGGGCGGTGTCGGCAATCTCGACCATCTTGTGGACGGTGTGCGTGAAGGCGGCGCCAGCGCGGTACTTGCTGCGTCGATCTTCCACTTCGGTGAATACACCATCGGCGAGGCGAAGCGGCACATGGCGGCGGCGGGGATCGCCGTGCGGCTGGATACATGAAATCCTGTGCTAAAGCCGCAGGCTAAGACGAAATCAATCTTGCCTAACCCGTCTTTATAAGCCAATGATTCCTTGCTGCGGGCAGGGTGCGGCGTGTTTTTCTAATGAGACAGTGATGAGCGAAGAGACTCTCCGCCGTCTTGCCGCGACCATCCGGGCGCGCCGCGATGCTCCGGCCGATCAATCGTATACACGCAAACTGCTCGACGCAGGTCCTGCGCGCTGCGCCAAAAAATTCGGCGAAGAGGCGGTGGAAGCCGTCATCGCCGCCATGGAAGACGATCCCGCCGCCTTGACGGCCGAGGCCGCGGACGTCCTCTACCATCTGCTCGTTCTCCTGGAATCGCGCGGCGTCACCCTGGCCGATGTGACAGCCGTGCTCGAAGGACGCATGGGCCAATCGGGCCTCGCCGAGAAAGCTTCCCGCACCAATCAGGCACCCTGATGTTAGAGCTTGCGACCCCCAGCATGATCCATCCCGTGCTCGAATTTTCGCCCTACTGGACCTTCAGCCGCGAGGCGTGGGCGAAGCTGCGGGCCGACACCCCCATGACCCTGGACGACGCCGACATCGAGCGCCTCGGCGGCGTCATCGAGCGCATCTCCACGCCGGAGGTTGTGGACATCTATTTGCCGATGTCGCGGCTTTTGAACTTCTATGTGCGCGCGCAACAGGCGCTGCATTCAGCTTCGACGAAATTTCTATCACAGAATGACGGCAAGATGCCGTTTATCATCGGCATTGCCGGCAGTGTGGCCGTCGGCAAGAGCACCACGGCGCGCGTGTTGCGGGCGCTGCTGGCGCGCTGGCAGAACCATCCCCATGTGGATCTGGTGCCGACCGACGGTTTTCTGCTGCCCAACGCGGTGTTGCAGGAACGCGGGCTGATGAACCGCAAAGGCTTTCCCGAAAGCTTCGACCAGCAGCGTTTGCTGCAATTCATGGCGGATGTGAAGGCCGGACGGCCGCGCGTCGAGGCGCCGGTTTATTCGCATTTCAGTTATGACATCGTGCCTGACGAGAAAATTGTCGTGGACCGGCCCGACATCCTGATCGTCGAGGGGCTGAATGTCCTCCAGCCGGCGAAGCTGCCGAAGGATGGCATGGCCGTGCCGTTCGTGTCAGACTTCTTCGATTTCTCTATCTATATTGACGCCAATCAGGCCGTCATCGAAGATTGGTATGTGGCGCGGTTCATGAAGCTGCGGCAAACGGCGTTCCGCGATCCGTCTGCCTATTTCCATCGCTATTCGCATTTGTCGGAGACTGAGGCCCCCCTCAAGGCGCTGGAGATCTGGCGCACGATCAATTTGGCGAATCTGAAAAGGAATATTCTGCCGACGCGGCAGCGCGCTAATTTGATCCTGCGCAAAGGGCGCGATCATGCGGTAGAGACGGTGTCTCTGCGCAAGCTTTAGGACGCTTCGGCGATCACGGCCAGCCATTAACCTGAGCGATGCATTTCCGCCTCGATCGACGCGGAAAATCACGGGAGATGTGACCGCTCGCGACGGTTCTCAACAAAATTCCCCCATACAGCGGCCAATTTGCGGGCTCACGAAGTTCGTGCACGTGGAATACCGCCCCATGTATTTCTCAGCGGCATTGACCGCATGCAATACATCTCATTTAATTCAATTGCCACATTGCGCCGAATCTCCCGAAACGAGTCGCGCCATGAACCCAGGAGGTCACCACTGTGAACGCGTCGGGGAATTTTTCGAATGTCGCGGGCGCCAGGGGAATGCAGAGGCTCGAAGACGCCAAGGGCGAGCTTCTGCGGCTGGGGCACCAGCTTGAGGAGTACATTACTGACGATGTCGCCCGGCTGGTGAGTGACATTCTGGGCGATTTTGAAAGTCACGTCTGTCAGATCGCCTTCATCGGGCAGATGAAGGCGGGCAAAAGCTCGCTCATCAACGCGCTTATCGGCAAGCCGGACCTGCTGCCGACCGACATCAATCCCTCCACCGCGGTTGTGACCAAGGTCAGTTTCGGCGCGCAGGCCGAGCAGCAGACTTCCGCGCGGTTCCATTTTTTCAATGATCGCGAGTGGGAGCGGCTCATGTGCGGCGGGCGTTTTTCTGCTGTGACCGGTGAGCTTTCCGTGCTGTCCGCCGCACGCGTGAGCGAGGAATTGGACCGGTTGCGCGAGCGCGCCGAACGCCGGCTCGGCAAGGATTACGCCAGCCTGCTGGGCAAGCATCATCTGTTCTCCGCCGTGACGCCGCAGCACATCGGGCAATATGTGAGCGCGGGCGATTATGTCGCCGCCGAAGCTGATGACGGTACGCCGGAGAACTACTCCGATATCACCAAGCTGGCGGAAATCTTCATCGAAGGGCAGCCGTTTCGCTACCCGGCGGTGATCATCGACACGCCAGGCGTAAACGACCCGTTCTCCGTCCGCGATGAAATCACCCACGCCAATGTCGCCGATGCCGACATCTACGTCGTCGTGCTGACGGCGCAGCAACCGCTGTCGGAAGCGGATATGGCCTTGCTGCGCATGCTGCACGGGCTGCAAAAGCGCCGGATCATTGTTGTTATCAACCGTCTCGACATGTCCAACTATGACAGCGAGGATGCCGAGCGGGTCATCAAATACGTCCGCAATGCGCTGGCCAGGGAACTGCCGCAGATGGACATCCCGGTCCTGGCGTGTAGTGCGTATTGGGCCAACAGCGCCCTTGCAAGCGATGGCGCCGACCTGAAGCCACTGCTTACGCCGGCGTTTTGGCGAACCGCCGAGGGCCTGGGGCTGGTCACCGGGGAAGAGATCGAAGCGTTCAGAGCGGATGGCCAATTGCCCGCAACTCCCGTCAGCGAACTGCTGATCCTATGCTCAGGTATCCCGGTCATCATTGACGTTATGATGCGGCTGATCGACGATACCGTGGCGGGGGAGCGGCTGCTGCCGTATACGGCATCGCTCGGCGCGGTGGCGGATAACACCATGAATTCCATGCGATACGGGCTTCGGCTGCTGCAACCGAAACAGGCACAGATGCTGATTTCGTCGGGGGCCAGCAAGGAAGAGGCGCTCGGCCCCATTTCTCAACGGAATCTGGCGAAGCTCGATGAGATGCGGGGGCAGATTGAAACGGCATTGAGCGCCTGTGTGAGCGAGTGTTCTGCCTTCGCCACCGACGAGTTGCACAAGTTTGAGAAAAATATGCGGCTCGCTGTGCAGCTTTTTTCAAAACGGCAGCGCGACATGCTCGATGTCAAGCTGAACGACCGGGAGCTGTTCCGGTATTTCATGAGGGAGACCCTGATTCTCCGCTCGGCGCTGGCACAGGATTTTCTGCGCTCGTTCGCAACGACGCAAAAGCGGCTGACAGCCAGTTTCGGCGAATGCGAGGAGGCCATACGCGGGATTACCGGGGGCGTTCTGCCGGAGTTGGAGCCGGTTTTGCGGTTTGGCGAAACAGCCAGCACCAGCGAGCCAGTGTCCACCTTGCCGCTGAGCAAGGTAACGATTTTCGATATGCAGGATTTTTGGCAACCGATTATCAGCCAGTACCGCTCGCGCGCGGCATCGTCCAGGGAGGATCTGACGAAACTTATCGAAGCCGAGTTTTTGAACCTCGTGACGGAGCTGTTTGCGATTGCGGACGACAAGCTTCAGCAGGGCATTTCGGACAATGCGCGGCGTCTGAAAATCATGAGCTTGAGCGCGATTTATCCGATCACGGCGCAACTGCGGGAAGCGGTTGGCGTGAATGGGCCGGGAGCGGAGCAGCCGCAACCGGATGCAACGGGGAAGACGTCCTGGCCCGAATTTCTCAGCCAATGGCTGGAAAAAATCGACCGCTGCGAATTGATTGCCGCTAAGATCGGTAAAGTACAGCGGCTGCACCGCGCCTTCTGATCCGCTTGGTTAAATTTGGTTTTTCAATTCCCGGCTGCGGCCCGGCTTCGCACCTCGGCGAAAATCGCCAAGAACCGCCGCGACCCCTCCCGCTGTATGTTCTTGTCCATGATCTCGTCGAGCTTGGTGAGAAGTTGCGCGGCCGTCTTGTTGTGTACGACTGGGTTGCGTTCGTATCCTTGCCGCTCGAAGAAATTGGAGGTCGGCGCATTTTTCGCATGGGATTGCAGCATCTCCAGCCCGCGGCCCGGCCCCGCCAGATTCAGCAGCTCCAGTTGACTGCCGGGCATGTTCACCAAGCCGTGTTTCGCCGCAAATTCACGGATGCTGTGCAACTTATTGACCTGTAGCCATGGTCCGATGTGACCATCCAGATTGATGGAGTGAATACCCTGGCCTTTCGGCGTTTTGCCAAAACGCAGGTCAGCAGTCCAGTTTACCCCGACTGGGCGTGCAACCTGATGCATCTTGCGTAAAATAGCGGCCTTCCGTTTCAGTATCTGCGCCTGCGCGGGCGACTGTCCGGTGGCGGCCGCCATGCGCTCCAGCCGTTCGGCAAAGGCCGGGCCGTCCTTGACCAAAACCTCAATGGTATTGGCATCAAGCAATTGCGCATAACCGATGGCGGTTGAAATCGCCCGCCCTTTCTTGGTCACTGGAGTTAACCCCGACTGCATATCGTGGGTGCCGAGTCCGCCGGTCTCCAGCGCGTAAACACGCACGATCTGCTCAGGGGTAAACCCCATACCCAGCGCGGCGACGGCGTAACGGCGCATAAACTCGTCTTCTGTCACGCGTTCTGGCTCGAATCCGAACTGTGCCTTGGCATGCTTGAGGAAATCCGCCACCACTGGAATGGGCTTGGGTGGCTGTGCCGCCTCCGGCTTTTGCAGCAGCTTCAAGATGTCGGCGGGAGCAGGCGGCCCCTGGTAGGCCGGCGGAAAGCTCAACACGTAATCGTCTGGCTCAATGGCGGTGCCGGCTGCGAGTTTGCGCTTACGCTCCGTGCGCTTCTGTTTGACCTCGCTCCAGTAGGCGGCGGCTTTTTGATCGAAAACGGCGCGCGCTTCCAGATAGGCGGTGAGACGCTGCGCCTGTTCCGGTGTCAGCTTCTCCAGGCTGGCTTGAGTATAGGGCATGGCGGCCGCTATGGCGGTATGCGCAAAGATGGCGGCGCTTGCGATCAATCCGGCGAGCAGGAAACGCCAAGTCCGTCTACGATCGGCCATCACTCCAGCCTCATTGCAACTTTAGGTATGTGTAAAGAAGCTCATACCCCATAAGCAGCGCCGTTCGCAAAGTGTTTGTTCGAAAAACGGCGGCGCCGGACAAAATCTTCCGCGCTGGTGTGGCCAAACTGCTTATCCCACTCCATCGGGCTAAACTGGCGTGGTCAGAATCCGGTTCACCAGACGGCAAAAAGCCATGGTATTCTGGCCCGGCTTTCAGCGTTTCACTATGAAAATTTCAAAATACAGCAAATTCATCCCCGGCAGGGACGTGCCCAGGCCGTGCAGCGCTTTGCGACACCAATACGATGGCACTCCACGCCCCGTTCTCTGGCGCTGGCCCAGGTAAAGCCCTCGCCGTAGACAGCATGGACTTCACGTTTCCAGGCCTTGTGGGCCTTGATCTGGGCAACGAAACTGGTGATGGCGGCGGAGCCGGTGGCGCGAACGGGCGCCTCGCAACCGCGCGGGTGTTCAGCAGCATCTGGCGCGCGGCCAGGATCGGACGGTGTGTCCCGCTCACCGGCATGCATGGTGGTGCCGGCCGGTGCATCTCCGCCCGAGTTAGAATAGGCCATGATGGCGGCGACGAGTATGATGGCGCCCAAAATCAGGAGCGCTACAGAATTCCGCATTTCGCCCACCCCTCCTCGCAAGACCACGACGCCAGTGTTCCCGGCTGGCACCACCAGGCATAAGCCGGGAACACCGGCTAATTCATTGTTTATGCTGTGTTCTTCCAGGCGCTGCGGCGTTATGCCGGTAATTGCGCACTCTGGACGCAACACCCAAAAACGAAGTCCTTGCCGTCAGCATGGCGGCTGCAATCTGAACAGCGGCTGAAGTGCGCATACAATACCGGGCTGCCCGCAAACTTCAAGGCGGGTGTGAGAAACGGAATTGCGGCATACGGATGCGGAGCTTCGAGCAGGGGCAAATACCGGCCTTACGGAGCCAGGAACAAAACTCTATGGAAACAAAGTAGCTTAGTGGCCTGACGGAGGTTTGCGACCGATGGCGGCTGACTGCGCCCGCCCTGGCGTACTCTCGATCCAGGGGCGACTGTTGCCCGGATGGCACGCCGTCCGTGTAAATGATGTCGAAGCAATGCGGTCTCTGTTGTATCGCCTCCACCGGAAAATGGTACCAGTTCCGCGAGTAACCAGTGGATAAACCAGCGCAGATAGCAATTCTAACGAAATAATGACGTGACGGCGGCAAAAATCAGGCGTATCAAATGCGCGAATCGCCCGGTACGGCAACCCGCCATGCACCCCGCGACTGGCTCCACCGAGGTTGAAACCGCCTTCATCCCGAGGCAATCCTCGCAGTCAGTGCTTTCCCATCTGAAGACATATCCGTTCAGAACTGAAACCTCAAAACTAGAGTTCCAAAGCTAAAGTTCTTGCGCTGGGCGCATCGACTGATTAGAAAGGCCGGAAGCATGAAGGCAAGCCCTTAGCGCTCGCTCGAAAATAGTCACCCGGCTCCCAGCCGGAAAGTATCAAGTCCTGACGATGATGTCTGGTCTTGTGAAGGGGTGGCTATTTTCTAATGAGCTCCCGCTAATGTTGGGCAGCATGTTTTGTACTCGGCATTTCGACAGACAACCCATCAAAAGTGGCCTTGACGCCATGGGTCAAACTCGGCACATCGAAGAGTTAAGGACGGCACGCCCGTCTCACACAATGAAAAAGCACCACGATTACAGGCTGGTTAGTACTGGCCATCCAAGAAAGAAGGGGGATGGCGATGACCGCTGACCTAGCCCTTTCCTGCATTGCGATTTTCCTGGGCCTGTCCGTGTCCGGCGCCTTGATGGCGCGCTGGGCTTTCGGAACGGTCATCATTTACTTCGCATGCATGGTGACGGCTGCTGCTGCTTGCGCGAATGGTCTCGTACATCTACTGTCAGGCGGCGCTGGTCCGGCGGCCGTGCTGACGGCAACGCTGCCCATTGGTCTGCCATGGATCGGAGCGAATTTCCGCGTCGATTCTCTGTCCGCATTGTTTCTGGTGATCGCCAATCTGGGCATTGCCGCCTCCAGCCTCTATGCGATCGGGTACGGCCGCCACGAACCATCGCCCGGCCGCGTGCTGCCTTTCTTCCCGGCCTTTCTGGCAGGCATGAACCTTGTCATCCTGGCCGACGATGCCTTCACTTTTCTGGTGAGCTGGGAATTCATGTCCCTGACGTCATGGGCGCTGGTGATGTCCAATCACAGGGTGCGCGAGAATGCCCATGCCGGCTACGTCTACCTGATCATGGCGAGTTTCGGCACGATGATGCTGCTTCTCGCCTTCGGCCTGCTTGCCGGGCCGGATGGCCAATATCTCTTTTCGGCTATGCGCGCTGCGCCGCCGCCGCCGGCCATCGCGGCCGGGGTGCTGGCTCTCGTTATCATTGGCGCGGGATCGAAAGCGGGGCTTGTGCCGCTCCATGCCTGGCTACCGCTTGCCCATCCCGCCGCGCCCAGTCATGTCTCGGCCCTGATGAGCGGCGTGATGACCAAGGTCGCGGTGTATGGGTTCATCCGCATCATTTTCGACCTGCTCGGGCCGCCGGTGTGGTGGTGGAGCATTGTTGTACTGTCATTTGGCGGCATTACAGCGGTTATGGGCGTGCTTTACGCCCTTATGCAGCACGATTTGAAGAAGCTGCTCGCCTATCATACCGTTGAGAACATCGGTATTATTTACATCGGCCTTGGTCTGGCATTGGCGTTCCGCTCTTACGGCATGGATGCGGCCGCAGCGCTGGCACTTACGGGCGCGCTGTTTCACGTCTTCAACCACAGCGTTTTCAAGAGCCTGCTGTTCTTTGGCGCGGGCGCCGTGCTGACGGCGACGAATGAGCGAGACATGGAACATCTTGGCGGCCTCATCCATCGTATGCCGCTGACAGCCTTCACATTTCTGGCTGGTTGCGTAGCGATTTCGGCGCTGCCGCCCCTGAACGGTTTCGTTTCTGAGTGGTTGACCTTCCAGGCAATTCTGCTTAGTCCCGATTTGCCGTCCTGGGGGCTGAAGCTGCTGGTGCCGGCTGTTGGTGCGATGCTGGCGTTGTCGGCCGCACTTGCCGCCGCTTGCTTCGTCAAGGCATTTGGCGTGACCTTCCTCGGCCGTCCGCGCACGCCTGTCGCAGAAAATGCCAAGGAGACGGACCGTTGGTCTCTTGCAGCCATGTTCACTCTGTCGGCTCTGTGTCTGCTGGCCGGTATCCTGCCCGGATACGTCATCGACGGCTTGGCGCCTGTGACGCAAAGTCTGGTTGGCAGTCACATGCCGATGCAGAGTGAGATCCCCTGGCTGTCGATTGTGCCAATCAAGGAGAGCCGCAGTTCATATAATGGGTTGCTGGTTTTCCTCTTCATCGTGTTTTCGGCGACAGCCGCGGCGGTCGTCATCCATCGCGTCGCCTCCGCCGCGGTGCGGCGTGGGCCTGCGTGGGACTGCGGCTTCCCCGAGATGATTCCACAGACGCAATATACCGCGTCGAGCTTTGCGCAGCCGATCCGCCGTGTCTTTGGAACCATCGTTTTCCGTGCTGCTGAGACCGTGGAAATGCCGCCGCCGGGTGACCTGCGGGCTGCGCGCCTGACTGTGAAGTTGCGCGATCTGGTCTGGGAAGCCTTCTACGCACCGATAGCAGCGTGGGTCGGTTTCGCGGCAGACCGGCTGAATTACCTCCAGTTCTGGAGTATTCGCCGCTATCTGAGCCTTGTCTTTGCTGCTCTTGTTTCACTGCTCTTGGTGCTCGCGATATGGCCATGATCTTTTCCCTCGCCCTTGAAGGCGTTCAGATGCTCCTGGTTCTGGCGCTCGCCCCGCTCCTGACTGGCGTGGTGCGCAAGGTGAAAGCGCGGCTTATGCGACGCCAAGGGGCCTCGGTGTTGCAGCCCTATAGCGATCTGGCGCGTCTCCTGCGCAAGGAGGTCGTACTTGCGGAAAGCGCCTCGTGGCTGTTCCGCGCCGTGCCTTATATGATCTTTGCGGCCACCTGGGTCGCTGCCTCTCTGGTGCCGACCTTTAAGGCCGGCTTGATGTTCAGCTGGTCAGCCGATCTCATCGTCATCATTGCACTTATCGGCAGCGCACGCTTTTTTTTGGCGCTTGCGGGCATGGACGTCGGCACCAGCTTTGGCGGCATCGGATCAAGCCGCGAGGTGATGATCGCTTCTCTCGCAGAGCCAGCGATGATCATGATCGTGTTCACGCTGGCGCTGATCGCCGGCTCGACGCAGCTGTCCACCATCGCGACCTTCATGGCCTCGCCGGAGTATAGTTTGCGCGTTTCCCTTGGCTTGGCACTCATCGCCCTGATCATGGTTGCGATCGCGGAGAATGCCCGCATACCAGTGGACAATCCCGCCACTCACCTGGAGCTGACCATGGTGCATGAGGCCATGGTGCTTGAGTATTCCGGCCGCCATCTGGCATTGATCGAACTCACGTCGATGCTGAAACTGCTGCTCTACGTATCGCTGATCGGCTGCGTGTTCGTGCCGTGGGGGCTGGTCACCAACGGAGAGGGGCCCGCAGGTTTGGCTATCGGCGGTTTGAGCTACCTCGCCAAAACTTGCTCGCGGGCGGCTTCTTTCTGGCGCTGTTCGAAACGAGCGTCGCCAAGATGCGCGTGTTCCGCGTGTCCGAATTCCTGGGGGCTGCGCTAATGCTCGGTCTGCTCGCCACACTTCTCCTCTTTATGTCGCGGAGCCTCTAAAGATGCACGGATTGCTATTCGACATCGCACATCTGCTGGCAGGTTCGCTGGTACTGGTCAGTTTTCTGCAACTTTACCAGAACCGTCTGTCGGCTCTGCTCAACTTATACGCCACGCATGCACTAGTGCTTTCGCTCTCCGTTGCCTGGCAGGCCGCCGTCCAGCATGCACCGCACCTATATCTGACGGCACTCATCGCGCTGACATTTAAGGCCATCATCATCCCGCTCGCGCTGCATCGCATAATTCTCCGTCTCGGTATTCATCGCGAGATCGAGACGGCAGTGGGGGTGGGAACTGCGATGCTGGCCGGAATCGCGCTAGTGGCGTTATCTATGGTGGTGATGCTGCGCGTCACGCCGGGGGCGGACGCCATGGCGCGCGAGGATCTCGCCTTCGCCCTGGGCGTGGTGCTGCTCGGCCTTCTGATGATGGTAACGCGGCGTAATGCGGTCAGTCAGGTCGTTGGCTTCATGTCGCTAGAGAATGGTCTGATCCTGGCTGCCACCGGTGCCAAGGGTATGCCGCTGGTGGTTGAAATCAGCGTTGCTTTCTCGATTCTGATTGCCTTCATCGTGATAGGCATTTTCCTGTTCCGTATCCGGGAGCGCTTTGACACAGTCGATATGCAAGCGCTCGATCGCTTCCGCGGAGAGCGGCTATGACCATGCTTCCTATCGAACCGACCGTTGCTATCCTCGTCATTCCCGCTGTCTCGGCAGCCGTGCTGGCCGTTTTCCCAGGTTACCGGCTTACCGCTATGCTCAATGTCGCGGCAAGTCTGCTGACCTTCCTGGCCTCGCTGTTTCTGTTTGTCGAACGTCCCGAGCCCGGGGTCTATCTGCTGGTCGATGACCTGAATGTCGTCTTTATCGTGCTGACGACCTTCGTCGCCTTCACCACCAGCGTTTTCAGCGCCAGCTACATCGCCCACGAACTGGAAATCTCCCGTCTCACGCCGGCAAATCTGCGCTTCTATCACGCCATGTATCAGGTGCTGATGTTCGCCATGAACCTGGCGCTTGTCGCCAATAACGTCGGGCTGATGTGGGTGGCGATCGAAATGGCGACGCTCACCACCGTGCTGATGGTCGGCATCTACCGGACCCATGCGGCCATCGAGGCGGCGTGGAAATATTTCATCCTGGGCAGTGTGGGCATCGCGCTGGCGCTGTTCGGCACGATCCTTGTTTATATGGCGGCGCAACCGGCCATCGGCGAGGGGCATGGCAGCATGGTCTGGACCGAGTTGGTCAAGCGCGCTGCGACGTTCGATCCGGCGCTCCTCAATCTCGCGTTCGTTTTCCTGTTGCTCGGTTACGGAACCAAGGTCGGATTGGCGCCGCTGCATGCCTGGCTGCCCGACGCCCATGCCGAAGGTCCCACGCCGATTTCGGCAGTGCTGTCAGGGCTCCTCCTGAATGTCGCACTTTACGTCGTGCTACGTTTCAAGATGCTGCTGGCGGCCAATGCCGGAGCGATAGCGCCGGGACCGTTGATGGCGATGCTGGGACTGGTCTCCGTCATCTTCGCGGCCTTCATGCTCTACCGCCGCCAGGATATAAAGCGGATGTTCGCCTATTCCTCAATCGAGCATATGGGCATCATCACCTTTGCGTTCGGCATGGGCGGACCGCTCGCCAATTTCGCGGGCCTCCTGCACATGACCATGCACAGCTTGACCAAGTCGGCTATATTTTTTGCCGTTGGTCATGTTGCTCAGGTAAAAGGCACTCAGAAAATCTCCGAGATCCGCGGGCTAACCGCAACTCATCCGCTGCTTGGCTGGGGGCTGGCCGGCGGCGTGATCGCCATCGCCGGTCTGCCGCCGCTTGGCATCTTTACCAGCGAGTTTCTTCTGGTAAGCTCCACATTTGCCCGCGAGCCATGGCTGGCGGTACTCCTGGTTTTCGGCATCCTGATCGCCTTCGGCGCATTGCTGTGGCGTTTGCAGGGCTTCGTTTTCGGTGAACCGGTTGGCAGCGTTGCGCCGGTTAAAGCATCCTACTTACCGATGTTCGGGCATCTGACGCTGGTGCTTATTGCCGGGATCTATCTGCCGCCTCCATTGGTTGCCTGGTTTCAGCATGTCGCGCGCCTGCTTGGATGAGAGTGAACCCCGATGATGAATGCTTTCGAGAATCTGATCCACAAAGGCCCCAAAATCGAAGTGTTCCAGCCCGGCCCGCGCATGGTTGTCAACAGCGAGACGTGGACCACCATCGGCGAGGAACTGGCCCAGGGGCGATGGACGCTACTCGGTTTGTGGGGAGAGAGACACGCCGTTCATATGGCCATCTGGGATGAAAGCTCCGGCATTGCCCTCCTCACTTACGAGTGCCCTGATGGGGAGTTCCCGTCCATCAGCCGTCATCATCCTCCGGCGATGCGGTTGGAACGCACGATTCAGGAGCTTTTTGGCTTGACACCCGCCGGCATGCCTGACCGTCGGCCATGGCTCGACCATGGACGCTGGGGCGTCACACATCCGCTCGGCAAGGCGGTGCCAACTGCCGCCGTAGCCGTGCCCTACAGTTTTCTCCCGGCCAACGGCGAAAGTTTGCATCAAATTCCGGTTGGCCCCGTTCATGCGGGGATCATCGAGCCGGGGCATTTCCGCTTCACCGCCAACGGCGAGACCGTGGTACGTCTCGAAGAACGCCTCGGTTTTGTCCACAAAGGCATTGATGCGCTGCTCGCCGGCGCGCCGCTTGACCGCGCCCGCCGCATCGCCAGCAGAGTTTCCGGCGATAGCACGGTCGCCTACGCCTACGCTTTTGCCCGTGCCGTCGAAATGGCACTGGGTGTATCGATTCCGCCGCGCGCCGTCTGGCTTCGGGCGCTCATGGCCGAAATCGAACGTCTCGCCAACCATTTCGGCGACATTGGCGCGGTTTGCAACGACGCGGCTTTTGCCATTATGCACGCCCACTGCGGTGTCCTGCGCGAGATGACTTTGCGCGCGGCTGCTGCTGCCTTCGGCCACCGCCTCATGATGGACCGCATTGTTCCCGGCGGCGTCACCACGGATCTTACCGCCGCTGGCATGGCTGGTCTGCATGCACTGGTGGACGACGTCAACAGCCGTTTCCCGGACCTGATCGATCTCTACGACAACACGCCGTCGCTTCAAAACCGCACGGTATCGACCGGCATCCTCCAGCCGGTCCTGGCCAATCAGTTTGGTGCAGGCGGACATGTCGGGCGCGCTTCTGGCCGCGCCTTCGATGCGCGCTGGTCCGCTGCCTATGCACCTTACGATACACTGAGCTTTGACATCCCCGTGTTTCAGGCTGGTGATGTCGATGCCAGGGTGAGGGTGCGCATTCGCGAGGTGGAACAAAGCCTTGCGCTGATCGAGCAAATCCTGCAACGCCTGCCCAAGGGCCCCATTCAGGTGGAGGTTCCAGACCATGCGGGAGAGGGGCTTGCTCTCGTCGAAAGCTTCCGCGGCGACATCCTCGCCTGGGTACGCATGGACGCTGGCGGTGTGGTCAGCCGCTGCCACCTGCGCGACCCGTCGTGGTTCCAGTGGCCGCTTCTGGAGGCCGTCATCGAAGGCAATATCGTGGCGGATTTTCCACTCTGCAATAAGTCGTTCAATTGCTCGTATTCCGGGCACGATCTTTAAGGGCGCCCCATGCGCAAGCTCCTGATACAAAGTCTTCTTGATCCGCCGTTGACGGAACCCGCTCCAGAGGCTGGTGAATGCGAATTGGCGGAACTAGCTAAACAGCTCGATGCCGTGTCACGCAAGCGGCTGGGGCGCAGTCTCTCGATCCGGGAGGTGGACGCTGGCTCCTGCAACGGCTGCGAACTCGAAATTCACGCGATCAACAATGTCTTCTACGATCTGGAGCGCTTCGGCATCCGTTTCGTGGCCTCGCCTCGCCATGCTGACGTACTGCTGGTGACAGGCCCGGTTACCAAGAATATGCATGAGGCGCTGGAGCGCACTTACAACGCGACTCCGTCGCCGAAATGGGTGGTGGCCGCCGGCGATTGCGGCTTTGATGGTGGTGTATTCGCCGGAAGCTATGCTGTATCGGGTGGCGTCTCGGCGGCGGTGCCCGTCGATCTGTACATTCGCGGCTGTCCGCCCACGCCAACCGCGCTTTTGAAAGGCCTGCTCGCTCTGCTGGAACAGGCCGCGAAGCCCGCCAAGGCCTGAGCGGTCCTTGCCCCGCTCACGCACCGTTAGACACAGTTTTGTGCGGTTGCACGATTTTGAAGGCACTGGCGGCTTCCTCTATCGCCCGGAGTAGCTGCAACGGCTGGGCAATTTCCGGGATATCAACATCCTCGTCGCCGGGCCCTTGAACCTTCACGATGCCGTAATCGAACACCCGGCCGGCAAGGCTTTGCTCCAGAGTTACCCGTTCGATGAATTTCAGTTGCAACTCATTGGTTGATCGCGACAGCCACCCGCATTTGACGACCAGCCGGCTGTCGGTCACGCCGATTTCGGTTGTCCAGAGAGGAAACATGCGGCGCAATGCCAGATAAAGAAAAACGGCGCTCACGGCGATGATCAGATAGCGCATCGCGGGGGTGTGCAAGTAGTAGTAAAATGCGGCACCGATGAGAGCTGCTGCGATGGTCAATCCCACATATCCAGTTGCATATTTGAGCCAGTGGAAATGCGCCCGGTAAAGCAATTTTTCATTTTTACCAAGAGTCTTTTCGATATACCACATGGTGCTCCCCGTTTTGCGCAACGTAGATATTGTCGATTCTGCTGGGCATTGCCCTTGTTTTTCTGGGTGGTGACTCGCCAGCTGAGCTATACAGTAATGCGGCTTGCTGATCTGTGGCCGAGTTTGGCCAATGCGCTAGTGAATATGTTTGGAGCCCTCTATTCTGCAGGATTTCCCCCAAAACTGGACAGACCACCTCGGAGAGCGCTGCCAGACAAGAGATGCCCCGCTGGACGGATGGGTAACAAAACGCACGATTCGCCAGCGTTTTGTCGATATACTCGATTTGCACGGCCATGCGGTGGATTTTTTTTCCCGTCGCCCAGCCGTGAACATCTCCTCCTCCAGCGCTTGATTTCACCGGCGCGGCCAAAAGAATCAAGCGCGGGGTTACGTATCCAAGTCGCGCTGGCAACGATTCATCTCTCTTGCCGCCGGAGAGGCGGGACGATACGCCGTGACTTGAACGCTGCCTGAATGTGTGTGCTCGCTGAACGGCTGTCTGGCCTCCTGATTGCCGCCCTGCCGGAATACCTTCGCGGCCTTCGCAAGCGTTTCAGTAGCCATCCGGCCTTGCAACGCCTGCCCCCGCCTGTCTCCAAGCCGTGCCTGCCATCCGGCTCATCCCGAACGTTATAAAAAGCCAGAACAATGTTCAGGAACGGTCAACGGAGTTCCCAAAGCGGCCTCCCTTTGCCGCCGGCCTCAACCCAGCCATCAAGCACCAAGCATTTGCAACCACGCGGGCGCAAGCAAACAACTGGTAGCCCTCCGCCACAGGATGGGCAGAAAATGCTCTGGACGCGGCGCGGCGATGGTGCTATCGCGCTGGTCATGATGTCCGTATACGAAGACATTGCTGCTTCCCTCGTCCTCGCGCCATCGCTGCGACGACGCTCGCGCATCCGCGCTTGAATTCCGGCTGTGCCGTCGCTTGAGCGATGGCTGCATGCCGATCCGCAAATTTCCTATTCATTTGCAGTTCTTTCACGGGGAGCAGGGCGACATGCACGCCATGCCGTTCACCATCCGGCCGCAGCAGGCCGGGGATCAAAAAGACATCGCCGCACTTCACGAAGCCGCGTTCGGCCCCGGCCGCTTTGCCCGCACAGCCTATCGGGTCCGGGAGGGGTGCCGTCTTGAGCCGGAGCTTTGCCTGGTTGTGCGCGATCCCGCACGCGACGATAGCGTGCTCGCCGGCGCCATTCATTTTGCCCCGGTGGCCATCGGCGGCCAGACAGGCGCTCTGCTGCTAGGGCCGCTGGCCGTTGCACCTGATTATGTCAGCCAGGGCTGGGGGCTAAGGCTCATCCTGGAGGGGATGAATCGCGGCGCGGCGCGCGGGTTCCAGCTTGTGCTGCTGGTGGGCGATCTGGCCTATTACACGCGCGCGGGCTTCGTTCGCATACCAAGGGGGCAAATCCGCCTACCTGGCCCCGCAGATCCAGACCGGTTTCTTGCCCGCGAGCTGGTGCCGGGCGCGCTGGCCAAGTTCTCCGGTCTGGTCAGGGGGATTCCCGTTGCGGGCGAGTTGGCCTAAGCAGAGTTCGCAAAAATGGTCTTCCCGGTTTTGCGAGAAAACTCTGCGAAAACAAAGGAAACTAAGCATCCCGTCAACCGCGCGAGCGGCTGGCCAGGACCATGCCGCCAAGCACCAGCGCCACCCCCGTCAACTCCGTAACCCCCATGCCTTCATTGAAAATCGCCCACGCCGCCACACCCGCGACCACCGGCTGGCTGAGCAGCAGGATCGACGCCAGCCCGACCGGCGTCTCGCGCATGCCCACGGCGACCAGCCCCTGTCCCGCGACATGGGTGATGAGGCCGAGGCCAAGCAGAATACTCCAGCCGTAGGCCGACGCCGGCAGGATACTCTCGCCGTGAACGACTGCGGCGGCGAACAGTACGCATGCGGACGCCGCAGATGACCATACCATGATTTCCAGTACATGGTGACGGGCGCGCGCCCGCTTCACCACGATGAGATAAAGTGCGTAACCGAACATGCCGGCAAGGGCGAGCGCGTCGCCGGTCAGCGTCCCCGCCACGCCGGCGCGACTCCAGGTCATCAGCAGCGCGCCGCCGAGCGCCAGTATCAGCCCGCCAAATTTCGCCACCCCCAGCCGCTCGCCGAACATCGCCAGTCCCGCGCCGAGCGCCACCAGCGGCGCCAGATTCACGATGAGTGTCGCGTGGGCGACGCTGGTCAGATTGAGGGAGATATGGAAAAAGCCGATGTCGATGGCGAAGCAGACGCCGGCGAGCATGAGTATGGCCTTGCCGCCACTGCTGCGCCGGCGGCGTTCCATGGTCAGGAATGGCAGGAACGTCACGGCCGCGATGGCCATACGCCAGCCGGCTGTCGCCAGCGGACCGGCCTCGCTCAATCGGGCGAAAATCGGCGAGAAGCCGGTCAAGGCGCCGCCGGCTGTCACCAGCAGCAGGGCGAACACGAGCGGGCGGGCGGGCTGGATGGCAATGGCGGCGGTCTGGCTGGTCATTGGCGGCGGTGTAGCCGGTTTGGGGAGTTGCGGCCCGGACCATAGCTCGCTATCCTTCATCAAGGAAATGCATTAAAATTATGCTGAGAATTACGAACGATGATAGTTGATCTCGACAACTCCTGTCTGCGCGCATTTTTGGCGGTCATCGACGAGGGCGGTTTCACCCGGGCGGCGGAGAGGCTCAATCGCACGCAATCGGCGGTGAGTATGCAGATCAAGCGGCTTGAGGATGCACTCGGTGTCCGCCTCATCGCCGACCGCAAGCGTGCCACGCTAACGCCAGCGGGCGAGCGCATCATTAGCCACGCGCGCCGTATCGTGGCTCTCAACGACGAAACCGTGGGCAGGGCGAGCGGAGCCGACATCGCCGGGCGCGTCCGCATCGGCACGCCGGACGATTACGCGGCGTTCCTGCTGCCGCTGGTGTTGCGCCGGCTGGCGATCACGCATCCACAAATCGAGGTGGAAGTGCGCTGCGATTTATCCATCGAGCTTATCAAGGCGGTGGATCACGGCCAGCTCGACCTGGCGCTGGTCACGCGGCTGCCGGGGCTGGAGGGCGGCGTGACCGTGCGGCGCGAGGCGCTGCACTGGGTGGCCCGGTCGGAAAACGTGGCGGAACACCGGCCGCTACCGCTGGCGTTGTTTTCCCGCGGCTGCCCGTTTCGCGAGGCGACGGAAGAGGCGCTGCAAAAGGCGGGGCTCGGCTGGCGTCTGGCTTACGAGAGCCGCAATCTCGCCAGCTTGCTGCCGGCGGTATGCGAAGGGCTGGCCGTGGCGGTCATCGCTGAAACGTCCATCCCGAAGGGGCTGAAAATCCTGGGGCCGGAGCATGGCCTGCCGCCGCTGCCCGCCGTCGAGATCGCGGTATACGGTTCGCGCGGTCTGGTATCGCGAGCGGCCCAGGCGGTGCAAGCCTCGGCGATTGCGGCGCTTTCCGAAGCCGTGACAGGCCGCGCCGCCGCGTGAACCCGCATCACGGACAGCGCCATACCTCGCAGGCAATCTCCGCCATCCACGCCTGCCGCGTTTCGATCTCGGTGGCGGTCCACTCCTCCACATGCAGCAGGTTTTGGCTGAGCGGCCAGCATTCCTGCTCCAGGATTTTCTTCTTCTCCTCGAAAATGAGGTTCTCCATGCGGTGATTGCGATCCGCCGAAATCAGCGTCAGATTGCCCAGCCGGTGGGTGTAATGGCTGAAATCGCCGTTGAACACCGGGCGTAGCCGCTCCCATTCCTTGGCGGGGCTTTTCGGCAGGATATGCTCGACGCTGGGCTGCTTGCCGGCCATGTCGGCCGGTAACGGCAGCGGCGGCAGGTGCCCGTTGAGCTTGGCCAGCACGTAATGGCACAGCGCGCTGTCGGTCGTGGTCTTCCGCTGGAAGCTCGCTTTGAAATCCTCGTCGGCCGGGTAGATGGGGCGCAGGAAGTGCTCGAAAATCTCCGCCGCCGAGATGGTTTTCTCGTCGCGCATGAAACTCGCCGCCTTGGCGTAGCGGCTGTTCAGGTCGCCGGCCCGCTGGCAGACGCGCGTATGCCGGAAAGTGAAGGCCGTCAGCATTTGCAGGAGCGCCAGAAATTCGCCGGTGCCCACGGGGTGCTCCAGCCGCACCTCCAGCGCCGCCATCAGCACCACATGCATGAGCTTCCAGCGCAGGGGCTTGATGTCCTGAATGACGGTGCGGATCTGCGCCTGCTCGTCCGCCTCGAATTCTCCCCAGAACGGATGCTCGTCGTCGTGCAGCGCGGCGTGGTGCACCGCGGCGTGGCGCAGGCAGCGGATATATTTCCGCGCGCCGGCGCCATCGGCGACCTCGGCTTTCAGGCGCGCGAAAAGCTGGCGCTCGGTGATTTGCCGGCCTTGCGCGATGGCGTGCTGGCGCATGAAGCCGGAAATCGACTGCGACTTGATGTTTTCCTCGATGTCCTGCCAGTGCGCCAGGGCCTCGCGGTGGCGCGGGCGCGTTAGGCCGAGCAGGTAGTTTTTGATGATATCGAATTGCGAGAGTTCGAGGCCGCGCTCGTTCAGCGTTTCGAACAGCACAAAGGCGTTCTGGTCGTCTTTGGCGGTGATTTTTATGATATTTATTTTGCTATTTAGGGAAGTGACAATATTTTCCGTCAGTTTTAACAAACGCTGCTTGTCCTGCGCCTTGCGGCCAATCTTGTTGACCATGAAGAGGTAACATTCCAGGAGCGACAGATTGCTTTGGGGGAATGCCTTGGCTCTCTTGTACTGTTGCAGCGCCAGCTTCACCGCCTTGGCGGATGTGGGCTGATGGACGTATTCGAGGTAAATCCTCTGATTGAGCCGGTTGAGGACAACTTTCGGAGCCGGGCTCTCCGCGCCGCCGTCCGCCAGCAGGAACCTACCCTCCAATTCCTTCGACAGCGCCTCCTCACCATTGCGGATCAGGTGATTGCGTAGCGCGGCCAGCATGATAATGACAGTCGTGAGCCGCTGCTGGCCGTCGATAACGCTCAACGCGGCGCCGCCCTCTGACGGCGTGAGGACGACTGATCCGAGGAAATAATCGTCGCCGCCGTCCTCGAAAGTTCCGACGAGATCGTCCCACAGCGCGCCGTAATGCGCACGCTCCCAGGCGTAATTGCGCTGAAAGGGGGGGATCACGAACGCGGGCGTGCCAGCGATCAAATGACCGAGCGATATGACTTCTGAGGAAATCGACTTGGACATAATGGAAGAAAACCTTCGGCCCGGCGGCCACCATCGCTCCCGCGATGAGGCTCAGGCGAAAAACCTGCTTTCATTGTTACCGTAAGAGCGCTGTGTAATAAATAGGGGACATGAGGCCGCTGGGAACTTGCCCGCCGGCCAGCGGTTGCGTTGAGCGTTTTTCCTTCCATTAACGGTATAAACGCCGCTAGTGCAGCGGCTTTTTCATTCGATTCACCCCTGCCGCGAGCGCACCAATCGAACGAAAAAGTCTAAGCTGCACTAGAATCAATAAGTTGCTAGTACGCCTTACCGCTAAGAAATCCCGTGAGAGCCAGCGGCAAGCGGGGCGGGATTTCCTGCGGGGCGTGCTAGTTGCGCGGCCATGCCGCAGGGCGGCAAGGGCTTTCAAATTGCAAACGATTGTCATCTACGATATAAATGCTATAGTGCCGCGCGATATATTGCTGATACACGACCTGTGACCCAACCAATGTGAGGCCGATGCCGTCTTCCTCAGTGAGTCCGAAGAAATTCGACAAGGCCGAAATCCGTCTCGGTAGCTGCCCCAGGGGCTGGCGCGGGCTGGTGAGCGCCTTTAGCCCCACGCATACGCTCAGCGTCCCCTGGCACGAAATGGAACGCCGCCTGCTGGAAATGGGCTTCGTCGAAGGTGCGCGCATCGAACTGCTGCACGACGGCCCCATCAGCCGCGACCCCATCGCCGTGCGTGTCGATGACACAACCGTCGCCCTGCGCCGCCGCGATGCCGACGTTATCCTGGTCGAAGCCGCCCAATGACAGTCCTGACGCCCTCAGCCGCCATTCCCGGAATTGCACTCGTCGGCTGCCCGAACTGCGGCAAGACCGCGTTATTCAACGCCCTCACCGGCGCCCGCCAGAAGGTCGCCAACTATCCCGGCGTCACGGTCGAGCGCAAGGAGGGCGGCCTGACCACACCTCGCGGCCGCAGCGTCCGGGTGGTCGATCTGCCGGGCACATATTCGTTGCGCGGCCGCAGCCCCGACGAGGCCGTGACACGCGACGTGGTGCTGGGCCGGCTCGAGGGCGAGCCCCTGCCCGACGCGCTGGTCTGCGTGGCCGACGCCACCAATCTACGGCTGGTGCTGCGCCTGATTCTGGAACTGAAATCCGTCGGGCGTCCCATGATAGTGACGCTCAACATGACCGATCTCGCCGAGCGGCAGGGCGGACGCATCGACGCGGAACGGCTGTCGCAGGAACTGGGCGTGCCGGTCGTCTCCACGGTGGCGATCCGCAAGGGCGGCACCGACGAACTGATGCGCGCCATCGACGCGCTGAATTTGGACACTGCCTCCAGGGCCGCCACATGGCGCGAGCCGACGGGCGATGAACTCCGCGCCGCCCATCGCGAGGCGGACCGCATCCTGAAGGCGTGCGCCTTCCACCCCGGCGACGAACGCCTGACGCGCCGCATCGACCGCGTGCTGCTGCACCCCGTTTTCGGCGTCCTCATCCTGCTGGCCGTGCTGTTCCTGATGTTCCAGGCGGTGTTCACCTGGGCGGCGCCGGCCATGGAGGGCCTCAAGGCGCTGATCGATATGCTCAACACGCAGGTGCGCGCCGTGATGGCGGACGGGATGCTGCGCAGCCTGCTGACCGATGGCATCATTGCGGGCGTGGGTAGCGTCATTGTCTTCCTGCCGCAAATTCTGACGCTGTTTCTGTTCATCATCCTGCTGGAGGACTTCGGCTACATGGCGCGGGCAGCGTTCCTCATGGACCGCCTGATGGCCGGCGCCGGCCTGCACGGCCGCGCCTTCATCCCGCTGCTATCCAGCTTCGCCTGCGCCGTTCCGGGCGTGATGGCGGCGCGCGTCATCGAGAACCGCGTGGACCGGCTGGCGACTATTATGGTGGCGCCGCTGATGACCTGCTCGGCGCGCATCCCGGTTTACACGCTCATTATCGCTGCCTTCGTGCCGAACTGGCCGCTCGCCCCCGGCGTCGGCCTCCAGGGGCTGGTGATGTTCAGCGTTTACGCCATCGGCATCGTTTCGGCGCTGACCGTATCGTGGGTGATGAAAACGCTGGTCTGGCGGCAGCCGGCCGAGCCGTTCCTGATGGAGCTGCCCAGTTACAAATGGCCGGTGCTGAGCAACGTACTGCTGGGCCTGTGGCAGCGCGCCGCGGTTTTCCTGCGCCGGGCGGGCACGGTCATCCTGTCGATGATGATCCTCATCTGGTTCCTCAGCACATTCCCCGGCGCGCCGGAAGGCGCCACGGAACCGGCGATCAACTACTCCATCGCCGGCATCCTCGGGCACTGGTTGGAGCCGGTGCTGCGTCCCATCGGTTTCAACTGGCAGATCGCCGTCGCGCTCATCCCTGGCATGGCGGCGCGTGAAGTGGCGGTCGGTGCGCTCGGCACCGTTTACGCCCTCAGCGCCACCGGTGAGACGGCCGGGCAGGCATTGCAACCCGTGCTGTCGGCGTCATGGTCGCTGCCGACGGCGCTGGCGTTCATCGCGTGGTACGTGTTCGCGCCGCAGTGCGCTTCGACGCTCGCCGTGGTCCGGCGCGAGACCAATTCCTGGCGCTGGCCGGTCATCATGTTCGTTTACATGCTGTCTCTGGCCTATCTGGCGGCGTACCTGACATTCCATATTGCACAATGGTGGGTGCCGGTATGATGCAGACCGTCGTCGCACTGGTGATCGTGGCCGCCGCGGCGGGCTGGCTGCTCCGGTCGTGGCTGCCGCGCCAAGGCCGGAAGGACAAGGCGGGAAGCGCTTGCAAGAGCAGTTGCGGCGGAACCTGCGGCGGGTGCTCGCCAGCGGAAAAGCACGGCGAGCCGGTCAATTGACCTGTTGCATTGGTGGCGCGGCGCTCAATGCAGCTTGATGCGCGGCTCGGTATGCTTGGAAATCATCCTGCCCAAACTCGCCAGCGCCGTGCGCACCAGCCCCAGCACCGCCCGCTGATGCATCTTGTAAAGCGACTTGTACATCCAGCGCGCGAACCAGCCCTCCAAATGGAAGCGGCCCAGCAGATGCCCCAGCGTATCGTAGTGCGATAGCGACACCAGCGAGCCGAAATCCCGGTATTGGAAAACTGGCAAAGCCTCGCCTTTCAGCCTGGCGCCGATGGATTTGATGAGCAGCGACGCCTGCTGGTGCGCCACCTGGGCGCGCGGCGGTAACGGCTGGCTTTCGCCGGGCGTCGTGAAATGGGCGCAGTCGCCGATGGCAAAAATCGCGTCGTCGCGCGTCGTTTGCAGCGTGCCGCGCACCATCAGCCGGTTCAGATTGTCAACTTCCAGCCCGTCGCATTCGGCCAGAAACGCGGGCGCCCTGATGCCCGCCGCCCACACGATCAGCTCGGCGGGCAGGAATTCGCCGCTGGCCAATCGCACGCCGTCCGCTTGCACGCCGGTCACGCGGGTGCTGGTTTTGATGGCGACCTTCAGGTCCGTCAGGATCTTCACTGTGGACTCCGCCACCCTCTCCGGCAGAGCGGGCAGGATACGCTCCCCCGCTTCAATGAGGGTGATGCGGATCAGCTTGTCGAAGTCGATGCGGTCGAGGCCGTAGGAGGCGAGGTCGCGCATGGATTTGTGAAGCTCGGCCGAAAGCTCCACGCCCGTCGCTCCGGCTCCGACGATAATACAGTGCAATTGCCCCGGCCGGAGCGGTTCATACTGCGCATTGGCGCGCAGACAGGCGTTGATCATGCGGCGGTGAAAACGGGCGGCGTCTTCGGCCGATTCCAGTGGAATGGCATGCTCCGCCACGCCGGTGATGCCGAAATCGTTGGACAGGCTGCCCACGGCAATCACCAGCGTGTCGTAGCCGATGATGCGCGGCGGGATGATCTCCGCGCCGCCGTCGTCGAGCGTTGGCAGGATATAAATTTGCTTCTTCTCGCGATTGAGGCCCGCCATGGCGCCGATGCGGTAGCGGTAGTGGTGTTCGCGGGCGTGGGCCATCAGTTCCAGCGACTCGGTTTCGGGATCGAAGGAGCCGGACGCCACCTCATGCAGCAGCGGTTTCCACACATGGATGCGGCTTTTGTCGATCAGCGTCACCGAGGCGCGCTTGCGGCGGCCCAGCGAATTGCCGAGCTGCGTCGCCAGCTCTAAGCCGCCAGCTCCGGCGCCAACGATTACGATCCGGTGCAGCGAGGCGTCGCTGCTGGAGGGCGTCTCCGGCAGGTGTGCGTAAGACTGGCTGATCTGGTTCATGAAACGCCCTGTTAAGATACTCTAAAGCATGCAGTCCAGTGCATTGGGAATGCATAATTATCTTCGCGCCACACATTTGCAAGTCCGCGGCATCGCTGCCTGCGAGATGATACACATCCGATATGTCGTGAGAATAAATTGCCGCAGGCTAAATTTCGCTGAAGTGCAATGGAAATTTCCGGTGGGGAATGTGCTGCGTCGCGGCGGCAGGGGACAGCCCCGCACCGCGCACGCGGGGGGAGTGACGCGCGCGGCACGGGGCCATAGCCACTAGATATGTGCGGAGGAAAGGGGGACAAGTGGTGCACACATAATTGCGATCAGGCGGAACTGGTGGCGAGTGTGCCGCCGCCGAAAGTGCTCTAACGCCGCCAGAACCAGCGCCAGATCAACCATCCCTTCACATCCATCCGGCCGTTGGGGCGTGCGGCGAATACGACGCCGCGCGCGGTGAACCAGCGCCGGACATAAAATGCCGCCCATGCGCCGAGGAGACTTCCGGCGAGGACATCCGTGAAATAGTGCTTATCGGCCATCACGCGGCTGGCGGCGATCAGACCCGCAACCATCAGACTGGCGGTTCGCAGCCGGGGCACCAGGAGCGCCAGGGCGGTGCAGAGCGCGAAGATGTTCGCGGCGTGACCGGACGGGAACGAGTGGAAGACCCAGCGGGCGGACAAGGGCGCGAAACTCAGCGGTCCATGCGAGTCGAACAACTCCGGCCGCGCCCTGCCTGAGATCATCGTGATGAGGTCGGTAAGCAATCCCGAAAAGGCCACCGTCACGAAAAGGTAGGCCAGGACGCCGATGCAATATTGATAGAGCGCCGACCTTTTGCGATCCTTTTCATAGCGGAACAGCGGGCTCAGGACAACGATGCCGGCGGCGAGCGGTGCAAGCATCCAGCCGGACCGGCCCAGACCGGTGATGGCGTTGAAAAAGGCCGCGACGGACGGATCGAGACTCCGCGTCCAGCGCAACACGGCTGGGTCGATGATGGTGAAGCCGATGGCCAGCAGCAGCGCCGCAAGGGCCAGCGGCAACAGGCGCTGAAAGGGGCTGGTCCAGCTTTGGGATGTTCCGCTGGTGGTGGCCGTGGCTCTCATTCAGCGGCGGCCCTGAATTGTGCGCCGCCAGCGGCCGCGTCTGCTCGCGGTGCCGGAAGTTGCGAAAACATTCTGGTTTCCTTCGCGCGCCGGTTCGAAAATTCCCCGGCGGTTACCTAAGTGTCCGTCCAGGAACTTTCTTCGTCTTTTCAAAGCCATTCGGCGGCCGTCTGGTGCGTTGCAGCTCCTCGAAAATGCGCCCAGCATCATCTTCGGAGCTGCGCCTGCCATCCGGCTCTCCGTATGGCTTTGAAAAGCCAAACAAAGTTCCTGGACGGACACTAAGGCTTGTCAGGTAGTAACAGCACCATCTGGCTTGTCCTTTTGTCCGCCCGCTACGTTGCAGAAAGGGTTACATACCCGTGGTATGCGCCCCTTTCCGCGCCTTGCGGGCGAACAATATTACGGCGCCATCTGGCGCGGTTACTACCTGACAAGCCCTTATGTCACTTTTGGAAAATGACGAATAGCACATCGCAGCGCATTTTCTGAAGAGGTGCGGTGCTGCCCGAGGAGATCCGTTCTCCGGGAGCGCCCAGCAGAGATGTGCGCCGTGGCGTACTGGAATCTGCGGTGCCCTAAAGCGACTGCTGCACAGCGGGAGCCGCAACCGGCACCGTTACCGCCTCGATCACATATTGCCACGCGCCGGCCTTGTCGCCAGGGACGCAATCGACGAGGTTCACATCCGGCACCGGAGCTTTCGCGGGATCGGCGGCGGTGCACAGCGGGGGACGTGCGGTGATCTTGAAGCTGACCGTCGAACCGGTGCTGGACTTCAGCCTGAGGGTATCGCCAGCCTGCATGGTGGTGCGCGGTTGATCGCCTGCCTTGCTGAAAAGGCTGGTGAGGCCGCTATCGGAGTGCTTGAGGGGGGTGTTGGGAAGCACTTCGCCGCTGACGCCCTTAAGAACCAGCGGAGTAAGCTGAGCGCGTTCAGAATTCATGTATCCGATGCTCTGCCGCAGCGGTCCCATGGTGGAGGACGAGGCTGCGGGTTCGGTGAGTTGCGGTCCGCGGAGGCCGAGAATCCGGTTGTGGCTCACCGGACTGGCAGGAACCTGGTCCCAGCTCTTGCAGGCCATTATGGCGCTGAGTGCCCCGAGAAAAAAGACAAGGATGGAGCGGCGCCAATCCGAGGGGCCGCTGACAGTCGTGCATCCGCGATATCGGGACTGGGCACGATTTGCCTGAATATTCATTTCCGTCCTCTTGCATCCGTTCGAAAAGGAATTGTACCGGAACGATGTAGATATGCTTTAGGCCGCTGCCGGAACCCCTGTTCAAATACCTTCGTTTCCGCGAGTGTCATTGTTCAATAATGGGCGCCTGCTTATAGTATCTCACATGATGTGCCGCATTTCCACTCTGAGCAACTCCCTCCCGGATGAGGTCTTCGCTGACGCCTATTATGTCCTGTATGATGCACAATTCGTCAGAATTTAAGGCATGAATTGAGATAGCCGCAGTGTTTTTTTCAGACCATCAGGTCACATCTTTGCGAGGCGAGCGCTGGCCGCCAGAATGGAGGTGCTTCGGGAATTCGGTGTGGCGGCCTGATGATGCTGCTCACCGGGTGAGGAGGAAGCGCGCACGCAAAAAAGGCGACACAAACGCGCCACCTGAAAAAACACCAGAGTTGACTGAACTAAGCTAGAAATTCATTCGGAAATGGCAAATGACCTGACGTACGCTAAACCACTCGTCAGGCCACCTGATCCCTGATCGGGCGGCCTTCTGAGGCTGTGGGCCGTCTGGGATGAGTTGACCTTATCAGATCGAACGGGCTTGTCACGCAAAATCACATCACGAATTGAGTTATTCACACGCCCTGTGGATCATTCTTTTTACTTGTGAATATCCCCCAGGAACGGCGCATGGAAAGTGGGACAAGCTGCCCCGAATCGCATAAAGGCCGCCGGCGTTAACCAGCGGCCCTCAGCATTTTCAGCGTTCGCGAGTGAGCGAATGCGGCTTACATCATGTCGTCCATGCCGCCCATTCCACCCATGCCGCCCGGCATGCCGCCACGGCCGCCAGCGGAGTCCTTCTTCGGAGCCTCGCAGATGCCGGCTTCGGTGGTGATCAGCAGGCTGGCGATGGACGCGGCGTCCTGCAACGCGGTGCGCACGACCTTGGCCGGGTCGATGATGCCGGCTTCGATCAGGTCCACATATTCAGCGGTCTGAGCGTCGTAGCCGAAGGAGTCCTTCTTCTTCTCAAGGATCTTGGACACAACGACCGAGCCTTCAACGCCGGCGTTCTCGGCGATCTGGCGAACCGGGCTTTGCAGCGCCTTGCGGACGATGTTGATGCCGGCTTCCTGGTCGTCGTTGTCGCCCTTGACCTCGATCTGGAGGCTGGCGCGCAGCAGAGCCACGCCGCCGCCGGGAACGATGCCTTCTTCGACAGCCGCGCGGGTCGCGTTCAGAGCGTCGTCAACGCGATCCTTCTTTTCCTTCACTTCGACCTCGGTGGCGCCGCCGACCTTGATCACCGCCACGCCGCCGGCCAGCTTCGCCAAACGCTCCTGGAGCTTCTCTTTGTCGTAGTCAGAGGTGGTTTCCTCGATCTGCGCCTTGATCTGAGAGACGCGGGCTTCGATCTCTTTCTTCTTGCCCGAGCCGTCAACGATGGTGGTGTCGTCCTTGGTGATGGTGACGCGCTTGGCGCGGCCCAGCATCGGAACGCCAACGTTCTCAAGCTTGATGCCGATGTCTTCGGCAATGAGCTGGCCGCCGGTCAGGATGGCGATATCCTGGAGCATGGCCTTGCGGCGGTCGCCGAAGCCCGGAGCCTTCACGGCCGCGACCTTCAGGCCGCCGCGCAGCTTGTTGACGACGAGCGTGGCCAGAGCCTCGCCTTCCACGTCTTCCGCGATGATCAGCAGCGGACGGCCGGACTGCACAACGGCTTCGAGAACCGGCAGCATGGCCTGGAGGTTGGAGAGCTTCTTCTCGTGGATGAGGATGTACGGGTCATCCAGCTCGGTCAGCATCTTGTCGGCGTTGGTGATGAAGTACGGGGAGATGTAGCCGCGGTCGAACTGCATGCCTTCGACGACTTCCAGCTCGCTGTCGAGGGACTTGGCTTCTTCAACCGTGATGACGCCTTCGTTGCCAACCTTCTGCATGGCTTCGGCGATCATGGCGCCGATGGCCTTCTCGCCGTTGGCCGAAATCGTGCCGACCTGGGCGATCTCCTCAGAGGAAACCACCTTCTTGGACTTCTTCTTGATGTTGGCGACCACTTCGATCACGGCCTTGTCGATGCCGCGCTTCAGGTCCATCGGGTTCATGCCGGCGGCAACGGCCTTCAGGCCCTCTTTGACGATGGCGTGAGCGAGAACCGTGGCGGTCGTGGTGCCGTCGCCGGCGATGTCGTTGGTCTTGGACGCCACTTCGCGCAGCATCTGGGCGCCCATGTTTTCGAACTTATCTTCCAGTTCGATTTCCTTGGCGACCGTGACGCCGTCCTTGGTGGAGCGCGGCGCGCCGAAGGACTTGTCGATGATGACGTTGCGGCCTTTCGGGCCGAGGGTGATGCGGACGGCGTTGGCGAGGACGTCCATGCCGTGCAGCATGCGATCGCGCGCGTCGGTGGAAAAGCGGACTTGCTTGGCAGCCATGTTGGGTAATCCTTTGAATTCTTTGGGGCTATTTTCCTGTCATCCCGGCTGTGCGAAAGCGTCTCGCCGCCTTGGATGCCGCCCATTCGAGCGGTGTGAATGATGCGGGTGCGGCTTAAGCCTGGAGCACGCCCATGATGTCCGACTCCTTCATGATGAGGAAATCGGTGCCGTCGATCTTGACCTCGGTGCCGGACCATTTGCCGAAAATCACCTTGTCGCCCTTTTTCACGTCGAGCGGGATAACCTTGCCATCGTCGCCACGGGCGCCGGGGCCGGCTGCGATCACTTCGCCGCGCTGGGGCTTCTCGGCGGCGGTGTCGGGAATGATGATGCCGCCGGCGGTTTTCAGTTCTTCCTCCAGGCGCTTGATCACGACTCGATCATGGAGCGGACGGAATTTCATGACAGATCTCTCCAATTTTATTGATTACTGCTCGGTGGTTAGGTGGTGCCGCGTCGAGCTGCGCGGCGTTTGCAGCACTCCCTCGTCGAGAGTGCTAATATGGCTCGGGAAATAATCCCGTTAGGCGAAATTGTCAAGCGGGCGCGGGGAAATTGCGGGAATTAGACAACAGAAGGTTTTTTCATGGCGAGTTTGTTCGCAGTTGACGGATTATGCTATGCCGTGATGTCTTGCTTGTTATGGATCAACCGGCCGCCCCATCACACACGCTCGCCCTGCCCAACCTTTTAACCTATGGGAGGCTGGCGGCTGTCCCCGCCTTCGCCGCGACGCACTTCTTCGCGGGCGACGGCTGGCTGGGGCTTTATATTTTCGTCGCCGCCAGCATCACCGATTTTTTCGACGGTTATCTGGCGCGCGCCTGGGGGCAGCAGTCGAACCTGGGCCGGATACTCGATCCCATCGCGGATAAGTTGCTGGTGGGCGCGGCGCTGCTCATGCTGACCGCCGAGCGAACCATCGCGGGCTGGTCGCTTTGGGCCGCGCTGATTATCCTGTCGCGGGAGATCCTCGTGTCGGGGTTGCGGGAGTTTCTGGCCGAGCTGAATGTGCGGGTGGCGGTGTCGCGGCTGGCCAAGTGGAAGACCGGCGTGCAGATGGTGGCGCTGAGCCTGCTCATCGCCGCGGGGCCTGGGGCGGACCGGCCCGTTTTCATCAGCATGCTGGGGCTGACGCTGCTCTGGGTTGCCGCGCTGCTGACGCTATACACGGGCTTTGATTATTTTCGCGCCGGGCTCAAATATGCAATAAGGCCGGACAAATAGGGATTGGGACGCCATGGCAGTGAAACTTCGTTATTTCGCCTGGGTGCGCGAAAAGGCGGGATTGGCCGAGGAAACGGTCGAGCTGCCGGCGGACACCAGCACCATCGCTGACCTTATCGCGTGGTTGAAGTCGCGCGGACCGGAATTTGCCGCAGCCTTCGAGCGCGCCGAGGTGATCCGCGCCGCGGTGGATCAGCGCCATGTGAAGCATGATGCGCTAGTGGCGGGGGCTCGGGAAATCGCGTTTTTTCCGCCTGTGACAGGCGGGTAAGCGGGGCTGGCATGATCCGGGTGCAGACTGAGGATTTCGACATTGGCGCGGATGTCAGGGCGCTTACGGGCGGCCGCGGCGATATCGGCGCCATCGTGACGTTTACCGGCACGGTGCGCGACGCGCCGGGCGGCGGGCTGGAAGCCATGGTGCTGGAGCATTACCCCGGCATGACGGAGAGCGAACTGGAGCGCGTCGAGGCCGAGGCGCGCGAGCGCTGGCCCCTGGCGGCGAGCCTGATCGTGCATCGCTATGGGACACTGAAACCCGGCGAGAATATCGTGCTGGTGATCACGGCGTCACCACACCGCCATGCGGCGTTCGAGGCGGCACAGTTTTTGATGGATTACCTCAAGGCCAGCGCGCCGTTCTGGAAGAAGGAAATCATGCGCGACGGCGCGGCGTGGGTCGAGGCGAAAGCCGCCGACGATGCCGCGGCGGGGCGGTGGCGTTAATCAGGTCTCTACGGCCTGCGGTCAAGCCGCGGCCCGCCTGATCTGCGTGCGCGGCTGGAACGTCTCGGCCTCGATATAATTCAACATCGCGCCCGCGACATCCACGCCGGACACCATCTCGATGCCGCGCAACCCCGGCGAGGAATTCACCTCCAGCAGCAGCGGCCCCCGCTTCGAGCGCAGGATATCGACGCCGGCGAACCTCAGCCCCATGCGCTTGGCGGCCTTCACGGCGAGCTTCTTCTCCTCCAGCGTGATCTTCACCTGATGGGCCGTGCCGCCCTTGTGCAGGTTGGAGCGGAAATCGTCCGGCGACGACTCCCGCCGCATGCCGGCGATCACCTTGCCGTCCAGCACGATGCAGCGCAAATCCTGCCCGGCCGCGTCGGCGATGAACTCCTGCACCAGGAAATTGGCGTCGGCGTTGCGGAAAGCGTCGATGACCGCGCTCGCCTGCTTGCACGTCTCCGCCAGCACCACGCCCTTGCCCTGCGTGCTTTGCAGCAGCTTCACCACGATCGGCGGCCCGCCGACCATGTCGATAAGGTCGTCCGTGTCGTGCTCCGAACTGGCGAACGCCGTCACCGGCATGGGCAGGCGGTGCAGCGCCATGAGCTGATGCGCCAGCAGCTTGTCGCGCGATTGGGTGATGGCCGCCGCCGAGTTGAGGCAGAACGCGCCGGTCATCTCGAACTGGCGCACCACCGCCGTGCCATACGCCGTGATGTTCGCGCCGATGCGCGGGATCACCGCGTCGAAAAACGGTAGCGGCTTGCCATCGTAATGCACCGACGAGGCGAGCGAATTGATGTTCATGTAGCAGCGCAGCGTCTTGATGCACTCGATGACGTGCTCGCGGCTTTCGGCGGCCTCGATGATGCGGCTGTTGGAGAAGTTGTCCGGCTCCATGGTGAGCAGCGCGATGCGCAGCGGGCGGCGCACCGGCGGCTGGCGGGCCATCTCCTTGTAGACGTCGAAGCCGAGCTGCGTCTGCCGGTACTCCGCCCAGGGCTGCACCGCAACGGTTTCCTCGTCCAGCGCCGTGCGGCCGAGCAGCATGCGGTGCGCCATGGTTTCGCGGTTGGACAGCGAGATCTCGATCGGCCATTCGCGATCGCCGATCCTGATCGGCGTCGAGATAATATAGCGCAGCTCCGACTGGCCGTTGGAGCTGATGACCTGGCGGCGGTCGATCACCCTGGCGGTGCAATAAACCTCGATGTCCTCGCGCTCCTCCACCGGGTGCACGCCGAAACGCACGCGCGGCTGGGTTTCGGGGCCGAAGATTTCGATGGAAAAGGCGTGCAGCGCCGAGGTGCGCGCGCCGGTGTCGATCTTGGCCTTGATGGCGGGCAGGCCGAGCTTGGGCAGCGACACCCACTCGCGCCAGCCAAGGATGAATTGCCCTGCCGCCTGCTCTTGCGTGCCCCGGTCTTGCATTGACTGTCTCGCTTTTTACCGAATTCGGGAAAATGACCGGCTATCTAGGATCGGCCGCTTCCCTCGCGCAATCGCGGAAGTTTCAATTGCATAAAAACATAACAGAATTACCACAGGCCGCCAGTTCCGGTTCCGCTGGGCGGATATGCAACCATCAATTGCGCGGTAAAATGCCGGACCGCTGCTCAACTCGGGGGGATACACAGGGCGTGGGTATCCTGTCCCGTCCGCGTATCAAATGGAGTGCGCGGCCGTGTCTCTCAAGGGGGAGAGGCAGGCCGCGCCAGAAATTCGAAAAATGACGGCTCGATTTGAGCCAAGGGAACATGTTCAGGCGCGTTTTGCCTCCGCCCGTTTCGCCTTTGCATGGGCCTTCACATCCCCGCGCTGCTTGGCGATGAACTCCTTGAGCTGACGCACGGCTGCCTCGAAGGCGTCGCGCACCGCGGCGTTGAGATCCTCGTGGGCATGGGTGCCCGGATCATGGCTCACGGCCAATTCGCCGCCGGGGACATCGAGACGGATGTGGATTTGATATTGCTGACCTTTGCGCTGGTGTTTGTGGGGTGCCTCGATCACCACCTTGCAACTGGTCAGGCGCTGCTCGCACAGCTCATTGAGATGCTCGGTCTTCTCCCGGACGCGTGCCTCGATGGCTTCGGACGGATGCATGTTATGGAATTCGAGCTGAAGAGGCGTTGGCATGGTCACTCACTCACATCCTGTTGGAGATAGGGCGCTCCGGTCCGGCATGAGGCCAGAGGCGGTTTCCATCCCCCATGGAAACCCGAAATCCGCTTCGAGAGTGTTAATCCGCCGCCGTCCGCCTATCCTGCGGCGCAAGTCGCAGGCTTTTTTTGCCGATTTGAGTGAAATAAGATGCAACAGTTGTTGCAAAACCGCCACGAGCGTCAATTTTGCCTTGAATATGCCATTCTGCGCCGGAAATTGTGCATCATATAAAACGCTTGTTGAGTTCTGGCGGTGAGTTGGGCTAGACGCGTAGGTTAAATAAATGTGAACAGGGTGGCGCAATGAACAAGTTCCTGAAACCTGCGGTGGTTCTGATACCGCTTTTCGCCGCGGCCAGCATGCTCGGCGGTTGCAGCGGCCAACAGCAGGCGCTGAATGCGGATGCCAGCCTTCAGACGCCCAATCTCGCCGTTCCGGCCAGCGGCATCACTCCCGTCAAGGAAGTGGTCGTGACTCCTCGCGAGAACGACACGCTGGAATTGACCGCAGCCGCCAATGGCTCGTTCAAATTCGAGCAGCTCACGGCCGTGCTCTGGTGCCGCGCCGGGCAGTATGCCAAGCAGAACAAGCAGGAATGGTCCGCCATCAAGATCGAGCAGCTCCGCGAAGCCAGCGAAGAACAGCCGATGGTTGGGCGCGGTCTGGTTCAGCTCAGCAAGGCCGCCAAGACGCACGGCAAAAAGGCCCCGATCAAAGATTGGTGTAAGGATGTGCCGAAGGTGGCGAATTCCTGAGCCAGCCCGGCGTCAAACCGGCCTGTTCGTAGACCTCGATGATGCGTGGCAGCACTGTCTGCCAGCTAAAGCGTGATTCCGCATACGCCTGACACTGCTCCGGCGAGGGCAGTGTCAGGGTATTGCTCAGCACCCCGTCCAGTACGCTGGCGAGACTGCCGGCGGAGGTGTCGCGTGTAATCAACTCCCGGCTAAGGGGGCTGACGGCTTCCGGCAAACCGCCAATGGGGGTGACGATGCAAGGCGTCCCCGCGGCGAGCGATTCGGCGGCTGAGAGACCGAACCCCTCCAGTTTCTCGCTGGGCAGCACGCTGACATCGGCGGCCCGGTAGGCCAGCGGCAGCAGAGCGTCATCCACAAACCCCAGAAATGAAACGTGCCGCTCCAGTCCCCGCGTGGTGACGAGGCTGCGCAGATGTTCCGCCAGCGGACCTGTGCCGGCGATCAGGAGCAGGGCGTCCTTGTGGCGTTCCGCGATGGGGCGCATGGCCTCGATCAGCGTCTCCAGCCCCATGCGGCTGACAAGCCGGCGCACAGTCAGCAAAATGGGCCGGTCCGCTGGCCAGCCAAGCCTTTGCCGCGCCTCCGCCTTTGAGAGCGGGACATGGAAGCGGCCAGTATCCACGCCGCCGGGGATTACCTGGATACGCGCCGGATCGGCGTGGTAGCTCTCCACAAGGAGTTTGGCGAATGCCTCGCTTAGCACGATGAAACGTTCGGCGCGGGAGTAAACCAGCATTTCGATGCCGCGTTTGGCAGCCAGCGTCAGCGGATGATTGCATTCCGCCGCGCTTTCCGCCGTCCACGGCCCGTGAAAATGCACCACCAGCGGCAGATGCTGAAGGCGGTCCATACCCGGAAAGGCGTGAAGCGCGAAATGCACCGCCGCCAGCGTTGGCCGGCGCGCCCCCACCATCGCCGACAGCATCATGCGCGTCCGCCACATCCGCCTCGGCACCAGCAAATCCGGCGGGCCAAACGAGCGGATGCGCCCGCCGGTCTCGGTTTCGCAAAGGTTCGAACCCGTCACCAGCCCGGTCACGCTGCCCGGCCGTTTTTCCAGCAGCGCCAGCACCAGCTCGCGGTAATAGCGTTCGAGGCCGCCAGCCGTTTCCGGGAACCAGCCGCCGCCGATCTGCAGGATGGTCATGACGCGTCCCCCTCCGCGCCGGCGCTCACGCTGTGGAAGTGCCTTGCGGCAAAGCGTTCGCCTGGGCCGAGGACGCCGGCGGCCCGCTTTTCCGCCAGCAGCGCCGTGTAGAGGCGCAGGTAGCATGCTGTGACTTCGGACCACGCATGGCGCGCGGCCACCGCCCGGATCGCTGCCGCGCCAAAGCTGCCACGGCCAAGTGCAGCGCACATATCCCCCAAGGCCGCTGCAAGTCTGCCGGCGTCAGGCGCGCCGGGGAGTACAATCCCAGCCGGCGCGGGAATGACTTCGGCCGCGCCCGCGTTGGCGAAGGTGATGACCGGCAGCCCGCTCGCCATCGCCTCCAGGGCGACCAATCCGAACGGCTCGTATCGCGACGGCATGACAAGGAAATCGCCGGCGCGGTAGAAGGCGGCCATGCCGTCCACGCTGCCCAGGAAATGCACGCGATCCGTCAGCCCCAGGCGGCGGGCGAGCGCGGGACCGGCGCTGCCGCGCACATCGCCCGCGATGGCAACGTGGATGCCGGCAACACTGGTGAGCGCCTGGAGCAGCAAATCCAATCCTTTGCGTGTGCCTTCCAGATCGCCCGCGAACAGAGCAACCGGCCGGTCTTGCGGCAGCCCGAAGCGCGCTCGTTCGCAGGCGCCGGGGCCGAAAGCAGCCAGGTCCACGCCGTTATGAATTACCGAGATGTTCCGCGCGCTCACGCCGCATTCGATGAGTTCAGCGGCGATACGATGCGAAACGGCAACAATATGCCGCGCCTGACGGAAGGCATGGCGTTCCAGTTCAATGTTCTCACGTGTATACAGAAGGCGGTATAGCGACTTTGGACCGTATACTTTGGGGTACACGCCCGAATTATACCATCCACCGTGCACAAAATGAACAGTATTTACGTCGGCGGGGAACCAAGTCGAGAAGCCGTTTGCATGCACGATATCGAAGGCGGGCTGGGCGCGCTTCAGAGCCTGCCAACTGCCGCGGGCAAAGACGCGATCCTTGATAAGCCTGCCCGGCAGTTGCGTTTCGTCGATTTTCTGCCAGGTGACATCGCCCGGCAGGTCTTCCGCTTGGGCGGCGAATAACGTCACCTGCCATCCCGCGCGCGCGGCGGCGGCAGCGATCTGCACATTCACCCTGCCCTGGCCGTCGCCCCCTCCGGCCCTGCGCGTCACGATGGCCAGTCTCACGCCGCGCCTCCTGTCCGCCACTCGCCGGCCGCCGCCGCCAGCGACACGAAGCCGAAAAACAGCAGTCCGCCGAAGCCGTTGAGAGTGTTGACGAATATCAATTGCGCGAGGATGGAAAGGGCGATGGCGAGCGAGGCGACAGCGAATTCGTCCTCACGCGGCGCCGTCCGCAACGCCCGGACGAACAGCATCGCCACACCGGTGACGTATGCGGCCGAGCCCAGCCAGCCGAGTTCGAAAGCGATGTTCATCACGCCGCTGTCGAAATCTGCGAGAGCGCCGGGTACGCTTGCCGCATCGCCGAGCTTGGCGGAAAGCCCGGTAGCGCCGAGGCCATGCCCGAGGGGATTGCCGAATGCCTGCGCGGCGAAATTCAAATGGAACTCGACGCGATCCTGGAAGCTCTGGTCGGCGGAGATGTCGCCAACGGTCGCGAAGCGGCCCGAGATGGTCTGGGCAACCGGCCCACTGCTCAAGATGGCGAGAGCGAGGAGCGCCGCACCGGGGATGAGAACGAGGATCGCGCTGCGCGCCCGTCCGCGAGCCAGCGCCAGGAACATGAGGCAGGCCAGCAGCCAGCCGCCCCAGGCCGAGCGTACCAGTGACAACAGCAGCGCCGTCAGCGCCGGCCCCATGGCAAGGAGGCGCCACGGCAATTTCACCGTCAGCAGCACGGTGAGGATCGCCATGATCCCGAGGCCGAATGTCCCCGGTGAATTCAGCGTGCTGAAAACGCGGACCTGATAGGGCGCGGGCAAACCGATGTTGGTCATCGGCACCTGGCTCATCCAATATGCATCCCATGGCGGCGGATCGAGGAACTGCCAGATGCCGTAAACGCCCAGCAGCAGGCCCGCCAGCACGGCGAGCCGCTTCACGCCGGCGGCGGCACCGGGATAGGAGCGGTGGCGGCAGGCGATGAAATGGCCGAAAGCGACGGGCAGCAGCCAGTTCATCAGCGCATGCGTCGCGGGCAGCGGGCCGGCCTTTCATGACGCCTACCACGTAGGCGAAGGCGATACCGAGGCCGGCGACGATGTAAGGCAGGTCGCGCCGCTTCGGACCACCAGCCAGCCGCGCCGCGAACAGGGTCAGCGCCGGCAGCATGGCCAGCAGCGGCGCCAGCATGACCGGGTTGAGGCCGTCAAACCCGCCATCATAATCGGCGAGCCTGCGGACCAGCGGCGTGAGCAGCCAGATCCAGAACACCGTGGCGATATGCAGCGGTGGCGAGGTCAGCAGCGTCAGGCACGCCAGCCACAACGCCAGCGCCGGATAGACCAGCGCCACGATGCTCCCCCCGCAGGCGAACGCCAGCATCAGGATCAGCGCCGCGACGCACGCAACGAGCCAGAAGCCCTCGCCTCGCGGCGCCTGGCGGAGAACGATGCTGGCTGTTGTCATGACGCCATCCAGGCGCGGATGCCGGTAATGCGGCCGTGCCATGCCGCTGTCAGCTTGGCGAGCGACAGGCGCGGATCTTTCGCCGCGAACCGGAAGAATTGCACGAGGCCGTATTCGATGCGGCTGCCGACGAGGAAGGCCCAGGCGATGAAGGCCAGCCGGTTGGCGGGCGGCAGGTAATCGAGCACGACCACGGTGGTGTTGTGCGCCAGATTGCGGGCGCTCTCGTACTGGAAATCCTGGCGGTGATAATCCTCCACGCGCGGCGCGGTGCGATGATCGACCGCGACCGCCGGGTCGTACAGCAGCTTCCACCCGGCCTTTCGCACGCTCAGACTGAACCCCATGTCGTTGCACGGCTGCGCGCCGTGGCCCAGCAGGCGTTCGTCGAAGCGCCGCCCGGCGATGGCTTCGCGGCGGTAGCTCATGTTGACGCCCTTCAGGATGTCCACCTCGCGCACGCCGCCCGTCCCCAGATGATGATTGCCGGTTTCGCGGCCGAACCATTGCAGCTTGCCGACGTCGGTGCGGGCATCGTCCTGCCGCCGGCCGTTCTCGAAAACGATGTCGCGCCCGCCCAGGCCGCCGAGGGCCGGATCGCTGGCGAAATGCGCCTCAATGCAGGCGAGCCAGCCGGGGTGCGGCTCGGCGTCGTCGTCGGTGATGGCGATGATGTCGCCGCTGGCATAGTCGAGGCCCGCGTTAAGCGCCGCGACGACGCCCGGCACGGCGGTCACGGCGACCCGGATGCGGCCAGTATGATTGCGCACCTCGCAGATCAGCTCCGCCGTCGCCATGTCGCCGCGTCTCACCGCGATGACAATTTGGTCGGGTGCGCGCGTTTGCCGGTCCAGCGCCGCGAGGCAGCGGGCTAAATATTCGGGGCGTTTGTAGGAGGGAACGAGGACGGAAATATACATGGGTGTCAGCTTGTGGTTCGAGTGAAGGCAATCAGTGGCGGCAGTTCAAAACGTCTTGTTACGAGCAGGAGTAGCGACAGGAAAAAGCGGCAGAGCGTGCCGCTCAGCAGCGCCACGGCGGGCATTTCGATGGAGCGGCCGTCGCAGAGCACCAGCATGGCCGCACCGCCGCTGATGAGCCCGGCGAGGTTGATCCAGAACATCGCGAACGGCCGGTCCGTGGCGAGGAAGCCCTGGCGCAGGATGCCCGTGACCGAGAAAACGAGCGCGTCGATGAGGAGAATCTGGAAGGCCCGCGCGGCGGCGGCGAATTCGGCGCCGTAGATTGTGGTGAGCAGCAATTCGGCGGCGGCGAGCAGCGGCAGGATCAGCAGCGCCGCGAGGGCGGCACCTCCGCCGGCGGCCGTGAGTGTCAGCCGCCGTGCTGCGGCAAAATCCGCCGACGACGCCTTGGGCGACAGCATGGCGCTGACCGAATGCTCGATGAGCACCGGCACCAGCCGCGAAAGATTGTAAGCGACAACGTAGAAGCCCACTGCGCGCGGCTCGGCGATGACGATCAGCAGCAGCCGGTCGAAATGCAGGTAGAGGATGCCCGCCAGCTCTCCGGCGTAGACGCGCAGGCCGTAGCCGAGCAGTTCCTTCACATTGGCGGCGAAGTTTTCGAGGCTCGGGGCCAGACGCCGCCACACGCAGGCCAGCACGATCAGCATCGCCACCGGCCCGCCCGCCAGATAAGCGATGGCAGCGGGACCGGGCGTTGCCGCGCCGGACAGCGCCAGCCCCGCGATGCCGAGGCCGGTCAGCAGCGGCGGCAGAACGCGCGCCCGGTTCATCCAGTGAAAATCGTGGCGGGCGAGGATGAGCATCAGCAGCGTCAGCCCGGTGCCGGTAAAAGGCACGGAAATCATCGCCCATGCCGCTACAGTGAGCGTGTGCTGCGGAACGTTGTGCAGGAGGTACGGCAGGGCGAGGGCGCCGGCGAGCGCGACGCCCGAGCCGAGCACCGCTGTGGCGGCCAGACCCGCGCCCGCCAAGGCGCCCGCGTCCGCCCGCCGCTTCGAGATGGAGTAGATGGCGGCGGAGGGCAGCCCGAAGCAGGCGAGGAAGCCGAACAGTTGCGGCCAGAGGATCATCGCCGCCACCTCGCCGCGCCCTTCCGCCCCCAGCAGCCGCGCCGTGGCAACGCCGGTGCCGAAATTGAGGCCGAGGATGATGACGCTGGTCAGGCCCGTCAGCAGCAGGGCCGCCAGATCGCGCCTGTTGAAGCGGCTCACCATGTTGCGGACGCTCCATTGCTCACCAGCGCTGGCCGCATCTCGCGCCGGATGAAGCTCTCCCACTCGCGCGCCACCCATTCGCTGAACTGGCGCCGGAAGTTGAATTCGCTGAAGCGCTCGGCATTGGTGCGGCAGGCTTCGGGCGTGATGTGAGCGTGGTAGCGCTCGAACAGGTTGAGGGCGCCTGTGAGGCTGGCGGCGGTCTGCTCGTTGAACAGCACGCCCGTCGGCGCGGTGTGGCCGAGATTGCGGATGGTTTCGGTGCAGCCGCCACGGCCGAAGGCGATAACCGGCGTGCCCGCCATCTGCGCTTCCACCGGCGCGATGCCGAAATCCTCCTCCGCCATGAAGATGAAAGCGCGCGCGCGGCCGATAATGTTGCGGACTTCGGCGTCTGGCACGAACCCCAGGAATTCCACGTTGGGCGGCGCGTGACGGCGCAAGCGCCGCGCTTCCGGGCCGTCGCCGATGACCTTCAAACGCTTGCCAGGCAGGCCCGCGAATGTGGCGGCGATCAGATCGACGCGCTTGTAAGGCACGAGGCGCGAAACCGTGACGTAATAGTCGTCCTTGTTACTGTTGGCGGGGGTGTCGAACAGATGCACGGGCGGGTGGATCACCGTCGCGCCACGGCGGTAGTATTTGGCCACGCGCCGCGCGATGTAGCGCGAATTCACGGCGATCCGGTCAATGAGGGCGGCGCTGCGGAAATCCCACGAGCGAAGCCGGTGGAGGCAATAACGCGCTGCGATCCCCTTCAGGCCGCGCGTGGAGTTGCTCGCCTCCAGATAGGCCGTCTGCATGTCCCAGGCGTAGCGCATGGGGGAATGCACGTAGCTCAGATGCAGTTGGTCCGGCCCGGTGATGACGCCCTTGGCCACCGCGAAGCTGGAGGAAATCACCAGATCGAAGCCGCGCAGGTCGAGCTGTTCGATGGCGAGCGGCATCAGCGGCAGATATTGGCGATAGGCGCGGCGGGCGAAGGGCAGTTTCTGGATGAACGTGGTTTCGGCCGCTTGCCCGCCCAGCCGCTCGCGATCCGCATCGCCCAGGTAGTCGATGACGCTGAAGAGTTTTGCCGCGGGAAACATGGCGAGGATCTCGGCCAGAACACGCTCGGCGCCGCCGAACGTCACCAGCCAGTCGTGCACCACGGCGACACGCATCGTATTTCCTCAGGCGGATTTGTTGAGTGCTGGCTTCGGCGGGAGGCCGGGTTGTTTGGGAAGCTGCGTAGCAACGGATGATCCACCTGTATAAAATAATACAGGTGACTGCTTATTGAATACAATAACCGCCATAAGTATGCACATTTAAATAAACTCGCCAAAATTCCATCTGCAATCACGGGTTAGCAAAAAATTATATAAATGTTAATACTGATTCTAACGAGGATTATAATTATTGTGTATATAACAGAGGTCTCGCTGCGGGGGTTCCGTTGTTGCTTTCGCACGAGCTGGCGGAAGCCGCATGCTGAATGCAGCGGATGCAGAGAGGTTTCATCCAATTTGCGCAGAAGGGGGCTTGCCAATCAATCGCACGGCAACGGGCACCGCATTGGGCGCGGCGCCGTCAATGGCCGGGCATTGGGGGAAAGCGGTGAGCGCTTCCCGCCGCATAGAGCCGAGGCGCGGGGCATCGCCGAGGGATGCCAATCCGCTTCAACTCAGGATATTCTGTATCAGCCCTTTTTACAGGCGGTGTTGCAGGGCACTTCCTGGCGCACCTCGACCCGGCCGGTGAAAACGTTGACAATCTCCTTGATGCAGCGGCCGTTATCGTTGGTGATGCGCACCAGCTTCGACTTGCGCCGCTCATCCTCCCAAGCCTGGCATACATTCTGTATGGTCACTTGCGCCGTCCGCACAGGCACATCCGTCCGCGCCGCCGCGCCTTGCACTTCCGCCGCATGCGCGGAGCCAACCAGCCATTCCAGCGAAGCCGCCTTCGCCGCGATTGGCGCACTGGACGGCACCCAGCGCTGCTTGGCCGGTGCATTGGCGGGATAGATCGTCATCAGCACATCGCCGCTCGGGCAGCCAACGAGCTGCACGGAAATATTATTGTCGAGCGGCATCTGGCGCGGCGCGGTGGTGCCCAGGCATTCGAGGTTCTTCTCGGTCAGCTTCTGCTGCTCCAATGCGACCGTGGTCGATTCCCCAGCCATGTCGGGATGCTTGAGGTGCAGATAGGCGTCCTTGGCGGGCTCGTAAAAGTTGGCCAGCCCGAGGACGACGGCGGAAATGAGCGTGAATATTTGAAACGTGCTTCTTGGCGCTGATTGATTGTCTGACACTGCGAGCTCTCCCCAACTTTCCTCTGCTTCGCGCGCTGCTTGACCGGCGCATGCTCATGGCTTCGAGCCACGAAAAGCCGAAAAGGACGCGATTGCAAGTCATTTGATCCTCGTCAAATTACGCTCGCGCCGTGAACCGGTGATGAATGGCAAAAGCGCCACGCGTGGAGGCGCCGCAGCGATCCACACGATCATTTTTATTTGTGCCGGCGGAGGTCGATCCCTTCCCGCAAGCTTGCTATAACGGCGCCGGCGGCAACCTGAGGATGCGCGAATGACGAAGGAGACCGGCGCCTGCCGGTGGGTGATGACAGCGGCCGGACAGCCGATGGTGCGGCAAGACTTCCGGGCCACGCCGGGGCCTGGTGAGGCCGTTGTCGAGATTGCCGGCTGTGGCGTCTGCCATACCGATCTGGCGTTTTTTCACGGCGAGGTGCGCCCCGGCCATCCCCTGCCGCTGGCGCTGGGGCATGAGATTTCCGGCCGGGTCGTGGCGGCGGGTGATGGCGCGCAAGACTGGATGGGCCGCGCGGTGATCGTTCCCGCCGTGATGCCGTGCGGGGAATGCGATGCCTGCCAGCGCGGCCGTCCGGCGATCTGCCGCCAGCAGAAGATGCCGGGAAACGATATGCACGGCGGCTTTGCCACGCATGTGGTGGTGTCTGCGCGCGGGCTGTGTGCGGTGGATGAGGCGCGGCTGGCCGCCGCCGGCCTGACGTTGGCACAGGTTTGTGTTGTGGCGGATGCGGTGACGACGCCGTATCAGGCGGTGCTACGCGCCGGGGTGACGCCTGGCTCGGTGGCCATCGTCGTGGGCGCGGGCGGTGTTGGCGGTTACGCGGCGCAGATTGCTAAAGCATACGGCGCGACCGTCGTCGCAATAGATGTGAACGCGGCCAAACTGGCGCTCATGGCCCGCCACGCCGCAGCGCTGACGCTCGATGCACGCGACTATGATGTGAAGCGGCTGAAGGCAGCCATCAGCGAATTCTGCCAGGCGAACGGCTTGCCGCTGACGGAATGGGCCATCTTCGAATGCTCGGGCACCGCCGCCGGCCAGACCACCGCCTTCGGCCTGCTCACCTACGGCGCCACGCTGTCTATCATCGGCTTCACCATGGACAAGGTGGCGCTCCGGCTGTCCAATCTGATGGCGTTCGATGCGCGCGCCATCGGCACTTGGGGCTGTCCGCCGGAGCTTTACGCCGGTGCCCTGGATCTTGTACTCGATGGGCGTATCAATGTGGCGTATTTCGTCGAACTGCGTCCGCTTGGCGATATCAATCAGGTCTTCGCCGAGGTCCACACGCAACAGCCGCCGCGCCGCATGATCCTCGTCCCCTAACAACCGCCGGAATGCCGCCATGCCCAAAACGCCCCTCATCGACCATAACCTCGCCGCGTTCGAACCAGCCCCCGGCGTGCGCACCGGGATGCGCCCCGTTCGCCGCCCGGACGGCAGCCCCGTGGACGGGCTGTATAACGCCTGGATATGGCTGGACAATCCGGCCCAGCTCAATTCCTTCACGACAGCCATGCTGAAGGGGCTGATCCGCGCCTTCCGCGCCGCCTCCAACGCGCGCGATGTGGTGGCTGTGGTGCTCACAGGCGCGGGCGATAAGGCATTCTGCACCGGCGGCAATACGAAGGAATACGCGGAGTACTACGCGGGCCGCCCGGCCGAATACCGGCAATATCTGCGCCTGTTCAACGACCTGATTTCCTCCATCCTTGCCTGCGACAAGCCGGTGATCTGCCGCGTCAATGGCATGCGCGTGGGCGGCGGCCAGGAAATCGGCCTCGCCTGCGACTTTTCCATCGCGCAGGATCTGGCGCATTTCGCCCAGGCCGGCCCCAAGCACGGCTCGGCGGCCATCGGCGGCGCCACGGATTTTCTGCCGGCCATGATCGGCGCCGAGCGCGCCATGGAGTCGTGCACGCTGTGCGAGCCCTGGTCCGCGCACAAAGCCTACCGCCTCGGCATGATCACAGACATCGTGCCGGTCCTGAAGGTGGACGCCAAATACATCCCCAACCCGCTGGTGGAGACAGACCGCTATCTCGACGACTACGGCCGCATCGTGCACGGCGAGCCCAAAACCGGCGAGGCGCTGGCGAGCGGCCGCGTGCTGCTGGCGCAGGCAACCGTCGATCTATCGCTGCTGGATGAACGCATCGAAGCGCTGTGCGCCAAGCTGCTGATGACCTTCCCGGAATGCCTGACCAAGAGCTTCGAGGCGCTGCGCAAACCGAAGATCGAGGCGTGGAACCGCAACAAGGAGGATGCCCGCGCCTGGCTGGCGTTGAACATGATGACCGAGGCGCGCGCCGGTTTCCGCGCCTTCAACGAAGGCCCGAAAGGCCGGCGCGAGATCGATTTCGTTGCATTGCGGCTGGCGCTCGCCAGGGGTGAGAGCTGGACGGATGAATTGATCGGGCGGCTAATCCAGAAGACTGGAGAATACTGAATATGAGTGCACCGGTTCAAGTCTGGGCGGATCGCGACGGGCGGCTGCTCCGCATCCGGCTCGCTGCCAGTATCCTCGACATCGCGGCGATTCAGGCGCTCGATGCGACGCTGGAATTGCGGGCGGGCGCGCCCGGCCTGCGCGGCATCCTGATCGACCCGGCAGGCGCGCATTTCAGCTTTGGCGCTTCGGTCGAGGAGCATCTGCCGGACCGCTGCGCCGCCATGCTGGCTGGCCTGCACGGGCTGATCCTGCGCATCGTGCGTTCGCCGGTGCCGGTGCTGGTGGCGATCCGGGGGCAATGCCTTGGCGCGGGGCTGGAGCTGGCGGCGGCGGGGCATCTGCTGTTCGCCGAGCCCAACGCCGCCTTTGGCCAGCCGGAAATCCGCCTCGGCGTGTTCGCGCCCGCCGCGTCGTGCCTGCTGCCCGAGCGCATCGGCCTCGCCGCCGCCGAAGATTTGCTGCTCTCCGGCCGCAGCATCACCGGCGCCGAGGCCCGCGCGCTCGGTCTGGTCAACGAGCTGGCCGATGATTGCGAAGCGGCGGCGCTGGCCTATTTCGACCGGCATCTGGCGGACAAGAGCGCCAGTTCGCTGCGCTACGCCGTCCGCGCCTCCCGGCACGATCTCGCCGAGCGGGTAGCGGTGAAGCTGGCGGCACTGGAAACGCTCTACCTCTCCGGCTTGATGACGTCGCATGACGGTGTGGAGGGCCTCAACGCTTTCATGGACAAGCGCGCGCCGCAGTGGAAGGACAGGTGAGCATGCCCGGCGGCATCGTCCGGCGCTGCGACGCGCTGTTCGACGACCTGAGTTTTGCGGCCGCGCGGGCGTGGAAAGCCGCCGCGCCGGGGCGCAAGGTCGTCGGCTACATGCCGCACTACGTGCCGCGCGAACTCATCCACGCGGCCGGCGCGCTGCCGCTCGGTATCCTCGGCGGCGGCAGCGGTATCGAGGTCATCCACGGCGACGCCTATTTCCAGAGCTACATCTGCCGCATTCCGCGCTCGACGCTGGAACTGGGCGTCACCGGGCGCCTGGATTTCGTTGACGGCATGCTGTTCCCCTCCATCTGCGACGTGATCCGCAACCTGTCGGGCATGTGGAAGCTGATGTTTCCGGCGATGCCCGCGCGCTATCTCGACCTGCCGCAAAACTTCGGCGATGACGCGGGCGGCGCCTTCTATCGCGGCGAGTTGAACGCGCTGCGGCATTGGCTGGCGGAGATCACGGGACGCGCGCCCGCTGATGATGCCATTCGCGCCGCCATCGTGCTGTACAACCGCAACCGGCAACTGGTGCGCGACGCCTACGCCCTGCGCTCGGCGCAACCGTGGAATGTTCCGGCGCACGAATTGTATGCCGTGCTGCGCGCCGGGCTGCTGCTGCCGGTCGAGGAGCACAACCTGCTGCTGGCGGACTACCTCGCCGCCGCCAGGGCCGGGGCGCGCCCGATGAAGGACAACGCGCGCATCGTGCTCACCGGCGTGTTCTGCGAGCAGCCGCCGCTGACGCTCATCAAAGCCATCGAGCTGGCCGGCTGCCACGTGGTGGACGACGATTTCATGCTGGTGAACCGCTGGGAAAAGTCAGATGTGGCGGCGGAGGGCGATCCGATTGCCGCCCTGGCAAGCGCCTACCTCCACGACTCCCTGTCCGCCGCGCCGAAATACGAGCCCGACCGCGCGCGCAAGGGCCAATACCTCGTCGAGAGCGTGCGCCGCCACAACGCGGAGGGCGTCATCTTCGCCATGCCGAGCTTCTGCGACCCCGCGCTTCTGGAACGCCCCATGCTGCAAAACGCGCTGAAGGCCGGCGGCATCCCGTACATCGCGTTGAAATACGCCGAGAATTCCGGCCAGATGCAGCCCATTCGCGAGCAGGCCGGCACCTTCGCCGATTCCATCAAACTCTGGGGCGGCGCATGACGATCATCAAGACACCGAAGGCCGCCCCGGCGGACGCCGCCAAGGACGCCTCCATGCTCATGCAGAAGGACATGGTGAACCGCCATTACGACCGGCTGGCGGACGCGCCCGCGCGGGGGGCGAAGGTGGCCACGACCTTCGTGCCGGGCAATCTCAACGAGCTGCTGATGTGCTTCGATTTCGCCGTCAACCTGCCGGAGGTGAACGCCATCCAGAGCGGGCTGCGGCGGCAGAGCGGCGATTACATCATGGAGGCGGAGAAGGCCGGGCACTCGGAGGATGTGTGCACCTATTTGAAATGCGATATCGGCATGTCGCTCGCCGGCGATATTGGCCCCACCGGGCGCAAGCTGCCCGCGCCTGATGTGCTGCTGCTGTCGTACACCGGCTGCTTCACCTTCATGAAGTGGTTCGAACTGCTGCGCGAGCGCTACGCCTGCGAGACGATCATGTTGCACACTCCGTATCTCGCCGATGGGCGCATCACGCCTGAGATGACCGCCTACATGGTCAAGCAGTTGCGCCAGGAGGTGATCCCCAAGCTGGAGCGCATTTCCGGCGTGAAGTTCGATATCGACCGGCTGCGCGAATATCTGGCGAAGTCGGCGCGGGCGGAGGACGATCTGGTCTGGGTGCTGCAAAGCGCCAGGGCGCGCCCCTCGCCCATCGACGCCTATTTCGGCGGCATCTATTACATCGGCCCGATCTTCGGCGCCTTTCGCGGCACGGATGACGCGATTGCGTATTACCGCTTCCTGCGGGCGGAGGTGGAGGAGCGCCTCGCGCGCGGCAAAGGGCCGGTGACGCCCGATGGCGAAATGGGGCCGGAGCGCGTTCGTCTCGTGGTGGAAGGGCCGCCGAATTACACGAATTTCCGCCAGTTCTGGAAGATGTTCCACGACGAGGGCGCGGTGGTGGTGGCGTCGAGCTATACCAAGGTTGGCGGCACCTACGATTTCGGCTTCCGCCACGACCCCGCGCGGCCGCTGGAGTTGCTCGCCGAATACTGCCTCGGCGTCTACACCAACCGCAGCCTGCCGATGCGCGCCGATATGCTGGCGGATTATGTGGAGACGTATCAGGCCGACGGCCTGCTGGTGAATTCCATCAAGAGCTGCAACAGTTTCTCGGCGGGGCAACTGCTGCTGATGCGCGAGGTGGAGAGGCGGACGGGCAAACCGGCGGCGTTCATCGAAACCGATCTGGTGGACCCGCGCTATTTCTCCGCCGCCAATGTGAAGACACGGCTGGACAGCTATTTCCAGATGATCGAGCAGAAGCGGGCCGCCGTCTGATGGAGACGTTTACCGGCATCGACCTGGGTTCTACAACGGCCAAGGCCGTGCTCATCGGCGAGGATGGCGGCATCCTTGGCCGGGGGATCACCAATTCGCGGTCGAACTACGCCACCGCCGCGCGCATCGCACGGGAGGAGGCGCAGGTTGACGCCCGTTTCACGCTTCTGCGCCGGGCGCTGGGTGATGACGCGCTGCCCGCCGCGCTGGAGCGCAGCTTCCGGCTGGAGCAGTACCTTGAGCAGCTCGCCGGTCTGGAGGCCGCGTGCCTCACGCAGGCGGCGGAGAGGACGGGCGCGGCCATCCCGGAGATTTTCGCCCGCCTGCGCGCCGAAGCCCCCGCGCTCCATGCGCCGGACGCCAGACGCAAATCCGGCTTCTTCCGCGATATCGCCGGGTCGCGCTTTCACGTGCATGCCGAGGCCGTGGCGCGGGAGAGCGGCGCGGCGCACGAGGTGCTGCTGCATGCATACGACAAGTCGATCATCGAGGCGGAGAACCGCACCGGCGGGGATCTCAACGCGAAATTCCGCCGCGCGTTGGCGCGTTTGCAGGCCGGAGCACCGCTGCCCGCCGGCGAAACGAACGTCATCCGGCAGGCCATCGAGGCGGTGCTCACCATCGAGCTGGAGGAAACCCGGCTCGTTGGCACCGGCTACGGACGCCTGACGCTGCCCTTTCCCAAGGAGCACATCCGCTCCGAAATCCTCTGCCACGGCCTCGGCGCGCATATGATGTATCCCGGCACGCGCACCGTGCTCGACATCGGCGGCCAGGACACCAAGGGCATCCAGGTGGACGCGCGCGGCATCGTCGAGTCGTTCCAGATGAACGACCGCTGCGCCGCCGGCTGCGGGCGTTATCTCGGCTATATCGCCGATGAGATGAACATGGGCGTGCATGAACTGGGGCCGTTGGCGCTGACCTCCGCCCGCCCGGCGCGGATCAACTCGACCTGCACTGTGTTCGCCGGCGCCGAACTGCGCGACCGCCTGTCGCTGGGCGAGAAGCGCGAGGACATCCTCGCCGGCCTGCACCGCGCCATCGTGCTGCGCGCCGTCTCGATCCTGGCGCGTTCCGGCGGCGTCAGGGATGAGTTTACCTTCACCGGCGGCGTGGCGAAAAACGAGGCGGCGGTGCGCGAACTGAAGATGCTGATCGCGGAGAATTACGGCGGCGTGACCGTCAACATTCATCCCGAGTCGATTTACACCGGCGCGCTGGGGGCGGCGGAGTTCGCGCGGCGTGCGTGTCCGGGGTGAGGTTGTACAGCCAGGCCGCACTTGCATAGGGGTTGCATTTCCTATATAATGAACATTATATAGAGGACACTCCATGCTCACATTCAAAGTTACCACGGTTGGCGCATCGGCGGGCTTCATTCTGCCGAAGGAAGCCATGGCGCACCTGAAGCTCAAGAAGGGCGATACGGTCTATCTGACAGAGGCCCCAGGCGGCGGCTACCGGCTCACGCCCTACAATCCTGATTTCGAGCGCCAGATGACGCTCGCCGAAGACATCATGCACGACGACCGGGAAATCCTCCGGGCGCTGGCGAAATGAGCCCATGGCGCTGGGTTGATGGCGCTGTCGTTTACGCCATTCACGACCGGCTGATCGCCGAGCACGGCGGATTGGACGGCGTGCGTGACCATGGCGCCGTGGAATCCGCCCTTGCCCGGCCGCAACACTTGGCTTCATATGGCACACCGGATGCCGCTGATTTGGCAGCGTCCTATGCTTACGGGCTTGCCCCCAACCATGGCTTCGCGGACGGCAACAAGCGGACTGCCTGGGTGGTTGCGCGTCTGTTTCTGGCGGACAACGGCCGGCGGTTGCAGTTCGACGCGCTCGACGCCATCCGGGCGATGGAGATGACCGCCAGCGGAACCCTGGAGGAAAAGCAACTCGCCGCATGGCTCCGCCAGCGCGGGGCGGTATAGGCCATGCCCATCACAGCAGGCATCGACATGGGTACGGGGGCCATCAAGGCCGTGCTGTTCCATGTCGAGGGCCAGGAGGAGACGTGGATCGCCCGGCGAACGGAGCGCATCCACCAGCGCGATCCACTTGCGCTCGCCGCGCGCGTCTATGACGAAATGCTTGGCGATGCCGGCCTGACGCGCGCCGGCGTTGCCTATTGCGCTACGACTGGCGACGGCGAGGCGCTGCATTTCCACACCGGCCACTTCTATTCCATGACCGCCCACGCCCGCGGTGCCACCTATCTCCAGCCGAAAACCCGCGCGGTGCTGGACATCGGCGCGCTGCATGGCAGCGCCATCAGGATCGACGCGCGCGGCAAGGTGCTGAGCTACCGGATGACCAGCCAGTGCGCCTCCGGGTCCGGCCAGTTCCTGGAGAATATCGCGCGCTATCTCGGCATCGCGCAGGACGATATCGGCGGCCTTTCCCGGCAGGCGGACCGGCCCGAACCCGTTTCCAGCATCTGCGCCGTACTGGCGGAAACGGACGTGATCAACATGGTTTCGCGCAACATCGCGGTGCCCAATATCCTGAGGGGCATCCACGACTCCATGGCCGGCCGGCTGGTGAAATTGCTCAAGAGCATCGGCGAACTCGATGGCGTCATTCAGATGACGGGCGGACTGGCGCTCGACAGCGGTCTTGTCGCTGCGATGCGGGAGGCCATGGCCAGGGAGCGGATTAACCTGGAGCTGGAGAGTCACCCGGACGCGATCTATGCCGGCGCCATCGGCGCGGCGCTTTGGGGGGCGTTCAGGCATGAGAAGCTGGCGCGCCGGGGCGGGCATGGCACCGCAGCCTGATACAGCCGTTTGTGCACCAGGATTTGGCGGACTGCGCTGAGGCAACCGCTGATGAGGCGAGCCCCCAGGGCGGGCTTCCGGTCCTGGCGGAATCTCCTACCAATGGGAAGTTGTTCCCGTGATTTTGGGAAGTTCTCCCATAGCGCCGTCTGGATCGCACGGCTATCGTCCGGCTACTTCCTAAGATGCAGACTGGTACGGACATCGGCAATCAGGTGTCCGTACCATTTTACGGCGGGTGCGCGGCAACGTCGTGCCCGCGCGGCATCTTTATCACGCCGTTAGGGACATCATGCGCCGTGAAACGGCGGTGACAAAATTAAATCTAGCTCCAGTTGCTGAAGCCTGCTATGCGCTCTCTAGTTGCATAGCAACGACAATCCATCAGCAAAAAGGAGACTGATATGCTGTTTCGCTTCGCGTTTTTCGCGCTCGGCCTCATCGCCGCCGCTGCCTTCACCGCCGATGTCTCGCCGGCGTTCGCCAAATCCAAAACCTGCGCCGCGATGAAGGCGCTCGACCCGGACAAGGACGGCACGATGGATCTCCCCGAAGCAAAGAATGCGGCCGGTGCCGCGTTCGACAAGATGGAGGGTGACAACGACAAGACCATTGACGCCAAGGAGGCCAAGCGCCGTCTGTCCAAGAAGGAACTGACCGCTGGCGATCCCGATAAGGATGGCACGCTGACGAAGGAAGAATATCTCGACATCGTTGCCAAGCGTTTCTCGGCGGCAAATCCCGACAACGACGGTACGGTGGATTGCAAGGAGCTGAGCAGCAAGGCTGGTAAAGCACTGCTGAAGCTGCTGAAATAAGCCGGAATTATTGGTTTGAGGGGGACCGGCTCGCGTGCCGTGTGCTGGTCCCCGTCAAGCCGGACGGTTACTTCCCGCCGGTGCAATCCTTGAGCTGATCTTGCTCAATCGAGAATATTCCGCCCGCCTCGACCTTGATGCCCTTGGCGAAGCACACGCGCCCGTTCGGATAGCCGATGCGCGCGTCGTATTGCCCGGCCTCCACGCCCTCGATGGGGAGCCGTTCATCAAATTCCACGGTGCCGTCCTTGTCGTTCTTGCACTGGTCCCCGCCGAAATTGGCTGTCCCCGCCGGCGCCAGTTCGAATTTCGATACCGTTTCGCCGGTCAGGTTCCAGAAGCGTGTTTTCTTCGGCTTATCTGCGGCCTCGGCTAACATCGGGGTCAGCATCAGAAGGCCAATGGCGGCGGCATATTTCAGCATCGTTTCTCTCCCATTTTTTCTGCGCACTTCTGACATTTGGTAACTGCCGCACCTCCCGCCGTCCAGCCGGGAACGTCTTAAATACTTCTTATTCTACTGGCGGCGCTCAGGAGCCTGCGATTCCCAAAACTCATACACATGGAAGCCGCCATGCGGAGCAGCATCGGCATCGGCCTCATTACCAACGCCATGAACGTGTCCGGCCTTAGTGTCCTTCCACCCCGGAATTCTCACCACACCTTGATCCCGCATCCGCTACCTCTTCCCCAGGATCGATTTACCGATTCTCCCCAACTCCACCGAACCCGTAAACCTGCGCGAGGCTCTGGAAGAACGCTACCTCGCTTGTGCACTTGAGTGACTATCTATTTCAGTGTTTCTCACCTCATCATACATCTTTTGAAGCTCAATTTTACGGTCGCCTGATATATGTTCGCATGATTTCAGCGCAACATATACTAAATCGCGTTGATTTTCCCTTGCTTGTTGCCCGTAGTTCCAACCTGCCATTTGTGCGAGACCAAATAATGCGCATGCTGCCATTTCAAGATTATAGCCACAAATCCGGCAGTACATATGTCCAATAAAAGTATAGGAACGCCCAAAGGCACGAAGAGAGACGCCGACAGAACTTAACGCATCATGTGCGTTTTGCACTCGATCCTCATCCTTCTCGTCACGAGGCATTCCGACGAACACATATTTCTCGATAACGTTGAATGCTTGACGCCGAAGGTCTCTAACTTCTAGTATAGGCTTGGCGATAAAATTTACTGCGAACCATCCTGTTACGCCGATAGGGACGGCTCCAAGCCATGTTAGCGCCAACTGCATATAGTTCGGATCGGGGCAAGTGGGCATTGCTGTTCAACCTCTTAAAATATTGTCCTGTGCTCTACGGAGCACGAATCGTTAAGCTTTTGTGAAATTTAGCCGCACCTGTGCTAGGCGCCAAGTCCGAACGATCTTTTCCCCATCTTGATCCCGCCGCCCACATCCGCTACCCCTTCCCCATGACTGATTCACCGATTCTCGACGGCGTCGAACCCGTAGGCCTGCGCGACGCGCTTGAAGAGCGCTACCTCGCCTACGCGCTCTCCACCATCATGGACCGCGCGCCTGCCCGACGTGCGCGACGGCCTCAAGCCCGTGCACCGGCGCGTGCTCTTACGCCATGCGCCAGTTGAAGCTCGACCCCGAGGGCGGCTTCAAGAAATGCGCGCGCGTGGTCGGCGACGTCATCGGTAAGTTCCATCCGCACGGCGACCAGTCGGTGTATGACGCCTTGGTGCGGCTCGCGCAGAGCTTCGCGCAGCGCTATCCGCTGGTCGATGGCCAGGGCAATTTCGGCAACGTCGACGGCGATAACGCCGCCGCGATGCGATACACCGAGGCCAAGCTCACCGAGCTGGCCGCCGCGCTGCTGGACGGCATCGACGAGGACACGGTCGATTTCCGCGAGACCTACGACGGCACGGAAGAGGAGCCGATCGTCCTGCCCGCCAGCGTTCCCGAACCTGCTGGCCAACGGCTCGTCCGGCATCGCGGTGGGCATGGCGACGTCGATCCCGCCGCATAATGTCGACGAGCTGTGCGACGCCGCGCTCCATCTCATCAAGCATCCCGGCGCCACGGCCGATGAAGCTCATCGAATTCGTGCCCGGCCCGGATTTCCCGACCGGCGGCATCATCGTCGAGGACCGCGCCTCCATCATCGAGGCGTACCGCACCGGGCGCGGCGGCTTCCGTCTGCGCTCGCGCTGGCACAAGGAAGACACCGGGCGCGGCACGTATCAGATTGTCGTCACCGAAATTCCCTATCAGGTGCAGAAGTCGCGGCTGATCGAGAAGATCGCCGAGCTGATGGAGGCCAAGCGGCTGCCGCTGCTGGCCGACGTGCGCGACGAGTCCGCCGAGGACATCCGCCTCGTCATCGAGCCGCACGTCGCGCACCGTCGATGCGATCGTGCTGATGGAACAGCTTTTCAAGCTGACCGAGCTGGAAGTGCGCATCCCGCTCAACATGAACGTGCTGAGCCAGGGGCAGGTGCCGGTGGTGCTGGGCCTGCCGCAAGCGCTGCGCGAATGGCTCGCGCCATCGCAAGGTAGTGCTGCAACGCCGCTCCGAGCTCCGGCTGGCGAAGATCGAGCACCGCCTGGAAGTGCTCGGCGGCTATCTGATCGCCTATCTCAACCTCGACGAGGTGATCCGCATCATCCGCGAGGCGGACGAGCCGAAGCCGGAGATGATGCGGCGCTTCAAGCTGACCGATGTGCAGGCCGAGGCCATCCTCAACATGCGGCTGCGCGTCGTTGCGCAAGCTGGAAGAGATCGAAATCCGCACCGAGCACGAGAAGCTCACGGCGAGAACGCGGCACGCTGATGGAGCTGCTCGGTTCCGACGAGCGGCAGTGGACGCGCATCTCGCAGGAAATCTGCGAGATGAAGAAGCGAGTTCGGCAAGGGCACGGCCCTCGGCAACCGGCGCTCTACCTTCGGCGACATGCCCGCATCTCGACGTCGATATCGAGCAGGCGATGATCGAGAAGGAGCCGGTGACCATCATCCTGTCGGAAAAGGGCTGGATTCGCGCGCTGAAAGGGCATCAGGACGACCTCGACAAGCTGCAATTCAAGTCCGACGACGGGCTGAAGCGCGCCATCAAGGCGTCCACGACCGACAAGCTGGTGCTGTTCGCGACCAACGGCAAGTTCTACACGCTGGAAGCGAGCGCGCTGCCCGGCGGGCGCGGCCAGGGCGAGCCCGTGCGGCTGATGATCGACCTGGACGAATCCGACGAAATCCTCGAGATTTTCACCCACGCCCCCGGCCGCAAGCTGCTGGTCGCCTCGCGCCAGGGCAACGGCTTCATCGTGCCGGAAGACGAGGTGGTCGCCCAGACCCGCAAGGGCAAGCAGATCCTGACTGGTGACGGCGCCGGATGCCGCCGCGGTGCTGCTGCCCCGCGAATGGCGACAGCGTTGCCGTGGCCGGCGATAACCGCAAGCTGCTGGTGTTCCCGCTCGCCGAGGTGAACGAGATGGTGCGCGGGCGCGGCGTGCGCTTGCAGAAATACCGCGATGGCGGGCTGGCCGACGCGCTGGCCTTCACACGCGCCTCCGGCCTGCCCTGGACCGATCCGGCGGGACGCACGCGCCAGTTCATGGAGGTGGAGCAATTCGACGGAGCCCGCGCCGCTGCCGGTCAGGTTGTGCCAAAAGGCTTCCCCAAGAGCAATCGCTTCGGTATATATGGTTTCGACAAAAATTGAGGCAGATAACCGCAATTCTAGGTGGTAATTTCGCAACAGCGAGCCGGAATCTAATCAAAGTTTCAAGAAAAACAGGCGGGACAGCCGCCGGCTTGGTAAAAGAGGATACGGCGAATCAAGCGGGTAGATAGGATGACGATGACAAAGAAATATGGTGCAGGTCTCGGCGCGATGGCGCTGGCATTTGCTGGGCTGCTCGGCGGCAGCGCACTGGCTGCTGATCTCGGCATGAAAGACCGGGTGGACGCTGGCTACGCGGGCAGCACCTATATCGTTACGATGGGCGGCTATTTCAGCGCGGTGCCGGAGTTCCCCGGTTCGAAGCGGCATGGCTTTAGCTTCAGCCCGATTGTTGAGATCCGCAAAGAGGGCGCCAAGGATTGGATCGCTCTGCCTGACGACGCGTTTGGCTTTGCTCTCCATGAGATGGGCAATTTCCGCTTCGGTATCGCGGGCAACTACGTGGCGGAGCGCAGCAGAAGCGACGACCGCAGAGCGCTGACTGGCCTGCGGGAGATCGACACGTCCTATCAGCTCGGCGGCTTCGCGGAATACTATCCGATGCCCAACCTGCGCACTCGCCTGGAAGTTCTGCAGAACTTTGGCGGCAACGAGGGCGTCGTGGCCAATCTGTCGGCGGACCTGCTGGTGCGTCCCAATGCGCGCTCGGTGTTCAACATTGGTCCGCGCGTGAAGTTCGCGTCGGATGATTACGTTGATACGTATTTCTCCATCAACGCGGCTGAGCATGCTGCTACGGGCCTTGCGGTGCACAACGCTGAAGGCGGCGTGAACGAAGTCGGCGTCGGCGCTGGCTACCGTTACCAGTGGACCAAGGAATGGTCTACCCGCGCTTACGTGGAATATGGCCGTCTGCTCGGCGATGCCGCCGACAGCCAGTTGGTCACGCGGCGCGGTTCGGAGGATCAGGTCGAAGCCGGTATCGGCGTCGCCTACACGTTCCCCTTCCGCCGCTAAACGGCCTGAAAAATCTAAGGTTTTTTGAACGGCTGGGGTCACTCCCCGGCCGTTTACTTCATCTGCATACTTTTGCCGCAGCCGCCTTGTTTTTGCTACGCTGCCGGCATAGTCTCCCGCCATGGGACGAGACCGGAATTTTCAATCCTTTGTTGCAGGGTTCTGCGCGCTGGCAATGGCCGGCCTGATGGGCGGCGGTTTCGCGCTCGCTGAGGACGCCGCCAAAACCTGCGACCGCGCGGCCTTTTCCACGACAGTCACCGCCACAGGTGTCTCGCTCAACGGCCTGAACGATGCCAACAAAAAGACCTTCCAGGAAAAGCTCCTGAAGCTCAAGGCAAAGGAAGGCTGGCCGGATGCCCTCTATATCACGCAGGCGGCGCATTTCGTGAAAGACGAGCAGATTGCCGTTTACGACGCCACTGGCGCGGCCTTGATGACCCAGATATCGCAGCTCAGCGGGGGCGACGCGGCTTCGGACGAGAAGCGGTGCGCCATGCTGACTGACCTGAAAAAATATACGGATCTGCTGGTTGCCAACGCGATGTCCAAATGGACCTACATGCAGAATAAGATCGACCAGGCGCTCACGTCAAACGTGCAGGCCAAGGCCGGGCAATAACCCCTCCACGCCCTGGAGCCTGGAACGCGCCCGATGGCGAGCCGCGAGATTTAATCCGCGGCGTCGATGCGGACCCAGCCCTTCGGCGTGAGCCGTTCCTGCGGCAGGAACTTCGACTTGTATTTCATCTTCCGCGAGCCCTCGACCCAATAGCCGAGATAGACATAGGGCAGCCCCGCCTCGCGCGCGTGTTCGATCTGCTCAAGGATCATGTAGGTGCCGATGCTGCGGTCGCCCGGCGTCTGATCGTAGAAGCTGTAGACCAGCGAAATGCCGTCGCTGAGCTGGTCGCACAGCACCGCGCCAATGAGCGGCCATTCGCCAGGGTTGTCGCGGTAGGCGTGCAACTGCGGGCGCACCCGGTATTCGGTGATGTAGGTTTCCACCGCGCTGTCCGACACCATCATGGAATAATCGAACACCGACATATCGGCCATGCCGCCGTCGCCGTGACGCGCGTCGATATAGCTGCGGAACAGCGAGTATTGCTCGGACGTCGGGATGGTATCGACCCGTGTGGCGACCACGTCGCAATTGCGGCGCCAGTTGCGCTTCATGGTGCGCCTGGGCTGGAACTCATTGACGAGGATGCGCACCGAAACGCAGGCGGTGCACTTCTCGCAATAGGGCATGTAGGCGATGTTCTGACTGCGCCGGAAGCCGTTTTTCAGCAGGTTATCGACCACCGGGCGCGGCTTATCAGCCGTGAGATGGGTGAAAATCTTGCGTTCAAGGCGGCCCGAAAGGTAGGGACACGGCTGCGGCGCCGTCACGTAGAACTCAGGAAAACGCGTTTTTTGATCTGTCACGCTTGTTGATACTCGCTGGGGCCGCGAGGCTGGCAGCCAACTTTCAACATCAGGGAGCATAGTCTAGGTGAGAGGGGGAGCGGAAATCAAGGCGCCATGTCATCGCCGGCCAAAAAAGCCGCGCAAGGGTAAATGCCGGAGAGGGCATCACGGCGGGAAAACGTGGAACAGCACGCCGCTGAACGGGCCGTAGCATAGCCTATCCGATGGCCAAATCCGCCTGAGCCGTGCGGCAAATGGGGGGCGAAATTGCCTCAGGCAGCGGGTTAACTCTGCTGAGCGCGCAACAGCTTCGCGGCGGCCGGTGCGAAATAGGTGAGCACGCCCTCCGCGCCGGCCCGCTTGAAGGCCATCAGGCTTTCGAGCATGACCCGGTCGCGATCCAGCCAGCCATTCTGCACGGCGGCCATCAGCATCGCGTACTCGCCCGACACCTGATAGGCGAAGGTCGGCGCGTTGAAGCGCTCCCTGATGCGCCGCAGCACGTCGAGATAGGGCATGCCGGGCTTGACCATGATCATGTCCGCGCCCTCGGCCAGATCGAGTTCGGCCTCGCGCAGCGCCTCGTCGGTGTTGGCGGGGTCCATCTGATAGGTGCGCTTGTCGCCCTTCAGCATGCCCGAGCGAGCCGACCGCCTCGCGGAACGGGCCGTAGAACGCCGAGGCATATTTGGCCGCGTAGGACATGATCAGCGTGTTCTTGTGGCCCTGGTCCTCCAGCGCCTGACGGATGGCGCCGATGCGGCCGTCCATCATGTCCGACGGCGCGATCACGTCGCAGCCTGCCTCCACCTGTACCAGCGACTGCGCGACCAGCGCGTCGATGGTCTCGTCGTTGGCGATCTCGCCGCCGATCAGCAGGCCGTCATGGCCGTGGGAGGTGTAGGGATCGAGCGCCACGTCGCAGATGATGCCGATCTCGGGCACGCCGGCCTTGATGGCGCGCACGGTGCGGCACACCAGATTTTCGGGTTGAAGGCCTCGGTGCCCTTGTCGTTGCGCAGCGACGGATCGGTATAGGGGAAGATGGCGATGGCCGGAATGCCCAGCCCGGCGGCCTCGGCGGCAGCCTTCACCGCCAGATCGACCGACAGACGCTCCACGCCCGGCATGGAGGTAACGGGCACGCGCTTCTTTTTGCCCTCGACGACGAACATCGGCCAGATCAGGTCGGCGGCGGTGAGCACGTTCTCGCGCACCAGGTCGCCGCGACCAGGTCGCCTGCCGCGTGCGCCGCATGCGGACCGCCGGAAAGCTGCCGCTTGGAATCTCGCGGCGAATATGTGCCGTGCGGCTGAAATCGGAAGGCTTCTTGAAATCCATCATGATCATCGCGCCCCGGTTAATGCGGAAGGATTAGCACTTTGGTTTGGAGGGTGCAAATCTCGTAATCGGCGGATTGCCGCACATCACGGCAATGTATCGTGAAGGCGAAACCGGCTGAACCCGCCGGCGCCCTTGTTTCACAGATGGCGTACATCTCCCAAGGAGAACGGGCTTCAGCCTCATTAATTCCCGCCGGTATGCAATTCGCTGGCAGGCTGGCGGGAATGCGCCTGTTTTACAGCCCCAACGCCCTGCCGATGGCGCTGAACGGATCGCCGCCGCCGCTGTGGTGGCGCCGCCGCTTCTTCTCTGGCTTGGGCGCGGCCTCCGCCACAGGTGCGTCAACGGCATCGCCAGGAGCGGCGCTGGGCGTCGGCTCGGTTCCCGTACCGCTGTTGCTGCTATGCTTCGTCGCACCGGCCCCAGGCTGATTGCGCATCCAGGGCGGCAGATAGGCGTCATCCTTGCCTGCCGGCTGCCCGGCCGCGCTCTCGGGCTGAGTACCAGCGTTAGGTTCGGTCGAAGTCGTCTGCGTCCGCGGACGGGCGGAAGCCGTCAGCGCCTTGCAATCCTCATTGGTGTCATAGCCGCGCAATGTCGCGACGGTCTGGGCCGTGGCCTCGCTGTCGTCGATCTGCACGCTGGCACGGCGGGCGAAACGGCGCAGGGCACGCCGGGTGCTGCGGTTCCAATCGTTGTCGATGGCGCCATAATAGCAGCCGAGCCGCTTCAATTCGCTTTGGACGGAGGCGGCCAGACGGCTTGATGGCACATCGGCGGTCTCGGGCACGGACGGAGCCGCAACCGATGTCTGCAAATGGGTTGGCACATCCTTTGCCGTCTCGGCCACCTTCACAGGTGCCGGCGCTGGCGCCGCTGCGGGGGCCGCAGGCGGAGACGGCGGCACGATGGCGGTCTCCTTCGGCGGTGTCAGAGGCGCCTCAACCGGCTTGGGCGCCGCCACAACCTGCGTTACTTGCTCTGGCTTGGTGATGATCGCGATCTGAGCCCAGATCACGAGAACACACAGCACCGCCGCCGCGATAAACCACCTCATGGCCTCAATCCCCACCTATAAGCGCCACGCCCGATTGCAACCTTCTCAGCAACGCGCCCATTCGCTTTTTCGCTGAGATTTTGAGAGCAAGGCCGCGTGACAAACGTCAAGCAGTTTTCCGTGTTCGTTTCAGGGCATTCGGCCGCAATTTTGCACCCACTTGCCTCGCCGGTATGAACCGGACGGACGCCTTCGCATACAATTATTCATTACAAGTTTAATAATATACTAAAAAAGCCGCGAGAAGAATACGAAATGCCTGGGCAATCAAGGCGCTCCCACCAAGGTGCCGGTCACACGCGGCGTGAAACGTATGATCCGGCGCTGGCGCGAAGCTGATTTATATCGCCTTTAGCCCGCGCGAAAACAGCCGGTTACACCGGCACGTTACGGCCGGTTCTTGCGCTCCACCACGGAACGCTTCGCGGGCGCCGCGTCAGTGTTCATCGCCGCCGCATTTTTCGAGGAACCGTATTGGTCGCACAGCACCTGCTTGCGATGCTGCACGTCGAGATGGAAATGATTTTTGTGGGCCGCGTTCGCCTCCGGCCCCAGCACGGTGCCGAAAATCACGCAGGCGCCCTTGTGCACCACCTTGAGGAACTTCCCGCGCGCATCTTCCACCGGCGGCGGCAGCTTTTTCGCCGGTTTGGCTTTGACATCCTTCGCGGGAGGCGCGGGCTTGACCGGCGGCGGCGCGGCAACCGGCGGAGGTGGCAGAGGAGCGGCAATGCGCGGCGCCGGCGCTTTGGCTGCACTCCGCGCGCCGGCGGTTTCGGCATATGAGCCATCCGAGGGAAACGGCATCTCGTCCGCGCGCTCCGCATCGCTGCCGTCGTCGCGCGGCGGCTCGCGTTCCTCGCTGGTGGCTGCGGGCGTGCCGGCGGCGGGCTGCGGCGGCTTCACCTCCTTCACGGCAACCGGGGGCGGTGGCGCGGGCGGCGGCGGAGGCGGTGGCGGCGAAGGCCAATGCTCCAGCACCTTGATGTTTTCGCCCTTGGCCGTGACGAAGTCGCCGACATCCACGGCCTCGCCGAAAGCGTGATTGCTGATGGGCTGCGACGGATCGTTGTAGCGATTGCGGCAATGGTAGGAGGCGAGGATATGGGTGCGCACCACCGCCGCCTGGAGCATCTGCTTGGCCGCCGGCTGCACATAGTCGTTGAACCACTGGCCCAGCGCCGCAGCCTGCTTGCAGGTGACGATGGCGGGCGGATAAAGCTCGGATTTTGGTTCGGAGTTGAATGCGAGCAGCTTGATAGGCGCCGGCAGGCCGCAGGCGTTCTCCTTGATGGGCGGCAGTATCTCGTATTCGATCGGCTGGCCCGCGAGAAGCTGGCGGCATTCGGCGAGCGCCGTTTCGACCTGATCCTGCGGCCAGGACTCGGGCAGCGGCGGCCCATAGGGAACTTTGTTGTCCTTTGCGGGCGGCTGACCAGGAGTAGCGGTGTTGCGGGGGGGAGCCCGCTCGGGCAGTGGCGGCGTCGCGGCGGCGGCGCTCTTGCCGGGCGCGGCGGTTTGCGGCTTTGGTTCGGCACGCACAGCGTCAGCGCACACCATCGAGAGCGCGGCGATCGTGACCACGGCAAAGCACCAGTTCCATCCGCGGCGGCATGTCCCGCCGGCCGGCTGTGTCATGATAATCCCCTGCACCAACTGCCGCACATGTCGAGGAAATCTTGGCAGTTCGTGTCCTTGCCCCTATAGATCACCCCACGATCTGATCCCCCTAATTTCGCAAGTCTGGAAGCCCGATGCAAGATGCCAATCCCAGCGCACAAGATATTCGCTTCGAGGAACAAGGCCGCGCCGGCATCGCCACGCTGACGCGCGACAGCGCTCTAAATGCCGTGACACCGGAAATGCTGCGCGGCCTGGAGGCGCAACTTCACAAATGCGCCAGGACGCCAAAGACTTACGGTGTGCTGCTGCAAGCGGAGGGCCGGGCCTTTTCTGCGGGCGGCGACATCCGCCGGCTGTACGAGCTGATGCTGGCGGACAAGCGGGAGGAGATGCTCCAGTTCTATCGCGAGGAATACCAGCACTGCTGGACGCTGGAAAGCTTCACCAAGCCCCACGTGGCGCTTATCAATGGCATCGTCATGGGCGGCGGCGTAGGCATTTACATCTACGGCACGCATCGCGTGGCGGGGGAGAACTTCCGCTTCTCCATGCCGGAAACGGGCCTCGGCTTTTTCCCCGACGTGGGCGGCAGCTATTTTCTGTCGCGCCTGCCGGGCGAGATGGGCGTCTATCTGGGGCTGACCGGCGAAAGCGTTGGCCCTGCGGACGCCTGGCATCTCGGGCTGGTCAGCCATTATATTCCGTCGCTGGACTTCGACATGATCCACAATGCCCTGGTCGAATCCGAGCCCATCGACCCATTTCTGGACGAACTGAACCGTGATCCCGGCACCGGTCCGCTGGCGGCGCTGACGCCGGTCATTGATCGCGTGTTTTCCGGCGCCACCATGGAGGACATTTTCGCGCGGCTCGACGGTCAGACCGGCGAGTATGCGGAATGGGCACAGAAGACCGCCGCGGAGTTGCGGAAACGCGCGCCCCTCAGCCTGAAGGTCACGTTGCGGCAAATCCGCGAAGGCGGGAAGCTGCCCAATCTCAAGGCAGCGCTGGCGATGGAGTTCCGGCTGGCCTCGCGCTTCATTGCCGGCCACGATTTCCGCGAGGGCATCCGCGCGGCGCTGATCGACAAGGATCACGCGCCCCACTGGCAGCATGCGAGCTTGAGCGAGGTTACGGAAGCCACGGTCGATGCGTATTTCGCGCCGCTCGGCGCCGGGGAACTGGCGTTGAAGGATTATTGGACGCTGGAAGATTAGGCGCGCGTCCGCTGATGTGGTTACTTGCACATGACATTCATTTGCAAGAAATGAATGCGGTTTAACCGTCCCACGGCTAAACGTTGGACTGGGGCGCCGGTATGGAGTTAGAATGAATGGGAACGTTTCGAGGCAACCGGCTGGCTCCGCATGCGCAAAATTGTCGCGCCTGAGCAACAAGCGGGCAATTTGAATACACAAGCTGCGCCAGCCAGGGCAAAGTGACGCTTGGCGCCCGGGGCCTGCTTCAGGTTAGACTACGCGCGAGAGAAATCCGGCCCCTTCCGGGGTCCATGCCACAAAATTTGACGGTTCGCTGCCGGAAGCCGCCTCCAATTGACGCACGTCAAGTCCCGGCTGGGTGTTACAGAGTTAAATGAGTTCAGTTGATCACCGGCTTGAACAAAATGGATTGCAGCGGATTTTTCCGGCGTCATACTGCGTGCGCGAAATGAACGTGCGCCGCAAAACCCTTGATATGAGCAATTTTTTTCACTTCATAAGCGGCTGCAAGCCGCGCCATGGCAACGCTTCCCTTGACCGTTGGGAGAGGGTGACCGGAAGCAAGCCGCTCAGTGCAGCATGGAACACAAGTTCCGCACGTCTCGATCCTGGGAGGGGAGAATGAACTACGAAGGCTTGTTCCTGAAACACCTGAACACCCTGCGCGAAGAAGGCCGTTATCGCGTCTTCGCCGATCTCGAACGCCATGTTGGCAGCTTCCCCCGCGCCACGCGCTACAATGCCGGCGGCCAGAGCGACGTCACCGTCTGGTGCTCCAACGACTATCTCGGCATGGGCCAGCATCCGAAAGTGCTCGCCGCCATGCATGAAGCCCTCGACCGCTGCGGCGCGGGCGCCGGCGGCACGCGCAACATCTCCGGCACCAATCATTACCATGTGCTGCTGGAGCGGGAACTCGCTGACCTGCACGGCAAGGAATCCGCCCTCCTCTTCACCTCCGCCTACGTCGCCAACGATGCGACGCTGGCCACGCTGTCCAAGCTCATCCCCGGCATGGTGATCTTCTCCGACGAGAAGAACCACGCCTCCATGATCGAGGGCATCCGCCACGGCGGCGGCGAGAAGGTGATCTGGCGCCACAACGACGTGGCCGATCTGGAAGCCAAGCTGAAGAAGTATCCCAAGGGCACGCCGAAACTCATCGCCTTCGAGAGCGTCTACTCCATGGACGGCCACATGGCGCCCATGGCCGCCATCTGCGATCTGGCGGAGAAATACAACGCCATGACCTATCTCGACGAGGTGCACGCGGTGGGCATGTACGGCCCGCACGGCGGCGGCATTGCCGAGCGCGACGGGGTCATGGACCGCATCACCATCATCAACGCGACCCTTGCCAAGGGCTTCGGCGTCATGGGCGGCTATATCGCGGCGAGCAAAGCCTGCTGCGACGCCATCCGCTCGTATGCCTCGGGCTTCATCTTCACCACGTCGCTCGCCCCGGTTCTGGCGGCGGGCGCGCTGGCGAGCGTGCGGCATCTGAAGGCGAGCACGGTGGAGCGCGAGCAGCATCAGGAGCGCGCGGCGACGCTGAGGCGGCGGTTCAAGGAGGCCGGGCTGCCGGTGATGGATAACCCCAGCCATATCGTGCCGGTGATGGTGGGCAATCCGGTGCACTGCAAGGCGGTGACGGACGTGCTGCTCGACCAGTACGGGATTTACGTGCAGCCGATCAACTACCCGACCGTGCCGAAGGGGACCGAGCGTATGCGGTTTACGCCGCTGCCCATGCATACGGACCAGCAGATGGATTACCTGCTGTCGGTGATGACCCAGCTCTGGCAGGCTTGCCCGGTGGCGAACGGGGAGTATGTGCGGCTGGCGGCGGAGTAACGCGAATTCCGGCAGTGGCGGCTTTTTATCCAGCCGCCGCGAGCCGGCGCGCCTCGGCGAATAGCGCCGTTACCAGCGGCGTAGCCGGGTCGCGCTGTGCTGCGACCAGACCAATGGTGTGCGAGATATCGGGCTCCACGATGGGAATGGCCCGGATGCGATCGCCGGAGCCGAGCGCTTCGGCGATCTTCTCCGGCATGACGCTCGCCCAGCGGCCCGTGCGGACATGGGCAATCAGCACGATCATCGAGTTCGATTCCAGCGCCGGCGCGGGGTCCGCCCCGCCGCCCCGCAAGAGCTGGCTGATAATGCGCCGGTTCTGCATTTCCGGCGTCAGGAGGCACAGCGGCAACGTGCCGGCCTCCGCCCAGGTCACTTGCTCGCGGCCGCCGAAATGGGCATCCACCGCCGTGATCAGCCGGTAACGCTCCTGATAAATCGGCTGTTTGGTAACGCGCCCCAGCGGTTCGTTGTCGAGATAGGTCAGCCCGGCGTCGATCTCCAGATTTTCCAGCAATTTCAACACCACGTCGGACGGGTGGGAAAAAATACTGAAGCGCACGTCAGGATAGCGCTGGCGGAACGGCGTTGTCAGCGAGGCGATCATGGGCAGCGCCGTCGGGATGGACGCGATGGTGATATGCCCGGTCAGCCCGCGCTTCAGCGTGTCCACCTCCTGGCGCATGGCGCGGGCGTCGGCCACGATGCGGCGTGCCCAGCTCAGCACGCGTTCGCCCTCCGGCGTGAAGCCCATGAAACGCGAGCCGCGCCGCACCAGCATGACGCCAAGCGTTTCCTCAAGCTGCTTGACGCCCGCCGAGAGCGTCGGCTGGGTCACGCCGCAGCTTTCCGCCGCCCGGCCGAAATGCTCTTCGCGGGAGAGGGCGATCAAATAGGTGAGCTTGTCGATCATGGCGCCGCTCGAACCTCGATGGGAGTGGGGATTTTGACAGCCTTAATGTCCACAAGAATGACCTTTAACTGATGCCGTGACCAATCCTAATTTCTAACCGTAAACCGGGGTTCGCCTGCCGCAATGTCCGCAATCGCTGCCGAAACGTGCCAATCGCCGAACCGGGTTGAATACACGGCGGCAATGGGATAGGGGTGCGGCCGGTGAATGATCCACGGTTCGAGAATTTTCCCATCAATGCATCCGTCCATCGTAGGCGTTCCATGAAACTGCTCCAGCTAAAGCTGCTTGTCATTTCTTTCGCCACCCTTGCGGGCCTGACCATCGCTGGCGTTGCAACCGCGCAGACTGAGCCAGCCGCGCCGCCGGCAGCGGTGCAACCCGCGCCAGCACCGGCCGCTCAACCGGCACCGCCGCCGCCCGCGCCTCAGGTAAATGCGACCTTCGAGAGCGTGAGCCAGGCCATCGGCGCCGATGTGGATGCAGCCATCAAAGCGTGGGACGGCAGCCTCGACCGCATCGAAAAAGAGGTCAACCGGCCCAAAGTACGGTATCGCGAGCTGGATATTTTCCACGACCAGCTCGCGGATATCCGCGCCAAGATCAAAGCCTTTTCAAAGCAGTTGCAGCCTCGCTTCGAAGCCGTGAAGGCCCAGGCCGCCGCCTTTGCCGCGCCTCCGGCTGCCGGTCAGCCACCCGAACCGGAAGCCGTCGCTCAGCAGCGCGCCGAACTGAACACCCTGGTGAACAGCTTCAATGCCGCGGGCAGCGCACGCGATCAGGCACGCATCCGTACTGACCAGATGCTGGCCCAGGTTCAGGATGCCAAGCGGACCAAGTTCATGGAATTGCTGCTCCGGCGCAGCCCGGAGGCCCATTCCCCGCAGGCTTGGGTGGACGCTCCCGCGCAGGCCGTGACCGCCCTGACACAAAGCTTTCACGTTGTGCAGGAATGGTGGAAGCGTCTTCACGGGCAGGGGGAAGTAATACAACTTCTTCTCGGCAGCGCCCTGCTATGGCTCGTACTAACTGTACTGCGCTGGCGCGGCATCCGCTATGTCCATGACTGGCCGCACGCCGAAGAGCCGCCATTCTGGAAACGCGCCTCCTCGGCGGCCTGGGTGATCATCCTGCGCGCGGCGCCGCTCTCAGCCGCCGGCGACTTTTTCTATTACACCGTCACCGGCAACGACATCATCGTGCCGTTTCAGATCAATCGCCTGATGTATGCCGCCGTCCGCTCCATCGCCATCGTGGCGCTGGTCAGTGCGCTGGTGGTCACGGTGATGGCGCCTTACAATCACCGCTGGCGCATCTTTCCGGCGTCGGACGGCGCGGCGCGGCGGATCTGCGCGCTCGTCATCGGGCTGGCCATCATCCACAGTTACAACCTGTTCATGGTGCCCGTGAACTGGGTGGCGTCGTCGCCGCCCCATCTGACCATCGCCCAAAGCTTTCTGGTGACGGGCGTATTCGTGGCGCTGCTGTCGGCCATTCTCACCACGCGGCTCGAAACGCAGCCGGTCGAGGGGGCGCCGCATATGATGTGGTTGCGCCCCTTGCGCATACCGTTCTGGATACTGGCGTTTGTGATCCTTGCGGGAGCGCTGCTCGGCTATGTGTCGCTGGCTCGCTTCATCTCGCAGCAGATCGTCGTGACCGGCACCATTCTCTGCATCGTCTATCTGCTGTTCCTTTGGGGCGACGCTTTCGGCCAGAGCATGGGCGACGAGACGACCGCAACCGGCCAATGGCTGGCGTCGAGATTCGGCCTCGACCAGCGGCGCCGGGAGCAGTTGGCGCTGCCCATTTCGCTGACCTTGAAGCTGGTCATCCTATTCCTGTCGGTGCCGCTTATCATGCTGCAATGGGGCTTCGACTGGCAGGCCGTGAGCGAGTGGCTCGCCCAACTTCTGTTCGGCTTCCAGGTCGGCAACATGCAGATCTCGGTGGCCGCCATTTTTGCCGCCGTTATCGTGTTCGTGGTCGGCTATATGGCGGCGAAGCTGTTCCAGGGCTGGTTCGACCGCAACGTGCTGGCTGCTGCCGGTATTTCCGGCGGTGCGCGCGATTCCATCCGCACAGGCATCGGTTACGTAGGCGTGATCGTTGCCGCGATGCTCGCCTTCTCCTATGCCGGGTTCAACTTCTCCAACCTTGCCATCGTCGCTGGTGCGCTGTCCGTCGGTATCGGTTTTGGCCTGCAAAGCGTCATCAGCAATTTCGTGTCCGGGCTGATCCTGCTGGCGGAACGGCCGATCAAGGTCGGCGACTGGGTGGTGGTCGGCGGCGAGGAAGGGTTCGTCCGCAAGATCAGCGTGCGCTCCACCGAAATCGAGACCTTCGACAAGGCCAACGTGATTGTGCCCAACTCCCATTTCATCACGGAGAACGTGAAGAACTGGACGCTGCGCAACTTCAATGGCCGCGTCATCATTCCGGTCACGGTGGACTATGAGAGCGACCCGGAGCAGGTGAGGGAGTTGCTGCTCCAGGCGGCGCGCAGCAATGGGCAGGTGATGGTATCGCCGGCGCCGTCCGTTTTGCTCGAAGACTTCGGGGCGAATGGTCTCAGCTTCAAGCTGTTCGCCTTCATCTACGACCTGAACATCGCCGGCAGCGTGCGCACCGATTTGAGGATTGCGATCCTGAAGTCCTTCCGCGAGCATGGCGTGCAGATGCCGACGACGCAAAATGAGGTGGTGCTGCGCGAGCTGAACTGGCTTCAGGAGTGGTTGCAGCGGCAGGTTCTGAAGGCGCGTGCCAACGAAAACCCCTGACGGAACGGGCAGATATCACCAAGTTTTGATGCTGGGGCGTCATGCTTATGACGCAGTGCGGGGCGCTGAGTCACGCCTGTTTCCAGCTTGGCGTATCGACGCTTGGCCGGGAACAATATGCCGCCGTCATCATTTATTAACCAGGACTTGCGACATAGAACCAGAATTTGACAATATGCGCATGCGGCTCCTGCCGCAGATGTCATGCGTTGGTGCCGGTTTTCGCGTTCCTGGCAGATTATCTGGCACGATTAGTATTGTATGCAACCCTGAAGGTTTGGAATTTTTCCAGCGTGCTTGACTGGGTTATGGTAAAAATGGCGAATCACCTTGATGGAGGGTTTGATGTTCAAGAATATCGCAACCAAGACGTTCGCAATTTCCGCATTCGCGCTTGCCGCGGCTTTCTCAATGGCCGTGAGCGCGCCGGAAGCCAAGGCACAAGACTCCGTAAAAGTCGGCGTTCTCAACTGCTCTGTTGATGGCGGCAGCAGCTATGTGTTCGGTTCGACCAAGAAGCTGCGTTGCGTTTACAGCCCCAGCGGCGTGAAGCGCGGTGACCGCTATGCCGGACAGATCAACAAGTTCGGTGTCGATCTGGGCGTCACTGGCAAGGCCGCGCTGAGCTGGGCCGTGTTCGCACCGACCAATAAGGTCGGCCGTGGCGCGCTGGCTGGCGAATATGTCGGCCCTGCCGCCAATGCGTCTGTTGGTATCGGCGCTGGCGCCAATGTGCTGATCGGCGGTTCCAACCGGACCGTGTCCTTACAGCCGCTCAGCCTGCAAGGCCAGACCGGGCTGAATGCCGCCGTTACGGTCGCGTCGCTGCAACTGCATTCCGTGAAGTAATTGGTGCTGGCTTGTGTTTGCACCGCCTAAAAAAAGGCCCGCCCCAATCAGGCGGGCCTTCATTTGTTTGTGGCTGAGCCTTAGAAGCCCATGCCGCCGCCGCCGGGCATCGCCGGCATTGCCGCCCCATCCTTTGACGGGCGCTCGGCGATCATGGCTTCGGTGGTGATCAGCAGGCTGGCCACGGAGGCCGCATCCTGCAACGCCGTGCGCACCACTTTCGCCGGGTCGATCACGCCTTGCGCGACGAGATCGCCATATTCGTTGGTCTGCGCATTATAGCCGTAAGTGTATTCGGCCTTTTCCAGCGTCTTGCCCGCGATGACCGCGCCGTCTTCACCGGCATTCGAGGCGATCAGGCGCACCGGCGTCTGGATCGCCTTGCGCACGATGTTGACGCCCGCTCTCTGGTCTTCGTTGGCCACGGTGACAGCGTCGAGCACTTTGGCCGCCCGCAGCAGAGCCACGCCGCCGCCGGGCAGGAAGCCCTCCTCGACGGCCGCGCGCGTCGCGTTCAGCGCGTCGTCCACGCGATCCTTCTTCTCTTTCACTTCCATCTCGGTCATGCCGCCGACCTTGATCACCGCCACACCGCCGGCGAGTTTCGCCAGACGCTCTTGCAGCTTCTCTTTGTCGTAGTCCGAGGTGGTTTCTTCCATCTGCTTCTTGATCTGGCTGACACGCGCCTCGATCTCCTTGCGCGAGCCGCTGCCATCCACGACGGTCGTATCGTCCTTGGTGATCACGATCTTCTTGGCGCGGCCCAGCATCTGGAGGGTTACGCTCTCCAGCTTGATGCCGATGTCCTCGGAAACGACCTGGCCCTTGGTGAGGATGGCGAGATCCTCCAGCATGGCCTTGCGGCGGTCGCCGAAGCCCGGAGCCTTCACGGCCGCAACCTTCAGGCCGCCGCGCAGCTTGTTGACGACGAGCGTGGCCAGAGCCTCGCCTTCCACATCCTCGGCGATGATGAGCAGCGGCTTACCCGACTGCACCACGGCTTCCAGCACCGGCAGCAGCGCCTGAAGGCTGGCCAGCTTTTTCTCATGAATGAGAATGTACGGGTCTTCCAGCTCGACGCGCATTTTTTCGGCGTTGGTGACGAAGTAGGGCGAGATGTAGCCGCGATCGAACTGCATGCCTTCGACGACTTCCAGCTCGGTCTCCAGCGACTTGGCCTCTTCGATGGTGATCACGCCTTCCTTGCCGACCTTGTCCATGGCCTTGGCGATCATCTGGCCGATATCGGCATCGCCGTTGGCGGAAATGGTGCCGATCTGGGCGATTTCGGCGGAGGTTGTCACCTTCTTGGCGCGCTTCGCCAGTTCCTTCACCACGGCGATGACGGCGAGGTCTACGCCGCGCTTCAGGTCCATCGGATTGGCGCCGGCAGCCACCGATTTGGCGCCTTCCCTGACAATCGCGGCGGCGAGAATGGTGGCGGTGGTCGTGCCGTCGCCGGCTTCGTCGTTGGTTTTGGAGGCGACTTCGCGCACCATCTGGGCGCCCATGTTCTCGAACTTGTCCTCAAGCTCGATTTCCCTGGCGACCGTCACGCCGTCCTTGGTGATACGCGGCGCGCCGTATGACTTTTCGATCACCACGTTGCGGCCCTTGGGACCAAGCGTCACGCCAACCGCGTTGGCGAGAATATCCACGCCGCGCAGCAGTTTGTCGCGGGCTTCAAAAGCAAATTTAACTTCTTTGGCAGCCATGTTTTACATTCCTCTGTCCGGAAAAAATTAAGCGGCCTTACCTTTTTTAGTCGAAGCACCGGCGGTAACTTCGACGACGCCAAGGATGTCGCTCTCCTTCATGATGAGCAGATCTTCGCCGTCGATCTTCACTTCGGTGCCGGACCATTTGCCGAACAGCACGCGGTCGCCCGCCTTCACGTCAAGCGCCACCAGCTTGCCGTCGGTGCCGTGCACGCCCGGACCTGCGGCAACCACTTCGCCTTCAACCGGCTTTTCCTTGACGGTATCGGGGATGATAATGCCGCCCGCGGTCTTCTCCTCGGCGGTGATACGGCGGACGACGACGCGGTCGTGTAATGGCCGGAATTTCATGGGTGGAACCTCCTTTGTACGGTTTCTGTGATCCCGAAAGGGAGCTTTCCCTTCGGTTGCGCATTTAGGTGCCGTTGTTGGCACTGTCAATGAGTGAGTGCTAAGCGCCTTGTATCATCGTTCCGCCTGTACCCGCAATGCACAACTGAGGCGTGTTCATGGAAATATTTAAGGCCGGCCGCGAAATTGAACACAATGTCCACGCCTTTGCGCGCAATTCTCACGCTGGGAGTCCGGTTCAACCCCTTGAAATATAGCGCTGGAGGGAGGGGACGATGTTTTTCGTTAAGTCAATTCCCGGCGGGATTGATTTAACCGCACTGCGCGACGGCTTTCTTGCTCTTTGTCAGAACCACCCTGCGCTCGCGGCTGTGCTGGTGTTCGCCCTCGGCAGTTTATCGGTTTTTTCCACGCAACCCTGCAATGGACAGGCGGCCCGCAACGGCTGAGCGGCGCGTTTCACAACCTGACGAACGGCTGCAACCAGCGGATAACCCGCCCTTTGTACTGGCGCGGATGCTCGGTCGCGGCGAGGCAGATGCAGCCCTCCTGCCGGTCGGCGATGGGTTCATGCGCGATTTCGTCATCCAGGTCGGAGAAATCGCCGGGGCCGAAGCGGCCGACGCAGTCGCGATACGACCCGGTCAGCACGAACGTGACCTCGGCGCCGCGGTGGCCGTGCTCGGGAATTTTCTGCCCAGGGCTGAGCTTGAAAAATCGCAGGCTGCCCTTGGCGCCGCCGGGCAGGACGATGCGGAAATCCCGCACGCCCGGCGTCAGCCAGCGCCAGGGGATCAGTTCCAGATCGGGACCGGCGAACCGCAGCAGCATCGTGCGCAAACTGTCGTAAGTCGAGGTTTGCCGTCCCAATGCAGCGCCGTCCTCCATGCAGCAAGCGGCTTTTCCAGCCTTGGCCCACGCCTCGCCGCTGAGCGGTTCTCCTGGCAATTCCTCCAGCAGCACCGCGCCGATCATTTCCATGAATTTCAGTTCGGCGCGGCAATGCGGGCAGCATTTAACGTGAGCCGCGACAACCGCAGCGATCCCAGGCGCAAGCGTACCGCCCGCGTAAGCCATGAGCGTCGCGTCCGAAGGATGATGGACCGGCCTCATAACTCATTGTCCCCGATGGATTCCTTGATTTTCTGATAGGCGAGCCGAATACGCGATTTTACCGTGCCGAGCGGCATATTCAAGCGTTCTGAGATCTCATGATGCGAAAGGCCGTCCACGTAGGAAAGCTGTATGGCTTCCATTTGCTCCGGCGGCAGCAGGCGCAGAGCGTCGCGCACCAGATCGCGCACCTCGCCGCGCGACACCGCTACATCTGGCGCTTCGTCGGAGCTGACCAGCCGGTCCGCCTCGTCGTCGATGTCCTGCCAGACTACGTGACGGCGCAGGCGGTCGATGCGCAGATTGCGGGCGATGGTGTAAATCCAGGTGGTGATACTGCCCTTGGTTTCGACGAACAGGTGCGCCTTGCGCCATACGGCAAGCATAGTGTCCTGGGCGATATCCTCGGCGGTATCGGCATCCGCGCCTTGCCGCATCATCATAGCTTTCACTCGCGGTCCGAACCTGACGAACAGATCCTGGAACGCCTGAGGGTCTTGGTTCCGAGCGATGCGTTGTACCAGCTCGGGCATGGATGCCTGGCTGGGAATTCCGTTCGCTGTACCAGAAAAATCGTATCCGTTGCGGAAAGCCATGCCTAACCGTAGCGCGCCTCCCGCTGGCTTGTCTACGCGAACCGTTCGCAACTAGTTCACATCTCCAAGATTTGATCACTGTGAACGTGGGGCCGCCGGCCGCCTGATCGCTTGCGGGCATGCTGCTCAAAAAATCGCCGGATCGGCGATGGCGGGGGGGGGGGGGGACCAGAGATTACAGGAATTGGCGGTTCTGGAGCTGGCAGTGAGGCACACACATGCTTTATGTTTACAAATCAACCAGATGGCTCAACGCCCTGCGCGCAGACGCGCACCTATTCCCCGTTGGCATAGAACTTGAATTGCACAAATCCGCGTGAATGCCGGGGATGGTTCGGCGAAGCGCACCTCTGTTCCCGTGGAATGATCGGAGGAACTCCGCCGGTGCCGCGTTGTTGACCCGCAGCACCGGCGGTTTTTTCCGGCCCGGCCTGGTCGCCAGAACGGCGGATTTCCGCAGCCGCCGGAGTTTTCAGGTGCACCCCTCACCACCCCACGTCCCAAGCTGTTCGCCTGAACACATCTCGCCTTGGATTGAAGTCACAAAAGCGCTACAGTGTGGACATTATATCACCGCATGTGCGCAGCCGCGCAGGCTGCGGACTATCATTGTCCGGGGGGATTCATGTCTATAGCTGCGCGGCGGTCAATTCTGCCGGTAATGATGCTCGTTCTTCTGCTCGCTGGATGCGCTACTGCCAGCGTCTCCCTGACAGCCGATGAAATGCGGACCATCCGCATCGAGCGCATCGATGTCTCCTATACCGAGGATGCCGGCATCATGTGGGACAAGGCAGAGGTTCCGTATGTCGAGCGCGTGAAAGCAGCGAAGGCGGCCGCGAAGGCGAAGCAGCGGAGACCGGCCCAGGAGGAAGAGCCCAGCGTCACCGAACACCAGGAGATCATGAGTACACCCGAGGCCAAGCAGTATTTGCGGGACACGCTGGCCGCCGAGTTGAAGAAGCGGCTGGGCGGGGCGATCCTCCCCAAGTTCCAGGGAACACGGCGCGCGGTGCTGGAGGTGAAGGTTCATGCCATGATGATACCGAATCCATTGCAGCGCGTGGTCATCGGCGGCACGCCGATGCTCGGCACCGTGACAGTGTTGAGGGACAGCGTTACCGGCAAGGAACTGGCAAAACTCGACCGGAACAACGCGGCCATGGCGGGCAATGGCGTGCTGGGTGTACTCGTGGATCAGGCGTTCTCGGACCTCGACGAGCGTGTTTTCAACGCCTATCTCGACAACGTTTCCGCATGGCTGCAAGCGAATCGCGAAGGCTGAGGCGCCCGCAATTCGCCGCCGCACTGCAAGTCAGGTGCGGCGGCGGTGCTTTAAGCCACCTCTTTCGTGAACAGGAAGCCGCCCGACTGACGCGCCCAAAGCTGCGCGTAAATCCCGCCCTGCTTCAGCAACTGCTCGTGCGTGCCATCCTCGACGATACGGCCCTGGTCCATGATGATCAGCCGGTCCATGGCCGCGATGGTCGACAGCCGGTGGGCGATGGCGATCACCGTCTTGCCCTGCATCAGGTTGTAGAGCTGCTCCTGGATGGCCGCCTCCACCTCGCGAGTCGAGCGCCGACGTGGCCTCGTCCAGGATCAGGATCGGCGCGTTCTTCAGCAGCACCCGGGCGATGGCGATGCGCTGCCGCTGTCCGCCGGACAGCTTCACGCCCGCGCTCGCCCACATGGGCGTCGTAGCCCTGGCGCTTGTGACAGGTCCTCCAGCCCGACGATGAACTCGTGGGCGTGGGCGCGTTTTGCGGCGGCGATGCACCTCGGCCTCGTCGGCGTCCGGCTTGCCGTAGCGGATGTTGTCGCGCACCGAGCGATGCAGCAGCGAGGTGTCCTGCGTCACCATGCCGATCTGCGCCGCGCAGGCTGTCCTGCGTCACCTCGGCGATGTCCTGGCCGTCGATCAGGATGCGTCCGCCCTCCAGGTCGTAGAAGCGCAGCAGCAGGTTGACCAGCGTGGACTTGCCCGCGCCCGAGCGGCCGACCAGCCCGACCTTCTCGCCCGGCCTGATGGTCAGCGACAGATTGCTCGATCAGCCCGCAAGTCGCGGCCGTAGTGGAAGCTTGACGTTCTCGAAGCGGATCTCGCCGCCCGTTACGTTCAGCGCGGTGCGCGCGGGCCGGCTTATCGACCACGATCCGGCTTGGCGATGGTCTCCATGCCCTCCTGCACCATGCCGATGTTCTCGAAGATGCCGGTCACCACCCACATGATCCAGCCCGCCATGTTGTTGATGCGGATGACGAGGCCGGTCGACACGCGCGATGGCGCCGATGCGTGATCAGCCCGCCGCTCCACAGCCACAGCGCCAGCCCGGTCGTGCCGACGATCAGCATGCCGTTCAGCACCCACATCACGATTTCCATGCCGGTGATGATGCGCAACTGGTCGGTGCATCTTGCGCGATCTGGTCGGTCATGGCCTCCCGGGCGTAGGCGTCCTCGCCATCGGTATGGGCGAACAGCTTCACCGTCAGGATGTTGGTGTAGCTGTCCACGATGCGGCCCGACGAGCGTCGAGCGCGCCTCCGAAGTGATGGCGGCCAGATCGCGGATGCGCGGCACGAAGTAGCGCAGCGTCAGGCGACGAAGCCCGCCACCCACAGCAAGAGCGGCAGTCATCAGCCGCCAGTCGGCCTGCGACGAACAGCACCAGCGCGCTCGCCGGCATAAACGACGACGAACCACATGGCGTCGACGATCTGCGTCACGGTCTGCGCGCAGCGCCGGGCCGGTCTGCATGACCTTGTTGGCGACGCGGCCGGCGAAGTCGTTCTGGAAGAAGGACAGGCTCTGGCGCAGCACGTAGCGATGTGTCCGCCAGCGCACCTGAGTCTGAACGTTCAGGTTGATGGTCTGGTTGACGAAGATGGTGTGCACGCCGAAGGCCAGCGGCCGCAGCAGCAGCGCGACAGGCCATCCACGACAGCAGCACCCAGTGATTGTCGAAGAACGCCGCGGGTCGGGCGCCGCTCTGACCAGATCGACCAGTTCGCCCATGTAGGTGAACAGCGACGCCTCGATCGAGCGCCGCAAACAGTCCGGCGACCAGCGTGACGGCGGCGAATACAGGCCAGACTTGTCGGAGAAATGCCAATAGAATTTCAACAGCGGCTGTGGCGGCTGCTCGATTTCAGTATGAGCTTAAAGGGATCGATAAGGTTTTCAAACCAGCGTAACATTCGCTTGCTCCGGCTCGGGCGTTTCGATTGATCGAATGAGCGCGCGGCGGAGCGAAGCAGTAAATCGGCCTCGCTGATTATTGGGGCGCGCGCATTATAGGAAGCGTCTAGATCATTTCCATTAATGCGTCTCCTTGTCCGTCCAGCGGGTCATGCAGCCCGCGACTGGCCGAGTAAATATCACGGCATGGGGGATGAAATCAACTCCCCGTGCAACTCGAAGAGGCGCCAGTGCCAAATGTCCCTGCCGGCGCCAGCGAGTTTCAACCTGCTATCAACATCACGCGGCATCTCGCGGCTGTATCGCGGCAAGCTCGTCACCGAGCAGGCGGCGGGCGGTTTCGAGGTCATAGCGCGACTGAATACCGAGCCAGAATTCCGCCGTGGTGCTGAAATAGCGGGCCAGACGCAGGGCCGTGTCAGTCCT
>CAWHDD010000005.1:0-702132 GCA_963827885.1 uncultured Alphaproteobacteria bacterium | reverse complement strand
GCCTATACGGCGCTGCAAAAGGCGGAGAACGGGGCGGTGCCGGACGCGGCGGCCCGTGCCTGGACCGGCCTGCGCCGGTTCCGCGTAGCGCGCAAAGTCATCGAGGATGCGGCGGGGATGGTCTGTTCCTTCTATCTGGTGCCCGAGGACGGTCAGCCGCTGCCGCCGCACCGTCCCGGCCAGCATCTCGCCCTCAGCCTGGATATCCCCGCCGCGTCTGCCAAGCGGACCATCCGCTGTTATACGCTCTCCGATGCGCCGCAACGCGATGCCTACCGGATTTCCGTCAAGCGCGTGGCCGGCGGCCTCGTGTCCGGCTTCCTGCATGACCGTGTGAAGGCCGGCGATATCATCGAAGCCCGCGCGCCCGCCGGGCATTTCCACCTCGGCGAAGGCGATACACCGGCGGTGCTCATCGGCGGCGGCATCGGCATTACGCCGGCGCTGAGCATGCTGAACTGGAGTCTTGCGCATCAGCCGTCGCGCGAAATCTGGCTGTTCTACGGAGTGCGCAACGCCGCGGAAGCCGTCATGCCGGCGCGCCTCCAGCAGCTCGCGGCGGCGCATCCGAATTTCCACCTGCGGATATGCTACAGCGCGCCGCGGCCGGAGGATTTGCACGGGCAGGCCAGCGTCATCAGCGGCCGCGTGGACATCGCCATGCTGCGCCAGCAACTGCCGCTGAAGCCGTTCGAGTTCTATATCTGCGGCCCGGCGCCGATGCTGGAAAGCCTCGTGCCGGCGCTGGAAGCCTGGGGCGTGCCGCCCTCGCGCATCCATTTCGAAGCGTTCGGGCCGTCGTCGCTCAAGCGCCGGCAGCCGGCGGAGGAGGTGCGCGCCGGGGAGGCGGCAGTCACCGTCACCTTCACCCGCTCGCGCAGGCAGATTTCCTGGCGTCCCAGCGCCGGCAGCCTGCTGGAATTCGCCGAAGCCAACGGCGTGTCCGTCGCCTCGGGCTGCCGCGCGGGCGGATGCGGCTCCTGCCAGACCACGATCAACACCGGCGAGATCATCTACCAGCAGCCGCCCGGCTACGACCCCGAACCCGGAACCTGCCTGCTGTGCGTGTGCGCCCCGAAAACCAGCGTCACCCTGGAGGCATGAAATGGCGGGCTCGCTCTGGCTGCGGCACATCTTCCCTTTCACCTTCCTGGCCGGGCTGCTGACCGGGGCGGCGCTGGCGGGCGATTACCTGCTGCACAGCTTCGATCTGGTCTGGGCCGGCCGCTATCTCGGCATTCCCGGCACGCTGCTGATCATCGTGTCGCTGGTCTATTCGCTGCGGAAGCGCAAATACTTCGCCGCCGGCTCGCCGAAATCCTGGCTCGCCCTGCACGAGGCCACGGCCTGGCTCGGCTCGCTGATGGTGCTCATCCATTCGGGCATCCACTTCAACGCCATCCTGCCCTGGCTGGCGACGGCGGCCATGGGCGTCAACGTCATCAGCGGCATGGCCGGTAAACTGCTGCTGAACCGCGCGCGCGAGCACGTCCAGGGGCGGCGGCAGGCATACGAAGAACGCGGCATGGATCGGTCGGAGGTCGAGCAGGCCGTGTTCTGGGACGCCGTGATGCTGGATGCCATGGCGCAGTGGCGGAGCGTGCATATCCCGATTTTCATCGCCTTCGTTGCGCTGGCGCTGGGCCATATCCTCAGCATTTTCCTGTTCTGGGGGTGGCGATGAGCCGTATTGCCGCGTTTGTTCTCGCCGCCAATCTGCTGGCGCTCACGGCGCTGACGTTCATCTATCCCCATCTGATGGCCGGTCCCGGTCTGCTGATCGCCGGACACCAGCAGTTGGAGGCGGATTGCTTTGCCTGCCACGCGCCGTTCGGCGGCTCCTCATCGGCGCGGTGCGCGGTGTGCCACAAGCCGGAGGACATCGGCAAGGTGAACACCAAAGGCGTGCCCATCGTCAAGCAGACGGGCGCGGTAGTGACCTTTCACCAGAAGCTGACGCGCCAGGATTGCGTGGCCTGCCACAGCGATCATGCCGGGGCGCGGCGCTACCGTCCCGAGGGGCGTTTCAGTCACAGCCTGCTCGAACCCGCCGTGCGCGATGCCTGCACCGGGTGCCACAAGGCGCCGCAGGACAAGACGCATAAGGAGTTCGCTGGCGCATGCACCTCGTGCCACACCATGACGAAGTGGAAACCGGCTGTCGCGGATCACGCCAAATTTTTCGTCCTGGATGGCAATCACCACCAGCGCTGTTCCACCTGCCATGTGCGCAACACCACCAGCGCCTGGACGTGTTACACCTGTCACGCGCATACGCCGGACAAAGTCAGGCAGGAGCACACTGAGGTAGCCACTCGCGACATCGGCAATTGTATTGATTGTCATCGCAGTGCCAATAAGCGCGACAGCCGCAAAGATGGGCAAAAGGGGCGGGAAGGTAACTGATCCCCGCCGCTTTCCCGTCTACACGCGGTTGTTTCAAAACCCGCAGCAATGGTGAAAATATGGCCTTCATATCCGCGAAATGGAAACTGACCGTCCGGGTCGTTCCATTCGTCGCCCTTGCCGTTGCCGCCAAGCTCGCGGCCCATTACGGCGGCGTCGAACTGTTTTCCCTGAGCCCGCTGTTCGGAGCCATCATCTCGGCCAACGTCTTTCTCATCGGCTTCCTGATCTCCGGCGTCCTGGTGGACTACAAGGAGAGCGAGCGGCTGCCCGGCGAGCTTGCCTGCTCGTTCGAAGTGCTGGCCGACGAGGCGTCCATCCTGGCGATGAGCGGCAAGGACGAGGCAGCCGGCCTGCTGCTCGCGCATGTGCGGGGCACTCTCGCCGCCACGCTGGCCTGGTTCGTCAAGGAGGAGCACACCAGTGTGCTTACCGCCAGGATATCCGGCTTCAACGCGCATTTTCTGGCGCTCGAACCGCTCACCCAGGCGAATTTCATTGCGCGGCTGAAGCAGGAGCAGCACAACATCCGCAGGATCGTCACCCGCGTCCATACGATCCGCGAAACGGATTTCAATCCGTCCGGCTACGCGATTGCGGAAGTTATGTCTCTACTCCTGAGCGTTGGGTTGATTTTCACGGCCGTAGAACCGTTTTATCAGAGCATGTTCTTCATCATGTTTGTGACCTTCGTTCAGGTTTACATGATTTTGCTCATAAGGGATCTGGATAACCCGTTTGCATATTACAACAAGGGGACCCTGACGGAGAACGTCTCGCTCAAGCCGCTGTACGACTTGCAGCAGAGGCTCGGGCAAGCCGCCGGCCAGCAGGGCTCTGCCCTCAAGCTTGTGCCGCAGCCCGGCGGAACCGCCGCTCCGCGCCATAAGGGTAAACGCCGACGCTGAGACAGGCTTAAACCAGACCGGCCAATAAAGGGGCGGGCATACGGGCGTCCTGCGCCGCAGTTCCGCCGGATCATGCGGCAGCGGTCTTGTCCTGACATTTGTGCGGACCTGCAGGCGGCTTCCCGTGTATAAAGGACGGATACCGGCACTCGCCGGAACAGGGGCTGGCCGCAACGGTGAACTGATGCAGGAGAATTCATGCGGCGCACCGTGTTCCGGACGGAAGATCTGACCAAGATTTACGACACGGGTTCCATGCAAATCCACGCCCTGCGCGGCGTGTCGCTCGAATTGTATGCGGGCGAAATCGCGGTGCTGCTCGGCCCCTCAGGGTCGGGCAAGTCTACACTGCTGAACATTCTGGGTGGGCTGGACACGGCGACCTCCGGCAAAGTCATCTTCGAGGGCCGCGACCTGAGCGCGATGGACGAGGACGGTCTTACCGAATACCGCCGCCATTATATCGGCTTCGTCTTCCAGTTCTATAACCTGATCCCGAGCCTTACCGCGCGCGAGAACGTGGCGCTCGTCACGGAAATCGCGAACGATCCCATGCGAGCCGGAAGAAGCGCTGGATATCGTGGGCCTCAAGGACCGTATGGACCATTTCCCCGCCGAACTGTCGGGCGGCGAGCAGCAGCGCGTCGCCATCGCGCGCGCCATCGCCAAGCGGCCGAAGGTGCTGCTGTGCGACGAGCCGACCGGCGCGCTGGATTCGAAGACCGGTATCCGGGTCATCGAGGCGCTGGTGAAGGTCAACGACGGAGCTTGGCACGACGACCGCCATCATCACGCACAACGCGCCGATCAAGGATGTGGCGCATCGGGTCATCTATTTCCTCGACGGCCGGCATTGCCCGCGTCGCGGAGAATGAGCACCGGCTGAGGCCAGTCGGAGCTGAGCTGGTAGCGGCAGGACAATGATCGAGCGGCTAACTGAGTTTGCTGATCACAGCGCTGGATAAGAAGCTGCTCCGCGACCTCCCGCATATGCGCGGGCAGGCGCATCGCCATCGCGCTGGTCATCGCGGCGGGTGTCGCCACGCTTATTCTCGCGACCGGAGCCGCATGGCTCACTCGACGAGACGCGCCGCACCTATTACGAACGCTACCGTTTCGCCGACGTGTTCGCCGCAGGCGCGCCGAGCGCCCAATTACCTCAAGGAACGGCTGGCGCAAATTCCGGGCGTGGCGGCGGTGGAGACGCGCATCACCTTTCCAGTGCTGCTCGACATCGAAGGGCTGGACGGCGCCGGCGTCGGGCAGGATGATGTCGCTGCCGAAACTGGGCGAGCCGGTGCTGAACGCGCTGTTCATGCGTTCCGGGCGCCTGCCCGGACCGAACCGCGACGACGAGATCCTCGTCAACGAGAGCTTCGCCAAAGCCAACCACTTCCAGCTTGGCTCGAAGCTGAAGGCCATCCTCAACGGCCGCAAGCGCGAGCTGACCATCACCGGCATCGTGCTGTCGCCGGAGTTCATCTACGCGCATGGCGCCGGGCGATCTCGTGCCGGACGACCGGCGTTTCGGCATTCTGTGGATGCCGTACCGGCGGCGGCCGGCGCTTTCGATCTCGATGGCGCCTTCAACGATGTCAGCCTCAAGCTGCGCCGGGACGCCGTGGAAGCCGATGTCATGACCGCCGCCGATACGATCCTGGAGCCCTTCGGCGGGACCGGCGCCTACGCGCGCAAGGACCAGCAGTCGCACGCCTTCCTCGACGCCGAACTTCAGCAGCTTGAAACCCTGGCCTATATCATCCCGCCGATTTTCCTGGCCGTGGCCGCGTTCCTGCTGAACATGACGCTGGCGCGCATCATCGCGCTGGAACGCGAGCAGATCGGCTTGCTGAAGGCGCTCGGCTACGGGCGCGTGGCCGTGGCGCTGCATTACGTGAAATTCGCCGGGGTGATCGCCGCCGGCGGCATCCTCGCGGGCTTCGCGGCGGGCACGTGGCTCGGCCGCGGCCTGACGGAGATGTACAGCGAATTCTATCATTTCCCGTTCCTGGTGTTCCTGTACTCCTTCAAGGTCTATGTCGCGGCCGGCGCCATCAGCCTTGCGGCGGCGCTGATCGGCGCGCTGAGGGCGGTGCGCGAGGCCGTCAGCCTGCCGCCCGCCGTCGCCATGGCTGCCCCGGCGCCGGTGCGCTACCGGCAAACCTGGCCCGCCGCCGCCGTTCTGCTGAAGCGCCTGCCGCAGCCGGTGACGATGATCGTGCGGCATCTGATCCGCTATCCGATGCGCGCCTTCCTGACGTCCCTCGGCATCGCCAGTTCCGTGGCGCTGCTGATCGCGTCGCTGTTCTCGCTCGACTCCATCGAACTCATGATCGACGTCACCTATTTCCGCACCATGCGCCAGGACATCACCGTGACTTTCAACGATGTGAAATCCATGAAGGTGGCCGAGGAGGTGCAGGGCCTGCCGGGCGTGCTCAATGCGGAGGTGAGCCGGCTGGTTCCGGTGACGATGCGCAACGGCGCGCGGTCGAAGCGGCTGGCGCTTGCGGGCTTCCCGCCGGGCGCGGAGATGCAGCGGCTGCTTGATGTGAACATGAACCCGGTGGCGCTGCCGGAAAGCGGCGTCGTGCTGAGCGAGAAGCTGGCCGAAATCCTCGGCACCTGCCTGGGAGACCGCGTCATCATCGACACCCACTACGGCCGGCGCAGGCAGCTCGAAGTGCCGGTGACCGGCGATCACGCAAGGCTATCTCGGGCTGGCGGCGTATATGGCGCTCGATCCGCTCAACGAAGCGCTGGGCGATGGCCGCGCGGTGTCCTCGGCCAGCCTGATGGTGGACAAGGCGCAGATCGAACCGCTCTACGCCCGGCTCAAGGAGACGCCCGCCGTCGCCGGCCTGGCGGTGCTGCAATCGTCGCTGCGAACCTTCCGCGAGACGCTCGCCCGCAATATGAACATCATGACGGCGATTTACGCCGGGCTCGCCGGGATCATCGCCTTCGGCGTGGTCTACAACAGCGCCCGCATCCAGCTTTCCGAACGCGGGCGCGAACTGGCGAGCCTGCGCGTGCTCGGCTTCACGCGCGGCGAGGTTTCGCAAATCCTGCTGGGCGAGGTGGCCGTGCTGGTGGCGCTGGCCATCCCGGCGGGGTGCGTCATGGGCTACGGGCTGGCGGCGCTGATCGTGCAGGCGCTGGACACCGACCTGTACCGCGTGCCGCTGATGGTGTCGCACGCAACCTATGCCAAGGCCGCGCTGGTGGCGATCGTCGCGGCAGCGGTATCGGCTTTCATCGTCAGCCGCCGGATCGACCAGTTGGACCTGATCGCGGTGCTTAAAACGAGGGAGTGAGCGGGATGTGGCAGATCTGGCGGAGACGGATCGTCTGGGCTGTTGCGGCGCTGGCTGTGGCTGGCGTGATTGCCTATGGCATGCGGGCGCAGCCGGTTCCCGCCGACCTGATGACGCTGGCGCGCGGCGAGCTGACCGTCACTGTGAACCACGAAGGCATCGCCCGGATTCGCGAGGTCTACACCGTGTCCTCGCCGATCCCCGGCCGGGTGCTGCGCTCGCCGCTGGAGATTGGCGACCGGGTGGAGAAGGACAAGACCATTGTGGCGTCCATCCTGCCCAGCGCGCCGGCCTTTCTCGACGAGCGGGACCGCCTCGCTGCCGAAGCCGCCGTCCGGGCCGCCGAAGCGTCGCTGAAGTTCTCCGAGGCCAATGTCACCAAGGCGGAGGCGGAATACCGCTTCGCCAAGAGCGACCTGGAGCGTGCCGAAAGCCTCGCGCCGCGCGGCACGATCCCCATGCGCCAGCTTGAGCAGGCGCGCATCGACCTGCAAACCAAGGAGGCGAGCGTCGCTAGCGCCAACGCCGAAGTCACCATGCGGACGCGCGAACTGGAACGCGCCCGCGCCGTCCTCACCCAGCCGGGCGGCCCGTCCGATCCCGGCGCCGTGCTGTCGCGCATCGACGTGCCCGCGCCGGTGTCCGGGCAGGTGCTGCGGGTGGCGAGCAAGAGCGAGAACGTCGTCGCCGTGGGGACGGCGCTCGTGGACATCGGCGACCTCAACGATCTGGAAGTCCGCGCCGATTTTCTGTCCAGCGACGCGGTGCGCATTCAGGCTGGCGCGCCTGCGATCATCGAAGGCTGGGGCGGACCTCCGCTCAACGCGCGCGTGACGCGTATCGAGCCGGCGGGCTTCAAAGAGATTTCTGCACTGGGCGTGGAGGAGCAGCGCGTCCATGTGCGCCTGGACCTGGCCGGCCCGGCGAACGAATGGCGCCGGCTCGGGCACGAATACCGGGTCTTCGTGCGCGTCATCGTGGCAAAGGCGGACGATGCGCTGATCGTGCCGCTGAGCGCACTGTTCCGATCAGGCGATCAGTGGGCGGTGTTCAAGGTTGAGAGCGCCCGGGCAAGGCTCCAGCCTGTCGAGATAGGCGAGCGCAACCTGCGCCACGCCGCTGTGCGCGGCGGACTTCGCGAAGGCGAAGTGGTGATCGTGCATCCGAACGACCGCATCACCGGCGGCGTCCGCATCGTGGAGCGGCAGGCGGCACGTTAGCCCCGCCGGGCAGGTTCACCGCGGATCCGGCTTGCATATAACCGCTTGTACACTGGCACAGTCCATGCTGTGGTGCTGCGTACTGCATCCGGTGACAGTGGCTGCCCGGATAGCTGCCATAATCGCCAAGAAGAGTTCGCCAAAAGTGGCTGACAGGTTCAGGCATACTTATGTTTGGGTGACGAGCCGCTCTCCGGCCATGTAAAAAGTTACGCATCCCTGCAATGCGAGACGTGTTCATGATCCGAAAGAACCCCAGCGGCGACCTTCCCGTGATCCATCCGGGCGCCTTTGCCGATCCCACCGCCATCGTGTGCGGCAAGGTGATAGTGCACGAGAATGTGTTCATCGGCCCCTACGCGGTAATCCGCGCCGGCGAAACCGACGCCAATGGAAACATGGAGCCTATCGTTATCGGTGCCAACTCGAACATTCAGGATGGTGTCGTGATGCATTCCAAGTCCGGAGCGGCTGTGACCATTGGCAGAAACACGTCCATCGCGCACAGGTCGATCATCCACGGGCCGTGCACCATCGGCGATAACGTCTTTATCGGTTTCAATTCAGTCCTGTTCAATTGCGAAATTGGAGAGGGGTCTGCGGTGCGGCACAACTCGGTGGTGGAAGGCTGTCATGTTCCGCCGGGATTCCATATTCCGTCTACCACCAGCATTCACAATGACCAGGAACTCCTACTGCTCGAACCCGCTCCTTTGGACATGACTACCTTTTCGGAAGATGTCGTGCGGACCAATATTGACCTGGTCAAAGGATACAAACGCCTCGCTAACGAGATGTAGAGTCATTGGGCGTCCCGCATAGCCATAATTGCGCCGGCTGGCCATCAAATTCCACGCAGATCTGCAGCTGGGGCATCTTTGGCCGCCATGCACAAGAGCTCATGGGGCCGGAGCATGAAATATGCTTGCTATCCTGTACTTGCCGCAGCCCGAAGGTTTCATTGGCCATGATTGCGAATGCTGCCTTGCGGCAATGCCGGGGGGAGAGGGGGTGTTTGCAGCTGGTGGAGGGGGTGGGGATTCGAACTCCAGCCCATCGATAAAAGCTGCTGAAATCATAGGTCCGTTTGACAATTGAACGTCCGCATTTGGAGAACGCAACGAGGTCTGTTCGGGGTTATGACCGCCAGGTCTTCGCACGATTCCGGTGGACCGCTGCTCCTCCGATTGCCGATGGAAATGCTGCACCTGCGAAGAACAGGGTGGAAATAGTGTTGTGCGCCATATCACCATCTCAGGTTGAGGCCGGAACCGGTCATCAGGATGCTACGGGGGCGCGGTAGAAATTAGGGGGACAGCGGCCGTTTGCTGTAGCGGCAATCGCGGACCTGCTTCAGCAGCCGCAACTGGTCGTCGGTATCCAGCACGGTGAACGATGCCTGCAATCCCACAAGCTCGGCATGCGCACGCAAAATCCGGGCGCCGATGGAATGGAACGTCCCCAGCCACGGCATGCCCTCCACCGCGCCGCCGATCAGCCGGCCGACGCGCTCTTTCATCTCGCGCGCCGCCTTGTTGGTGAACGTCACCGACAGCATCTGCGACGGTCAGGCGCGCTTGGTGGCCAGGATGTGGCCGATGCGCGTGGTGAGCACGCGCGTCTTGCCGGTGCCGGCGCCCGCGAGGACCGGACCGTCGAGCGTCTCGACGGCTTCGCGCTGCTCGGCGTTGATGCCGGTGAAATAGGGCGGCTGCGGCGCGGCGCGCTGCGACAGCGGCACGACGGCCGCGCCACTGGTTTGCGGTTTCCGACTCACTTGCATGGGGCGGACTATAACATGGGGGCGGCGGGCGTAATGCGCGAGGCGCGAGTTTTCCCGCGTGGAATGAACGGCGGGCTACTTGATCTTGTACCGGTTCCGCACCGCCAGCAGCAGCAGGAAAATTAGCGCGGCGCTCAGCGGCAACTGCACCAACGTCTCCATGAACGTCACGCTGGCAGGGTTCTTCGGCAGCTCGCTGGTGCCGTCGTAGAGACAGACATAGGCTTGGTTCACGCGCGCATCCCGCGTGCCGCCAAATAGCACGAGCGCGTTCTTCAGGGACAGATACAGCGCCTGGACGATGGGCGAATCCGTCGCAGCGCATTTCTTCACCGCTTCATCGGCGGCTTGCCACCGATAGAAAACCGCGAAAACTAAGATCAACTTAGCCCATACGTCAAGGGGCTGCCAGATGGAGCGCCCGCAATCCGCTACCCAATCGTAGAACCAGCCCAGCCAAACGGTTAGGCCGTACCATTTGTCCACCGTCCAGCGCTTCGCCCGTAGCTCACCCTTGAAGGCCATCTGCTCGCGCTCGTAATCGGCGCCCTGGACCGCCATGCGGCGGAGGGCGCGATATTGGGCGATGAGCGCCAGAACGTGCGTGCGCCATTGGATGCGCTCATCACGCCGTTCGAGCTTGTTCACGCTGAACCCGGTCTGTTTTTTAAAGCTCGCGCGCCAAAAGCTCGGCAGCGGAAAGTACACATCGTCGAGATCGGGCGCTTGTTTAAAATCGCTCTGATTGAAGGCGGGCACGCGCGAGAACTTTGCCCCTGTCATATTGAAGGCGCGCTCCACTTTGATCCCCGAAAAATCGGCACCCGTCTGAAATTCCCCTCCCTGGAAGCTTGTAGAGTTTTGGAAGGTGGCGCTATCGAAGCTGGTATCGCCCATGAAGATGGCGCTATCGAAGCGTGCGTCAGCCTTAAAGGTGGCCCCACCGAACCAGGCGGCGCCCGTGAAGGTAGTGCTTTCGAAGTGGGCGTCACGCGTGAAGGTGGCCCCGCCGAAGCTGGCGCTGCCTGGAAATTTAAAGCCGCGGAAGTCGATCTCAGTGCAGTCAAGAGCAACTAATTCGACAGGCAGCCCAGAGACGTCGTAGTCGTCCTCTTGTTGTTCTCCCGCTGTCTTTTTGGCACACTCATCCCCTTTTAGAAGGAAGAAACAGCGGGAGAAATCCGCCTTGGCAGCATCCATCCAGGCGCGTTTTTCATCATTAATCTCCAATTTTCCCCAATCATCATTGCTTTCCGCGCTCCACCGCCCCTCATCCTCCAGTGTCTTCCGCGCGGCGAGCATGCTCTCCGCCCAGGCGTCCCATGCCTTGCGCCCCTACAAAAACCGCTCAACCGTCTCGTCCCGCGTCATGCCAATCGCCCCGTCGTTCCGCGCTGGAACGCGTGTTCTTTTATGCTGGGGTTATCTGATGTCGAGCTTGTGCTTGTGCGCTACGGGCAAAACCGCGTGCAGCCGCTCAGTACGGCACCCCGCCCGCCTGTACACGAAATGCAGCAGCCACGCCGGCCCGATCAGCAGGAACTGCACATCATCGCGGATCTACGCTGCCAAGCCCTACGCCTTCTCCGGAGCCGCCGCCGCGAATTTCCCCTCCAAATACCGCCCGAACGACCTATCGTAGCCATGATCGCCTTCGGCCCGGTAGGTCTTGAGCGGCCATTCCGTCCGGTCCCACCAGCGCCAGTAGCTCCGCTTGCGGCAATATTCCCCGATATAGTCGTCCCAGCCCGCCCATTGACGCTGCCGCTGCGCGCCCGAGGCGGTCTCGAAGATCAGGAAGGCATGCTCGAACAAACAACATTTGCGCAGCCCTTACCCGCCCGCCAGCGCATCCCGGATCGCCGCCAGCGGCAGCACCAGCTTCAGCGGATCGTCCAGCAGCCGCAACGCGCCGAAGCGCTCGTACCAGCCGGCCGCACGCTCATCCTTGGCGTCGATGGCCAGCGCCACGCCTCCCACTTCGGCGGCGACGCTCAGCGCCCGCCGTCCCGCCGCGAACAGCAGCGCCGATCCGATCTGCCGGCCCTGAACCGCCGTGCTCACGGCCAGCCGGCCGAGGCGGAAGGCCGGCACCTCGTAAGCCCCGAGCCTGCGCGTGACCTCCGCCGGCACGCGGGCGAATTCCACCGAGGCGGGGCTGATCGAGTAATAGCCGAGCACGCGCGCCGGCGCGTCAGCCTGCACGGCGGCAAAGGTCTTGGCCCCGCCGCTCTCATGGTTCTGCCGGGCGTAACGGCGCAGATACTCGTTCAGCGCTGGCGAGCCGCAATCGAAGCCGGCCCGGTCATGCTGACGGCCGATGGCCTCCTCCCGCCAGCATGGCGCGGTCATTGGCCGGTTTGTTCGCGGAAGGCGCGGGCGGCGGCGAGCAGGGCGGGCGTGGGCTTGGGCGGATTGTCCAGCAGCTCCAGCACGCGGGCGGAATCGCGCTCCGTGAGGACGATCCGTTCGTTGCGCTCGATGACGTGCCGCGCCGCCGGCAGCACCTGGCGCATGATGAACGCCGTCACGTCGAGGCGCTCATAGGCGGCTGCGGCGGCGAGCAGGCGCTTTTCCTCCTTGGTGGCGCGGAGTTCGAGGCGGCCGTCGCGTGTTGTGGCTGTGCGGGACATGTGAGTTTCCGGTCAATCGTTACGGGCACCATGCCCGGATGCTGTACGTACAATATAGTAAGCAAAGCGGATTGTCGAGGGACTCCTCGCGTCCGGTGATGACGCTCATGCAGGTGATGGAGACGATGGGGCGGCCTTTGGCGTCTTTGCGTCGCAAGACGCCAGGCCCTTCCGGGTTGTAGTCTCGCGAGCCTCTCCCAGCGGCCCGCGCAATGCCCGGCAACGAAAAAACGTTAAGCTGAGGCCACAAGCCATTGAAAAACGGGCCGCATTTTGTTCGGGTTGCACGCCCCCGCAACCATTACTTTTGCTACGGTGTCGCCGGTTAAACCGTAGAGTTTTCCACGCACTTCAATGCGCATCGGCGCGCCCGGCGCGGTCTCATAAACAATGACCGAATGGAGCTGATCGCGAACCGCGCTACAGAACGCAGAGCTTTTCTCTGCGCCGTTCCTCAATAGTATCACCATGTTGTCGAGCATGCGTTTATAGTCATCCACAGCCTCGGCGTGCAGATCAACAACCGGCGGCTTTTCAATTTCAGCCAGCTCCGCCTTGGCCACCTCCCAATCCGCCTTCGCTTTCGGATGGAGAACCTTCAAATCTTCCAGGCTCAGATAGCCGTCAATGTGGCGCGTCATAATGCGGTCGAGCTTGGCCTTTGCCCTCCCCGCGCCTCGGGCGCATGGAGTACGCCCAAGCGCGGCCTCGCCATCCCCGAAGCCCGCGAAAACTTCCGCGAAGACCGCGCCGAAGCAATCAAAGCCGTCACGGGGAGGATTCTTGAATGACCCTGACCTTGAAGGCCGGTGTGTGGTTCCGGCGCGGTCTCTTGCTCATGGTCTCTCCTGATTCGCAGGCACCAGCGTGCCCGCTGTCAGGCAGAAATTCCACTTACCGCACTGTCCGAAATTGTGGAGCCAGCTCTATGCAACCATTCACCAGCCCGATCACCGTGAGTTCGGCTAAGGGGCAGGGGCGGAGTCTTTTCAGCCCCGCCGGAGACAGCAGCAATAAGATCTGGAAGCCGACATAGCCGCCACGGGATTGCAGAACAGCGTGAGGGCCGTTATCGACCCAGTACAGCCATGGCCAGCATAAGAAGTCTACGCGGGATAGATAGCACGGCTCGTAATCCGGGAACGGAGCAATGCCGGCGCCCTGAACCTGCAGGGGACGTCCGGCAAGCATCCCGAATGATTGCGGCCCGGCCTATACCCCGCCAAGGCGCGAAGCATGCCATGCCTCAAAGCGTTCCTGTTTCCCGGCTGCGTCATAAGCCTCGAACTCGGCCCATTCGCGGGCCAGCGCCTCGCGTCCGGCAAGTTCAATTTGCTCCGCCTGCAATTGAGCGAGGTTCCGCTGGTGCACCTCTTCCATGACTGCGAGCAAACTGCGTTGCGCCGCCGCGAGGCGGGCATCGCGCAGCAGGCGTTCCTGGTCATCTAGGTTCAGCCGCTCAAGCAGAGCGGTCCTTTCCTCCGGCGAGGGCGCACGCAGATCCGCGGGAACCGACCGCCATGCAAGACGGTTGCAGGCCTGGATGAGACGTTGCAAATCGGCCTCGGCATGAAGTTTGGCGTTGGCGAAGGCGCCGGCCATCGGCATCAACAGGCTCACCGTCCGTACCTGTTCCTCCACGGCGCCGGCGCCAACGGGCTCATCGCAAACGAGGCTGGCATCGAACTCATTGCGTTCCTCCGGCTCGGCTTGCAACTGAGCGAGATATTGCTGATGTGCCTCCTCCAACTGCACGAGCAGAATGCGCTGTTTCGCTGCCAGGCGGGACTCGTTCATCAGCTTCTCGCGGTCTTCGGCGCTGAGACGCTCCAAGAGCGCCGCTGTTTCTTCCGGCGCGGGCGCGCGCAGATCGGCAGGCACTGACCGCCACGCGATACGGTTGCAAACGCTGATGAGCCGCCGCATTTCGGTCTGCGCATGAAGCCTGGCGTTGGCGAAGGCACTGGGCATCCGCATCAGGCGCTCCACGGACCGGGCCTGCTCATCCACCACCGCGGCACTGACCGGCTCGCCGCAAACAACGCTGGCATCAAACTCACTGCTCATGTGTGGTCCCTCCCGTTGTCTCGCCCGAGCTGAAAAGCGCGCCCGGCGATCCCCCCACGACTCCTATTTGGGTTTTTGCCGGATTGCCAACGAAAGTCTGCTGAGATGCTTTGATCAGCGTGAGTTGAACGGCGGCAGCCGCCGCACCTTTTTCAACGGCATGCTTTCGATGCGGCCAACCGGCCAGCTTCCCGGCGTCCGCTGCTCACCGTACCGCGGCGATGAATGTGTTGCAGCCGTTCCAGACGATCTGCACGCCGATGCAAAGCAAGATGAATGCGGAAATCCGCATGAGCACATCGCTGCCATGCTCGCCGAGCGCAGCGACGATCCGTGCGGCGAAGCGGTAGCAGACGTAGATGGTGGCGGCCATGGCGGCGAGCCCGGCGATGGCCGCCGCGCCGGTCAGGGCGAAATGCACAAGGCCCGCCTCCAGCGCCGGCCGCTGGCTGCCCAGTGTGATGGCGACCGAAATGGAGCCCGGCCCCACCGTCAGGGGCATGGTGAGCGGGTAGAACGCGTCCACAGGCGCGGCCGCAATGGCAGGGCTGGCGGCGCTCCGGTCCTCGGGATCGCTGCTCGCATGCAGCATTCTCCAGCCGAAGGCCATGACCACCAGTCCGCCCGCGACGCGTACGGCCGGCAGCGTGATACCGAAAAATTCCAGCACATACGAGCCGGCCAGCAGCGAGCCGAGCAGCAGGAGAAAGCCGTTCCAGGCAACGCTGCGCGCCAGCAGCCGCCGTTCGCTATCGGAGCAGTGATGCGTCAGGCCGAGGAACAACGGGGCGCAGCCAACCGGATTCCGTGTTCCACTTGGCCTTTGCCATGTCGTACCAGCGCGCGGCGGGTTGCGGATCAGGAACACGGCGGTGTTGCGCAATGTGACCAACGGGCGGGCGCCAGCGCGGATGCGGCAGCGGTCCTCAGAGCGGCCGCGATCTTGGGCGCGGTGCTGATCGTTGCGGGGCTGGTGCTGCTGGCGCTGGTGCTTCAGGGCTTCTGGCAGGACGTGCTGTTTGGCTAAGCAGAAGCCGCTGGGCCTTTCCGCCATGCCGGGGTGTTACGTGCTGCAATCGTCGATCAGCGCAGATGGCTTGGCCAGCGTATTCAGATCGGCGAGTTTGGTGAGCCGGATGCGCGAGCCGTTCACCTCCACGCCGTAAGGGCGCAGGGTGGCGAAGGCGCGCGACAAATTCTCCGGTGTCATCCCCAGGAGCGACGCGAGCACGGCCTTGTCGGTGTCGAGATCCAGATATCCGCTGGCGCCTTGCTCTGCATGCTGGATCAGCAGATAATTGGCCAGCCGCTCCACGCCGGTGCGCAGCTTCTGGTTCTTCAGCGCCTTGACCATGTCGCGAAAGCGCGTGGACAGCTCCCACACCATGGCGCGGGCGAAGGCGGGGTCCGCGGCGAACACCTTGCGCACATTCGTTGAAGGTATCATGAGCAGACGCGACGGAGCGAGTGTGCGGCCCGACATGAGATAAACAGCGTCCTTCAACGCCGCCGCCAGGATGAACGTGGAGACCGGCCGGATGATGGTGATGCCGCTCTCCCGCCGGTTGGCCGTGGCGTAAAGCTCCACCATTCCCTCGATGACGGCATAGAGAAAATCGGCTGGCTCGCCCTCGCTGATGAGTTGCACGCCGGCGGGAAAGCGCTGGAGGAACGAGCCCGTAATGAGGGTATCGAAACTCTCATCGGCGATGTCCCGGAAAAGATCCAGATCGCGGACCGTCTGAAGATCGGATTCTCTCATAGCTTTACGCGAATTGCCTATCTTGATATTTGATAAGACCTTATTTGATAAACATCAAGAGTAAATACCTGCTCCCGGAAACCCCCGCCGCCGCAATATCAAACGCGCGCCGGTACTGGATCATCGCAAGTCTTGTTTCTCCCCGCTCTTGACGTTCGTCAAGTGGAGGCACCGCCGCTCCATACACATTGACCCAGGTGGCATACGGACCACCGGGGTTTATCACCATGGATGGGGCCTGGAGATGCATGATCTCGCCGGCGTAACTTCTGCTCAGCAGCGCGGCGCACTCGGTATGAGTACGCTCGCGTTCACGGTCTGCTTCGCCGTTTGGACGATTTTTTCGATCATCGGCGTGCGCATCAAGCAGGAACTGGGACTTAACGGTACGCAGTTCGGTTTACTTATAGGAACGCCCATTCTGACAGGATCGCTGATCCGTGTCATCCTCGGCATCTGGACCGATCAATATGGCGGACGCCTGGTCTACGTGGCCGTGATGGTGTCGGGTGCCATTGCCACCTTCCTGCTTTCCTACGCCAAGACCTACGAAATGATGCTGATCGCCGCCCTCGGCGTGGGCATCGCGGGCGGTTCGTTCGCGGTCGGCATCACCTACGTGTCCAAGTGGTATCCCCAGGAGAAGCAGGGGACGGCGCTCGGCATTTTCGGGGCGGGGAACGTTGGCGCCGCCGTCACCAAGTTTCTCGCGCCGTTCGTGCTGGTGGCCTATGGCTGGCAAACCGTGGCGCAGGTCTGGGCCGGCGTTCTGGCGATCATGGCGGTGCTGTTCTGGGCCTTCACCTCGGATGATCCCGAACTGCGTGCCCGCCGGACCAATCGGACGCAGGCGCGCGGCGCGCTTCTCCAGCTTGAGCCGCTAAAGTATCAGCAGGTCTGGCGCTTCTCGCTCTATTACTTCTTCGTTTTCGGCGGTTTCGTCGCGCTCGCCCTCTGGCTGCCGAACTACCTGGTCGGCGTCTATGGCGTCGATATCACCACCGCCGGTATGCTTGCGGCGACGTTCTCCGCGGCGGCAAGCCTGTTCCGCATCCAGGGCGGCTATCTCTCCGATAAATACGGCGCGCGGACGGTGCTGTACTGGACGTTCGCAGTGGCGGCCGTCTGTCTGTTCATGCTGTCCTACCCGGAAACGCAATACGTCATTCACGGCATCAGGGGCGACATCAGTTTCTCCACCCGGATGGACCTCGTTCCCTTCGTGATCGTGATCTTCGTGCTCGGCTTCTTCATGTCGCTGGGCAAGGCCGCCGTCTACAAGCACATCCCCGTTTACTACCCGCATCATGTGGGCGCCGTGGGCGGGCTGGTCGGCATGATCGGCGGCCTGGGCGGCTTCGTGCTCCCCATCGCGTTCGGCGTTATGAACGATCTGGCGGGCGTCTGGACCGCCTGCTACCTGCTGATGTTCGCGCTGGCGGTGGTGTCGCTTATCTGGATGCATTTCGCCGTCATCCGCATGGAGCGCGGCGCGGCCGGAGCGGCCATCGAGACCCTGCCCGAGCTGCCCGAATTTGCCGGACCGCAATTCGCGGCGGCTGAAAGAAAGACACGCAGGCCGGCGCAGAGCGCGACCCTGGAAGTTTGGCAGCCCGAGGATCGCGCGTTCTGGGAAAACACCGGCTCCCGCATCGCACAGCGCAATCTGTGGATCTCCATCCCCTGCCTGCTGCTGGCGTTCGCGGTGTGGATGGTGTGGTCGGTCGTGGTCGCCAAGCTGCCCGCCATCGGCTTCGCCTACACCACCGACCAGTTGTTCTGGCTGGCCGCGCTGCCGGGCCTGTCGGGCGCCACACTCAGGATCTTCTATTCCTTCATGGTGCCCATCGTCGGCGGCCGGCTTTGGACGACGCTGTCCACCGCCTCGCTGCTCATCCCCGCCTTCGGCATCGGCTACGCGGTGCAGAACCCGGACACGCCCTACCTCATCTTCCTGGTGCTGGCGCTGCTGTGCGGCTTCGGCGGCGGCAATTTCGCCTCCTCCATGGCCAACATCAGCTTCTTCTTCCCCAAATCGCAGAAGGGCAACGCGCTGGCGCTGAACGCCGGATTGGGCAATCTCGGCGTCAGCGTCATGCAGTTCGCTCATTCCGCTGGTCGATCACGGCCGGCGTCTTCGGCTCCCTCGGCGGCGAACCGCAGACAGCTCGGTGAAACCGGCGCAGCTCTGGCTGCAGAACGCCGGCTTCATCTGGGTGCCGTTCATCATCGCCTCGACCATCGCGGCGTGGTTCGGCATGAACGACCTCGCCTCGGCCCGCGCCTCCTTCACCGAGCAGGCCGTCATCTTCGAGCGCAAGCACAACTGGATCATGTGCTGGCTGTACACCGGCACCTTCGGCTCGTTCATCGGCTATTCGGCGGGCTTTCCGCTGCTGGCCAAGACGCAGTTCCCCGACTGGTCGACTCGCTGCAATACGTGTTCCTCGGCCCGCTGGTGGGCGCGCTCAGCCGCGCGGCGACCGGCTGGATCGCCGACAGGTTCGGCGGCGCGCGCGTCACGTTCTGGGTCTTCCTCGTCATGATCGCCGCCGTGCTGCGGCGTGCTCTACTTCCTCGGCATCAAGGACCAGCCGGGCGCGTTCTGGGGCTTCTTCGCCATGTTCATGGTGCTGTTCTTCGCGACCGGCGTCGGCAACGCCTCCACCTTCCAGATGATCCCGGTGATCATGCAGCAAGGAAATGCGACCGGCTGATGCCCGAGCGCGGGCGCCGTGACGCGCACTGCGGCAGGCCGAGAAGGAAGTCGGCGGCGATCATCGGCTTCACCTCGGCCATCGCCGCCTATGGCGCCTTCTTCATCCCGAAGGCTTACGGCAGCTCGATCGCTCTCACCGGCGCGCCTCAGGCGGCGCTCTGGGGCTTCCTCGGTCTTCTACGTGACCTGCGTCGCTCATCACCTGGTTCGTCTACACGCGCCGCGGCGGCGCTGCTGCATCGACTCGAGCGCCGGGCCAACCGGCGCCGCGGAATACGTCCGCCGCCTCAAGCCTGGCCGAATAACAGGAGGCTTCCATGAGCCATCTCCTCGACCGCCTGACTGTTCTTCAAGAAGGATGCCGGCAGCTTCGCCGATGGTCACGGCATCGTCACCCGCGAGGACCGCCGCTGGGAGGACGGCTACCGCAAACGCTGGCAGCACGACAAGATCGTGCGCTCCACCCATGGCGTCAACTGCACCGGCTCCTGCTCGTGGAAGATCTACGTCAAGGGCGGCATCGTCACCTGGGAAACCCAGCAGACCGACTACCCGCGCACCCGCCCGGACCTGCCCAACCACGAGCCGCGCGGCTGCGCGCGCGGCGCCAGCTACTAGCTGGTATCTCTACTCCGGCAACCGGCTGAAATATCCGCTGATCCGTTCGCGCCTGCTGAAGCTGTGGCGCGAGCGCCCGGGCGACGTATGTCCCCGGTCGCCGCCTGGGCGTCCATCGTTCGAGACCCGGAAAAGCGGCGCAGCTACACCTCGAAGCGCGGCCTGGGCGGCTTCGTGCGCGCCGGCTGGGACGAGGTCAACGAGATCATCGCGGCGGCCAACGCCTACACGGTCGAAGACCTACGGCCCCGACCGCATCGTCGGCTTCTCGCCCATCCCGGCCATGTCGATGGTGTCCTATGCGGCCGGCTCGCGCTACCTGTCGCTGCTGGGCGGCGTCTGCCTGTCGTTCTACGACTGGTATTGCGACCTGCCGCCCGCCTCGCCCGCAGACCTGGGGCGAACAGACCGACGTGCCGGAATCGGCCGACTGGTACAATTCCGGCTTCCTGCATGCTGTGGGGCTCGAACGTGCCGCAGACGCGCACGCCCGACGCGCATTTCTACACCGAGGCGCGCTACAAGGGCGCGAAGTCCGTCGTCATCTGCCCGGACTATTCCGAGGCGTCGAAGTTCGCCGATCTCTGGATGCATCCCGAAGCAGGGCACCGATTCGGCCCTCGCCATGGCCATGGGGCACGTCATCCTGCGGGAATTCCACCTCGACCGGCAGGTCGAGTATTTCGACGACTACTGCCGCCGCTACACCGACATGCCGATGCTGGTGCGGCTGGCGGCGCAGAACGGGCATTACGTGCCGGAGCGGCTTCCTGCGCGCCTCCGATCTTGCCGGCGATCATGGGCCAGACCAACAATCCCGATTGGAAGACCGTCGCCATCGACGAGCGCACCGGGCAGTTCGTCGTCCCCACCGGCTCGATCGGCTTTCGCTGGGGCGAGCAGGGGCAAGTGGAACCTCGAGGAAAAGGACGGCCGGCGGCGGCGCTACGCAACTCAAGATGACGCTGGTCGAGCGATGGCGGCGCGACGCGTGTCGACGTGGCCTTCCCCTATTTCGGCAATCGCGAGCACGACCATTTCAAGGGCACCGATCACCCCGAGCGTGCTGTTGCGCAACGTGCCGGCGCAAGCGCCGTCGAGCTGAAGGACGGCGCGGCGCTGGTCGCGACGGTGTTCGACCTGCTGGCCGCCAACTACGGCCTCGACCGCGGCCTCGGCGGCGGATAACGTGCGCCGGATTACGACGAGAACGTGCCCTATACGCCCGCCTGGGCCGAGGCCATCACCGGCGTGCCGCCGCGATCAGATCATCACCGTCGCCCGCGAATTCGCCCGCAACGCCGAGAAGACCGCGCGGCAAGTCGATGGTGATCCTCGGCGCCGGCATCAATCACTGGTACCACATGGACATGACCTACCGCGGCATCATCAACATGCTGGTGATGTGCGGCTGCGTGGGGCAATCGGGCGGCGGCTGGTCGCATTATGTCGGCCAGGAAAAGCTGCGCCCGCAAACCGGCTGGCTGCCGCTCGCCTTCGCGCTGGACTGGAACCGTCCGCCGCGGCAGATGAACGCCACCTCGTATCTGGTACGCCCATACGGACCAGTGGCGCTACGAAACCGCTCGGCATCGGCGACATCCTGTCGCCCACCGCGCCGGAAGGGCCATGGGACGGCAGCCTCATCGACTACAACGTCCGCGCCGAGCGCATGGGCTGGCTGCCGTCCGCGCCGCAGCTTGAGGCCAATCCGCTGGAACTGGCCAAGGCCGCCGCCGCTGCCGGCAAGGAGCCGAAGGATTACGTCGTGGACGGCCTGAAAGACGGCAAGTCTCCAGCTGTCCTGCGAGGACCCGGACAATCCCGCCAACTGGCCGCGCAACCTGTTCGTCTGGCGCTCCAACCTGCTCGGCTCGTCGGGCAAGGGCCACGAGTATTTCCTGAAGCACCTGCTCGGCACCATCCCACGGCGTGCTGGGCAAGGATCTGGGCGAGGAAGGGCTGCCACGCCCAGCGAGGTCGTCTGGCACGACGCGGCGCCGGAGGGCAAGCTCGACCTGCTGGTGACGCTCGATTTCCGCATGTCGACCACCTGCGTCTACTCCGACATCGTGCTGCCCACCGCCACCTGGTACGAGAAGAACGACCTCAACACCTCGGACATGCACCCCTTCATCCACCCGCTGACCAGCGCGGTCGATCCGGCGTGGGAATGCCGCAGCGACTGGGACATCTTCAAGGGGCATCGCCAAGAGCTTTTCCGAGGTGGCGCCGGAAGTGCTGGGCGTCGAGACGGATGTGGTGCTGATGCCCATCCTGCACGATACGCCCGGCGAAATGGCCCAGCCGTTCGACGTCAAGGACTGGAAGACGGGGCGAATGCGAGCCGATCCCCGGCAAGACCATGCCGCAGATCATCGTTGTGTCGAACGCGACTATCCCAACCTCTACAAGCGCTTCACCGCGCTCGGCCCGCTGATGGCGAAGCTCGGCAACGGCGGCAAGGGCATCGGCTGGAACACCGAGCACGAGGTCGAGACACGCTCGGCCGTCTCAACGGCGCCGTCACCGACGACGGCGTCGACCAAGGGCATGCCGAGGATCGAGACCGATATCGACGCCGCGGAGGTCATCCTCATGCTGGCGCCGGAGACCAACGGCGAAGTGGCCGTCAAGGCCTGGGAGGCGCTGTCGAAGATCACGGGCCGCGACCACACCCATCTGGCCCTGCCGAAGGAGGACGAGAAAATCCGCTTCCGCGACATCGTCGCGCAGCCGCGCAAGATCATCTCGTCGCCGACCTGGTCCGGGCTCGAGAGTCGGAGAAGGTCTGCTACAACGCCGGCTACACCAACGTCCACGAACTGATCCCGTGGCGGACGCTCACCGGCCGCCAGCAGCTCTATCAGGACCATCTGTGGATGCGGGCCTTCGGCGAGGCGCTTCTGCGTCTACCGGCCGCCGATCGACACCAAGACCGATCAAGCCGGTGATCGAGACCAAGGCCAACGGCAACCCGCAGATCGTGCTCAACTTCATCACGCCGCACCAGAAATGGGGCATCCACTCGACCTATACCGACAACCTGCTGATGCTGACGCTCAATCGCGGCGGGCCGGTCGTGTGGATGTCGCGAGACCGACGCCCGGAAAGCGGGCATCGTCGATAACGACTGGGTCGAGGCCTACAACGTCAACGGCGCCCTGGTGGCGCGCGCCGTCGTCTCGCAGCGCATGAAGGAGGGCACGATCTTCATGTACCACGCGCAGGAAAAGATCGTGAACACGCCCGGTTCGGAGATCACCGGACAGCGCGGCGGCATCCATAACTCCGTCACCCGCACCATCCTGAAGCCGACCCACATGATCGGCGGCTACGCCCAGCAGTCCTACGGCTTCAACTATTACGGCACGGTCGGCTCCAACCGCGACGAGTTCGTCATCGTGCGCAAGATGGACAAGGTCGACTGGCTCGAACGCCCCGCAGCAGACAGCGTCCCGTCAGTCAAGGAGGCGGCAGAATGAAAATCCGCGCGCAAATCGGCATGGTGCTCAACCTCGACAAGTGCATCGGCTGCCACACCTGCTCGGTCACCTGCAAGAACGTCTGGACCAACCGCGAAGGCGTCGAATACGCCTGGTTCAACAATGTCGAGACCAAGCCCGGCATCGGCTATCCCAAGGACTGGGAGAACCAGAAGAAGCTGGAACGGCGGCTGGACGCAGAACGGCAACGGCAAGATCGAGCCGCGCATGGGCGCCAAGTGGCGGATCCTGGCCAAGATCTTCGCCAACCCCGACCTGCCCGAGATCGACGACTATTACGAGCCGTTCGACTTCGACTATGACCACCTGCAGACCGCGCCCGAACTGCAAGGCCTTCCCGACAGCGCGCCCGCGCTCGCTGATCTCCGGCGAGCGCATGGAAAAGATCGAATGGGGGCCGAACTGGGAGGAAATCCTGGGCGGCGAGTTCGCCAAGCGCTCGCAGGACTACAATTTCGAAGGCGTCGAGAAGGAAATCTACGGCCAGTTCGAAAACACCTTCATGATGTATCTGCCGCGGCTGTGCGAGCACTGCCTCAACCCGACCTGCGTCGCCGCCTGCCCCTCGGGCGCCATCTACAAGCGCGAGGAGGACGGCATCGTCCTCATCGACCAGGAAAAATGCCGCGGCTGGCGCATGTGCGTCTCCGGCTGCCCGTACAAGAAGATCTATTACAACTGGTCAGTCGGGCAAATCGGAGAAGTGCATCTTCTGCTATCCGCGCATCGAGGCCGGCCAGCCGACCGTGTGCTCGGAAACCTGCGTCGGGCGCATCCGCTATCTCGGCGTGCTGCTCTACGACGCCGACCGCATCGCAGACGCCGCCGCTCGACGCCCGATCGAGCAGGATCTCTACGAGGCCCAGCTCGAGGTCTTCCTCGATCCGCAACGATCCCGAGGTGATCGCCCAGGCGCGCCAGGACGGCATTCCCGAGAGCCTGGCTCGAGGCGGCGCGCAAGCTCGCCGGTCTACAAGATGGCGATGGAGTGGAAGGTCGCCTTCCCGCTGCATCCCGAATACCGCACGCTGCCCATGGTCTGGTACGTGCCGCCGCTGTCGCCGCTCCAGTCGGCCGCCGAAGCGGGCAAGATCGGCCTCGACGGCGCAACATGCCGGACGTGCGCTCGCTGCGCATCCCGGTGCGCTACCTCGCCAACCTGCTGACGGCGGGCAAGGAGGAGCCGGTGGCGCTGGCCCTGGAGCGGATGCTCGCCATGCGCGCCTACATGCGGGCCAAGACCGTCGACGGCGTCATCGACGAAGCCGATCGCGGAGCGCGTCGGGCTCGACCGGCCAGCAGATCGAGGACATGTACCAGCTCATGGCCATCGCCAACTACGAGGACCGCTTCGTCATCCCGACGAGCCATCGCGAACTGGGCGAGGACGTTTACGACGTGCGCGGCTCGTGCGGCTTCTCGTTCGGCAATGGCTGCTCGGGCGGCGTGATCGGACGCCGACCTGTTCGGTGCAAAGCGCGCGCAAGGTCCAACGCCCAAAACTCATGGAGACCGCATGATGGCCAAGACGCTGAAATCGTTTCCGCGCTTCTCTCCTATCCGGAGGCGGAACTTGCAGCAGGCCGTGCCCGAAATGCGAGGCGGTGCTCGCCGGCGACAGCGCTGCTGCCCGCTGGAACGCGCGCGCGGCTCGCCGCGCTTGCTCGACGATCTCGGCACGCACGACCTCTACGACCTGCCAGGAGCGCTACGTGCTGCTGTTCGACCGGGCCGCACGCTGTCGCTGCACCTGTTCGAGCACGTCCATGGCGAAAGCCGCGACCGCGGGCAGGCCATGGTCGATCTCGGCCCAGATGTACGAGAGCCACGGCCTCGACATTGAGCGCCAAGGAGCTGCCGGACTTTCTGCCGCTGTTCCTCGAATACCTCTCGACGCTGTCCCTGGCCGAAGTGCGCGAACTGCTCGGCCCGGCCGCTGCACATCATCGCCGCGCTGCGCCAGACGGCTGCAGAAGCGCGGCAGCATCTACGCCAAGTCGTTCCGCGCGCTGGAAGCGATCGCTGAAGGCACGGCGGACCGGCAGGGCGCTGGAGGCGCTGCTGGCCGAGCCTGAGGACGACCCGAACGATCTGGAGGCGCTCGACAAGCATCTGGGACGGAGGAGCCGGTGACCTTCGGCGCCGGGCGGAGAGCGGCTGCGGCCCGAAGGCCGCCGGCATGCTGGAGCGCATGCGCCGCGATCCCTCGCAGACGCAACCCGAGCAATGATGGAGGCGTGACATGGCCGAGTTCACTCAACACCCTCCTGTTCGGCATCTACCCCTATATCGCGCTGTCAGTGCTCGTCGTCGGCACCATCATCCGCTACGACCGCGAGCCCTATACCTGGCGGGCCGGATCGAGCCAGCTGCTGCGGCGCAGAGCAGCTCGATGCTGGGGCTCGATCCTGTTCCACGTCGGGCATCCTGCTGATCTTCGCCGGGCATCTCGTCGGGCCTGCTGACGCCGATCGCCGGTTTTCGACGCCCTCGGCATCACCCACGGCCAAAGCAGATCCTGGCGATGACGGTTGGCGGGCTGGCCGGCGCGGCCTGTCTCGCGGGGCTGCTCATGCTGCTGTACCGCCGGCTGTCGTCGACGCGCGCATTCTCAAAACGTCGAGCTTCTGGGATATCGCGTCCTGATCCTGCTGCTGGGGCAGCTCACGCTCGGACTGCTGACCATCACGGTCTCGGTCCAGCATCTCGATGGCGGGGAGATGCTGCAGTTCATGTTCTGGGCGCAGGGCGTCTTCACGTTCGATCCCGCCGTGTCCAGCTACGTTGCCGACGCGCACATCATCTTCAAACTGCACCTGGTTCTGGGACTGACGATCTTCCTGGTCTTTCCGTTCACCCGGCTGGTGCACATGCTCAGCGCGCCGGTGTGGTATCTGGGCCGGCGCGGCTAGCAGATCGTGCGCACCAGCAAACCGGCTTGAGGAGGCTGCCATGCCCGCGATCCATGTCAACGGCGCTGCGATTTCAGAAGCTCAGATCGCCGCCGAAATGCAGCACCACCCGGCGGCCGCGCCGGAGGAAGCCTATGCCGAAGCCGCGCGCGCCCTGGTCATCCGGGCGCTGCTGCTGAACCGTGCCGCGCAGCTCGGCCTTCAGCCGGAGCCGCTGACCGGCGAGGACGGCCGGCGCGAGCTGGATGACGACGCCCTGATCCGCGTGCTGCTGGAGCACGAGGTGAAGACGCCCGAGCCCGACGAGGCGAGCTGCCACCGCTACTATCAGAACAACGCTCACCGCTTCCGCTCGCCGGACATTTTCGAGGCGTCACATATCCTGTTCGCGGCAGACAGGAACAACGAGAGCGCTTACCGCGCCGCGCTGCGTGAGGCGGAAGCCGTGCTCGCCGCGCTCAAACAGCAGCCCGGCCAGTTCGCCGGAGCCGCCCGCCGCCTGTCCGCGTGTTCGTCGGCGTCCAACGGCGGCAATCTCGGCCAGTTGACACGCGGAACAACGACGCCGGAATTCGAGACGTTTCTCGTGGCCCTGGAAGACGGGCAGCTCTGCCCCGTCCCCATCCAGACCCGCTACGGCGTGCACATCCTGAAGCTCGAACGGCGCATCGAAGGCCGCCAGCTTCCGTTCGAGGCCGCCGCCAGCCAGATCGCGGCCTATCTCGGCCAAGCCGTCTGGCGCCGGGCCGTGGCGCAATACATCCGGGCGCTGGCCGCCTCCGCTAACATCGAGGGCGTTGACCTGGGCGCAACATCCTCGCCGCTGATGCAGTGACGAGCGCGCTCATGTCCGCCAGCAGGGGTTACATTGAGACCATGCCGCCGGAGCTGCTCGCCGACCCGCTCAGCTACATTTTCGCCGATCATTTCCGCCAGCGCATCGCGCTCAATCTCCTCAAGCAGCTCGCCGGAGGAACCCCGGACTGGCGCGGCATCGCGGCGGCGGTGGAAGCGTACCTCCGCCAGGACATGGCGGTACACATCCTGGACGAAGAGCAGGATCTGTTTCCGGTGCTGCGCATACGCTGCGAGCCGGACGACGAGATTGATCCTTTGCTCGATCTACTCCTCCGCGAGCACCGGCAAGCCTTGCAGGCGGCGGACCGTATCGCCGGCGGTCTGCGCGAGCTGCGGCCGCCGGCGGACGATCCGTCTCTGTGCGCCGCGATGATGGAATTCACCGAGGGCGAACGGCGGCATCTGGCGGTGGAAAACGGTGTCGTGCTGGCGCTCGCGAGGGTGCGTCTGACGCCGGGAGACCTGCGAAGGCTGAGTGCCGGCATGACCGCGCGGCGCCCGCAGGCCGGTTGACGCCGGCGCCGCATCTCGCTCTTTCGCTGGCACCAAAGGAAACGCAAGGCCGCACATCATGGACCACACCGACTGGGACATCGTCAAATCCACCGCGCTTTTCGGCGCCATGCCGGTGGAGGCGGCGCAGTCGCTCATCGGCAATCACGGCCCGCGCGCCTATGAGAAAGGCACGATGCTGTTCCGCCAGGGCGAGCCGGCGTGCGCCTTCTTCGTGACGCTGAGCGGGTGGGTGAAGATCTACCGCACCACGCCGGACGGGCTGGAGGTCGTGCTGAACGTGTTCAAAACGGGGGAATCCTTCGCCGAGGCGGCCATGTTCCTCGGGGGGCTGTATCCGGCGAGCGCGGAGACGGTTTCACCGGCGCGGCTGCTGCGGATCGAGGGCGCCGTTCTGCGCGCGCGCATCCGTGACCGGCCGGAGCTGGCGATGGCGATGCTCGCCTCCGCCTCGCATCAGGTGAAATCGCTGGTCCGGCAGATCGAGCAGATCAAGGTCCGCTCCGCCGCCCAGCGCATCGTCGAGTTCTTCGTTCAGCTCACGCCTCTCCGGGAAGGGCCAGCCGAGATCGAGCTGCCCTTCGAGAAAAGCCTGCTGGCCAAGCGTCTAGGCATGACGCCGGAAAGCTTTTCCCGAGCACTGACGAGGCTCAGGCAGCGCGGCGTCACGGTGGAGCGCGAGACCGTCAGCATCGCCGACATGGGCCAGCTCATGGATTTCGTCGATTACGCCCGAAACGACGAGTGCTGTTAGCGCCGGTCATCCAGATTGCTCCCCGCCGGTCCACGGCGCGGCGAGCGCACCTATGGGCAGGCCGAGCAGATCAATCGCGTGCGCCGCAAGCTGGCTGGCGGCAGCGGCGAGATGCGCCGGCTGGTGATAAAACGCCGGAACGGGCGGCATGACAATGCCCCCCATCTCCGTCACCGCCACCATGGAACGCAGATGGCCGAGATGCAGCGGCGTCTCCCGCACCATCAGCACCAGCCGGCGCCGCTCCTTCAGGTGAACGTCGGCCGCGCGCACGGCAAGGCTGCCGGTGATGCCGCTGGCGATGGCAGACAGGGTGCGGATCGAGCAGGGCACGACGATCATGCCATGGGTGCGGAAGGAGCCGCTGGCGATGGCGGCGCCGATATTGGCATCGTCGTGGACAACGGCGGCGCAAGCGTGGAGCACCGCGAGAGCGTCCGCGCCCGCCTCGTGCAGAACAACGCGCCGCCCGCTGGCCGTCACCACCAGATGCACGGCCGCTCCGGCATCCGCCAGCAGGCGCACCGTGTGGAGCGCGAGTATCGCCCCCGACGCTCCCGTGACTGCCACGACCACCCGCATGGGCTCGTCCGCCCTCATGCGCCCAGGCCGAGCGCTGGCCACATCGCGTCCACGCGCCTGACCACCTCCGGCGCCATGGCCAGCACCTTCCCCCATTCGCGGCTGGTTTCCGCCCCGATCTTATTGGTGGCGTCGATGCCGAGCTTGCCGCCGAGACCGGGCTTGGGCGAGGCGAAGTCGAGATAGTCGATCGGCGTGTCATGCAGCACGATGAGATCGCGGGAGGCGTCGGCGCGGGTCGAAATGGCCCACATGACGTCCCGCCAGCTGCGGACATCGATGTCCTCGTCCACGGCGATAATCAGCTTGGTGTAGGTGAACTGCGGCAGGATCGACCACAGGCCGAGCATCAGCCGGCGGGCGTGCCCCGGATAGCGCTTGCGCATGGAGACGGCGGCGATGCGGTAGGAGCAGCCCTCCGGCGGCAGATGCACGTCAACGACTTCGGGGAACTGCTGGCGCACCAGCGGGACGAACATGCGGGTGAACGCCTCGCCGATGACCGAAGGCTCGTCGGGCGGGCGGCCCGTATAGGTGGAGACGTAGACCGGGGCGCGGCGGTGCGTGATCGCCGTGACGCTGACCACGGGGAACGGTTCCACGGCGTTGTAATAGCCGGTGTGATCGCCGTAGGGGCCTTCCGGCGCGGTTTCATGGGGCGAAACGAAGCCCTCGATGACGATCTCGGCTTGCGCGGGGACGGGGAGCGGCACGGTGATGCCTTTCGCCAGCCCGAGGCGGCGCCGTGCGAGAATGCCGGCGAGCGCAAATTCCGGGACGGTCTCGGGCGCCGGCATAGCGGCGGCCAACATGAGGGCCGGACTGGCGCCGATAGCAATGGCGATGGGCATGGGTTCGCCCCGCGCCTTCCACAGCGCATGATGCGCCGCCCCGCCCCGGTGAGCGAGCCAGCGGACGATAAGCCTGTTCCGGCCGAGCACCTGGAGGCGGTAGACGCCAACATTGGTCTGAAGCGCGAACGTGTCGCCCGGCGGCGCCGTTATGACTAGCGGCCAGGTAATCAGCGGCGCGGGTTCGCCCGGCCAGCAGGTTTGCACTGGCAAGAGGCTGAGATCGGCCTGCTCTCCCTTGAGGATAACCTCCTGGACAGCGGCGCGGCGGACGCGCACCGGACGCGAGTCGAGGATCGCGCCAAGCTCCGGCAGGCGCTTCAGTGCCTCGCGCACACTGCGCGGCGGATCGGGCTGGCGCAGCCGTGCCAGCTTGGTGCCGAGCGCCTCCAGGCCATCCGGCCCGGCGCCGAGGCCAAGCGCAACGCGCTGGCGTGTGCCGAACAGATTGACGGCCACCGGCATCGCCGATATGCGCCCATCGGCCATCACCGGCCGCTCGAACAGCAGCGCCGGACCGCCCCGCGCCAGCACCCGGCGGTGCACTTCCGTCATGTCGTGAACGAGCGGCACAGCCTCACGGATGCGCACCAGCAGTCCGGCGCTCTCCAGGTGGAGGAAAAATGCCCCTAAATCCGGGAATTGTGGCATTTTTCGCTCCACCAAGGCCGCTACACGCATGTCCAGGCGGCGCGATTTTGCCTGAAACCGTGCCGCTGACCAGCGCAATACCCCTTCACAGTGGCGGCGGCCTTGATGTTGGATAAAGAGAATATGCAAAAAAGCGTTTAGACGGATTAGCATGAGGGAGCCGGTCAGCAATGTCGTTTTTAACCCCAAAGTCGCTGGCGTTGGCGGCTCCTTTGGAACCCGATTGGCATATTTCTGCTTGCGGGGGTTCTCCGGTACTTCGTTCGAAAATATTGAACAGCCGCTCCCGACCCGCCTTGACCGTCTCGCAATTGCGAAATATGTGCCGGACCATACGCGTTCATTTTTGCCTGGAGCCCGCCATCTGAAGGGGTGACGCGATGCCCCAACAAGCGGACGTATACGCCGGCATCCTCCGGGGCGGCGGCCGCGCGCGGCTCGACGTCCGGAATTGTATAGCCCCGTCCATCTTCATCAAGGGGGCTTGATCGCCACGCATGTCGGCAATTGGCCCCTCTTCCCCTTCTTCGCACCTGCAGCATTCCTCCGGCTGCCTGCGGAGGAGCGGACCTGCTGGCAAGCTTGCCGGGCTCGCGCTGGAAAAGAGGCTCGCGCCGGGTGATGATGTCGGCTGTCGGAGGTACTGCTGTCCTGCGGGTTTGCGATTTCCCCGGGCTGGCCAGAAATAGCCCGATTGTCTGCTCCCTCTGCCTTGCGGCGGTGGCACTCGACGGCGAATTGGATCCCCGCGACGTCCGGAATGGGTCATGACCGCCAGGTCTTCGCACGATTCCGGTGGCCCGCTGCTCCTCCGATTGCAGATGAAAATGCTGCAGGTGCGAGGAAGATGGGCTTTGATGGCATCAGCGTGAGTATGCAATCTCCGATAGAGGCCGCAATGTATATCTATACATTGCGGCCTCTATGCACAGAACCGAACTATGCACAGCGCGCAGATTCTCAGCGGCTGAGAGCGGTGCGTTCGGTGGATTACGGTGAAATTGGCCGTTGCTGAACTCGACATAGTTTAGCCGGTGTCCAGCAGTGACGTCTCCAACATCAGGAGACCAAAATGAACCAGACAAGATGCCCCCACCGCAATTCGACAGACTTGCTTTCCGAGAGCCACCTGGCACCCTACGTTGATGCCTTCACGCATCATTTGGCGGGGCATGGGTATGCATCCAGCACCGTTTGCGGTTACTTGGCATGCCTTGCGCACTTTGCGCGTTGGTCGAGCCAGTGCCGGCTGGACATCCATGAGATCGACGACGACGTGGTCAGACGATTTCTCGACCGCCATTTGCCGGGCTGCGACTGTGCGAGGCCAGTGCAAAGGACGCACAGCCATCGGCGTGAGCGTGCGGCGCTCGGGCATCTGCTCGTCGTGCTGCGCGCCAGCTCCGTCGTCGCTGAGCACCTTCTCAGAACCAGCCCGGTGGACGAGGAATTGCGCCGCTACGACGACCATATGAAGGATGTTCGCGGGCTCGCGGCAACGACGCGCCGCAATTCTCTGCGTACAGTGCGCCTGCTGTTGCTGGATCAATTTGGAGAAGGCCCTGTCGTTTTCCCGGCGATCAAGCCAGCAGACGTACGCAGGTTCGTTGCAGCCTGCCAGGAACGGTACCGCGCTCCCACTAGCTCCGGTAACTTGGCATCGGCTTTGAGCGGCTATTTCCGCTTCCGGGCGACCTGTGGCGATCAGGTGCATGGCCTGCTCGGCGTGATGCCGCGTCCGGCCAATTGGCAGCTGGCTTCGCTGCCGAAAGCATTGAGCGACGCCGAGGTCGAGCGCCTGCTGGGATCGCTCGGTCACGACGGCCCATCGGCACGCCGTGCCGATGCCATCGTGCGTTGCGCGCTGGATCTCGGCTTGCGCGGCTGTGAAATCGCCAAGCTTGGCCTCGACGATATCGACTGGCATGCCGGCACGGTTAACCGGAACCGAGTACATCGAGGCAGAGACTGTAGAGCGCCAGGTCGAACGCCACGCCGAAATCCGCCGCCAGATGCGCTTTGGTGATCTGCAGCCGGTGGGCGGTGAGGTCATCGGCGAGGACCTGGCTGAAACCGCAGTCCTCGCGTTCAGCCTCGGGAGCGAGGGCTCCGGCATCTGTGGCGGACTCCGGCGGCTCGTCACCATCGGCAGCATCGCCGGCCGCCTGTTCCCGCTGCTGAACACGGGATTTTCCTGCGCCGGGCGCGTCGCGGCGCACGGTGGCGCGATCCACCAGCCCCTTATGGAGCTGGAAATGGCCGTCATGATCGATGGTGACGATGCAGCCGGCGATGGCGCGGTCTTCATCGGCATAGACTTGCAGCTCCTCAGCCATCTGGGCGAGTTCAGCCTGGCGCTCCTCAAGCCGTCCGGCCTCGGCGGCCAGTTCGTCTGTCCAGCCGCCATCGGCGAGCTCTTCGATTTCACCGAAGCGCTGCTCGATGCGCTCCAGCTCATCCGCGATTTCCGGCGGGAGACCGGCCGGCGCTGGATGGACGCGTTCATATTGGGCGGCAAACCCGTAGTCGGGATCGAGCACCGCCTTGGTCCAGGCCCAGGCCGGGCGTAGCTGTTCCGCCTTGGCTTCCAGCTTCTCGATGGCGAGGCGCTGGACAAGCGCCGCGTCATCCATGAAGCTGCCGTCGTCATCGGCGCTGAACAGGTCGCGCGTCACGGCGCCGCCGGCGGCCTCATAGGCGGCGACGCCCACGAAGGCGCCCAGACGCGAGTCAACGGGGATTGCCGCCTGGGTGAGCAGACGCCGGACGGCTTGCGCCATATTATAAGGCTGGCCCTTGACCTGCCGCCAGACGGCGAGCTGTGCCGCATGATCGGCGCTGAGCGTAAAGGCCATCACCGCGTCGATGGCGATCGCTTGCCTCCTGAACTCGTCCAGCAGCTCAGGCGCCAGCTTGCCGAGCCGGAGACGCTGCTTCACATGCTTCTCGCTCACGCCGAAACGGATGGCGACGGTTTCAACAGATTGCCCGGAATCGATCAACGCCGCCATCGCCACGAACTCATCCGCGGCGCACATGGCTGAGCGGACGGTGTTCTCCAGCAATGAGGTTTCGATGGCCTCGTCCGGCTCCTCGACGAGGCAAGGCACTTTGTAATCGGCAGGGATGACGCCCTCACCGGCCAGGTCCTGCAGCGCTTTCAGGCGCCTGGCCGCCCGCGACGACGGCATAGACGCCTTTGTCCGCCGACGTGTGCACGATCAGGTTCTGCTTCAGCCCGTGGGCCTTCAGGCTGGCTTTCAGCTCGGCATCCTCTGCCGCCGGTGGCGGCGTCTTGCGCACATTGGCGGGCGACAGGACGAGCTTGTTCAGGGGCAATTTCCGGATGACAGACGCCGCTTCCATGTTGGGTTCTCCGCGACCGGCGGGCGAGAGCCTCTCTCTTGCGCTTCTTCCCGGTCACCCAACCAGCGGCAGCGCTCCCTCTCGCCGGTATCCTGGCGACGGCGCCGGGATAGAAACTCGCCCCCCTTTTCCGGCGCGCCCGGCAATTGTGCTGTGATGGATGTGCGGTTCCGCCAGCGCCGCGCAAAGTGCCGGCATCGCGGGCATTCCGGCGTAAGCGATCGTCACGGGAACCGCGGAGACACGGCTCCAGGCGTGGCTCCGGCCGCCCAGGCGGCTAGAGCGCGGCCCGCCCTGGCGAAGCGGGGGCGGGAAACGCCCTGCCTCTGTCTCGCAATCCTGAGAGCATTGTCGCTTGGCACGGCTGGGGCAGAGAAATGGAAATCGCATTCACGTATGGAAGGATCGTAGAAGTATCCCCGGCAAAACCGGTCTTTTGGAAACGGGAACAGCGGCTTTCGATGGTTTCCCCGCCCGGCATCGGCCAAAGGCTGCGCCGCTTTGCGGAATTGGCGAAGGCCAAGGCAAAAGGCTTCTGTCTGCGGGCGCCGGGCCCGGACTCGTCGTGACCACCCGCATGCTGAATTGATTTATCCTGCGACCGCGGCACCCGCCCCCGTCAATCCAATTCTTTCTGCTCATCGGGATAGAGAATGAAGTCGTCCGTGGAGACAGATCCATCAGGGGCAACAATATGAAACTTGTCCTCCGCAATGATATCGTCGATCAGGATTAAAAGATGGGCCGGACACCCCTCAAATCTTGCGTTTGCTAACTTTATGATCGAGAATAAACCCGATGGGGTTGCGTAAAGTACACGGTCAAAATCCGGCGGCAGAATATCGAGGACAGCGTTTATATAGCCGACGGCGCGCTCCCTGGTGGGATGCCGGCGGACAACAACACTTCCGGCATCTATTCCCGGCCTGAGCGCCGTCACTGCTTCTATCGCAGGGTTGGCGACGCACGACACATCTTCCTTTGAAAGCATATAGAAAATGGGCGCGGGCCGCTCTGAGGGTACAATTTTCCCGTCTTTCTCGTCGAAGTAGTAGCCGGAGACTTTGTAAACCTGCGGGAATATGACCCCGGTCGCGCGATGGCGTATGCCGTCGGCCGTCTTAAGCTTGATGATCTTTGCCGTCATGGAACCCCTCTCTCCCCCGTCGAAGCGACCGGATAATACAAATACAAGCCCAGATACAGAACAATTCCAGATGGCTGGTTCTGTTGGGGGAACAGGGGCGATACGCCGGGCCCTCATGTTGGGACGGCTTGGCGGATGAATTCAGGCAACAGAGGGGATGCGCGCGGCTTCTGGGATGCCGGGGCGGGCGCCGGAATAATCCCAGAACCTGACGGCCTGTTTCGCGCAGATCTTCATCGGGCTGCGCCGCAGCAGCCGCGCCCCCAGCCGGATCAGGTTCTGCCGGAGATTTTTCGCCGCGTCACTTCAATAGGCGCCGGCATTTTCCGGCGTCTTCGCCAGCGCCTGGCACACGGCATCCGGGTTCTCCGCAATGACGCGAAGATAGGCTGCCGCCGCGGCATCGGGCTCAGTGCGATGTTGTTCCCAGTCCCGCAGCGTGCCCGCCGGAATATGAAAACGTGCTGCGAATTCCGTTTGGCTCAACCCGAGTTTCCACCGGACATGCTTGGCAAACGAGATGCGCCGCATTTGCTCCAGCTGTTCCGCGGTTGACGGTTGCGCATCTGGATCGGATAGCGCTGCCAGGGCGACTTCCTCATCCGTCATCGGAGGGTCCCAATCGGCAGGTGTGTCCTGGGACCGGCCCGTTAGCATCATGCCAGCAGTCATCTTTGAGGAAACGCTTGCCGGTAGTAACGATCTTGCTCATGGCGTGTGGCCTTTCTGGCCGAAATAATGCGAATGATGCCGTCGCTCCGCTCGGTGAACACCACAAAAAGAACGCCGCCCTGGGCAAGGCCGATGATGCGCCACCGTTCCTCATTTGGTTCACTGCAGTCGAGTTCCGTTCATCCCGCTCGCATTTCAAAGGCGTTCTCTGTGGAGCGCGGATATACGGAATTCCCGTACACCGCAAGGATTACCCGCCCTGAGGGCGCCGGGCAAGGCTAACGGTTTTCCTGCCCCGCCGCCGCCCGCAGCGGCGGCAGTCCGGCCGGCAGCACTGGTCTCCAGGGTTGATTGCGAACTCAGTTGGCCGATGTCAGAATCCTTCACTGAAAAAGGCCGCACAGCCCGCCGCCAGCACTTCCTGGGGGGAGGCGTAAATATTGCCGCCGGAAGGAAGCGGTCTTTTGGCAGCACAGCTCCGGATGCGCTTCAGGAAGCAGTAGAGGACAAACAGCGGCAGCAGCGCCCGGTCCCGTTCGTCAAACTGCGCCAGCAAACTGCCGGGTGACAGGAATTCCGGGATGTGGCGCAACAACCCGGCATGCGCGTCATCGGCCAGATGGTAGTTGACGCGTCCGCTGCCGCCGTCCCTGACCAGCATGGCGCCGGGTATTCCGGTGGCCAGCTCCTGCCAGAACGAGGTGATGAAGCGGGCGAGGCCAAGAAGCGGATCGAGATTTTGGGTGGCGGCATCCGGCGCGACACAGAAAAACCGGTCTGTTCGATCCTGCAGAAGCAAATTGCCGAAGTGGAAATCGAAATGGGCGGTTTTGGCTTTGATGAAGAAGGTGTTTTGGGCGCGGCCGATGGCGGCCAGATAAATGTCTTCGAGAGTCTTGCCGGTCTTCACGCCGCCGCCGATGATGAATTGCGAGAGCAGCGGCGCAACGTATTCGACTTTTTTGACCCGGTTCCATTCCTGGCTGAGCAGGCTGGTCAATCCGCCGCCAACGGTGGTGGCAAAATCCCGTTCCTTGTCGATGTTTGTGCCCACGGTTCGGAAAGCTGCCAGGAAGCAGGTTCTGCGGAACTCATACGGCAGCGCCTGGTTGAAGATGATGTCAGACAGGTTGCAGCCGGAGACGCGGCGCATCAGATAGAACCGCCGTCCCGAGACCATCCCATCGGTGAGAACCGGCACCATGAATTCGGGATAGATATCGCCGAGGAAGCGGATCGCGTCGATTTCCGCAGCAAGACTGGCGTTGAAGACAGCGCTGGTCGCGGTTTTCGCCACGATGCCGGATTTCAAGATTTCAACGATATGGGGTTTCGATCGTTTTGGAGCCCGGTTTGCGGCCGGCCGCACCGGCTCTGAATTGGAGGTGTCCAAGTGGATTATATCGAGCATCCGCCCACGATGTCCCTTGCGCCAGCGATCCAACCACATCTGCACATACAGAATTATCTTAATGCATATACATTATGATAATTCTTGCGACTTAATGCAAGCGCCATTTTGCAAAATGCATGTACATTCAAATTGACCCGAATCGCCGCAACCCTAATCGGCAGTGAGATTGCGGAATGGGAGCGAGCGGCAAAGCATGCGCAACGAACATATGACGCCGTCATTGGCGCGGGCGGCCCGGGCCATTCTGAACTGGTCGATGAATGATCTGGCCGAAAAGACCGGCGTGGCCTCGACCACGATCCGGGATTATGAAAATGGGACGAGGGAAACGACGCGGCCGAACAAAGCGGCGCTGGCGTCGGCGTTTTTCGAGGCGGGGATCGAGTTTCTAGGCGGAGAAGGACAGACGCCCGGCCTGCTCGTTCACAGGGCGGAGCTCATGCTCAACCCGCCGGCCCCGAGACCACGGACCGGGAAGACGAAATCCTCGCCGCCGGCCGGCTGATAACGTCGACGGCATACGGCCAGGCGCTCGTTTATCATCGTCACCATGGTGCGCCGGAGATCGTGCAGGTCCCGCTCCGGCATCGCCTGAAGCCGGATATGGGTGTGATGCCGGTCATGCCGAAAATCAATTCACCGCCGCCGATCCGAGGTGGCACATCGATAAGCGCGACTGTCCGTGGAACAAGCAGTACGAGGTGAGGACTTGCCTTGAAGAAGGCGGCCTTCCATGTTTTCAAGCCGGCTGACGCTGTATTCCGTGTGAGGGGCGATCCGGCGCTCCTGTTACACCGCCCCTGGCGGGTGTAACGCCGATGTAACAGATAACCCATTGAAATCGTTGCCTGTTACCCCTGTTACATGCGTTACACCGGAATTTATATATACCCCGAGCCGTTTTTCAGCGGATGCGGTCTTATGGCTCGGGAACCTTTCCAGTCCAAACCGCGCCAAGCCGGCATGAAGGCTCTGTCCGATCAGTCCACCCAATCCGGCGTCGAGATGGGTTTGTGTCCGGTCCGCCGGGATCACGGTCACCGGCGGACCAGCGAGCTTTGCCTATCGTCAGGGGCGGCCGGGGCAACCGCGATCCGGAACCTTATGTTCAGCGATTCTTTAGTCATTCATCGCCGGCTGCACCGCCCTCACCCTTCTTTCTTAAATCCCAGGGCTCACGCCGCCAAGGCATCCTGATCGCGCTCAGTCACGCCGCCGTTCACCCCCCGCATACTGGCATCGATGTGGCCGCTTATGCGATCAGCCTCCTGGATCAGCGCGGCATCAACCTTGTGGATATAGCCGCGGGTCACTGAGCCATGCTGAGCCGCTTCATGCCCCAGGAGCGCCGCGATGGTGAGTTCCCCCATATTGAGATCCTCGCAGGCACTGGCGAAAGCATGCCGCAGCCCGTGGGGCGTATATCCCGCTCACGCCGCAGACTGCGGCTGCTGCGGTGCGGTTGCCGAATTTCGGCCCCGCAATGGCCTGGCGGGGACACTGCCATTGCTGCCGTTAGACATTCAACGGCTCTATTGGCAGGAGGAACTGGCGGGAAACAGGGGGCGAATTCCTCCCGCGCTCGCCGGATCGCGGTTCTGCCTCTGCTGGCCCTGTGTCGCCGCCCAGCCCGGAGCCGCCGGTCTCCCTGGGATCGCCCAGGCATCCTGCAGCGCTGACCATCAAGCCGCTGGATTTCCATACTCCAGCAGCCAAGCCGGGAGCCAGCAACTGATCGCGCGGCGCGGGAGCCGGTCTCGGCGGGCGCCCGCGTGTCCGCATGGCTGGGTGATCTGATGTATGAAATCACCAAAGTTCGGCGCCCGCGACAAGAACGCCCGGACAGGTTTCCTGTCCTGCCGGCGTCAAACTGATATCATATATACAATCATCCAATTTGAAGCTGGCGCGGCAAATTACAAAAAATCGCACTTGCGCAGATGTGTTGATAGTTCATGATGCATCGATAAGTGAGGTGCGTCCAACTCAGCAAACATTAAATCGTGTTAAAAGCCATGCCGTTACGAGCTATGTCAGCGCGCAATCACCACCATGCCAACAGCAGTAGACTCGTATGTGCATCTATCGCCTCGGGCAATGCGTTCCCGAGCTCGAAGCCGATGTCTATGTCGAGGGCAGCGCCTCCATCATCGGCGATGTGCATCTCGGCGCGGCGTCCAGCGTCTGGTTCGGGGCCGTCATCCGCGGCGACAACGCCCGCATCGAGATCGGCGCGGGCTCCAACATTCAAGACCTCGCCGTCATCCACGGTTTGCCCGGCAACCCCGTCAGCATCGGCGCCGGCGTCTCCATCGGTCATCACGCGGCGCTGCATGGCTGCACCATCGGCGGCAATTGCCTGATCGGCATCGGCGCCGTGATCCTCGACGGCGCCGTCATCGCGCCCAACACCATCATCGGCGCGGGCACGCTGGTGCCCGCCGGCCGCAGCTACCCCGAGGGCGTGCTGCTGACCGGCGTTCCCGCGAGAGCGGTACGCTCCTTGACCGCCGCCGAAGTCGAGAAGATCCGCGCCAACGCCGCGACCTATACAGGGCTGGCGCGGCGTTACCGCTCTGAGCTGGAGCCCGTCGCGGTGCCGCCAAGGGGGTGAACATGGAGAACCTGCTTCTGCTCGCCGCCATCGGCTGCATCACCGGCTTCTTCTCCGGCCTGCTGGGCATCGGAGGCGGCATCATCATCGTCCCCAGCCTGATCCTGGTGCTGCCGCAGCTCGGCGTTGCCGGGCCCGATCTGGTCAAAATCGCCATGGCCACGTCGCTAGCCACAACCGTGCTCACCTCGATTTCCGGCGTCCGGCAGCACCTCGCCAGCCGCGCGGTGAATTGGACGGCCATTCAGAGGCTGGCTCCGGGCATCGTGGCCGGCTCCTTCGCCGGAACGCAGCTCTCAGCCGCGGTGAACGGCGAACTGCTGACCATCCTGTTTATCGCCTTCCTGCTGTATGGGGCCTGGTCCATGGTTCGCGGCCGGACAGCGGCCGGGCAGCGGCCGGAGCGCTTCCCGGGATCGTCGAGCTCTCCATCAAGGGCTTCGGCATCGGCCTGTTCTGCAGCATGCTGGGCATCGGCGGTACGCTGTTCACGGTACCGCTTCTCACCGCCTATATTTCGGTCCAGCACAGCATCGGCACCTCGGCCGCTCTCGGCATACCGCTCGCCGTCACCGCCACGCTCGGCTACATGCTCGTGCCCGAACCCGTCGGGCACCTGTCCGATGGGGTGTGCAGGCTTCGTTTACTTGCCGGGAGCCGGCGCCATCGCCACCACCACGATCCTCACCGCGCCGCTCGGCGCCTATCTGACCCACGTCTTGCCAACCCGTCCCCTGCGATGGGTGCCCCGCCCTGCGCTACCATCCGTCGGCCTACTACCGCGAGCAGGCCGGTGCGCCGCTGCAGATTCGGCCGGCCTTGCTGGCGGCGGTCACGGACGATGCCGGGGTCATTACCGGCATTTTGCGCACGTGGCTCGATCCGGTGCGGCTCATCAAGGCGCCCGTCGCCAATCCCCGCAAGGCGCTGGGCCACCTTCTCGGCCATGGCGTGCGCTTCCGCGCCGCCGAAATGGCGGCGCCCTTCAAACGTTGCCTCACCGGCATCGGCCGGCGTCCAGGCGCGATGGGGGCAGATGGACGGGATTTTGCTGCGCAAGGCATTGCGGCTGGCAATGAAGCTCTCCAGTGCATCCGGCGATGGCGGGGACGGCGCTGCCTTGGCGGCATGCCGCTGGCGCTCAGCCTCGACGGCAGGATCGGCGAAGCGGACATCGAGCCGCTTGCTGCCCGCCAGTCCGGCGATCTGCCGCTTGAACTCGTCGCTGCCTTCGACGATCAGCGCCTGGTTCACGAAGCGTTCGCTCGCCAGCGACAGCGCCAGAAATGCGGCGTGGGCGGTCAGTTCCTCCACACGGATGGCTTGCGCCTCGTCCACCACCAGACCGCCGTCCTTGACGCGATAGACGACGGCGCCGCTCTTGCGCGTGTGCGGGCGGAGCTTGTCGAACACCACATGGCGGGCTTGTTCCGGGTTCCCGGCACGCAGCAAGGCGTCCGCCGACTGGGCTTGCCGCGTCTGACGCTGGCGCAGGGCTTCCAGGGCGCGCTCGTCACCGCGGTCTGCGTTTTCCTGCAGATAGTTGAGCCAGGCCGGCAGCGGATGATCGTGCCAGAGGCTGGCGAAGGCCGCTTTGGCCTCCCGGCTCTGGGCGGCAAAATCGGCCGCCCGCTGGCTGTGCAGCCGTTTGCCGGCGTCGCGCTTGGCGGTTCCCCTGAGGCCGCGGTTACTTTTCAGCGCCGCATAGGATGCTTTGTACCAGGCCCGCAGCGCGCTTCGCCCGTGTTCATGCTGAGCACGCAGTGCGGTCTGCGCCGCGCTCCGTTCCGCTTCGGCGGCGGCACGCTGGCGCAGATAGCCGGCGTAGAGGTCCTTGCTGCCGCCGCTCAAGGGTTCCTTTTGATAGCGGTGTTCCGGAGCCGTCCTCCGGGCCGCACTGTCTGGAGGGTCATAGACGCCCCAGCGCCGGGTGAGTGCGTGGATGGACAGGCTGCGATCCACATCGGAGGCTTTGACGGCCCAAAGCCTTTCGCCGGACCCGTCCCGCTGGGCGATGATCAGGCCGGCGCTGCGCGGCCGGATTTCCAGATCGAAGGCGGCCAGGGCTTGGTGCAAGTCCTGCCACCCCAGGCCATTGGCCGCCGCCCCGCGCAGAGCCTCACCGCCGTTCTCCTTGATCCAGCGCAGGAACGAACTCACCCCGGCGTGAGCTTCCATATCGCGCACCCGGCCGGGCTGCCTGATCACCGGCGCCGTGCTGGCGTCATGGTTCCAGGCAGATCGGACGTGGCCGTTACCCGGCGTCGAATTACACAACAGCGCGGTGAAAACGGCGCCGCCATGAGGATGGCGCGGGGCGGGACTTTCTCGTTTTGTCTTTTTTTGCGCGGGAACGCCCCGTCCGCAGACGGGGCGCCGGTGTTGAATTTTAGTCGCGTTTTGCGGGGCGCGACCAGATGGCATTGTGGCTTCCGTCTTCCGCCTTGAAGATGGCGAAGTGGAAGCGCTGCTGCTGAAGCGGGGGGACGAGATGCTGGTCATGGCGGTCACGCCCGCGCAGGCGGCAGCAGCCGGTTTCTGGACACGAGGGCAAACCGTTACCGCTGACGCCGGCGGCTGTTTCAGCCAGCAACAACGAACGAGAGGCCGCCGGTGAACCCCGCCGATAAGACTCCACGCCGCCGTCACCTGGCGCTAATCGCTGTTGCGGCCGTCTTTTTCATCCTGGCCGTCAACAGCGCCGCGACACAGTTTGCCGCTGACCGTCTCTCCTATCATCCCGCGCTGGGCGCGCCCTGGGCGGGCAAGGTCTACGCCCCCTGGGCCTGGATCGGCTGGCGGGCGCAGTTTTATGACCAGGCCCGCACCACCTTCGATCTGGTCGCCGCCGGTTTCGGCGCGGTAGGCGTGATGGCGTCGCTTGCCCTGATGTTCACCGTGGGGCTCCAGGGCCGCAGCGCCAGACGGCACGAGGGCGTGCATGGCACGGCCCACTGGGCCAGCCGCGCCGAGATCGAGGCGACCGGCCTGCTGCCGCGCCGCGGTAGACCGGGGGCCGGCGTTTACGTTGGCGGCTGGACCGATCGCGAAGGCCGGTTGCGCTACCTCCGGCATGACGGCCCGGAGCACGTCGCGGCCATCGCCCCGACACGCTCCGGCAAAGGCGTCGGACTGGTGATCCCGACGCTGCTGTCCTGGCCCCATTCCGTTGTGGTCAACGATATGAAGGCCGAGCTGTGGAATTCCACCGCCGCCTGGCGCGAGAAGCATGGGGGCGCCTACGGCCATGACGAAAGCATCATGTCCAACTGCCATGTGCGCGCCGCCTATGCGCCCAATAAGATTGAGACCGCCGAATGGCTGTCCCGCATGGCCGGCACCATGACGGTGGTCAAAGAAGATATCACCACGACAGGTAACCGCTTCAGCGCCGTGCTGCAGAACATGTCGCGCACCTTCCACGAGGTGGGCCTGCCGCTGGCCGCGCCCGATGAAATCATGCGGCTTAAATCTCCGGCCAAGGACGATCGCGACATGATCATCGAGCCGGGCAGCATGCTGATCTTCGTGGCGGGCCATCCGCCCATCTACGGCACGCAATCGCTGTATTTCCGTGATCCGGTTTTCTCCGCGCGGGTGAAGCTGCCGGTGCCGGCGGGGGCGCCGGGCATTGCCGCCAGCCGAACGGGCGCGGCGTCATCAAGAATGCCGTTCAAGCTATGAATGGGCGCCGCTTCGCCTTCACCCTCTGGGGGCTTGCAGCAGCAGTGGTGGCCGCCGGGCTACTGGCCGATGCCGCCGGGCTGCGTATCAATCACACCCCTTCGCTGCCCATGGGGCTATGGCGCATCGAAACGCCCGCCGGTGCCATCGGGCGCGGAGACATTGTCAGCATCTGTCCCCCCGGCACGGCCATGTTCCGGGCTGCCCGCACGCGGGGCTACGTACCCTATGGGCGCTGCCCCGGCGGCTATGAGCCGTTACTGAAGCCGGTGGCCGCGATCGGAGGTGACATCGTGTTGGTCACGCCGGCTGGCTTGGCGGTGAACGGCCGCGCCGTCCCCAACAGCGTCGCGCTGGCTGCCGACAGCGAGGGCCGGACTTTACCTCGGCACCCTGCGGGCTCCTTCACCGTCTCCGAGGGGGAACTCTGGCTCGTCTCAAGTTTCAACACCGCCTCGTTCGATAGCCGGTATTTTGGGGCCGTGCCCGCCAGTCTGGTTATCGGCACGCTACGGCCGGTTTGGATCGCAGGGCGTTAGTAACTCCTGCAGCGGCTTGAGGCCGGAAGGCGACGAAACGGTTCTCAAAAACTTCCTCAGCGGCAATGTTTGCTTTCGGATCCAATTGCGGGCTTATCGCGGAATCGTCAGCACCGGAGAGAATAGCCATCCAGTGACATACAAGGTAAACGCAGGAACCTACGATTTCTTGCCCTTCAGCGTCGCAACGATTGCCATTGCGTGCCCGTGACCCAGGCCGAAATCTGACTTTAGCCACGCAACGATTTCGCCAACTTTAACGTTTGGATTGAGCTTGCCGCCGGCCAGGAAGCCCTTCTCCCCGGCCAGCGCTTTGAACTCGGCCGGAGTCTTCCCGGTCTTAGTCTTGATGTTGTCGATGTAGGCTTGAAAAGACATAGTCAGTTTCTCCTTTCTTGGCGGGCGGCTAGTGCAGTGACGAGAGACACTTTATTCACCCTGACGGCGAACTCGCAAATCAAGTGTCTGCGTCGTAAGCTGCACTAGAATTCAATGAGTTACTAGTGCTCTTTAGGCGCAGACATTTGGTCTCGACCTAGCCGCAAGGTGTACCAAATGTATGCGCCAGAGCACTAGCCGGCGTTCGAACTTGGCTGTACAAGAGCCTCCACGAGCGTCACGGAGAGCCAATCTTGATATTGCTGCGGAGTTCCAGCCGCCGTCTTGAACGAGCATTCTGTAAACTTCTCGACTGGTATACATCCATAGGATGCGGCGCGCTTGCCCGGGGGTCAGTCCTTGCCTGGCTTTTGCTTGAGCGAACAGTGCCCGAATACGTTCTTCCTGCATCTGGTAGCGGATGTCTTCGAACTCCGCCTCGATTTTGCGAAGGGCTGGAGAAAAGGCTGATGCACCTCGGATCAGGCCCAATTCCTGGCTCTCGCTGTCATAGATGGCTCTGGCGACATTGGCGGTGAGGGCAATCCGCTGGACGGCATCGGTCACACCGCTGATGACGGCCTGTGCCGCACGAAAGCGATCACCGAACAGCGCCTCGCGCATGATGACTTGCAGGATGCCGTCCTTGGATTTGAACAGAGCGTAGACGGTTGAGACCGCGACACCGGCCTCATCGCTGATCTGGACGATCGTGACCGGATCAATCCCGTGCCGTGCGAACAGCGGCTTGGCCGCATCGAGCACTCGCTTTTTCGTGTCGAGGGCTGTCTGCTCGCGGCGTTTGGATGTGTAGGCTCTCGCCATCGGCATTGACACATTGACTGTAGGTTAATATATTGGCTAGATATTAATATATCGAACTCCGTTGGGCAAGCCGCAAAGGGAGATCGCCATGAAGTGGTTCGCCATCATTGCAATTTTGGCTACAGCGATCTCGCTCGCGGTCCTAGTTGCGCTACATGTTGTCAGCCCGGAATTGGCACCATCTTGGCGCATGGTCAGCGAGTACGCTAATGGCAACAATCCGTTGTTGCTGACAGTTGTCTTTCTCGGCTGGGCGGCGGGGTCGTTCGCACTTTTCCTGGCGCTACTGCCGTTGGCGAACTCGACGCTTGGAAAAATCGGATTGGTGTTCCTGTTTCTGGCCGGCATCGGCCAGGTTATGGGTGCGCTGTTCGACATCAATCACAAGCTGCACGGTCCTGCCGCCATGATTGGCATCCCCAGCCTTTGCATCGCAGCGGTCTTGCTGACATTGGCCATGGCCCGCCAAACGGGCTTCACTGCGCCGCCTGTCTGGTCTGCACATCTGCCGTGGATCAGCTTTGTACTGATGCTGGGCGCGTTGGCTCTTTTCATGCAGGCGCTACAGGGAGCGGGTGTCGATTTGTCCGCTCAGTCCGGCCCCCTCAAGGAACTGCCGGCGGGAGTATCGGGCTATACCGGATGGGCCAACCGGCTACTGTTTGCTGCGAGTTATCTTTGGACCATTCTCGCGTCCCTGGCGGTCATGCGGTCCGGCGCGGGAGGTAGTTGAAACCCCGAGCCCAAGCAGGCCGCGGAACTTGTCCGGGATAGGGCAACCGCGCTATTGCTAGTGGCGGGCGCCAAAATATTGCCCTGATAATTGAGGGAGGCTCACATGGCCGGCTGGCCAGCCGTATTCATGATCGCCGTTGTTGAAATTGCTATTTTCATCGCCCTGAATTGGGGCGTGTTCCGGCGGTGGTGGTACAGCCCCCTGATCATCGCGATTGCTCTCGTCTTATTCAGGCCGATCGACACTGCATTCACCGGCGATGTATCAAGGGTGCTGCCTGCAAGCCTGTTTTCCGGTGGCTCTGACGGCAAGGATCAGATCATCATCGCCAGCGTGGTCAGCGCAATCATGGTGCCATTGGTCGTTGCATCGGTGCCGGTTTGTATTTTGCGGGCTCTGTGGAGCGGGCGGATGTCCTGAATTCACAGCCACGGACGCCTCAGCAGACCCATCCAGCCCATCAAGGCCAGAACCAGGACCGGCAGGACCGCGAAAATGTACGCGCCGCCGAACCCGCGCAGCAAGACGACGGTCTGCGGCGCCTGACTGTCCACCCAGCACGGCACACCGCCGGCCGCGCTGCGGCGTTCCATATTTTCCATCAGCGTCATGATAGCGCCCGGCGAGTAGCTGAGGCGGCTGCCGGTGGAAAAGCCGAGGGATTGCATCGTCCGGCCGTCAAACTCATAGCGCACGGAAAATACCGGCATATGGGAATAGGTGTCGATACGGCCCTGTCCCCCGAAGAGCGTGTCGCGGCTGCTGCCGGTGGCCTCCAGTTTCACCGTGCTGTCGAGCACCTGACAGCGTGTCTCCTTGAAATCCGCCAGCGTCCGCCAGTCCTCCCAGGCGAGAACCGCGAACATATGGAGGAAGCCAACGCAGGCGATTGCGGCAACGGGAGACATGGCCTGGGCATAGGCAAAGTGCCGCTTCCGGCCGGCACGGCGGCGGCGCCAGCCGGCAGACACAGCCGCAGCCGCCACGGCGAAGTATACGAGCACAACCGCGCCTGTACGCGTCACGCCGATGCCTGCGGCCGAGAACAGCACTGGCGCCAGAGGATCGGCGATTTCCGCCCGTGCCTCTTCGCGGGTATAGCGATCCGGCGGTACGGTGGCCTCCAGGGAAAATGTGGCAACGTTGGTGAAATCCGGCGCCGCTGCCAGTTCGAGGCGGCACTCGCCGCTCCAGCCGGCCGCAAACGGACCTTCGAAAACCAGCCGGTGGCCGTCCCGGTCAAAGGCGGCGAAACACCCGTCCGGCGGCGGGGCGGCCAGCAGCACCTGGCGGGGAATGGTGAAAACGGCTCTGATGTAATTCCTGGCTTCGCCTCGGTTTTGCAGGCGGAAGGCCGCGATGAAGGGCTGTCCGGCGATAACCGTCTCCGGCACCCGGACTACCAGATTTGCGAATGCCGCCTCGGCCCGCGCAGGCCCAGCCGCCGGCCAGCAGGCCAGTAGTGCCGCGAACAAGCCCGCCAGCGCCGCGCGGGTCCGGCGGCCGCCGCGTCGGTGGTCATTCGCCCGCATCGTAAACCGAAAGCGATATGAGTGCATTGCGTCTACTTTCCACGATGAAACTCGCCACGGGCCGGCCGCCTTTGTACAGCGCGACCAGCGTATACACCAGGCCATCGGCCATCGCGGCTGGACCTTCGGCGCCGCCGGTGCGCACGAAATCAATCTGCAATTCGCTGGTCACAGCAAACCATGCTGCGGATTCCGGGAAACGGAGGGGATGCGGAGATAAATGCTCCGTGTTGCCGCCAAGAAGGGGCAGTTCCGCGGATTCGGGCTGGGGGCGCCATCCGCCGCCGGTGTCAGGGAGGGGGCGTCCGCGCGTCCTTCCCCGATGCCGGTCATGCCAATCAGGCGGAGTGCAGCGGCACTTCCCCAGATCAATCGTCACGGCGCGTCACTATATCTCGCTTGTTGTATAAAAGCCGTGTTCCAATGTCAGCGTATAAGAGTTACAATGCACAGACATAATAACGATCACATTTTGTGGCGCAATATATGGTATCACATTTGATCATGGGGTAGACATGCACGATGGTGCCGGGACGTTTCAGCATAAAGAGCCGGTAACCCCAGCAGAGATCGAATTGCAAGCAGCGGTGAGAGCGTGGCGTGCATGCGAACTTGCCGAAGTTTTTCCAGACATCCGCAGAGACGATAGAATCGTCCGCGCCGGTTTCATCCGCTATCTGGTACTCGAAGGCGATAAGCGCTCCTTTGTTCACGAAAAAGGCGTTCATCTCGACGGAGCATACATAGAGGGTGAGCTTGATTTCCTCGGCTGCGAGATCAAACGCCCGCTGTTTCTGAAAAATTGTAGATTTTCCAGCCCGCTGAGCCTGACCGACGCTCGCACTTGTACGATCCGGCTCGACGGCAGCCTGCTTGCCGGTATCGACGCTCAGCGCGTCAAGGTTGCCGGCAGCCTGTATCTTCATGGATGCACAGTTGATGGCGAAATCACGCTGATCGACGGCGATATCACTGGCAGCCTCGAATGTCATGGCGCATGCATCAAGGCACCTGCGGCGAGTAAATATGCACTATACGCCAGCCGGTTGAAGACCGTGGGCAGTGTTTTCCTGCACCAGGGTTGCGCCATATCCGGCGAGGTCTCCTTCCGCGGCGCCACCATTCACGGCAACCTGGAATGCACCAGCGGCAAATTCAGCAACACCGGTGGGGTTGCGTTATCTTGCAGCGGCCTCGTAACCGACGGCAACGTCTTCTTGAACAACGGCTTTTCCGCCGTTGGCGGGGTGGACTTCACGGGTGCGACGGTGCGCGGCAATTTCCTATGCGACGGAGGGCACTTCGATAAGGCCTCCTCGCTGATGGCATTTTGCGCCAAGCGCGCCCGGATCGAAGGCAGCGTCTACCTTCGCAAGCTCACCAACGGCGACGCTTCCGAAGGCGGACTTGATTTTACCGCCTTGGGCGAGACCAATTTTGTTGACGCGAAAATCGGCGGCAGTCTCGAATGCCACGGCGGCAGCTTCCTGAACGGCGGCGGCGTCGCGCTCTATTGCAGCCGTACGAGTGTCGCCGGCGGTGTCTTCCTTCACGAAGGGTTTACGGCCGAAGGCGAGGTTGTCTTCCGTAATGCGGAGATTGGCAGCAACATCGACGCTTCCGATGCCTATTTCAACAGCGGCTGTACACCCAGCAAAGAAGATGCCGGACGGAAATCGCTGTCTTGTGAGCGGCTGCGCACCCGGGGCAGCTTCTTCCTCAAGCGCTCCCGCGTAAAATATCAGGTCAATCTCACCGATGCCGATATCGAAGGCAGCCTGGAATGCCATGGCGCGCACTTCGGCAATCCCTACGGTATAACCCTGTTCTGCAGCCGTGCGAAAATCGACGGCAGCGTGTTTCTGCATGAAAAGCTGATCTCAAAGGGCAAGATCGTGCTGCGCAGCGCGGAGATCGGCGGCAATTTGGATGTGTCCGACGCGCATCTCAGTTGTGAGGGTTTCTCCCAATCCGCGGGGCGGGAGCGCAAATCCCTCTGCTGCGAGCGCGCCCGGATCAAAGGTAGCGTCTTTCTCAAAAACACGGTGGCAATGAATCAGGTCGATTTCATCGACGCCACCATTGACGGCAGCCTGGAGTGTCACGGAGCCGAGATTCATTCCACCGGCGAGATTGCACTCTATTGCAGCCGCGCGAAGATCGGCGGCAGCGTGTTTCTGCATAATGGTTTCAAGGTCCAGGGCGCCGCCGTGTTCCACCGCGCCAGCATTGGCGGCAACGTAGACTGCGACACGGGCACATTCACCGCCGCCGGCGGAACGGCCATCGACCTCGAAGGCGTGACAATCCCGGGCTATGTGCGCATGGGCAATGGTTTCCGCGCGACGGGAGAGGTGCGTCTGGCGGCGGCGGATATCGGCGGTTATCTCGGCTGCTCGGGTGGCACTTTCAGCAACATCCGGCCGCGCCGCGACATTCAGCCCGAGAACGGAACCGTCACCGCTTCGCACGACGGCCACGAAAACATCTGCGCGGACGCCCTGAAGCTGCGGGGAGCGGTGATCAAAAACAATCTCTGGCTCGGGCCTTCCAACCGGCCGCCGCATCACACGCAGACCGTCATTGAGGGCTCTCTCGACCTTCGCGACGTCAGCGCCGCCGTTCTGATCGACGATGAGCACTCCTGGCCGGTCCCGGAGGTCCAATACGAAGGCCGGCGGCTGACGTGCCATATCTATCTCGATGGATTTACATATAACCGCATTGGCGGGCGTTCTTCCCTCGATCTGCGTGTGCGCAAGCGCTGGCTCATGCGCCAGCCGCCCGCCGATCTGGTAACCGATTACAAGGCGCAGGCTTTCGAGCAACTCATCCGCGTGCTGCGCGAGACCGGGCACACGGACGACGCTCGCGCCATGGCGATATACAAGGAGCGCTGCCGCGTCATGCGCCCCATACAAGGAGGCGCAGGTAACGGCTGGCCCTGGTGGACCAGCCTGGTCAACTGGTGGCAGCTTATTGCCTTCGACGCGATCGCCGGATGGGGATACCGTGCGCACCGGGTGGTGATCGCCGCAATTGCGTTCTGGCTATTGTGTGCACTTGTTTATCGGGTGGCGGACCAGAACGGGCTTGTACACCCGGCCGATCTGACAGCAGAGAAGGCCGAAGTTTGCCGGCAAGCCAAGGCAATAGGAAATGCAGAGGTAAATAAGAGCTGTCCGCAGTTCAGTCCCTTGAAATTTTCATTGGATGTCATGCTGCCGGTCGTCCAGCTCCATGAAAAGGCCGCGTGGAAGTTTGACTCCCGCGAACTTGCAATCTGGCCGAATCTGATCGATGCGCTCAAGTCGCTTGAGAATGTTTTCGGATGGATTGCCGGGGTTATTTTCGCGGCCTTGCTCGGGCGGAAAATCAATAAAGAATAATCTCCCGCTTGGGGATCCCAAAGCGGTCGTATACACGGCGGGCGCCGAAGTGAACGCGCATGATCGCGGTAGGGACGAGAATTACTCCTCGCCCCCCGCACAGATCCGGACGGGCCCAATTCAGGCATACGGCTCCTACCTCGGGTGTTTGACGGCGAAGCGCACGGCGGGCCAGGGATGAAGGATTTTCGGTTTCGGGAGCAAGTCGGCGGCCAGTTTCTCCATCCTAGTCCAGGGCGTATCGTCCTTCTGGCTGCGCCGCCGGAGCGTTCGCAGCCAGAGCCAGGTAACGTGATGCCGAAACTCGCTGAGTGCCGCGAAGTTGGTCGGCACGGCATGGTAGGCGAAGAAGCCGCTGACGACTTGCGCCAGCCATTGTCCCTGTTCGGGGATCGGCTGATGCATCCGCCGTCGCAACTCCTCCTTGATCTCCTTGAGCTTTGCCCGCATGCGATCCCGCCGGGTTTTCCGTTTGAGCAGGAACTTGCCCCGGCGGCGAGCGTGCCGCAGATGAAGGTGAAGCCCAGGAAGTTGAAGGTCTCCGGTTTGCCGAGCCCGCGCCGTGCGCGTCTGGTCCGCCGCATGGCGGCCAAACTCGATCAGGCGGGTCTTGTCCGGATGAAGCGACAGCGAGAACTCCTCCAACCGCTCGCGCATCGCGTCCCAGAAGCGCCGGGCGTCGGTCTCGTGCTCGAAACCGACCACGATATCGTCGGCATAGCGCACGATGATCATGTCGCCCGTGGCCTCGCGCCGTCGCCAGCGCTCGGCCCAGAGGTCGAACACGTAGTGCAGGTAGACGTTGGCGAGCAGCGGTGAGATCACCGAGCCCTGCCCCGTCCCCTTTCACTGACCGTGACGACCCCGTCCTCCAGGACACCCGCCTTCAGCCATTTCTGGATCAGGCGGATGATGCGCTGGTCGCCGATGCGGTGTTCCACGAAACGGATCAGCCATTCCTGGCTGACCGAGTCGAAGAAGGACCGGATGTCGGCGTCCAGAATGATAGTTCACCTTCCTGCTGGTGATCCCGACCGCGAGCGCATCCAGCGCATCGTGCTGGTCCGCGTTTGGGTCGGAACCCGTAGCTGAACCCGAGGAAATCCTCCTCGATAGATGGCGTTCAGCACCGCGACGGTCGCCCCTGGACGATCTTGTCCTCGAGGGCGGCGACCGCCAGCGGGCGCTGTCGCCCGTCCGCCTTCGGTATGTACGTCCGGCGTGACGGCAGTGCCCGGTACGCTCCCCGATGAACCCGTGCATGCAGATCAGTGAGGTTTCGCTCAAGGTCTGCTTCGTAGTCCTGCCATGTCAGCCCGTCCACTCCGGGGGCGGCATCGCGCTTGAGCGCGAAGAATGCCTCCGCAGGGTCAGTCGACGCTGATGTGGTGGAGGAGCGCGGTGAACTTCTCCTTCTTCCTTTGCCTTGCGGCTTGTCCGTACGCGCTCCAGCGCCTGTGACACGCGTTCCCGGTCCTGTGTCCGGTGCGTGCTTTGCTGGCTCGCGTTCCCCTTGGTCCCCGCCCTTGGCTCCACCGACTCCGCAGCCGGTTGCCCGGCTTTGTTCGTCGGCTTCACAGCTACTATGGCGGGGTCAGACTTCTCATGATCGTGCATCATCGGCTACGGCTCCTCGCCTTCCCGATGCGGACCAGTGCAGCACGCATGCTGGCGCTGGCCGACCATGAGATCTCCCGGTTCCCGTGCAAAGAGCGTCCGCACATGCCAGGGTCTCCGACCACGCCGGGCCGGCTGGGCGCTCGCGTTATCGCGCCCATCCGTGTTGCCTTCCGCCACGCGGAACGGCGTCGGCACCCGGGATGAGGTCACTTTCGCGGCTCAATGGCTGGCCTATGCGCTCCCCTGTCAACGCTTCGCCGACACCCTCGCGGGTACCTGCGCATGACTCGGGGCCGATGTGGTTCGCTACTCCTTCATCGTGATGGACTTGCACCATCTACTCCTTGCCGGTCTCCCGGCGCACTCTGGAAACGACCCGATTTGACGGTCTCGCATCTGCGGGGCACCGGAAAGAATACCGCGCCACATGCATTGCTTTTCGCTGGCGAGCCCGTCACTTGAAGCGGTGACGCGATGCTCCGGACAGCGGACGTGATCTGCGGCATTCTCTGCGTCGGCGGCCGGGCACGGACCGAGGCCCGTCCTGGATGATGGCCGGAAGGGGGCTGATCTCGTTTGCGGCACCGTGCACTTCCCGATGGTATGCAGGGATATGTCCGGCGCACCGGTCGTGAAGGCATGACAATCCACAGGAAGGACCACGCCCGCCGCCAATGCCGGCACCCCCCTCCGGGAATTGACGTATACTCGCGGCTGGTGAGATCACGGCGTTCATCCCAGGGGAGCGAAACATGGTCAAGCAAGGCAAGCCCGCCGCCGCCGGCACGGATCCGCACCTCCCAGGCCGGCTGCGCGAGATGCACGCCGCCCTGCGCGCCGCCGGCGAGAAGGCGCTGACCTGCATCCCGCCCGCCAACATCCAGGCCAAGGCCGGCGAATTCCTGCGCGGGGTGCGCGATACCTCCGATGTGCCTTTGCGCGCCATGGATGCGATGGGGTATGCCATCGACGTGCTGCTGTTCGCGCCGTCCATGAGCGGGCATAACGCCATTGATCGCGCCATACGCGGCGGCAAGATCGGCGCGGCGGAGATGGAGGCGGCCAATCTGCTGCGCCGGGCGGACTTCCGCCTCGTCGAAATCACGGGCGACAGCGGCGGCGGCCTCCTCGCCGCCACCGATCTGGCCAGCGGCGAAAAGCTGGTGCTGTTCGACCCGGATTCGCCGATGGCGGCAGGCGGACGCTGGGCGCGGCGCACCTGTCTTTACCAGGGCGTGCATGTGACCGTTGGCCCGGTGACGCCGCTCGACGACGGCATGCTGGCCGTGGCGGCCCGCTTCATGGACGAAGGGCGGGGCCTGAAGAAGCCGCTGCGCTGCGCCGAGGCGCTCTACGAACACTTCATCCGGCACGGCGACCCCCTTAAGCGGCCTGGACGCGCTCCTTTCCGGCCTCGGCCTCGATGATGATGACTTGATGATGATGACGATGATGAATTTCCGTACAGCGCCGAAGACGGCCCGCTGCACGCCCTGGCGGCGGAATGGGCCGAAGCGGGCCAGCTTCCCGAGCCGGACGCGGACGATCTGCACCTAATCCGCTCCAACGGGGAGGTGTTCGAGATCCACAACGCCTGGCATCATGCCCATCACGCCGGCAACGTCCGCCTGGCCGCCGCCTACGACCGCATTCTCCTGATCCAGCTCGAAACCATCCACCGGCGGACGAGCGCGGGGCTTCGCACATCGTTCGAAACCCTCGACACCCTCACCGCGACACTCCGGGCCGGCGCCGCGCAGGGGGAAATCCCGGCGGATGCGATGGCGCACTTCGAGGACCTGTGCCGCCGCGCCAGGCTGGCCGGGACGGCCAAGACGAACAAGGGCAGCCGCGAGGAGCTGGACAAGGTTCTCTCCCGCATTCAGGCGCTGCGCGGCAAGACCGTTGACCGGGGCTGCACCGAGGCGGAAGCCCTTCTGGCCGCGAGCAAGGTCGCCGAACTGCTCGACCAGTACGGCCTGACGCTCAGCGAGATCGACATGAAGACGCAGGCTTGCGCGGGCGAAGGCATCGAGACCAGCCGCCGCCGCCGCTCGCCCCTCGACGAATGCGCGGGCACCATCGCCATGTTCTGCGATTGCCGCAGCTGGTACGAAATGACGCCGCAGGGGCATATCCGGCATATCTTTTTCGGCCTGCCCGCCGATGTGGCCGGGGCGCGCTATCTGTACGAGAAGATCGACGAGGCGTTCGACACCGAAACGGCCGCGTTCAAGCGCAGCGAGCTGTACGAGGCGCACCCGTCGCGCCCAGCGCCGCACCGCCACGTCGTCGTTCCAGGAGGGCCTCGGCCAGGGCATCCGCATCAAGCTGCACAGGCTCAAGGACGAACGCAACGCCGCCGTCCGCGCCAGCGGCGGCCGGGATTTGGTGCCCGTCAAGCAGGACGTCATCGAGGACGAGCTGGCGGCCATGGGCATGCGGCTCAGGTCATTGCACGCCAGCCGCAAGAAGCTCCTGGCCACGGCCTACGAGAAGGGCCGCGTCACCGGCGAAAACCTGGAGTGGGATGAGAAGATCGCGGCGGCGTGAGGGGCCCGCGAATGCTGACCGGAAAATGTACCATAAACGCCGGAATGGCAGAGGGGGTGCAAGTCTGTCCCGGAAGCTGGCAAGGGTTCCAGGACCTGGCGGGTTGCCTGCATCTGCCAGCTCTGCGAGCCGCGCTGAATATACATCCCAGTCAAGTTTAGGCGCACCAGCAATATTGAACATCAGACCCCGGCAGAATAAACTATTTAATCCCGGGATGCCTGTAGGCATATTTCAACAGCGGCCGGGACATTCCCGCCCGGTTCGCTGCGAAATTCAAGTGCGCCGCCGGCAGCCGGCCGGAACTGGAGCATGAAATGCATAAAAAGAAAGAAGCAGATTCTGAGCCGTCCTGGCTTGATCCACGCAATGACCGCAAAACGCCGTTCACGGATGCTGAGCTGGAAACCCTGGCTGATGATCTCATTGCCGGTATCGCAGATACGCCAGCCTGGCAGGCTCTGGTCGCGGAAGTTGGTGAGCGGCAGGCCAGGGAAGTGGCGAAAAAGCGATTGGCATCTCAAGACCCAAACAGCCTTCTCAATTGGCAACCGGCGGACCGCCGCACGACTGACTGGTGACGAGCGCAATCGCAGCGGAGGCAGCCGATGGCGGCAGTCAAGGCACATGTTTGGACGTTCCGGCCGCAATTTCGGGCCGGTGCATTTGGATGGCGATCGGATCTGCCGGTCAAGCCCGTCAAGGAGGCTATGGCTACGACCTTACGGCGCGGGATGTCGCTGATGCATTGAACCATACCTTGGAGGCTGCCCGGAACCATGGCACCGAGCCCGGTGTAGTGTGCACAATCCAACGGCTTGTCGACCAATCCCCAGGCGCAGATCGCGCCACCGTTGCGCAGTTGCGCCAAAAACTCGACGAACTGCCCCAATCTTTTGCGTCTGGAAACGGCCCGCACGCAAAGTGATAATCTTACCGGAGCTGGGCCAACCCTGCGTGTTCGAGAAATTCGTACAGGCCGAAAGCCGCCATTTTGGGCTGAAACCTGGAGCTTCTGTTGCTAGGGGCAGACCGGCTGCGCTTTCCGGCTGGCTGTCTACAGTTCACTGCCCGCCATTCCCCACAACTGCGCCACTTCGGAGGCCGTCAGAAGGCGGTTGTCGTCGTCGCTCGCTTCGGCGGCGGCGTCAGCATGAGGCCGAGTTCGACGCGGGTGTGGGTGAAGCGCGCCGTTTCGCCGGCGAGCAGGCCGTGAATGGCGAATTCGACGGCGCAGGCGCTGGCTCTCGGAGGCTCCAGAACAGCGAGCTTACTTCAAGATGTGCGCGGCAGGAAGGTCAGCGCACATAGCCGTGCCCACTCAATCACTCATTCCCGCCGTATAAGTTCCCCCGTCACAAACACCACAGCAGTTTGCACATCCAAATCTGGAATAGGGTCCTACACCCCAGTAGGGACCAGCAATGTTGTTCACGATCCACGCACCAAAGCAGATTTTTTCGCCTTCGACGCAATTGACGGTGAAAGTGTTCTCACCGCCCCTCAAAGTCCAGTTCCTGTTCCACTCTGGCCATCCCCACTGGAATCGGGTTTGGGAATAAAGCGCCAACGAGATTGGCTTTGTTGTGTTGTCGGTGATCTTCCAGGTGATGGTGGGGGATGGTTTCCGGGAATCCGAGTAGTTCAACGTCTTCACAAGGGCGTTAGGTGCAGGACACGAAAGGCAGCACTCGGCGCAGGGCTGCTGACCGTTACGGCCGTTCCCCCAGAAGGGCATTAAATTTCCGCCGGTCATCACAGCTCCGTAGCAGATGGACTGACCGACCGCGCAGTTGATCCGGTAGGTCTGTGTACCGCCACCGTTCAGAAGATAGAATCTATCGGCGGGAGGATCAATTTGCTGGCGGCTCTCGTGATCGAAGAATGCGACGTTCGCCGTGCTGCTTGTGTTGTTGATAATCGTGAAGCCGACGGTATTGGACACCTCCTCAACCTGCCTTTGCGGCTCAGGTTCGGGGATGGAGCGCTCCGGGACCACTCTGGCTTCCGACCCTTGCCACCAACGGACCTCTGCTGCGGCTTCTCTCTGGCGCCTAGTCTCGGCTTCAGCGGCCTCGCGTGCCCGATTGGACTGATCGCGCGCTTTCTTCTGCTGCTCGATTGCGTCATTGGCTGCCTGTTGGCGTTGGCTTTCCTGGTTCCACCACCAGACACTGGCGACCAGGGTAACGAGGATGCCGAAGACGGTAAATATGCGTATGAGTTCATTCGAACTATCCCGCTCTTGGGGGAATTCGGGAGGGGGGCCGCGTTGGGGAGATGCGGCGATAACGACCTCCTGATTTCTGGCAGGAGTTGCCTCACACGGGCTTTCTTGAGTGGGCTCCGGCTCTGGCATGGGCTGAACAGGTTCAACGGGAATAGGCTCCGGCTCCGCCTGCCAGACTGCTGCGAGGGGCGGTGAAGCTTGCTTTTCAGGAACGCTGCCCGTTTTTTTTCGCAACCCGTTGAGCCGCAGCCGTGCCATCATGGTGCGCGGATGCTGGGGAAATTGCTCCATAAATTCTTCGAATAAGTTGGCGTCATTGCGGTCTTTAATTGCTTGCCATGTTTCTTCGCCGGCATCGGCAGCACTCCTGGCGGCGGCGGTATACCTGCCGCTGCTTAAAATATTATCGGTTTTATCGTGGGTAGTTGCCAGGAGGTGGTTCGTGCTCGCCAATATGTGTTTAAAAAACGCTCCATCCGTTGCAAGGATGCCGGATGCTTTCAAGATGACCGCTGCAATGGGCGTAATTATAGCTACGATATGAAATGCAAGTAACCAACTAAATTCGTTAGCGCCCAAAAGCAGTGCGAGAGTCACTGGGCTGAATACAACTGTATTAACGATTGTTAGCACAATTACGGAAATAGAAAAAACACGATCTCCCGCCAATGCGGCGACAGTGACAAGCAATAGAGCTACCCAAGAAACGCATAGCCATACCGGCATGGGTATGAAAATTGCAATAACGGCGATAATGAGAGCGGCAATGCCGAAACCTTTTTCCATAACTCTCCTCACCCCTAATATATTAATAAAAGGTGTCTTTCACGCGCTGAGCGCGACCGGACAAGAGCTTTCGTCAGGCGGCTGTGCGTCGCGATCCGCAAATTACCCAGCCGTCAATCTGAAGCCGCAACGCTGCCGAGTGCTTCATTTTTGCTTGTTACCACTCAAATCTTGTTATTTCGTGCAAGGGTATTCGATGACAAGTGAACGCGCGTCACGCTATCAATGCCTTGCCATATTGACGGAACCTCAACGGGCCGTTTGTGTTGCCCCTACGGCAGCGGGAACATCCGGAAAAAACGGTGCACTGTCCGGCTGACGGTAACGAGATGATGCGCTCCTCCAAGCTGATGGCGCCCAGCAGCAACAATGGTTTGCTGGCCAAAAGGTGGAGTGCGTAAGGGACGGTAATCTCAAATGGCAAACTCTGGGCATTTCGAGCTCTAATCTCAGGGCGCCCAAAACTGCGCAATCGTGGTGTTACTCATTGAGAGCGCGAGCTGAACACCTCAATCAGCGAGCATGGTTCTGCGATGCTGACGAAGCTCGTCAACCGCTGGTCAGTTCGCCGCATCATTGAGCTGATGCCCTGGGCGCTTGCTGCCACGGAGCACTGCTCCCAACATTTATTGCAGATTTGATGTTAGAGATAATTCCAATACATCTCTGCCTATAGCTAGCACTATCGGCACAGTAGCCGGCGCTGTAGGCATTTCAGCGCTACAATTATACCACCCAATTGTTGCCGATAAGCGTCCACCGGCAGGAAGCCATTTGAGTTTCTGAGCTGGATCAGGCGCCCTCTTCAGGGCCTCCCAGAAAATAACTCCAGTTTGGGCTGCGTATGTCCCTGCAGGAGCTACGGAGGGGACTCCATTTATGTTTGTCCTGCCTGAGCACCCGCCAGCCGTCGCGCTGTCATCCAGTATTCCGATACCAACATTAGCCCCGCTACGATTCTCAATCGTAAAATTCAAGATGCCTTCCAACTCGGAATGCCGATCCACGCGAAAACCATTGATCAATATTATAAAGGAATTAGGTTCTATGGTTCGCTCAGAACTCGGACTGAATATAGCATCTCTGGCTTCCTGAAGTAGACTCAATCTCTTTTCCGTCGTTATTCTATTATCATACATAATCAACATGCAAACCTGGTACATCATTGTGAGCTTTATTACAATTTTGTCGGCGTTCGGGTAGCGAGATAAAACTTCATTCTTCTGAAATTCCACTTGACCTTTAAATTTAATATCACCTACATACCGTGATAGCAGCCCCACGCCAAAGTCAATTTCCCCTTTGAGCTGCACATTAGCCAGGGGTGGGGCGTCTCCACAGACGCCAGCCTGGGCCATCGCGTTGGTGGAATTGATAAAAAACATTCCTGCTAATAGGAGTGTGACGATCGTCACGCCGAAAACTCGCATCATTTTCTTCCTCAGATCAAAAGGATGATCACGAACTCGTTCAATATATATTATATTCGAACCCTGCCTCGACCATAGGTGAAATTATCTGGCGCAGCATGCTCACCATGGCACTTTATACACATTATAATATATGCGATTTTTTGCATACATTGAGGAGACCTCAAGCATACAAGTTATGTTTTTTCAATAAATTAGTCGATATGGTCTTGATGCGCAACGTAGTCGCATTAGCATCCTGCGGTAGTTTGCTTTCAAAGGCGCAGCGGTTCTCTTATGCTCGAATTGAGAATTGCGAATTTTGCGTTTATTTTTTTGTGTAAATACTGCCGCAAGCGCTTGCTATCTGGTTCAGGCATGAGCTATGCGTATGCTCGGCAACAGGGAAATCTCACCTGGGATGAGCTCCCCAAAAGACTTGTTGTACATCAATGCATTGATTGAGACAGGGACGTCGGCATGCTCTACCTACTTGCTCTCATCTTACCCTGGCTCGCCTTTTTCTTTATGGGAAAACCGCTTCAAGGCATTCTATGCCTGATCTTGTAAATCACCTTGATTGGGTGGATTCCCGCAACAATTTGGGCGTTCGTGTCTATATCGAACCATAACGCCGACAAACGCACGGACAAAATCATTCGCGCCATCAGGCCAACCAGCTAACGCCTAAGCGCCTATTCATTTGCGCTTAAGCATTCCGGGCGGGTATTTGCACGGCCTTCGGGCGGGGCGAATGCGGCTTTGACGCAATATACGATGGTAGCCCGCGGCGATGCCGAAGGCTGTTTCCGCTCTCGAAGGCACTGCGGGCCATTTATGCTTACTACGAGTATTACAGCTTTCGACCCTGAAGAGCCATTATACCGTTCCCAAAATCTTCTGACTCGTGAAGGGGATTCCACCCGCGGCCGATGTGTGATTCATGGAGTGCCATCCGGTGATTGATTCGGGGATAACCGCTGACGCTGGGCGTTTGGCGTCGCTCACCCGGTATCCGTGGATCATGGAGTGTGTCTGAAATTTATGGGAACGGTATTAGACCGAGCAAGCACTCCTATTTCGGAGTCGGGCCGCAGGTGCGTCATACCGTGCGCCCGATTTTGCTGCCGCGCAGGCGTGCTTCGGTGTAGCCGCATTGATATAGCGCTCAGCTGGCCGGTACACACGATGCTACTGCGGACACAAACGTAAGGGCACCGGCCGCAGTGCGGAGGCCGCGGCGCGAAGCTACAGAGCTTGCAGAAACACCACCAGAGCCGCCTTTTCCGCCTCGCTTAATCCCAACGGCCGGACGAGTGCGCTTTTTTCAGGATTGCCGATGCCGCCCTTGTCGTAGAACTCGACCACGCCGGGTAGGCTCGTCAGGCTGCCGTCGTGCATGTAGGGCGCTGTGCGCGAAATCGCCCGCAGTGCGGGTGTCATGTACGCCCAGCGGTCGGCGGGGTTGAGCGTCACTTCGAAACGGCCGAGGTCATTGGCCTGCGGCGCGGAGATCGCGGCCATCTGCGCACGGGGCAGAGAGGTGCGCAGGCCCGGCACCAGTTCGACGGACTGCGGGCCGGCTGCCGCCATCGTCCGGGCGTAGCCGATGCCGGTGTTGTGCCACTTGCCATCGCTGAACAGCGCATCGCGCGGGCCGATGAGGTGGCACTGGCTGCACCCGGCCTTGCCGCTGAACAGCGAGAAACCCTGCTGCTCCTGAGGCGTGAGCGCGCCGGATTCGCCGCCATAGTACCAGCGGTCAAAGCGCGTGTTGCCATCGAGCAGCGTGGCTTCGTAGGCGGCCAGCGCCTCGCCAACGGTGTCCATGCTGACGCCGCGTCCGGGGAAGGCGGCGGCGAAAGGGGCGTCATACGCCGGCTGCGTGCGCACGTGCTCCACCACATACCCGGCGGACGGATTGCCCATCTCCAGCGGATTGAGGATCGGCCCCCACGCCTGCGTGGCGAGGCCAGTTTCGCGCCCGTCGTGAAACAGCCGCTGGCGGTAGACTACGTTGAGCAGCGTGGGCGCATTGCGGCGCACGGTCTGGCCCTCCAGGCCCACGGACGTCGCGGTCTGGTTGGAGGTGAAGCCCTCAGCAGGAATGTGGCACATGGCGCAGGACAGGGTGTTGTTGAACGACAGGCCGCGATCGAAGAACAGCTTGCGGCCCAGTTCGATGCGCTCCGGCGGCGCGGCGGCGCCGGGTGGCAGCGGCGGCAGGCCCAGCGGCACCTCACCGGCGCTCGCAGGCGCAGCCCATGCCATCAGCATTGCCGCCGCCCCAAGCGCCCAGCTTTTCGATTGCCCCCGCTTCACTTCACACCGAACCAGTTCGTCATCCATTGCAGCATCCTCCCCGGCGGCGCGGCGCTCGCCTCCGGGTGCGCCAGTGCCAGCGTGCGGATGTCGTTCATCACCGTGCGCGGCGAGAGGAACGCGGTGGTGTAGATTTCGCGCACCCAGCCGTCCGGGCCGATCAAATAGACCTTCAGCATATGGTTGATCACGCGCCCGCCCGCCGGATCGGGTACGACGCTGATATCCTGCCCGGCGGCCTCCAGCAATGGCGTGAGGTCCGCGGCCGAGGGGCTGGTGAGGAAGCGCCAGGGCACCTTCTCGCCGGCCTCGGTGAACGAGCGCTGGAACAACGCCATGGTGGCGGCGCCATCACGCTCAGGATCGAGGCTGACGAACGCTAGCCGCACTTTGCCGCTGAGTGCCGGATCGCCGTTCACCTGGCCGCGCACCTCCTGGAACACGGACCACGACACCGGACAGCCTTCCGGGTCGTTGCAGGTGGAATAGAAGAACGTCAGTAGCGTGATGGCGCCGCCCGTGCTGCCGCTGAGCGGTTCCATGTGGCCGGAAGCGTTCAGCATGGGTGCATCCGGCATTTGCATGATGCGCAGGAGTTTGTAGCTCCCCGGCGGCGGCAAGTGCGGCTGCTGGACTGCCGCAGGCGCGCCATCCGCCCAGGCGCCGCCGGCCGTCATCGCGGTGAACCATACCGCGATGACGGCGCCGGCGAACGTCAGCCCGTGCGGATGGCGTTTCATGTCAGCGCTCCGCCTGTTCCGGCTGCGGCAGGGCCGCGTGCTTGGTGGCGGCGGTGAACTTCATATGGTGAGCCCGGCCGAGCTGCTCCTTGTGGAAGTCCACAGCGAACGCCTCTTTCAGCTCCTTGCCATCCCAGCTATAGCCCTTCAGGAACTGCTCGTTGGCGTCGCCCTTCTTGTCCCAGTTGGCCAGCAGCGACGTGGTGAAATAGACGCGCTTGCCGTCCCAGCTCTGCGAGACCATGTTGACCTGCGCGCCGATCACCTTCTCGTATACTTGCTTGGGGTGTTCGGGGTCGGTGAGGTCGAACAGGCGCGCCTTGCCGTCCATGAAGGTATCCACCCACAGCGACTTGGCATCCGCCGCGATGGATATATCCACCGGCAGCGGGATCTTGGACGGGTCGCCGATGTCGGCCACGGCCTTCGCCTGCCACGCGCCCGAGGCGTCCTGCTTGACGAGCCAGAGCTTCGACGTCAGAGCCGACGCGGTCACGGCCCAGTTGTCCCCCTTGCTCAGCGCCCAGCGGATTTCCAGCGGCGAGCCCGTTACCGGCAAGACGCTCACCGGCTTCATGGCCTTTAGATCCCACATCACCATGGTATTGCCGAAGCGCTTCATCGCTTCCGGGTCGCTGATCAGCTTGCCCATGTCCATCATGTAATTGTTCCAGCCGGTGAAGGCGGAGGTCAGCATGAGGTTTTCGCCAGGATTGATGGCGATGTCATAGCCGTAGCCATCGCCTCCGTTCACCACCGGCATTGGATAGCTTTCGAGATAATCGCCGGCGTTGTTGTATACGGCGATGCCCGTGACGCCGCTGTGGTCCTTGGAATTGGATAGCGCCTGCACCAGAATGCGGCCAGGCATGGCGTAGAAGGTATGCGGGCCAACGAAGCCGCTCTTTTCCACGAGGTTATCGATGGTCCGCTTCAGCGTGGGCTTGGTGGGATCGGTGCCCACGTCGAAGATGAAGATCTTGTTGTCGTCCAGGCGGCCGGCCCAGATGAACTTGCGGTCGTCGCTGAAGCCGAGGTGGTGCGCCTCGCCGCGTCCGCCCACGGACAATGTATGGATCACCTTGCCGAACGTCAGCGAGCCGGGCCGCACGTCCACCGTGACGAGCTTGTCGGATTCATCACCGACACCCTTCTCGCCCAGGGTCCAGACATGGAGAAACTCCTCCTGCCCTCTTATCAGCGATGTAATGAACGGCGAATTGCATGTTTCGTCTGCCAGCGCCCCTGGCGCCAGCGCAAGCATCCATGCCAGAGACGCGGCACGGAGAAGCGCGGAAGCACTTTCCATCAGGCTGTTTCCTTCCCAGGCTTTATATTTGCGTTGGGAGCGGATGGCCTTGCCTCGCCGGCACGCCAGCCAGCACTCCAGACACACTAGAATATCTGCATTATAAATTGCAGCCAATCACGGCTCAGTGATTGGTAGCCATACCAGCAGTTAGAGCGGTGCATTTTCTTAGGATTCCGCATTGAGGGTACTCCATGCCGCTTCAGTCCACTGCTCCGGACGCGCCGCCGGCAGCCGCCTCATCCGCAAACCCGGCGTGGCGGGGTCTGGCGGTGCGCCTCGCCTTTGTTCTCCTGTGCCTGGTAATTTACCGGCTGGGTGAGCACATTCCCTTGCCCGGCGTGACCCCTGCCGTCTATGCACCGCCGCTGGGGCATGATGGCACCACGTTCAGCGGCAGTTACGCACATATTCCGGTCTTCGTCCTTGGCATCATGCCATACGTCTATGCATCCATCCTCATGCAACTGGTGATCTGGGGCTGGCCGCGTGTGGCTGCGCTGACTGAGACGCGGCGGGGCCGCCTGCGGATCAACGGGATTATTCGCATCCTGACCGTGCTGGTTGCCGCGGTGCAGGCCAATGCGCTTGCCGCCGGCATTGAGCGGGCCAATGCGTTTGCCGCCGCCATTAAGCACATGGGCTTGCTCAGCGGGGGCATTCAGTTGTCCGGTCCCGGCTGGTTCTTCCATGTCTCAGCCGTGGTGACGCTGACGGCCGGAACCATGTTTCTCGTGTGGCTCAGCGAGCAGATCACCGCGCGGGGCATCGGTAACGGTGTGCTGGTGCTCTTGCTGGCACAAGCGCTGATTGGAGTGCCGCCGGCGTTTCAAGCGGCCATGCAGGACATCATGACCAGACGCCTGCAAATGGAAGACGTATGGCCGCCAGCCGTACTATTGCTATTCCTGGTCGCCGTCATGGTGTTCTTCGAGCGGGCATGGCGGCTGTTGCCGGTGCAATCCGGGACGCCTGCCGGCGGGGTGCAGTACGTGCCGCTCAAACTCAACGGCTCGGGCATCATCCCGCTGCTGTTCGCACCGGCATTGATCTGGCAAGTAGTCATGGCGATCCAGATGACCGCCGGCAGCCTGCCCCCGGAATGGAATGAGATATTGACCGGGGTGGCGAAGCGGGGGCAGCCGCTACATATCGCGCTCATGGCCCCGCTGATCTTCCTCATCGCTTTCTACAGCCGGACCAACAGCATCAACCCGAAAGAAGCGGCAGCATATTTAAAACATACAGGCGCCTCCATGCCCGGCGTCCGTGAAGGCCAGACCGCCGCCTATACCGCTTATGTTTTAGCCCGCATCTCAGCGGCAGGGGCACTGTATCTCGCCACGCTTTATGTTGCGGTCGAACTGCTGATATGGCGCGCGCCGTTCCTATACACCATTTTCGATACGGACGGCTTGCTTATGGACGTCCTCTTCACACTAGAGGTTGTGGCGGCGATAAAGAACAATAACAGGCTTGATGTTGGCCGCGAGATCTGAGGGGCACGAAGTATCGGCCGCGATATGCGCCAGCATGCCCGTGTGGCGGGCAGAACAGCGGCCAGGGCGGAAACGGCGACGCACTTACGGAATGGCGATTTGCTGACCGGGGCCGTTTCGCACGCGGCGTTGATCGTCCGGTCTCAAAGGTTTAGCTGCCTGAATATGCTGGAATTGAGACTTTCCGGTTATGATGCTGTGGACGGCTTCTCCCCCGGCGCAAAGGCGCCACGGAATCGGTTGCCGGTTAGGTGACCACGATTTGGAGGAGGCGAACATGCAGATACACCTCCCGCTTCATGGACCAGGACCAGAGCAGGAACACCGTCACCACCACCAGAAGGCCGCCGCCGGCTGTCGCGAAGTATTTGTAAAAGGTCGCCAGGTCGACCCCGCGAGGGTCGACCTGGCCGAACCATTTGTCGTAGATTTCGTCGTACTTTCCGGTCGCCTTGACGATGGCAAGGCCTTCGCTCAACTGGGCCAGCAGCGTGCTGTTGCCTTTATGGACCGCAAACCCGTACCCCCGTTCATAGACGGACACGCGAAGGTCCGTGGTGACGATGCTCGTCAGTCCCAGCTCCTTGATCGTCAGGAGGCCGGTCAAACGCGGCAGCAGCGTGACATCCCCCTGGCCGGAAGCCAGGAGTCGAAGGGCCTCAGGAATCGTACTGACCAGCAGCAGGTTGTCGGTCAGGCCGCGCTTGACCAGATAGTCATGGGTGGCATCGGCCCGCATGACGACGATGGTCCGCGCCGCCAACTCCTCCTCGGTTTTGGGAACCCGGCTACCTTTGCGGACAAAGACGGCGGCATGGGCGGAGGTATGGGCGGAGGTGAAGTCGAACACCTTCTCCCGCTCCCTGGAGTAGGAGACTAGCGGCAGGGCGTCGATCTCTCCCCGCTCCAGCGCGGTGCGCACTTCTTCCCATGGACCTACCCGAAAGCGCACTTCCAGTCCCATGACTTGAGCCACGGCCTTGAACAGATCCACACTGAAGCCGTCGGCCTCGCCTGCCTGATTGACGATGGCGAAGGGGGGATAATCCAGTTCGCTGCCCACCTGCAACACCTTGGGCGTGGGACCATTTCCCGGCGAAGTGGCCGCCGCCATTGGGCAGACCAACAAGGCAAACAACAGGAATCCTATTGCCGCCTTCATGTACGCTCTCCAGTGTGAAGACCTGTACATGCTGCAACCTCCCTGGATGAAAATGCCGCTTTTCTATAGCGCGATCAGTTGGATGAAGAGCGCGTCAAGATGAGAAAGTGACGAGAGCTGTGCCGGAATGTTGGTGACGGCCCGGGAAAGAAAGGCGGCGTATCGTGGCGGTGACAAGCCAGCCACATATCCTGAAAGGAATGATACGCCATGAAAGACGATACGGTCGTCACCTTGCGCCAGGCGGGCGAATTTACGGATACGCTGACCGTAGTTCTCCGAGAGCGGTGCGCGCCAGTTGCTGAAGGCGGCCATCGCCGCGCGGCTGGCAGAACAGCCGCTTATGGCCCCCCTCACCGTGTGAGGCTTGATCGAAGGTAGTCCGTAAAGTGAACAGAAAGCGGGCACGCCGATCAAACAAAATTTTTGGAGCGGCGGAGTCCGCTGCCGTGAGAGGCTCAGGCTTACCGCATCAAGCGGCCATGTCGAACAGCAGGATTTCCGCCTCTGCGGGACCGCCGGTCAGCTCCAGTACACCCGGTTCCAGAACCGCCGCGCTGTCGCCGGTCTGAAGCGGCTGGCCATTGAGCACCGCCTCGCCGCGCGCCACCTGCACCCAGGCGATGCGGCCGTGTTTCAATTCGTGCGCGGCGGCTTCACCGGGGCGCAGCAGCCCGGCGTAGAAATCGGCATCCTGATGAATGGTCACCGAGCCGTCGCGGCCATCGCGGGAGCCAGTGAGCCGCAGCGTCCCCGCCGTCTCCCCGCCGGCGAACGTCTTCTGCTCGTAGGCCGGCTTCAAGCCCTTGCGCTCGGGAATGATCCAGATTTGCAGAAAGTGCACCGGCTCGGATTTGGAAGCATTGAATTCGCTGTGACGGATGCCGGTGCCGGCCGACATCCGCTGCACGTCGCCGGGGCGGATCACCGAACCCGTGCCCAGGCTGTCGCGATGTTCCAGTGCGCCATCCAGGACATAGGAGATGATTTCCATGTCTGCGTGGGCATGCGTTGGGAAGCCGCCGCCAGGGGCGACGCGGTCGTCGTTGATCACGCGCAGCGGGCCGAAGCCCATATGCGCCGGGTCGTAATACTCGCCGAAGGAAAAGCAGTGGCGGCTGTCGAGCCAGCCGAAATTGCTGCGGCCGCGTTCCGCCGCTCTGCGAAGTTTCAACATCCTGGCTCTCCGTTGTTCATGTTAAGGCGCAGCAATCAATCCATAAACCAGTACTGCTATTGCACCGGCGGGAAGCGCAGCGCCGGCGATAGTTGCGGCCGTGTCCGCCGAAGCTTGATCCGGCTGACCAGTGCTATCTTGCTGTCACTTCTTATTGAACGCTCGGAGATCGCAGCTATCGCCAGCCCGCTCAGCGGCAAGCCGCAGCGGCCAAAGAAGAAGTGAAACGCGGCCGCCTAGTCCGCCGCCGTGCCCCGGCCACCGCTAGAGCTCGCAGACATCTTCCGCGATCACGCTGCCGCTCGGCGCAAAGCCAACCGCGGCCATGTCATCCTTGGGCAATTGAAAGTGATGTCAGCCAAGCGGCGCCATACTCGCCGGAATGACGGCAGGCTGTGAAGGCTCTTCCCGCCCGCTACCGCCTTGGGCGTCCCAGGTTTGCAGGTCAGGCGATCGCATAAGCAAAACCTATGCTTACGATTCAATCCCGCATGCCCCCGCGATCTTCTTCATCCCTCATATGGCTTGGCCTCAGCCCGTTCGCTAAGGTGAAGAAGCTCGCCGCCTGACCTGCCTCAGAACCGCACGAGCACGAAATTCATCGATCCAATGCGCCGGTAGAAATCCGGTGTCTGTGCGCCGCGGGTCAGCTCGACGACGCGCTCGGCCAGGAAGTTCGCCAGTTCGAAGACGCGGACGACCTTGTCGCGGTTGCTGTCCGCCGCGCCGCCCAGTCCTTCCAGCAAGGTGTAGGTGAATACGCCGTGGCCGAGCTTGGGCAGTTCGAGGGCGTCCTGCTGCTGGTTGGTGGCGGAGAAGGCGATGACATCGGCGTCGGCGGCATCCTTGATCAGCCGGAAATTGAAAGCGTTGGCCGAGCGGCAGGTGTCCACGAACAGAAGGCGCCGCCCCGCCGTTTCGGCGAGGCTGTTCAGCAATACGGTCCAGGACACCACGCTGTCTGGGCGCCATTTGCTACCTTCACGCGCTGCGTCGGCGGCGATGAAGAAGTAGTCGCTGCCCTCGTTGTCGCCATGCCCGGCGAGAAACACCGCCACCGTGTCATTGGGGCCGGCCTGGCGTAACAGCGAGAGTGCGGCGGCGATATTGGCGCGCACCGGCTCGCGATCGCCCCCGGCGCCGCTGACCAGCAGGCGGCTTTCGACCTTCGCATGCTGACTGCCAAGCCGCTGGCGGATCTCGGCCTCGAAGCTCCTGGCGTCAGCGCCGGCGTAATTCAAACTGGGCACGTCCGCCTTGGAAGCCGAATAGTCGTCGATGCCGATGGCCAGAATGTAGAGCGTGCCGCGGCTGTCGAGGGCGCCCTCGCCGCTCTGCTCCAAGGCGTATTCAAGCGGCAGGCTTTCGCCGGTCGTGTTGCGCGCGGTGATGCGCACATCATCGGCGCCGGCGGCGAGCGGCACGTCGAATGCCGCCAGTCTGCCGCCCGCCGGTTGCGGCACCGCTGGGTCAGGTTCGGCGGGCGTGACGGGCACACGGCGGCCGCCAACCGTGATGGTGTAGCTCTGCACCGGGTCGCGGTCATCGGCGGCCACGGCGACTGTCACGATGGCGCGTCCCGATGTGTATGCGGCTCTCGCCTGCGGGGAGAGGGCGCGCAGCTCGGGCGGCAGGCGGGAGCTGAGATCGGCAACCGCCAGACCTGTTGTCCCCGCCGCCTCCACCGCCGCCTTGGCATCCGCGCGCCGGAGAGCGTCTTCGACGATATCGGGCCGGAAAAAATGCGACTTGAGCTGGTGAGCGGCGATGAAATCGGCGGTTTTGTCCGTCCCGCGATTGATCTGCCAGCCCACGAGCCCGTCACCGCCCGGCGAGGACATGTAATAGCATTGCGGCGTCCACATCACCCATTCGCCGTCCTTGCTGTAGAACAGGGTGACGATCAGCTCATGCGTCACGGCGTTCCACAGCCGCAGCGTCTGGTCGTCGGCGCCGCTGGCGAGGAGGCGGCCATCGGGCGAAACGGCCACGGCCCAGACATCGCCGAAATGTCCAACGAAGTTCGGCTTCAACTCGGCGCCGTCCAGCCCGTGGGCGGTCAGCACGCCGTTGCCGGCGCCCGCGATAATGGCTTTGCCGTCAGGGGTGAATGTATAGGCGTTGTGCGTGAAGCCGGACGCCTCATCGCGCTGGATGGTGGCGATGCGCTTGCCATTGCGGCTGATGTCGAGTTCAGCGTCGTAGCCGAATTCGCCACCCCTCCGGTGGGCAAGACTAAGCTCGCCGGCGGCGGCCGCGGCGCGGATGAAATTCCGGGCGTGCATGGAGTCGCGCGCCAGCAGGCCGATATGCGTATCCGGGCCGGGGAGCGGCAGCACGAATTCCAGCGGGCCGCGATCATGGATGGACCGCAAGATACTCGCCTGACCGAACGCCACCTGACGGCTGTCGCTGGAAAACCCCACCGCCAGCACACTGGCCCCGCGCCCCTCCAGCGCCTTCACCAGCGCGCCAGACCGGGCGTCCCACAGATGGATCTCGTTATTCCGGCCGCCGGCGGTCACGGCGAGGCGTCCGTCCGGGCTGAAGGCCACCGCCGTCACCAAATGCTGGTGGCCGCGATAGATGAGCAGCGGCTGATCGGGGCCTTCGAGTTCGAAAATCAGGCACTGATAGGGAGCCGCACCCGCGCCGGTCAGCAGCCAGCGCCCGTCCGGGCTGAAGGCGAGGTTCAGCAGTTCCGCGCCCTTCACTGGTATGGTGCGGGTAACGCGAGCGGTGCGGTCGTCCAGGACAGCGATCTCGCCCTCCTGGGTGGACACTGCGATGTCGCCGGTCACGGGAGAAACGGCCAGTCCGAATATCTTGCCGCGAAACGGCGCGGTACCGGCCAGGCGCTTGCCGTCGCTCACGCGCCAGATGAGCGCCCGGCGGTCGTCGCTCCCCGTGACGAGGCCGCCGCCGTCGAGAGTGAACGCGACGCGGTTGACGTCGGCGCTGTGGCCTTTGAGCTGGTGCAGCCAGGTCCGCGTCTGCACGTCCCAGATGATGGCCGTATTGTCCGTCGAGCCGGATGCCAGCAGGCCGCCATCCGGCGAGAACGCCAGCGACAGCACCATGCCGTTATGCCCCCGCAGCAGCGCCACGATCTCGCCGGTGGCAAAATCATAAAGCCGGATGGGATGACCGCCGTCGATGCTGTCCCGCATCTGGCCGCCCGCCGCCAGCCACTTGCCATCGGGCGAGATGGCCAGGGCCGCGATTTTGCCCGCACCGCCCTCGCCGATTTCGCCGCGCAGGATGCGCACGGTTTGCCCGCTGGCTACGTCCCAGACGCGGATGGTTTTATCGTCGCCCGCCGATATGAGCTGCTTGCCGTCCGGCGTGAACACCACCGCCCGGATGAGAGCCATGTGCCCGCCCGTTTCCAGGCTGAGCACAGGCTCCGCCCCGGCGCTGGCAGGCAGTGCGGCGGCGAGCAGCCATGCCGCGGCGAGCACGGCTTTGATGCTGAAGCGGCGCATGAGACCTCCTCATCCCCGCAGCGCGAGCAGCCGGTTCAAGCCGGCATCATCGCGCTCTGAAGGTTTGCCTCACCGTTTGCAGTAATTGTTCCAGCAGCCGCGCATGCACGACCTGTATTTCGTCTTGCACCGGCTCGAAGAAGGCATCGAGACCAGCCGCCGCCGCCGCTCGCCCCTCGACGAATGCGCGGGCACCATCGCCATGTTCTGCGATTGCCGGAACTGGTACGAAATGACGCCGCAGGGGCATATCCGGCATATCTTTTTCGGCTTGCCCGCCGATGTGCCCGGCGCGCGCTATCTGTGGGAGAAGATCGACGAGGCGTTCGACACCGAAACGGCCGCGTTCAAGCGCAGCGAGTTGTACGAGGCGCACCCGTCGCCCAAGCGCCGCACCGCCACGGCGTCGTTCCAGGAGGGCCTCGGCCAGGGCATCCGCGTCAAACTGGGCAGGCTCAAGGACGAGCGGAATGCCGCCGTTCGCGCCAGCGGCGGCCGGGATCTGGTGCCCGTCAAACAGGATGTGATCGAGGACGAACTCGCGGCCATGGGCATGCGGCTTAAGTTCCTGCACGCCGGACGCAAGAAGCTCCTGGCCACGGCCTACGAGAAGGGCCGCATCACCGGCGAAAACCTGGAGTGGGAGGAGAAGATCGCCGCGGCGTGATGGGACGGGCTGCTGCGGCGGGGCTCCGCCCGCACCTGCCGGGCAGCCGGCAAAGCTGCCAAAGGGTTCCGCCGCCTGGCTGGCTGCATGCATTTGCCGTCTCCGCGAGCAGCGCTGAAGACGCACCCCAGTCAAGCAAAGGCTCTCAGCAATATTGAACGTCAGGCCCTGGCAGAATAAGCTGTTCAATCAGCGATGCCTGCCGGGCATATTTCAACAGCGGCCGGGACATTCCCGGCTCGCGGCGATAATCAAGTGTGCCCCGGCACATCCGCCGGCAGCCGACCGGAACTGGAGCAAGAAATGCATAAAAAGAAGGAGGCAGGTTCTGAGCCGTCCTGGCTTGATCCACGCAATGATCGCAAAACGCCGTTCACGGATGCTGAGCTGGAAACCCTGGCAGATGATTTGATCGCCAGTATCGCAGATACCCCAGCCTGGCAGGCTCTCGTCGCGGAAGTTGGCGAGCGGCAAGCCAGAGAAGTGGCGAAAAAGCGTTTGGCATCTCAAGACGCGAACAGCCTTCTCAATTGGCAACCCAACGGTCCGTTGCACTGACTGGTGACGAGCGCAATCGCAGTATCCCGGAGGCAGCCAATGGCGGCGGTCAAAGCGCATGTTTGGACGTTCCGGTCACAATTTCGGACGGGTGCATTTGGATGGCGATCGGACCTGCCGGTCAAGCGTATCAAGGACGCTGTGGCGGAGATCAAGAAAGCGGCGCGCAAAGACGTGGTCCTTGCTGCCGAAGGTGCGGTGATCTTTCTTGAGAAGGTGTCAGGCGCCATTGGCTCGTTGACAGCTCGTCCGGCGCCATTGCACGCGGTCAACCGGGCAATCGAGACGCTGGTACCGGTCATTGCGCAAGCCCCGGCGAGCGACGGCCTGAGAGACAAATGGCTCGAACGGCTATGGCGCGCCATCGACGATGACGGCATCCCCTACATCGAGTTACTCCCCGATCATTGGGGTGTATTGTGCGTCACGCCAGAGCGCGCATCGCGGTGGGCGGATCACTTTATAGAGTGCGTGCGAATGACGTGGAGCCCTGACCTTCCGCGCGGAGGGGGCTTCAAGGGCACTTCCGCCTGCCTGAGCGCATTATTTTCCGCCGGGCGGCATGGGGACCTTCTCGACCTATTGGATCTGGCACCCCACAAATTTTGGTATGACCGCCGCTGGGGTGTACGGGCACTGGCCGCGCAGGGCAAGACCGCACAAGCGATCCGCTTCGCAGAGGATACGCGCGGGCTTAATCAGTCCGGCAGCCGGATTTCAGGGGCGTGCGAGGAGATCATGCTGTCCGAAGGCCTATGGCGTGAGGCTTATGATCGATACGCATTTGAGGCGATGCCCATCCTCGATCGAAAAGTGAACCGGCTCGATAATCGGGAGTTGGTATACAGGAGCGGACATTGGCAGCACCCTGAAATGTATGCCGTCAATCACTCGCAGGACTTCAGCATTAGAAGGTGAAGCAGTCCAGAATCCGGCAGAGTCGCCGGTCTCTGCCGCTGCCATCATCAGATATCGACCTTCACGGCGATTTCGATGGCATCGTCAATCTCGATCCCGAGATACCGCACCGTGCTTTCGATTTTCGAATGTCCGAGCAAAAGCTGCACCGCACGCAAGTTGCCGGTCTGGCGGTAGATCAGAACCGCCTTCGTCCGGCGCAGCGAATGCGTCCCATATTGTAGCGGATCGAGGCCAATGCTCGCCACCCACTCGTTGACCAGTCTCGCATATTGCCTGGTCGTCAGTCCGCGCGAGGGATTCCGGCCGCAGAATAACACCTGGCCCGGCTTCCTGCCCGTCCCCCTCATATAATCGTCGATAGCCGACCGGGTTTGATCTGTAAGTTCAAACCTCACTGGCCGCCCCGTTTTTTTCTGGCGTATGGTGGCGCGGTCAAGGGCGTATCCGCCGGGCGCGACATCCTCGACACGGATCGCAACAACGTCGCAGCCGCGGAGCTTGCTGTCGATCGCGAGGTTGAATAGGGCCAAATCGCGTTTACGGCTTTGCATCTGAAGCCGCGTCCGGATGGCCCAGACCTGGCTGGGCCGTAAAGGCGGCTTCGGGCCGATGAGCTTACCCTTGTTCCAGGGTAAACGGGTTTTCCGTGTGTTCAAAATGCCAGCATCATCGTTTTCCATTGCTGTCTCCTTGGTTTGAGAGACAAACCAGCATGCGCTTGCTTCATGGCCTACACGACCGGATTTTAGGAAGAGCTGCCCGAGACAGCAGCAGGCAGCAGTTCAGTTGCGGTCATTGGGAGGCGGTTGGCGAATGGCGGAGGTATAGTCACCGCGAGTGCGCCTGGGTGGGCACCCGCCCCTTTCTCTCCGCCTGCGGTTCATAATGACACGCCGGTTGATCGCCGTTATATTGACGCCGCCCGTAAAACCCTGCCGGATTACTTCGCAGGTTCCAGCCGTCACTGAGGCGGACCGGCGTGAGGAAAGATTATGCCGCGGGAAGGAGTAACCATGGCCGGCACACGCAATCCCGCCATCGATGCCGCCAGAGGACTGGCGATCTTCATCATGCTGCCCGCCAACATGGCGGCAACCGTTTACGCCGAACCGCATCCGATGTGGTTCCGCGTCTTCAGCTCGATGGCCGCGCCGCTCTTCGTCGCGCTGGCCGGATTGATGATCGGCCTCCAATATGCCCAGGGCAGGCACGGCCTCGGCTACTTCCTGCGGCGCGGCGCATTGCTCCTGGCCGTGGCGGCGTTGAGTGACATCCTGCTGTGGAATATCGCGCCGTTCCAAGGCTTCGACGTGCTCTATCTCATCGCCATCGCCTGCCCACTCACCTTTCTGTTCGCGCGTCTTGGCGGCCGCATGCAACTGGCTGTGATTGCGGCCATCGTCCTGGTCTCACCGGTTCTCCAAGAGATGCTTGGTTATACAGAATATCCCACTGAGTATTATCTATTTAGCGCGCAGGCCGGCGCCCCGACATTTACCGCTGCCCATCCTTCAGGCACACTGCAACACCTGCTCATCGACGGCTGGTTTCCGCTCTTTCCCTGGCTCGCCATCAGTTTTACGGGCGCGCATATCGCCACGCGGTATTTCCCCGCCGCAGAAGGCCCCGCCGGTCCGATGGGCGCCGCTGCACTCGCGCTTCTCGTGCTGGGCGGAGCAATCTGGATGCTGTTTCCAGGGGAGCATTTCGTCCGGGCGGGCTATAGCGAAATGTTCTACCCGGCGGTGACGGGATTCCTGCTCAGCGCAGCCGGTTTCATCATGGCGGTGCTGCTGGCGGCGCACCGCAGCGCCGCGTCCGTCCTCTGGGCGCCCTTGCGCTGGCTGGGTGAAGCCGCGCTGTTCTTCTACCTGCTTCACTTCGCTCTGATCAATTTCCTGATCGGCCCGCTATTTCCGGGCAAAGAGCTGCCGGCGTTCCTGCTCGTCAATTTCGCCACGCTGCTGTTACTGATTGCCGTTGCCCGGCTCCTGCATGCGCTCAAGCTTCGCTGGCCTAGCCGCCCGTTCCTGTTGCGCTTTCTGCTGGGTTGAACGGCGGCGTGTCCACCGCCTGGGTGCCCCGCGCCGGTTCGCGGCGCGGGGCGTTGTTACATGAGGCCGATCCCGCGCGCCTTGGCCCAGCGCTCCAGGAGGTTCCGCTCCTGGGGACGGTATGGACGGTTGGCGAACCCGCGGACCTGGACCGCGCGTTTCTGACGGTCGAGTTCGATCGTCAGAAGCCGTTCGGTTTTGCCCGCCGCGCGGCGGCGCAGAGACCAGATCGAAGCGTCGCCCGCAATGCACTTCGCCGCGTAGCTCGCAACGCAGTGGTGCATCGCCGTGGTTTCGGCCATGAGATCGGCGGCCGTGCGCAACTGGATCACGAGATACTCCTCGCGCATGGAGCGATCCTTGGCCGCTGGGCTCCACGACCAGTCCGCGATCCCGGCGCCCTGCCAGGCACCGCCGGCCGTATCGCGCGGCGGCACCTCTCCGCGCGCACGGGCCTGCGCCGCTTCCGCCCGGCGGCGTGCGGCCTCGATGCGCTCGATGGCTTCGAGTTCGCGGTGCCACTCGCGCATCTGACGGCGCAGCGAAGCGAGCGTGCGCCCCTTGAGGCTGAACTCCGGATCGCGCCGGCGCCGGTCCTCAAGGAAATCGCGCAGATCGTCCATTTCCTCCACCGTGGCCGGATGCGCGCAGAAGAAGCGCACAACCTCGCGCCAGAAGCCCGTTCCGGAGCGCGGCGCATTCGCGATCCTGGAGCGGGCAATCCGCAGTGCAACGCTGGGATCGTCCGAATAGGAGCGGGCGATGGCCTGCCAGAACGCTGCTTCGAAGCCGAGGCCCGGCGGCGGATTGAGGAACGCATGCACCTCCTTGCGGGAAAGCCACGCGCCCGCGCCGTCCTTGTAGAGCGAACCGCCACCGGCTGCTGTGATGTACCAGCGCTTGCGCAAAACGATCTCGTCGTGCGCGAGCCCATCGGCGTCCATCCAGATCTGTTCCAGGTGCTCGCCAACCGGGAAACGCGCGAACAGATAGCGGGCGGCGGCAAGACGCAGACGCGCGGGGTTGCGCGTCTTCATCTGCGGTTGCCAGCCGCAAGCGTCACGCACAACGCAGGCTTCGAAACCGCGCTTGGCTTCATTGATCGCATTTTGGAAATCTGGAGCAGGACGCGCCTGCCGCGACGCCCGCCGCAGCGAGCCCTCATAGGCTTCAACCCGCGCGCGTTCGGCCTCCAGCCGGCGCTGTATTGATGACTTTGCCATAGCCGTTCAACCAGATGGGATAACAATCAGCCGAACACACTACGGGCGCCGGCACGGAATGTGTCGATCGCGGTAGAGGTCTCACGGCTTGTCTCCTTATCGGTTAAACGTCGTCGATTGAATGGGACCAATCTTTTACATCGAATTATCGATCGGCGCAAGTCACCAGCCTTCGATCATTTTACCCAATCCTTGAGCACGCAGTACCGGATAACGGCCGCATTTGGCGAGGAACAGCCATATGCAGCCGCAGGCCCGGCGGTTCAGGCCGAGTGTGGACTTCGCGGTGCTCGGAAAATATCCCGGTGACGATGTTGGCTTTCGGATCCAATTGCGGGCTTTTTTCCTGGAGCGCCAAGCGTTCCCCCTGCGCATCGGCGGCCGCCCCGGATCTGGCGGAAAACCATGGCGCCGTTGAACCTTTTGGATGCCTCCCGCGACCCAGGGGAGTAGCGGGTTTCTTGCCGGCCTGCCGGAATAGGTGATCTACTAGGGCACGGCATAAGAATCGTGTGAACCGAAGCACTGGCTGTACACCGGAACCGGGCGCCGCCAATCGCACAATCAGGCCGGCACCCGCGAATGGTGCCGGAAATACTAAGGGGGAGGCGGGCATGCGCATTGGCTTTGTCACCGGCATTTTTCTGACCGCATTCATCGCGGCGGCGCACGCGGCGCCGGAAAAGCGCGTGGCGCTCGTCATCGGCAACAGCGCCTACACGGAGCTGAACCCGCTGCACAACCCCGGCATCGACGCGGAGCGCATGGCGCGGCTGCTCGCGGAGCGCGGCTTCGACACCGTCTCCTGCGACGGCAAGCGGCCCGGCTGCTTCGACATGACCCGCGATGGCCTTTCCGCCGCCATCGCCAAGCTCGCGGAGAAGGCCCAGGGCGCGGACCTCGCCTTCGTGTTCTACGCGGGCCACGGCATCGGCGCGGCCGAGGGCAACATGCTCGTGCCCGTGGACGCCGATGTGGATTGCGAGCGCCAGCAGGTGGCGCGCGGCGTGCTGGTGGACGAGGTGCTTGAAGCGCTGGCGGGCGCGAAGCAGAAAATCGTCGTGCTCGACGCCTGCCGCGACAATCCCATGGGCCACATCTGCCCGCCCGCCACCAAGGCCAAGCTCAGCTTCCGCGATTTCAAAATACCCGACGCCGGCAATTTCCTGCTCGTCTCCTCGACCAAGCCGGGGCAGGTGGCCGACGACGGCGACGCCGGCGCGCATTCGCCCTTCGCGCAGGCGCTGTTCGCCGAGCCTCGCCGCCACGCCCAGCGTGCATTTCCATCAGGTGTTCGACCGCGTGTCCAAGGCGGTCATCGAGCAGACTTCGAAGGGCACGTTCACGCAAATCCCCGAAATGCTGATCCGGGGCGGGGCGCCCGATGCCTGCCTTGCGGGCGAGGGCTGTGCCGCCGATCCGCGGGCGGCGGCGCTGGCGGAAGAACTCGGCACGCTCAAGCGCGACCGGGCCCGCGACCAGGAGCTTGGCGAGACGGCGAAGGAATATCTGGCGCAGCTCGAAAAGCAGCGCGGCAAGGCATTTTCCGAGGACGAGCGGAGGCGCGAACTGGCCACGCTCAAGGAGGCCACCCGCTCGCTCGCCGCCCGCAACGACAACCGGGGCGAACGGGCGCTTGAAAAGCTCAAGTCTGGCGACACGGGCGAGGCGCGGCGGCTGTTCCAGGAAGACCTCGACGCGGAAGAGGCCGAGGAGCGGGCGGAGGTGCAAAGGCGAGCGGAACGGCGGAAGAAGGCGGCAGCTTCGGCGCGCAAGATCGCCGCGCTGTCGCGGTGGACGAATGTGGCGGAGGCGGTGGTTTATTACAAGCGCGCGCTGGACCTCGATGCGGAGGACGCGGAAACCTGGCACGACTACGCCCGCGCCGCGCTGGATGCCGGCCGCACGGACGAGGCCAGCGCCGCCTTCGAGCAGGCGGCGCTCAAGGCAAGCGGAGAATACGCGGACAGCATCCGCTATTGGGCCTCCAACGGGCGCGGCGGCGTGCTTGAAGACCAGGGCAATCTGTCCGCCGCGCTCAAATCGTTCCATGACGGCCTCGCCATCGCGGAACGGCTCAACAAGGCCGATCCCGGTAACGCCCTATGGCAGCGCAGCCTCTCGGTGTCCTATATCCACGTGGGAGATGTGCTGGCCGCACAAGGCGACCGGCCCGGCGCGCTCAAATCTTTCCGCGACAGCCATGCGATTTTCGACCGCCTCGCCAAGACCGATCCCGGCAATACCGATTGGCAGCGCGACCTCGCGGTCTCGTACAGCAAGGTGGGCGATATGCTCGTCGAGCTAGGCAATCCGCCCGAGGCGCTCCAATCCTACCGCGACAGCCTTGCAATTGTCGAACGTTCCGCCAAGGCCGATCCAAACAGTGCCGCTTGGCAGCACGATCTTTCGGTCGGCCATGAAAGAGTGGGAAAGGCGCTGCGTGGCACAAGGCAATCTGCCTGAGGCGCTCAAATCGTTCCGCGACAGCCTCGCCATCAGCGAACGCCTCGCCAAGGCCGATCCCAGCAACGCCGGATGGCAGCGCGGCCTCTTGGTCTCCCACGAAAAAGTAGGGAGCATACTCGTTGGGCAAGGCAATTTGCCCGAGGCGCTCAAATCCTACAGCGAAAGCTATGCGATTGCAGACCGGCTCGCCAAAGCCGATCCCAGCAATGCCGTCTGGCAGCGCGACCTGTCCGTGTCCTACAACAATGTAGGCGGCGTGCTGGAGGTGCAAGGCAATCTGCCCGAGGCGCTCAAATTCTACGGCGACAGCCTCGCCATTGCGGAACGCCTCGCCAAGGCCGATCCAGCCAATGCCGAATGGCAGCGGGATCTTTCCGTATCCTATAAAAAGATCGGCGGCGTGCTGGTGGCGCAGGGCAATCTGCCCGAGGCACTCAAATCCTACCGTGACCGCCTCGCCATAGCGGAACGCCTCGCCAAGGCCGATCCAGCCAATGCCGAATGGCAGCGGGATCTTTCCGAGTCCTATCGAATGATCGGCGGCGTGCTGGTGGCGCAGGGCAATCTCCCTGAGGCGCTCAAATCCTACCGCGACAGCCTCGTCATTGCGGAACGCCTCGCCAAGGCCGATCCAGCCAATGCCATATGGCAGTACGACCTCTCGGTCTCCAACGGAATGGTTGCAACCATTATGGAGTCCCAAGGCGACTTGGATGGCGCCTTGTCCGGATATCGCAAGACATTGGAAACCCTAGACCGTCTCGCCAAGGAAGTTCCTGGCAATGCCGAATGGCAGCGGGATCTTTCTGTGTCCTATAACAGGGTAGGCGACGTGCTGGCGGCGCAGGGCAATCTGCCCGACGCGCTCAAATCCTACCACGACAGCCTCGCCATTGTGGACCGCCTCGCCAAGGCCGATCCCGGCAATGCCGGATGGCAGCGCGATCTTTCCGTGTCATACGATAGCGTAGGCGGCGTGCTGGTGACGCAGGGCAATCTGCCCGAGGCGCTCAAATTCTACCGCGACAGCCTCGCCATTCGAGACCGGCTCGCCAACGCCGATCCCGGCAATGCCGGATGGCAGCGCGACCTGTCCATATCCTACAACAATGTGGGCGGCGTGCTGGTGGCGCAGGGCAATCTGCCCGAGGCGCTCAAATTCTACCGCGACAGCCTCGCCATTCGAGAACGTCTCGCCAAGGCCGATCCCGGCAATGCCGGATGGCAGCGGGATCTTTCCGTGTCCTATGAAAAGATCGGCGACGTGCTGGAGACGCAGGGCAATCTGCCCGAGGCGCTCAAATCCTTCCGTGACAGCCTCGCCATTCGAGACCGGCTCGCCAAGGCCGATCCCGGCAATGCCGGATGGCAACACGATCTGTCCGTGGCCTATGACAACGTAGGCGGCGTGCTGCAGGCGCAGGGCAATCTGCCTGAGGCGCTCAAATATTTCCGCGACAGCCTTGCGATTGCAGACCGTCTCGCCAAAGCCGATCCCAGCAATGCCGCCTGGCAGCGCCACCTCTCGATCTCCCGTGGAATGGTTGCATCGGTTTTGGAGGCCCAAGGCGACCTGGCTGGTGCTTTGTCCGAATATCGCAAGACATTGGAAGTTCAAGACCGCCTCGCCAAGGCCGATCCCGGCAATGCAAGATGGCAGCACGATCTTTCTGTGACCTATGCGAAACTAGCGGACGTTTTTGGGCGCCAGGGCGACAAGGCGCAGGCGAAGGACGCATTCGGCAAGGGCAAGGAGATCATGCTTCGCATGACCAAGCTTTCACCGGACAACGCGCTGTGGGGAAAGAATCTCGAATGGTTCGTAGCGCAGATCGCGGCGCTCGATACCTCGCCGCATGAGGAGGCGCAAGCGCAAGTCCAGGCGGCTATTGCGGCGGGCGACTTCACCAAAGCGGCGGCGATGCAGGCCAAGCTGACGGCGGCCATCGAGAAGGCCGAGCGCGATAAGGCGGGCAAGCCTGGGCCGGATACGGCATCCGCGCTAGCTTGCGCTCGCGTGGTACCGTCTGTTCGAGCGCGACTTTCCGGGCGCGCTTGCGGCTTCCGACCGGGGCATTGCCTTGCGGCCCGATTGGATGCCGCTCGCAACCAACAAGGCGCATGCGCTGCTGTTTCTCGGCCGGACGCGGGAGGCGCGGGCGCTCTACCTGCGGTACAAGGGGCAACGCGCGGATAAGGACGCCAAGCTGTGGGAGGAGCTCATCCGCGAGGATTTCGAAGCGCTTAAAAAGCGCGGGGTCAGTCACCGGCGGATGGCGGAGATCGAGGCGCTGCTGGCGGGAAAATGAGCGACGGCCGGAGGGCTGGATGATGGCTGAGGTGCATGAAGGGGGGTGGGCGAGGGCTGGATTGCCTTGGTCCGTTCGGAGGGTTGCCAATCCCGGCCACCCCCTATCCTGTGCGCTGATACTTCAGCGCCGGGAACCAGAATGCGGGTATGCAATCACACTGTTCAGGCTGCTTTTTGCCCCCAGTAAATCGCGGTCATGAACCGGCGCTCCTCTGCCGCACCGAAGAGTTTGGTGGGAATGGGGGCGGCCATGCAAGCCTTCGCAGATCACTTCATAAACACAACTTTTTATGCTTGAAAAATTCATTTTATGAATATATTTTTTAATAAAATGAACATTGAAGGTGCCATATGAGCACGCATGAGCATCAGCCCCCGAAAGACTGGCAGGAACTGACCCGCCTTACCCAAGGCGCGGCCATGACGGTGGAACGGGTGCGGCTTGCCGGCAGCGGCATCGCCATCGAAGGCTCCTTCGCCTTGCCCAAGCTGGCGCAGCTTACCGTCGAGGATCAGATCTTCATCGCCGCATTCGTGCGCGCCCACGGCTCCATCAAGGAAATGGAACAGGTGTTCGGCGTCAGTTACCCGACAGTCAAAGCGCGGCTCAACCGCATCGCGCAGAAGCTGGAATTCGTCGAAACCGGCCCGCTGCCCTCGCGAACGGAAGTGCTGGACAGGCTGCAGCGCGGCGAGATAACCGCCGATGAGGCCATCAGCGCATTGAGGGATGGCTCATGATCCCCGTTTGGCTGACCATCAGAGTCGAAGAGCAGCCGCGCCGGCGTTTCAGGCTCAGTCTGCCGCTACCGCTGATTTATTTGCTCCTGCTGCCGTTCGCATTGCCACTCTTTCTCATCGGAGCACTGATCTGCATGCTCCGCGGCATCAATCCCTTCCGCATCGCATACGCGGCGTTTCTATTACTCGCCAGCGTGAGCGGTATGCATGTGGAGATTCAACAAGCCAATTCCTTGTTCCTGATCAGCATTGTATAGGAGAATGCGATGAGCGAAAATCGCCGGAAAATCCTCGATATGCTCTCCGAAGGTAAAATCACCGCCGATGAAGCAGAGCGCCTTCTGGCGGCGCTGGACCTTGAAACTTCCCAGGCTGGCGGCAGCAGTTCCCTTTCCGGCACCGTGCCGAAATATCTGCGGGTTCTTATCGATGACAGCTCGGACAGTTCCAGTCCGGCCAAGGTGAACATTCGCATACCATTTCAATTGCTGCGGGCTGGCGTCAAACTGCAAAGCCTGCTGCCGGCGGAGGCGCGCACACGCGTGAACAATGCGCTGAACGAAAAAGGCGTGGGCTTCGACCTGAGCCAGCTTACGGCGGAGAATATAGACGAGTTCATCCGGGCATTTAGCGAAATGAGCGTCGATATCGATGCTGAAGGCGGGCTGACGAAAGTGAAGGTATTCTGCGAGTAATGTACCGGCTGACGTGATTGCGGACCTGCCCTGCGTGCAGCAACGGCGGTGTCCGGAATGCCAGGCCGCCTGAGTGGTACGACAGGCCGGTTGCGGAAATGGCGGGTCTCGAAAAATGCTCAAGCGGCGGTGCTTGCTTTCGGATCCCATTGGCGGGCAATCTGCGGGGACGACGACGGCAGACAGCCTTGGGCCAACAGCGGTCTTCCACCACAATTTCGACAGAGACGGCGGGGCCTCTTTTTGCCTCCGGTCGCAATATTGCCACCCAGCATCGGCACCCTCAGCAAATGCTGAATGATTTGCCCCAACATATGCGCCAGGCTGTCGATTTTGTGCTTCTGCCAGGGGAAAGCGTGCGTTGGAAGGCCCGGCCGATGCGGCAGAACTGGTTCGCGCCTGCGTTTGGTGGCGTCGCGACGCTTCTCGGCGTTTTCATCATTTCTCTATCCGCAAATCTTTTCACAGAACAGCCGATTGACGCGAACACGCGTTTGGCCGCCTGGTTTGTCACGGGCCTCGGCCTATTCATACTTTTAGCGGGCTTGCGCGCCGTTGAGTGTGCGAAAAACTCGGTCTATCTGATCACAGATCGCCGCATTTTGGATATTGAAGCCACGAATGCCGAGCCATTCGTCGAAGTCTATCTCCCTCCGGATATTCAGTACCGGAAAAAACACGTTTACCGCGACGGATTGGACGACCTTTATTTCACCCGTGCCCTAACACAGTCGGGGAATTCGGGCTGGGCTGCCGGTGACAAGGGTTTCAAACGTGCAGGTGATGCCGCCGGCGCCGAGCGCGCCATTGACGCCTTGATATGGCCTGGCCTCGACGCTCATCTGCATGCGGCCAGTCCTGCGGGTGATGCAGCGTCCCAGGCTTGGCTCACCGATTTCTCCCCCTACATGCGGGAAATTGTCAATGCCGAGCTGAGGCCGGGCGAACAGATCGCATGGGCAGCGCAGCCGATCCGCCATACCTTCGCGGCCGACTGCAAGGAAGCCTTATGGGTATTGCGGCACTGGCAAAGCTTTAGGCAAGCTCTTGAAGCACCTCTGATAGGCGAATTCGTTGCTATTGGAATTTTCATGGCGGTGATTGATAGCATATTGCTCGCATTATTCTTGCACGGCATTCCAGGATTGCCATTGCTGCTGACTTCTATTGGGGCTCTGCTATTTTATGCACTCGCATGGTTCTTAGTAAGGTTTTTTGACGGTAGAAAATATACAGCTTACGTAGTCACCAGCTTGCGCGCAATTCATGTCTTTGCGCCCAGACAGCACGAACGCACAGTGTGGAGCGCATTGCCGCAGGAAATCAAGATAACCAAGAAGACTCTGAAACTCGATGGCAGCGGCACCATCCTTTTCGTGCACGACACCGCTAGCAACGGGAAAATTACCCGCACTTCAGACAACGGCTTTGAAAACGTACCTGGCGTCGGCTTACTGGAAATCAACATCGAGCGTTTGGCGTCCCATGCTTGAGGGGACCTTGGCCAGGGTCAGGTGCACGCCAACTGCCGCCTGCGGCGCCGTTTCCGGTTTGAGATCCAGAACCGGTTGTCGCTAGGGTGCGCAGCCGTTGAAACCGCCAGGACAGCTCCCGACCCTCCGCGTCATTTTGCCCTGTCGGCCTGCCGGATGCGCGACATGCTCCACCTCCACCGCCGGTCGAGGCCGGGAGCCTGCCATGCGGCTCTCGAAAAACACCTCCACAGCGGTGTTGGCTTTCGGATCCAATTGCGGGCATATCCCGTTAGCGCCAGCACCGGAGAGAGCGTGCCAGGACCTGCCGTCCATGCGCTACGGCGCCCCGCCCTGAAGCGGACGCGAGTTGGCCCGGCTATGCCTAGTTTACATAAACTGCCTGATCAATCCTGCAGCCATGCCTCAGCCTAATGCCCGTCATCGCCGGGCGCTCCGGCAAGCACTTGCGGCGGAGCGGAAAGGAACGCAAGCCCAGCAGCAATTCCAACGCACGCAGCCGGATCTCGCACCTCAATCCGTTCAAATGTACATCTACCGGAACCGTCCGGAAATCGCGGCGGGAGTTTGCCAGTGTGCGCGGTTTCACCGCCGTGCCGCCGGATCGTGCAGCGCCACAAGCATTTCTGGTGTTCACGCAGCGGTGCTGGCCGTTACCTCGCTGCCATCGCCCTCCTTCGCATGCTGCCAACAGCGCGGTCCCACAAGCGTCGCATTGCGATCATACCGTTTCCAAAGTGCGTAAATGCCTCGGAATTTTCAGCGCAAAGGCCAGCATGAACGGGGAGCGGATGAAACGGGTGTGGCGCGCGGCAATCGGCGTGTGCTGTTTGGCTATGGCCGGATTGCTAAACACAGCTCTGGCACAGCAGGCGGCGGCACCGGGGTCCGCTTATCCTGGCGCGGAATTGCCCGATCCCCTTCGCCAGGACGCCGCGGCGGCCAATGCGGCCGGGCAGAACAGGCTTACTGCCGCGGTTGTGCCGCAAACTGGACATTCGAGCATTGTCAAATCGGTAGCCTTTTCCCCGGATGGGCGGACCGCGCTTTCCGGCAGCAATGACAACACCCTGAAACTCTGGGACGTGGCCACCGGTCAGGAACTCCGCACGTTCACAGGACACTCCGGCGAGGTCAAGTCGCTCGCCTTTTCTCCGGACGGCCGCAGTGTTCTTTCCGGCAGCGGCGACACAACCGTCAAACTCTGGGATCTTGCCTCAGGCCAGGAAATTCGCACTTTCCAGGGGCACTCCGGCGCGGTCAGGTCGGTCACCTTTTTCCCGGACGGCCGCAAGATCCTTTCCGGCAGCGCTGACAAGACGGTTAAGATTTGGGATATCGCCACCGGCCGGGAGATCCGCACCTTCACGAAGCATGCCGGCACGGTCGTTTCGGCCGCCATTTCCCCAAACGGCCAAACGGCCCTTTCCAGCGGCACGGACAAGACGCTGAAACTCTGGGACACCCGCACCGGCAAGGAACTGCACAATTTGGCGGGACATTCCGTAATGGTTCATTCGGCCGCCATTTCCCCTGACGGCCGCACCGCAATTTCCGGTAGCGGCGACAACACTCTAAAGGTTTGGGATATCGCCACCGGCCGGGAGCTGCGTACCTTTACGGGACATGCAGTCATTTCGGTTGCCATTTCCCTGGATGGCCGCACCGCGATTTCCGGGGGCTTCGACAGCACTCTGAGACTCTGGGACATCGCCACCGGCGAACAACTGCGCGTCATCAAAAGCCATGGCGGCTTAATTTATTCAGTTGCCATTTCCCCGGATGGGCGCACCGCCCTTTCCGGCGGCTTGGGGAATTTTCCGGACTTCTGGGACACCGCCACCGGCCAGAAACTGCGCACATCGAAAGGCTACTACGCCGAGTGGATTCATTCGGTCGCTGTTTCTCCTGATGGCCGCGCGGCCGTTTCCGCTAGCAGTGAGGGAATAAAACTCTGGGATACCGCTGCCGGGCAGATGCTGCGCACGTTTAAGGGCTACTCCAACGGTGTCAAGGCAGCCGCCGTTTCCCCGGATGGCCGCACGATCCTTTCCGCCAGCATCGACCACACGCTGAAACTATGGACCACAGCCACAGGTCATGAACTGCGCACCTTTGCGGGACACGCCGGGCCGGTCAATTCAATTGCCATTTCCTCTGACGGACGCACCGCCATTTCCGGCAGTTCTGACAACGCCCTGAAACTCTGGGACATCGCTACCGGCGAGGAACTCCGCACCTTCACAGGGCATTCCAAGCCAATCCTTTCGGTCGCCTATTCACCGGATGGCCGCACCGCCCTTTCCGGCAGCGAAGACAATACCGTGAAGCTCTGGGATATGGCCAGCGGCCGGGAGCTGCACACCTTCGAGAATGCTGGTTTCGCCGGTTCGGTTTCCTATACACCGGATGGCCGCATGGCCCTTTCCGCTAGCAGCGACAAGACGGCAAAACTATGGGATACCGCCACGGGCCGGAAGCTGCGCACATTTTCCGGGCACACCGGCCTGGTTCTTGCCGTTGCCATTTCTCCGGATGGCCGCACCGCGCTTTCCGGCAGCGTGGACCAAACACTGAAACTCTGGGACATCGCTACCGGCAAGGAGCTGCGTACCTTTACTGGGCACGCCGGTGTGGTTCGCTCGATTGCCTATTCTTCCGATGGCCGTACCGCCCTTTCTGGCAGTTTTGATCGCACAGTCCGCATCTGGGATCTGAAGAAAGGAAACGAACTCGCCCGGATGGTGGCCGAGCCTGACGGCGGCGGGTGGCTGACCATGACGCCCGAAGGTTTCTACTCCAGCTCCCATCGCGATACGGACACGCTTGCCATCGTTCGCGGCGTTGAGGCGACCGCCATCGGCCAGGTGCACCAATCCCTGTTCAACCCCGGCCTCGTCCGTGAGGCGCTGGCGGGCGATCCCGATGGCGAGGTCAAGCGCGCTGCCCAGTTTGTCAGCCTCGAAAAGGTCCTCGACGCCGGCCCGCCGCCCGCCGCTGCGATCATCACGCACGCTCCCGGCAGCCGCTCCGGCCAGGATCTCGTCATCGTTACCGCGCGCATCACCGATCGCGGCAAGGGGCTCGGCCGCATCGAGTGGCGCGTCAACGGCGTGACCGCCGGCGTGATGGCGAAGCCGGACGGAACCGGGCCGGATTATGAAGTCCGGCGGCAGCTCGCGCTCGACCCCGGCGAAAACCAGATCGAGGTCATCGCCTATGAAGGGCGCAATCTGCTGGCCTCGCTGCCGGCGCGGACCTCCATCACCTATGACGGTCCCGCCGATAAGGTAAAGCCGAAGCTGCATATCCTCGCCATCGGCATCAACGCTTACGTGGACCAGGGCTGGACGCCGCCGGGCAGCGCGGACAAGCTGGCCTTCCTGCCGCTCAAGCTGGCGGTGGCCGATGCGAAGGCATTCGGCGAGGAGATGCAGAAGGCTGGGGCGGGGTTGTACAGCGAGGTGCACGTCACGCAGGCGCTCGATACGGACGCCACGCCCGCCGGCCTGGACGCGCTCATCGATAAGATGGCGGCCGGCATCGGCCCGCGCGACACCTTCGTGCTCTACGCCGCCGCGCACGGCACTTCGCTGGACGGCCGCTATTATCTCATCCCGCAGGACTTCCAGGGCGGCACCGATCCGCAGGCGTTGAAGGCCCGCGCCATCGGCCAGGAGCGCTTGCAGGATTGGATCGCCAACCGCATCAAGGCGAAAAAGGCGGTTATCCTGCTGGACACTTGCGAATCCGGCGCGCTCGTCGGCGGCCACACCCGGTCACGCACGGATGCACCCGCCTCCGAGGCCGCCATCGGCCGCCTCCACGAAGCGACGGGCCGCCCGGTGCTCACCGCCGCCGCCACGGGCAAGCCGGCCTTCGAGGGTTACAAAGGCCACGGCGTGTTCACCTACGCGCTGATGGAGGCGCTGCACCAGGGCGATACCAACAACAACGGCCGGATCGAAGTCACCGAACTGGCTGCGCACGTGGCGAAGCGCGTGCCGGAACTCGCCGCCGAGGTGGACAAGCACGGCATCGTCAAAGGCATCGCCGTCACCGCCATGCGCGGCGTCAGTGGCGACAAGCAGTCGGCGCATTTCGGCTCGACGGGGGAGGATTTCGCGGTAGCGGGGCGGCTGCCGTAGCACGCCGCTGAGCGGCGATGTCCGCAGCGGGTGCAGCCGCAAGAGTTCGCAGTGCCCCGCCGTCACCGTCTGAGGCTTGATCCAGGGTAGTCCGTAAAGTGAACAGAAAGCAGGCGCGCGGATCTGATAAAATTTTTGGAGCGGCGGAGTCCGGTTGCGACCCGCAACGCCGGCGGTGCGATGGAAACTTTCAGATCATTGCGGACTTCGTGGTGCGGACTGGCTCACGCAGATATGCGCAAGCATCCGGGGGTGTTTTTTCGCAGGCCTGGGCCGGATAGCTGATCAGGGCTGTCGCTGAGAACTCCCAATCCGGCTCCGCAGCTACCGCCAGCCGCTTCGTCAGAAATAATCGCCGCCTGATGTTTTACGGCCCTTTGTTCCCCGCTTTGCCTTCGCTGAACCGCGCCGGCGCGGCGTCATCGCCTTGGCGAGGCTGGCGACGTCGTTCTCCAGTCTGGTCAAATCCACCGCCGTTGGGTCGAAGCCGGGTCCTGGCCAATCCAGCGCGTCTTTGCGGCGCGGATGATGCGGGTCGCGCAGCACCTTGAGCAAATCCATGTATCCAGAAGGACCGCCGCTGTCTTCCAGCGGACAGCGGCCAACCGCGGCGATCAGCAGCGGGTAGGCGACCCCGGGCGGGGCGGGCATCGGCTTGACGATCGTAATCGTGTGGCTCCAATGGTCACCGAAGTCGTAAACGTACTCGAAGCGGTTCGTGCCAATGTCAGCGATCATATCGATCAGAGTGGTGCGGCCCGCATCTCCAACGCTGTCACCGCCAAAATCTGGATCCGGCACACCCCAGCTGCAACCGCGTGCGTCGAATAGCCATAGATGCGAACTGCTCCAGCCCATGGCCGCCTGAATGACCAGATGTAGCATGTCGAGATGGATACCGAGCGGCACGGCGACGATGCGGCTGACCTCCGGCGTCACGCCATCGAGCTTGATCGAGACGTGGGCAATCTGCGGGGACTGGCTGTGGGCATCTTTAGGCATACCTCCATTCTGCCGGACTATGCTCTGTTTGGCTACGGTCCGCAGCTTCCATCAACAACGCCCGGCTCAGCTACGGCGCGACTGGCGCGGTCACGCTATTTGCGGAATGTATACAATTCCGGACATCGAGCCGCGCTTGGCCACCAGCAAGGTGAGCATCGCCAGTCACGTCCGCTCATTGGGGTATCGCGTCGGCGCTCCAAACGCCGGTCTCCCCGCCGGCAGGAATGCAGGCTGCCTGGCGCTTTTTGTGCACTGCAAAATGACCTAGTGGGTCGGAAGCGGTCATGCCGGTCCCAAAATGGCGCGTCGGCTTGACCATCAGGTGCGGAAATTGATTTAGCTCGCGCAGCGCAGCACGTTCCTTGCGTCATCGCCGCGCCGGAGGCATTCGAACAGGCAGTCAACAATCTGAAAGCAAAAGCATCGGCGAATAAAGCGGGTAGCGTTCAGCTTTCGCGCTTGCCACACCTCGATTATCTGTAGCAAGTTCTGATGATCAGGCCGCTTTGCCATAGGCTATTGTTAAGCATGTTTCTCGTTTGGCCGGTAGAGAAGGTATATTTTAATATCTCAAACCTAGTCTGCCGGTCAAAACTGAAGGCTGACGGGCATGAAAAGATATTTATTTAAAATTGCTGCGACTATATCTCTCATTGTCACAATGATAGGTAATGCTGCGGGGGTAGGAGCAGCAGATCTAAACGAAATCAAAGCGAAGGGCGAGTTGCGCCATATCGGCATCCGCTATGCGAATTTCGTAACGGGCGATGGGGACGGCTTCGATGTTGAACTGATGCAGGGGTTCGCCCGGCACATTGGCGTCAAGTACCAACTGGTCTATTCGGATTTTTACAATGTGATCCGCGATCTTACCGGTAAAGATGCCGTTCGCAACGGCCAGGAAGTCACCCTCGCTGGCGATTTCCCGGTTCGCGGCGACGTAATTTCCACCGGCTTCACGAAACTGCCCTGGCGCGAGGCCATACTTCTCTACTCCGAGCCGGTGTTTCCGTCTCAGGTGTTGCTGATCGCGCCGGCGAAATCTCCACTTGAGCCGATCCGCCCGCAAGCCAGCCTCGACGAGGATATCAAGGCGACCAAAGCGCTCATTGGCCGGAACAGCTTGCTTGTCATGGAGCGGACATGCCTCGATCCGGCTGGCTACAATCTCAAGAGCACCGGAATCGATCTGAAATCGTACACGAAAAGCACCAATATCAGCGAAATGGTGCCAGCCCTTCTGGCGGGCGAGGCAGATCTGACGCTGCTTGACGTTCCCGACGCGCTCCTCGATCTCAAGAAATGGGCGGGGCAGATCAAGGTGCTCGGTCCGATCTCGCCCCCGCAACAGCTTGCGACCGCCTTCCCCAAAGACTCACCGATGTTGCGCGATGAGTTCAACCGCTACCTCAAAAGCATCAAGGCGACCGGGCGTTACGACGAACTCGTCGATAAGTATTACCCTGGCGTCAGGCACTACTTTCCAGAGTTCTTTTCTGCGACGAACTGATGCGTGGCTTATGCTCAATTTGGCACATCATCGCGAGGCGCTGGCCGTTGATAACGGCCGGCGTGTTCCTTGCGCTGGTGCTGGTTGTTGCGAGCAAGCTTTATCTCTCCCATGTGGACCTGCGCAATGCGGCGGATGCTTATCTGCTGGCTGACGGAAACCGGCGTTCGAGCGAGATCGAGGATTTCCTCAAGGAGCGGAAGAACGCCGCAGCGCGCATCGCGAACAGTCATACGATCAATTCATATCTCGTCAACCTCGCGCTAGGAATGTCGCGCAAGTATGGACTCGACGCTAATATAGATTACATTAAATTAGATCTGGCCCGTGAGTTGGGTGAACACAAGTTGCGCGGACGCGCAATCTATCACGACATAATATTTGTCTACGAAGATGGTGAGGTCCTAGCCCGCGCCGGAGACAATTCTCAGGTGCCCGCGCTACCGGACATTAACCCTGAAGATGCAACGATCGCCGTCGATCAAGACACCCGGACAGTGTTCGCCATTGCCCCCGTCATGCATAAAGGGCAGATGCGCGGGCGAGTGATTACAGCGACTGATCTTGATCTTTTGTCGGCGCTTTTGATTTCAAGCACCAGCGAAGATCAGTCGGCCAATCATGCGGAATATTTGTTTTCGTTCGAAGGCAAGAATGTGGTAGCCTCGGGCGCCGCCCCCAAACTTAATGCCAGCGAAATTGAAAACATTGCACGCACCCCGCTGAGTCACCCTTCAGTTATTGGCCAATTCACTCATCCCATGCTGAAGGGGAATTTTGTTGTTATCCGGAACCCGGTAAACTCGTATCCGGTCACCCTCGTCTCGCTGACGGGCGAGCAGCAGGCGTATGGAAATATCGGCTCTTCTTATTGGGTGCTCCTGATCATCGCCACATCATTTGCGCTTTTTGCCGCGGCAATTGGATTAGAGTGGCAACGGCATCGGGCGAGTCAGCTTCAGAACGATGTTGAGGAAAGCAATCGTCACCGGGTTGAGCTGGCGGCAAAGAACGCCGAACTCCTGGCAGAGATCGCCCGGCGCGAGGCCGTGGAAGCGACGGTCGCAGCCAAGAGCGCGCAGATCAACAAGATGGCCTACTACGACCAATTAACCGGACTGCCAAACCGGACCCTTCTGACAGAACGCGCAAACCAATTCCTTGGCAAGACTGAAGCAGAAGCCGGCCAGGGCGTGCTCTTTTTCATCGACCTCGATCATTTTAAGACGCTGAACGATACACTTGGCCACGCCTATGGCGATCAACTACTCAAGCTAACGGCGGAACGTCTACTGGCCTGTGTAGCTCAGACAGCAACTGTCGCGCGTTTTGGAGGTGATGAATTTGTTATCTTCATGCCGCATGTGCCGGCTGATATAACAGACGATGCAGCAACGGTTGCCAAAAATATTGCAGGAACTATTATCGCCAATTTTGGTTGCCCATTTGATCTTTTTGGATTTGAATTTCAATGCACACCTAGTATTGGCATATTAGTTTTTTCGCATTACACGGATAATTTCGATGACCTCTGGAAGCGGGACGATCTCGCCATGTATGAAGCCAAAGCGGGCGGCCGCAATTCGGCATGCTTATTCGAGCCCCGCATGCAAGAAGCAACAGCACAACGCGCAAAGCTCGAAGCGGAGCTTCGGATCGATGTTTCCAATCATTCTTTCCAATTGCTTTACCAGCCGCAGGTAGATGTCTCGGCGCGCATTATCGGGGCGGAGGCACTGATCCGGTGGCCAAATCAATCGATAGGTTTTGTGCCCCCGTCCAAATTCATCCCAATCGCCGAGGCCACAAGTCTCATCATCCCGATGGGAATTTGGATATTAGAGCAAGCTTGCCAGCAACTCAAACTCTTGTCGGCGCTTCCCGGCTCAAAAGAGGTAACAATTGCGGTCAATGTGAGTGGGGTTCAACTTAAGCACGAAGCGTTTGTCGATGCAGCACTTGAAGTTATTCTCCGGCATGGAATTGACCCCAATCTCTTGAAATTTGAGATCACCGAAAGCGTCTTCATCGACAATATCGAAGATATCATTGGAAAGATGGTAAAATTGAGGGAGAACGGCGTGCGATTTTCTCTCGACGATTTCGGCACAGGCTTTTCCTCTCTCTCGTATTTGAAGCAACTACCGCTGGATCAGTTGAAAATAGATCAGGGTTTTGTTCGAGATATTCTGACGGATCCGAATGATGCAGCAATTGCTCAAATGATTGTGGTGCTTGGTAGAACACTTGGTCTCGCCGTTATAGCAGAGGGGGTGGAAAATGAGGCACAGCGGCAAGTTCTTACTCGACTGGGCTGTAACACATTCCAGGGATACCTATTTGGACGGCCAATGACGGCGGAGGCCTTCTTGTCCGCTGCGGCGCGGCCGGAACCGTCAGACCCAGCTCGCCTAGCCACAATTCGCCGCGATCATCTCTGTGTAGCGCAGGGTTGAATTCGTCGAGCGAGCAAACACGAGCCCGCGGCGCCGATGGCCCCTGCGATTTCGACTTCAGCATGACCACCGGCAAGAGACGTGCTGCGCAAAGGGAGGTATAGCCGCTTTCGTGATGGGTTTCAGATGCCGGCCGGATGGATGGGCGCGCGGCATACTCGGCCCGGCCGGCGTCTGAAAGCCCCCGGGGGAGGAAACCGCGGGCAGCGGGCGCTGAGCTATGGGGATTTCACTGTGCGGGCAGGTGCGGCGGCGGGCAAGGTTTGCCGTTTGTTGGTTGCTGGACACCGCAAACGGTGGCGGGCAGCTTCAAAGAACTGCGCTGGAAGGCTGCCGGGCAATGCGGCGCGGAAATCCGGCATTGCCGCCCGCAAAGCTTTCTGGGCGCGGCGTTGCAGCCGGCAATCCAGAACGGCATTGACCCTCCAGGCGGCAGATCGCAGCTCATGACGTGTCGAACCACATTACGGCGGCGGAGGGCAGCCGGTAGCGCGGTAGTGTACCCCGCTCGAAAAACTCGATGATGGTCATGCCCACGCGCCTGGGCCGTCGTGTAGCCGCGAGCATGGCAAATACGGTTGAGCTGGCGTGTGGTCATCGGATTGACCGGGTTCTGCCCCGGAAACAGCCAGGCCGCCGGCTTGCCGATGCGGTACCATTCGCGCAGGACGTCGAGCAGCGTGGGGGAGAGCATGGCCGCCGGTGCTTCAGCACCGGCTCTTCTGAGCTAAAAAGAGGCGCCATCCGGCGCCGGGCGGTCCTTGCGTCCCTTACCTTGCTCGACCCGCAACACCATGCGGGTGCTGTCGACATCCGAGACCTTGAGCGACACCACTTCGGAGGCCCTGAGCCCCGCGCCGTAAGCAACGCTCAGCGCCGCCTTATGCTTGGCGCAGGACGCAGCCTCAAGGAGCCGGGCGACTTCCTCCTGGTTCAGCACTACAGGCAGCTTCTGGGGCGCTTGTACCCGGAACAGCGCCTTGAGAAGCCCCGGCTTGTCGAGGGTGACGCTAAAGAAAAAGCGCAACGCCTGCATTGCCGTGTTGACGCTTGCAATGCTCAGCGAGCTGCCGGTTAAATGGAGGCGGAAGCGCTGTAAATCTTCGAGGGTGGCAGTGTCCGGCGAGCGGCCGATGAATACGGCGAAGTTCAGCACACACCGGATATAGTCTTTTTGGGACTTTTCTCCAAACTGGCGGGCAGTCATGTCGTCGATCATACGCTGACGAAGCGGGCTGATACGCATACGCAACTCCTATTGTGAACGAGGGGGGAACCTCATTCTCAATCAGAGCGAGCGTCTTGCCTTGACGATTCAGAAGGAATACTGCGCACGCGGCAGCGGCCTACCGCGTAGCGGTTTCGTCCCACGGCCTTGACCGTAGATTGTATACTCACGCCGACACCACCAAAACCCATCTTCTTCGCTATCGCAGCATTTCCATCTGCAATCGGAGGAGCAGCGGGCCACCGGAATCGCGCGAAGACCTGGCGGTCATGACCCTGGCTGCGTGAAAACGCCGGACGTGTTATGATTCTTCCCGCGAATTTAGCGGGGGATGATGAAGCGCTTCATTGAAGGGGCAGATCGCGGGCAGATGGCATTGCTGCCCGAATGCCTCGACGACTGGATCGATGAGAACAATCCCGTCCGTGTCGTCGATGCCTTTGTCGAAGGCGCTCGATCTCGGAGAGCTCGGATTTCGGCGGTGTACGCCAGCCGCGACCGGCCGGCCTTTCTCCCATCCGTCGTTCTCTTGAAGCTTTACATTTACGGATATCTCAACCGCGTGCAGTCCAGCCGCCGGCTGGAACGCGAGGCGGGCCGCAATCTCGAAGTCATGTGGCTCCTGGGCAGGCTCGTCCCCGATGACAAGGTGATCGCCGATTTCCGGAAGGACAACGGCCCCGCCATCCGCAAGGTCTGCGCCCGGTTCGTCGATCTGTGCCGCAAGCTGGGGCTGCTTACAAAGGCTAGCGTCGCCATCGACGGCAGCAAATTCAAGGCGGTGAACAACCGGGACAGGAACTTCACAAAGGGCAAGGTGGAGCGGCGCCGCAAGCAGATCGAGGAGAGCGTGGCGCGCTATCTGAGCCAGCTCGACACCGCGGACCGCCAGGAGCCAACGGAAGCGCTGGCCGCCAAGACCGCGCACCTCAAGGAGAAGCTTGTAAAGCTCGATGGGGAGATGAAGAAACTAGCGGCCATGGAGAAGCGGATGCTCGCCTCTGTGGACCAGCAAATCTCGCTCACCGATCCCGATAGCCGCTCCATGGCAACGAGCGGGCGCGGCTCGGGCATGGTTGGTTATAACGTGCAGACCGCAGTGGATACGGAGAACCATCTGATTGTCGCCCACGAGGTGACCAACGTAGGCCACGACCGCTCCCAGCTCGCCAACATGGCGGAGCAAGCCAAGGCGGTGCTGCAAACGGACAAGCTCGAAGCGGTGGCTGACCGTGGTTACTTCGAGGGCAAGGAGATCCTGGCCTGCGAAGAATCCGGCATCGCGGTGACGCTGCCAAAGCCCATGACATCGAATGCAAAGGCGGAAGGCCGTTTCGGCAAGCAGGACTTCGTGTATCTCGCCGCGGACAATGCTTATCGCTGTCCCGCCGGTGAGCGGCTGACCTATCGCTATACCAGCGAAGAAGAAGGAAAAACGCTTCACCGTTATTGGACCACGGCCTGTGCGGACTGCCCGCTAAAGGCGCAGTGCACGACCGGCAAGGAGCGCCGCATCACGCGCTGGGAGCACGAGCACGTGCTTGAGGCCGTCCAGCAGAGGCTCGACGAAAACCGCGAGGCCATGCGCGTCCGGCGCCAGACCGTCGAGCACCCCTTCGGGACGCTGAAGGCGCGCATGGGGGCCACGCACTTCCTGATGAAGACGCTGTCGAAGGTGGCCACCGAAATGGCGCTGCATGTGCTTGCCTACAATCTCACGCGCGTGATGAATATCATCGGCATCAAGCCGCTGATGGCGGCAATTGAGGTGTAGAAGCGGCTCAATCGCGAATTTTTTGGGGAACTGCAAGCCATTCCAGAGCCTCTGGTAAAGCATCAGGCTTGTATTAATCGGGAGATTGGAGAAAAAATACACAAAACAGCCACGGAGGAACTTATCCTCCCCGCTGCGAACTGCCCCAGCCCCCTGAGCAGCGTTTTCACGCGGCCTCGTCCCTGAGCCGACATGCGTGAAATTTGCAACACATGTCAGCTTTGGAAGCCACACCGTCACCTGCGTCCCGCTGGAAGCCTACTACGATTACGTAGTCAATGGTAAATCCGAGCTGGACCGGGTGGTTGAGCGGCGGTAGAGCGTTATTCGTTCCGGTAGACATCGCGGTCAAGGCAGCAAGTCGTCGCTAGAGCTTTTGCACAAAGCTCGATTATGATTGTCTATGGGGCGATTCTCCCTCCTTGCTTTTTACGGGTAGCCCGTATACAATGACATATGAGTTTGAATGGGATACGGCGAAGGCCGAGGCGAATTTTTGCAAGCACAGCGTTGCGTTCGTCGATGCGCAGCGTGTTTTTGATGACGTTTTCGCCGTTCATAGGCTCGATTTGGACGCCGGATATGGCGAACAGCGGATGATTGTCACGGGCATGGTCAACGGGGTTTTGTTGACAGTCGTTTATACGGAACGAGGCGAACGAACCCGCCTCATATCGGCGCGGAAAGCCACGAAACATGAGCAACTCGAATACTATCGTAGCCAAACGGCGGAGTGACGGAACGCTCGTGCAGGTCTTGCCAGACGGCACGACGCAGCCGCTTGCCGGAAAAACTGACTGGGCTCGGCTTAACGCCATGACCGACGAGGAGGTTCACGCCGCCGCGCTTGCCGACCCGGACGCGCAGCCGTTGACGGATGAACGATTGGACAAGATGGTTCGCGTCCCCCGCACCAAAACCCTCCGCCGGGCGCTAGGTCTATCGCAAGAAGAGTTCGCGGCTCGCTATCATATTCCCGTCGGCACCCTGCGCGATTGGGAACAAGGACGCTTTGAGCCGGACGCGGCAGCTCGCGCCTATCTAGCCGTTATTGCCCGCGAGCCGGAGATTGTGCGCAAAGCTCTGGAGCCGTTTCACCCGCAGGACTAAACCAAGATGACCGGCGAGAAAATTCACCCTATTGCTCTCGCCGATTCCGGTGAAGCCATCCGCCTCACCGCCGATGAAAGCCTGAGAATGGCCGAAGTTCTGCTTGCGCCGCCGCGCGAGCCCAATGCGCATCAGCTCGCCGCTTGGAAATGCTATCGCCAAATCATTCAACAGCAAGACGACGACGGCTAACATGACCGAAGATGCACCCAGCGACTGGAGAACCGCCGAAGAGAGGGCGAGCGACATCGCTCAAGCTAAGGCATTGCGTGAACAGGCTAGTACGCCCCGCAGGAAGTCCTGACCCATATGGGGCTTGCTCTCACAGGACTTCCTGCGGACAAGGCGTACTAGCAATATTAAAGTGCTAGTACAGCTTATCCGCCGGAAGTTCGCTTGCGAGCGTGCGGCATATGGGGGCGAACTTCCGGCGGGCTGTACTAGCAAAGGCGGACTTCGCTTTGAAGTCTATTTGCCCTCAGGTCTTGCGGAATGGTTGCTTGGATTTGTTGAACGTGGCGTGTTCACCGATCCCAGCGAAGCCGTCTTTGTCATTCTTGGCGAACACAAGGATTTGGAACCCCATGCCGGCCTCAGAGAGGAAAAATTAAGGCGCTCGCTTGAAGCTGCGATGAACGATCCTCGTCCCTCCATCTCGGGCGAAGAGGCTATGGCGCACTTACGCAGATCGATGGCCGAACCACGACCGGAACCTGCCGTGTGGCTAAAGCGGACAGAAATAACGCCGTACCACGGGTAGCCGGATTCATGCGCCAGGAACCAAAGCCTTCATGATCCGGCACTCGGCAATGGTGCCATGGCGGCACTGCCCGATCATGGGTTCCAGTTCGCGGCGCAGTGCCGCAAGATCGGCCAGCTTCCGCTTCACCTCTGCCAGATGTCCGCGGGCTAGTACAGCCCGCCGGAAGTTCGCACCCATATGCCGCACGCTCGAGAGCGAACTTGCCTAGCGGATAAGCTGTACTAGCACTTTGAGTTTGCTAGCCGCAATTATGCGCGGCGCCCCGGCGGGGCGTTAAAACTCGTCCGGCGTCAGCAATTTCGAGATTTTGCACATACCGGGGCGCCCCGGTTGGAGAGCGGCGGGCTGCAAGGCGGAGTTTGCGGTTGACGGGGAACGGGTTCATTCGGGGGCATCGGCGCCCCGGCGTTCAGGTGACGAGGCGCGGCAGGCGGCCGAGAACGGTGCGCAGGATCGCCTGATCGGGCACGCCGTCGGCAGATGGAGCCGGACTTGCGTTTTCATCTCGACCACGCGGGCGGCGATCTTGATCAGGCGCAGCCGCAGCGTGTCGAACTGGGCGACCCGCCAGAGCCGAGCGCTTCGGCATCGCGGCGCGCAGCGCCCACATCAGCCAATAGGCGCCGGCGTGCAGGAACAGCCGGAACTGGTTGGCGGTGGCCTTGGTGCAGGAGGTGCGGTCGGCGGCGAGATGCGTCTTCCAGGCCTTGATGTGGTTCTCCGCCGCGCCGCGCCGGCAGTAGAGGTCCTGGTAGAGCATCTTCGGCCTGCCGCCTGGGCAGGTTGGTGACGATGAAGCGGGTGTCGGTGCCGTCGGCGCCGGCCTCGACGCGGGCGATGATGCGGTCGACCCGGCTCCAGCTTGCGGCGCCGTCGTAGAACTCCTTGAAGCGGCGCACCTTGGCCGCTTGCGGCGCCGGCCTCGAAGCGCGCCTGCGTGCTGGCTTCCAAGCGCTCGACATGGCGGCGCAAGGTCGTGGTTGGCGCGACGCCGAAGATGAAGTCGAGGCCGTTCGCCCGGCACCAGTCGAGGACCTCCGGGCAGCAGTAATGGCTGTCGGCGCGGATCAGGATCTGCCGTGGCGGGCCAGTTGGCCCGGATCGCCCGGAGCAGCCGGCGCAGGAAGGCGCGGATCTCGACGCCCTTCGGGCGCTTGGCCGGCCGCAGCAGGGCGGTGACGAAGCGGCCCTCGCCATCGAAGACGACGATCGGCTGGAAGCCGTATTCGTCGTAATGGGCGTTGAACAGCCGCAGCTGCTGGCCGCCGTGCACGGCGTCGAAGGTGTCGTCGATGTCGAGCACGATCCGCTTCGGCACCTGCGCGGAAGGAGGCGCAGTAGAGGTCGACCAGCGCCCGGCCCATGCGCAGCAGCGTCCGCACATCCGGCAAGTTCTCCAGGCGCGAGATGGTCGACTGCGAAGCACAGGTCCCGGCCCGACGGCAGCGACGTCCGGCGCCAGCTTGAACAGCGGATCGGACCGCAGGGCTGCGGCGTCGTTGCCGTCCTCGTAGCCGGCGGCGATCATCAGCAGGCGGAAGCGGATGATGTCGGCGAGGGTGTGCACGATCTGGTCGGGCGCGCGCGGATCGTCGATGCAGGCGGCCAGCCGCTCGGCGACACGCAGCCGCTGCTCGATCTCGCGCAGCACCAGCACGCCCGCCGTCGGACGACAGCCGGCCCGCCGTCGAATCGGGCCACGACCGACTTGCCGGACACGGGTGACAGGCCGGGCAGCGGCAGCATAGGATCGTTCATGGCGGGTGGGCGCCCCGAAAATCGCACGGATTGGCTTCAGCAACCAAATCCTACGCGATTTCAATGGGCTTACGCTACATCCGCCAACCCACCGTGAATTTTCCGGGCTAGTACGCCTTATCCGCAGGAAGTCCTGTGAGAGCAAGCCCCATATGGGTCAGGACTTCCTGCGGGGCGTACTAGGATATCTACGTTGCTTCCGGCTGTTTGCCTGCGGGCTTCGTGATATGGCTTGTCATGCGTGGTCTCCACCGGCGCTTCAACGCCGGAATCATCTTGGGTTGAATGCCCGGAGACTACGCAATCATCAATTTCCTGCCAACCCCGAGACGCCACCGATGGATGGGCGGGGTCAGCCACTCAGATTTTGAAATAGGCCCCAGTTGTCAGTCACTGCGTGAGACGACGATATTTCCCTTTCCGGCGGGACCCAACATACTCCAATAATCCGGCCTGCTGAAGGGCTCGTATGTCCCGGCGGGCGGTTTTCAGGCTCACTTTCCAGACTGCTTTGAGTTCGGCAGCTCTATAGCGCCCGCTTTCCGTGACGCGCTGCAAAAACCAGCGTTGACGCTCATTGAGGCCGGCGATTTTAGGGTCATTTATAGGGTCACGATCAGGGTCATTTATAGAGACATTTCCGCCTAACGGTCCAATCGATGCGTTGAAGGCGGTTTCTCCTATGGCATAGGCTTCCTTTGCCGCGAACTTCGAAATACGATCAGCCGGAGCGGATGAAAAATTTGACGCTGGGCTTTCAATTAAACCGAGAATGAAAGATCTGATGACTGGCGATGTAACGGCGAGGCGCAGAAAAAAGACTGTGTCCGGACCGTGCTGCGCTGATAGCCAATGCTTGACGGTCCTTTCGCTGGCATCTGTTTGGCGCATGAGTTGCTTGACTGCACGGTGGCTATCGCCATGCTCCTTTCGCAAAAGTCTGGCTATCGTTTGTGCATATACCTCGTGCCCAGCGAGGACACCGCTCCATGCTGGCAGTTTCCTGCCCGTTTTCGGCAACATCTTCCGTTTCCTCTGCAGATAGACTGACAAAATTGCTGAGTGGCGGCAGGGACCGAGCACGCGCTGCGGCGGTTGAATTGGATGCACGAGCCACCGCAGTCAGGAGCCAGGAAGGGGTGGAAATTGGCGAACCGGAAACCATACGGTGACGAGCGGCCGGAACCTCCAGTTCAGGCTGCCGAATACGTCCGCATGTCTACGGATCATCAGAAATACTCGACGGAAAACCAGTCCGATGCGATCCGGCACTATGCAGAGGCGCGCGGGATTGAGGTCGTCCGGACCTATGCGGATGCCGGCAAGAGCGGCCTCAAGATGGAGGGACGCGACGCGCTGCGGCAACTGATAGAGGATGTGCAGGCTGGCGACACTAATTTTACGGCGGTGTTGGTCTATGATGTCAGCCGATGGGGCCGGTTCCAGGATGCGGACGAGAGTGCATTTTATGAGTATATCTGCCGGCGCGCGGGCATTTCAGTCCAGTATTGCGCCGAGCAGTTCGAGAACGATGGCAGCCCAGTTTCCACCATCGTCAAGGGCGTCAAGCGTGCCATGGCAGGTGAATACAGCCGGGAGCTCTCGATCAAGGTGTTTGCAGGGCAAGGGCGCCTCATCGAAAAGGGCTACCGCCAGGGAGGTCCCGCGGGTTTTGGCCTGCGGCGAACGCTGATCGACGAGCATGGCGCCGTCAAAGGCATTCTCGAACGCGGCGAGCACAAGAGCATCCAGACCGACCGGGTGATCTTGACGCCGGGGCCGGACGAAGAAGTCGAGCTTGTGCGGGAAATCTACCGGGCCTTCGTCCACAGAGGGCAGAACGAGCGCGAGATCGCAGCGGAGCTCAACGCGCGGGGCGTTGCAACCGATCTCGGCCGTCCCTGGACCAGGGGCACGGTCCACCAAATCCTGATCAACGATAAATATGCCGGCGACAACGTCTGGAACCGCCGCTCCTTCAAGCTGAAGAAGAAGCGGGTCCGCAATGCAGCCGATATGTGGATCAGGGCGGAGGGCGTGTTCAAGGCCATTATCCAGCGCGACCTCTTCGAAGCCGCCCGGACCATCATCAATGCGCGCTCGTTCCGGCTGAGCGACGAAGAAATGCTGAAGCCCCTGCGGGAGCTGTACCAGCGGCAGGGCTTACTCTCTGGAATTGTTATCGATGAATGCGATGGGATACCGTCGAGCAGCGCTTACAGCTCGCGCTTTGGCAGCCTGCTCAGGGCCTATAGCTTGGTGGGGTTCACGCCGGAACGGGACTATCGCTACGTCGAGATCAATCGCGAATTGCGCAAGCTTCACCCTGCAATCTTGCGCGAGGTAATCGACGGTTTGCATGCAGCTGGCAGTGATGCCTGGCAAGCCCCTGAGACAGACCATGTGAACGTCAATGGCGAATTCAGCCTGGCGGTGGTGATTGCGCGCTGTTTCCAGACACCAACCGGGCTATTGCGTTGGAATGTGCGTTTCGACGCCTCGCTCGCACCTGACATCACGATGGTAGTACGCATGGACAGCGCCAATCGCGCTCCGCTTGACTATTATCTGTTTCCGCGCATCGACATACTCTCCGAAGAGCTACGGCTTGCGGAGGAGAATCCCCTGTGTCTCGACGCCTATCGCTTCGACGAACCCGATTTTCTCTACGCTATTGCTATGCCCGTCCCCCTTCTGGAGGCCGCCTGATGCCTGCCGTTCGATCGAACCACATAGAAATGATTCCGGTCTCCCGGATTACTGTTCTCAATCCACGGGCGCGCAGCAGGCGTCAGCACCGGGAAATTGTGAACAATATCGAGGCCATCGGTCTAAAGCGCCCCATCACAGTCAGCCGCCGTGACGGTCCCGGAGAGCCCAGATATGACCTTGTCTGCGGCGAGGGTAGGCTGGAAGCCTTCCAGATGCTCGGGCAGACCGAAATCCCGGCCGTGGTGATCGAGGCCAGCAAGAGCGAATGCCTCGTGATGAGCCTCGTCGAGAATATTGCCCGGCGCACGCCGCGCGCGATCGACATCATGCGGGAAATTGGCGCTATGCGTGCCCGCGGCCACAGTGACAGCGCCATCGGCGAAAAGATCGGCGTCGGTGCATCCTGGGTCAGCATGATCGGCTCGCTGCTGGAGCGCGGCGAAGAGCGTTTGGTTGCCGCGGTTGAGAAGGGCGTGATCCCCATTACGCTGGCAATGGAGATATCCAAGGCTGAGACGGAAGAGGCGCAGAACCTACTGCTCGACGCCTATGAGACCGGCAAGCTCAGGGGGAAGAAGTTGGCAGCTCTCCGCCGGTTGCTTGACGTGCGCATACGCGCCAAGGGCAAGGGATTACCGGTGGGGCAGCGGGGCAGCAAAGGGCGCAGCCGCAAAATGACCGCCAATGATCTGATGCAGGTCTATCAGCGCCAAGCGGAAAGGCAGCGGCTGCTGGTCAAGAAGTCGGATTTCACTCAGACCCGGCTCCTGTTCATCGTCGAGGCGCTGAAGGATTTGCTTGCCGATGAAGGCTTTTTGAACCTTCTCAGGGCGGAGGGGCTGGCGGCCATGCCGCGGGCGCTGTCCATGCGGATATCAGGTGTGCGTGATGACTAACCGGCCAATGAGTTCCCAAAGAAAACGGCGCCCGCGTCCGTTTCGCCTTCGACAGGAATTTAGTGACCATTCCCGTGCCGGCGATCATCCCGCTCAAGTCATTGCCGGAAGATGTGCGGACGAGCCGGACGTACCTGCAGGTGCTGAGCTCGATCAAGGTGATCGGGCTGGTGGAAGCGCTGGTTGTGATGGCTGACACAGCCAATGCCGGCGCATACTTCCTTCTCGACGGTCATTTGCGCATCGAAGCGCTGAAAGAGCTTGGCATTTCCGAAGCCGAATGCCTTCTCGCCGCCGGCGACGACACCTATACCTACAATAAGCGTGTCAACCGCATACAGCCTATCCAGGAGCATCGGATGATCGCGCGCGCTATCGAGCGCGGCGTGTCATCGGCAGAAATTGCCGATGCGCTCAACATGCAGGTTGAATCCGTGCACCGACGGTACCGGTTGCTTGAGGGCATCAGTACGGAGGCGGCCGAAATACTGAAAGACACGCCCTGCTCAATGAAGGTGTTCGACATCCTGCGTCAGATGACAGCGGTCCGGCAAATCGAGGCTGCGGACCTGATGATCGGGCAGAACAATTTTTCGATCATCTTCGCCCGGGCGATCCGCGCAGCGACGCCCGGGAACCAGCTCGTGGCGGCCAAGAAAGGAAAGTGTGGCGCGGCCACCACCCCTTCGAGCCAGCAAATCGCCCGCATGGAACGCGAACTTGCGGCGCTTCAGACCCAGGTCAAATCGGTCGAGGAAACCTATGGCGTCGACAATCTGCATCTGACCGTGGCGCGCGGCTACATCGCCAAGCTTCTCACCAACGCGCGTGTTCTCCGATGGCTGACGAACCATCAGCAGGACTATCTTGCGGAATTCCAGAAGGTTGCTGAAATAGAAACGCTTGGCCTGATTGCAGACGTGCTGGACGGCGGAATGGCAGGCCGGAGAGCCCGATGAAAATGCGCATCCGGCGCCCGGCAGGGAATGCCCCCAGGACTGGGGTAAACTCGGAGAACGCCGAGTGGGTTCGCTTCCACGACGAAGTCGAAGCCGAGCTTATCCCAGGCGGTTCCAGCCACCCTGTCGCCGGATTTGCCGCAAAGCGGCAGAGAAGACCAGCGGATGCCGGGGTGCTGAAGGTTGTGGAACGCCCTGCCGCCGGCGCCATCGGCGGGCAAGCCATGTTCAACGCCATCTCACCCGGCCAGCATTATCTGAGCGAAACGCGACGGCTACACGGTACCCGGCCTGTAGCCGCGGAGCTGCCGGATTGCTGGAACGCCTCCAAGCGAGATCGCCGTGGAACGGCATACCGGAAATGACCCGGGCAGCCGTCTCAAACATCGGGCGGCAACTCCACAAAGGGATCGCAGGCGGAGATACCAAGGCGGCCCATCTCACCCATATTGTGCGTGAGCAGGACGAGGCCATGCCTGACGGCGGTGGCGGCGATAATGACATCCGGCAAGCTCACCGGCTGGCGGCGCACGTGCTCACCGAGGCGGGCCATATGGCGCGCAGTTTCAGCGTCCACCGGCAACACGCGTTCGCCGAATTCGGTCAGGATTGCCGCAACAAGGCCCGCCAGCTCGTCCGCCCGCTCCGTCTTTCCCTCCCGCCGCAGCTTCAAAATGCCGGCATCCATTTCGGCGATGGTCATCACCGATAGGAACAGGCTGGCCCCATTGCGGTCGAGCCACTCGATCAGCGCGGGCGCTTGTGCCTGCCGGCGCGGATCGAGCATGGAGACGATATTCGTATGCAGCAGATACATCGCTATTCGATGTCCTGGCCGAGGGGGCGGTCTTTCCACGGGCGGTCCGTGACCGGCTCGCTCATCAGTCCAGCGCGGGCGTAGCTGGCCAGAAGCGCGCCGAGGGTCGGCGCCGAGCGGCTGCGGGCCAGCCAATCCGCTTCCGACACGATGATGACGGCTTCCTTGCCGTAGCGCGTCACACGCTGCGGATCGCCGGCCAGCGCGCGCTCGACGAGCTTGGAGAAATCGGCACGGGCTTCATTGAGCTGATAGGTCTTCATGGGGCACCTCTGATCTCTTGTACAACAAAAATGGCTTTTGTGCAACAATGGGCGCTAAAGCCAGTGGATGCCAGCGCCGTGAGCCCCGCCGCACCTCAGCATGCTGCCGTGCTCGGGCGCGTCAAGGCCAAGCCGGGCTATGTGCGGTGCTGCGCAGCCTTGACCTGCCCTGTGCACCGCTACATTGATGCTTTGTATGGCTGGGACGGGGTGTAGGCGACGGTGAAAAACCGACATGCAGTGACAGTCCGGTTGTGGACGATGATCGGCCCCGGCGCTGACCTTGCCAAAACTGCTGCGGACACGCCACCGCCGTTTGGTAAGGGTGGCAGGCAAAACGCCCAATCATGCAGGCAATCGCTTCCAGCACGGTATCAGTGTTGCCCGAAGGTATCCTGAGTCTTAATTGCGGTGCCTACACAGTGCCTATACCGGATTGTGAAGGTTGACTGATGGTGGACTTAACCCATTGATTTTATGGTGCCGGCTGGAGGAGTCGAACCCCCGACCTACTGATTACAAATCCATTGCGATATGAAGTATCCTGACATCGGATGATACCGTCTAAAACACTTTTTGTTTTTAAAATCAATGAATTGACACAAGATCGCTGTTGCATGATTTTGGGACACCAGTGGGACACGGCGGGGCAACCTGGACCCACTGATTAAGCGGGCACGTCATGCGGAAAACCGAACGGATCATTACCTTTATCGACACCGCTGTGAACGCTGCAAAAGCGATCAGCGACCGTCGCACAGAATACCGGCTGCGCAGCAACAAGGGCGAGCTTATGGACCGCCTGGTCCTCGAAGTGCAACCCTCAGCGGCACAACAGAAGAAGGCAAAGCGCGTCTGGCGCGTCCATTGCGACTGGCGCGAAGGCGGCAATCGAGTTCGCCGCAAGGTGAAAATCGGCGACGGTCATACGTCCCTTGCCCTCGTGCGCGAGCGGTGGAAAGAAATTAAAGACGCCGTCGATGGGGGACGTGACTGGGTGACTGAGCAGGAGGCTTCGCGCAAGCGCGCCGAGCAAGAGCGGCGCGGAGCCTTCACTTTCGCGAATCTAGCAGAAGCCTACATGACTCAGCACAGCAAAGAGAAAAAACGTACATGGCGGGATGATGAGCGCAAACTGCAGACCCGCATCCTTCCCGTCATCGGTGACAAACCCGTCAAGGCTGTCACCAAAAGCGACCTTAGCCCACGCCGCGGATGGTCTTGATCATGGCCTGGCCTTCCTCGCTGGCGTCGATTTTGCGGCGCAGGCGGCTCACCTGCACATCGATGGCGCGGTCGAAGCCCGTGGCCATCCGGTGCTTGGCGCCGTCCATGAGCTGATCGCGCGACAGCACGCGCTGCGGCGCTTCGAGGAAGCACCTGGCGCTGGATGGCAAGACGCTGAAAGGCAGCCGCCGCCTGGATGCCAAGGCCGGCAATGCTTCAGCATTGCCTTTTTAGCTAAAGAACAGGCGCCCTCCGGCGCCTGGCACGTTCTTTCCGCCTTTGCGACAGAGCTGAGCGCGGTGATCGGCGACCTGACGGTTGCGCCCGATCAGAATGAGATCACCGCGGCTAACCGTGGATGCAAGCCGCGCCACGGAATTCGCGTCAAGGGGCGTGACCCGAATGGGCGGAGACACCGGCCCGCTGAAAATTATGGAAAACCGGGGGCTCCGGGGCGCCGCTCTTCGCGGTGCCCTAGCACCTGACCGCGTGCGCGGCCGTCAGGCCGTGCGCGTGGGGACGCCCATTCCGTACTTGCGATCTGACACCCAACGCCAAAGCACAGACCGATTTTCTTGAGAAAGGCGCGCGTTGTCCAGAACAACACAGCCCAAAAACTGAGGCATTCAACCCGGCTTGGTATTCGCCATGGCACGGATATCTTTGAGGAGACGATACAACGTCAAAGAACTGGCGCCGAATGGTTCGAAGCCGAGATGCTGATAGAAGTTTCGGGCAGCTTCGTCTTTGGCGTGAACCAGCATGGCGCGAACACCCGCGATATCAGCGGCCTGCAGAATGCGCCGCATGGCGTCGGCGACGAGGGCAGCCCCAAGCCCTCGCCCATGCCACTGCGTATCCACGGCAAGCCGGGCGAGGATGATCACTGGAACGGGATGCTGGGGAACACCCTTTTTGAGGCGTTCAGGTGCCTCGTCATGCACGACGTTGCCAACAACGAGCGTGTGGTAGCCCACAATCGTTTCACCAGTGACGGCCACATAGGTTTGCGAAATGCCCGCCCGCTGACCTTGCAGCGCATAGGTTTTGATGAAGCGATTGAGCGCCTCGTTGCCGCAGTCGAAGGCGGTCGCGTCGTGAGCCAGGGCCAGCTTGGCGATCTGCGGTTTTTCAGGCATGGGCGTTTAGTCGAGAATGGTGGGTTCGTTCAGCAGGCGCTCCATGCGCGGATGCCGCTGCGGCGGCGCGTCGAGCGCCTCCATGAATGCCGTCCATTCCTGCGCGCCAAGCGCGATACGCGACTGCTCAGCCAGAACCTCGCTGGCGGCGACCAGTGCACTGTCGAGCACAAACTGGCTGATCGTCATATGCCGCGCGCGGGCTGCCTCCTGAAGCATCCGCTTTGCTTCCGGGGCAATGCGGATATCGAGCTTTTCCGAACGCGACTGGGTCGTTGACATGGCCTTCTCCATCTGAAGGGCAGTCTAACCATACGTCATGACATTGTCAAGACATTTTGCCCCACTGGTAATTTATGCCCTTGCATTCTATGGGTCTTTGTCCTATAGTTCTTGGGACGGGGGACGTGCGATTTGAGGATTTACAAGACCAAGACCTTCCGGCGCTTTCAGCGCAAGGAAGGCATGACAGATGCAGCGTTATGCGAAGCGGTGAGACGTGCCGAGGCCGGTTCGGTTGATGCCCAGCTTGGACGCTATCTCATCAAGCAGCGCGTGGCGCGGCAAGGTGCCGGGCGTCGTGGCGGAATTCCGCACCATCATCGCCTACCGTGCCGGTGACTGCGCGGTGTTCATCTATGGCTTCGCCAAGAACCAAAAGGACAACATTTCAGCGGCGGATGAGCAAGATATGGCGCAGACCGGTGCCTTGCTGCTGGGTCTTGATGCGGATGGCATCGAGACTCTGATCGTTGAAGGAGAACTATGGGAGGTTGCGTGCGATGACGAAGACTAAGACGAAATTTCGTAGCCCGATTGCAGAAGCCATGCATGAAACGGTGCGCGGTATGCATCGCCTTGGGCTGGTCGATAAGAAGACCATGCGCGAGTTCGATGTGCGCTGCCTGACCAGTGTAGAAGATTTGACGGCGGCGGATATCGTCGCGATGCGCGAGCAGGCCGGCGTCAGTCAGGCGGTGTTCGCACTCGCGCTAAACGTGACGACGGATTATGTCAGCAAAATCGAGCGCGGTGCCAAACAGCCAAGAGGTTCGACACTGAAGCTATTGTCACTGATGCGCCGCAAAGGTTTCGAAGCAATCCTATGACGGACGGCCGACACTGACTAAGGCGTACTTGGCCAATTTCCGCAGCACCTTGCCCATGGCCATCTTCGATGACACGGTAGTTGAAGCTGACTTTGCCGGTTAAAGATGGCGCCGCTGTGTCCACGTCTTGCGGCCGTTCAATGCAGCGTCAGCATCGCGGCGGCTCGGCCAGTACTGGGCGCTTTCGCGGGTATTGGGTTCGCCTTCGGCAGTCGTCGTGCCCAGATAAAACCCGGCACCGCTTTTGCATACTTGCAGCGGCAGTTTTTCGCCCCCAAGTTCTTTCTCCAGAAATTCGTGTTTTTCTTCACTCATGTTTCCCCCCTTGTTGTGAATGGTGAGGTTCGTCCTTCTTGGTTGCGCGCTCGTTCCATCGCTGGCGGCCTGCAAGCTCAAAGCGTTGTAAGGCGAGGAAGCCGTTAGCCATCACGACCCCGCCGCAGGTTTGAGCAATCCCATCAGCGATCGGCGAGTTTTCTGCCGGTTGACGCTACGGTCAAAACGCTCGGCCGCTTTTTCAGCGACATCGACTTGATCGAGCCTTGCCAGTGCCCCAGCGGTGCCTCCTTCCCTCACAAGTTCCGATATGGCGGCGGGAAGCAAAAGCATGGCTCGCGCCTTTTGCATCGCCCGGTCATGGCGCAATGTTGCGGCGATCTACGACCGCCGGTCGCGGGAGATCGCCTGGGCCGAGATTGAGCAGATTACGTTTTAGGGGCGAATGCCGCCACAAACGACACCATGCTGTTACTAAGCCGCGTTCCCCACTGGGCTGGCCGCTGAGTTTGGGGGGTGTATAGGCTCAAACTTGTTTGCGTGTATACCTGTTTAACCATCACAAAGGCCTCGCTGGCGGCGGATTCCTGATCATTGCGTTCAGTAGGAAAAATAGGTATAATGGACATTATAGGAAGAAGAACAGGACATGCCTGATATGCGCGTAACATCACTGGAACTGCATCAGAAGCTCGGTCAGATGATCGACAAGGCTCGGTTCGAACCGGTCGTTGTGACAAAGCACGACCGCGAGCATGTGGTGATCGTTTCCGCCGAACGCTACGCCTTTCTGCTGCAGGCGGCCCGCAAGGCCCGGCTGACGGGCAGCCTATCGCCGGAAGAACGTGCCACTCGCCGCCGCCGCGACAGTTCCTTCCGAGGCAGAGCAGGAACGCATCCTCACCGAAATGGCCGCCGCTGTTGAAGCCAACCACGGCGGACAGGTCGAACCGTGAGTTTGCCTCAGCCTTTTCCAGGTCTCGTGATCCGCTACAATTACCTTTGGGCTGACGATGCCGCGCAAGGGCATGAAGAAGGCGACAAGGACCGGCCTGCGGCAATCGTCATGGTGGTGAAGCATTCCGGCGGGGACGAAACGCACGTCTATGCTCTGCCGATTACACATTCGGCGCCGATAGCGGGTACGGAAGCCCTGGAGATTCCGGCGGCGGTCTGCCGCGCCGCTGGTCTTGATGCCGCGCGGTCCTGGGTCGTGTTATCCGAATTCAATGAATTCGTGTGGCCTGGCTTCGATCTGCGGATCATTCCGGGCCGTGCAGCCTCGCACGATGGCGTATGGGTTCCTGCCCTCCGGATTTCTTCGCGAAGATGCGGGACTGCTGGCTCGCGCTTGACGCGGCCGGGAAATCGCAAGGGGTTGGGCGCGACGTTTGATTTTACGATATCACTCGCGGCGGAAAGCTTCGGGTGTGTATTCTCGTCTAAACGTATACCCGTATGTGTGTTTCAGTCTGGTGCCCGCAGGCCGCGAGCCGCTTCCAAATCCCATCCTCAAGTCGTTAGCGTAGGATTTTGGGAAGATTCTGCGATGCCCCCCATACGGCCGCGTCTAAGCGTATAGACGGCGCCGTAGGGCTTGCCCTCACTCTTGATGTTCTCCAGGCGCCCCGGGGGAAATACGGACGAGTGCCTCGCGATCAGAGGATGGACGCTTGGGTGCACACCATCGCGGTTGAACGGTAGCTGGGTCGGCTAAAGCCCGAAATTCCTTAAGAATTTTTTGGCCTTCGCGACTTCAACTCTACCCCTTGCGGCGATTTGCGGCGCAAACGGCTCCGGGCTCCGGCATGACCGGCGGGTGTGCATCCTGCGCAGGTCAATCCATAACTCACTGATTTCACGAAGGAAATACGTTTACCTTTTATGATCTGCAGACCATCGCCATGAGTTTCGCCGGTAACCGCCGGTTTCAACCAGTCAACAGATGCCCGGCGATGACCGCCATCTGCGCGTCGCTTCGTGCACCAGTCCAGCCACCCGGTGGTATCCCCGGCGCCCTCGTGTGCTCCGCATTGCGGACACGGTTGAATTCAGTGCTTCTGGTCCTTGGCAGTTGCCGCCTTTGTCGCGGCAATGCGTCGAGTCTGGAAAAGAGCTTCCCGGGGGACCGCTCCAGCCGCGAACCCGGATCGCCCGGCGCCCGCAGCGCACTGCAACACATTTCCTCCCGCACGCCCGGAATCGCCCTCAGCCGCAGGCGGAATCCGCCGCCGGCGCCATGTTTCACCCGAAGCCCTGCGGCACAGGGCGTTTCGCGCCGCACCGGGACAATAGCACCGGCGGAGGCATGCCCCGCGCCCGCTCAGCGGCCAAGCGCGGCGATCTGCGCGTCGAACCACGCCAGATCCTTCCGCCACTCCACATTATCCGGCGAAAGCTTCGTCATCCGCTCCATGATGGCCTTCGCGCGGCAAGACCGGCAACATGCGCCGCAATTCGGCAAGTTCGGGCGGCGGCTGGCGCGCTTTGCACACGGCGAGGACGGCCGGCGTGTCACGCCCCACCGGCCGGCCAAGAGCATCTCGGCCGAGACCACGTTCCGCCAGGACATCGGAGCGGCTGACGCCCTTTGCGCCGCCGTGGCGCCACTGTGCGAGCGAGTGGCCACGCAACTGCTACGAAATGGGCTGGCGGGCGGCACGGTTATTCTCAGGCTGAAGCCGGGAGACCGCCGCGCCGCGTTGAGCATGCTCGGCGATTGAAACTCGGGGACGATTGTCTGCCGCCGCTTTGCTATCCGGGACTGCCTGCGCATACGGGCGGACCGTCCCGCCCGTATGCGCAGGGTTTCAGAAGCGCGTGCTGGCGCCGAAGCGGAACTCCTGGACCTTGTCGAAACCCCATTGGTTCTGTTCGTGATAGGTGATGGCCTTGTCCGCCGGAGAGGTGATGCGGTAACCGAAGGCGATCTGCTTTTCCTCGTCCGCCTCGGTTTTCATCACCCACAGCATGACGCCACGCCGGCCGTTGACGTCCTTGGCCGAGGGCTGCGGCCCCTTGTCCATGGAGAAGTCCACCTTGATGTCCTGGTGCATCGCCACCGGAACGCGGTCGATGATGTGCAAGCTGGATGGGGCGCGCATGCAGGTTCCTGACGGCAATGGCGTAGTGGCGCTCTTCCATGCGGGATGTGGTGAAGGTGCCGGTTTCGCCCTTCTTGTCGTCGATCACGGCCTGCTTGACCTTGACGCGTTCGTCCGCGCCGAAGCCCAGTTCGTGCTCCTCGCCGGGCGCCAGTTGCGGCAGCTCGCCATTCCCGGCGAACACGCCGTCGCGGAACAGCGCCACCGGCCCCGCCAGCATGGGCTGTGACGTCTTCGGCAGTTTCAGGCGTGCGTAAAGATAGGCGGTGAGGTCGAAGCGGGGAACCGTGAGCACCAGGAGCGACGGATCGAAGTTTTCCGAGCCGAGCTGCAGGCGCTTGGCCTCGCCGTTGGCTCTGATGGAGATGCGGCCGGGTATGGCGTAGACGGTTTGGAACGCGCTCGTCTCCGCGACGGCGGCAGGCCGTTCCGCGGCGGCAGTGGCAGGCGCGGAGACCGCATTGGCAATACGCCCTGGACAGCGTTTGCGATGCTGGGACGCCCTTGGGTTTGCCGCTGCGTCCGGCGCGAAATCGATGCTCAGCATTTCCGGCTGGCGGGCAGCCGTGGCGCGGCCTGGGCGCGTGGTGGACAGCGCCAGCGCCACATCGTCCCAATCCTCGCCGCTCTTCTGCTGGATGGTGGCGCGCCGGATGATCGCGAGCGACGGATTGACGCCCTTGCCCTGGTCGCCGGTCGCCAAACGCGCGTCGTAAAACGCGCTCCACGAGGCGTTCTCCACCTGATAGCGCAGCTTCAGCTCCGCTTCCAGCGGCGCGGCGGCGCTGACGAAGATGCGGACCTGCGTGCGCGTTTCGATCTTGCCGCCCGCGGCGTCGAGCTGCTTGCGCAGATCGGCGATGGCGCGATCGATCTGGCGCTGCTTGAGCTTGGCGTCCGTGATGGTTTTCGCCGTCTCGTTCATGCCCTTGCCGATGATGGCGGTCAGGGCCTGCCAGTCTTCCCGCGGCCCCTGGGCGACCCGGATTGCGCGGGCGCTTGCGGCAGCTGGCTCAGGTTCGTCATGATAGCTCTGCTGCGCCTCGGCGGCGTTGATTGCATTATCCTCGGCAGCGCGCTGATCGCCGAGCGCCTCTATTTCGTCCTCGAGCCGTCTTGCGGGCCGATTGCGCCACGGCCGGGTCGGTGCTGGCGAGGTTCACCTGGCTGGCGTCCACCGAGCCGATCTCCAGCCTGTCCGCGGCGGCGGCCTCAACACGAATGGAGGCAGGATGGCATCGCCGGCAATGCCGTTCACCAGAAGCGTATGTTCGCCCGCCGCCAGCTTCACCTTCAGCGGTGCGCGTCACCTCGGCGCCGGACGGGAACACGGTCACCGCCTCGATCTTCGATGGCGCGGGGATATCCGCAGCGAAAGCCGGGCTTGCGGCGGCGAGCAGGACTGCTGCGAGAATTCCACCTGTGCGCATGATCACCTCTCTTTTAAAGCCGCCGTATTGGGGAACTGCGGAGATCCCTCTCGAAAACGAAGCATATTGCATGGCGGATGCGAGATGAATGGGCGGTGAAGTTCTGGCTGCCGCAGAAAACCCTACGGAGGATATCCGCATCTTGGAAGCGGTTCCGTCAGCTCGCATAGACGCCCAACGCCGGTTTGGTGCATGAAGCGATGCCCAGATGACAATCATCCGGTGTTCGTTGACCGGATGAAAGCAACTGCCGGCACTGGCTGGCGGGCTCGGATGCTGAAACATATCAATGGTCGAGAAATCTATTCCTCAATAATGCGGAGGCAGCGGCTCTGAAGTTTCGCGCTGGGTTCCAACACTCTGAATTTCCACAAGCAATCTGGCAACTTGCCGCTCCAGCGCGTCGATCTTGCGCCACTGGGCGGCAATTGCGCCGTTCAGTTCGCCAATCGTCTTATCCTGGTGCGCGACGAGCGTCTCCAGGGCGTCGAGGCGAGATAAATCTGAATGTCCGTTGCTCATGCAAAGCTCCATATGGCTGCCTGATTTTTTCGTGAAAAAGCGGTTGACGATGTTCACGGCTCCCGAAGCCCTCTCCAGCATGAACAGCCCCTTCCGGGCCGAATTCCCGTTCATCGGTTTCCGGCTATTTCAGACAGCGGAACTGTCCGTTCCAGTCCCGGTGATTGAACACGTCTCCGCTCGCACGCACCTCGGTCATGAGGCCGGGATCGATGTCAGCGTAGACCCATTGCGGCGCGTTCAGCGTGCCGATGGCCAGGATGCCGTCGTCGGGACAGCCGCGATCCATAGGCGTGTACACCGCCGCTGCGCCGATATTGATGTCAACCGCCTGCGACCACCTCGCCTCGCCTACGGTTGGCGCCTGAACCACATAGCATTGATTTTCGAGCGCCCGCGCCATGCACCCCACGCGCACGCGATGATAGCCAGCCAAAGTATCGGTGCAACTCGGCACGAGGATCAGGCCGGCGCCAAGTTCCACCTGCCGGCGCGGAATCAGCGGAAACTCGCTATCGTAGCAAATTGCCACGCCCGCCTTGCCGAATGCGGTATCCAGAGCCTTGATCTCGTCGCCACCTGAAATACCCCAGACTTCGTTCTCGAAACGAGTCATTTGCAGCTTGTCCTGGAATGCCGCTTCGCGATCCGGCGAGAACAGCCAGGAACGGTTGCGGTAAATCCGGCCATCGCGGACCGGATAGGAGCCCGCCAGAATGACCGCGCCGTGGCGCTGCGCCACGTCCTGGAACAGTTTCTGAAATTCTGGATAAAGCTCCTGCAACCCGCCGAGCTGTTCTTGCAGGCCCAGCCCCTCGGGCAGCAACGAGGTCAGCTCCATACTGAAATATTCCGGGAAAACCAGGAAGCGTGCGCCGCCACTGACAGCTTCTGCAACCATGGCAGCGATGCGCTGCGCATAGGTGTCCCAGCTCTCAAGGCGGCGAATTTCGTATTGCGCGGCGGCGAGGCGGAAAACGGTCATAGCTTTTTTGTCCAGAACATCATTTCATGCGGCGTTTCATCAGGTTGATCGATGTCCTTCCAGTTCAATTGGGGCCGAAGATCCGGCTGTGGCGTGTAGCCGGATTTGCGCCAGACCGGATCGAGTGGCGTGTAATCCGCCGGGCGCAATGGATGGTTTTCCGGCCGCTGAACGCAGCAGAAGGTGCACAAGTCCAGACCCAGCGCCTGTGCGTAAGCTTCGCGCCTGCCGAAGAACGATGCATACACCCCGCGTCCCCGGTAGGCGGGCAACAGCACCAATTCACCGCAGTAAAAAATATGCGCAGGATCGTATCCTGCCGCCAGGAAGGGCTGCTTGAATTCGTCAGTTTCATGTGCCATGGGCAGTCCAGTGGATGCCCCCACGGCCTTATCGCCGGCAAGCGCCAGAATGATCAGCGCATCCGGCGATTCCGTATACGTCCTCAGGTAACTTTCCTCGTAAGCGGCAGAACCGTCATACAAGTATGGATAGTCGCGGAACACCGCCATGCGCAGACGCGCCAGATCGGGAATCCATTGTTCCGCCTCGCGGCCCCGGCAGGAAATGATGGTCAGCGCCTGCATGGCTCAGCTTCCAACCTGTTCGATCCAGTCCTGTAGATTGTAGTAGTTGGTGACGCGCGCCACCTTGCCGTCGCGGATCTCGAAAAATGCGCCTGCGGCCAGCCGGTAGGTTTGGCCGCGTGCCGGCGGCAATCCCTCGTCCGTGGACAGGTAGGCGCCCAGCACCGTGAATTCCGCTGCGGCCCGTGTACCGTTTTCCGCCGCCATCACCGTGATGTCCTCCAGCTTTTCCCGGTAGTGGCGGTTCATGCGCTCCATGAAGGCGACGAAAGCGGCCTTGCCGGTTTCGCGCGCGCCCTGGTTGATGTCGTGAATCACATCCTCCGTTAGCAGCGACAGGAACGTGTCCATGTCTCCGGCATTGAAAGCAGCATAGTAGCGGCGGATCAGGTCGATAGTGGCGGAAGTCATGGTGCTCCATATGGGCTCGTTTTACCGGCAGTTCGCGGCCGAGCTTAAACAAACGGCCGGGCCGCCGGCAATGGCGGATTTGCCTGCACGCGTCCCTTGCGGGCCAAACCCGCTTCTCGAAACACCCGGCAAGCGCAAAATAGCCATCCAACCAATTGAAATGTATTTGTTTTCTCTCGCCGGGAAGCCAGCGCTGGACAGCGGGGTTGATCGGCAGCCATCATGTCCAAGGTAGCGCATGATCGCTGTAAGGCTGGCCATATTATACGTTTTGCACATAACCTATGGCACGCATGGCGGCCGCCCGGGCCTTTCGACTTAGCGGCGGATGCCAACGAATTGGGGGCGCCACGTTCTCAATCAGCCGCTTGAAGAGTTCATCTTTGCCGGCAAGGATTTGGAAAGCGTCCGTTACAACCTGTGTGGTTCCTGGATCAATCGGGTCCACGGACGCCCAGCCCGGATCGGCATAAGTCAGTTCCAGTTCTGCTGCCGGTTCAAGCAAGATGTGCACCTATGTCTATCAGCCATTGGCAAGGCGTCGGCATGGAGCGTTTTCGCGAACTTCGGAAGGCGCGCGACATTCTACGGACACGCGGAATTGCTCTGCCATCAGGCTTTTACGATAAAGGCCTTCTTGCCGACCTGGGGGTTATACGGTTTCCGGCTGATTGACTCGATCCAGGGGTGGGATTCCCGCCGGGAATCGAAGCAGCTAAGGTGTGCCGTCATGAATTGCGGGAGGCGGGCCATGACGGTGATTGCGGGACATTTGAGCGTTGAGGCGTTGCGTGAGCGTTATGTTTCGAGCACGGACGCGCGCGAGGCGCGGCACTTCCAGACGATCTGGCTTCTTGCCAAAGGGCACAGCACCGGTGAAGTGGCGGAGATGACCTCGTTCGGGCAGCGCTGGATCGAGCAGCTCATTGTCCGGTACAACGCCAAGGGTCCGGAGGCGCTGGGCGATTTGCGCCGGGGCAATGGTGCGGCTACGCGGGTTCCATCAACCGGGATCACGGCATATGCTGATCTCGATACCGCCCGATCTGTCCGTGTCACGCGCGGTACAATATCTGAAGGGCAAGAGTTCGCATAAACTGCTCTCGGAATTCGCAAGCCTGCGGAAGCGGTATTGGGGGCAGCACCTTTGGGCGCGCGGGTATTGGGTGTGCTCAAGCGGGAATGTGACGGATGAGATGTGGAAAGAATACATCAAAACCCAGAAGCCCCCTGAGCCGGATGATGACTTCCGGGTGGTATGACCAGCCGGCCGTAGGGCCGGCCAATCCGGCTTTCAGCCGTAATCCGAAGCCACCGGCTTCAGCCGGTGGAGTGTTCACTATATAACAAACCCATTCTCTCCAGTGGAATGGCGTGAACCAGCCCGCCGGGCCTCATTTCAGGTCCGGCGGGCCCTTTCAGGAGGCAGTTCCTTGTCCGATCCAGCATCCAGAACCACTGCCGTCCGCCTGGAGGAGGCTCCAAACCGGTTTCGCGCCACTGACGGCTGGCTCAGCTCCAGCCTGACGCGATGACAAACGGGGCGCGGTTTCCCGCCCGCGCCCCTACCGGCGCTCCTCGCGGCTTTGCTCTGCCGACGTTGGCAAATCCGGGATGCCAAGGCCGGCGCGAGTAAACCGGCCTCTCCTCACGAGGGCGCGCCGCCACGACCCGGTTTGTCTTCCCTCACCGGACCGTGGCGGCTTCTTCAGTTCCAGCGAAAGCCATGCGATGCCGAAAAAGACCGCGAAGAAGAAAATCGAAGCGCCGAGCTGCTCGGAATGCACGGTGACGAGCTGCCACCGCCGGGAAAAGCGCTTCCCCGGCTTCTGCCTGACGGAGGGGCTCGACGGCAGCGCCGTCAGCAGCGCCCTGGCCAATTACACCGGCGATGGCACCGATGCGAAAATCGCCCGCGCGGCGGCCGAGGTCGAGGGGCTGTATTACGGCAAGCTGACCCGCGTCGAGGAGACGCTCGCCTTCGCCAAGCGGATCGGTGCCAAAGAGATCGGCATCGCGACCTGCGTCGGGCTGATCGAGGAGACGCGCATTTTCGCGAAGTTCCTGCGGCTCGGCGGCATGGAGCCGTACACCGCCGCCTGCAAGATAGGCTCGGCCGACAAGACGGACATCGGCATTCCCGAGGAGTGGAAGATCAAGTCCGGCTCGTTCGAAGCCTGCTGCAATCCGGCGCTTCAGGCGCAGGTGCTCAACGAGCGCAAGACCGATCTCAACATCATTATCGGCCTGTGCGTCGGCCACGACTCCATCTTCAACCGCCACTCGGATGCGCCGGTTACGACGCTGATCGCCAAGGATCGCGTGCTCGCGCACAATCCCGCCGCCGCGCTCTACACCGTCGCCAGTTATCACACGCGCCTTCTGGATGAAGAGCGCGTGCGGGCGCTGTGAGGGGAACCCGCCAGCAGCTTGAAACATAGGAGGGAATGATGTCCGTATTATCCGTGGCCGGGGATGGCCACGCCAGGGGCAGCGGCCCGATCTCCATCCCGGCCGTGACGCGCCAGCATGTCAAACGCCGCCTCCTGGCCCATGCCGCCGGCGCCTCATGGCTCACCGCCGCCGTCATCACGGCACGCTGGCCGGACGTAGGCGAGTGGGGACGCGGCCCGGAATTGACCGCCATCGCCGCCGGGCTCGGCGCGGTGCTGATCGCCGCCGGGGTCATCAGCCTGGGGTTCGCATCCGTTGCGGCGCGGGTGCAGCGCGCCTCGCCCTGGCTGCTGGCGCTCGGCATCTTCTTCTCGGTGTGGCAGGTGTTCACGGCCAAAACCGGCACGCTACCCCAGCCATTCTTCCCGCCGCCCCACGTCCTGCTGGAAGTCTTCACGGACGACTATCTCAAACTTCTCGAAAGCGTCGTAGCCTCCGTCAAGCTTGAGCTGCTCGGCTTCGCATATGGTGCCGGTTGCGGCTTCCTCATCGGCGTATCCCTCGGCTGGTCGAAGGCGTTCGGCTACTGGGTCCACCCCATCATGCGCTTCATCGGCCCGCTGCCATCCATCGCCTGGCTGGCCTATCGCGCGGGGCATATCCCCGGTGCGTGGTTCGTGAGCGCTGTCCATCTCGCGGAGGACATCGCCAAATTGCCCGGCGGCGGGCCAATCGTGCTGACGTCGCTGGACGGCTTGCTGGCGCTCGACAATCTCGCGGAGGCACAAACGGGAACGTCGCGCGCTATTCACGTGCTCGAAGGCGGGACGGCAGCGTGGCTCACCGCTGGTTTTGGCGTCGAGACCGGCGGCGAGCACTGGGTCAGCCAGCCAAACGACGTCTACAAGCGCCCGTATGAAGGCACGGACAACGCCCGCGAAGCGATGCAGGGCTATATCGACTGGGAACTGCAACTCGTCGCCCAGCTCGCCAATGACGGCGTGGCGAATTTCCATGTCGTGCGCGGCTGATCGCGGTCAAACGCCGCCGAGCCGCTTGCGCCCCGCCTCAGCGGCCTGCGCCCCATCGCAACGCGCGGGCTGCTCATCGTTTGCCGGCCATTTGGCCTCCGGCTCGTCCCGAACCAGGAACAGCTTCGGCAGCGCCCGGTGCGCAGGGTTCTCCTGCGGCCAGAACGGTCTCAGCAGCTCTGCGCAGTTGCATGAGTTCTTGAAGCAGAGCGGGCAGGTCATCATAACGCTTCGCCGTTCCAGTTACGCACAGTCCTCACCACAGCGGCGATCCTGCCGCGCACCTTCCCGCTCGGATGACGGGGATCGCTAAACTTACCGCAAAATCTCCGCCTGGAGCCGCGCGGCGGCGGGATCGGCGTGTTCGCGGCGGGGACGCGGCAGGTCAATGGGGATGTCCAGCGCCACGCCGCCGTCACGCAGCACGATCACGCGGTCGGCCAGCGCCACGGCTTCGGCCACGTCGTGGGTGATGAGCACCGTGGTGAAGCGATGCCGGCCCCAGATGCCCTCCAGGAGCTGGTGCATTTCCACCCGTGTCAGGGCGTCGAGGGCGCCGAAGGGCTCGTCCAGCAGCAGCACGCCCGGCCGGCTGACCAGCGCCCGCGCCAGGGCCACACGCTGCCGCTGACCGCCGGACAGCACCGCCGGCCAATCGTTCTCGCGCCCCGCAAGCCCCACATCCGCCAGCGCCTGCGCCGCCTGTTCCCGCCATCCCGGCGTGCGCGCGATGCCGACGTTGCCGGCCACCGTCTGCCAGGGGAGGAGCCGCGCATCCTGAAACAACAGCCGCACCGTGGATTGCAGCCCGGACACCGCACGCCCGCCGATGTGCACGGCGCCGCCGGTGGGGGCATCCAGCCCGGCGGCGAGGCGCAAAAGCGTGGTCTTGCCGCCGCCCGAGCGCCCAACGATGGCGGTAAACTGCCCGGCCGGGATGTCGAGGGACAACTCCTCCAACACTCGCCGCTGGCCGAACGCCTTGGAAACCGCCCGCAGCGAGAGCGCCAGCCCCTCGACGGGCGCTTTAGCCCGCCGTACCACCTCGTGCGCATCGTTGGCAGGCTCGATGTCCACCCGGTGTGTGCGGCCGTTCATGCGCGCCCACCATCTCCACCACTCCGCTGGCCGTGGCGAAGTAATGGGCGACCACAAATTTGGCCTCTTTTGAATTCCGAGTGGGTAGCCCGTTCGCCGATCTGACAGCGGCATCTCTTTGTTTGGCTGGTGCCCATCTCTCCGTCCCGGCCTGCGCGAGCATCGAGCCGCGGCGCGCAGCGCCGGTCAAGAATGGCCGCTTGCGGCCGCCCGTTAGGGCTTGTTCTTGACCGGTGCGAGCACTGCGGCATGCTGATTTCCGCCGGGGCACCAGCGCCGCGGGTTGGGAGAGAGCATGAGCAATAGCAACGAACTTTTCGCGGCGGCCCTTGGTGTCGCCTGTCCCTGGTCTGTCCGTGATGTGACGTTCGACGCCGGCAAGCGGCTGCTGGTCATCGGCATTGATTTCGCCAAGGGCAGCAAGTTCCCGTACCCCGGCGTAGAAGGATTGCATCCCGTCCACGACACGGTGCTGAAGCGTTACCGGCATCTGAACTTCTTCCAGCATGAGTGCTATCTCGAAGTCCGCACACCGCGGCTCAACCTGCCCGATGGACGAGTGGTGCTCGCCGAGCCCGAATGGGCAGGTAAGCTCACTGGTTTTACGCTGCTGTTTGAGGCTCTCATTATGGCCATGTGCCGCCAGATGCCGTTTGCCGCCGTCGCCCGCATGGTTGGCGAAACCTGGCACCGCGTGCATGCAATCTGCTGCCGCTACGTGGATCTGGCGCTGGCAAAAGCCGATTTGTCCGGCCTAACCACACTCGCCATCGACGAAACTTCCAGCCAGGCGCGGCCAGAATTATCTGATGTTCGCCGCTGATGCCGAAGCGCGCAAGGTGGTATTCGTCACCCAGGGCCGGGACTCCAAGACAGTGAAAGAATTCAGCGAGTTTCTGAGCCAGCACCAGGGGAAGCCGGAACAGATCACCAGCGTCAGCATGGACATGTCGCCGGCCTTTATCAAAGGCGTGACAAAACATCTGCCAAACGCCCGTATAACTTTCGACAAATTCCATGTCGTTGCACACGCCTCCAGCGCTGTCGATCAAATACGCCGGCTGGAGCAGAAAACCGATCCCAGCCTGAAAGGTTTGCGCTGGGTGCTGCTCAAAGACCAGAGCAAATTGAATGAAAGTTAACTGGCAGATCTCAAGGCTTTTACCGCCAACGTCACCACCAAACGCACCGCACGCGCATGGTTCTACCGCGAGCAATTGCGTGAAATCCTTGACCGCAAGCAGATCAACGTGGTTTCGGCTCTACTCAAGCGTTGGTGCACCAACGTCAACCGCTCCAAGGTCGAGCCGATGAAGCAGGTCGCGAACATGATCGCAAAGCACTTCGACGGCATCGTCGCCTGGGCACAGACCCGTCAGACCAACGGCTTCCTCGAAGCCATCAACGGGCTGTTCCAGGCCGCCAAACGCCGGGCCAGGGGATACGGCACATTCAAGACCATGTGCACCGTCATCTTCCTCGTCGCCGGAAATCTCAAATTCTCCGGCATCAACCCTCACGCCGCGTAACCCACTCCAAATTCAAATGAGCCCGCTTTGGCTTGTTTCTCGACGAAAACCCGCCGCGCGACGCGGCGCTATTGAATGTTCGTCGCCATTCAATTCACTTATATTACGCATTACTTCTACTCCATCAGGCTAGTTGAGCCAGAATTGGAGAGGTCTGAAATTGAGGCAAAGAACCCCTCTTAGCGAAAACATATTTTTCGCTTGCAATGGTCTTCGATTTTTGGGAAGGTTGGTTTGCAACAACAGACATTCCCTGGGTTTCGTCTCAGATAATCAGGCTCGCCCTCCAAGGCGGGCTTTGTTATTTCTGGATTAGAAATCTCCTCTCAGAAAAAACGAACGCACCCTGCGCCCATTCGGAAGCAAGGTTCCCCTTCTTTGAACAGAAAGGCAAGCTTCAAAGCGGAGTCGACGGATGAGTCGGCTAATAAACTTTGGTGTATGCAGAATTAGCGGCTAGAATGCTGGGTATCCGCTCCGGTTTTATTACGGGACAAGCCCATTTTCCTGAGGGCTTTCCAGACGGCATTGCGGCTAGCGTTGAAACGTGCGGCCAGGGCATCCAGCGTAAGGCTGGGGTTGGCCTCGAATTCGCTGCGAAGCGCTTCCCAATCGAGCGTAAAGCGGGCATCGCCGGAAGGCTTGGCGAGGCGGGGATGCTTGATCCAATAGTGGATGGTTCCAGTAGAGAGCTGGTAGTGGCGGGCGGTTTCCTGGATGGAATGGCCACGTTCGATGTGGGCCAAGGCTTTGGCGCACAGTTCGGCGCGATGGATAGACATAAGCTGTGTAGACATGCTCCTGTTATTACTAGCAGAACCTACCAGCGAATCCTAAGAGTATTTGTTCAAACCAGCAGCAGAGCGAGTGGGCAGGGCATCGACAAAGGCGGCATCGCAGAATCTGTTCCAAATCCCGCGCTAAGGGCGATTGTTAAGCATAAAGGCGCGAGCAGTGTTCTACCTCTTCCAGCTGCCAAGTCCCTCCTAAAAAACCTGAAAAGATAGCAATCCCGGTCAAGACACCCCTTCCAAGCGGTGCAAAGTCCCCCTGGATTGAGGAGGCGGAAATGAATAGTTCAGGGGCGTATGAGGAGCGTTTTGCTAAAGTGTTCGGCTATACCTGAGCTTATTGCAATAGATTTGAATATATGAAAATGCTACAATTTCTGCGCGAAAATGACTATTAATACTATTAACATGACTTATCATTTTAGCTAATAGTCTAAGTGAGCCGTTTTTATGAATGCAGTTCCTAATTTACTAACAATTATTGTTTATGCGCGGGAGCGTCCAGACACACTTCTGCATTGTCTCTGGACTATTACCTCACAAGAAGACAACCGTCTTGAAATTATTGTTAGCGACGACTGCAGCGCGCCAAAGACAAAGGAAGTTGTAGATTCATTTAAAGACAGTCGCCTTCGATATACCCGACCAGTAAGGAGATTGGGTATGTCGGAACACTGGGAGTTTGCTTTAAGTCATGCCAAAGGAAACTGGGTTACAATTATTGGCGACGACGACGGTCTTCTCCCCAACGCCGTAAAATATCTGTTTCAAATAGTTAGTAAAAATAGGTTCAAATATGCGGATCATAATCTGCGCAATATTTATGACGCAACGCATTGGTTTAGTGTGAATGTGTCATGATCCCAAAAATATTGCATGTAATATGGGTTGGAGATGAATCAAGGCGTCCGGACAAATGGATAAATACATGGAAAGCTAACCATCCTAGCTGGCAATTCCAAATATGGGGTAATGAAGAGAGGACATCACGTCATTGGCGCTGCAAGCACCAAATAGAGAAGTTCTCCGAGGTCGGCGCGTGGGAAGGTGTAGCAGATGTTATGCGCTACGAGATACTAAGCGAGCATGGGGGTGTGTACGTAGACGCTGAACTCGATCTCTGTGCGCGCTTTGGACGAGGAGATGCTTGAAAATAAAATGTTTGCCGTTTGGGAGAGCGAATTTCATCGTCCTGGCCTCATAGCTAACGGTTTTATCGGTACCGTTCCTAAACACTCGGTGCTCGAAGAGTTGATTAGCCATATAGAGAAGCTGAAAGACCCCGCATACAAATGGGTGTGGCTGCAATTCAAAAAGAAGAGATTCGGCCCAGCCAGGTCAGTAGGTCCGGTGCTGTTCACAAAAGTAGCCAATCGTCACAGATCAGAGATTACCATATTCCCGTCAATAACCTTTCTTCCGCAGCATTATAAGGACGTAGAAGAAAGAAAGGGAGGGCCAATTTATGCGCGCCATGTATGGGGAAAGACGCTAGATAAATACTGAGAAAAAATGACAGGCGTGATGTGTATTCGCATACGTCGCTTTTCCTGACGCGAAGTGCATGCAGTCGGATACCCGACACCTCGAAAAGCCCGACGAGGATAGGGCGCAGAGCAACTGGTTGCTATCATCTTGATGGATACGTGAAAGCTTTCGACCTTGTCGCTGCGAAAGCACGCTTCATCCGTGTAGTCACGGATGGACGCCATGAAAAACATCAGAACACGGATGCAGGGATTGCGATCGAGTGGACTAACGTGGGTGCTGATGGCGGGGGCTTGTCGGCGTGCGATCAAATGCGCAGGCTTGCCCGCGTGCTTGGGAAGATTGCCGCGCGACGTGATCTGGCTAGGTTGGGCCAAGGGAACATGGGGGCTTGCCCACTTTCGGACTCGAAGATCAGCAAGAGTTAGCATAAGCGTTGACCCAGGTGCCAGCGGCACAAAACTGGAGCGGAGTTCAGCCGATGCGTGCAGCCCTCTATGCCCGTTTTTCGAGTGACTTGCAGGATGCCCGTTCAATCACCGATCAGGTTAGCCTTGCCCGCCGCTACGCGGAGACGAGGGGGCTTGGGATTGTCGCCGTGCATGAGGATGCGGGTATTTCAGGTGTCTCGATCATCAATCGGCCCGGCCTGCAACGTTTGCTAGAGGATGCCGGGGCCCGCAGGTTCGACGTGGTCGTGACTGAGAGTCTTGACCGGCTATCGAGAAGCCAGGCCGATATCGCCGCTCTCTATGAGCGACTGTGCTTTCTGGGCGTGCGCATTGAGACGCTGGCCGATGGCATTGTTTCCGAGATCCATGTGGGTTTGAAGGGCACGATGTCGGCCTTGTTCTTGAAGGATTTGGCACAGAAGACACGGCGTGGCCAGATCGGGCGCGTGAAGGCCGGGCGAATTCCGGGCGGGAAAAGCTACGGTTATGATGTCGTTCACATGGGCGAGGAGCGCGGTTGTCGTGCCATCAATGTCCGCGAGGCGGCGATAGTGCGGCGCATCTACACCGAATATGCGGCTGGCAAGGGTTCGCTGGCTATCGTGCGTGATCTCAACCGCGACGGCGAGACTGGACCGAGCGGCGGACCATGGAACGCATCAGCGATCGTGGGTTCGGCCAAGCGGTGCAACGGCGTGCTGAACAACGAGTTGTATCGTGGTGTCATCGTTTATAATCGCCAGCGTTTCGTGAAGGACCCATCGACGGGCAAGCGCGTGTCACGCTCCAACCCCGAAAGCGAATGGTTGCGGCAGGAGGTACCGGAACTGCGCATCGTTGACGAGGCGCTATGGTACGAAGTGCAGCGAACTCGTGAAGCGCGTGGCGGGCCGAAATTCTACCAGAAGCGCGGACCGCGCCGATTGTTTTCAGGGATGATCTACTGCGGTTGTTGCGGGGCGCGGTACAACATCGCGTCGCGGGATTTTCTGCGCTGCTCGTCCAGAGCGAATAGCGGGATGTGTCCTGAAAGCCGTCAGATTCGTATGACGGACGTGGAACAACGTGTTCTGGCTGCTGTGCAAAAAGAGTTGCTCACACCAGAGATGACGGCGTTGGCCGTTGAGGGCTATCGCGAGGAATATGCCAAGGCGCTTGGCGAGCGTTCCGGCATGGCCGAGCGGTTGAAGGCTGAGTTGGCCGATATCTCGCGCAAAATGGATCGTCTTCTTCGTCTTGTCGAGGATGGTCACACTGATCCAACTGTGGCAGGGCCGCGCCTTAACGAGTTAGCTGCCCAAAAGCGGCGTCTGGCGGGCGAACTGGCATTAAGGCCGGAGGATAGATCTGTGATCGCCGTCACAGATGGCGGGGCAGGGTTTCGTGAGTTGGTCAAAAAGCTGCGGGAGGAGCTTGGCCATGGTCAGCAGGGAAGCGACGAGGCTGCCGAATTGGTGCGTGGCTTGGTCAACCGCATCATAATCCGGTCAGAACCGGATGGCGGGCGTCAACCCATTGTTGTTCAAGCGGGTTTTGCCCCCAGGCGTGAAATATCCGGGGGTGACTGTATAGTTGGTTGCGGGGGCAGGATTTGAACCTGCGGCCTTCAGGTTATGAGCCTGACGAGCTACCGGGCTGCTCCACCCCGCGTCACCGTCATTCGCGGAACACTCAGCGCCCGCTAAGGCGTACTGTCTGAGCGTTCCAATCACCGTGGATTATCAATGAAGATTTGTCTCAACGGGTTCTGGACTTTGATATAAGTGAGCCGTTCCGATCTGGCAACCCCCAATCTTCGGCATTTGGGGGAAGTGGAGCTTTTACCCCCGCGAAAAGTCTCCTGACTGCCGTCCAGCCTGTTAGCCGCCGGCGGGTTTTAGTATCCGGGAGGGGGAACCCTGTGGAAATCCTCCATCGTCGCTACCAATATCAGCGATGAGCACCGCATCAGGCATTAACACGGCATATGATAGAGTGCCGCGTGTGCCACAAGGAGGCAGACGCTTGCGATCAAGACGCCGGCGCTGACAATTCGTTGAACCAGGAAAACATCGCCCCCACTCCGCGCCCCGCCGGCGGCCAGCCAGAGGTGATTGCGTTTTTGATGGCGCCGGAGAGCTATCCCGGCGTGAGCGGTGAGGTGCGCCGCATCGACACGCATTGCGCCATGGTGTTCCTGGCCGGGGAGTACGCATACAAGCTGAAGCGGGCGGTGAAGCTACCCTACCTGGATTTCTCGACCCCGGAATTGCGCCGCCAGGTGTGCGAACGCGAACTGGAAATCAATCAGCCATCCGCGCCGTCGCTGTATCAGGCGGTGGTGCCGGTGACACGCGATGAGACCTCCGGCGGGCTGGCCATCGGCGGCAGCGGTACGCCGGTGGACTGGCTCGTCGTCATGCACCGCTTCGATCAGGACGCGCTGCTAGATCAGGTGGCGCTGGCCGGTCAGCTCGACGCCGGCCTGACCGTGCGGCTTGCCCGTATGGTCGAGCGCTTTCACCGGCACGCGCCGGTCATCGCAGACGCGCATTGGCTCGACAGCCTTGAGCGTGTCCTGCAGGATTTGGACGCTACGCTTGGCGGCATACAGGCGCGCGCGGCCGGCCTGCGCCTCGACAGTTATCTCGCCAGCCTGACGGCCGGCTTCGAGGCCGCCCGCCCGCTGCTGACGAAACGCCAAACCGCCGGACTGGTGCGCCGCTGCCATGGCGACCTGCACCTCAAGAACATCGTCCTGCTCGACGGCGAGCCGGCCCTGTTCGACGCCCTCGAATTCGACGAGGCGCTCGCCACCATCGACGTGCTCTACGACCTCGCCTTCCTGCTCATGGACCTCTGGCACCGGGGCATGCCTGCCCCCTCCAACCTGCTGCTGAACCATTACTTCGAGCGCGACCCGTCCCCCATCGAATGGAAGGGGCTGGCGCTGATGCCGCTGTTTCTGTCGCTCAGGGCAGCGATCCGCGCCATGGTCGGGCTGCACGGCCTGGAGTTCAAGGGCGCCTGGGCGCAGGTCGAGGCCATGACGGAAATCCGGCGCTATGTGACGCTTGCCGGCGCCTGCCTGCGCCCCAGCCCGCCGCGCCTCATCGCCATCGCCGGCTTTTCCGGGACCGGCAAGACGACCGTGGCGCGTGCCGTCGCGCCCTCCATCGGCGCAGTGCCCGGCGCCATCCATCTGCGCAGCGACGTGGAGCGCAAGCTCATGCACGGGGTGCCGCCTGAGCAGCATCTCGGCGCCGCCGCCTATACCGGCGCGGTGACACAGGAGGTTTACCGGCGGCTATTTGCCAAGGCGGAACGGGTGCTGGCCACGGGGCATTCCGTCATTGTGGACGCGGCTTTTTTGACGGATGTACGCCGCGCCGGGGCTGGGATACTGGCGGAGCGGGCGGGTGCGGTATTCGAGGGGCTTTGGCTCGAAGCGGACCCAGCGCAACTGCTGGCGCGTGTGGCGGCCCGCGAGGGGGATGCATCGGATGCTGACGAGCATGTGATCGCCGATCAATTGCGCACAGCCTCGCCGCCTTCGGACTGGCGCAGGATCAGCGCGCGAGGGGAACTGGCTGAGACAGTGGAGGGGGCGGTGGCGGCGTTGAATGCTGGGGGGTAATTGCCGCCGCTACGCGCTTTTTTAGGCGCTTTTTTTTCCCACGAAGGGCGCCATCCCCTCTCCGGCCAGTTCATCGGCACGCTCATTGCCAGGGTGGCCGGCGTGTCCCTTGACCCATCGCCAGTCGATGGTATGGCGCTGCTGGGCGGTGTCCAGTTCCTGCCACAGGTCCATGTTCTTGACCGGCTTCTTATCCGCCGTGCGCCAGCCGTTGACCTTCCATTTGCTGATCCAGCCGGTGATACCGTTGCGCAGATACTGCGAATCCGTGTGCAGTTCGACCCGGCTTGGCCGCTTCAACGCCTTCAGTGCCTCGATGGCGGCGGTCAGCTCCATGCGGTTGTTGGTGGTCTCCGCCTCGCCGCCTTTCAGCTCCCTGCGATGCTCGCCGGAGATCAGCAGCGCCCCCCAGCCGCCCGGCCCCGGATTTCCCGAGCAGCCGCCGTCCGTGTAGATGACTACCGGCGAGGTGGAATGTGCATCTGTCATGTTCTGAATCCGTATTCGCTGGCCGCCCGCACGCTTTGATGAAATTTCAGCTTGCGGCGGTATTCCTGCGGGTCCTTGGGGTTCACCAGCGCGCTACGGCTGGTGTGCAGCCAGTCATACGAGCGGGTGAGCAGAAAACGCAAGGCCGCGCCGCGCGCCAGCATGGGAAACGCCGCGATTTCAGCATCGCTCAGCGGCCGCACAGCCCGGTAGCCGTCGAACAGCAGCTTGCCCTTGGTGACATTGAAGGACAAATCCGGCTCGAAACACCAGGCGTTGAGGCAGATGGCGAGATCGTAGGCCAGCATGTCGTTACAGGCGAAGTAGAAGTCGATGATGCCGGAAAGCTTGTTGTCGAGGAAAAACACATTGTCGGGAAACAGGTCGGCGTGGATGACGCCCTCCGGCAGCGCGGCGGGCCAGCACTCCTGCACCGTGTCCAGTTCGCGTGCCATTTCATCTCTGAAACCCGGCGCAATGGCACCGGCCTTGTCCGCAAATGTCTCGAACAGCCGCCGCCATCCCTCCGGCCCCAGCGCGTTGGGACGGCGCATACCGAAATCCCCGGCCGCCACGTGCAGCTTCGCCAGCGCCTCGCCAATCAGCCCGCAATGGGCGGCCCTGGGTTTGCGGATCGACACGCCCTTGAGGAAGGTAACGATGGCGGCGGGCCGCCCGCCCAGCACCTTCAAAACCCGCCCCGCCTTGTCGTGCACCGGCAGCGGGCAATTGATGCCGTGCTGCGCCAGATGCTCCATCAGGGTGAGGAAAAACGGCAGGTCGCCTGGATCGACCCGCTTTTCATACAGCGTCAGGATGTGATTGCCACGGGCGGTGGCCAGCAGGAAATTGCTGTTTTCGACGCCCTCGGCAATCCCTTTGAAGGACACCAGTTCGCCGATATCGTATTCGCTCAGGAAGGTTTCGAGTTCGTCGTCGGAAACGTCGGTATAAACTGCCATATCTTACGCTGCGTGTTCCTGCAGCGTGCGCGGCAGTTTGAAGGTTACGGTTTCCACCGCCGTCGTCACCAGTTCCACCGCGACGGTGAAGTGCTGGCTGAAGGCGTCGATGATCTGGCGCACCAGGATTTCCGGCGCAGAGGCTCCGGCGGTGAGGCCAAGCACGCTCAGCCCGGTTAAATCGGCCCAGGGAATGCGGTCCGCGGCCGGCACCAGCATCGCCCGCTCGCAGCCGGCGCGCCGGGCCACTTCCACCAGCCGCTTGGAGTTGGAACTATTGGGCGATCCCACCACGATCACCGCATCGCAGCGCGGCGCGATCACCTTGACGGCGCTCTGGCGATTGGTGGTAGCGTAGCAGATGTCGTCCTTGCGCGGGCCGGCGATGCTGGGAAACCGCTCTTTTAGCGCCTTGACGATGTCGCGTGTGTCATCGACGGACAGCGTCGTCTGCGTGATATAGGCGAGGCTTCCGGGATCGCGCGGCTCGAAATGAGCCACATCCTCCACCGATTCGATCAGCTTCACCACGCCGGCAGGCAACTGGCCGACCGTGCCCGTGACTTCCGGGTGCCCCGCATGGCCGATGAGCACAATTTCATGGCCGGCGCTGAAATGCCGCTCGGCTTCGGTATGCACTTTGGACACCAGCGGACAGGTGGCGTCCAGATAGAACATCTTGCGGCGGCTGGCTTCGGCGGGAACGGTTTTCGGCACACCATGGGCGGAAAAGATCACCGGCCGGCCGTCGTCTGGGATCTCGCCCAGTTCCTCGACGAAGATGGCCCCCTTGGCCTCCAGCGTCTCAACCACGAAGCGGTTGTGGACAATTTCATGGCGCACATAGACAGGAGCGCCGAATTTCGCGATGGCCATTTCCACGATCTGAATGGCCCGGTCCACACCGGCGCAGAAGCCGCGCGGCTCGGCCAGGAGAATCGTCAGCGGAGGCTTTGACGAAGAGATGCCAGAGCCGTTTCTCACCGTTTGCGTGCCCATTAACAGCTACAGCCTCTCATCCAACTTATGGACTTGCCGCCTTCCCGATTGGCCGCTAGTTTCCGTCTGACGCGACAAAAACATCACCCCCAGACTCATATCAAGAAGCCCGGCCGCTTAACACTAAAAAGTCATATATTGGAGGCATGCGACGGAATGCGTAGGCAGGCGCCTCGGCTTTGGAATTCAGCTATCAACAGAAGTATGAAGGTGTTTCGTTGAAACCAGCGGCGAGCGTAATTTGGGCTGCGGGCGCGGTGGCCGCCAGCGCGTTGCTGGTTTCCGGCTGCGGTATGCCCAGCATGGGGTCAACCTTCAGCGGCGGCATCTTCGGATCGAAGAAGAGCGAAAACTCCTGGACGCCGGTCGTCACGGAAGAGGGGATGCTGACCGCTGCCAGGAACGATACCGGCGGCGCTAGAAGCGATGCGGGCCAGACGGATACCGGCTGCCCGACATTCATGGTCTGGGTTCCCGACAAGGTCCTGACCGTCTACGAGGCGGGCCATAACAACGACAGCCTGTCCATCATCCATCGCGGCGAGATCACCAAAACGGCGCGCGAATGCGGCGCCGAAGGCAACCGCATGACGGTCAAATACGGCATCGGCGGCCGTGTGCTGCTGGGGCCGAAAGGCAAGCCCGGCGTGGTGCTGCTGCCGCTGGTCGTCAATGTATACGACGTTGCGCGCAATGTGGTGAAGACCAGCCGCGTCAAGATCGAGACCGAGGTGGGCGCCGACGAGCCGGCATCTTATTTCTCCCTGGTGGATACAGTCGATTTCCCCATTGCGGCGGGCGCTTCCGCGAAGGATTACAAGATCTTCGTATCCTTCGATCCCAGCGGCGGCGCATTGCCGCGGCAGCCCTCGAATGCTGGGCAAAAAATGCGCCGGTGACTGAAGTCTGGTTGACAGACTTCATGCCGCGCATAATGTTAACCACATCTCCGGTTGATGTATGCGGGAAAGTCCGGCCGGACAAGTCGGCCGGCGCCGAAGGAGCAACCGCCCTGGAAACTCTCAGGCCCAAGGACCGCATGCGGACGGAAATCTGGAAAGCAGCCGGGTCATTCTCCGGCTCACCGACGGGGTAAGTTCCGGGTGGCGTGCGGCTCCACTGGCCAAACGCGGCGGATCGAATTCTCTCAGGTTCCTGACAGAAGGGCGCTTATCTCGCGGCTAGCGGGGTGAACGCTCAACGTCACAGATCCAGGGAAACATGGCCTCGAACCGAATCAGGCGCAAGAAACGCTGCAACGTACGCCGCTTCACGGGCTGCATGTCAGTCTGGGTGCGAAGATGGTGCCGTTTGCGGGCTACGAAATGCCGGTCGCTACCCGTCCGGCATCCTCAAAGAGCATCTGCACACACGGGCAGCGGCCGGGCTGTTCGACGTGTCCCATATGGGGCAGGCGTATCTCACCGGGCCGGACTGGCAAACGACGGCGCGGGCGCTCGAGACGCTGGTTCCGGCGGATATCGCGGGCCTCAAGCCTGGTGCGCAGCGCTACACGCAGTTGCTGAACGACAAGCGGCGGCATTTCGACGACCTGATGGTGACGCGGCCCGCCGTGGACGACGGCTCGCTGTTCCTGGTGGTGAACGCCTCGCGCAAGGGCGTCGATTACGCCCACATCGCGAGCCACTTGCCCGCCGGCATCACCTGCGCAAGGCGGAGGACCAGGCGCTGCTCGCGCTGCAAGGTCCAGCCGCCGTCCGCGCTGGCACGGCATGCACCCGATGCGGCGGCTCTTGCCTTCATGACCGCCGCGCGCATGCAATTCGACGGCATGGACTGCCATATTTCCCGCTCGGGCTACACCGGCGAGGACGGCTTCGAGATTTCCATTGCTGCCGCGCATGCAGAAGCCATGGCTCGCGCATTGCTGGCCGAGCCGGAAGTGCTCGCCCATCGGCCTCGGCGCCCGCGACACGCTGCGGCTGGAAGCGGGCCTCTGCCTCTACGGCCACGACATCGACGAGACCACCTCGCCGGTTGAGGCCGGGCTGGCGTGGTCCATCGGCAAGCGCCGCCGCGAGAATGGCGGCTTCCCCGGCGCGGATCGCATCATGCGCGAGCTTGAAGGATGGCCCGCCGCGCCGCCGCGTCGGCCTGCTGCTCGACGGCCGGGCCGCCGCGCGCGAAAACGCGGACATATTCGACGGTGCAGCGGCCAGCTCGATCGGCCACGTCACCAGTGGTGCCTTCAGCGCCCAGCCTCGGCCGCCCCATCGCCATGGGCTACGTCGCAGCGCAGTTCGCCGAGCCCGGCACGCAGCCTTGCCGCTCGTCATTCGCGGCACGCCGCACCCGGCCGCGTCGTGTCCCATGCCGTTCGTCCCACACGGTTACATTCGCAAGCCAAAGCTTAAAGGAATAGCGACATGAGCTACATCAAATACACCAACGATCACGAATACATCCGCGTGGACGACGGTATCGGCACGGTCGGCATCACTGTACAACGCGCAGGAACAAGCTGGGCGACATCGTGTTCGTCGAGCTGCCGGAGATCGGCAAGGTGCGTGAAGCAGGGCGAGGAGGCCGCCGTGGTCGAATCGGTGAAGGCGGCGAGCGAAGTCTACACGCCCGTCGGCGGCGAAGTCGTCGAGGTGAATGACGCCACTGCTCGGCAATCCGGCGCTGGTGAACGAGGACGCCGAAGGCGCCGGCTGGTTCCTCAAGATCAAGCATCGCGGACGCCGCGCGAACTGGACGCTCTGATGGACCGAGACGCCTATCTCGCCTTATCGGAGCGGTGGACATAATGCGCTATCTTCCCCACACGGATGCGGACCGGCGCGAGATGCTGGCGGCCATCGGCGTGGCGGCGTGTGACCGATTTGTTCGCCGATGTGCCGGCGCCGTAGCGCCTCAAGCGACGCTGCCGGACTTGCCGCGCGCGAAGAGCGAAATGGCGGTCGAGCGGACGCTTGGGCAGCTCGCCGCGCAGAACGTGGCCGCCGGCTCGGTGCCGTTCTTCGCCGGCTGCGGCGCCTACAAGCACCACGTGCCCGCGAGCGTCGATCACCTCATTCAGCGCTCGGAATTCCTGACCGCGTACACGCCCTACCAGCCGGAAATCGCGCAGGGCACGCTGCAATATATGTTCGAGTTTCAGAGCCAGGTGGCGCTGCTGACCGGCATGGAGGTGGCCAACGCCTCGATGTATGACGGCTCGACGGCGGCGGCCGAGGCCGTGCTGATGGCGCACCGTGTGACGAAGCGCGACAAGGCCGTGCTGTCGGGCGGCCTGCATCCGCATTACCGCGCGTGATCGAGACGATTGTCGCATTATTCCGGGAGCGAGGTCGTAGCGCTGCCGCGCGGTCGCGCGAAGCAGGACTTCGAGGCGCGCATGGATAAGAACACGTCCTGCATCGTGGTGCAAATACCCGAGCGTGTTCGGCGACATGCGCGATCTTGTCGCCGCTCGCGGACGCCGCGCATGCAAAGCGGGCGCGCTGCTGATCGTCGTGGTGACGGAGGCGGTGTCGTTCGGCGCGCTCAAATCGCCGGGCGCGATGGGCGCCGACATCGTGGTCGCCGAAGGGCAATCCATCGGCAACGGGCTCAATTTCGGCGGGCCCTATCTCGGCCTGTTCGCCACGCGTGAGAAATTCCTGCGGCAGATGCCCGGGCGGCCTCTGCGGCGAGACGGTGGACGCGAACGGCCGGCGCGGCTTCGTGCTGACGCTTTCCACCCGCGAGCAGCATATCCGCCGCGAGAAGGCCACCAGCAACATCTGCACGAACTCCGGCCTGTGCGCGCTGGCGTTCACCATCCATCTGACGCTGCTGGGCGAGGCGGGCCTGCGCAAGCTGGCGCGCGTGAACCACGCCAACGCCGTGGCGCTGGCGGACGCGCTCGGCGCGCGTGCCCGGCGTCGAGGTGGTCACGCCGCAGTTCTTCAACGAGTTCACCATCCGGACGCCCAAGCCCGGCGCGGACGTCATCGACGCGCTGGCGGATGCGCGGCGTCATCGGCGGCGTGCCCGCGCGCGGCTGTTCCCGGATGCACCGGAGTTGCAGAACCGCATCATCGTCGCCGCCACCGAAACCGTGAACTCCGGACGACATCGAAGACTACGCAACGGCCCTGAGCGAGGTGCTGTCATGGACGCCAAGAATCGCCCATTACCCAGCTCGAAGCTGCCGAAGCCTGAGACCTTCACCGGCAATCGCGCGCTCCAAATTGAAGAGCCGCTGATTTTCGAAATCGGCGCCACTGACACGCTCCGGCGTCGATTTCGAGGAACCGGAGGCATTCACCTCCCGCCTCGGCGATCTGGAACGCTGCGAGCACATCGGCCTGCCCGGCCTCAGCGAGCCGGAAGCCGTGCGCCATTACGTGCGGCTCAGCCAGAAGAACTACTCCATCGACACCGGCATTTTCCCGCTGGGTTCGTGCACCATGAAGCACAATCCGCGCCTGAACGAGAAAATGGCGCGGCTGCCGGGCTTCGCGGACATCCATCCGTTGCAGCCGCAAAGCACGGTGCAGGGCGCGCTGGAGCTGATGGATATGCTGACCCACTGGCTGCTGGAGCTGACGGGCATGCAAGCCGTGGCGCTGTCGCCGAAGGCCGGCGCGCATGGCGAATTGTGCGGCATGGTGGCGATCAGGGCGGCGCATGAGGCACGCGGCGAGTGGCGAAACCGGCGCGTGGTGCTCGTTCCCGATTCGGCCCACGGCACCAACCCGGCGACGGCCGCGTTGCTCGGCTTCACGGTGCGCGCGGTGCCGGCGCGCGAGGACGGCACGGTCAGCGTTGAGGCCGTGCGCGGAAGCTCGGCCCCGATGTCGCCGCGATGATGCTCACCAACCCCAACACCTGCGGGCTGTTCGAGCGCGACATCGTGGAAATCGCCGCAGCGCTGCACGAAGCGGGCGCGTATCTCTATTGCGACGGCGCGAATTTCAACGCCATCGCGGGCAAGGTGCGGCCCGGCGACCTCGGCGTGGACGCCATGCACATCAACCTGCACAAGACGTTCTCCACGCCGCATGGCGGCGGCGGCCCCGGCGCCGGGCCGGTGGTGTTCTCGCCAGCGCTGGCGCCGCATCGCGCCGCTGCCCTTATCTCAAGCGCGACGGCGGTCGGCTTGCAGCTCGTCGAAGAAGCGAAGGGCGGTGCGCGCGACCATTCGGACGGCTGACGGCGTTCCACGGCCAGATGGGCATGTTCGTGCGCGCGCTTGCCTACATGCTGCAGCCACGGCGCGGACGGCATCGCCAGGCCTCCGAAGACGCGGTGCTCAACGCCAATTACGTGCGCGGCGCGGCTGAAGCGACGTGATGAGCCAGCCGTTCGCCGGCCGTCCGTGCATGCACGAGGTGCTGTTCGACGACACATTCCTGAAGGATACCGGCGTCACCACGCTCGATTTCGCCAAGGCGCTGATCGACGAGGGCTTCCATCCGATGACGGTGTATTTCCCGCTGGTGGTGCATGGTGCGATGCTGATCGAGCCGACGGAGTCGGAGTCCAAGCGGAGCCTCGACCAGTTCATCGGCGTTCTGCGCTTCCTGGCCGGCGTGGCCCAGCGCGGCGATGTTGAACGCTTCAAGGCCGCACCGCATTTCGCACCGCGCCGGCGGTTGGACGAGACTCGGGCGGCGCGCACCCCCGTTTTGCGCTACAAGGTGCCGCCGGCCGCCGGATAAACCGATGAGCGGAGTTTCCCAAGGGCCCGTTGTCTGGCGGGAAACTCCGCAAAAACAAAGGACTAGCTAGTAGCATCCATGCCGGATATCAGCTCTATCATCCAGGCCGGTATTCATAACCCCTGGGCTTACCTGCCGCTCGCCGTTCTGCTCGGAGCGCTGCATGCATTGGAGCCGGGCCATTCCAAGTCGATGATGGTGGCGTTCGTCGTTGCGACGCGCGGCACGCCGGGGCAGGCCGCGCTGCTTGGCGGGGCGGCCGCCATCGGGCATACACTCGTCGTCTGGCTGCTGGCGGCGATTGGATTGTTCCTCGGCGACAAGCTGATTTTGGACCGCGCGGAGCCGTGGCTGGTGCTGGTGTCGGGGCTGCTCATCACCGGGCTGGCGTTTCGCATCGTCTGGCTCTTCCGGCGCGAGCAGCACCATCACGGCCACGAGCACGATCATTCCAGTCGCGTACACAATCACGGCCATGACGAGGCGCATGCGCATGAAATTGCGCACAGTTTCGAGGGGCGAAAGGTCAGCAATCTCGATATCGCTTGGTTTGGGCTCACCGGCGGCCTTCTGCCATGCCCCTCCGCCCTCGCCGTTCTGCTGGTGTGTATACAGATCAAGGCTTTCACTCTCGGCTTCAGTATCGGGCTCGCCATCACGCTGATGTCCGTGGGGGTGCTGGCCGCGTGGGGCGCGCGCAAGGCGAGCGAGGGCTGGGCAGGATATTCGGCTGTATCGGGTAAGCTGCCCTATGTTTCGGCGGCCATCGTGATGCTGGCGGGCGCCGCCATTACTGGGCGCGGCTTGATGCAGTTGGGTGTGTTTTAGGGACGCGGCTTGCCCTGGCCGCGCGTAAGTGCCATTTTCCGCTTGTTGACCATCGGGCGGTGACGGCGATGTGGTTTTTGCGCCTATTGGGGCTGTTGAAGCTCTCTGAATTCTTCAAGACGCATGGCTGGCTCCGTAAAGCCAGCGCAGCCATGCCCGGAATCGCGGCCGTTTTCCTGGCGATTTTCGTGCTGATCGTTGCTTCGAAGGTGCTGCTGGTCTTCGACGAGATCAAGAGCACCAGCATTCGCGTTGTATACGGCGCCATCATCGCGCTGGTGACCGCCAGCCTCGCCGTCTTCTTCTATTTGCAATACGGACGCAAACCGCGCTTGGCCGCCGGCGAGCCGCCGCCCTCACGCGGACGCCTGCGCGGGTTGTATGCAAAATACGGCGTCACGCCCACGCGGATCGCGCCGGCCGCCGCTCCCTCGTTGCGCTGGTGGAAGGGCAGGGGGGACGGTCCCGCCATAGTCCTTTGCGGACTGGCCGGGGCCGGCAAGGACCGGCTCGCGCGCGAACTCATCCATTGGGCGGAAAACGGCGGCAGCGGCCTGCAAGGCGCAAGCATCGCCGAGCTGCCGCCGCTGCCGGTGTGGTCCTGGGAGCATCGTGACCTTATCGAAATGGCGTCCGCCGCCGATCTGGTGCTGTTTGTCGCCGATCAGGATTTGCGCGATTACGAGGCGGCCTTTATCCGCAGCCTCACCTCCAGCGGCAAGCCGGTCATCGCCGCCATTGATCAGCCCCACTGGCATGCTGAAAGCGACAAGGCCGAGGTGGCGGTATCCATCGCGGCGAAATTTGAGGCGCCGCTGGCCGGGATTGTGTTCGTCAATTCGGTGCCGGTGTCCGTGACGGCCGTGATTGTCACCGCCGATGGCCAGGAGGTGCGCGAGCAGCGGCTGCGCGCACCCAACCTTGCCGCGCTGACCGCTTTGCTGCCGGACGCCCTGAAATGACGCGATTTGAGGCTCGATACCGCCCATGACCAAAGCTGCCGGCTGCACCACGGACACTATTGAGGCGCTGCGCAAACTGGCGGCGGCCGATGACCTGCGCGCGACGGAGCGTCAGGCCGTTGCTAAGGAATTGCAGGCCATCGAGGAGATGATCCGCAAGCTGGAAGCGGGCCGGGTAGAGATTGCCGCTTATGGCGAGATCAATGCCGGCAAGAGCGCGCTGTTGAACGCCCTACTGGGACGGCCTGTATTCGAGGTGGCAGCAGTTGGAGGCAAGACGCGCGAACGTGCCCACGCGGAGTGGATGCCGGAATCGCGCGAGTTTTCCGGCGCCGGCGCTACGCTGGTGCTGGTAGACACGCCTGGCCTGAACGAAGTGGCCGGCGCAACCCGCGAGCAACTCGCACGCGACAGCGCCCGATATGCCGACATCGTGCTGTTCGTCACCGACGGCGACCTCAACGCCATCGAGTTCAATGCCATCAGGCTGCTGCACGGCCTGCACAAGCCGGTCATCCTGGTGATCAACAAGATCGACCGCTTCACGCCGCGCGAGCTGGAGGAAATCGGCGCCTCCGTTGGCTGCCGGGTGGAGGGCATCGTCGCCGCGCCGTATATCGTCATGGCGGCGGGGCATCCGTTGCCGGAGAGGCGCATTTTCGTCGAGGCCGATGGGCGCGAGCGTGAGGAAATCCGGCCGCGCAAGCCCATGATCGAGGATTTGCAGGTGTGCATCCTCGGTATCCTTGAACGCGAGGGCAAAGCGGTCGTCGCCATCAACGCCAGCCTTTTCGCCACGGAAATTGCCGAGCGCATTGCCAGCCTGAAGGTGACTGCGCGCTCGCAGGAAGCGGATTCGCTCATCGAGAAATTCATGTGGGGCAAGGCGACGGCCGTGGCGTTCAATCCGGTGCCGCTGCTGGATATTCTGGGCGTCGTCGCCTCGGATGTGACCATGATCGTGATGCTGGGCCGGATTTACGGCCAGCCGGTCAGCCATGAGAACGCCAGCCGGCTGGTGCATGAAATCATCGGCGCCTGGGGGGTGACGGGATTTGTGACCATGCTGACCCACGTGTTGTCGGGCGGCATCAAGACGGCCATTCCATTTCTGGGGACTGCCGTGACGGCCATTCCGCAAGGCGTGGCGGCGGCGTGGGCGACCTATGTCGTGGGCAAAGCGGCGGCGGTGTATTTTCGCGACGGCGGCTGGGGGCCGAAGGGCGTCAAGAGCATCATCAAGGACATCGTGCGCCAGACCGACGCCAACAGCGTGCTGGCGCCGGTCCGGGAGAAGCTGAGGGAGCGCATCAAGGCGCGAACCTGATAGCAGTCCTATTCCGCCGCTTGCACCCTCGGCCCCGGCTCGAAATTGAGGATCGGCGCCAGCCATCGCTCCGCTTCGGCGAAGCTCCAGCCCTTGCGCCGCGCGTAATCCTCCACCTGATCGCGCTCGATTTTGCCGACGCCGAAATAGTGGCTTTGGGGATGCGCGAAATAGAGACCGGACACCGCTGCTGCGGGATGCATGGCGTAGCTTTCCGTCAGCCGCACTCCGGCGGTTTCCTCCGCTGCCAGCAAGTCGAACAATGTGCGCTTTTCTGTGTGATCGGGCTGGGCCGGATAGCCGGGCGCCGGCCGGATGCCCTGGTATTTCTCGCCGATGACGTCCGCAAGCCCCAGATTCTCACCCGGTGCATAGCCCCAGAACTCGCGCCGCACCCGCTCGTGCAGGCGCTCGGCGAAAGCTTCCGCCAGACGGTCAGCCAGCGCCTTGACCATGATTTTCGCGTAGTCGTCATTGGCGCGCTCGAACCGTTCCGCCACTGCTTCCGCTCCGACGCCCGCGGTGACGCAGAAGCCGCCGATGTAGTCCGGCGTGCCCGCCGGAGCGATGAAGTCGGCCAGCGCGGTGTTGCCGCGAGCGCCGCGTTCGCGGGCGATCTGCTGGCGCAAAGTATGCAGTATTGCGATGGGAGCCGACCGGCTGTCGTCGCTGTATACGGCGATGTCGTCATCACCCGACGCGTTGGCCGGCCAGAAGCCGATTGCCGCGTTAGCCACCAGCATCTTCTCATTGATGATTTGCTTCAGTAGCGCCTGCGCATCCTCGAACAGCGACCGCGCGCTAGGGCCGAATTTGCTGTCCTCCAGCACGCGCGGATAGCTGCCCTTGATGTCCCAGGCGGAAAAAAATGGAGTCCAGTCGATATAGCGCGCCAGTTCGGCCAGATCGTATGCGGGCAGGGCGCGGCGGCCGAGGAATGACGGACGCGGCGCCTGATAGCCGGACCAGTCGATCTTGAATTTGTTGGCACGCGCATCCGCGATACTGACGCGTGTCTTCGCCTGCCGTGAGCGCTCATGCGCCAGCTTAGCCGCTGCATAATCCTCGCGGATGTGCGCCACATAGTCGTCCCGCCCCTCGCCCATCAGGTTCGACACCACGCCCACCGCGCGGCTGGCGTCCGTGACATAAACCGCCTGATTGCGCTGGTAATTCGGGCTGATCTTGACGGCGGTATGCACCTGACTGGTTGTCGCGCCGCCGATTAGCAGCGGCATGGTCAGCCCCTCGCGCTGCATCTCCGCGGCCACATGGCACATTTCGTCGAGGCTCGGCGTGATCAGGCCGGAGAGGCCGATGATGTCGGCCTTCAGCTCGCGCGCCTTGTCGAGAATGGTCTGCGCCGGGACCATCACGCCCAGGTCGATCACTTCGTAATTATTGCATTGCAGCACCACGCCGACGATGTTCTTGCCGATGTCGTGCACATCGCCCTTCACGGTGGCGAGGACTATGGTTGCCGCCGGGCGCGAACAGCCATCGCCGCCGGCTGCGCGCTTCTCTTCCTCCATGAATGGTGTCAGATGCGCGACCGCCTTTTTCATCACGCGCGCCGATTTCACCACCTGCGGCAGGAACATCTTGCCCGCGCCGAACAGATCGCCGACGGTGTTCATGCCCCGCATCAGCGGACCTTCGATCACCAGCAGCGGGCGCCCCAGTTCCAGGCGCGCCGCCTCGGCGTCGGCTTCGATGAAATCGGCAATTCCATGCACCAGTGCATGCACGATGCGTTCGGTGACGGGCTTCTCGCGCCACGCTGTATCCGCAACGCGCTTCTGTTCCTTGCCGCCTTTGAAGCGGGCCGCAACTTCAAGCAGCCGGTCGGTCGCGTCGGGCCGCCGGTTTAGGATCACGTCCTCGACCAGCGTGCGCAGTTCGGGATCGATGTCGTCGTATACGGCCAATTGCCCGGCGTTTACGATGCCCATATCCATGCCGGCAGCGATGGCGTGATAGAGGAACACCGAGTGCATCGCCTGACGCACCGGCTCGTTGCCCCGGAAGGAAAACGATAGATTGGACACGCCGCCGGACACCTTTGCATGCGGCAGCGCGGCCTTGATGGCCTTCACGGCCTCAATGAAATCAACGCCGTAATTGTTGTGTTCCTCGATGCCCGTCGCCACCGCGAAGATGTTGGGATCAAAAATGATGTCCTCGGGCGGGAAACCGATGCGCTGGGTGAGGATGCCGTATGCACGCTTGCAGATCTCGAACTTCCGCTGCGCCGTGTCCGCCTGCCCCTGCTCGTCGAACGCCATAACCACAGCCGCCGCGCCATACCGCCGGATCAGCTTCGCATGCTCGATGAACGCCGCCTCGCCCTCCTTGAGGCTGATGGAATTGACGATGGCCTTACCTTGCACACACTTCAGCCCCGCCTCGATCACCGGCCATTTGGAACTGTCGATCATCACCGGCACACGCGCGATGTCCGGCTCCGAGGCGATGAGGTTGAGGAACAACGTCATGGCGGCTTCGCTGTCCAGCAGCCCCTCGTCCATGTTGACGTCCAGCACATTCGCGCCGTTCTCAACTTGCTCGCGCGCCACGCTGAGCGCCGCGTCGTAATCGCCCGCCTCGATCAGCTTGCGAAAACGCGCAGAGCCGGTGACGTTGGTCCGCTCGCCGATGGCGATGAAACTCGAAGCCGCGTTAGTCATCGGATATTGGCAACCCTTCTTTGTCGTGGAAGCCGACCAGCCCCCGCGTTTCCAGCCAGATATGACGCAACTGCCTGATCCGGCCGATCTTGTCGAAATCCCTGTCGTTGTGCAGCAATGGTAGGCCGTGCTCCAGCGCAAGCTGGGCAATGCAGCAATCCACAACGCTGCGCACGGTCAGCCCCTGCCGCCGCATATCGAAATACAAACGCGACGCATCGGCCCAGGACCGTTCGGACATTTCGATATAGTCCTGATCGTTCAGATAGTCTTCAAGCGTCAGCCACTCATTATTGTCGCGCGCGCCTTGCAGGAGTTCCATCTGTGTGAAGCGGGTGAGCCAATAATCCCGGCCCGCCGTTGCTTCCTCGACTTCACGTGCGACGCGCCCGCTTTTGTCGCGGAACAGCTCCACCAGAATACTCGTATCAATCAGCATCGTAACGGGTCCGCCTCAATTGTTTGTGGTCGTACCCTTCGGAGAACTTGATTTTACCGGCGAGATCAAGCAAATTCTTCTTGCGCTTTGCCTTGACGAATTCCTTCAGCGCCAGATCGACGGCTTCCTTTTTGGTTTTCACGCCCGCCATTTTCATCACCTCGTCGATCAGCGCATCGTCGATGTCGATATTTGTGCGCATGGGGACCTCCAATGTGTATAACTAGGTGTATGATACACCTGGCGCGCGTCTCCGGCAAGCTCTTTCAGGCGCTATGCACAAACGGTTCCAGCCCGGACAGCCGGAGTTTCGGCTCCAGCGCGGCCACGCGGCGCGGCGCGTATTTGGCGACATGGCCGGCGATGTGCGCGATGTGGTCCGGCGTCGAGCCGCAGCAGCCGCCGACGATGTTGACCAAGCCGTCTGCCGCCCAGGCCTCTATCTGGCAGGCCATGTCGTGGGGCGTCTCGTCATACTCACCCATGGCGTTGGGCAGGCCGGCATTGGGATAGGCCGACACGTAACAATCTGCAACAGCGCCAATTTCCGCCACGGCTGGGCGCAGTGCCTCGGCGCCGAACGAGCAGTTCAGGCCCACCGAAAACGGCCGCAGATGCCGCAGCGAATACCAGAACGCTTCCGGCGTCTGGCCGGAAAGGTTGCGGCCGGAAAGATCGGTGATGGTGCCGGACAGCATAATCGGCAACTCCAGCCCCATTTCGTCGAAAACCTTCAGCACTGCGAAACCCGCTGCCTTGGCGTTGAGCGTGTCGAAAATGGTCTCGATCAAGATGACATCGGCGCCGCCTTCGATCAGCCCGTGCGTCTGCTCGGCGTAGGCGGAGACCAGTTCGTCGAACGAGATGTTGCGGAAGCCGGGGTTGTTCACGTCCGGCGACAGCGACGCGGTGCGGTTGGTCGGGCCGATGGCGCCGGCCACGAAGCGCGGCTTGTCCGGCGTCTTGGCGGTCCAGGCGTCGGCGGCCTCGCGGGCGAGACGCGCGCCGGCAACGTTCATCTCGTGCGAAAGCGCCTCCATGCCGTAGTCGGCCATGGAAATTCGCTGCGCGTTGAAGGTGTTAGTCTCGATGATATCCGACGCCCGCCGCCAGATATTCCTCGTGGATGCCGCGGATAATCTCCGGCTGCGTCAGCACCAGGAGATCGTTGTTGCCCTTGACATCGCTGGGCCAATCCTTGAAGCGTTCGCCCCGGTAATCGGCCTCACCCAGCTTGTGGCGCTGGATCATGGTGCCCATGGCGCCGTCGATGACGAGAATGCGCTCAGCAGCGGCGGCCTTCAGCGCGGCAATGCGTTCGTCGCGTGTCATGCGGACCCCCATCGGTTGCTGAGCGGGCCGCAGCCCCAGAAGATGACAAATAGCGTAGACAAGATTGGCCCGGTTGAGCGTGTAGAAATGGAATTCGTGCACACCCTCCGCCGCCAGTTCCAGCACCTGCTCGGCGGCGATGGTCGCGGCCATCAGCTGGGTGGTTTCCGCGTCGTTGTCCAACCCCTCAAAACGTGCGGCGATGCGTGCAGGAATCGTCGTCCCGCATTTCCCGGCCATGGACGCCACCTGCTTGAAATTGTGAAGCGGGATCAGCCCCGGCATGATCGGTATGGTAATGCCGCGCGCCCGCACACGCTCCAGATAGCGGAAATAATGAGCGTTATCGAAGAAGAACTGCGTCATGGCGCGAGTCGCGCCCGCGTCGATCTTGGCTTGCAGCATGTCGATATCGGCCTCGACGGTGGGCGAATCCGGGTGCTTTTCCGGGTAGCAGCCGACGGAAACCTCGAAATCCCCGATACGCTTGATGCCCTTCACCAGATCGGCGGCGTTGTCGTAACCGCCGGGATGGGGCTGATACGGTTCGCCCAGTCCCCCTGGCGGATCGCCGCGCAGGGCCACGATATGATGCACGCCTGCATCGGCGTAGCTGCGGATCACGGCGTCCACCTCTTCGCACGTCGCGCCCACACAAGTCAGATGTGCGGCGGGCTTCAGTGTTGTCTCGCGCACAATCCGCGCCACGGTTGCATGCGTGCGCTCGCGCGTCGAGCCGCCCGCGCCGTAAGTGACGGACACGAACTCGGGCCGCAGCGGCTCCAGACGCCGGATGCAGCGCCAGAGGTTTTCCTCCATCTGCGCGTTTTTCGGCGGGAAGAACTCGAACGATACGGAAAGCTTTGGCGCTTCGCGCTCCGGCGTCGGCATGGCGTTCTCCATTCACGCAGCGGCTTGGCCGCTGTGGCTGCCCTGAAGGCTGGTTGCACTCAGTTTACGGCCGAGCCAAAGGGCCACGGTCAATTTGTCCCCCGACGAGCGGCCGGATGCCGGCAATTCGCGGTAAAGCTCAGCATCCAGATGCGCGCGGGCGAGCCATTCCGTCATCTGCCCCCGCTCGAAGCCCAGCCGCCGGTGGGCATGTTCCTCGCGCAGGAATTCCAGGTCATGGGGCAGAAAGTCGGCGATCAGCAGCCGGCCGCCGGGCCGCAGCACACGCGCCGCCTCCGCAATGGCCTTGGCGGGCTCGTCCAGATAATGCAGCACCTGATGCAGCACCACGGCGTCCGCTGCCCCGTCGGCTAGCGGCAGGTCGAACAGGTCGCCGAGGCGCACTTGTATGTGGGACAGGCGCGGTTTGTCGAGCCGGGCGCGGGCCAGGGCCAGCATGTCCTTGTTGATGTCCACACCCACGCCGCGTTCGGCTACGGCAGCGAAAACCTCTAATACACGTCCGGTCCCCGTGCCCACATCTACAAGGAGCTGAAACGGGCCGTTCCCCAATGCCTCGCGCATGGCGGCCTCCACGTCGGCCTCGGCCACATGCAGCGTCCGCAGCGTGTCCCAGCGGGCGGCGTTGGCGCGGAAATAGTTCTGCGCGGAACTCGAAACGCTCCAGCCGGATGGCCTCGGCGCGCGACCAGTCTTTCACGATCAGCGGATCGGCTGGGTCGAGCGATTCCAGCAGCTTGCGCATCAGCAACGCTTCGGGGCCGCTGGCGGTCAGGCGGAAGAACACCCAGCTTCCCTCGTGGTAGCGCTCCACGAGACCAGCATCGGCCAGCAGCTTCAAGTGCCGGCTGACCCGCGGCTGGCTCTGGCCCAGAATCTGGGTAAGATCCTTCACGTTGAACTCCGACCGCCCCAGCAGAACCAGCAGACGCAGACGCGTCGCCTCGCCGCTGGCGCGTAGGCCGATCAGAAGTTGCGCTAATGGGATGAGCGTGTGCATGGATGCGCCAAGACTAAACTATATAAAGATATCTTTATGTCTTTCTCGCCACCCGTGTGCAAGCCCTTTTTTTATCATCCGCCGTTAACGGAATGTTAACCATGGCTGGCGCATTATCTCGCTGGTCAGTTATGCATAAAACGCGTTCTGCGTGTGTTAATGGGTATTGTGAATGTTGCGTGTTAGGCGTATGGGCGAGATCCGTCAGCCGGATTTCGAGCATCTCGAAAGCGGTATCCTGAACGGTGAATGCCTCGAAGTGATGCGCGCGCCTGCCGGCGGCTTGCGCCGATCTGGTCTTCGCCGACCCTCCCTACAATCTGCAGCTTGAAGGCGAACTTCTGCGCCCCAACAACACGCGCGTCGATGGCGTGCATCAGGACTGGGACAAGTTCGCCAGCTTCGCCACCTACGACCGTTTCAGCCGCGCCTGGCTGACGGAAGCGCGGCGCGTGCTGAAGCCCGACGGCGCCATCTGGGTGATCGGCTCCTATCACAATATTTTCCGGCTCGGCGCGGCGCTGCAAGATCTGGGCTTCTGGCTGCTGAACGATGTGATCTGGCGCAAAACCAACCCGATGCCGAATTTCCGGGGCACGCGCTTCACCAACGCACACGAAACGCTGATCTGGGCGTCGCGCAGCCAGGAGGCTCGCGCTACACCTTCAATTACGAGTCGCTGAAGGCCTTCAACGACGACCTGCAAATGCGCTCGGACTGGCTGATCCCCATTTGCTCGGGGCCGGAGCGGCTGAAGGACGACGGCGGCCGCAAGGCGCATCCGACGCAGAAGCCGGAGGCGCTGCTCCGCCGCGTGCTGCTGGCGACGACGCAGCCGGGCGATCTGGTGCTCGATCCGTTCTTCGGCACCGGCACGACAGGCGCGGTGGCGAAGTCGCTGGGCCGGCGCTATCATCGGCATCGAGCGCGACCCCGACTATGTCGCGCGCGGCGCGCGAGCGGATCGATGCCGTCGACGCCGCTGGGACGAGCAGGATCTGAAGACCTGCGGGGCAAACGGAACGAAGCGCGCGTGCCGTTCGGTACGCTGCATGGAGATGGGGCATGACTCAAGCCCGGCGCCTACCTCACGACGCCAAGGCGACGCTCAAGGCGCGCATCAAGGCTGACGGTTCATTGGAATCGAGCGGTGTGCGGGGGTCGATCCACAAGATCGGCGCCCATGTGCAAGGGCGCCCTGTATGCAATGGCTGGACGTTCTGGCATTTCGACCGCAGCGGCAGCGGCGAACTGATGCCCATCGATGCGCTGCGTGATGAAGCGCGGCACCGCCTGGGGCTGGCCGCGCATGCCTGAGTGTCCGTCTGGGACTTTTTTCGTCTTTTAAGCGCCTCCGGCGGCCTTTGGTGCGCCCGCAGCACCTCGAAAATGCGTCCGGCATTATCTGAGGGATGCCGCAGACACTGAGGGGATTTAGCTACAGCTCTGACCAGCGCGCCGCATGTTGACCACCTGGAAGGCACCGCATTCCGGGCACGTCATATAGCGCTGAACGCCCCTGTCATACCCGTGGCCGTAGTCCACATCACGCACTTTGAGGCCGCTTCGCCCGCAATCGGGGCAATGCACGTTTTCCGCGGCCCTCCCGGTCAGCGCCTCGGCCGTGTTACGCCACCGGCAGGCACCGCCTTTTTGCCGTTCGCTCATGTGACATCTCCCCTTATTATTGTTCGCTTTTTAACCGATTTACGGCGAAAGCTTCATGCTCGCAAAACTAATCTCGACATAATCGTACTACCGAACGTCGCGATTTGACAGCGCGATTAGACTTTAGTCTCTCAAAACTAACCGGGTGCGATCAAGTGCCGCTTTCGGGCGTTGCAATCCTGGCGAAGTCTCTTGACTTGGGGAGCACTTCGCCAGTCTTATGCACTCGAGTCAGCCGGCCGGATGGCCGCTGCCTGGATGCTTGGCTCACGCCTAGTGTCCCGGTGGAGGAAAGTCCGGGCTCCACGGAAAAATGGTGCCGGATAACGTCCGGCGGGGGCGACCCTAGGGAAAGTGCCACAGAAAATACACAGCTTGACACTCCGCGCATGCGCATGCTGGCTTGGCTTGAAGCAATGGTGAAATGGTGCGGTAAGAGCGCACCGCGCGGCTGGTAACAGGCGTGGCAGGGCAAACCCCACCAGGAGCAAGACCAAATAGGGATGGCACGCGCGCTGGCGACAGCGCCAGGTTCGTTTCTGGACCGCCGTCCGGGTTGGTTGCTAGAGGCGCCAGGTAACCGGCGTCCCAGACGAATGGCCATCACGGGGGCAACCCCGTACAGAACCCGGCTTACAGGCCGGCGACTCATTGCCATTTTTTCAGAACGCCACCTTTATGCCCGCAACGATCCTGCCGGCGCATTGATCCCCGCAGTGGAACGGCACCATGGCTGTATCGTGATAGCGCAGGTCGAATTTGTAGCGCTCCGCATAGGTCAGCGCCAGGCCGGTATTCCAGTACCAATAATTGAAGCCGTTACGCGCGCCGTCGCCGGCCTGATAGCCAACCGCGCTCGACAGCACCGGCGAGACTTGCGCGATTTTCGGCAGCGCATAAGCCAGGGTTCCCTCCAGAATCCAGTTCTCGCCTGTATCGGCGAAATAGTTGGGGGAGTAGTAGATATTGAAGCCCGCTTCGACATGTTGGAGCAGGTGGCCTTTCACTCCGGCCTTGAATTCCGCGAAATTGAAATGCGAGCCGGGATCGTTGGAGTCCGGGTAGTCCACATACATGGCCATCAGCAGGAAATCGACGCCCCGGAAACTGGGAGCGGCACCGGCGTATACATCGAGTTCCACATTCGCCTTGCCCGGAGAGCCGAGACGGCGCATATGCGCGCGGAAATCCGGGTGAAAATGTACGTTCGAGGCTCGCAACCCGCCGAAAAACGGACCGTTCCAGAGTTCGCCCTTGGCTTGCAGGGCAAAATCGCCGGCTGTCTGGCTGAAGCCGTGCGCGACATAATCCGAAACCACGGCGACCTGAGCCGAAAGGTCGAAACCTCCATATTGCCCCAGTTTGGTCCGGCGCTCGGGGGTGAAACCGCCCGCCTCGGCACCGCCATCGGCAAGGGCCGCAGCGGCAAGCATCGCCACGGCACAGCCGCACAACATCACGGTACAAACGAACCGGCTGAACGCGTTCACAGACAATACCCTCTTAGCTGCCGGGGCCCACAGACACCGGCCTCGATGTTCACGGGGAGGCGAGGGGAATCTTTCATGTGCGGGATGCTTATGCAATCTGTGGATGTACAGATATCAACATGTAATTAACAGTTGTGAGTAACGCCGCAATCCCGCACATGCGGATTCATGGACCTGTCACCCAAAATTGGTTAATGTCCCGCCGTCCTCGTCTGGACAATTTTACCGATTTTCACCGCCGGTTTCCGGGGCTGGCCCGGCGGGGAGCGAGTTTTCTATTGGGGGCAGGGGAAATGAAGCAGAAACGCGGATGGGGCCAGTTCTGGGAAGTCCTGATGTTCGGTGCGCCGGCGGTGATCGCGGTAGGCGTGGCTTTCTGGTTCGCCTCGCAATACATCAAGCCCGCGCCGTCCAGCAAAATCATCATCGCCACGTCCAGCAAGGGCTCGCCTTACTACAATCTGGCGGAGAAATACCGCGCCTTTCTCGCCACCAATGGCGTCACCCTGGAAATCCGCGAAACCGGCGGTTCGTTCGAAAACCTCGCCCTTCTCAAGAAGCCTGACTCTCGGCGTCCAGCTCGGTTTCGTGCAGGGCGGCATCACCAATTCGGGGGAGGCGCCGGAGTTGCGCTCCCTCGGCCGCCTGTTCTGGGAACCCTTGTGGGTCTTCACCCGCAGCGATCTGACCATTGAACGCCTGCCGCAACTGGCGGGGAAGCGCATCCTCGTTGGTCCCGCGGGCGGCGGCACGAACTTCCTGGCCGTCGCGCTGTTGAAGGCCAACGGCGTCGATGCCTCGAACTCGACCCTGATTACTATGGATTTGCCCAAATATGTGGAGGCGCTGGAGAACGGCGAGGCCGATGCGGGCTTCCTGGTGCTCGGCCCCGACGCCAAGACCATCGGCCGCCTGTTCGACGCGCCGCATGTGAAGATCATGAACCTGACGCAAACCGAGGCATTCACCCAGCGCTTTCCGTTCCTGTCGCGTCTCGAATTGAAACGCGGCGTCATTGACTTTGGCCGCGATGTTCCGCCCGCCGATACGGCGCTGGTCTCGACGGCGGCGGCGCTGGTGGTGCGCGACGACCTGCACCCCGCCCTCGCCAGCCTGATGGCCGAGGCTGTCATTCACGTGGCGCGCACGCCGGTTATCGACACCTATGGCCGCTCGCAGGTCTTCGCCCGCGATAGCGCCTTTCCCACCGCCACCGATCCTGAATTCCCCATGGTGGACGAGGCGCGCCGCATCTACACCTCCGGGCCGTCCTTCCTGCAACGCTTCCTGCCGTTCTGGCTGGCCACGCTTGCCGACCGCCTGTTCGTCCTGCTGCTGCCCATTCTCGGCCTCGCCATGCCGCTGATGAAGCTGGTGCCGATGGTGTATACATGGCGGGTGCGCCAGCGCATCTTCTATTGGTATGGCGAGCTGAAACAGGTCGAGCAGCAATTGAGCGCCGGGCTGACGCCGGAGGAGATCAAGCAAAAGCTGGCCGATGTGGACCGCATCGAGGAATTCGCCAACAACACCACGGTGCCGCTGGGCTTCGCCAATATCCTTTACGATCTGCGGCAGCACATCGAGGTTGTGCGGCGGCGCATCGCGGGATTGCAGACGCGTCATCAAGGGACGGCGGCCGTCTAAGGCCGCCGTTACCGTATTCTCGCGAAAAATTGTGTTTTCGGCGCAGCGTGCCATAATCGCCTCCGCTCGATCGCGGCGCTTTTGCCGCATATTAAATAGAGTGTGAGACGGCATCCATGCTGAATGCCTGGGAAATCATCGCGGCCGCGTTCGTATACGTCGGCTTCCTGTTCGCGGTGGCCTATTACGGCGACATCCAGGCGCGCCGCCGCAAGCGCACGCGCCCGCGGCCCAACATCTACGCCCTGTCGCTGGCGGTCTACTGCACGTCGTGGACCTTCTTCGGCAGCGTCGGCCTGTCGGCAGCCAGCGGCCTCGACTTCCTGGCCGTATACATCGGCCCCATCCTGATGTTCACTTTCGGCCTGCCGCTCATCCGCCGCGTCATCCGCCTCAGCAAAGCCCAGAACATCACCTCCATCGCCGACTTCATCGGCGCCCGCTACGGCAAGAGCCCCGCCGTCGCCGCCCTTGTCACCATCGTCGCGGTGGCCGGCGTCGTGCCCTACATCGCCTTGCAGCTCAAGGCCGTGGCGCAATCGGTGTCCACGCTGCTGCTGCCCCTCGGCGCCGACAAGACCACGGCCTTCGCCAGCCTGCCCATCGGCGACATCGGCCTGTTCATCGCCCTCATCATGTCCGCTTTCGCCATCCTGTTCGGCACCCGCCACACCGACGCCACCGAGCATCAAGAGGGCCTGATGCTGGCCATCGCCACGGAGTCGGTGGTGAAAATCGCGGTGTTCCTGACGGTCGGCGCCTTCGTCACATTCTATATGTTCGGCGGCCTCGGACCGCTCACCGAAGCCATTGTGGCGCGGCCCCACCTCTCCGAGCAATTCAGCCGCATGCATGGCGGCACGCTGCTCACCGTCACTTTCCTCAGCGTCGCGTGCATCGTGCTGCTGCCGCGCCAGTTCCACGTCACCATCGTGGAGAACAACTCGCCCGAGGAACTGGACCGCGCCTCCTGGCTGTTCCCGCTCTATCTCATTGCGATCAATGTGTTCGTGGTGCCCATCGCCGCCGCGGGCCTAATCAGCTTCGGCGGCGGCGCCACGCAGCCCGATATGTTCGTGCTAGACCTGCCCATATCCGCCGGCGCCGAAGTCCTGACGGTGCTCGCCTTCCTCGGCGGCCTGTCGGCCGCGACGGCCATGGTCATCGTCGACTCGGTGGCGCTGTCCATCATGGTCGGCAACGATCTCGTCATGCCCATCATGCTGCGGCGGCGGAATTATACGCGACCACGGCGACATGGGCAGCACGCTGCTGCATATCCGGCGCATCGCCATCGTCACCATCCTGATGCTGGCCTACCTGTTTTACCGCGCGGTCGGCAATGTGGAGGGGCTGGCGACAATCGGCCTGTTGTCCTTCGCGGCCATCGCCCAGTTCGCGCCGGCCTTCTTCGGCGGCCTGATGTGGCGCCGGGCCACCGCGCGCGGCGCCATGGCCGGCATCGTCGCCGGTTTCGCCGTCTGGGCCTACACGCTGCTGCTGCCGTTTTTCATCAAGGCCGGCTTCATCGCGCCCGGCATTCTGGAGCACGGCCCCTTTGGCGTGTGGTTCCTCAAGCCGCAAATGCTGTTCCTGACCACCTTCGACCCGCTCACCCATGGCCTCGTCTGGAGCATGACGGCCAACGTCCTGGCCTATGTCTCCGTGTCCCTGATGCGCCCGCCCGAGCCCATCGAGCGTCTCCAGGCCAACGCCTTCATCGGCGACAGCGGCGACAGCGTTCCTGCCGGCGGTCTTCTTCCCTGGCGCACCTCGGTGAAGGTGGAGGAGTTGCAGAAGGCCGTCGCCCGCTATCTGGGAGAGGAGCGCACCGAGCAGGCCTTCCGCGATTTCGCCCGCGACCGTGACACCGCCCTCGTGCCGGAAGCAGAGGCCGGCCCGCATCTGCTGCGCTTCGCCGAAAACCTGCTGGCCAGCGCCATCGGTGCCGCGTCGTCGCGGCTGGTGATGTCCCTCACCCTCCGGCGGCGCAATGTCGGCATGAAATCGGCGCTGAAGCTGCTGGACGATGCCTCCGAAGCCATCCAGTTCAACCGCGATCTGCTGGAATCGGCGCTTGATCAGGTGCGCCAGGGCATCGCCGTGTTCGACAAGGACATGCACCTGATCTGCTGGAACCGGCAGTTGCGCGAAATCGTGCAATTGCCGGCCGAGCTGGTGCATTTCGGCGCGCCGCTCTCCGGCATCGTGCGCCACACCGCAACGCGCAGCGACCTCTGCGGCCTGCCGCTGGAGGAGTTCATCTCCGACCGCATCCGCAAGTACAATGTCACCATGGAGACGTTCGTCGAGCGTTTCCCCGGCTCGGATAGCGTCATCGAAATCCGCACCAACGCCATGCCCCAGGGCGGCATCGTCACCACCTACACCGACATCACCCAGCGCGTGGCCGCCGCCGACGCCCTGGCGCGGGCCAACGAGACGCTGGAAGGCCGGGTGAAGGAGCGCACCGCCGAACTGGCGCTGGCCAAGGCCAAGGCCGACGACGCCAATCTCGACAAGACGCGCTTCCTGGCCGCCGCCAGCCATGACGTGCTGCAACCGCTCAACGCCGCGCGCCTGTATACCACCAGCCTCATCGAGCGGCGCCCGCCCGCCGAAACCGGCCGCCTCGCCCGCAATATCGACGCGTCGCTGGAGGCGGTCGAAGAAATCCTGAACGCGCTCCTGGATATCTCGCGGCTGGATGCGGGCGTGATGAAGCCCGAGCTGAGTGTTTTCGCCATCGACGGCATCCTGAAGCAGCTCAAGCTGGAGTTCGAGCCGCTGGCCCAGGAGCGCGGCCTGTGTTTCATCGTGGCGCCCACCAGCCTTTATGTGCGCTCCGACCGCAAATTCCTGCGCCGCCTGCTGCAAAATCTGGTGTCGAACGCCATCAAATACACCGAGAACGGCGGAGTGGTGCTGGGCTGCCGCCGCCGCGACGGCAAGGTGCGCATCGAGGTCTGGGATACCGGCCCCGGCATTCCGCCCCATAAGCATCAGGTGATCTTCAAGGAATTCCAGCGGCTTGACACCCACACGCGGGCGGCGCGCGGCCTTGGCCTCGGCCTGTCCATCGTCGAGCGCATCGGGCGCATGCTGGCGCATCCGGTGGAGCTGGCCTCCAAGGTGGGCAGCGGTTCGGTGTTCTCCGTGACGCTGCCCATGGCGCGTGCGGAAGATGCGCCGTCGGAGAACAAGCACCAGCAGATGCGGCCCACGGCGGCGGACTTAAGCGGCTGCACCGTGCTGTGTATCGACAACGAACCGGCCGTGCTCGACGGTATGGCGACGCTGCTGGACGGCTGGCGGTGCACCGTGCTGCGGGCGGAGAATGGCGCGCAGGCTGTTGCGCTGGCCACGCAGGCCGATACGCTGCCGGACATCATTCTGGCCGACTATCACCTGGAGGACGGATTTGGCTTGGCGGCCATTGCGCAGGTTCGCGAGGCGGTTGGGCGGGCGACCCAGGCGGTGATCATCACCGCCGACCAGTCGCTTCAGGTGCAGGAGGAGGTGCGGGCGGCGGGGCTGACCATGCTGCGCAAGCCGGTGAAGCCGGCCTCGCTCAGGGCGCTGCTGACGCAATTGCGGCTGCGGCAGGCGGCGGCGGAGTGAGGCCGGCGGCCTGATACTCCTCAATGAAAAAGGCCGCCTTCAAATTTTGAGCGGGTAGCATTGCCGCCTGCACTGGCCAAAGTCGGCGTTTTCAGGTTCGGCTAGAGTCTTAAGTTTTCGTCGCTCTGTGCTGCGCGAGTCATAGCAACACGGCCGTAAATGGCCTTCGGCGCTCCTTCGCCCCTCCGGCGCTCAGGGACATTGGGGCGGGGCTCCGGTGTGCAAGCAACTGGCCGGTGGCCGCCACGAGCGCCACCTTTGCCGCGTTCACTGCCCAAAGCGGGTATTCTCCTGTTTGGCCTGAGTTTTAGTTTTCGTCGCTCTGTGCTTCGCCCAACCGCTCCTTCGCCCCTCCGGGGCTCAGTACACCTGGGCGGGGCTTCGGCGTGCGAACAACTGGCCGGAGGCCGCCATGGGCGTTGCGCTTGCCGCTTTCGCTGCCCCAAGGTTTCATTCCTTGTTCGGCCGGGGTGCCATTCCTCGTCCCGGCCATGCACAAGCCCAATGCTACCGCGCGCAGGAGGGGTCAAGGACGCGCTCTTCGCGCGCCCGGAGGGCTTGTCCTTGACGCATCCGAGCACGGTAGCATGCTTATGTGCGACGGGGCTCACGGCAATCACTTGGCCCCCTCAACATTCAAATAGGCCCAAAAAAGGCGGGAGGCAACCCGCCCTTTATCCGATGGCTTGCATCCCGCCTCGTATTCCAGGCGCGGCGGCGATCAGTCGAACAGGCCGCCGAACGGGCTCCACGGCTTGTTTACGGTCCGCGTTCTCTGGCGCTGCTGCTGTTGCTGGCGCGGCTGCGGATTGTCGCTCGCCACTGTATCCGCATCGCTGGCCGAAGACAGCACCGGCATCGGCGTGCCCTTCAGCGCCGCGATCACGCGGGAATCGTGGCCGTAAATGTCCTTGTGGTACTGGAGCTTGCCATCCTCACCGGCATCGACGGTGAAATAGACGATGTGCACCGGAATCTGCGTGCTGAGCGTCACCTCGTTGGTATTGCCGCTGCCGGCCGCCATGCCGCGCACCTTGTCGGCGGACCACCCCTTGTCGTGCGCCAGCAGCACCTCCGCCAGACGCACCGGGTTCTGCACGCGCATGCAACCGTGGCTGAAGGCGCGCGGTGCCTGGCCGAACAGATGCCGCTCCGGCGTGTCGTGCATGTAGACGTCGTGCTTGTTAGGGAAGCGGAACTTCACCACGCCCAGCACGTTGGTCGGGCCGGCCGGCTGAATGAACTGGTAGCGCCGCATGTCCACGCTGGACCAGTTCACGGAATCCGGGTCAACCTCGCGGCCGTTGTACATCACCTTCAAGCCATGTCCGCGCAGGATCGCGCCGCCGCCGCTGCTGAAGAAGAATCCGCCGCCGGCATTGCGCAGCTTCGGCCCGATCTCGTTGGTCTTGATGCCGTCCGGCACGCCCCATTCGGGATGGAAGATGACGAATTGCATGTTGGCGCTGAAGAGCGGCGTGGGCGAGCCGGGCTTGCCGACGACGATCTTCTCCGTCAGCACCGCCTTGCCGTTGTCGAAGACGCGCGTCATCTGCTCGGGCACGTTGTCCCAGACATAGAATTTGCCGAGATCCTCCGGCATCCAGCGCCAGCGTTCCATATTGGCGAGGACGCGCCAGCGCTTCTGCTCGGGCGCCTCGGCGGCGGTGTCGTTCAGCGCATTGCGCAGCGAGCGGTCGATGATGCCGGTGGGCTTCTGGCCGCGATCGCGCTGGATGCCCTTGACAGCCTCCACCAGCGCCTCGTCGTAAAGCATTTCCTGGCCGGTTTCGGCGGTCAGCTTGAGCCGCTGACGCAGCAGCGCCACTTGCGGATGCTGCTCGCCCGGCTTGATGTTCTGGCCGGACGGAATGTTGATATCGGCGGCGCCCGTTGCCTTGTGCATCGACAGCAGGGCCTGCCGCAGCCGCGCGAACTGCGGGAATTTCGGATGCAGCCCGCGCAGATAAGCATCGGCGGCATCGGCGGCCGCAACGGCCTGCATCACCGACTTGGGTTCATAGATGCGCGGCTTGCGGTCGAAGGACGGCGACAGGGCCGGCGGATCGAGCCGCCCGCCCCTGGCGTAGCGCGCATATTTCAGCACGGTGAGGCTGAGCTTGATGTCGGCGTTGGCCAGCACGTCCACGGCGGCACCGGCCTGCGGTGCTTCCGGCAGCTCGAAAGCCGAAGCCTCAAGCCCCCAATCGGCGGCCTTGCGGATTTCCGCCACCGCCAGCGCGGCGCGCGGATTGAAACCTTCCTTGCCGGTCCAGACCGGCTCACCGTCGCGCTCGTTGTAGAACGCCTTGAGCGCGTTGAAATCCTCGCGGTCGTCGGCGCGGGAGGGCTCACGCTCGACGGCCAGCCGGGCGCGGATTTGCGTGACGATGGGGTCCGTTACCTTCGCGGCGTCCGCGACTGCCTGCGGGGGCTGAGCGGCGGCGGGAGGCGCGCCGGGTGCGACGGGGGCAGGTCCGGCCGTTTCGGCGGGTGCCAGCGGGTCGGGCGATGCGCCATCGGACGGCGTGGCATCCAGTTCGACAGCGGCGGCGGTGGCCTTCTTCATCCCAACCTCGGGATTGAGGAGCGGCAGCGCTTCGGCCGGTGCCGCTGCGGCGTCCGCTGGCGGAGGGACGGCGGCAGCCGTGCCGAGCGAGGACGGAACATTGGCGGCAGCGTCAGCGGCTGGCGCGGTGGCCGTGCTGAGCGAGGAGGAAGCTGCGGAGCCGGGTGTTGAGGGAGCGCCCGCCGCAGCCGTGTCGAGCGAGGAGGGAACACCGGCGGCGGCGGCGTCTGCGGCGGGAGCGGCTGCCTGATCCGGGGTGGCGGCCTTCTGAGCGTCAGCCGCGGCCGGTTCTGCCGGCACCAGCGGCGCCAGCGCATCGCCGTCTCTGGCGGCCGCGCCATCGGTCTTGCCGTCCTCGGAAGTCAACGCCGTCGCGGTTCCTTGCGCCGCCACCGGCGACAGCAAACCGTTGACCACCAAAGCCGCGGAAAGCAACATCCATTTGAGCATTGAAAACCTCAGCGATCCCGTGGGATTCTTTATTTTATAACAGGTCTCAGGCGCCAATTTGCCGGTCGCCGGGGGTGCGGCAGTGTTGCAACTGCATTGGGGCAAGTCAACCCTCATAAGGGGGACTAAACAGCGCTATACCAGGGGGAAAGTTCCCTCGTGCTGGAAAAAATCTTATGGCGCAACGTGGAATATCCGCGCCTTCACCTGACGCAGACATGTCACGGGAATGCCGCTGCCGGTTCAGCCTCAGGACACCACGACGCCCGCTCCGAGCGCGAGCTGCTTTCCGTTGGCGAGCTGGGCCGTGGCGCCGTCCGAAGTCACTTGCACCGAGACGACCTGACCGCTGACGGTGCCGTCCGATGAGGTGACGGTGCGCCCGATCATGCTGCCCGCCTGACCGAGCCCCATGGACGACAGCATGGCGGTGAGCTTGCTGTTGGCGTTGACCTGCTGCTCGACGCTGGAAAACGACGCGAGCTGGGAGACGAACTGCGTCGGGTCGGTCGGCTGCGTGGGGTCCTGGTTCTGCATTTCCGCGACGAGGATTTTCAGGAAGGAGTTGTAATCCACCGTCGCCTGGGTTCCGGCTGTCGAGGTGGAGGTTTGCGTGGTGCTGGCGGCATGCGTGTTGTTACTGACTGCTGAAACGGACATATCCGCTCTCCATGATCCCGTGGCGCGCGCCATCCGGGGGTAACTCGCCGCGCCTGTGCCCGAGATAAGCACAAGAGCCTTGCGCCGGGCTGGTACACTTTATAGTCCGCCGTTGACGCTGCGCCCGGTTTGCCGCCGCGAAGGGGGCCGCGCCGCAAGCTTGGGATCAGTTTCACGAATTACCCTTAACACCGGAAGCCGGAAGTGCGCGCTGCGCCGGGCAGGCCGTTCGCTGGCTGACCATTGAATAACCGCTCCGGCGGGAAATGAGAGTTGCTGGCCCTTTTTGCGGTGCCGGGCGCGGCGTTCGCGCGGTGGCGGGTTTCCTTGAAAGGTTGGGTGACGGGAGAGTGTGGGATGGGGCTATTCGGCAGTCTGGAAGTTGCCCGTTCGGGCCTTGCGGCCGCGACGGACCTGTCCACCGTTGTTTCGCGCAACATCGCCAATATCAATAAGCCGCTCGCCACCGTCAAAACCGGCAAGCTGATCACCGTCGAGGGCGGTAATGTACGGATGGCGTCGGTCGATCGCTCGGCCGACACCGCCCTGTTCAACAAGCTGCTCGCCGCGACATCGGACGCCAGCGCCCAGCAGGCCATCGTCACCGCCGCCGACCAGCTCGACCAGACCGTGACCGATCCCGAGAACGACGCCTCGCCCGCCGCCCTGCTCGGCAAGCTGACCGACTCGCTGCAACAATACTATTCCACGCCCAGCAGCATCGCCGCCGCCCAGTCGGCCATTTCGGCGGCCACGGCCCTGACGGACAGCCTCAACCGGGCGACCGCCGTTGTGCAGGACGTCCGCCAGCGCGCCGACACCGCCATGTCGGATGCCGCCAACAGGCTCAACGACCTGCTCGACCAGTTCTGGTCAACGAACTCGGTCGTCGTCAGCGGCACGCTGACCGGCCGGGATATCACCGACCAGCTCGATCAGCGCGACCGCATCCTCCAGGACATCTCGAAAATCACCGGCGTGAAGTCGATCACGCGGGAAAACAACGACATGACGCTCTACACCGATAGCGGCGTCGCCTTGTTCGAGACAACCCCCCGGTCCGTGAAGTTCCAGACCACCGTGAACATGACTGCCGGCAACACGGGCTACGCCGTCATGATCGACGGCGTGCCGGTCACTGGCAACTACACCACCATGCCGCTGCAATCGGGCGAACTGGCGGGCCTGTCGCAAGTCCGGGATGGCTTGACCGTCACCTATCAGAACCAGCTCGACGAAATCGCGCGGGGGCTGGTCGTAACCTTCGCGGAGAGCGACCAGAGCGACGTGCCAACGCTGCCGGACGCCCCCGGCCTGTTCACCTATTCCACCATTTCGGGCGCGGCCGGCGTCCCCGATCCCGGCATACTGGTGAGCGGCATTGCCGGGCGCGTGAAAGTCAACCCCGCCGTCGATCAGGCGGCAGGCGGCGACCCCACCCGGCTGCGTGACGGCGGCATCAACGGCGCCGCCTATACCTACAACACCACGGGCGCCGCCAGCTATCAGGGCCGTCTTACGCAACTGCTGGAGGGATTGCGCGAAAAGCAGCCATTCGACACCTCGGCGCGGATCGGTTCGCCGGCGGCACTGGCCGATTTCGCCTCCTCCTCGGTCGCATGGCTGGAGCAGACCCGTCAGACCGCCACCGAAGCCGCCAACTATAAGACGACGCTTCAGCAGGAGACCGCCACCGCTCTTACCGCCAAGACGGGGGTGAAATCTCGACCAGCAAATGATGATGATGCTTGAGTTCGAGCGCTCCTATCAGGCCTCGGCGAAAATCATCACCACCATCGACAACATGTTCACAGCGCTCCTGAGCGCCGTGTAATAAGGCCCGGCAATCATGTCCACCGTCGTCAACACCAATTCGCTGCTGTCCTACCTGCGCCCAACCATCGACAGGCTGCAAACGCGGCTCATCGACGCCCAGAAGGAGGCCGCCACCGGGCGCCTCGCGGATATCGGCCTCAGTCTCGGCTATAAAACCGCTCATACCGTATCGCTGCGCCTGCAATTGCACCAGTTGGAGTCGCTGACCCAGACCAACACCGGCGTCACCGCGACGCTGGAAGCCACGCAGACATCTCTGACCAGCGTCTCGTCCACGGCGCAGACGTTTCTCAACTCCCTCATATTCGCGCAGAGCGATGGCAGCGGCGCCGGCCAGCAGGCGTTGCAGTCCCAGGCGCAATCCGGTCTGCAATCCCTCACCGAAACGCTGAACACCTCCTATGGCGGCGCGTACATCTTCGCCGGCGACAACAGCGGGACAAGGCCCGTCGCCAAGTATTTCCAGATGCCGCCCTCGGATGCTCAGATCGCCGTGTCGGATGCGTTCCAGATGGCTTTCAGCATGTCCCAGAGCGATCCAGACGTGCTGAATATCGAGCCCAAGGCCATGCAGGGCTTTCTCGACACCAGCTTCCCGGCCCTGTTCGATCAAACCGCGTGGCAAACGGCGTGGTCGTCGGCGTCGAACCAAAATCTTGAGTTCCAGGTGTCCGCCAGCCTGTCGCTCGATGTGCCGACCAACGCCAACGATGCCCCCTACCGCGAACTGGCCAGCGCGTTCACCATGGTGGCCGATCTGGGAACGGCTGACCTGAACTCGAACACGTTTCAGATCGTCGTCGCCCAGGCCATCCAATTGACGCAGAAGGCTATGCAGGGGATCACGGACATCCAGGCGGCCATCGGCGTCAATCAGCAGAGCCTCGTCAACGCCACCACCACCATCGAGGCTCAGAACGCCGTCCTCACCAACGATATCAACGGCCTTGAGGCGGTGGACCCCACCAAGGCCGCGTCAAACCTCAACGAGATCATGACGCAACTGGAGACGTCCTATTCGCTGACCAGCCGCCTGCAAACGCTGAGCCTGCTCAACTATCTTTGATATCCTGCTCAGGCGCCGCCGAGCCGCAGCCCCTGAAGCGTAATCAGCAGATCGGAATTGATGCCGAGCGCGGTCGAATCCGTCAGCAGCGCGTTGGCGCCCGATGCCGTCCCCGTCCCGGTCCCCATATTGGCGGAGTCATACATGGTGCTGAAGCGCTGGATGAACTTTTGCAGCTTCTGCGGGTTCTGGAAGTCCGCGACCTTGATCTGCGCCGACAGGGTTTTCGCCTGCGTATCCACACTCTGCATCGACATATACTTGGACAGGCCCAGCGTGGTCTGCACCACGCTCAGCAGCGTCTTGTCCGCCAGAATCCCGTAGACGTTCTTCAGGTTGGGGGCGTTCCGCTTGAAGTAAAGCGCCATCTGCACGCCAGGGTTCTGCTTCCCCTGATTGGCTTCCAGCGCCTGCGCCATATATTTGTCGATGACGCCTTGCGACACGTCCAATGTCTTGGTGGTGCCTTCCTTGTAGGTCGCGAAGTCGAACGTCTTGGCAAAAGCGAGCACTTGCGGGTCGTTGAGCTTGCGGGCCAGACTTTTGCTGCTATCCACCCCCTCCGTCAGCACCTTGCGCATCAACCCCTTGGCATAGGAGACCCGGTCGCCCATGCCGTGGGCGGTCATTGCATAGGAAAACAGGCGGTAATTATTGACGAACTCGTCGATCGTCTTAACCTTGCCGATGTTGGCCTCGTAATACTTGGTCTGCTGCGAGACATCGGGGGCCGCGGCAGTCAGATTCTGCCACTTGGCGAGATTGCTGCTGATCGTCTGGTAGGTGGCGAGTGTTGAGGTCATGACGTTTAACTCCCGATATTCGCGCCGTGCGGGCAGCGCTCCTCGCGAGGCCGCTCAACGCGGCCTGGGTTGCCTGTTCAGACTGACCTCCAGATCGTGCCAGAGTTCCTGGAACGACCGCGCGCCCTCCGCCGCAGGCTTGGCGGCGTGTTTTCCGTCCTGGAAAACCTCGCCAGGAACGGGCGAGCGGTCAATGCCCCAGCCGCCCGGCGCGTCGAACGGCTGATACCGGCCCGGCTGACCGGCCGCGCCGGCGGGAGCCTCCGGGCTGTCTTCCGCTTCCAGCGCCTTCAGGCAGACGTCTAGATCCCGCATGAAATCGGAAAACGGCTGCGCCACACCCATAGCGTCCGCTGGCTCGACGGAGCCGCAGGCATAACCGGGCGGCGGCGCCTCGAAGGTTTCCTCCAGTTCCAGGCTCCCCAGATCCCGGCCGGCGGGATCAGGCATATATTGCGTGCGGCTTTCCTTTAGACCGTCCGGCATCCCCAACTCCTCCCAAGACATGAAACAGCACCCCTCCCGCGCACGGGCCGGTGAGATGATGTGTTTGCCTATAAGTGGAGCACGTAATGATTGCGCAAAGCTTACGTTTCGCGTATAACGTGCAATGTCCTTGCGAAGAAGTTCGCCAGCCCCGCACAAGTCGCCAGTGTTTTATTTCCGGCAGCAGTGAACGGGCAGATGATAGCGGGAGTAAAAGCGCATGGGCCTCTACAATATGATGATTACGAGCGCGTCTGGCATGGCAGCCCAGACGAACTGGCTCGGCACCATCTCGGACAACATCGCCAACGCCAAGACCACGGGCTATAAGAACGCGGGGACGGAATTCTCCACCCTGGTCGTCAGCGGCGGCGTGGGTGAGTACACATCGGGCGGCGTGGCCAATCACACGCGCTACGATATCCTGCGGCAGGGCGTCCTCGACTATACGACCTCCACCACCGATCTCTCCATCCAGGGTAACGGCTTCTTCGTCGTCTCCGACCCGGAGGGGAACAACTTTCTCACGCGGGCGGGCTCGTTCGTCACGGCTGCCGACGGTACTCTCGTCAATGCCGCCGGCTACAAGCTCATGGGCTATGAGATCAGCGGCGGCACCCCGATCACCACGCTTTCGACCATCAATACGGCAAGCCTCGCGCTACAGGCCCAACTCTCGACCGCGGGCAGCCTGACCTTGAACCTGCCCTCGGATTTTGCCATCCCCAGTTCGGCGCTGGTTGACCCCAACGATCCCAACTCTGGCGTCGATTCCGCGAAACTTCCGTCGCAGAACGCCACCAACGCCTATTACACCAAGAAAACCTCGCTCACGGCCTTCGGCGATCTGGGCAAGGTGGTCACGCTCGACGTCTATGCCACCAAGGTCGCCACGGGAACATGGGAGTTCACCATCTTCGACCACGCCTATGCGAACCCGGACCCGGTCAGCACCACCTCGTTCCCCTACGCCGACTATAGTGTCGATCCCGCCGTCCCCGTGGTGCCGCTGGTGACGACCTCGCCAACCGCCGCCACTCCCGGTGCGGGCGATTTCACCTTCGACGCCTCGACCGGCCGCATTACCTCGACCCCCACGACGCTCAGCATTCCGGTCTCGGCGGACCTCACCAAGCCGATCCTGCTCGATCTGTCGAATACCACCCAGCTTGCGGCGCCGTACTCGGTCATCAACTCCTCGATGGACGGTCACGCGGCGAGCGCATTCGACCATCTGGCGGTCTCGGCCCAGGGGGATATTTCCGCCGTGTATGCCAACGGCGTCGAGCAGAGCGTGTATCAGGTTCCCCTCGCCAGCGTGGCGAGCCCCAACAACCTCACCGTCCGCTCCGGCAACGTTTTTCAGGCGAACGCCACTTCCGGCAACGTCTTCTACGACACGGCGGGAACGGCCGGTTTCGGCGACATCGTTTCCGGCGCGCTGGAAGGATCGACGGCGGATATCGCCACCGAGCTTACCAAAATGATCGTGGCCCAGCGCAATTTCACCGCCAATTCGTCGGTGTTCAAAACCGGGTCCGAGCTGATGGACGTTTTGAACAACCTGGTGCGGTAGCGCCTGCGTGACGTGAGGCAGGCGATGCTCCGGCGCCGCCCGCCTTGAATAGCCGTCTCAGATGCCCTGTGCCCAGCCCGGTTCGCCGTAAGCCCGCCGCCCCGCGCCAAACTGCGGCGTCCAATCCTGCTTCTCGCTGACCACCCGCTCCGGCGGCAGCCAGACGCGCACCTTCGGTGCCGGCTTCGGGCACGCTCTCGACCGTCAGCCGTCCGCCGTGCAGTTCGGTCAACTGCTTGGCCAGCGGCAGGCCGAGACCGGTGCCCTCGAAGTGCCGCGCCAGCCGGGTATCCACCTGACTGAAGATTTCCATGGCGGTGCGAACCTCGTCCTCCGACATGCCAATGCCCGTATCGGCGACGCACAGCTCCAGTCCGCCGCCGCGGACAAGGGCCGCCGAAATCGTCACCTCGCCGCCGGCCGGCGTGAATTTGACCGCGTTCGACAGCAGATTGATCATGATCTGGCGCAACCGCATCTCGTCCACCCGCACCTTGGGCAGCCCGTCCGGCAATTCCACGTTCAGCGCGACCTCGCCTTTCAAGGCCTGAATGCGCACCGCCAGCAGGCTCGCCTCGATGACATCGCCGGGAGACACCACCTCTTCGTTCAGGTCCACCTTGCCCGCCTCGATCCTGGCCACGTCGAGAACGTCGTTGATGATGCTGAGAAGGTGCGATCCCGCCTTGTGAATGTCGTTGGCGTAATCGGCGTAACGCCGCATGTCGGCGCCGAACATGCGGTCGCGGATGATTTCGGAAAAGCCGATGATGGCATTGAGCGGCGTGCGCAGTTCATGGCTCATATTGGCGAGGAACGCCGATTTGGTGCGGCTGAGTTCCTCGGCCTTCTGCTTGGCCATCACCAGTTCCGCGTTGATCCTCTCCTGTTTGATCCGTTCCTCCGCCAGTTGCGCGCCCGCCGTCATCATCGCATCGTACTGGCGCGTCAGATTTTCATTGGCGCACTTGAGCTTGGCGCTTTCCAGGTTCAGGGCTATCTCGCTGTCCGCGTGGTGTTCGAGGTTGCGGTAAAGCGCGGCGCCGGAAAGGATCAAGATCAAAACGGCGGCGGCGCCCAGGCCGCCGATGAATAAGGCATTGCGATTTGCCGTGGCGAGCACCTCCGCGCGCGCGAGACCGGCGACGACGATGAGGGGAAATCCCTCGACCCTCCGCCAGCTATAGAGCCTCTCGACGCCATCCAGCAGGCTCGCTCTTTCGAAATTCCCGGCCGGAGTGTTTTTTGACGCCTCCAAAAAGATGCCGCTGGAAAACAAACCGCCGATTTTGGAGACGTCCTGCCCATGCGCCGCCGTAAACCGGGCGCGAATGACGGAATCCGTACCAACCAGCGTAACCGCGCCGCTGGCGCCAAAATCGACGCTGCGGTGCAGGGTGGTCAGGACTTCAGGGGCGAGCGAGAGCATGAGCACGCCTGCAAAATGGCCCTCTCTTGTATGCAGACGCTTCGTCAATTGCAGCGTCACCTGCCTGGAGATGCGCCCGAAAACCGGCTTGCTGATGAACAGCCCGTGGGATGGATTGTCCACGTGGATCTTGAAAAACTCTTGGCCGGAAAAGTCCACCGGCGCCGGAGACCGGTCAAGGGTCGTCGCCACGAGCTTGCCGTCAACGCCGAGGATCGCGATCTGCGTCGCCGCTCCGGTGAGTTCCGGGATCTGTTTGATCCAGGCGCCGAGATCGAAACCCCTGCCTTCCAGCGCAAAGCGCCGCTCGATGAGGCTCATGCTTCCGGCGGCATCCTCCAGGATGTGCTGGATTCGCTGCTCGTATGTGGCCGCGAGGCTGGCGGCATCCGTGCGCGCCCGTTGCAGAGCATCCGCGCGCATGTCCAGGATGGCGGCGCAGACCAGTACGATGATCGCCAGCGCGATTCCGCCGCGGAAAAGCAGGATACGGGTCTGGCAGGCGCGCACGTTGTCGCGGATGGCATCGGCGGCGGCGCGATTGCAGGCTTCCTGCTGGGGCGAAATCTGCACGTCCTGCTTCGGCGGGAACTGCCCGGCCGCACCGGCGGGCCATGGAATACCGGATTCGGGAAAACCGGCGGCGGCGGCCTTTTGGGACCGGCCGCGCGGCCCTGTCCTGGCGTGTTTTCCTCCGGTCCGCCCGCGTTTGACGGCGCCGTGCCGGGTTCGCGCCCTGGCCGGATGCCGCTTCTCCCGCGCAAGGAGCCGCTTGCGGGCCGGCGCCTTCTTGCACGGCGGCACAATCGCGGTATCGCTCCCGCTGGTGACGGCGGTGCCCGGCGTGCCGGTGTCCTGATCGCTGCCCTCTTGTTTTTCGCCCATTGACACTTAAGTCCAGGTTTGACGCCTTGGTGCAGTTCCAAAAGCGAAAAACACGCAAAATTACTCCCCGAGCACACATGGCCTGGGTCTCACTCCATAGGTTCGCTGAAAACATTGATGGAAGCGTTAGGCGGCAGCCGCAAATTTGATGTGAGGCGGAAACCATTTGCACTGCTGGAAGAAGGGCGGACGGCTGGATGGTGCCGGTGGAATTAGATAAAAATAAAACTAAAATAACGTAGATAATTTTCAGGGGGTGATGCAGGGCGCTTTAATTCCAATTCTAGAAATTTCATACCACAATCATGTTTATAACTCAAGAACATATTTGTTTACCTTCCATTAAGCTTGACAAAACGTTACTGATAACGCCTTGCTCCTCATGCGTGAGGAAAATGAGTTCGCGTGGTGTTGTTTGTGAGGGAGAAATGGTTGTGTTCTCACATCAGTTGAGGCTTGGCGCGCCTCCGGTGCCTGCCATGGAGTATTGTTCTTTCCGCCGGTGCCCCATCCCTGCTACGGGCGGTGCCTCGGGGCGGCCGCTGTTCAATGCCGGGCGGCGCGGAGCCAGCGGTATCACCGCGGTTGCTCTCCTGGCCCTGGCGATGTGCCTGTTTTCATCATTTAACGCCCGCGCTCAGACAACCTGCATCACTGGCGCGAACGCGGCTTCGGCGTCCGGCTCCAGCGCGTTCGCCTGCGGTCCCGATGCCAGCGCCAACGGCAATTTTGCCGCGGCGGCCGGAGATGCGGCGCGAGCAACGGACGCGGCCGGCCAAGCCACGGCCGCCGCCGCGCTGATCAGCCCCGGCCTCGCGGCCGGCGAGACCTTCGGCATGACGGCCCACGCCGGCTTCTTCGATCACGATGCGGTGCCGGTGTTTCCGGCGGCCGCCGCCATTGGCAGGAATTTCGCCGGGCGCTGGGTGGTGCCGGGCGGCCTGGGGATCGGTGCCGCCGGACAGGACTACGGCCGGCAGACAACCGGCACACAGCTCGCGGGCCGCGCCGGCGTTCAAGTGAGCTGGTGAGCCCCTCGCATCCTTCCCGGAAGCCAGCTTTCCGGGAAGGATGCCCGTTTAGACAATCAGTTGGAGTGCTTTTCCGGCCCGGCAGAGGCGGAGAAACGCTCCAGCCGCCATGCCCCAGTTTGTTGTTTTTGTAAGCGTTCGAGTGCGTTCTCAATTGGAATAATGCGGGAGCCTGTTCGACATGCAACGCTTGACCTCGGGGTTTATCCTCACCATGACCGCTCTGGCCTTGCTGGCCGCGGGCGTCACGTCCGGCGCGGCCCAGCAGCCGCCGAAACCGGCCATGCCTGATGCCTATAAAATGAACATGATGATCCGCAGCACGATTATCGCGCTCAACCAGGCCAACATGACCGGCAACTATTCCGTGCTGCGCGATCTGGCCGCTCCAGATTTTCAGCGATCGAACAATCAGGTGCGCCTGGCGCAAATTTTTGCCGATTTGCGTGCGAAATCGTTCGATCTTAGCCCGGTGTTTTTCATCAGCCCGCTGCTCATTCGCGATCCGGTCATCGACGCGAACGGCTATCTGCACCTGAGCGGCTATTTTCCGTCGCGTCCCCGGCAGGTGACGTTCGACATGATGTTCCAGTTCGCCGATGGGCAATGGCAGGTGCTGGGGCTGGCCATCGACACGCGCCCGAGCCCGGAGGAAGCCGCCGCCGCCGCGCCGCCGGCACCGCCGCCCGTGCCCATGGCGGCGAAGGTTGCGCCGCCCGTCAGTCCCGCTTCGCCGCCTTCGGCCGTATCGAAAAAGTCGGACCTCGACCGTTCGCCCGCGTCACATGGCGGCGCAGAGCCCCGGCAGGCAGCGCTTCAGCCCAAGCCGTCAGCGAACAACGGCGTGGAAGCGCCCGAGCGCCAAGGGGCGGCGCGTCAGAAGCCGGCCGCCATACGGCCAGCCGGGGCTCCCGAAACGCCGTTCACCTGGAAAACCGAAGCGGAACGGAAAACCGGACAGGAAAAGCCGAAGGCTGAAACGCCAGCCGTTTCGACGGTCGTTTCGCCGGACGATTCCAATGTTTCGGTGAGGATAGACTTCTCGAACGTCAAATGACGGGCAGGCGTCCGCCGTCCGGGCGGGCATTCCCCGGCGGGGCGGTAAAGCCCCGCATGGAGACGTTTGTTTTCGCGGAGGTTTATCCCCAAACCGGGAAGGCCGCTTGGGGGACGCTCCGCTCAGGGCTGCAACGTGTCGCCGGCGCCTTCCAGCGCGGGGAACGACCGCAGCAGTTCCGGCACGATGTCCTCCGCCCGTGTGACGACGGTATATCGCGTCTCCAGCCCGTCGCGGATGAAGGTCTGCGCCCGCATTGCCTCAATGAGGCCGAGCAGCGGCTGCCAATAGCCGTCGATGTCGGCGATGATCACCGGCTTGCCGTGGTGGCCGAGCTGCACCCAGGTGAGCTGCTCCACCAGTTCCTCCAGCGTGCCGATGCCGCCGGGCAGCGCGACGAACGCGTCGGACTTCTGGTACATCAGCATCTTGCGCGTGTGCAACGTGTCCACACGAATCAGCTCGTTGACTTCGTCCAGCGGCCTTTCTAGCGCAATGAGGCTTTCAGGGATGATGCCGGTCACATATCCCCCGGCGGCGAGGGTGGCGCGGGCGACTTCGCCCATCAGCCCGCTGCTGCCTGCGCCATAAACGAGGCGGATGCTGTTTTTCGCCAGCGCCTTGCCGAGCGTGCGCGCGCCGTTGGCGTAGGCGGGATTGAGGCCCTTGCCCGATCCGCAATAAACGCAGACGGCTCTGGGCTGGAAGACGGGGGTAAGCGAATGGAAACCGGTGGTATCGACGGCCCCGGCATGGCCGTTCGTGATGCGGGTTGTTTTACTCATGTTACTCTCTACTGTTGTGTCACAAAAATTTCACTCCCTTCACGCCTGCATGTGACACAACGGGTAATCACTGATCCAGCTAGTGTTCCGGGCCAGCAGACTGGCATGATCCGCCGGATCCCCAAGACTATCAAGGCGATGCGCGGCTGTCCAGCCCCGGCTTCGGCAGGTTCCGCCGGCGCGCGGCGCCGCAGCTCACACCCCGCCGTAATTCATGAGCTTCATGCGCATGGCGTAATGCAGCAGTTCGATGTCCGACGCCACGCCCAGCTTGCCCTTGATCAGATAGTGATAATTGGCCACCGTCTTGGCGCTGAGGTTCAGCGTCTGCGCAATCTCCGCCGTGGATTTGGCCTCGACAATCATGCGCAGAATTTCGAACTCCCGCGGCGACAGCGCGTCCAGCGCGGCGGTCTCGCCGCCGATGCGGGCGAGCGCCAGTTCCTGGCTGACATCCGGGCTGATGGCAGGCCGGCCCTCGAACACCTGCCGCACCCCCTCGATCAGCAGCTCCGGCGGACTGCTCTTGGTGATGTAACCCTTCGCGCCGGCCTGAAACGCCTGCATGGCATAGGCGGCGTTCAGATGCATGGTGAACACCAGAATGCGTGCGTGCTGGTCCCACTGGCGCAGATGCCGGATGACCTCGACGCCGCCCTGGCCCGGCATCGACAGATCAAGCACCACCACATCCGGCTTGCACGCCTTGTATTGCCGGTACGCCTCCACGCCATCGCCGGCCTCCGCGACGATCTCCACGCCGCGCTGCTTCTCGAACAGACGGCGGTAGCCCTCGCGCACGATGGCGTGATCGTCCACCAGCATCAATCGAATGGTCATGTCGCCTTCGCCTCTTCGTGTGCAATCGGGATCGCCACGCGCACAGTCAGCCCCGCGCCCGGCCGGCTGTCGAACGAAATGCGTCCGCCCAGGGCATGCACCCGCTCGCGCATGCCGATCAGCCCCATGCCGCCGCCCGCCCGTGGCGTCTCGATGCCGTCGCCCTTGCCGTCATCCTCGATGACCAGTTCCAGCCCGCCGGCGGCCGCGACGTCCGCCGCCGCAGCCGCCGCGCCAGCCGGATGCAGACATTGGCGGCGTCCGCATGTTTGGCGGCGTTGGTCAGCCCCTCCTGCGCGATGCGGAAAATGTGGATGGCAGTTTCCTGCGGCACCCGGTCCAGGCAGCCGCGCGTCTCCAGCGCGAACCGCGTTTGCGCACCGGCGCGCCGGTTCCAGCCGGCAATCAGCCGCTTCAGGCTCTCCACCAGCCCGAGATCGTCCACATCCGCCGGCCGCAGCCTCAAGAGCGTCCCCCGCAGCGCCGTCATCATGCCCATGGCGATTTGCGACAGGCTCTCGCTCTCCTCACGCACGGCGGGCTCGCTGCTGGAAGCGCGAATGGACGCCGCGATGGCGTTGATGGCCGCGAGGTTCTGGGCGAATTCGTCGTGCAGCTCGCGGGCGAGGTTGCGCTGCTCCTCCTCGCGGGCGTCGATCAGCCGCTTGGCCAGCCCGGCGCGCTCGGTCAGCGTCTTGGCCAGCCTGTCCGCCAGATGGTTGAACACCTCGCTGATGCGTTGCAGCTCGTTCAGCTTGAACGGCGGCAGACGGTAGGCAAGATCGCCGCCGCCGAAGCGGTCGAGCCCGGCGATCACCTCGCGCGCCGGCCGCAGCGCATGCCCGATGGCGGCGTAAACCAGCAGACAGAGGGGCAGGGTGGTGATGGCCGTCAGGGTCAGGAGGCGCGCGGTCTCCCGCCAGGCGCTGAAAATGACGCTGGCGGGGTCCGGCTCCACCACCACCTTGCCGCGATCCTGGCCGCGATAGCTGACGGCGCGCTCGAACGGCCTGGCCGGCTCGAAGGCGAAATTGTACAGCCCCGCGAACCAGGCCGGCGCCGCGCGGCCCTGATCGTGGCGCCCGACGCAATGGGACCATGTCCGGCGCCCCTGGGCATCGTAAATGCGCATGCACTGACCGCTCGCCGCCACGTTTTCCGCGATGGAATCCCAGCTCGGCGCCATTTCCGGGTTGCCCAGCCCGCTCTCGGCCCAGATTTGCTGCAAATCGAGCTGACGCGCCAGCAGCGTGCCCAGGTGCTCGACATTGCGCCGTGCCTCCCGGTTGACTTCGGCCAGCACATACGCGGCCGTCATCAGGAAGCACACGATGGCGACGCCTGCGACGCGCAGCATGAGGGTGAATTTCAGGTCGGCGCGCCGCCTTGGCATGGCCGCCGCCGCTATCGGCACGGAGTTTTGCATGGCGTCAGGCTATACGAACGGCGCTGCCGCGTGAAGGCGCGGGGCCGCCGCTCGGGAAATTTGCCCAAGGGCCGCCGGGCGAAACCCAGGTTCGGGGGAGGGCGGCGGCGTCTACGCTGGGGATGGTTCAAATCACGGATGGGAGACGGATATGGGGCATTACGCATCGGCGCTGGGGCGGGTTTTATGGACGGCGGCATTCTGGCTGATGGCGGCGGCCGGCGGGCAGTCCGCCTCGGCGGGAGACGCGCCGCTTCACCGGCTCGCGGTGCTGCAATTCGAGATCGAGGACACCTCCGGCGAGGGCACGCCGGCTGCACCGCGCGGAAATGCTCAAAAATATCACACGCTACGCCGCCGGAGAGATCACCGCGGCCGGCCTGTACGGCGTCGTGCCCCAGACGGAGGTTGACGAAGCCTCGCGCGCCGCCGCCGCGCGCACATACTTGCGCAACTGCAACGGCTGCGAACTGGACATCGCCCGCCAGACCGGCGCCGGCCGGGTGATGATCGGCTGGATCGGCAAGACGAGTACACTGGTGGGCGCGCTGCATATCCAGATCAAGGACGCGGCCACCGGCGGCATCGTTTACAACCGCACGTTCGACTTTCGCGGCGACAACGAAACGGCCTGGCGCCGCGCGGTCAAATATATGACCGGCACTCTGCGCAATCAGGCGGGCATTGGCGGCAACGCGCCCGCCGCCGGGCTGCCCAGGCTCGCCGTTTTCGATTTCGAACTCGATGATTTCACCGCCGGCGGCCCCATTGCCGGTGAGAGCCCGGTGGAGACGGCGCGGCTGAAACTCGTGACCGGCAGAGTGCGCCGGCTGCTCGGCGAAACGGCGCGCTACGAGCTTGTGGATACGTCCGGCTCGGAGGCCGAAAACGTGAAGAAGCATTGGCTGCGCAACTGCAATGGCTGCGATGCCGATGCCGCCCTGGCCCTCGGCGCGGACCTGTCGTTTGTTGGCATGTTCCGCAAAATCAGCGTTATGGAACAATATCTTGAGTTCAGAATTCGAGACGCGCGCACGGGCGAGCTTATCAAGCTGGTGCATACCGATCTGCGAGGCGAGACCGACGAAGTCCTGGACGCGCGCCGTGGAGTGGCTCGTCAAGCACCGCGTGCTGAATGACGAGCGGCCGGACTGACCGCCTGACTGAAGCGGCTTGCCGCTCATGGAGTCCCGGCGGCGGTGATCGGGCGCCGCCGGGACTTGCCGATTACTCGCCCAGGCTCTTCTTGAGCGCGTCGAGACCGCCGGTGAACACGCCGGTGATCACCTTCTGCGCCTCGTCGTCCTTGACGCCCTTGGCTTTGAACTTCGCTGTCCAGGTGATGGTGGAGCTGCCTTTTTTGCCCTTGGCATCGGTGACGGAGAAGCTGGCGCTATAATCGCTGACAGGCAGCGGGCTCTCGTCGATGCGGTACTGATAGCCGGTCTTGCCGGCCTCGGTGCGGGTTTCCTTGATCGTGCCGCCGCCCTTCAGAGTCAGCGTGCGGACGGGCTTGGCATCCTTGGTTTCCTCGCAACTGGCGACGGCCGGGTGCCATTCTTTGATGGCGCACCATCCGCCGATCTTGGCCCAGACGGCGGCGGCGTCGCCTTTGACGTCGGCGCTCTGGTTGACTTCGACAGCGAAGGCGCCGGCGGAGGCCAGCATGGTGCCTGCCGCGAGAACGGCGGCGGCGAGTGTATAGCGCATATGAAATTCCTCCCGTAAAGGTCGATTATGGTTTTGCGCCATGAGCATAGCCCCACGGCTTCGCGGAACGCAATTACGATTATTATTGGCGGAAAGTGATCCAAAACGGCGGCAAGGGAGGGGCATGACGGCGGCCGGAGGACACACTGCACGCCTTCGCCGATGCATCACGCCGGTGCATTAGTGACGCATATTGTGGACTCCGGGCCGACCGTCCTCATTTTGCCGGAAATCCCATGCCTGATGCATACGGATTCAATGCATTTCAGGCCCAGCGCCCGGTTTTTTGCCACATATAAGTGTCTCGTGCTAATTTCCCTGCATGGGCGGGGGCTGAAAGTGTTCCAAGATGCGGTACCGCTTTGATGGCCAGGCAGGGTATGGCCGTCATCTTGCGGGGTTAGGTATTGCCGGTTGTGGGGCGTTTCGAACGGGCGAAGCGCCGGCTGTATTTGTCATGAGGCAGCGGTTATGAGTAATGCGCAGGAAAACCGCGGTGAGCGGAAGGGCCGGGGCGGCTGGATTTTCATCTTCTTCCTCCTGGCTCTCGGTGTGGCGGGGTATCTCAGCGGCGCCGGAGACGTCGATTGGCAAGCCAAGCTGGCCGATTTGCGCAACTGGTGGTTCAGCACTGGCACCAGCGCACCCATGATCCCTGTCAAGCCCGCCGCAAGATCCGCGACACCGCCGACATTCGATGTGGCCTACGCCCAGCCAACGGGCCAGCTCGTCATCGCCGGGCGGGGTGAACCCGGCTGGACGGTGAAAATCGAGAGCGACGGCGCGGTGCTTGGCGAAGTCACGGCCGACCGCAACGGCGAGTGGGTGTTCAACCCCGAAGCACCGCTGGCGCCCGGCGAGCATTCGCTGTCGCTGTCCTCCACCGAAAAAGCCAGCGGCCGCGTCGTCGATGGCAGCCAGCGCATAGCGCTATCCATCGCCGCCACGCCGGGCGAACAGCCGGTGGTGGCGCTGTCCGACACGGACAAGGCGACCCGCCTGCTGCAAGGCGGCGAAAAGTCCGCGCCGGGAACACTGGGAGCGGTGACGTTCGACGCGGTGGATTACGAAAAGAGCGGCAAGGGCGGCCGGGTTCTCATCAGCGGCCATGCGGCGCCGGGCGCGCGGGTCATGCTTTATATCAACAACGGTTTTGTGGGCGTGGCGACGGCCGGCAGCGATGGCCTGTGGAGTTTCGCGGGCGCGCGGGATCTGCCGCTGGGGTCGCACAAGATCCGCGCCGACATGGTGCCGAGCGGCGCCGAACGGGTGGCCGCGCGGGCCGAAGTGAATTTCGAGCGCGCCGACGAGTCGCGCAAGGCCATGACCGAGGTTGGCGAGAAGAAAGCCGCCGGTATGGCATCCATCGGGTCTAGCAAGCCCTCGGCCAAGGGCACGTCGCGCAAATCCCGCGCCACGGCAGAGGCGAACGCGGATGACGATGACAAGGCATCCAGCTCGCGTGCACGCAAGAAGCAGAGCGGCGCATGCGACGCGATCGTGGTGCAGCGGGGCGATACGCTGTGGTCCATCGCGGAACGCTGTTACGGCAGCGGCGAGCGCTTTACCAAAATTTTCCGCTCCAACAAGGGACAGATCCGCGACCCGGATATGATTTACCCCGACCAGCGGTTTGTTCTGCCGTAGTAAATCCCATATAAGGCGATATCCATTCGCAAAAACCCGCGCGTCCTGACAAGGCGCGCGCGGCAACTCCGGGTCTTGCTGCACGTGCCAATGCATTCTGGTCGAAGACATAGTACTGGGGAGGCATCCCCCCAGGGTTCAAAACGGCTGCCCGATCAGTTGAGCGTGCTGCTGCATCTCGCCCCGTTCGCCTGGCCCAAGGGCCGGCCCGACCTGCGGCGGCGGGTGGTGCTCGCTCTGGCGGCGCTGCTGGCGGCCAAGATGATCACCGTGACGGTGCCTATCGCCTATAAGCTGGTGGTGGACTGGCTGACGGCGGCCCGGCCCGGCGCCGCGCCCGGCACCGGCGAAATGCTGGCGGCGCTGACCATCGTTCCCATCGCGCTGATCCTGGCCTACGGCACTGGCCGCGTGGCCATGGTGCTGTTCACCCAGCTCCGCGACGTGCTGTTCACCGCTGTCGGCCAGCACGCCACGCGCCTCGTCGCCACGCGCACCTTTGAGCACTTGCACGAGCTGTCGCTGCGCTTCCACCTGGAGCGCAAAACCGGCGGTCTCAGCCGCATCCTCGAGCGCGGCAAGCAGTCCATCGAGCTCATCATCCGCATGGGCATGCTGCACCTGTTCCCGACCATCATCGAAATGGGCTTCGTGCTGGCGCTGGTGACGGTCTATTTCGGCTGGGAATATTGCCTGATCGTGCTGGCGACGGTGGTGCTGTATCTGGCCTTCACCTTCTGGGCCAGCGAGTGGCGCATCGTCATCCGCCGCGAGATGAATGCCAGCGATACGGATGCCAACACCAAGGCCATCGACAGCCTGCTCAATTTCGAGACGGTCAAATATTTCGGCAACGAGGGCTGGGAGTCCAGGCGCTTCGACGAGTCCATGGCCCGCTACGAGAAGGCGGCCATCAAGACGTATACATCGCTCGGCGTATTGAACTCCGGGCAGTCGCTGATCTTCACCGCCGGCCTCACCACCTGCATGCTGTTCGCCGCGCGCGGTATCGTCAACGGCACGCAGACGCTGGGCGATTTCGTCATGATCAACGCCATGCTGATCCAGCTTTATATGCCGCTGAACTTCATGGGCATGATCTACCGCGAACTGAAACAGGCGCTGATCGACATCGAGGGCATGTTCGCGGTCATCGGCGAGAAGGCCGAGGTGGTGGACAAGCCGGGCGCGCCGGCGCTGAAGGTGAGTTCGGGTGCAATCCGCTTCGAGGACGTACACTTTTCCTACGATCCTGAACGCGCCATCCTGAAGGGCGTGGATTTCGAGGTGCCGGCGGGTGGCCTCGTGGCCATCGTCGGCCCGTCCGGCGCGGGCAAGTCCACCATGTCACGGCTGCTGTTCCGCTTCTACGACGTGAGCGCCGGCCGCATCCTCATCGACGGCCAGGACATCCGCGACGTGACACAGCATTCGCTGCGCGCCGCCATCGGCATCGTGCCGCAGGATACTGTGCTGTTCAACGACACCATTGAATACAACATCCGCTACGGCCGCCCCGCCGCCGGCTTCGACGAGGTGCGTCATGCGGCGGAAATGGCGCAGATCGACGGCTTCGTCGCCAGCCTGCCGCAGGGCTATCAGTCGATGGTGGGCGAGCGCGGGCTGAAGCTGTCCGGCGGCGAGAAACAGCGCGTGGCCATCGCGCGCACAATCCTGAAGGCGCCGCCCATCCTCATGCTGGACGAGGCCACATCGGCGCTCGACACGCATACGGAGAAGGACATCCAGGCCGCGCTGACGCTGGTATCGAAGAACCGCACCACGCTGGTGATCGCCCACCGCCTCTCGACGATCATCAACGCCGATACCATCATCGTGCTGGACAAAGGCGTGATCGTGGAGCGCGGCACCCACGCCGGGCTGCTGGAGGCGGGCGGCCTGTATGCAAGCCTGTGGGCGCGCCAGCAGGAGGCCGATGAGGCCCGCCAGCGTCTCGCCGAGGCGGTCGAGGCCGGCGTGCTGCTCCCGCACGAGGTGGCGCCGCTGGAGGCCGCGGAGTAACTCGGCATAAAACTCGCGCCGCCCAGCAAACACCGCACTTTTCCCCGGTAAAACCTGTTGGACTTTTCTGGAACGCTTCCCCATCTCCAAAGCAGGCATGTTAACCTGCCCCTGAGTCGAGGTGAGACATCCTCTTTACCGTCAACAAACAGGTCATCGGGAAGCGAATTCATGATTCGAAACAATATAACACGCGATTGCACCGCGTCCGGCATGCGGCTGGCCCGCCGCTCTGCCCTGATGCTGCTCGCTGGGCTGGCGATTGCATACATGCCCGCTCCCGCGAACGCCGACCCCGCTGGCCTGTCCGGCTCCTGGAGAGGCGGCGGCTGGGTGAATTTCGCGGGGGGCGAGCGCGAGCGGGCGCGATGCAGTGCCCATTTCGAGACCCATTCGGAAAGCAGCGTCACGGTGAGCGCCACCTGCGCGACGGATTCGGGGAGCGTGGAACAGGTCGCCCGGCTGCGTAAAACCGGCGCCAACACCTATTCGGGCAAATTCCACAACGATCAATATAACATCGACGGCAGAATCCAGATCACAGTGCGCGGCAACACGCAAAACGTGTCGTTGACCAGCGAAAGCGGCTCGGCCGCGCTGACGCTCAGGCGGTGACAGGACGGCGCCATTCGCCATTTCCAGCCGTTATTCGCGAAATGATTGAGGGAAATGGCGACAAATATATTGCGCGTCCTCCATTTTTCCGCTTTGCCAGAGCATAACTAGTACGGATGGCGGCACGCGAGCTTGTGCCGCCCGGCAACCGGGGACAGAAAAATGCAGGAACGGCAGAGTTTGTTGGATACCATCATGGCGGCCTTCGTGCCGGTCCATCGCGACGGCCATAAATTCGTGGCCATTGGCGCCGTCGTCACGCTCGTGCTGTTTTTCATCTGGTCCCCGCTGGGCTGGGTGGCGGCGATGGGCACGGTGTTCGTCGCCTACTTCTTCAGAGACCCCGAGCGCGCCATTCCCATGCGCCCCGGTCTGGTGGTGGCGCCCGCCGATGGCCGCATCACCTCGGTGGATACGCGCGTGCCGCCGCCGGAACTCGGCCTGGGCGACGCGCCCATGACCTGCATTTCCACGTTCCTGTCGGTGTTCGACGTGCATATCAACCGCGCGCCCGTCGCCGGCAAAGTCGTGGCCAAGACATACACGCAGGGCATTTTCGGCAATGCCGGCTCCAACAATGCCAGCACGGAGAACGAGCGCATGTCGCTGGGGCTGGAAATGGACACCGGCGAGAAGATCGGCGTGGTGCAGATCACCGGCCTGATCGCGCGGCGCATCGTTTGCTACGCCAAGCCCGGCGACCGGCTGGCCATTGGCGAGCGCTTCGGCCTGATCCGCTTCGGCAGCCGCGTGGACCTGTATGTACCGCAGGGCCGGGGCATCCTGGCGGCCGTGGGCCAGCGCACCATCGGCGGCGAAACGGTGCTCGCCGACTTCCAGTCGCAGGAGAGCGGGCGCGAAGTGCAGGTGCGCTGAGGCGGCGCCGGCGGTCCCATTTTCGAACATCGTCACCACAGCCAACGCGCGCGGCAGTAAACCTCCGCGCGCGTTGATTTTTTGCATCCAGCCCATCCGCCGCTGACCATTTTGTGGCCGTCGGCTGTGTGCACATGCCTATAATTTTAGCACTATTTTACCTTTTAGCTCAGAGACTTGCTATGTTACGCTTCATTCAGCGTCATCATGTATTTTTGCGGCAGATGGGGTGCACAATCATGCCCCAATTGTCTGCGAAAAACCTTTAAGAGAACAGCAAGATGGGGACGGTCACGGTACTCAAGAACGCCTCCGCCACGGCGCCGCTCGATCATTACAACCCTGGCCCGTATTATTGCGAGCTGCTGGGGGAGCCGGACAATCGCAACCGCCATCTGACGGCGCTCTGGCACCGCTTGCAGCAGATGGAAATCGCGGATCTCGCCGCCCGCGCCAAGGATGCAGAACGCGAGCTTTTCACCCTCGGCATCACCTTCACCGTATACAGCGAGCGCAACGCCATCGACCGCATTTTGCCGTTCGATGTGATCCCGCGCGTGCTGACGGCGGCGGATTGGGCGCGCGCCGAGGCTGGCATCCAGCAGCGGGTGAAGGCCATCAACCTGTTCCTGTGGGACATTTACCACGAGCGCAAGATCCTCAAGGACGGCGTGCTGCCGCCAGAGCTGGTGCTGGGCAACGCCAACTTCCGTACAGAAATGGCCGGCTACGATCCGCCGGCGGGGACTTATGTGCACATCGCCGGGACGGATATCGTACGCAATGGCGCCGGCGAGTTCTACGTGCTGGAGGACAACGCGCGCACACCGTCCGGCGTTTCGTATGTGGTGGAAAACCGCCATCTGATGCAGCGCGCCTTCCCCGACCTGATGCAAGGCTTCGCCATCGAGCCGGTGTCCAACTATGGCGAGCGGCTGTCGTCCAAGCTGATCGAGGTGGCGCCGGTGTGTGCAGCGGGCGAGCCGCAGATGGTGCTGCTGTCGCCGGGCGTATTCAATTCGGCCTACTTTGAGCACGTATTCCTGGCGCGCGAGATCGGCATTCCGCTGGTGGAGGGGCGCGACCTGTTCGTGGACGACGACAAGGTGTTCATGAAAACCGTGTCGGGGCCGAAGCGGGTGCATGTGATTTACCGCCGCCTCAACGACGAATTCCTCGACCCGGAGGTGTTCAATGAAGAGAGCGTGCTGGGCGTGAAGGGGCTGATGCGGGCGGTGCGCAAGGGCAATGTGACGCTTGCCAACGCGGTCGGCACGGGCGTTGCCGACGACAAGGCGGTTTACGCATACATGCCGCGCATTATCCGCTACTACCTCAGCGAAGATCCGATTCTCCCCAACGTCGAGACGCATATCTGCCGCGAGCCGGCCAGCCTTGCATACACGCTGGAGAATCTCGATAAACTGGTGGTGAAGCCGGTCGGCGAGTTCGGGCGGCTACGGCATTTGCGTCGGTCCGAAGGCCACCAAGGCGGAGCTGGACCTCTGCCGCGATCAGTTGAAGGCCAACGCCGCCAATTATATCAGCCAGCCCATGGTCGATCTCTCGGTGTGCCCGACTTTGACCGAGGACGGCGTCGAGCCGCGCCATGTGGACCTGCGGCCTTACGCCATCACGGGGCGCGACACCTGGCTGCTGCCGGGCGGGCTGACGCGGGTGGCATTGAAGAAAGGTTCCATCGTGGTGAATTCGTCGCAAGGCGGCGGCACCAAGGACACCTGGGTTCTGCGGGAGGTGGCCGAGTGAGCAGCCTCCTTTCCCGCCACGCCGAATCCGCCTTCTGGATGGCCCGCTACATCGAGCGCGCCGAAAGCGTCGCCCGCATCATGGAGGTGAACACCTCGTTCCAGCGCGGGCGCGGCCCCAGCGACGACGCCTGGAGCTGGATGGTGACGCTGTATTCCGACGAGACGGCGTTCGCCAAGCTGCACGATCAGCGCAGCGCCGCCAACGTCATCGAGTTTTACGCCACGCAGCACGGCAATCTGGGGTCGATCCAGTCGTCCATCCGGGCGGCGCGGGAGAATGCGCGGGCGCTCAGGCCGCTGATTTCCACCGACATGTGGTATCAGGTGAACGACTTTCACACGCGCCTCCTCGGCCTCGGCGCGTCCGATTTCAGCGAGATGCGGCTGTCGCGCACCTGCGACGCCATCAAGCGCGGCTGTTATGCGCAGATGGGTGTGGCGGAGACGACGCTCTACCGCGATGAAATCTGGCCGTTTTTCCGGCTGGGGCTGTTCGTCGAGCGGGCCGACCAGATCAGCCGGCTGCTGGATGTGAAATTCGCGCAGCTTGCGACGGGCGTGCGCAAAGACCCGGCGGAGTTCAACTTTACGTTCTGGGCGACGCTGCTGCGCTCGGCGTCCGGCTATCACGCGTTCCGGCGCATTCATCCGGCGGACGTCGAGGCGGCGGACGTGGCGCGCTTCCTGCTGTTCGATACCGGGCTGCCGCGCTCCATCAGCTATTGCGCCGGCGAGATGCGGTCGATGATCGCGCTGCTGGAGGAGGGTTTCCATCTCCCCCGCGCGGCGGCGGCGCGGGCGCAGGTCGAGGGGCTGCTGGCGGCGCTGGTGAAAGCGGCGGGCGATGGCGGGCTGATCGACCAGTTGCACGATTTCAATGATTGGATACAGCTCAAGCTGGCGGCGCTGACCAACGAGTTGGGGTATGCGTTTTTTGGCTATCCGCCGCCGGTGGAGCAGCCGCAGGCCGTGACGCAGAGCCAGACGCAGGCGCAGCTTTGAGGGGGTGTTGCCTGGAAGCCCCGCCGCACTCAATCATGCCGCCGTGCTCGGACGCGTCAAGGGTATACGGCCTCCGGCCGCGCTGCGCGCCCTTGACCCGTCCTGTGCGCGGCAGCATTGGGCTTGTGCATGGCCGGGACGGAGAAATGGCTCCCGGCCGAACAGAGAAATCACCTTCTCGCCGCGTCAGATGGATGGCCTTCCACCCGGAATCTCGTAGTATTCTCAACCCGCCGCGCTGTCCCCTCAGATCTTCTGGAACCTCCCCATGGCCCTGCACGTCGCGCTTACGCACCGGACGCAGTACACCTACGACCGCCTGACCGGGCTGTCGCCGCAGATGGTGCGGCTGCGTCCGGCGCCGCACAGCCGCACGCCGATCCTCAGCTATTCGCTGAAGCGTCGAGCCCGGAGACGCATTTCATCAACTGGCAGCAAGACCCGTTCGGCAACTATCTGGCGCGGCTGGTCGTTCCCGGAGAAGACGCGCGAGTTCGCGGTGACGGTCGATCTCGTCGCCGATATGGCGGTGATCAATCCGTTCGATTTCTTCGTCGACGAATAGCGCCACGACTGGCCGCTTCGACTACGACGCCGATGCTGGCGGAGGAGCTGGCGCCGTATCTGCAAGCCGGCTGCCCGCCGGGCCGCTGCTCGCGTAAGTATCTGACAGAGCTGCGCATCGAGGCCGACGATCACCATCGACTTCCTCTGCGAGCTCAATCGCCAGCTGCAACAGCGACATCACGCTATCTCATCCGCATGGAGCCGGGCGTGCAGACGCCGGAGGAGACGCTGAAGAAGCGGTCCGGCTCGTGCCGCGATTCCGGCTGGCTGCTGGTGCAGATCCTGCGCCATCTCGGGCTCGCGGCGCGCTTCGTGTCGGGCTACCTGATCCAGCTCACGGCCGGACGTGAAGTCGCTCGATGGGCCCGCGGGCGCCGAGCACGACTTCACCGATCTGCACGCCTGGGCGGAGGTTTACGTGCCCGGCGCCGGCTGGATCGGGCTTCGATCCGACATCCGGGCTGCTGGCGGGCGAGGGGCACATTCCGCTCGCCGCCACGCCCAATCCCGAGCAGCGCCGCGCCGATCACGCGGCGTGCACGACGACGCCGAGGTCGAGTTCGCCTTCGACATGAAGGTGCGCGCGCATCGTGGAAGTCGCCGCGCGTCACCAAGCCGTATACCGAGGAGCAGTGGCAGGCATATCCGCACCGCGGGCCACGAGGTCGACGCGCGGCTGAAGGCGGGCGACGTGCGCCTGACCATGGGCGGCGAGCCGACGTTCGTGTCCATCGACGACATGGACGGCGACGGAGTGGAACACCGAGCGCCGTGGGCCCCGACCAAGCGGCGCTTTCGCGGAGACTCTGATCCGGCGGCTGCGGCGAGCGGTTCGCGCCGGGCGGGCTGCTGCACTACGGCCAGGGCAAATGGTATCCCGGCGAGCAGCTGCCGCGCTGGGCCTTCGCGCTGTACTGGCGCGGCGACGGCGAGCCGCTGTGGCGAGAACGATGCGCTGATCGACGATGAGCACGTCCCCGCCAAGCGCCGGCCATCGAGCGACGCCGAGCGCTTCGCCGCCGACGCTGTGCCGCAGCAGCTCGATCTGCCGGCGGATAGCGCCATCCCGGCCTACGAAGACCCGGCGCACTTCCTGCTGATCGAGCAGAAGCTGCCGCTCAATCTCGACGCCGCCACCAACAAGCTCGACGATCCGGCCGAGCGCGCGCGCGTCGATCAAGGTGTTCGAGCGCGGCCTCGAGCGAGCCGACGGGCTACGTGCTGCCGATCCAGGTCTGGCAATCGCAGGAACGCGGCCGCCGCTGGGTGACGGAGCGCTGGGCGCTTCCGGCGCAGCAAGCTGTTCCTCATGCCCGGCGACTCGCCCGTCGGGCTTCCGCCTGCCGCTCGGCTCGCTGCCCTATGTGCGCGCCGGCGAACTACCCGCAGGTCATGCCCAGCGATCCGTTCGCGGCGCCGCCGCCCCTGCCGCGCGCGCGAGGTGCTGCTGCGCGACCGGCGCGGCGTCGGCTGGACGCGCGGCCGCCGCCGTGCCCTGACGCTCCGGCCGAGGTCTTCGGCACGGTGCGCACGGCGATGACCATCGAGCCGCGCGACGGCCATCTCTGCGTGTTCATGCCGCCGCTCGAGGACGCGGAGGACTACGCGGCGCTTGCCGCCGCGGTCGAGGAGACGGCCGCAGTCGACCGGCCAGCCGCGTGCATATCGAGGGCTACACGCCGCCGAGCGACTCCGCGCCTCAACGTCATCAAGGTGACGCCCGACCCCGGCGTGATCGAGGTGAACATCCAGCCGGCCACGAGCTGGGACGAGGCCGTTGACATCACCGACGGCGCTCTACGAGGAGGCGCGCCTGACCCGGCTCGGCACCGAGAAATTCATGCTCGACGGCCGCCACACCGGCACCGGCGGCGGCAATCACATCGTGCTGGGCGGCGCCACGCCGGCCGACAGCCCGTTCCTGCGCCGGCCCGACCTGCTCGCCAGCATCATCGCCTATTGGCAGAACCATCCGTCGCTGTCCTACCTGTTCTCCGGCCTGTTCATCGGCCCGACCAGCCAGGCGCCGCGTGTCGACGAGGCGCGCCACGAACTCGCTCTACGAGATGGAAATCGCGCTTCCAGCAAATCCCGGACCCGGCGCGCGGGCGGCATGTCCGCCGTGGCTGGTGGACCGCATCTTCCGCAATCTGCTGGTCGACGTCACCGGCAACACGCACCGCGCCGAAATCTGCATCGACAAGCTCTATTCGCCGGACGGCGCCACCGGGGCGGCTCGGTCTGGTCGAGTTCCGCACTTCGAGATGCCGCCGCATGCGCGCATGAGCCTGGCGCAGCAACTGCTGCTGCGCGCGCTCGATCGCGTGGTTCTGGGAGAAGCCCTATCCGCGCAAGCTGGTCCGCTGGGGCACCGAGTCTGCACGACCGCTTCATGCTGCCGCATTTCGTCTGGGCACGACTTCCGCGAGCGTGCTCGACGATTTGAAGCGCGCCGGCTTCCCGGTGCGAGCTGGAATGGTTCGCGCCGCATTTCGAATTCCGCTTCCCGCGTCTACGGCAGCGTCGACTACGACGGCGTCGAGCTGGAGTTGCGGCAGGCGCTGGAGCCGTGGCATGTGCTGGGCGAGGAGGGCGCGCCCGGCGGCACGGCGCGTTATGTGGACTCGTTCGCTGGAGCGGGTGCAGGTGAAGCATCACGGGCACACACGGCGACCGCTACGCTGGTCACCTGCAACGGCCGCCCCATGCCGCTCGACCGCGACGGGCCGCGCAGGGCGAGGCCGTGGCCGGCGTGCGCTTCCGGGCGTGGCAGCCGCCATCCGCGCTGCATCCCACCATTCCCGCTGCATACGCCGCTGGTGTTCGACGTCGTAGATACCTGGACCGGGCGCTCCATCGGCGGCTGCCGGTATCACGTCGCGCATCCGGGCGGGCGGGCGTTCGAGACCTTCCCCGTCAACGCTTTTGAGGCCGAAAGCCGCCGTTTGACACGTTTTGAGACGATTGGTCACAGCATTGGAGCGCTACGGCCAGGAAAGCCTCGTATTAATGCCGATTTTCCGCATACACTTGATTTAAGACTTGCTTTAACATTCTGACGAAGGTGCACAAAAAACCACGCGGCGGTCATCCTGCTGCCACGGAGCGGCGAGAAAGTGCACCGGAAGCGCCGTGGTGATCTGCCGAATGCCTTGACCAGCCTTGTCCCGTGACCCCTTAACGCCGGAAAGATGTAATGACAAATAGCGCCTTAGGCCTCGACCAACTGCCTGGGCCACTGCGTGAGGCTGTGCGCGCCAAACTGGAACCCGGCGAGCAAGTTTTGTGGGGTGCGCGGCATAGCGAAATCCCCACGCTGGAAAGAACATCGCTCCTCAGCAAGGCGGTCCGGGAGATATTTTACATCATCACCAATAAGCGGGCGCTGATGTTCGACGAGGAATACAACGTCACGCCTCTAACCAGCGCGCAGTTGTTGAAGAATGTGGTGGACGCCAAGAAGGCCGTGCACCATCTGCTGCGCCAGGGCGGGCAGGGCGGCAGTTAAACTGCCGGACTGCGAGAGCCGCAGGCACGGATCATCACGAAAATACACACCAGCCCATAGGCGGCGAGCACCCAGACGGCATAGGGCGCCGCCCGCTCCATCAGCATACTCCGCCCCACGCCGAGTTTTACGGCCATGTGCGGCAGGCTGAAGAACGCCGTCCAGAAACCGATCTGCATCAGTGCCGCGCCCGCCGCCGGAAGCGTCACCAGCCAGGCCAGCAGCCGCGGCCTGCCCCTGCTCGCCAGGCCGCGCCGCAATGCCAGATGCAATCCCGGCATCGCCAGGAGCACCACCGCCGCCACGGCGTACAGGTTGAACCAGCGCGCATCCGCGGCGGACCACAGAATGAGCAAGGTCAGCAGCGCCAGCACGGTTGCGGCGCCGGTTTCCTTCAATACTGACGATGGCGAATCAGGCCCGTTTTCCATCGCGTCACGCCTACTCCCGCCGGAATCCAAAAGCGCTGAGCGCCAGCGACGCCCATCCCGTGAGGAACAGCATACCGCCCGTGGGCACGATGTTGACGCTGGATTGCAGGCCGAGGCCCACCTGCACGTAAATGCCGCCGGAGAAACACAGGATACCGCCGAGGAAGGCGACGGCGGCGATTTGCAGCGTCCAGTCCGCCAGGGCGTTGCGCCTGCCCTCGGTGGCCGCCATCAGCACCGTGACGCCCAGGATGGCGAGTGTATGCAGGGCGTGGAAAAGCTGGCCGGATTTGTAGGCTTTCAGCATAACGCCCTCGGCGTTCAGCATATGCCTGCCGAGCGCGCCTGCCGTGACGGCGGAAAATCCGAGAAGGCCCGTGATGAACAGCCAGAAGCGGTAAGACATGATTCCCCCATGGATTGCGCGATAGCGGCGGCTGGCAGCATATTGCCGCTCCTGGCGCGAAATACAACGGCAGCCGCCGGAGAGAACGCAAAAAGGGGCCCTTTTGAATCCAGGGTGGGTCCAGCGATTGCCGTGAGCCCCGCCGCACATCAGCATGCTACCGTGCTCGGAGGCGTCAAGGACAAGCCGCCTCCGGCGGTGCGCAAGATCGCGCATCCTTGACCCCTCCTGCGCGCGGTAGCATTGGGCTTGTGCATGGCCGGGACGAAGCGGCTGTCTTGGAAGTCAAGCGTTTTGCCATGATTTTTGGTCCCTGACGATGGCGTTGAGAATGGTCAGCAGCTTACGGGCAACGGCAATGAGTGCCACCATCTTGGGCTTTCCGGCTGCCACGAGGCGGTCGAAGAAGGCTTTCAGGATGGGGTTGTGCCGTTTGGCCACCTGGGCGCCCATGAACAGAACCGTGCGGACCACGCCGCGCCCGCCGCCAATGAGGCTGCGTCCCCGCCATTGGCCGGACTGCCGGGTGAATGGTGCCAGCCCGGCAAGGGCAGCGATCTGCTTGCGGGAAAGCGTGCCAAGCTCGGGCAGCAACGCGACCAGTGTGCTGGAAATCACCGGGCCTACACCGGGAACCGATGTGAGCAGTTCCTCCTTCTCCCGCCAAGCGGGACAGGAACGTATCGCATCATCAATATCGCCGTCAGCGCTTGATAGTTCTTTCTTCAGCGCCGTGATCAACCGCTCGATGCTCTTCTTGAGGCTGCTGGTTCTGGCCCGCTGCAAACGCTGGCTCTCGGCTCCGATCATCTCGACGATCTGCCGCCGCCGGGCCACCAGATCGGCCAGCAGTTGCGTGGCGTCATCCGGTACGGCTCGCGGTGCAAGCTTCACCGCCTCGGCAAAATGCGCGATAACGGCGGCGTCGATGGGGTCCGTCTTGGCCCGCTTGCCCAGAGCCTTGGCGAAAGCGCGGACCTGGGCAGGGTTGACCACGGCAACCGGCAAGCCGGCCGCCGCCAGCGCCGCGGCGGCAATGGTCTCGTATCCGCCGGTGGCTTCCAGCGCCACAATATGCGGCATCAGACCCTTCAGCCGGGCAGTGAGCTGGTCCAAACCGGCGGCATCACGCGCCACCGCGAAGGTCTCCCCGCTGGGACGCAGGGCGATATCAAGCTTCTGTTTCGATACGTCAATACCAACAATAATGCTTTCCATGGTGACCCGTCCTTGCATAATCGGGCTCGCATTGCGGCCCCGGCGGCTGTTCGGGTTCGATGGAATAACGGGCGGGGTGCCAGGCTTCGTCACGGTCTTCAGAGACCAAGGAATGACCGGACTCCCGCCCGTAACCGCGCTCATGAGAATGCCAGAGTCGGCTGGGGGAAAGTTACAAGGAATGGCTCCCCGGCCGAACAAAGGAATTTAACCTGCATACAGTCACGCAGCGAGGGCAGTGCGAGACGGATGGGTTACCCGCTCGAAATTTGAAAGAGGCCAAAAAGGCGCGTGCCGCCAAGACGGTGGCAGCGCTTTGTATGCCGTTCTTCCTTGCCTCACCGCCGCCCCAACCATACTTTAACGAAGGTGCCCGGTTGAGGTCTACGGATGGTCATGCAGAAAAAAAACACGTTTCGCGCCGCACTTGTAGCCTCGCTGATCGCTCTCGCGCCGCTGGCGGCGATGGCGCAGCAGCCGGGGCAGCCCGCAACGGATCTCGACGCGGGTCCGCCGCCGGAAGCAGCGCCCGACCCGCTTGCGCCGGCCGATGCCAATGATCCGCCGCCCCCGGCCCCTGGCGCGCTGGAACCCGCCGCCGCCGAAGCGCCTCCGCCGCCCCCGGAACCCGATCCGCTAGCTGCGCAGATCCGCACCCTCGCCGCCACGCCGGCCGCCGCCAGCCGGGGCGATCATCGCGACGACGTGGCCGGCATGAGCGCGTTTTACAGCGGCCGCGACGGTCTGCCCGTCTGGACGGACAAGGACGGCCTCAACCCCCGCGCGGCCCAGGCCGCCGCCGAAATCCGCAAGGCGAACGATTGGGGGCTGGACGCCGCCGCGTTCGTCCTGCCGCAGCCGGCGGACACCAGCCCCGCCGCGCTGGCCGATGCCGAAATCAAATTCAGTCTCGCCGTGCTGAAATATGCGCGCCATGCGCGGGGCGGGCGGATCGACTACTCCGGCGCAACGGAGCTGATCGACGCCAAGCCGCAGATTTACGACCCGAAATCGGTGCTCCAGGCGATTGCGGCGGCTGAACCGGCCGATGCCTATTTGCGCGGCCTGCATCCGAAACACGAGCAGTTCCAGCGCCTGCGTCTGGCTCTGCTGGCGGCGGACAAGGCCAGCGCCGCCCCGCCGCAGGTCAGAATTCCCCCAGGGCCGGACATCAGGCCGGGCGATTGGAACGAGCAGGTTCCCCTTGTCCGCCAGCGGCTCAACATTGCCGCCGGCGCGGCGGACCCGAGCGTCTACGATGCGCCGCTGATCAGCGCCGTCCGCTGGTATCAGCGCGAACAGGGCTGGGAGCCGGACGGCCTCATCGACGGTAAATTGCGCGCTGCGCTCAACAACAGCGCGGGCGGCCCGCGCGGCGGCGAACGTCAGCGCATCGTCGCGAATATGGAACGCTGGCGGCTGCTGCCGGACGGCCTCGGCGATTTCTACGTCTGGAACAGCATCCCCGAGCAGATCACGCGCGTGTTCGACCATGGCAAGCTGGTGCTGATGGAACGGATCGTGGTCGGTAAGCCCAATACGCCGACGCCCTCGTTCTCGGCGCAAATGCAGTTCGTCATTTTTCATCCCGAGTGGGGCGTGCCCGACAGCATCAAGCTGAATGAGCTTGCGCCGAAACTGCGGCGCGCTTCGGGTTACTCCTCCGGTTATAGCGCTTATGACGATGACGGCTTCTTCGGTTACGGGCGGCGCAGCGACGGCGGCAGCAGCCAGGACGTGCTCGACCGCATGGGGCTGCGTGTCAGCCTCAACGGGCAGGAGGTCGATCCCGGCTCGGTGGACTGGTCGAGCGTGGACATCCGGCGCTTTCAGTTCATCCAGGCGTCTGGCGGCCGCAACGTGCTGGGCCTGGTGAAGTTCCGCTTCCCCAACAAGCACGACGTTTACATGCACGACACGCCGGAGCAGAAGCTGTTCAACGAAAAGCAGCGCACCTTCAGCCATGGCTGCATGCGCACGCAAAATCCGCTGCGTCTCGCCGAGGTGATCCTGGCCCATGATGCCGGCCGGACGCCCGAATATATCCAGGATCTCGTCGCGCAAAGCGGGCAGCCCAACGAGATCAAGCTGAACAAGCCGGTCCCCGTGCACGTCACCTACTTCACCGTGGATGTGGACCAGGACGGCAAGCTTCGCACCCATCCCGACATTTACGGGATCGACGATAAGATCACGGCGGCGCTGAAGGGGAAGCCGTTGCAGTTCAGCCTGAAGTCCAGCGCGGAAGCAAGGAACGAGCCGGCCGCGCAGGCGCCGCGTGCCGCCAGACAGCGTCCGAGAGCTACGCGCAGCCTGTGGGATGACGAATGGTAGGATGAGCCTGAATTCCACCGGGCCGGGCAAGCGTGCCGCCATCGAGGCCGCGCTCCGGCAACTGGCGCCGCGCATTCCCCGCCATGAATTCAGCGCCGTCGCGGACCACGCCATGGACAGCACCGGCCTGCGCACCGCCTCGCCGGACGCCGCCGCGTGGCTGTCGCTGGTGGCCTATGTGCGGCACGTGTTCACCGGCTACGACGAGCTGCTGGCGGACGGTTACGATCAGGAAAGCGCGCGTTTTTTCGTCGCCGGCGATATCAACGCGGTTCTGGAGGGCTGGGGTGTGCAACGGCGTCTGCCCGAGGGCGATTGACGCCGCTGGCTGCGCGTTACTCCGCCCGCACCCACTTCCGCGATTTGCAGATGATTAGCACGCAGCCTTCCAGCTTGACCTCGTTTTTGTTCACCACGGTGATCGACCCGGAATAGGTTTTGCCGTCTTCCCGGTTGTAGAGCTTGCCTTTCCAGGCGTTGTCCCCGCTCTTGGCCGCGCCGCTCATGATGACGATGCCCTCGATGGGGCGGCCGCGCAGTGCAGCGTCGGGATTGTTCACGTCCTTGAGGCTGGGGTCTTTTACCTTGACGATCTGTACGCAAACGCCGCCGTCGCAGGTGTAAACCTTGACGAGCGCGTCTTTTTCGACGTCCTTCCAGGTGCCGATGGCGTCATCGGCTCCCGCGAGGGCGTTGTGGCTGAGGGCGGCGGACAGCCCCAGTGCCAGAAGGGCGCCCGGTATTTTTGCGCACAGTTTCATTTTTCTTCTTCTCCTCGTTGATGGGCAGGCTTTCCGTGCCGGCAGGGATACGCACCCAGATGCGGGATTTGCAGAACACAGCCACGCAGCCCTCCAGCTTGATCTGGTCTTTGCTCAGCACCGTGATGGAACCGGCGTAGGTCTGGCCGTCCTCGCGATTGTAGAGCTTGCCTCTCCAGGCATTCTGTCCCGCTTTCACGGCGCTCATGATGACGATGCCCTCGATGCGGCGGAGGCGGAGAGCGGGATCGGGATTGTTCACGTCCCTGGCGTGGTGCTCGCGGACCTTGACGAGCTGCGCGCAAATGCCGGCACCGCAGGCGGTGATTTTGATGATCGAGCCGATTTCCGTGTCGCGCCAGGTGCCAAGGGCGTCGCTGGGGGCGGCCAGGGCGGTACTGGCGGAAACGGCGGCAAGCGCCAGCGCGGCGGCTCCCGCAAGGAACATCGCGCAGCGTCTCATGGTCTTCCTCCCCAAGGCTTCTTGCGGCCTGTGTCGCAATGATCGGACACCAAAAATATGGCGTACAGAGGACCAGAGCTGTCCCAACACCTGGCGGAGGCGTCCATGAGCTGGCTTCCCGATGCGGACCCGATTCCGGGCGACCGCAAATCCTGCAACGCAATTGAGACCGTGATTGTGCCGCGTGCGCGCGATCTCGGCGGATTCCAGGTGCGGCGCGCGCTGCCTTCGGCGGAGCGGCAGATGGTGGGGCCGTTCATCTTCTGGGATCAGATGGGGCCGGCCGAATGGGCGCCGGGCGAGGGCATCGACGTGCGGCCGCATCCGCATATCGGGCTGGCGACGGTCACGTATCTGTTCGAGGGCGAGATTTTTCATCGCGACAGCCTCGGCTCGGCGCAGGCGATCCGGCCGGGCGACGTCAACTGGATGACGGCCGGCAAGGGGATCGCGCATTCCGAGCGCTCCAGCCCCGAGTGGCGGCAGCGTCCCGGCCGCCGCATGTTCGGCATCCAGAGCTGGCTGGCGCTGCCGGAGGATGCCGAGGAGACGGCCCCGGCATTCTTCCATCATGGCGCGGCGGAACTCCCCCAGATCACGGGCGAGGGCAAGCATGTGCGCCTGATCGCGGGTTCGCTGTTCGGCCAGACCTCGCCCGCCGCCACGTTTTCGGACATGTTCTACGCCGATGTGCGGCTCGATCCGGGCGCGATCATTCCGCTGCCGGCCGTTCACGAGGAACGCGCGATTTATATCGCGGACGGCGCCGTCGATGTGGCGGGCGATCTGTTCGGCGCGGGGCAGATGCTGGTGTTCCGGCCGGGCGACGAGATTACCGTGCAGGCGGTGATGGCGGCGCGGCTGCTGTTCCTCGGCGGTGAGCCGATGGACGGGCCGCGTTACATCTGGTGGAATTTCGTGTCGTCGTCGCGGGAGCGGATCGAACAGGCCAAGGAGGACTGGGCGCAGAGGCGGTTTGATAGCGTGCCGGGGGATGAGGTGGAGTTTATTCCGCTGCCGGCGAAGTAGGGGGAGTGTGCCGTGAACCCCGCCGCACATAAGCATGCCGCCGTGCTCGGACGCGTCAAGGGCAAGCCGGCTTCGCCGGTGCTTCGCACCCTTGACCCGGCCTGCGCGCGGCGGCATTTGCGATGTGCATGGCCGGGACGGAAGAATGGTTCCGGCCGAACAGAAGAATGCCTGCTCAGGGCAGTGGGGGCGGCAACGGTGACGCCCGTGGCGGACTCCGGCCAGTTGCTCATGCACCAAACCCCCGCCCCAACGTACTGAGCCCCGGAGGGGCGAAGGAGCGGTTGGGCGCAGCACAGAGCGACGACTACTAAGACTTCTGGCCGGAAACGGAACGCTGGCTTGGGGCAGCGAAGGCGGCAGGCGAGGCGCCCGTGGCGAACTCCGGCCAGTTGCTCACGCACTAAAGCCCCGCGCCAACGTATTGAGCGGCGGAGGGGCGAAGGAGCGCCGAAGGCCGTTTACGGCCGTCTTGCGGGAGACTTCGCAAAGCACAGAGCGACGATAACTTTAAACATCACTCCCCGCCCCTGCTGACCAGCGTCGCCACCGCCTCCAGCATGATGCCGCGGAACCATTTATGCGCAGGAGCGGCGTTCATGCGCGGATGCCAGGCCATGAGGTTGCGCGGGCGTTGCAGCGGCACCGGCGGCTCCACGATGCGGATGCCGGTATTGTCGCGGTAGCTGTACGTCGCCCAGTGCGGAACGGTGGCGATCAGATGCGTGCCGGCGGCGGCCAGCACGGCGGCGCCGAAATACGGAACACGCAGCGCAATGTGGCGGCGCGCCCCGTGATGCGCCAGTTGACCGCCGATGGAGTACTGCCGCTCCGTCTTGACCGTCACATGCACATGCGGATAGGCGAGGTAGCTCTCCAGAGTCAGTTCGTCCTGCCCGATCGGGTGATTGGCGGACACGACGCAGACCATCCGGTCCTCCACCAGCAACTCGCTTTCCAGCGGCGGCGGAACCTCGTTGGCCCACAGCACCAGGTCGAGCCGGCCGCGAATGGCGTCGCTGAACGCTTTCTCGTGCCAGGCGATGATTTCCAGCTTGGCCGACGGGGCGTCGCGCGCCAGACGCTCCGCCAGCACCGGCGCGAAGGCGAGCGAGGCGTGGTCGGGGCAGCAGATGCGGAACGTATCTGCGGCCGTGGCGGGATCGAAAACCTCGCCGCGCAGCATCCGGTCGAGGTGGCCGAGCGAGGTCTGCAATTCGTCCTGCAACGCGCGCGCCTTGGCCGTCAGCTCGTAGCCATCGGCGGTTCGGATCAACAACTCGTCATCGAACGTATGCCGCAGCCGCTGTAGAATGCGGCTCATGGCCGGCTGGCTCAGGTTGAAGCGGACGGCGGCCTTCGAGATCTGGCGCTCTTCCAGCAGCACCAGCAGGGCGGGGAGCAGGTTCAGGTCGGCGTTGCGCAAATGCGTGAGCTGCATACATAACATCTAACACTTGCATTGGACGCATTGCAACCATAGGCGTAAAAGCATGGTTTTAACGTTAAGCGCATTTCAAAATTCAACATCGGGAGCCAAACGCAAATGACCAGGACCGTCATAGCCGGATATGTACGATCGCCGTTCACCCTCGCGAAGAAGGGCGAACTCGCCACGGTGCGGCCGGATGATCTCGCCGCAACGGTGGTGGCGGAGCTGGTGCGCCGGGCGGGTGTGCCGTCGGGCGAGATTGAGGATTTGCTGCTGGGCTGCGCGTTTCCCGAGGGCGAGCAGGGCTTCAACGTGGCGCGGCTCATCGGGCTGATGGCGGGGCTGGACAAGTCCGTGGCCGGCGCGACGGTCAACCGCTTCTGCGGCTCGTCCATGCAGGCGATTCATATGGCGGCCGGCGCGATTGCCATCGGCGCGGGCGAGGCGTTCGTCTGCGCGGGCGTGGAGAGCATGACGCGCGTGCCGATGATGGGCTTCAATCCGCTGCCGAATGCGGAATTCTGGAAGAAGATGCCGGCGGCGTACATGTCCATGGGCGAGACGGCGGAGAATGTGGCGAAGCGCTGGGGCATCAGCCGCGCGGAGCAGGAGGCTTTTGCCGTGCGCTCGCAGCAGCTTGCCACGGCGGCGCGCGCTGGCGGCAAGCTTGAGGGCGAGATTGTGCCGATTGCCAGCCGTAAGGGGCAGGTGACGCAGGACGGCTGCATCCGCCCGGAGACGACGCTGGAGACGCTGGCCGCGCTGAAGCCGGCGTTTAGCATCGACGGCGTGGTGACGGCGGGCACGTCCTCGCCGCTGACGGACGGCGCTTCGGCGGTGCTGGTGTGCAGCGAGGACTACGCCAGGCGCAAGGGGCTGACGGTGCTGGCGGCGATCCGCAGCGTTGCCGTGTGCGGCTGCGACCCGGACATCATGGGCATCGGCCCGGTGGGCGCGAGCAAGAAGGCGCTGGCGCGCGCGGGCATCGAGGCGAAAGACCTCGGCATCGTCGAGCTGAACGAGGCGTTCGCCAGTCAGGCGCTGGCCTGCTCGCGCGAGCTGGGCCTCAACATGGACACTGTGAACATCGACGGCGGCGCCATCGCGCTTGGCCATCCGCTCGGCGCGACGGGTGCGCGCATCACCGGCAAGGCGGCGCAGTTGCTGAAGCGCGAAGGCAAGCAGTTCGCGCTGGCCACGCAGTGCATCGGCGGCGGTCAGGGCATCGCGACCGTGCTGGAGGCCGCATAAATGGCTGAAATCAAAAAGGTCGCCGTTATCGGCGCTGGGGTGATGGGGGCGGGGATTGCCGCTCACGTCGCCAATGCGGGCGTGCCGGTCCTGCTCCTCGACATCGTGCCGAAGGACGCCAAGGATCGCGACGTGATCGCGAAAACCGCCATCGAGAAGATGCTGAAGACCGAGCCGGCGCCGTTCATGAGCAAGGCGGCGGCGAAGCTGGTGACGCCGGGCAATATCGAGGACGATCTGGCGAAAATCGCCGATTGCGACTGGATCGTTGAGGCGGTCGTCGAGCGGCTGGACATCAAGCAGTCGCTGTATGCGAAGATCAACGATGTGCGCAAACCCGGCAGCGTAGTGTCCTCCAACACGTCCACGATTCCGCTGGCCAAGCTGGTGGACGGCCTGCCGCAGGACTTCGCGGGCAGTTTCGTCATCACGCATTTCTTCAATCCGCCGCGCTATATGCGGCTGCTGGAGGTGGTCGCGGGCGAGGCCACGCGGCCGGAAGCTGTCGCCGATGTGTCGGCGTTTGCGGATGTGCGGCTGGGCAAGAGCGTGGTGCATTGCAAGGACCGGCCCGGCTTCATCGCCAACCGGCTGGGCGTGCTGTGGCTGCAAGCGGCGGTCGTCGAGGCGTTCGATCTCGGTCTGGATGTCGAGGAAGCCGACGCCATCATCGGCAAGCCGATGGGCATCCCGAAAACCGGCGTGTTCGGCCTGCTCGACCTCGTTGGCCTCGATCTGATGCCGCATGTGAACGCCAGCCTCGCCGGCGCGCTGCCGGAGGGCGATGCCTTCCACGCGCTGAACCGCCCGCTGCCGCTCGTCGAGCGCATGATTGCGGACGGCTATACGGGGCGCAAAGGCAAGGGCGGCTTCTATCGCGTCAACCGCGAGAAGAACAAGGCGCGCGAGGCTATCGACCTGGCGACCGGCGAATACCGCGCGCAGCGCAAGGCGGACCTGGACATCGTCAAGGCCGCCGGGCGCAAGCTGACGGTTCTGCTGGACGATCAGACGAAGTATGGCCGCTACGCCTGGCGTGTACTCGGCCCGACTCTGGCGTATGCAGCGCAACTCGTGGGCGATGCGGCGGATGAGGTCGAGTCCATCGATGAGGCCATGCGGCTTGGCTACAACTGGAAGTTCGGCCCGTTCGAGCTGATCGACAAGCTCGGCACGGCGTGGTTCGCTGCGCGGCTGGAGAAGGAGGGCATGCCCGTTCCCGCCATCCTCAAGACGGCGGCGGGGCGTCCGTTCTACCGCGTCGAGAACGGCGTGCGGCAGGTGCTCACCTTGGCCGGCGAGTACAAGACGATAGTGCGCCCCGAAGGCGTGCTGATGCTGGAAGATGTCAAGCGCACGTCGCAGCCGGTGATCAAGAACGGCTCGGCGGCGCTGTGGGATATCGGCGACGGTGTGGCCTGCTTCGAGTTCACCTCCAAAATGAACTCGCTCGACCCGGACGTGCTCGGCCTGCTGGGCAAATCCATCGGCGTGGTGGCCAAGAACTTCAAGGCGCTGGTGATCTACAACGAAGGCTCGAACTTCTCCGTGGGCGCCAATCTCGGCCTCGCGCTGTTCGCCGCCAACGTCGCCTCGTGGGACAGCATCGAGATGCTGATCAAGGGCGGGCAGGATACATACAAGGCGCTGAAATATGCAGCATTCCCCGTGGTGGGCGCACCGTCGGGCATGGCGCTGGGCGGCGGCTGCGAAATCCTGCTGCACTGCTCGGCCATTCAGGCCAACGCCGAAACTTACGCCGGCCTGGTGGAAGTCGGCGTCGGACTGCTGCCGGGCTGGGGCGGTTGCAAGGAGATGCTGGCGCGCTGGCAGAGCCTGGGGCGGCTGCCTAAGGGGCCGATGCCCGCTGTGGCTAAGGTGTTCGAGATGATCAGCACGGCGCAGGTCGCCAAGTCGGCGGCGGAAGCGGGCGAAATGCTGATCATGCGGCCCGGCGACGGCATCACCATGAACCGCTACCGCCTGCTGGCCGACGCCAAGGCCAAGGCGCTGGCCATGGTGGACGGCTACAAGGCGCCGGAGCCGCCGGTGTTCGTGCTGGCCGGCCCGAGCGCCGCCGCCGCGCTGGACATGGCGGTGGATGGTTTCGCCAAAGTTGGCAAGGCCACGCCGCATGACGTGGTGGTGTCCAAGGGCGTCGCCGCGGTGCTGTCGGGCGGCGATACGGACATCACGGAGACGCTCTCGGAAGACCAGCTTCTGACGCTGGAGCGCGCCGAGTTTATGCGCCTCGTCCGCACGCCTGGAACGCTCGCCCGCGTTGAGCACATGCTGGAAACCGGCAAACCGCTGAGGAATTAGAACCATGCCCACATATAAAGCGCCTTTGCGCGACATGCGCTTCGTTCTCAATGAACTCCTGGGCGGCATCGACACCACGCTCCCCGGCTTCGAGGACTTCACGCCCGACCTCATCGACCCGGTGCTGGAAGAAGCGGCCAAGGTCTGCGAGCAAGTGCTCTCCCCATCAACCGCTCTGGCGACGAGGAGGGCTGCACCTTCGAAAACGGCGTGGTGCGCACGCCCAAGGGCTTCAAGGAAGCCTACAACGCCTTCCGCGATGGCGGCTGGACGGCGCTCTCCTGCGATCCCGACGTGGGCGGCCAAGGGTGCCGAAGACCATCGGCTGTCTGGTGGAGGAAATGATCTGCTCCGCCAACGTGTCGTTCTCGCTGTACCCCGGCCTGACGCACGGCGCCTACACGGCCATTCACGCCCATGGCGGCGAGGAGCTGAAGGCGAAGTTCCTGCCCAAGATGGTGGACGGCACGTGGTCCGGCAGCATGTGTCTCACCGAGGCGCATTGCGGCACCGATCTCGGCCTGTTGCGCACCAAGGCGGAGCCGCAGGCGGACGGCACATACAAGCTCACCGGCAGCAAGATTTTCATCTCCTCCGGTGAGCACGACCTGACGGAAAACATCATTCACCTGGTGCTCGCCCGCCTGCCGGACGCGCCGAAGGGCGTCAAGGGCATCAGCTTATTTCTGGTGCCCAAGTTCCTGGTGAAGGAGGACGGCTCCGTTGGCCCGCGCAACGGCGTGGCCTGCGGCGCCATCGAACACAAGATGGGCATCAAGGCGTCGGCCACCTGCGTCATCAACTTCGACGCCGCCGAAGGGCTATCTCGTCGGCGAGCTGCACAAGGGCATGCGCGCCATGTTCACGATGATGAACACGGAGCGTCTGGGCGTCGGCGTGCAGGGGCTGGGCGTGGCGGAGACGTCGTATCAGAACGCCGTGACCTATGCGCGCGAGCGTCTGCAAGGCCGGTCGCTCACGGGGACGAAGCACCCCGATAAATCCGCCGACCCGATCATTGTGCACCCGGACGTGCGGCGCATGCTGCTGACCCAGCGCGCGTATATCGAAGGCAGCCGCGCGCTCGCGATCTGGGTGGGGCAGCATATCGACATCGAGAAGCACCACCCCGACGCCAAGGAACGTCAGCGCGCGGGCGATTTCGTCGCCGCTGATGACGCCGATCGTCAAGGCGCTGCTCAGCGACCTCGGCTTCGAATGCGCCAATCTCGGCGTGCAGGTGCTATGGCGGCCACGGCTACATCCGCGAATGGGGCATGGAGCAATATGTCCGCGACGCCCGCATCGCGCAGATCTACGAGGGCACCAACGGCGTGCAGGCGCTCGACCTCATGGGCCGCAAAATGCCCGCCCATGCCGGCCGCTACCTGCGCAGCTTCTTCCACGTGGTGGATGATTTCATCCAGGCGGAGAAGGGCAACAGCGAGGCGGCCGAGTTCGTGGAGCCGCTGGCCAAGGCGTTCGGCCGGCTGCAACAGGCGACCATCACCGTTGCGCAGAAAAGCCTCGCCAACCCGGACGAAGCCGGCGCGGCGGCAACGGATTATCTGCGGCTGTTCGGCCTGACCGCGCTCGCTTACCTGTGGGCGCGCATGGCCGGCGTGGCGCAGGGCAAGCTGGGCGGCGACGAGGATGCCTTCTACCGCGCCAAGGTCAACACCGCGCGCTTCTACATGCAGCGCCTCTTGCCGCAGACCGGCGGCCTGCTGTCCGCCATCATGGCCGGAGCCAAATCGACCATGGCATTCGAGGAGGAGGCTTTCTGACGCGAGGCCGTGCGCAATAACGCTACCGCCGTTATACCCGGCCTCGATAGCTGCCGCCGTTGCGGGGGGCAATAGCCCCGGAACAGTCCTGCTACCCCGCGTGGACTGTTTTGCATTACCCGCAACGGCGGTGGCGCCTCCCCATCGCGAAAAAATCGCGCCGGGGCAGCTATTAACACCGAATTGTCACCATCGCGTCTGATAGTCCCCCTTTGGGCAGCCGCCGGGAGCGATTCGCCCGGCGCGGCACTGGGGGGAACACGCTTTTGAGCAGCCAATTCGACGCCAGTCTGGTCTGGAACGAGGCCGTCGGCACCGACGTCCTGATCAAGCATCACAACACCGTGGAAGGCTGGGCTATGAAACCCAGCGCGCTCACCAACGCCAAGCTCCACGCCACGCGCGAGCTGGAGCGGCTGGTGACGGCTTGCAACCGCCTCGTCTGGCGCGGCATGCCGGACGATATGCGCCAGGCTGAGGATGAGCGGCAGGCACTGCTGAGCTACCTGAGCGAGGAAGACCGCACCCGCCTGCTGAACGACGCCAAGGCGGCGGCGGAGCAGCGCGTGCTGGTGACGGAGATCGAGGAGGCGGAGCGGCAGTACCTCCAGCAATGCGCGGCGGAGGAGGCCGAGCTTGTCCGGCGCGAGGCCGAGGCGCGAGAGATGGCCGAGTTTGAGGCATATGATGCGGCTGGGAAGCAGTCGCGCTTCGAGGCTTGGCGGGCGTCGCGGTCCTAATGGCCGTCTGGCTGATTGATTCGCTGGGTTTGAAGGACCGTGAACCCCGCCGCACACCATGATGCCGCCGTGCTCGGATGCGTCAAGGACAAGCCCACTGAGCGGCGGAGCCGCGAAGGAGTGCTGGGCTTTGCACAACACGACGATACGAAAACTCGGCGCGCGAAGATGCGCGTCCTTGACCCATCCTGCGCGCGGCGGCTGCACAAATGTGCATGGCCGGGACGGAAGAATGGTTCCGGCCGAACAAAAGAATGCCGTCTTTGGGCAGTGAGGGCGGCAGACGCAGCGCCCGTGGCGGTCGCCGGCTAGTTGTTTACACACAGGAGCCTCGCGCCAGTGTACTGAGCGGCGGAGCCGCGAAGGAGCGGTTGGGCGAAGCACAGAGCGACGATAACTTAAACTCAGCCCGGACGAGGAGCGCTGGCGTGGGGCATTGAAAGCGGCAGACGCAACGCCCGTGGCGGCCTCCGGCCAGTTGCTCACGCACCGAAGCCTCGCGCCAGTGTACTGAGCGGCGGAGCCGCGAAGGAGCGGTTGGGCGCAGCACAGAGCGACGATAACTAAGACTCAGCCCGGACGAGGAGCGCTGGCGTGGGGCATTGAAAGCGGCAGACGCAACGCCCGTGGCGGCCTCCGGCCAGTTGCTCACGCACCAAACCCCCGCGCCAACGTACTGAGCCCCAGAGCGACGATAACTTAAGACGGCGCGCGATCCCCTCAATAACTAAACCAGCAGCTTTCTCCGTGAGCTGTCAGGAATAAACCGCGGCAATTGGCGTTATTCCATAGTATTGACCAACGAGGCATCCGTCCGCAGCGCGGATTTTGCCGCGCGTTTCTTATTGGGCGATCCCAGTGTATCGAGGAGGATGGTATGCCGCTTTGGAAAGACGTTTGCGGTGCGCGTTTCAACGGCTATGCGAGCCCTGCCGATGTCCAGTCCGGTGGGGCGGGCAGGCGTCCGGCGTTGTCGGCGGTGCGCGAGCTGATTGACGCCGGCCTCTTGTCCATCGCGCTTCAGCCGAAAAACAACAAGCTCGACCTCGCCGATTTCCGCTTGCAGCGTCTCTATGTATTCCTGATCGACCACGATTATCCCGGCGGCTCGGCGGCGATGCATAACGCCGTGTTCGAGGCCTACGGCCTGCCGTACCGGAGCTGCTTCATGATCGGCGATCCGGCCCGCGTGGCGGAGATCTTCGCCGTGCTGCGCACCGATCCGATCTATTACGGCGGCGGCGCTGGTTCCGGCTTCAAGGACAAGATCGGCCCGCAGCTTGACCGGCTCGACAACTCGGCGGAAACCATCGGCAGCGTCAACGTCATCGCGCGCGAGGATGATGCCTTCGTTGGCTACAATACCGACGGCGTTGGCTTCGTCGCCGGGCTGCTGGACGAATACCCCGACTGCATCGCGGGCCAGAAGATCGTCATCCTGGGCGCCGGCGGCACGGCGCTGCCCATCTCCTACGAACTGGCCAAGCGTGCCCCCAGCGAAATCGTCATCGTCAACCGCACGGTGTCGAAGGCCGAGCACATCGCCCGGCTGATCGCCCCGTTCGCCCGCGCCCGCGCGGTGAGCGAGGACGCCATCGGCGCCGAACTGGCCGGGGCGGGCATCGTGGTCAACACCTCCAACAAGGGCGCCCAGCCCAACGAGAAGTTCAGCGCCTTCGCGCCCATGACCGGCGACGTGGACGGCGATATGGCGGTCTCGCTGGCCAATGTGTCGCGGCTGCCGCAAGCGGCCATCGTCGCCGACATCCTGCTGGAGGACATGCCGCTGACGCTGAAGCTGGCGGTTGACCGGGGGCTGCGCACCCATAGCGGCCGGCATATGAACCTGTTCCAGGCCGTCCCCGCCTTCAAAATCCTTACCGAGCTCGACAAGCCGGACGGCGAAGTCCTGGCGTTGATGCGCGCCGCGACGGCGAAATAATCGCGAGCCGCGCCGGTTTTTCTGACGGCTTTTCGTGGAGGGGCGAATGGAGCTGCCACGCGACGAGATGGCGTTTCGCAAACACTATGAGAATCTGCTGTTGGCGCGGGAAATCACCACGGTGTTCCGGCCCGGCAACCGCGTGCATCCCAACCGGCGCGGCTACATTCCGGGTGAGAAGGTCACCGCGCGGGTGATCGAGCGCTGCGGCTGCGACGAGCTGCACGTGCCGCCGCTGTTCAACGACACGCGCATCCCCATTCAGATCACCAGCCTGACGGTGAAGGTGCTCGGCGTCGTGGATGACGGCGATTTCGAGGGCAGTTCGCCGGATGTGTACGATCGTGGCAGTCTGGTGGACCATCTGGTGGGTATTTACCAGCGGCCGATCGAGTGCGACGGGACGGTGACGCGGATACAGTTCCGGTATTTGGTGTAGGCGCGGGCCGGAAAAGCACGAAAGTACAGCTTCCCGCCGGCCCGTCTCGCCATGCTTTCCTCTCCGCTAGGCAAAGCATGCCGCAGCCTGCCGTGTGCCTCGAAAGCCACTTTCCCCCATCAATCGAATCGTATCCTCACTCACCCATCAATATGAGTGGCGTAACACCCTCAGGTTGCCGATAGATAAGCAGCACCTAATAAGTGTGCTGCTCGCGCTATCAATCCAACAAGAGTAGATCATGTGTAAGGATGGCACCGGGGGTGACGCCCGCATCGAAGCCATGGTGGACATCACCAGAACTCTAGTCGCCGAAGTAAAATCTATCCAGCGAAGAATTAGAGACTATAGTGTCTTAACTCGTTACATCGCCTACACCTTCAGCGGCTCTCTCGTGCCAGTAATCGGAGCCGCGTGGTATATAATCTCATTACAAATCGAATATAAGGCGGTCAACTCGCGTTTCAGCATCAACGATGATATTTCTAAGGCGAATCAGTTGCTTCGATCTCAAATCGACGCGGAATTGGATCGTCTGGCGCCCCTGCTAAAGGATGGCGGTTGCAGTTGCGATTGCGGTACGCTTGGGCGTCGAAAGCGGAACCGCTGCCATGAGCGCTAGCTGTGTTCATGGCGCCAGCCGCGAATCATGTATGTTTACATTCTCCAAAATATATCTCACAGTATAAGGGCTTGGTCCCTTATCAATGGTCGTAATGGAAGGGTCGTATGCCGCAAGTAGACAACATTGCCGATCTTGATCAGAAAATAGAAGAGGCTATTATTAAAATTGTTGAGAAAATTCACGGGGCATATCCACCGCGAAATGCGTCAAATTTGAATGATTGCAATCGAATCGATGTCAAAATTAAAGAGTTGAAAGAGAATATGGATGAATTGAGGAAAGAGGCGAAAGAGACTTGGTTGTGAGGAAATCCAGCCCAGTTTGCTCACTCCACTCTGAATGCCCGCTCCTGATCATGCCGCCGCCTGGCGCCGCGCCGCCTGCCGCGCCATAAGGATATTCCCCGCCCCGCCATACCCCGGCTGATACGCCAGGCTCATGCTGCGCTGGGCCGCCTGCCATTGCGCTTCCGGCTGTCGTCGCGCCAGGGCCTCGCCGATCTCCACCGTATCGAAGCCGCAGGCGCGCGTGGCGGCGTACTGATCGGCGATCACGTGCCCCTTGGCGCGCAGTTCGCCGGTGAAGCCCAGCCGCCGCACCCGCTTGCCCAGCGAGAAGCCGCGCCCATCGGCGACGGACGGAAACGCCACGGCGATCAGCGCCAGCCGGTCCAGCCATGGTGCGAGAGCCGCGGCGGCGGTGCTGTTCGGCACCTCGACGCCCAGCGCGCCCGCCGCCGCGAGCAGCGCCTCGCCCTCCGCCAGCAGACGGCTGAGCGGCACGATGACCTTGGTGCCCGGTGCGATTGCGGTGTCTTCGCCCGCGAAAATCCAGGCGTCGGGGGTGAATTGCCCGTCTTTAATGAGCGGCATAGAGTGCCTCCTTCATAACGTTGTGGCCGAGACGGTGGAACGTGTCCTTGAAGTTCTCGCCCGTCTCGCGCTTGTGCAGGTAGAAATGGATCAGCCGCTCGATGGCGTCCGTCACGCCCTCGGGCGCGAAGCCGGGGCCGGAATGCTCGCCGATGGCGGCGGTGTCCGTGGGGTCGCCGCCGAGCGTGATCTGATAGGCCTCGGCGCCGGTCTTCTCCAGGCCGAGAATGCCGATGTCGCCGATATGGTGATGGCCGCAGGCGTTGATGCAGCCGGAAATCTTGATGCGGATCGGGCCGATGGACTCCTGCAAGCGCGGCATCGGCGAAACGCTCGCTGATCTCCTGCGCGAGCGGGATCGAGCGGGCCGTCGCCAGCGCCGCAATAATCCAGGCCGGGGCACGACACCACGTCGCTGATCAGGCCGGCATTGCCGATGCCCAGCCCGGCGTCGCGCAGGGCCTGCCACACCGCATACAGGTCTGCCTTGCGCACATACGGCAGAATGATGTTCTGCTCGGCGGAGACGCGCAGCTCGCCGAGGCTGAATTCGTCGGCCACATCGGCCACGGCGCGCATCTGCGCGGCGGTGACGTCGCCCGGCACGCCGCCCGTGGGCTTCAGCGAGACGATGGCGATGGCGTAGCCCGGCGGCCTTGTGCGGCCGCGTGTTGTTGCGCAGCCAGCGGGCGAATTCCGGGTCGCGCAGATGCGCCGGGTTCGCCGGCCGCGCCGGGCGTCTTCCGCGACCGGAGACAGGAAATGCGCCTCGATGCGCCGCAATTCCTCGGCGGCGGACGGCATGGCGTTGCGGTCGATGGCGGCGAATTCGTCCTCGACGGCGGCGCGGAACTTCTCCGCACCCATCTCGTGGACCAGAATTTTGATGCGCGCCTTGTACTTGTTGTCGCGGCGGCCCTCGGCGTTGTAGACGCGCATGACGGCCTCGATATAGCGCCAGCAGGTCGTCCTCGGGCAGAAACTCCACGCATTTGCACACCGATCATCGGCGTGCGCCCGAGTCCGCCGCCGGCCCAGACTTCATAGCCCAGCCGTCCGCTCGTCATCGCGCATCAGCCGCAGCCCGATATCGTGGAACTTGATCAGCGAACGGTCGGCGCGTGCGCCTGTCACCGCGACCTTGAACTTGCGCGGCAGGAACGAGAATTCGGGATGCAGGCTCGACCACTGGCGCAGCAGCTCCGCCGTGGGGCGCGGATCGGCGACCTCGTCGGCGGCAACGCCGGCGAACGGATCGGCCGTCACGTTGCGTATGCAATTTCCCGAGGTCTGGATGGCGTGCATGTCCACTTCGGCCAGTTCGTCCAGGATATCCGGCACGTCCTGCAAGCGCGGCCAGTTGAACTGGATGTTCTGCCGCGTGGTGAAATGGCCGTAGCCCTTGTCGTATGTATCGGCGATGTCGGCGAGCTGGTGCATCTGCTTGCGCCGAAAACGTGCCGTAGGGGATGGCCACGCGCAGCATGTAGGCGTGCAGCTGCAGGTACAGGCCGTTCATCAGCCGCAGCGGCCGGAATTCGTCCTCGGTCAGCGCGCCGGAAAGCCGCCGCTCCACCTGTCCCCGGAATTGCGCCACCCGCTCGCGGACGAACTGATGGTCGAAGCTGTCATATTGATACACGGGCGGCCTCATTCGCAGCGATGTCCGACGGGGCGGCCCAGAAGGACGGGAAAGCCCGCGCCCGCATGCGTTCGCGGTAGTGCACGGGCACAGGTCCGCCGCCTTCCAGCACAGTCACGGGCACCAGGTATACGCCGACCACTTCGTTAGCCGCTTCGTCCGCCTTGCCCAGCGCCTGCATGCCCATCGCCTCGGCCTCGCTGGCGGCGATGCGCGCGTGGCGGATATCGGTTGCCCATTCGCCGCTGCGGTCGAGATAGACGCTCAGACCGCTCCGCAGGTGATTGGCGGTGAGGATTTGCGTGTTTGGCTTGGCGCTCATGGCAATTCTCCAGCGTTATCAGGCGTCTTCTTCGGGAATGGCGACCTTCAGGCCGTCCAGCGAGTTCTTCCCAGATGATCTGGCAGGCGAGCCGCGAATTGGGCAGCGGCTGGGGCAGTTCGTCGATTTTCATCATCTCGTCGTCGCGCGGCGGATACAGACGGGGCAGCCATTCCTCGGCGACCGCCACATGGCAGCTTGCGCAGTCCGCCGCGCCGCCGCAGATGCCGTGAACGCCGACATTGTATTCCCGCAGGATCTCCATGACGCTCCAGCCTTCCACGGCTTCGAACTCGTGCGGTGTGCCGTCGCGGCTGGTGACGTTGATGATGCTCATTGCTGCCTTTTCCCGTTCATCCCGTCCGGCTGCGGCATTGGCGCGCGGGACAGTTTGAACTTCCGTGCTTCAAAACCCTGTTCCGTTGGAAATTGGTTGCTGCCCGCTGGCGTCTTCACGCAAAATCGTGCCGCATGACCGCTCCGGCGCACAATTTTGTTCTGGACGCCGGTCCATTTCTGACGGAAGATATCAACTCGTTCGTTTTATCGAACACCCCATATGTGCAGACGGATGCCGCGGATGTCAATAAAAAAGCCTTCACAGGATGGTGAGTTCATCGAAGTCACCGAAAAGCTGGGCAAGACCATCAAGCGTCTGCGCAACGGCTACAACTACTCGCTGGGCGATCTGTCGGAGCAGTCCGGCGTCGCCAAGTCGATCATTTCGCAGATCGAAAAGAACGAGACCAACCCCACGCTATCGACGCTGTTCAAGCTGGCGCGGGCGCTGAATGCCCCCATCGAGGACATGCTGAAGGGCGATGACAGCCCTGCGCTGATCGAGAAGCTGGGGCCGTCGGGCACGCCGCTGCTGATGAGCGACGACGGCAAGTGCCGCCTGCGCATCATCGGCTGGATCAAAACCATCGAGCTGGTGCAGTGGTATTCGTTCGAGGGGGAAGCGGGCGGCGTGCTGGAGTCCGATCCGCACCCGAGGGGATCGGTGGAGAATTTGACGCTGCTGAGCGGCCAGGTGGAGGTGACGGCGGGGAATGAGCAATTCACGCTGAACGCGGGCGAAACCGCGCGCTACCGGGCCGACACGCCGCACCGCATCGCCGTCGCGGGGAAGGAGAAGGCCGTGGCCATCATGGTCAATCTGCTCGGCCCCGTCGCCGCCGCGGGGCAGGCGGTGCGCTTGCAGGCCGACTGACCGGCGCGGATTCGGCGTTTTCGTCGGGGAGCGCGGCGCCGGCTGCGTCGCCGTCTTCATCTGATTCGGCGCTGCCGGGGATCACGTAGGAGCCCTTGAGCCAGCGGGCGAGATCGACATCGGCGCAATGCTTGGAGCAGAACGGCCGGTATTTGGCGTCCACCGGCTTTTTACACATGGGGCATTTTGCTGCCAAGGGAAGGCTCCATCGTTCGGCGCAGGCAGCCGGCGTCAGGCGATCTCAGCCTCGGCGCGGTTGAGCCAGTTGAAATAGATGGGGAAACCTTCGCCGGCCAGCAGTGCCACCACTTCGATGAGCGGCAGCCCCACCACGTTGGTATACGAGCCGACGATCTTCTGTACGAAAGCAGCCGGCGATGCCCTGGATGGCGTACCCGCCGGCCTTGCCGCGCCATTCGCCGCTGGCCAGATAGGCGTCCATCTCTTCGCGGCTCAGGCGCTTGAAACGCACGCGCGTTTCCACAGTGCGCGCCCGGATGGTGCCGTCAGGCTTCACCAGGCAGACGCAGGTATACACCCGGTGCGAGCGCCCGGAGAGCATTTGCAGCCCCGCCGCCGCCTCGTTCAGGTATTCCGGCTTCTCCAGCACCTTATGCCCGACCGCGACAACGGTGTCGGCGGCCAGCACGAAGGCATCCCGCAAGTCGGGGTCCCGTTCCAGCCGTTCACGCGCCACCTCCGCCTTGGTGCGGGCCAGACGCTGCGCCAGACTGCGCGGCCGCTCGCCCTTCTTCGGCGTCTCGTCTATAGTTGCAGGACGCAGTGCTGCCGGCTCGATGCCGGCCTGTTCCAGCAGGGCAAGACGGCGCGGTGAGGCGCTCGCCAGCACAAGCACATGCCGGGCGATGACCGGCCGCCCGGTCTTCGAGCGAAAAGCCGCCGTCCCAGCCTGAGCCAGTGCCCTGGCCCTACTTGAAACGATAAGTGATGCGTCCTTTGGTGAGATCATAGGGCGTCATTTCAACAAGAACTTTGTCACCAGCAAGGACACGGATGCGATTTTTTCGCATGCGGCCTGCAGTGTGAGCGATGATTTCATGGCCGTTCTCCAGCTTCACGCGAAAAGTCGCGTTGGGCAGAAGCTCGGTAATGAAACCGGGAAATTCGAGTAACTCCTCTTTCGACATATCTCCAACCTTTAGGGAAACTGGGCGGAGAGTGGCCGTCTTGCACTGCAAAATCAAGCACCTTCTCGCGTCTCTCCCCTTACGTTTGTGCGGATGCGGTAATTTACCCTAATACAGGTTGAGCGATGACGGGTATGCAACGCCGCATGCCGGCCACAGCGGTTGGCGGGGCCGGCATTTACACGTCCGGCGCGATGGGGAAATCGAATTGCGCCTTGATGCGGCGCAGCAGGCCGTCGCGCACGGCGCGGTAGGCGTCGAGGCGCTGCTCGCGGCTGCCCTCGACGGCGGTGGGGTCGGCGGTGGGCCAGTATTCCACGTCCACCGCCATGGTGCGGGTCATCTCCAGCGCGGTGTGATGCGCTTCCGGCGCCAGCGTCACCACCACGTCGAACGAGGTGTCGTGCAAATCCTCGAAGCTCTGCGGATGGTGCCGGGAAATGTCGATGCCGAGTTCATCCATAACGGCGGTGGCGAACGGGTCCAGCTCGCCTGCCCGCACGCCCGCCGATTCGACATAGCAGCGCCGGCCGGCCAGGAATTTGAACATGGCCTCCGCCATCGGCGAGCGGACAGCGTTGAAATTGCAGGCGAACAGCACCGCGCCAGGGAGCGGCCCCCGCTTGCCATCCGCCAGCAATGCCGTCACCCTTTCCAATGCAGGGCGCACAGCAGCGTGAACAGCCGCCGTGCTGTGTTGAAATCCAGGCTGATTTTGCCCGCGAGACGTTCCTGCACCAGCTTGCTGCCCTCGTCATGCAGGCCGCGCCGGCCCATGTCGATGGCCTCGATGCGGGTGGAAGGCGCCGTTTTGATGGCCTCGTAATAGCTCTCGCAGACCAGAAAATAGTCCTTCACCAGCCGGCGGAAGGGCGACAGCGACAGGATATGCGTCGCCAGCGGGCGGCTTTCCTCGCTCAGGACATGGAACACCAGGCGCTGTTCCACCATGGCCAGTTCCAGCACATACGGGCCGGCGGGACCGTCCACCAGGTGGAAATGGTTGCCTTCGAGGATGTCGGCGATGGCGAGGCGGCGCTCATGCTCGACTTCGGGCGTGTTGCGGCCGATGGAGGCGTCGTCGAGCGTGATGCTCGTGAGCCGTGACGCTGAGACCGTGGTGTCCGTTGGGGCATTCATCTGTGATATGTCCGAACCAGTTTGCGGCGCGGTATTGCCGGGGGCTTTCCCTTAGTTGGCCTTCGCAAGTGCGAAATAGCAAGCCAGGAGTATAGTCATTGACATAAAATTGCTTATGACGCGAGCCGGATAAAGTCGTAAATGACAACCAATTCCTTAACCGCTGTCTGGAGCTGCGCATGAAACTGTTCTTCTCGCCGACCTCACCCTACGCCAGGAAATGCCGCATTGCAGTGCGGGAGAAAGCGTTGCTGGCGGAGATGGAGGAGATCGCCGTCAACCCGTGGGGGACCGAGGTGGACGAGCTTTGCCGCCACAATCCGCTGGGGCAGGTTCCGGCGCTGGCGGCCCGTGATGGCACGGATTTGTACGACAGCCGCGTGATCTGCGACTACCTCGACAGCCTCACGCCCGCGCCGCGCCTGATCCCGGCGGAAGGGGCCGCGCGTTATGCCGTGCTGCGCGCCGAGGCGCTGGCGGATGGGATCATGGACGCGGGCATCTATCTGACCACGGAGTTGCGGCGGCCGGCGGATGAGCGGTCGAAGTCGCTGCCGGCGCGCTGGCGCAAGGCCATCGAGCGTGCGGTGCCCGCGCTGGAACCGGCGCTCGCGGCGCTGCCGGAGGGGGTGACGCTGGGGCATGTGGCCATCGCCGTGGCGCTGGGGTATCTCGATCTGCGCGTGCCGGATTTCGATTGGCGCGGCGGATATCCGGCGCTGGCGTCCTGGTATGCAACCTTTGCCGCGCGGCCGTCCATGGTGGAAACCGCGCCGCCGCCTGGGTCGTGAGGTAGGCCGCGCCTGTCCGCCGCTGGTCAGCGGAACTCCGGCACAGGCGCGGGCTCCCGTCCCGCTATTGTTTGCCCTTGCCGTACATATCCCAATTGGCGTGGAAATCGAACAGCTTCAGCAAGTTGGCGGTATTCTCGCCGCCGCATCCCTCCTTCTCGACCAGCGCGGCCATCTTCGCGCTCAACTCGTCCATCCGCCCTTTCACTCCCGCCTCGATCTTCTCCTGCGGCGAGTTCGGATACATCTCCTTGAGACGCATCACGGCCCTGATGGTGACGCCCTGGAAATTCACCAGGAACTTGGCCGCCGTATCCTGGGAAGGCTTCAGGCATTTCTCCGCGACGGCCTTACTGATTACAAACCTGTCGAAGATTTGAAGGATGTCCGGCCCTTCTGCGGCAGCCGGTGCCGCCAGACACATCACAATACTCACCGCCGCCATCAATCCACGCATTGCCGTATCCCTCCCGTTGCGGTGCCGGCCGCTGCGGCCGCCCGTCAGGCCCTAAGAGCAACCGCCATGCCAGCAGCCGCCGGCGAACTGGGATAAGGCGTTGGGAGGATGTGGTGTTAACTGGGGTTGTCACTCGGGCGCCTGGCGCTGATAACGGCGTATACAGTTTTGCCGCTGTCCGCGTCTTCACCCCATGAACGTCAGGTGATGCAGCACGATACCGCTGGTGGTGGCGACGTTGAGCGAGTCGAAGCCATCCGCCATCGGGATGCTCACGGTTCGCGTGCGCGCCAGCACGTCCGCCGGAAGCCCCGGCCCCTCGCTGCCCAGCAGCACGGCGGCGCGCGGCGGGCGGCTCAGGCGGGCGAGCGGCGTGGTGCCGGCCGGGCTGAGCGCGAGGCATTCGAAGCCGTGCTGCGTGAGGAGTTCAACAGCGTCCTCCCCCGGCTGGAGGCGGGCGTAGGGGACGGTCAGCGAGGCGCCGGCCGAGACGCGGATCGCCTTGCGGTAAAGCGGATCGCAACTGCCGGGGTCCAGGATGACCGCGTCCGCCCCGAACGCCGCCGCGTTGCGGAAGATGCCGCCGATGTTGTCGTGGTTGGCGATGCCGGACAGCACCACCACGAGGGCGCGCGGCCCCAGTCCGGCCAGCAGGTCTGCCGCGGCGGGCAGCGGCGCGCGGCGGCCCAGCGCCAGGATGCCGCGATGCAGGTGAAAGCCGGCGATGCCGTCGAGCACCTTTTGCCCGGCCGCGTATACCGGCACCGTCTCGGGCAATGCCTCCAGAACCGGCGCCAGCCCGGCCAGCCGCTTTTCCGCAATCAGCAGCGAAACGGCCTCATGCCGCCTGCGGCGCAGCAGAACCTTGAGGATCACTTCGCCCTCGGCGATGAAGTGCCCGTCGCGGCCCGCGAGGTCGCGCTCGCGGATGTCGCGGTACGCCTCGATGCGCGGGTCCATGGGGTCGTCAATGGGGAGGAGCTGCGGCACGTTTATACCTTTCGGAAGCCGGCAATATGCCAGCCCCGCGCGGGCGCCGTCCAGGAGCGAGTGCGGCGCGGCGATCAAAATAAGGCCGGATTTTTGCGGTATTTGGAATATTTCGCAGGCAGAGCCGGGGGCGGGGCAGCAGCTCGGCGGTGCCCGGTTACGGCACAATACAGCAGGGCGGGGTGCATGACAGGCGGGGTGACGAACGATCGCAGCGTTGTTCTTGAGGACGCGAAAACCGATGCTTCCCATCCACGATGGAACAACCAAACCGCCGGACTTTCCGGGGATCGTCAGAATTCCGGCGAACGTCCGGTTTCCGGCTGGGGGCAGATGCGGGATGTGCCCAGGGGCGGCGGCAGCCGGGCCGTTGCCGATGAAGACCGTATCCGCGCCCGTGTGTTGAACGGCCAGAATCCGCCCGGAATGCGCATGGCGGCCAGCGGTCAGCCGCCGGAGGGTTCCGTTTCCATACCGGAGCGCCGGAGTTCGCAGCCGGGAAGTCCTCCCCCGGGACGCGGCGCCAATGAGAAAACGCCGGCCTCGCCATGCCCTGCGGTTGCCTATGCCTTCACCGATGACAAGGCATACCGCGAAGCCTATGCCGATGGATTTATCCCCAAAGGTGAGGCCTATTATGCGGGCAAGGACGGCAATACGGTGCATTTCGCCGGCTCCACGAAAACGGTTTCGCGCGATGAATATTACCGTGGAGCGTCCGCGGCGGCTCACCCTGCGCCAGAAGAGCGCTCGCCGTCCGGCGGCCAGCCCGGCCCGGAGGCAATCAGGGCGAGAATTGCCTCGTGGGGCCGGGAGATGGAGGTCCGGGCAGCGCGGGAGAGTTCGCCATTCACCCGGCGCGGTTTCCTTTTCAGCAAGGCAGGCCGCGCAATGATGGGGATGACCGAGCCGGTTTATGGTGCAAACCAGATGCTGAGTTCCGGCGTCCGGTGGGTGACCTCTGCCGGCGGTTATTTTCCCAACTCTCTCAGCCGCGCTGCCGGCGCATGGGAACAGAGTGCCGATAGCGCAGCTGCCCGCCTCGATCATACTCAGCAGATCGCCCGCGAAGCCGCAGGGCTTCGGAACGGCCAATGGGACTGGTGGTCGATCGCCGGCGCGGCCGGATCGCCCGCGAATTGGATTCCTGCCGGACGGGCGGTCAAAGGTCTGAAATGGGGCGCGGAGTATTTGCCGGCGGCGTCCCGGTGGGCGGTCAACAACGTGTTCACGCGCGGCATGACTGGCGGGGCTGTCTTCGGCGCATTGAAACCCACGGCGCCTGGCGAGGGCGAAACCCACGCCGGAATACGGCTGGAAAATGCTGCCGCCGGAGCAGCGTGGGGGTTGGTCCTTGGGCCGGTCATTGAATACGCCGTGGCACCCGTGGTCCAGCGCATTGCCGGCAAAGGAGCGGAGCCTGTATCCGGCGGCAAACAAAAGAGCGGGCCGGAGGGCGGCGGGGAAAAAGGAGGTCCGGAACCCGTGGTGGAGGGACGATCGGTTGAGAAGCCCCACGCAACATTGAACGGCCAACGGGTTGAACCGCAGATCATCGACACCGATCTTTATCACGGAACCCGCATGACGTGGGCGGAGGTAGTGGAGGGCGGCGGTATGCCGGCGGAAGGGACCAACATTGATCTGCTGAACCATGTGAATCAGGGCGGCAACAGCGCTTTCCGCGGCACGACGAGAATGGCCGCGACGCCGGATGGCCAGGGGGCTGCGGCCTGGGCCGGCGAAGGCGGTCTGGTCCTGAAAATTGACGGCCTGAAAGTCCCCGGCTACGACGTCAACAAACTCATGGAGGGCAGAATTGCCCGGCCGCAGGGCGATTTTACGGGAAATCTTTGGTCCGGAGAGCAGGAAATTGCCGTTCACGCCAGAGTACCGCTGAGCACCATTCGCGAATATGGTACGGTTGAAATCCTCGAAAGCGGGAGACCGCGTGTCAATTGGGAGCCCAATCCACACTATGAGCCCTGATCCGCATATCGACGTCAAAGCGCTGCGCGACCGCTGGGATACGCCCCAGGGGCGCGAGGCTTTGCTCATTCTTCTGAAGCGGCGGGCGGCCGGAGAAGGGGTGCGCGAGGCGGCCGGCAAGCTTAACGGCTCGGGCAACGGGCTGATAAACTCGGAGACATTCGCCGGACCGGGCGATTTCTTCGACTTCCGGGGCGTTGACCTTTCTCACCGCAACTTGACGGCGCTGGAGTTTTCCGACGAGTTCAGCTTCGCGGATTTCAGCGGCAGCATCCTGGACGGCGCGCTGTTCAGTGCCGGCAAATTCTATTTCGCCAATTTCGAGGGCGCTCAGGCGGTGCACAAGCGCCCGCAATTCGCGCCGGTCTATGCGCAGGGCGCCAATTTCCGCAATGTCCGGTTCAAGGGCGCGCTGTTCCTGCAAGCCGACCTGCGCGGGGCGGATTTCTCCGGCGCCGTCCTGGAGGACTGCGAATTTTCCGGCTCCCTGCTTCAGGACGCCGTTTTCGAGGGCACGCGCATGATCAATTGCGCGGCGGGCAGCATGCATCTGCTGGCGCGGGAGCGGGAGGCCGCGTGGTTCCGTAACAGCACTTTCACCCGCAATTACATAGTTTGGGATTAAGGGCTTGTCAGGAATTAACTGCGCCATCTGGCTTGTCCTTTTGTCCGCCCGCTGCGTTGCAGAAAGGGTTACATACCCCAGGTATGCGCCCCTTTCCGCGCCTTGCCGGCGAACAAAATTCCTGCGCGATCTGGCGCAGTTAATTCCTGACAAGCCCTGAGCACGCATTTCCCCCCTGCGGCAGTTAACCTCGGCCCGCGATTCGCACGAATCTTCGCGAGTGCTGCCAACTTGCCATTTTGCACCGCTACCACTTCTGGCTATATAGGGGCGCCTTGCCGCCGGGTGTCCCGGTCGAGCGGCCCCAATAAGTGCGGTAAACCGAGCGGATTTCGCCGATGTCAAAGCCGACGTATTACAAAACGCTATCCTCGCCGCAGGTGTTCATGTGGCGCATGTTCCTGTTCGTGGTGCTGGCCGGGCTGCTGGCTGCCACGCTCCAGGCGCAGATCATCACCAATTTCGAGGCCAACCGTTATCTCAACAGCCTCATCATCGGCGTGATGGCCATCGGCATCATCTACACCTTCCAGCAGGTGTTGCGGCTGTACCCCGAAATCCGCTGGGTGAACAATTTTCGCGTCTCCGATCCGGGGCTCAGCGCGGACCGCCCGCCGGTCATGCTGGCGCCCATGGCCACGCTGCTGCGGCGGCGTCAGGGGCAGGCGGCGATTTCCACCACGCCATGCGCTCGATCCTCGACTCCATCGCCACCCGCCTGGACGAAACGCGCGAGACCACGCGGTATCTGGTCGGCCTGCTGGTGTTCCTCGGCCTGCTCGGCACGTTCTGGGGCTTGCTGCAAACCGTGCAATCCGTCGGCATCGACCATCAATGCGCTGAGCACCGGAAACAACGACAGCGTCGCCGTGTTCGACGAACTGAAAAACGGCCTGGCCAAGCCGCTGAACGGCATGGGCACGGCGTTTTCCGCCTCGCTGTTCGGCCTCGCCGGTTCGCTGATCCTCGGCTTTCTCGACCTTCAGGCGGGACACGCGCAGAACCGCTTCTATAATGAGCTCGAAGAATGGCTGTCCGGCATCACCGAGATGGGGCCAGAAGTGGCGAGTATGCAGGGCGCACCGTCGCAACTCCGGTTCGCCATGCTCGACATGCAGAGGAGCGTCACCGACCTTGGCGAGAAGATCGAGCATGGCGCGTCGCGCAACAACGCCAGCGAAGCGATGCGAGAACTGTCGAACGGCATCGACGGCCTCGTCAAGCAGATGCGCGCCGAGCAGAAGGTGGTGCGCGAATGGGTCGAGGAGCAGGCGCACCAGCAGGCCGAACTAACCGCCGTGCTGCGCGACCAGAACAAGCTGGCGACCGTGCCTGCGCGACATCGCTTTCCCGCGCTCCGAAACGCGACGATTTGAAGGACCACGCCATGGCAGCGGGACGCGAAGACGCCGGCGGCATGCCGCCATCGACTACTGGCCTGGCTTCGTCGACGTGCTGTCGACGCTGCTCCTCGTCGTCACGTTCCTGATGTCGCTGTTCATGGTGGCGCAGTATTTCGTCAGCCAGGAGGCCAGCGGCAAGGACGCCGCGCTCGCCAAGCTCCACCGGCAGATCGCCGAGCTGACCGAGCTGCTCGCCTCTGCGAAAATGAACGAGCAGAGCAGCCGAGGACGAACTGGCGGTGCTGCAGGCCACGCTGGCGGGCAGCGAGAAGGAAAAGAAGCGGCTGCTGGGGCTGCTGGACGCGCGAGGGCGACAAGGGTTCCTCGGCGGACGCCCGGATTGCGGCCGCTGACCAGCCGAGCTCGACGAGCAGAAGAAGATTTCCGCCGCAGGCGCTGGCGCAGGTGGAGCTGCTCAATCAGCAGATCGCGGCGCTGCGGCGGCAGATCGCCGCGCTGGAGAAGGCGCTGGACGCCTCGGAGAAGCGCGACAAGGAGAGCGCAGGCGCGCATCGCCGATCTTGGCCAGCGGCTGAACGTGGCGCTGGCCAAGAAGGTGCAGGAGCTGTCGCGGTACCGCTCGACTTCTTCGGCGAGCTGCGGAAAGTGCTCGGCGACCGCGACGACATCCAGATCGTGGGCGACCGCTTCGTGTTCCAGTCGGAGATGTTGTTCGACAGCGGCTCGGCGGAGATCAATCCGGAAGGGCTGGCGCAGCTCGACAAGCTGGCGACGGCGTTGCAGGAGCTGGAAGGGAAAATTCCGCCCAACATCAACTGGGTGCTGCGCATCGACGGGCACACCGACGTGCGGCCGATCAACACGGCGGTGTTCCGCTCCAACTGGGAGCTGTCCTCGGCGCGCGCCATCTCGGTGGTGAAGTTTCTGATTCGAAGGGCGTTCCGCCCAACCGTCTCGCGGCGGCGGGCTTCGGCGAGTACCAGCCGCTGGCGACCGGCTCGGCGGAAGCGGACCTGCGCCGCAACCGCCGTATCGAGCTGAAGCTGACGGAGAAATGACCTCTACCGCCGCCGCTCATAGGCGCCGGCGCTTCCAATCACTCAATTGTCAGGATGTTCTTTTCGTCCCCCTCTCCCCCAAAATGGGAGAGGGATTTGGTGGAGGGAGGGGTATCAGCCGTGTGCCCGCAGCTTCACGATGACTGCACTCGGGGTATTCTCGTCCGGCTCGCCCAGCACTTCGGCAATGCACTCCGCACCGGCATCGGCGCGCGGGTCGCCGGACAGGCAGTAGGCGTCCAGCAGCTCGCCCGGCAGCGGCTTCGAAGCCGTCCACATGGACGAAAACGCCAGTTCCCCCAGATGCACCGAGCCGAGGGAGTTCTCCTCGAACAGGTCGAGCGCATTGCGGCGGTCGGCCGAACGGCGCATGCAATCGCCGGTCCAGCACATGCGCGTGCCCAGCGTCAGTTGCTCGTGCGCATCCAGCAGGCTGGGATTCTTCGCCCAGCGCACCGACGAGGCGGCGTTATCGTCGCCATTCAGGCGGCGCACGATGTCGAGAAACGCGCCCAGCGGCTCGACCGGCCCAAGCCGCGCGAAAATCGCCTGCACATGGACGCCGCGTGCGGCGAACTCATCGGCGCGCTGCGTGAAGATGCGGCAGGCCGGCGAAACAGCGGAACGCACCAGCATCGTAACCCGCAAATCGCGCGTTGCACGGCCAGCATCCAACTGTGAGAAATACGCGTCGTAAATACCCGAGCACCGTTCCAACTGTTGATACAATGGATGCTTTTCTTTGGGAAATGTAGAGATGAATCCCATGGCCGTCTTCCTAGCGTGGGGAGGTTGGAGGACGCTGCCAAGCTTGCGCCAAGCTGTCCGGAGGCGACCATGGAGCCTCAGGGTTAAGGAAGGATTGAAGGGGGAGAACCGCCCCCCGGTTTTGCGGGGCCGGGGCGAAAAAAATAGCCGGCTGCGGCACTTTATCCTCAGCTTAACAACTTGTAATTGTTAACATATTGCGTCGCAACCGGGTGTGCTATTCTGGCTTTTTCGCCGGGCCGGGCTTGCCGGAAACAGGCGTGAAAACCTCCTGCTCGTTGACATCCTGATTGACGTCGTCGGCGGCTGGCGGGTCGCTGTATTCGGCGTCGCCGATTTCCCCGGCGCGGTGGTCCTCCAACTTGGGCGTATGGCCGTTGGGGATCTGGTCTTTCGGCCGTCCATCCTTGGGGAGTTTGGTATTTTCCGCCGTGCCGATGACGCCGCCGTACCAGCTCGGCCGCTCGCGCTGATCGGGGATCTCGCGTTCCCTGGCGGGCGGCGGCGCGTCGCGCAGGCCCTTCTTCACCCGCGTCTGCTCGCTTGCCGCCGTGCTCGCCACCAGATGGAACATCAAATCCGAGTACATCTTCTTCCTGAAGCGGTAGAGCCGGTAGGCGTCGGATTGCGCGTAAACGCTGCCCTGCTTGTCGAGCTTCTCGCGGATCAGCGTTTTGGTGATGGGCGCGCTCAAACTCATGCCCCGGCGCTCGCTGTCCCCGGCGATCTCCTGGAGCTTCACCATGCCAAGCCCCTCCAGCGCCGAAAAGATGCTGGAGATATAACGTGAGGTTTCCAGCGGCCGGAACGAGGACGGATCGCGCGGATCGTAGCGCAGGCCGGCGCCGCCATCGCGGCTGGCCAGGATTTTCCGCTCGCGCACCCACTGCCAGTACTGGTCCTCGCGGAAATCCAGCGGGACCGCCGCGTAATATACGCCCTTGTGGTCGAAAACCACGTCATGAATGGGCGACAGCACATCCACGGGCGTTGGCGCGCGCTTGGGGTCGAATTCGTTCTGGAACACGCCGTAGAAGAGGCCGAGGAAGTCGCTTGCGGAGCTGCTGCGCGCCTCGGAGAGCACGTCCGTCAGGCGAAAAACCCATTTGAACGGCCGGTTGATGGATACCAGCAGGATGCAGATATCGACGAAAATGGCGATGGTGAGCGAAATCATATCGCGGTCGGTCAGGCCGCTTGCCACCAGCGGCGCGGGCCGGCCGGTGACTGCCGCCGACATCTGATGCATCCAGCCGATGCCGGATGTGGTCAGGCGGCGGAAGGCTTCGATGCACAGCTTCCGAGCCCTCGTATGCACGCAGTTCCGGCTTTTGCAGCTCCGGCAGCTCGTTGATGGCGCGCACCACGCCGTCCAGCGCCGTGCGCAACTGCGGATCGGGGCAGATGAACGTGCCGCCCTTGTCGTCGGGGAAGCTGGTCTGATCGCCGCGTGTGCTCAGTTCGTCGCGCAGTTGCATAAGCTGCGGATCGGTGCGCAGAGCGTTGAAGCGCGTCGCCACCAGCCCCAGCTTGCGGTTCACGTCGCCGATATAAGCCTTGCGCGAGCCTGTCGCGTCGATGGTAGACGGATCTTTGGTGAGGATTTTCTCCAGGTCGGTGTTGAGACCGCCGAAATCGGCCTTCACCGCGTCGGTGCGGGTGCCGATGAACTGATTGGCGAAACTGAAGCGCTGGGCGTCGCCCTCGCGCAGACGGCGGCGCGGACCGTCGCCGGCGCCGCTTTTGGGGCAGGTGCCGCCCTGGGCGCGCTCGGTTTCGGCCTTTTCGGTGGAAATTTTGCCGAGGGTGGTGAACGTGGTCTGCAACTGCTCCAGGCGGCTGGCGCCCACTTGCAGCGATTGCTGCACGCTGACGATAGAGGTTTCCGCCGCCTGCGTGGTGACGCTGCCGGCTTCCAGATATTTCCAGTAGAAGCCGAAAGCAAAGCCGGCGGAAATCACGAACAGCAGGATGTAACCGGCAATATAAAACGGCCAGAGGAACCAGCGTAGCCGCCCGGAGAACATCGAGTCCAGCAGATACAGGATCATTAACTGGAGCATGAACACCGCGAAGGCCACGGCGATTCTCGGCTGGCGCGCCGATTTCGCCCGAGCTAGCGGAGATCAGCTCCATGATGCCGGAGTAGGTGGATATCCAGGCGAGCAGGCTTAATCCGGCAAGCAGCATGAACCATATCCAGGAAAAGCCGGGCTTTGTGATCGGCAAGGCCATGAACTGAAGCTCCTCGGTCCGCCCCTTAGAGGCCGGCGGTTACGGCGCGCGTGATGGCCATTGTCCAAGCGGGGCGGATGTTTTCGATTATTGTCGATTTTTATCGCAAATCTACGTGAATGTTCCACCTTGCTTAACTGGTCCAGCCCGGTTGGCTATGGCGGGCGATTTGCGGACATCGTAACGGCACGCACTTGGAGGGGAGTGTGCCCGCCTGGATGCGACATTTATACTTAATTTTATGTAACGCTGGCGCGATTGTGTGCGGCGGGACTGCGCGCGTGGCCAGCCGGAGAATCTCCAGGTCGTTTGCGCGAAAACCAGGGGATAACCCGAGCTTTGGGGTTAAAAAAGTACGTGCATTCCAAAACAATACAATTTAAGGTGGTGACTCGGAATAACTCTTCAATGGCTGGCGCCGGAATGAGGCCGTTCGACAGGCCTGCGGTGCCGCTACTGGCAATCGCAAGCTGGCGTCTGGAAGCTAACTGACTGGTTCCGCCGCAAATGGCGGGGCTGTCTTGTTTCGCCTGCGCTGGTTCATTTCTTAACCTAACCAAGAGCAGGCGATATATGGGAATCATCAATGTCGGGGTGAACGTGAATGAACGCTCATACCCCATGGTCATGGATTTGAACCCCGAGTGTTTCACTGAACGCGCCATCATCAACCATCTCTCGGCTGGTCTTTTCTATGAGCCGGAAGTGTCCGCCGCCATCGTCAGAATGGTGAAGCCGGGCGATGTCGTCGTTGATGTCGGAGCCAATGTGGGTTTCTTCAGCCTGCTTGCCGGGCTGTTGAGCGGCCCGGAGGGGCGTGTGGTCAGCTTTGAGCCCGGCGACAATAATATTGCCCGGCTGAACACGAATATCGGCCTCACCAAACTGGATAACGTCATCCTTATTGATAAGCCCGCCGGGCGCGGGACCGGAGAAGTCTCCTTCTACATGAATAGAGACAACGCCGGCGGCCATGCCTTGTGGGATGTGGGTGAATTTCCCGGCAACACGCAGAGCAAGAACGATCCAAAAATCGTGACGATGCATTCTACCACCATCGACGATGAAATGGAGCGGCTGGGCCTGCCGGTTCCGAAGCTGATCAAGGTGGACACGGAGGGGGCTGAACACGAGGTGCTGCTCGGCGCGCGGCGGCTGCTGGAGGGGTGCAAGGTTCCGTACATCATCGCCGAACTGCACGAATTCGGACTGGCCAAGATGCAGTCATCGCAGATGGGCCTTCGCAGTTTCATGGAAGGATTTCGGATACGACACGTTCGGCATCTATCACAGCGGCTGTCTTCCCAAACTGATCCCGCAAGGGACGCGCATGCAATCGTCACATATTATCAACGTGCTGTTTAGTACGCCCAAATATGTGAGCCACTTATGGGATTTCGACTGGTTCGACCCTGCGGCAAGTTCCGCTCCCCGGCAAGCCGCGTAACGGCTGTGGCGGCTGGCTGCGTTTGGGCGAGATGCTCATCCGCGCACGGCTGACGGCGGATAAGATGAAGATGCCGAGCGGGCGGCAACGGCAATCCGCGCGCCCGGCATTATATGGCCAAGTGCGCCATCAAGCCAGCCTTCGCGCTGGGCGTCTCTGCGCGTGCCTGCCCGGTGGAGGCGCACAAGTTCGCCGGCCCCGTGATGTGGCATCGGCCGCGTTTCGGCGTGAAGCACTGCCATGGTGCTGAAATGCGCCTCTATCGCGGCGGCCATCATGGGTGATCCCAACGCCGCAGCCGGAATATTACCGCCCCAATTTTGCTGCCTTCGGACGCTCGCTGACATGAAGCGCCGTGACCTTTGCGAGTCAGGCCGCCGCCGCCAGCAATCTGCGCGGCAATCTGGGGCTTGCCAAACGCCTTCTGCCTGTGGAAAACACCCGGAGCGGTATGGGAACGGCCGGCGGTGTTGAACGATGCTACGCCGCGCAACGGAGGCGGCCCCGGAGACTCCCGGCGAACAAGGAATGAAACCTTGGCGGCGCCGTTTGTCAGAAAGCGGGTGCCCGCGCCCGAGGTGCGGCCAGGCGGAGCCCAAAGCGGCGTTAGTCAGGATGCCGGGCGGGCGGTAACGGCGGCCATTCGAGTTGGTAAAAGGCGGACTTATGCGGCGTGCGGATACTCATGCTGCTTCGGGCGGCTGGCCCGAGGCGGAAGCGGTGGATACTGTGACACTCGACTTCGACTCCCGCCACCGGCGCCGCATCCTGCTGGCGACGGACACGGGCATCGGCTTTCTGCTCGACCTGCCGAAGGCCATCGCCATGGCCGCCGGCGACGGGCTGCGTCTGGACGATGGCCGCTGGGTGCAGGTGCGCGCGGCGCCTGAGCATCTGACCGAGGTGCGCCACGAGGATGTGCACCAGTTGATGCGTCTCGCCTGGCATCTCGGCAACCGGCATCTGCCCACGGAAATTCGCGGCGATGCGCTGTTTATCCGCCCGGATCACGTCGTCGAGGATATGCTGCGCGGCCATGGTGCCACGCTGACGCGCATGGACGCGCCGTTTCAGCCGGAGGATGGGGTGTATGGCGGGCATGGGTATGCGGACGGCCGCGATCACGACGCGGATTGACCCTCGCACTTCGCCCCATAAACCGCCCGCTACTATGACATGTGTGAGCTTATTGGCGTTATAGTTTGCGCTTATGCGAGGTCTCCGGCTTCATACTTCTTGATTCCCCCGATGTCTCCGCAGACCGGACCACAAGTCATTGATCCGGCGCTCAAATTTCCACCGCAGCGGTTGGCATCAGCCCGTGCCGTTATCTTGCTGATCTTCAGGCCGATTTCACGAATCGAGCGGGGACATCGGGGTAATCAGGTACTTTAATGCCACGATTTATTGCGCCGGCATTATTTTGAAAGCGCCTCATTGTTTGGCTGCTGCTTGTCTCTGCCGTCCGCCTACCGCTCCCCGCCGGCCTTGGCCGCCAGCTTCCCCGCCAGCACCGCCGCCTGCGTCCTGGTCCCGACGCCCAGCTTCTTGAACATCGCCGAAACGTGAATCTTGATGGTCTGCTCCGCCAGGTTCAGCTCGCCGGCGATCTGCTTGTTGAGCTTGCCTTCCACGATCAGCGCCAGGATGCGCATCTGCTGCGGCGACAGCGACGCGAAACGCCGCGCCAGTTCCACGTCGGGATCGTCCGCTGCGCTGGTCAGGCCGGCGGCGTGCGGCGGTATCCAAATTTCGCCCTGGAGAATGGCCGTGATCGCCGCTGCCATCTCCGGCAGGCTGAGCGATTTCGGCACGAAGCCGGAGGCGCCGAAGCTCATGGCGCGCCGGATCGTCGTCACGTCATGCTGCGCCGACAGGATCGCCACCGGCACCGTGGGATAGTGGCCGAGCATCAGGAACAGCCCGGCGAAACCATGGGCGCCCGGCATGTTGAGATCGAGCAGCACCAGATCGGCGTCCGCCGGCGACACGGCCACCGCGTTCAGCACTTCGTCGAGACTGTAGCAGGCGACGATCTCCACCTCGGGCGACACTTCCGCGAACACGTGGGTGAGCGCGGCCTGCACCAGCGGGTGATCGTCGCCGGCGATGATGCGGATTTTACTCATGGCTGAACTCCACGGCTGGCGTCCTCCGGCTCCGCGCCATTCCCGCGCAGCGCCGCCGCAGTCAGGAAACGGCGCAGCGAGGCGGGTTTCACCGGCTTGTACAGCACCTCGCAGGAATGGCTCTGCGCCTCTTGCAGCACGCCCGCGCCCCGGTCCGCCGTCACCAGCAGCGCCTCCACTTTCCGCTGCCACCGCTGGCGCAGCATATCGAGCACCGCGATGCCCGTCTGCGGCCCATCCAGATGATAGTCGATCAGCACGGCGTCTGGCACGGCGCCGCCGAGCAACTCCAGCGCCTCCGCGCCGTCCCGCGCCGTGAGCACGCGATATCCCCACTGGCTGAGTATGGCGTCCATGCCTTGCAGGATGGAGGTTTCGTTGTCGATGCACAAGACGAGGCGGCCGCTCTGCTCCAGTTTGCCGGCCCAGCCGGAACTCACCGCCAGCCGCGCCGCCGGCCGGGGCGCCACGGGCACGTCAATGGCGAAACAGGCGCCGCGTCCCGGCGTCGAGCTGAGCGTGATCTCATGGTTCAGCAGCCGCGAAATGCGGTCCACGATGGCCAACCCTAGCCCCAGGCCGCGATCCTGCCCGCCGGCGCGGCTGTCGAGACGGCGGAACTCCTGGAAAATCTCCTGCTGCTTGTCCGCTGGGATGCCGATGCCGGTGTCGCGGACCATGATGCGCAAGTGACCGCCGCGCCGCCGGCAGCCCAGCAGGATGCGCCCCGACGGCGTGTAGCGCAGGGCATTGGACAGGTAATTTTGCAGCACCCGCCGCAGAAGCTGCTGATCGCTGCGCACGTGGCAATGGCTGGTGACGGTGTGCAGCGTCAGGCCGCGCTCCCGCGCCAGGGCGGAGAATTCCACATTCAGGCACGACAGCAGCGGCTCCAGCGGGAACACCTGGATGTCGGGCCGCACCACGCCGGTGTCCAGCGACGACATGTCCAGGAGCCCGTCCAGCAGCATCTCGGCGGAGTGCAGCGAGGTGGTGGCGTTGCCGGCGAGGTTCCACTCCCTGGCGCGTTCGGTGCTGTGGCTGCCGTTGGGGCGCAGCTTTTCCTCCAGCGCCGAAACGAACAGACGCGCGGCGTTCAGCGGTTGCAACAGGTCGTGGCTGGCGGCGGCGAGGAAGCGCGACTTGTGCGCATTGGCGCGCTCGGCCTCGGCCTTGGCGGCGGCCAGCGCCTTGGTGCGCTCCTCCACCCGGCGTTCCAGGCTCTCGTTGGCTTCCCGCAGCGCCTGGGCGGCGCGATGCCGCTCGGTGACGTCCTTGAAGGTGGAGACGAAACCGCCTTCCGGCATGCGGTTGTATGTGATTTCCAGCACGGCGCCGTCCGGCCGCCGCCGTTCGTACACATACGGCCAGTTCTGCGCTTCGAGATCGCGGTTGATGATTAGCGCGTTGAAATCGTCCGCGCCATATTCGCCGCGCGAGGCGATAAAGGCGACCAGCTCCTTCAGCGGCAGGCCCACGCGCACCAGATCGCCCTGCAGGTCCAGCAGTTCCAGGAAGCGCGCGTTCCAGGCGATGATGCGCAGGCCGGTATCCACCACGCAGATGCCCTGTCCGACATTCTCCAGCGTCGCCTGCAACAGCTTGCGGTTGAAACGCAGCGCCTCGGTGGCGTCGTCGAGCATGGCCATGGCGGCACCGCGCGACAGTGTGCGGCTTTCCAGCGCCGCCGCCATGACGATGCGGGCCGAGGCGGCGCCGATGGAGCCGGCCACGAGGTTTTCGGTGAACCGCACCGCCTCCAGGCCCGCCGGCTTTGACGGATCGGGCTGTATGCCGGTGCTGGCGAGATAATGATCGAAGGCGGCATCGGCGCGCTCCGGCCCGACGAAGCGGGCGGCGACCTCGCGCAGTCCGGCCAGGGTGGTCACGGCGCTCCAGGGCCGCGTCACGGCGCGGTCGGCATCGGCGCCGTGCACGAAGGCGGCCGACTGCGTCCGCTCCACCGCGCTCTGGCTGGTCCGCATCGAAATGATCGTGAAGGCGAGGATGTTGGCGAGGAGGCTCCACAGCGTGGCATGGGAGATGGGGTCCAGCCCCGTAACGCCGAACAGCGCCTGCGGCCGCAGCCAGCCGATGCCGCCGGGGCCATCCGCCAGAATTTCGGCCAGCGCGGGCGCGAACTTCACCAGTGACGGCGCCAGCAGCGTGTAGGCCCATATGGCGAACCCGGCGATCATGCCCGCGAGCGCTCCGGCTCTGTTGGCCCGCCGCCAGTAGAGGCCGCCGAAGAATGCCGGGCCGAACTGCGCCACCGCCACGAACGACATCAGGCCGATTTCGGTCAGCGGGTAGCTCTGATCCACCGTGCGGTACATCACATAGGCGAGCAGCAGAATGACGAGGACCGCGGTGCGCCTGACCAGCAGCAGCACGCGCGAAATATCCCGTCCGCCGTCAAGCCGCCTGGAATTCAGCAGCACCGGCATGACCACGTCGTTGCAGATCATGGTGCTGAGCGACACCCCGGCGACGATAACCATGCCCGTCGCCGCCGAGAAACCGCCGATGAAGGCGAACAGGCTGATGGCGCCGGCATCCGCCGAAATCGGCAGATTGATCACATAGGTATCGGGATTGACCCTGTCGCCGAACGTGGTGAGCCCGGCAATGGCGATGGGCACCATGAACACGCTGAGAATGGCGAGGTAGCCCGGATAGAGCCACGCGGCGGGGCGCATGTGACGCGGATTCTCGTTCTCGACGGCGGTCACATGGAAGGCTTGCGGCAGGCAGACGAAACAGATCGTCGAGACGATGGCGACCGAGTACCAGTTGGCGTGGCTCAGGTCGATGTCCGTCAGCCGGTGGAGATCGGGATTGGCGCGGGCGCGGGCGTAAAGGTCCGTGAAGCCGTCGAACATGCCGTAGACGATGAACAGCCCCACGGCGATGAACGCCGACAGCTTGACCAGCCCTTCGAACGCGATGGCCAGCATCAGGCCGCGATGGTGTTCGCTGGCGTGGATGTGGCGGACGCCGAAGACGATGGTGAACACCGCCATCGCCGCCGCGACGGCAAAGGACGTGTCTTCCCAAAATGGCACATCCATCTGCGCGGCCATCTGGGAGCGGGCGGTCAGCACGTCGAAGCTGACGCCGACCGCCTTGAGCTGAAGCGCGATGTAGGGCAGCACGCCGAACAGCGTCATCAGCGTCACCAGCGCGGCCACGGTCTGGCTTTTGCCATAGCGCGCGGCGATGAAGTCGGAGATGGAGGTGGCGTTCTGCGCCTTGGCGATGGTCAGCACCTTGGCATAGAGCGGCTGGCCGAAGATCAGCAGCAGGGCCTGCCCGATGTAGATGGGCAGGAACTCATAGCCGACGGCCGCGGCCCTGCCGGCCGAGGCGTAGAAGCTCCATGAGGTGTTGTAGACCGCCAGCGTCAGTGCGTAGGCCACGGCTGCCCGGCGGGAGTCCATGGGGAACAGCGAATCGCTGGCGGCCCTGCGATCACCCCACCACGCGATCACGAACAGCACGCCGACATACGCCACGGATACGCCCAGAACCGGCCAATACGGCACCGCAACTCCTCATACTTTCGGGCCACGCCCCCGAGTCTAGAGCAACAGTGTCACCACAACAACAACGGCACCGGGCGTCCAGCGTGTATACGAGCGAAAGTAGGGGGTGCGTTATATGCGCACCCGCGTCAGCCCCTGCGAGGCGGGCGCGCCGAACGTCTTGCGGAAATCATGGGCGAAATGGGCGGAATCCGTGTAGCCCGCCGCGTGCGCGGCCGTGGTGTAATTGCTGCCGCTGCGATCAGCCACGGCCCCCGGGCGAGGTCCAGACGCCGCCGGTTTTCACGTAGCTGCGCTTGACTGCGGCCCAGGCGATGCGGTGTGCGGCTTCCTCCTGGCAGGGATCGCCGGCATGGGCCGCGTAGGCGTGGTTGAAAGCGGCGCGGTAGATATCCTGCGCGTGGGGCGGCAGGCTGTGCCGGACAGGCGGCGGCAGGTCAGCGTTGGTCTGGTATGGCATCGCCCGAACCCGATTCCGCCTGCCGCGCGCGCTCCTACTGCTTCTGTATCGCCTTCAGATACCGCTCCAGTTCCCCGACGGCCCACAGCGCGTATTCAGGCCCGCATTCCTTGCGGAACAGCTTGCTCCACACCGGCATGACGCGGCTGCCGTGGCCCGTATAGCCTCCGCCATAGCGCAGAATGTCGATGACACGATCCGAGGGGAATTGCCCGCCGGCGCGCTTGCTCAGCTCCGTCAGATCGGTTGGAACGATTTTCAGCGCGTCGGCCAGCGGGCCGTTGCCGGTTCCGGTGATGCCGTGGCAGAGCGCGCAATATTGTTCGAACAATTGCTCGCCTGTGACGGTGCGCTCGCCGCATGTTGATTGCGCTTCGGCCTGCGCATGAGCGGCAGGATACGGCGCGAGAAAGACGATGGCCGCCATTGCCAGCGGTGTGTACAGTCTTCGTTTGATGAACCATCCAGACATCGGCACCTTCCTTTGTGCCGGTGACAATACACCCGCTTTCCGTTGCGTCCTTTGACGTTCGTCAACGAGGCGGGACTGGATTGATGGCATTGCCAGGAGTAATCTTGCGCGGCGGCGCATTAGATCTGGGGCAAACGCATGCGTCTGGCGGCTTTCAACCTCGACAATCTGGATCTGCCGCCCCAGGCAGCCCTGCCGCTCGCCGCGCGCGCGGAGATTTTGCGGCCGGCGCTGGAACGGCTCGAAGCGGACATTCTGTGTTTGCAGGAGGTCAACGGGCAGCATGTGCCGGGGCGGCAGGGGCGCGTGCTCGCGGCGCTGGACCAGTTGCTGGAGGGCACGCGCTACGTAGGCTATGCCCGTGCATCGACGGTGTCCGCCACCGGCTCCGGCGCGGCCGATGTGCATAACCTCGTTACACTGTCGCGCTACCCCATTGTACACAGCCGCGAAATCCGCCACGAACTCTTTCCCCCGGTTGAGGTTTCGCCCGTGACCGGCAGCCCGAAGGAGGACGGGACCAAACCCGTGCGCTTCGACCGGCCGCTGCTGCTGAGCGAGCATGACATCGGCGGCGCGGTGCTCACCGTCATCAATCTGCACCTGCGGGCACCGCTCGCCAGCAGCATCCCCGGCCAGAAACTCGCGCCGTTCGTGTGGAAAAGCGTCGCCGGCTGGGCGGAGGGCTTCTATCTGTCCGCGCTCAGGCGTTCCGGTCAGGCCTTCGAGCTGCGTCTGCTGGTGGACCAGCTTCTCAGTGAGCGCCCGGACCGCCTCCTCGCCATCGCCGGCGATTTCAACGCCGAAGACCACGAGACGCCGCTGAAGATCGCCATCGGCGCGCAGGAGGACACCGGCAACTCGGCGCTGGCGTCCCATTCGCTGGTGGTGCTGGACCGGGCCATCGAGCCGGGCCGGCGCTGGAGCGTGCTCCACCATGGCCGCCCGCAGATGCTGGACCATATTCTGGCCAGCCACGCGCTGTACGGGCATTTCAAGAGCATCGAGGTGCATAACGAGGCGCTGGGCGACGAACTGGTCGGCTACAGCAAGGCGCTGGCGCCGGGCTCGTACCACGCGGCGGTGGTGGCGGCGTTTGCGTTGTAACAGACGAACCTGAAGGTGAGCGTGATGAGTACGGACGAGAAGCCGCCGGAGCGGACGCCGGTTCCAGCCCCAGCTCACCCTGACAGGCGTTGCGATCCTCTCCCGTGGGAACAGCCCAAGCCAGCCGAGGACGACCCCGAGGCTTTCCGGCGCATACAGGCGATCCTGGAGAACCCCAATTACCGCCGCGCCGACGAGGACATTGAATTTTTCGAGCGCAACGAGCTGCGCGGCGTGCGGCTTGAGATCGACTACATGAAATCCGAGGTGCTGCTGGCCCAGCACGGCATCGTCAACACCGTGGTGGTGTTCGGCAGCGCCCGCATTGGCGAACCGGCCGAAGCGCGGCGGAAGGCGGAGGCGTTGCGCGCGGCTCTGGCGGTGGCGCCGGATGACGCGGGACTGGCGCGCCGTCTGGCGATTGCGGAGCGGGTGCTGGCGAAGAGCCATTACTACGACGCGGCGCGCGAGTTCGGCCGTCTGGCGGGGGAGGCTGGCCGGGACATCTGCGGCAGTCCCCTGGTGGTGATGACCGGCGGCGGGCCGGGGCTGATGGAGGCCGCCAATCGCGGCGCTTTCGACGCCGGCGCCAAGTCCGTGGGCCTCAACATCAGCCTGCCCCACGAGCAATATCCGAATCCGTATGTCACGCCGGAGCTGTGCTTCACCTTCCATTATTTCGCGCTGCGCAAGCTGCATCTGATGCTGCGGACCAGGGCGCTGGTGGCCTTCCCCGGCGGTTACGGCACCTTGGATGAGCTGTTCGAGGTGCTCACCCTGGTGCAGACGCGCAAGATCAAGCCCATCCCCGTGGTGCTGGTGGGGGAGGAATATTGGCGGCGGGTGCTGGATTTCGATTTCCTGGCCGCTGAAGGCGTGATCGACCCGGAGGACCGCGATCTGTTCTGGTACGCCGAGACCGCGCAGGAGATTTGGGACGGCATCCGGTGCTGGTATGCCGCGTGCGGAGCCCCGGACTGCGCCGTACCCCGATGCGGGCAAACGCCGGCAAACAAATGATGTTTGTCCGCATCTCCTTGAGCGGCGTCAATGTGCACCGCCCCGGCGAGGCGTACCTTCGCATGCGAGAACTTCTTTGATCAGACAGCAGGCTCCCAGTGAACAAACCAGCAAGCAGCATGGACCGGGCGGAGATCGAGGCGGTGCTAGGCCCGGCGCGGCACGGCCTGACGGGGATATTGACGCGGTATAAGCTGATCTGGGCGGGGCTGGCGGCGGTCGTGCTCATCGCCGGATATTTCCTGCTGTTCAGCGGCGGCTCCGGGCCGAAGGTCTCCTATATCAGCGAGGCCGCCACGCGCGGCGATCTCACCGTCATCGTCACGGCGACCGGCACCGTGCAGCCGACCAACCAGGTGGATGTGTCGAGCGAGCTGTCCGGCACCGTCCGCAAGGTGCTGGTGGACTTCAATTCCGAGGTGAAGGTCGGCGGTGTGCTGGCCGAACTCGACACCGACAAGCTGCAGGCGACGCTCGCCAGTTCGCGCGCCAAGCTCAATTCCGCCAAGGCCAAGGTGGGCATCGCCAAGGCCACGCTGACCGAGACGGCGCTCGACTACCGAGCGCAAGCAGACGCTCGCCGCCAAGCACGCGACCTCGGACCAGGACGTCGACACCGCCAAGGCCGCCGCTGACCGCGCCGCCGCCTCCGTCACCAGCGCGGAAGCCGACGTGGCCGTCGCCGAAGCCGATGTGCTGCTCGACGAGACCAACCTCGCCAAGGCGCGCATCGTGTCGCCCATCAACGGCGTCATCCTGAAGCGCAACGTCGACCCCGGCCAGACGGTGGCCTCGTCGCTGCAGGCGCCGGTCCTGTTCACCATCGCCGAGGACCTGAAGAAGATGGAGGTGCAGGTCGATGTCGACGAGGCCGACGTCGGCACGGTGCGGGAGGGCCAGAAAGGCGACGTTTTCGCGTGGATGCCTATGCCGACCGCAAATTCCCGGCGCAGATCCGCGAGCTGCGCTTCGGCTCGGAGGTGGTGCAGGGCGTCGTCACCTACAAGGCCGTGCTGACGACCGACAATTCCGAGCTGCTGCTGCGGCCCGGCATGACGGCGACGGCGGAAATCACGGTGCAGCAGGTGCAAGGACGTGCTGACGGTGCCCAATGCGGCGCTGCGCTTCTCGCCGCCGGTGAGGGACAGCGCGGCCGAGCGGGGCGGCCTGCTGCAGAAGATCCTGCCCGGGCGGCCGCGATTCCGTCCGGCCAGCCAGCGGGAGGATGGCGGTCCGAACCGCCGCATCTGGATGCTGCAGAACGGCGCAGCCGGTGGCGGTGCCGGTGGTGGTCGGGCTCAGCGACGGCAAGCGCACGGAAATCGTCAAGGGCGAGCTGAAGCCGGGGCAGGCCGTCATCGTCGATCGCGCGACGGCCAAGAAGTGAGGGGCGGCGCGGTGCAGAATGCCCAGGCTCCGGTACCTCATCGAATTGCAGGGCGTCACCAAGGTCTACGGGTCGGGCGAGGGCGCCGTGCATGCGCTCAACGGCGCCGACCTGATCGATTGAGGCGGGCGAATTCGTCGCCATCATGGGGCCGTCCGGCTCCGGCAAATCGACGGCGATGAACATCATCGGCTGCCTCGATACGCCGACCGCGGCACGTATCTGCTTCAAGGGCGTCGACGCGGGCACGCTGGCGCGCGACCAGCGGGCGCTGTTGCGGCGGCATTTTCTCGGCTTCGTGTTCCAGGGCTTCAACCTGCTGCCGCGCACCTCGGCGGTCGAGAATGTCGAGCTGCCGCTGATCTATCGCGGCATGCCGTTCGCGGAGCGGCGCGCGGCTGGCGAACGGCGCGCTGGAGCGTGTCGGCCTGAAGGGCCGCGAGGGCCACGCGCCCAACCAGCTTTCCGGCGGCCAGCAGCAGCGCGTCGCCATCGCGCGCGCCATCGTCACCAGCCCGGACGTGCTGCTGGCCGACGAGCCGACCGGCAATCTCGACACCAAGACCAGCCGCGAGATCATGGACCTCATGACCAGCCTCAACCGCGACCAGGGCATCACCATCGTCATGGTCACGCACGAGGCCGACATGGCCGCCTATGCGAAGCGCATCATCCGCTTCGTCGACGGCCGGATCGAGTCGGATGCACTGAACACGCAGGCGGCGTGATGCTTTACGAGACGGTCAAGCTCGCCCTCCAGGCGATCCTGCGCAATGCGCATGCGCTCGTTCCTGACGGTGCTCGGCGTCGTCATCGGCGTCGGCGCGGTGATCGCCATGGTGACGATCGGCAACGGCACCACGGCCAAGGTGGCGGCCGATCTCGCCAAGCTCGGCAGCAATCTGCTGTTCGTGCGGCCCGGCCAGTTCGGGCCGGGGCGGGCCAGCGCCGACGCCAAGCCTTTCACCATCCGCGATGTCGAGGCGCTGAAGAGCCAGCTTCTCGGCGTGCGCGCCGTCGCCCCCGTTGCGCAGAAGATGGTGACGCTGATCTACGGCTCGGAAAACCGCAGCGTGCTGGTGACCGGCACCGACAACGGCTATTTCATCGCGCAGGACTGGCCGCTGGCGGCCGGCCGCGCGTTCCTCGACAGCGAGGTGCGCGGCGGCCGGGCGGCCTGCATCATCGGCGAGACCGTGCGCGACAAGCTGTTCGGCCGGGGCGACGCCATCGGCCACAGCATCCGCGTCGGCAAGGTTTCCTGCGAGGTGATCGGCATGCTCGGCATCCGGGGGCAATCGAGCAGCGGCACCGATCAGGACGACGTGGTGTTCGTGCCGCTCCGGGTGTTTCAGCGGCGCATCGCGGGCAATACGCAACGTGTCGAGCATCTCGATTTCGGCGGAGGACGGCGTCGAGACGTCGAAGGTTCAGGCGGACATCGAGCGGCTGCTGCGCGAGCGGCGCGGCATCACCTCCGGCAAGGAGGACGATTTCTCGGTCCGCGACATGAAGCAGATCGCCGCGACGCAGACCGGCACGACCACGCGTGCTGACGGGGCTGCTGGGCGCGGTCGCGGGCGTCAGCCTGCTCGTCGGCGGCATCGGCATCATGAACATCATGCTGGTGTCGGTGACCGAGCGCACGCGCGAGATCGGCATCCGCCTGGCGATCGGCGCGCTGGAGGCTCAGGTGCTGATGCAGTTCCTGGTCGAGGCGGTGGTGCTGTCGCTGTTCGGCGGCGTGATCGGCATTGTGCTGGGGCTCGGGCTGGCCGTGTCTCGGGACGCGGGCGCTGGAGGTGCCGTTCACGTTCGATTGGACGATTGTGCTGATTGCGTTCGCGTTCTCGGCGATGGTCGGCGTGATCTTCGGCTATTTCCCGGCGCGCCGCGCCGCGCGTCTCGATCCGATCGAGGCGCTGCGGCACGAGTGAGGCGGTGAGAGGCTGGGGATGCCCCGGTGCACACAAACCAAATGCCGCCGCGCGCAGGACGGGTCAAGGGCAAGCCGCCTCCGGCGGTGCTTCGCACCCTTGACCCGTCCTGCGCGCGGCGGCATTTGGTTTGTGCATGGCCGGGACGAGGAATGGCTCCCCGGCCGAACAAGGAATGCCGGCTTTGGGCAGTGGAGGCGGCAAGGGCGGCGCTCGTGGAAAACTCCGGCCAGTTGTTTTACGCTGGAGCCTCGCGCCAATGTATTGAGCGGCGGAGCCGCGAAGGAGCGGTTGGGCGTAAGCACAGAGCGACGAAAACTAAGACTCAGGCCGGAAAGGCGATGCCGGCTCGGGGCAGCGGAGGCGGCAAGGGCGGCGCTCGTGGAGAACTCCGGCCAGTTGTTTTCACGCCGAAGCCCCGCGCCAATGTACTGAGCGGCGGAGCCGCGAAGGAGCGGTTGGGCGAAGCACAGAGCGACGATAACTAAGACTCAGCCCGGACGAACAACGCCCGCTTGGGGCATCGCAGGCGCCAGGCACGGCGCTAGTGGCGGTCTCCGGCCGGTTGCTTACCCGCCGGAGCCCCGCCAGCCGTTACGCCCCGCGCGGCACACCCAGCAGCTTCCGGTTAATCAGCGTCTCGGCGATCTGCACCGTGTTGAGCGCCGCGCCCTTGCGCAGATTGTCGGACACCACCCACATGTGACAGGCCGTTCTCCACCGTCGGGTCCTCGCGGATGCGCGACACGAACGTCGCGTAGTCGCCCACGCACTCGACCGGCGTGATGTAGCCGCCGTCCTCGCGCTTATCGACCACCAGCAGGCCCGGCGCCTCGCGCAGGATGCTCGCGCGCCTCCTCGGCGGTCATCGGCTTCTCGAACTCGATGTTCACCGCCTCGGAATGGCCGACGAACACCGGCACGCGCACGCAGGTGGCCGTCAGCTTGATCTTCGGGTCGAGGATCTTCTTGGTCTCGGCCACCATCTTCCATTCTTCCTTGCGTCGTAGCCGTCGTCCATGAAGGTGTCGATGTGCGGGATGACGTTGAAGGCGATCTGCTTGGTGAACTTCTGCGGCTCGGGCGCCTGCGGTGACGAAAATGCCCTTGGTCTGCTTCCACAGCTCGTCCATCGCCTCCTTGCCGGCGCCGGAAACGGACTGATAGGTGGCGACGACCACGCGCGTGATGGTGGCGGCGTCGTGCAGCGGCTTCAGCGCCACCACGAGCTGCGCGGTGGAGCAGTTCGGGTTGGCGATGATGTTCTTCTTGGTGAAGCCCGCGACCGCGTCGGCGTTCACCTCCGGCACGATCAGCGGCACGTCCATGTCGTAGCGCCAAGCCGACGAATTATCGATGACGATGCAGCCCGTGGCGCCGATCCTGGGCGACCATTCCTTGGAAATATCGCCGCCCGCCGACATCAGCGCGAAATCGCACTTGGAAAAGTCGAACTGCTCCAGGTCCTGGCACTTGAGCGTTGTGGTCGCCAAACGACACTTCCACGCCCATCGAGCGGCGCGAGGCTATGGCAAGCACCTCGCTCAACGGGGAACTCGCGCTCGGCCAGAATATTCAGCATTTCGCGGCCCACATTGCCCGTGGCGCCCACGACGGCGACGTTGTAAGTCATCAGTCAATCCCATGATTTGCGGTGACGTTAACGTATATAAGCGATGGGCGCGCGTGTCCACGGCTGGGTGGCCGCAGTTTGAAGCTGGCCGGTGCGCCTCACTCCTCAACCAGGGCCTTCAGCCGTCCGATGGCATCGTCCCATTGCCTGGATGCCCGGTCGAGATAGCGGCTGGCTTCGGTCAGCGCGGCCGGGCGGACGGCATACCGGCATTCCCGCCCTACGCGTTCGCTGGTGATGACACGGGCTTGCTCCAGAATTGCCAGATGCTTGCTCACGCCCTGGCGGGTCAGTCCCGTGCCGCGCGTAAGCTGAGCAATGGACTGCGGGTCTCCCTCGCAAAGACGGGACAGGAGAGACAGGCGGGTCGCATCGCCGAGGGCGGCGAATACCGGCGCGGCGGCCGCCGCCGTCAGCTCATGCGGATGCAGCGACATGGGCGGCGATGTTGCTGGCTTGAATGTTCCAGCCTTCGGTGTTGCCACGCAGGATCTCAAGCCGCTGCGGATCGGGCAGCGCCTCAAACCCGCTCTCGGTGATGGTCAAACGCGTGCCTCCGGATACCGGCTCCAGGCGGAACTCGACCAGCGTCGTTGGCTCCGTGGAGATATCCGCATCCTGCGCACTGCTGGAGTGAGTCCATCTGAAGGACAGCAGACGCTCGTGCTCCATTTGCTCGACAACGGCGAGCCAGGGATAACCTTCGTAGCCTGGATAGGTCATTTTTCCAGTAGACACGGCACCGGGTGTGAAGGGGCCGTCCAGCTTGACGCGGAACCATTGGCCAAATTCATTGTGGTCGGCAAGCGCGCGCCATACCCGCGCCACCGGCGCCTTCAGTTCGGTGACTTTCACGATGCGATCAATCATTTAAGCAACCTCCTGGTTGCTCATTAAGATATCATCCCTATGCGGAAATGCAACCGTTCAGTTGTGTATATGGCCGGGCTGCTGGCACGCTATTCCCTTTTGGTGAGATGCCCCCTGGCGAACAGCGGCAGCAACAGCGCGATGCCGGCGAAACGCGCGAACTGGTGCGTGCCCACGTAGGCGGGATCGAGCCCCAGCAGCAGTGACAGGATCATCATCGCCTCCAGACCGCCGGGCGCGAAGGCGACCATGACCTGTCCGAACGGCAGCGCCAGCCCCCATGATACGGCGGCGGCAAACAGTCCCGCCACGGTGAGGCCTATGAGGAACGCCCCGAACGATGGTCCCAGCGCCGGGCGGACGATGCTCAGATCCGTGCCCTGAAAGCGCGCGCCGATGAAGGCGCCGAGCACGATGGAGGAAGCAGCGAGAACCAGCGGCGGCAGTTGCGCCCCGCTGCCTGCAATTCCGGCGAGGTGCAGTGCCGCGCTGGCTGTCATGGCGCCCAGCATCAGGCCGCCGGGAACCCTCCAGCGCTGAGCGATATAGGCCGCCGCCGCGCCCGCGCCCAGCAGCACCGCCAGCGCACTCCAGCCTTGCAGCAGCCCCGGCTGGCCGGGCAGGCCGGCGGCCGGTATTCCCCCCGCCTGACTGGCCGCGATCAGCGGCGGCAGTACCGCCATCAGGATCATCAGCCGCAGCATCTGCGCGAGGATCACCATGCGCGCGTCGGCTTTGCTCTCCAGCGTCAGCGCCGTGACGTAGGACAGCGCGCCCGGAATGGCGGCGAAAAAGGCCGTCGGGCGGTCCCAGCCCGTGACATGCCGCAGATAGGCGGTGACGGCGAAGATGATGGCGGGCACCGAGAGTGCGAGCGCCAGCAGGCTGAGCGGCCATTTGGGAATTTCGGCGATCATGTCCATGCTGAAGCGGCCGCCCATGGAGATGCCGAGCAGCACGAAGGCGGTGGCGCACAGAGGCCAGGGCACGGTCAGCCGGACGCGGGCGAGCGATAGCGCGGCCACCGCGATCATGCTGCCGGAAAGCCAGGCGGCGGGCAGGTTCAGCGCGGTGAACAAGGCGCCGCCAAGCGTTCCGGCCGCGAGTGCCGCCAGGGTCTGGCGATGCCGGGTCAGCAGACGGCGCGCGGATGCGGCCCGCGCGAGCTGCCGCCATACGATCTTGCTGGTCCTTGCCAGCCGGGTTCGCCGGGGGCCATGCGGCACGTGCTGCTATCCTGTCGCTGTGGTTGGTGTACGAGCATCCCGCCTTCGCGGGGACGGAAATGGACGCCGGCCTATCGTCTGGGCGTGCTTTCGTTGCAAGAAAACGCTCTAGTACGCCCCGCGAGGCAAGTCCTGACCCATATGGGGCTTGCTCTCACAGGACTTCCCTAGCGGATAAGGCGTACTAGCAGATTCAAAGTGCTAGTACAGCTTATCCGCCGGAAGTTCGCTTGCCAGCGTGCGGCGTAGGGGGGGCGAACTTCCGGCGGGCTGTACTAGTACGCCCCGCGAGGCAAGTCCTGCCCCATATGCCGCTTGCTCTCACAGGACTTGCCTAGCGGACTGTACTAAGCAGAGTTCGCCAAAGTGGCCTTCCCGGTTTGGCGGAAAAACTCTGCTAAAACAAAAGACTCTAAACAGGCCCTCGCGGGAAATCCTGACCCGTATGCCGCCAGCGTCAGCAGGACTTCCTGCGGATAAGGCGTACTAGTGGCCTGCGTCAGCTAATTTGCAGGGTTCTGCCTTGCTCTTTTCCGCCGTGACAAGCCTGAACGGTTTGACTGTATGTCCGATACAGCCCGCACCGTTCAGCCTCGCCTCAGCGAAAAATTCCGGCGGCATATCCCTGCAAATTAGCTGACGCAGACCACTAGCGCCACTCGCGGGAGAAGAACGCTCTGCCCGCGCCTTGGTTTGCCGTTCGATTGACGATAATCTCAAGATGCTTTTCCGAAGCCTGCGCCAGCGGGTGCACTGTCGCACGGCCCGTTAAGCGCACAAAAAGGGCCGACAGATCAAGCCGGTCCTAATTCACGTATTCGTGAGCTTCGCAGCGAGCCGCTCAAACGATCAGCGCTCGCCTTCGATCGCGCGTGCGCCGAGGGGAAACGGCTGCTTTGCGTGGATCACCCGTAGCGAAAAGATGCCGATGAAGGCGACGAGGATCAGCGCACCGATCGTGACCATCGTGGCGCCAGATCCGGCGGCGCGCACCGAATAATTGACGATATCGTTGTATTTCAGCACCGCGATGGTGCTGGCGGCCACGCCTGCGTATTTCGTCGCCTGCTCGGCCATTTTTTCCTTGTTGCGGTAGAAAAACAGCAGCAGCATCAGCGCCCAGCCGCCGAACACCAGCGTAATCAGCGGCGCCACCAGCCGGAAAACGCTGTGGCCGCTATGGCCGTAAAGCACTGCGACCGATTGCAGGAACGCCTGATTCATCACCGGCCAGAACACCATCGCCACCGCGCCGATCAGAATGCCGCGCTCGACGGATTTACCCCAACCGGGAAATTTCTCGTCCACCATCTGGCGGTTACGGGCGAGCATGATGCCCACGGCCAGCAGCAGCAGGAAGAAGCAGACGCCCGCATGCAGCGTGTAGGCGTGAACGGCACGGGTCAGCGAGCTACCGCCGGGGCCGGCCTGCATGGCGTTGACGGCCGTGACCAGCCGGCCTTGAGCGAGGCAGCAATCGGCGGCGTTGGATTTGCGGCCGCTGGCGAAGCAATAGCGCTCCGCCTGCATTTCCTGCGGAGTTTCCAGGAGCGGATCGGGTTTGCAGGCGCGCACGAACGGCGACATGCCGAGGCGCTCGCGGCTGGCCTGGATGACTTCGGAGAAGGCGCGCAGCACCGGCTGACGCTGGCATCCAGCGCCGCTGCCGGCCTGGCATCCCGCCGGCTCGCCACGGTCGGCGGCCAGGATGTGCGGCGACACTTCCCAGATGGAGCGTTCGGACCCGCCCTGAAAGGCGGCGGTGATGAAGACGGTGCCGGCGGCGATGGCGGCGACCAGGGCGATGACGGTGAGGCGGCCGTAGGCGATGTGGCGCCAGTAAAGTTCCAGCGCCACGCAGGTTGGCCGGTAGAAGGCGATCAGGCCGACGAGGCCGAAGGTCACGAAGAAGATGAAGGAGTGACTATAGAAGACGGCGATGTCGAACCAGTTCAGCGCCTGATATTCGTAAACGAATGTTACGGTGGGCACGATGAAGGCTGCGCCCAGGACCACGAAAAATAGTGCAATGACGACACTCAGCAGACGCGACATAACTCCCCCTCGCCGGCTGGACCCGAAAAAACTCCGTAGGTTGCCGCTATACCTCTTCGGCGGCATCAAGCCTGCCGCAAAGCCAGAATTCCCCCTGTACGATCATGCCCGGCGCGATGTTCGCTCCGATTTTGCTCTCGTCGGCGACCAGATCCAAGGTGCCGCCCAGCGTGCTCACCAGCGCCCAGCGGAAATTCTGATTGGTGACGGGATTGTGCCGCAGTTCGGATTTTTCCACAATGCCGGTGAAATACGCCTTCGACGGTGCGCGGAAATCGGAGCCGTCGGGATCGTGAAAGGTGGGTGTGCCCTCCGGCTCGTCCACCGGCGTGAACAGGCCGCTGGCAAAGAAGGATTTCGGCGCGAATTTTACGTCTTCCTTGGCCTGGCTGGCCTGGAAGGCGGCCTCGTTCTCGAACACGGCGAGCTGGTGGGGAAAGGCGGTGATCTGCGCGGAGGTGATGAAGGGCGTCACGCGGTTGTCCGCGCAGGCGAAATCCACGAGGTCGAATAGTGCCACGGTCGTGCACTGATGCAGTTGCTCGCCCGGTTCGATCTCGACGAAGGCGGCGCCTTCGAAGGCGTTGTCGGACGGGCGCTGGCGCAGGCGCATGACGCGCACTTTCACGCGGCCCTCGCCCTTGTAGAACGGTGTCACGCCCACGACGGCGAGGCGTGTACCGGCGCGCTCACCGGCCAGCGGCGGCGCGTCGTCCTTCTGCATGTGAATCCAGAGTTCCGAGCCGGTGTCGGATTGCCAGCGATAGTAAAATCCTGGCCCGCACGGCTTCGGTTCGCCGCCTTTTTCCGGCAGCATGCTCAATAAACCGGCCAGTTCCTTCGCGGAACCGGCTTTGAAACCGATGACACTGAAATGGTCCGTCATCGCCCGCTTCTCCAATCAGTTTAGCGTAGCGGCGCGCCCCCCAGCGTCCAGCCAGCGCATTCTTCCAAACAGCAATTATGCGGCGATCTTCTCCAACTCGCTGACAATGGCTTCACCCATGGCGCTTGTCGAGACCTGAGTCATGCCATTCTGCATGATGTCGGCGGTGCGAAGCTGTTTTGCAAGCGTGGCGGCAATGGCGGCGTCGAGCCAGTCCGCTTGCTTCCCCATGTTGAAGGAGTAGCGCAGCGCCATGCCGAAGCTGGCGATGGTGGCGATGGGGTTGGCGATGCCTTTGCCGGCGATATCCGGCGCACTGCCATGAACGGGCTCATAAAGCGCGGGGCGGCGGCCGGCCGCATCGGGCGCGCCGAGCGAGGCGGATGGCAGCATGCCGAGCGAGCCGGTGAGCATGGCGGCGGCGTCCGACAGCACGTCGCCGAACAGATTGTCGGTGACGATCACGTCGAATTGCTTGGGCGTGCGCACGAGCTGCATGGCGCAGTTGTCGGCCAGGATGTGGCTCAGCTCGATGTCCGGGAACTCCTCGCGGTGGACACGCGTGACCACCTCGTTCCACAGCACGCCGGTTTTCATGACGTTGCGCTTGTCGGCGGAGGCGACGCGGCGGCCGCGTTTGCCGGCCAGATCGAAGGCGACGCGTGCGATGCGCTCGATTTCGTGTGTGGTAGTAGATCTGGGTGTCCACAGCGCGCTTCTCGCCGTTCTCCAGCGTGACGATTTCCTTCGGCTCGCCGAAATAGACGCCGCCGGTCAGCTCGCGCACGAACATCAGGTCGAGGCCCTCGACCAGCTCGCGCTTCAGGCTCGAGGCGTCGGCGAGCGCGGGATAGCAGATGGCGGGGCGCAGATTGGCGAACAGCGCCATGTCCTTGCGCAGACGCAGCAGGCCGGCTTCGGGGCGCTTGCTGTAAGGGACGCCATCCCATTTGGGACCGCCGACCGCGCCCAGCATCACGGCGTCCGCCGCCATGGCCCGCGCCATGGCCGCATCGGAAATCGCCTCGCCATGGGCGTCGTAAGCGCAGCCGCCCACGAGGTCCTCTTCCATGTTGAAAGTGGCAATGCCGCGCGCATTGAACCACGCCGCGACACGCTTGACCTCGCCCATTACCTCGGGGCCGATGCCGTCGCCGGCGACCAGGAGCAGATTATATGTAGCCATGAAGCTTTACGTTTCCCGCAATCACACCGCCGCATCCCCGGTACTGCCAGGGTGCGCAACTCTCTTTCCCTTTTGGTAGCGTTGCGGAACAACCGCCGCAACCCTCCGCCGGAAGAAGCATGTGAATAACGCGAATCACTTTCACGTCTGTGGCGTCCGCGCATCAGCCGTGGCCGCGATGCCGCGCGTCCGGCCGTGAGCCGTCAAAGCCAGGCGCGAGCCACCGCCGCCGTCTTCTCATAAGCGTCGATTTTGTCGCCCTTTTCCAGCGTCAGCCCGACGTCATCCAGCCCTTCCTGCAAGCACTTCTTGCGGAACGGATCAACGTCGAACTTGATGACGCCGCCGTCCGGCCCGCGGATCTCCTGCGCGTCCAGGTCCACTGTGATCGTGGCGTTGGCGCCGCGCGAGGCGTCATCCAGCAGCTTGTCGATTTCGCTCTGCGGCAGTGCGATGGGCAGGATGCCGTTCTTGAAGCAGTTATTATAGAAAATGTCGGCGAAGGACGGCGCCACCACGCAGCGGATGCCGAAATCCATAATCGCCCACGGCGCATGCTCGCGCGAGGAGCCGCAGCCGAAATTGTCGCCGGCGATGAGGATTTGCGCCTTGCGGTAGGCAGGCTTGTTCAGCACGAAATCCGGGTTCTCGTTGCCCGCCTGATCGAAGCGCATTTCGTAGAACAGGCTCTTGCCGAGGCCAGTGCGCGCGATGGTTTTAAGGAACTGCTTGGGAATGATCATGTCGGTGTCGATGTTGATCATCGGCAGCGGCGCCGCGACGCCGGTCAGGGTGGTGAATTTCTGCATGGCTTTTCCAATCTTCAACGCGCTGCATCGTTTGCGGCAGTTGTAACGAAATTACGCCCGGCTTCAAGTCCTACAGCCGGAAAACCGCCGGTGTGAGCGCCAGCGCCGCCACCGCGATAGCCACGCCGTAAGGCATGATGCCCCGCCGCGCCCACGCCGCCACCACGGGAACCGGAAAACGCGCCTCGAAGCTGGGGTAGGCGCGGAACAGCTTTTGCAGGATCAGCAGCGCCAGCGCGAACACGCCGCCCCACAGCGCCATCACCAGCAGAAATTTCAACGCCAGCGGCGGCCCCATCCACAAGAGAATCGCCGTCATCAGCTTCACGTCGCCGCCGCCCATCCAGTTGATCTTGAACAGCACCAGCAGCAGCACGAACATCGCCAGCGCCACCAGCAGATGCGCGCCGATGGCGATGTCCCGGCTGAACAGCGGCGCGTAGATCAGGAACGCGGCGCCGAGAACGAGGGAAATCGCGTTGGGGATGTGCAGGCCGCCCAAATCCGATATGGCGGCGTAGGCCACACAGGCAACGAACAGTGCCGCGAACAAGCCGGTGGCGATCATAATGTCCTCAAAGCGAGCAAAAGTGTCTCCATCTGATACGGCTGTTGTGCACAATTCCCGGAAGTTCTGCCGGATCAGCGCGGACATTGTGTCACAGTTGTCCGGTGTTCATTCCCCATGCCAGCGGCATAACAGGGAAGCATTACCCCAGGCATTACCGGCGCCAATGCATCGCCGGGCCAAGGCTAACACCGCCGGCATCTTGTCATCAAGGCTGCTGGTGCGGCGACACGCGCGTTGCATTTCGCCGGAATTTGCAGGAGGTTGCGGTTGCGCTCCATGCCTCAGGCTGGAATTTCCATCCCTCTCTTAAAACGGTTTATGTTAGCGAAATGGCTATCGCCAGTACTCAGAATATTCTTTCCGCCGTCGATGAGGCAAGCCTCGCCGGTAAGGCGTATGAGGTCCTGGAAGAACTCATTGTTACTTTGCAGCTGACACCAGGACAGGTACTTTCCGAAGCCGGGCTCGCCAAGCAGCTAGGCATCGGCCGCACGCCCGTGCGCGAAGCACTGCAACAACTGGCGCGCGAGGGGCTGGTCTCCATCCTGCCCCGGCGCGGCGTGATCGTTTCCGAGATCAACGTCAAGAATCAAATGGAACTTCTGCGCGTGCGGCGCGAAGTGGAACGGCTGATGGCGCGGCTCGCGGCTGAACGGTGCCGGCCCAACGAGGCGCGCGAATTGCTGGAAATCGGCGCCGCCATGCGTGCCACCGCCGCCAGCAACGACCAGTTGGAATTCATCCGCCTCGACCACCGGCTCCACGAGCTTATCGGCCACACCTGCCGCAACGATTTCGCCCGCCGCACCATGGGCCTGATGCAGGGACTGTCGCGCCGCTTCTGGTACATGCATTACCGCGAAGTGCTCGATCTGCCGCGCTGCGCCAAGCTTCATGCCGATCTCGCCGAGTTGGCCGGCAAGCACGACCCGCACGCCGCCGCCAAGGCCAGCGATAAGCTACTGGATTACGTGGAGAGTTTTACGCGCGAGTCGCTCAATGCCGGCGGGCAAGAGAACGGATACCCGTGCGCCGAAGCGGCGGAGAATGCATCGACGATGTAAGCGGGTACGCCGGCCGTTTCGCACTGTCTGTGCCATCATACTGTAAGCAGTGAGCATTCCTTTGTTCGGCCGGTGTGCCATTCCTTCGTCCCGGCCATGCACAAGCCCAATGCCGCCGCGCGCAGGACGGGTCAAGGACGCGCTTCTTAGCGCGCCCGGAGGGCTTGTCCTTGACGCGTCCGAGCACGGCGGCATGCTTATGTGCGGCGGGGCTCACGGTAATCTCTGCACCCCATACTCAATTCAAATGAGCCGGAAATAACCGCTCCGTATGCCGGGCAGGCACCCGCTCCCCCTCAATACCCCAGCGCGTCGCGCGCCGCGGCCATCGCATCGCGGCAATGCCGGCTGACCGCGTCCCGCTGAGCCATCAGGCAGCGGATGATACGCCCGCCGCCCGGCACCACATCCGAGCAAAATCTCTGCGCATCCATCATGCACGCATCGCGCGCGGCCAGCATCGCGGCCCATGGCGGCATGTCGCGGCCGGGCGGCGGCATGTTGCGGCCAGAGGGAGGCGGCGGACCGCCGGCGCCGGGCGGCACGTCGAGACCGGATGCACCGCCGGCCCTCAGCGCTCCGGCTGTCTCGCGGCAAACCGGGCTGATGGCATCGCCATGGGAGCGCAGGCAGTCGAGGATACGGCCGCCCGGAGCCAGTTCCCTGGCGCAAAACCGCTGAATGTCGCTCTTACAGGCGTTGCGCAGCGCCAATGCGCCGGCTTGCCCGTCCGTCATCGGGGGATAGGTGTCTGGCTGCGCCAATACCGCCGTTGCCGTGAACAACGCGAGAGCCGCCGCGAGCGTCAGCAATGCTGCTTGACGGCAGCAGGAAAACTTCCACTCCATTCCCCGCCGGGCTCTTGCGCGCATTCCCATTACATCCCACCGGTCTCCATGGCGTAACCTCGCCTCCCATCATATGGGAATTTGCATCGGCGGCACACTCCGCCCGCCATGGCCCTTGAGTACCTCCTATAGCCAGAAAAGCTGCGCCGCGCACAGGAAAAAGGCTGCGGCCGTGAAGCCGCAGCCCCGCTGTGCCGGGGTCAGCCGGGGGGGTGACCTTACGGCCGCGACCAGGTTCTGGTGCCGGAAACCGTGCCGCCGCGCGGTCCGGTGATGGTGTAATCGCGGGTGCAGGAGCCGCCGCCGCATGTGGTGCTGCTGTCGCGCGTATAGGTTCCGCCATGCGGGCCGGTGACAGTGCGCGACGAGGTGCACGCGCCGTTGGCGCAGCTTCCATGCGATTGCGAGGTCCATGTGCCGCCGCGCGGGCCGGTGGCGCTGCCGGATCTGCTCCAGTTTCCCGCCTCGGCAATGGAAGCGCTGGCGATGATGACTGCGGCGGCGATCATCACGGATTTCAAATTGATCATGCGTCAAACTCCTTGAGCTTAGGTTCTTCGCCGGAACCTCGGCGACGCTGGTCGATATTATTGAACATTGTTTGCATGTGCATTGCAGTTTTCATGTTGAAAGTTGCGTTTTGTAACTAAACTTTCAACTTCTCGGATATTGATGCCGTTGGTTTGAAATACAAAACGCGCCCGCTGGAATTGCGAGCGCTATTGCTTATCTCAAGTCTTGGATGTTCCGCCGCGCCGCAACGGGTGGACGGCGCGGCGGAACAAGGCAATGCGCTCAATCGGACCAGATTTGTTGCGCCTGCCTCAGCGACGCGCGGCAATGCGGGCTCACCGCCGGCATTTGATCGTCAAGGCAGGCGATGATGCGGCCGCCGCCGGGAACCACGCCGGGGCACAGCCGCACCGCGTCGCCACGGCAAACGTGGATCGCTTCCCGCAAGCTGGCCATGGCGTCGTAACAGCCGGGGCTGAGCACATCTATCTGCGCGCCGAGGCAGCGCACGATGCGTCCGCCGCCGGGCAATACGAAGCGGCATCAGCCGGCGCGCGTCGGGACGGCAGGCTTCGCGGGCGGCCGAGACTTCGTGCACCAGCGCCGGCGCGGCGAGCGGCGGTTTCGGAATGGCCTGCGCGAAAGCGCTGCCGGCGAATGCAATAAAGACGAGCAGCGCCAGCGGGAAAAAACGGGTGAGCATGGTATTCATTCTCCGTGAAATTGCGATGCGGTATGGCGGCAGGCCATGATCCTCGCGGAACAGGGGGAGGGAAAACTCCGCGGGATCATGTCAGGCGGACAATGCCTGCCGTTCGTTGCGGGGGTTTTGCCGGAGAGGGCCGCGTAAGTTACAATTTGTAACCAGGGCAAATTCCCCTACACTTGGCCCAAACCCATTGCTAAAGCTGGCCCCATGAAGGACCGCCCCCGCATACTCATCATCGAGGACGACCGCGAAATCCGCACGCTGCTGCAGGACTATCTGCAACGCAACGGCTTCCGCGCGGACACCGGCGATAGCGGCACGGCGCTGGACCGCTTCCGCTCCACCTACGGCGACCCGGACCTGATCGTGCTCGACCTGATGCTGCCGGGCGAGGATGGCCTGTCCATCTGCCGCCGCCTGCGGGCGTCGTCGCGCGTGCCGGTGCTGATGCTGACGGCCAAGAGCGACGACATCGACCGCATCATCGGCCTGGAGATCGGCGCCGACGATTACATGCCCAAGCCGTTCAACCCGCGCGAACTGGTGGCCCGCATCAAGGCCATTCTGCGCCGCGCCGAGCCGGTGACGCCCGATCACCGCAAGTTCCAGCTTCAGGATTTGAGCATCAACCTGGACGCCCGCACGGTGGAAAGCGCCGCCGCCGGGCCGATCGACCTCACCAGCGCCGAATTCGACCTGTTCGCCTGTTTCATCCAGCATCCCGGCCGGGTGCTGTCGCGCGATCAGCTCATGGACTGGACGCGCGGCCGCCGCGCCGACGCCCTCGACCGCACCATCGACGTGCAGTTGAGCCGCCTGCGCAAGAAGATCGAGATTAACGGCGCGCCGCTGATCAAGACCGTCCGCAACGCCGGATATCTGCTGTCCCAGCCGGTGACGAAGGTCTGACATGCTCGGCAGGCTGGGCATCACCGGGCGTTTTCTCATCATCGCGCTGCTGCTGCTGTTCGCGGCCTTCGCCATCGGTACGGGCACAGCCTTCGTGCTGCGCAACCGCAACGCGGGCACGCAGTTCCGGCTCGACCTGCCGGATCAGGCCGCCGCCGTGGTGGAATTGCTGGAGCATCTGCCGGCGGACGACCGCTCGCGCATCCTGCGGGCGGTGAACACCAGCTTCCTGAGCGTGGCGCTGGTGAACGAGCGCCCCGTGCCCGTGCCAGGCGCGAGCCGTATTCCCGGCGTCGAGTGGTTCATTGACCAGTATCTGCCGGCGGTGGGCGAGCACGAGATCCTCGCCTGGACCGAGCCGGACGAGTCCACCTGGCAGCAGCTCCTCAGCGGCAATCTCCCTGGGCCGGCGCGTGGCGTCCGCCTGGCCGTATCGCTGAAGAACGGCGGTTATGCGGAATTCAGGACGCGGGGCGAGAACAGCTACGTGTTCGGCCTGCCGCCGGGGTTCTGGATCGGTGCGGCTGGGGCGCTGATTGCGGTGCTGGCGCTCAGGGCCATCATGCGGGAGGCGCGGCCGTTGCGGGCGCTGGCGTCGTCCGTCGATCAGTTCGCGGCGCAGGCGAAACCCGCGCTGGTGACGCCCGAGGGCGCGCCGGAAACGCGGGCGCTGATCCGCGCCGTGAACGGCATGCAGGCGCGCATCGCCGAGCTGGTGACGGGCCGCACGCTGCTGCTGGGGGCCATTTCCCACGATCTGAAGACGTTTCTGACGCGCCTGACCCTGCGCCTGGAGGGCATCGCCGACGATACGCAGCGGGCCAAGGCGGAGCGCGATCTCGACGACATGGCGCGGCTGATCGACGACGCCCTGGCCGTGGCGCGGGGCATGGCCGTATCGGGACGCCGTGAGATGCTCGCCGCCGCCGATATCGTGCGCGGCGAGGCGGCCGACCGCGATGGCGTTGAAGTGGTCCTCGACGGCGCGGAGCCGCCCGCCGGGCAGATTTACGGCGATCCGGTCGCCCTGCGCCGCCTGACCGGCAATCTCATGGATAACGCGCTGCGCTTCGGCAGCAGATGCGTGGTGACGGTGCGGGCCACGGCTGCCGGCGTGACGCTGACCGTGGACGACGACGGCCCCGGCATCGCGGAGGAACATCGCGAGGCGGTGTTCGCGCCGTTCTACCGCGTGGAGGCGTCGCGCAATCGCGAAACCGGCGGCACCGGCCTGGGGCTGGCCATCGCCAAGCAGATCGTGGACGGCCATCAGGGCAGCATCGCCATTGGCGTCTCGCCCATGGGCGGCGCACGGCTGACGGTGGAGCTGCCAGGTGAAACGGCGGCGGGCGGCAAGACACAAAGCATTGCCGGGCGCAGGTTCCGGTTTTTCCTGCGGCCGCCGCCGGATGTGCCAAAATTGGACAAACCGCCATCGGGGCAACCGGAAGTCGTGGAATCATGATGCCGCAAACAAACGTGGCGTCCCTGCGGCATTTTCTGTCATCTCACTGCCGCATCCGCCGGCTAAGACTGAACGAATCCGATTACGCTTGCTCAAACTTGCGGCATCGGCTCTAAACTTCATCAGTAGCCCGAGGAGGCAGTGAGGCGCCGATCGTACCTCCCCGCATCCGTAGCGCAAGGGTCGTCATAGTGCTCAGTCCTGGCCGGATCGTCAGCCGTTTCAATGCTCCCCGCCATTTGGCGCGCATGTCGAGCAATCTCCTCCGCCTCGGTAAGAAGTTCCCCATGGGCAAGCGCAAGCTGCCGGGGCTGCCCTTCGTCGCCTATGGCCGGCCGTATAAGATTTATGGCACGCTCGGCAATCTGGAAGTGCGGCTGGCCCGCAGCCGGGGCGATCTGCGCAAGGCGCAGAAGCTGCGTTACCGCGTGTTCTATGAGGAAATGGCCGCCGTTCCCGGCATCAAGGCCAAGCTGAGCCGCCGCGACGAGGACAAATACGATGCCCTTTGCGATCATCTGCTGGTCATCGACAAAAGCCCGCTGCCCGGCAAGGGCAAGGGGTGGCTGCCGCGCGCGCGCGTGGTGGGCACTTACCGTGTGCTGCGCCAGGACGTGGCCGAGCGCCATGACGGCTTCTACACCCAGGGCGAATACGACATCGCGCCGCTGATCGCCGCCAAGCGCGAGAAATACACGTTTCTCGAACTGGGCCGCTCCTGCGTGCTGAAGCCCTACCGCAACCGCCGCACCGTCGAGCTGCTGTGGCACGGCGTCTGGGCCTATGTGCGCGAGCACCGGGTGGACGTCATGCTGGGCTGCGCCAGCTTCCCCGGCATCGACCCCAAGGAGCATGCGCTGGCCCTGAGCTTCCTGCACCACCATGCCCGCGCGCCGGAGGAATGGCGCGTCAAGGCGCACACCGGGCAGCATGTGGACATGAACATGATGCCGGCCGCCGATATCAACGCCAAGGCGGCGCTGAAGGTGCTTCCGCCGCTGATCAAGGGCTATCTCAGGCTCGGCGCCTTCGTGGGCGATGGCGCGGTGGTGGACAAGCAGTTCGGCACCACGGACGTGATGATCATCATGCCGGTCGAGCTGATCGACAGCCGCTACTTCTCGCATTTCGGCGCGCCGGACGAAAAGGTGTCCGTGCTTATGCAGAACGCCGCCGAGTGAACGGCTGAGTCCACGGGGCCTGGAGTGCCCGCCGGAATCCGATTAGAGTGAAAGAATCGGAGGCGGCATGCAGGATTTCGTATCATTCGCCGGCATCATCGCGCTGTGGCTGCTGGTCAGCGTGGGCCTTTGGCTGGCCGGCCGGCAGATTGCGCGGCGCCGGCGCGGGCGTCTGAGCGCCGATGTGGCGCGCATGTGCGAACTGGCCGAGGAAGCGCAGAGCATTTTCGACACGATCCGCACGCCCGCCGCCAGTCATCCCGCCGGCGATCAGGACGCCACGCGGCAGGCCACCGTCGCGCTTCTGCGGCGCATCCAGGACCAGGGCGCGTTTTTCGATAACGTGAAGGCGCACCAGCAGCCCGTCCGCCGCCGCCTCGGCATTGCGGAGTGCCCGCCGCTGGCGGAGATCCTGCACATACGCCGCGATCTCTGGGCCGCGTCGGAAATCGTGCTGGCGGAGGATCTGAAGACGCTGGGCGGCGCCTTCGCCGAAGCCGGGAGTTTCGAGCGCTTCTACCGCGAGGCAGCCGAGCTGCTGTTCAAATCTGCGCACGACGACCTCATCGATCTGCGCCTGTCCATGGCGCGCGCCGATGCCGTACAGTTTGCCCGCGATGTGGAGGACGATATCCGCGCGGCGGGCGAGCAGGAGCGGCTGCCCACGCCGCGCGAGGCCGTGGCCTATCCGGTTGGCTTCGTCCGTGCGGCGCCGGCCTATGCACGCGGCTTCCGTGCGCAGGTGATGGAGGCGGCCGGGCAGGTGCGGGCGGCGGCGCGGACGGTGCGCTCGTCCGAAACCGTGGCGGGGGCGCTCAGCGAATGTTCGCGGCAGTTCTGGCGCATGCGCGAGGAGCTGCCGGGGCGGCTGTCCACGTCGCTGGAACGGGCCACGACGCTGGCGCAAACCGGGCGCGAGCGGGTGTCGGCGCATTACGCATTCCTGAGCAAGGCTTACGATCTCCAGGCGAAGTACGAGGAGGTGCTGCGGCGCGCGCCGGTGGTGACGGAGCGGGGCCGGCAGTTCATCGCGCGATTGGAGCTGGAGAAGCGTTCGGATCAGTTGAAGGAAACGTCGCGCGGGGTGATTGCCCGGTCGCGGGTGCTGCTGGTGAAGGTGCTGGCGCATCTCATCGCCGGTTTGCAGGGGTTGCAGGAGCACCTCAGCAGGGTGGAGCCGCCGCGCGTGCCGGGTGAGCGGCCGCCGGCCTCCGCCATTGCATCCGACAGCGGCGGGCAAGGCTTCGATGTCCAGCGCATCGAGCCGGTGGCGAAAAAGGCGGGCGAGATGGCGGGCGCGGGCTTCGATGTGCTGTACCGCGTGCTGCGTCTGGGGCCGATGCCGCAGCAGCCGGAAGCGTCCGGGAAACGCGGCGCGGAGCCGGGTGAAAAGGCTGGCCGTAGCGGCGATCGGCGGCAGGGAGATGCGGGGCCGCCTACGCCAGTGGAGACGCTGCCAGTCATCACGCAGCCGTTCCACCACGGGCACGCTCAGCGCGAAATTGTCCGCCGTGGACGCCGGCAGCGATGTGCTGGACCGGCCGTCTCCCGCTCCCAGCACCGGCAAGCCGGCCAAGGGCGCGAAGCTGAAGCGGCGGGGCTAACCCCATGTTCGTCAATTTCTTCCACGAGCTGCGCCGCGCCCATGTCCCCGTGACGCTCAAGGAATATCTGCTGCTGATGGAGGCCATGGACGCCGGTCTCGCCGCCGGGCGCGTCGAGGATTTCTATTTCCTGGCCCGCGCCGCGCTGGTGAAGGACGAGCGGCATCTCGACAAGTTCGACCGCGTTTTCGGCCATGTTTTCAAGGGCCTGGAGCTGCTGGAGGAGGCGGCGGAGGCGGAGATCCCTGAGGAATGGCTGAAGCTGCTCAACGAGCGGTTCCTCACCGACGAGGAAAAGGCGCAGATCGAAGCGCTGGGCGGCTGGGAAAAGATCATGGAGGAGTTGCGCCGGCGCCTGGAGGAGCAGAAGGGGCGGCACGAAGGCGGCGGCAAATGGATCGGCACCGGCGGCACTTCGCCCTACGGCGCTTACGGCTACAATCCGGCCGGCGTGCGCATCGGACAGGACGGCAACCGCAATTTCCGCGCCGTGAAGGTGTGGGACAAGCGCGAATTCCGCGACCTCGACGGCACGGTGGAGCTGGGCACGCGCAACATCAAGGTGGCGCTGCGCCGCCTGCGCCAGTTCGCCCGCGCCGGCAGCGAGGAGGAGCTGGATCTCGACGGCACCATCCACTCCACCGCCCATCACGGCTATCTCGACCTGAAATTCCAGCCGGTCCGCCACAACACCGTGAAAGTGCTGGCGTTTTTCGACGTGGGCGGCTCCATGGACTGGCATATCAAGCTGGTGGAGGAGCTGTTCTCCGCCGTGCGCACGGAATTCAAGCATCTGGAGCATTTCTACTTCCACAACTGCCTGTACGAGCGCGTCTGGCGCGCCAATGCCGGGCGGCTCAGCGATAACGTGCCGACATGGGATGTGATGCACACCTATCCGGCGGATTACAAAGCGATTTTTGTCGGTGATGCGGCCATGAGCCCGTATGAGATCGTCCAGCCGGGCGGCTCGGTGGAGCACTGGAACGAGGAGGCCGGGCAGGTGTGGCTGGAGCGAATGACGGCGATTTACCGCCACGCCGTCTGGCTCAACCCGCTGCCGGAGGAGCATTGGCAGTACACGCCGTCGGTGGGCATGATCCGGCAGATTTTCGCCGGCCGCATGTTCCCGCTGACGCTGGAGGGGATCGACGCGGCCATGCGCGAGCTGTCGCGATAAGGAGGGAAGCCATGGACAGCGACGCACAACCCCGGAGCGGCGCGCCCGTGCTGGTTCTCCTCCCCGGCATGGACGGCACGGGCCGGTTCCTTACGAGCTTCGTTGACGCCCTCGGCCCGGCACAGCGCACCATCGTGGTGGACTACCCGCCGGACGAGCCGCTGGGCTATGCCGAGCTGGAGTTCATCGCCCGCGCCCGCCTGCCGCGTGACGAGCCGTTCGTGCTGCTGGGCGAGTCGTTCTCCGGCCCCATCGCCGTGCGCATCGCCGCCTCGCCGCCGCCGGCCTTGCGCGGCCTGGTGCTGTGCTGCTCGTTCCTGCGCAATCCGCGCCCGTGGCTCGCCCCCATCGCCAGGGTGCTCAGCCTGATGCCCTACCGGCGCCCGCCCGTCTGGCTGCTGGACCACCTGCTGCTCGGCGCCTACTCCACGCCGCGTCTCGTCCAGCTACTGAAGGAGGCCATGGCCAGCATGCCGCCCGAGGTGATCGACGCACGGCTGGAGGCCATCCTGGACGTGGACGTCATGCCGGAGTTCTCGCAACTGGAGCTGCCGCTGCTTTACCTGCGGGCCAGCGAGGATTGGGCCGTGCCGCGCGCCGCTTCGCGTCTGATGACCATGCTACAGCCGAAAATGCGCATTGCCACCATCGCCGCGCCGCATTTCCTGCTCCAGACCGTCCCGGAGACCGCCGCCAGGAAGATCGCCCGCTTCCTGCGCGATCTCCCGTAGTTTTTTTTGCACACACACTTACCGCTTGTTTACGAGTGCGGAATACAACCTCCAGCAGCATCCCTGTGTCAAGTGTCCGCCTACCGGAACCGGCAGGGCGAAATGTCCCAATGTAAACTGGATGGTGCGATGAGTGCGCGTGCAGGATTTTCTCTCAAAGCGTCGCTGATCGGCGCCGTGGGGCTGCTGGCGGCCGCGTTGGCCGGGCAGGGCTGGCTCTCTATCCAGACCAGCGCCGATCTGAATGCCCGTGTCAACGACGAAGCCACAAGCTGGCTGCCGCGCATCGACATCCTTCAGGAACTCGCCTTCGATGTCATCCAGCTTCGTGTCCGGCAGGCTCGCCACATTCTGAAACAGGACGACGCCGCCAAGGCGCGCGTCGAGGTCCAGATGGCGGACATCACCCGGAAATTCGAGCAGGACCGCAAGATCTACGAGGCGATGCCGCGCTCCGATGCCGAAAAAGCCGCATACGCCAAGACTGTCGAGGTCGCGCAGGAATTCTGGAAACTGCATGAGAAGCTGGTCGCCCTGTCGCGCGAACGCAAAGCCGACGAGGCGATCAAAGTCCTGGATGGCGATCTGAAACCCGCATCCGACGCCATGCGCGACGGCATGCGCAAGGCTCTGGAAATCGCCCGTGCCGGCGCCAACGATGCCTACGCCGAGGCCAGCAGCGAATACGCCACCGCCCGGACTATCACGTTCCTGGTGCTGGGCGCGGGCATGCTGGCGGGCCTTTGTGTCGCGCTGTTCGCCGTCTTCCGCATCACCCGGCCCATCAATGAGCTGACCGCCGCGATGCAGGACATCTCCGGCGGGAACCTGGAGACCGCCGTACCCCATACCGGCAGCGGCAATGAGCTGGGCACCATGGCTCGCACGCTGGCCGTATTCCGGGACAAACTCGCCGCAGCCGAGGCCATGCGGAACACGCAGAAACAGACCGCCGCCGACCTGCGCACCAGCCGTGAGCAGGAGCTGAACAGCCTGAAAGCCGCAGCGGAGATGATCGCCAGCGTCAACGACATCACGGTCGATCTCGCTCTCCTGGATGCCAGCACCCGCGAAGTTACATCCAGCGCCCAGACGATTGCCGCCGCCTCCATCGAAATGGCCACGTCGGTGCAGCAGATCGCCCAGAACAGCGAGAACGCGGCCGGCGATGCGGGGGCTACCGGCCATACCGTCGAGACAGGCCGTTCCGCCGTCGGCAAGGTGACAGCGGCGATGGGGAATATCGTCAAGGTGGTGGAGGAGACGGCCAAAAGCGTGGACGAGCTGTCGCAAGCCTCCGAGCAGATAGGCCAGATCCTGAACGTCATCGAAGGCATCGCGTCGCAGACCAATCTTCTCGCACTCAACGCCACCATCGAAGCGGCCCGCGCGGGGGAAGCGGGACGCGGTTTCGCCGTGGTCGCTTCCGAGGTCAAGCATCTGGCGAACCAAACCTCCGGCGCGACCGAGGATATCACCCAGCGCATCGCCCATCTGCGCGCCGGCATGGGCAGATCCTGAGCGCCATGGAGCAGTCGAAACGCGCTGTGGGGGAAGGGCAGGGGGCCATCGGCGAAGCGTCCGCCACCATGGAGAGCATTGCCGGTCAGGTGGGACATGTCAGCCAGACCATGCAGGAGATTTCCGCAATTCTCCTCCAGCAGAAGGAAGCGGCCGGCGCGGTGTCGAAGAACATAGACCACGTGGCCAGTACGGCGTCGGACAACGAGAGGCGCCTGGGGGAGATGTCCCGTAAGCTGTATGACAGCAACGACCGTTTCGCCGCCAAGGCCCAGGAATGGTTCCGGGAGAGCGATCCGCGTTCGCTATGCGAGATGGCCAAGATCGATCACGTGCTATTCAAGAAGCGCGTCGTCGATGCTGTATCCGGGCATGGCACATGGGCGGCGAAGGATGCCCCGGACCATCACGGTTGCCGGTTCGGCAAGTGGTATGACACCGTCAGCGATGCGGCTATCACGGGGATGCCGGAATATGCCGCCCTGGTGGCGCCTCATGGCCAGGTTCATGCCGCCGGCAAGGCTGCCCTTGCGGCGCGCGAGCGTGGCGATGCGGCGGCGGCGATGAATGCGCTGGGTGAGCTTAACGCTGCCAGCCATGAAGTCTTGAGATTGCTGGACAAGCTGTCTGCGGCGCTGAGCCGGCACGCGGCGGAGGACGAGCGCCGGCGCGACGTGGCATAGGCGTGTTTTCCCGGCGGCGCTTCTCACGCGAACGTGAACGCCGCCGATCTTACGTCCGCCATCGTTCGCAACGATGTTCCCGCCGGCATCCGTTCGCTGGCCTGGCAGCGGTCTGGATGTATCGATTTCATTCACTATATGAACCGTTTCCAAACAGGCCCAAATGGCCATCACAGCCTTCGGGATTGTCTTTGGCTTTAATATTGCTTAAAAAAGCACCGCTGCGACTGGGGTTCCAGCCCGGATGGACGAGTTGAACCATCCGGGCTGGAAGCCCAGCCGTCAAGAACTGGCCCGCGGCGCGGACTTATCTTTACGTCAACTCAGGTGACTATCTTTTAATTTTTGTGGCCATAGGAAATGCTGAAGACAATCATTCGCGTCGTGAGTTTCAGTGCGCGCCGCCCGTGGACAGTGCTGCTGGCTGCGGCCGTGCTGACGGCCCTTGCGGGCTATTACGCTATCGGTCATTTCCGCATCAACACCGATATCAACGACCTCATCTCCGCAAAGCTCCCCTGGCGGCAGCAGGAGATCGCCTATGACAAGGCGTTCCCGCATCGCAGCTCCACCATTCTTGCGGTCATTGATGCGCCCACGCCCGAGCGCGCCGAAGTCGCGGCGAGAGACCTTGAGGCCCGCCTGAAGCAGCAGCCGGAGCTGTTCCGCACTGTGCGCGAACCGGGCAGCGGAACGTTCTTCCGCCGCAACGGCCTGCTGTTCATGTCCCCCGCCGACGTGAGCAGCACGTTGCGCGAGCTGTCGGGCTCGGCGGCGCTACTCGGTCCCATGGCGGCCGATCCGAGTCTGCGCGGCGCCATGGACTCGGTGTCCGCCAGCCTCAAGGGCATTCAGCTCCGGCGCATGAGCATCAACACGCTGGAACGGCCGTTCAGCTCCATGGCCGACGCGGTGGACAGCGTCCTGCGCAAACATCCGACGAATTTTTCCTGGCGCGCGCTGATGGGCGGCAAGGCCGCGACGCATAGCGAGCTGCGCCGTTTCGTCGAGGTGCAGCCGGTGCTGGACTTCAGCGCCCTGGAACCCGGCGCCGAGGCTTCCGCCGCCATCCGTAAGGCGGCCGCCGATCTGAAATTCGCCGAATATGGCGTGCGCGTCCGCCTCACCGGCACCGTGGCCATCTCCGACGAGGAATTCGCCACGCTGAAGGAAGGCATGGAAATCAACAGCATCGTCACGATTCTGGCGGTGCTGGGCATCCTCTGGTACGCGCTGCGGTCGGCGCGCATCATCTTCGCGGTGTTCATGGCGCTGATTGCCGGCCTTGCGGTCACGGCGGCGCTGGGGCTCGCCATGGTGGGCGCCTTCAACCTGATCTCGGTGGCGTTCTTCGTGCTGTTCGTCGGCATCGGCGTCGATTTCGGGTTACAGTTCAGCGTCAGTTACCGCGCGGAACGTTTCGAACTCGACAGCACGCCCGGCATGGCCCAAAAAAACGGCCGGGCAGGGCTCGACAACCTGTTCGCCGCGCTCAAGAACGCCGCGGGCAATTCGGGCGGACGGCTGGCGCTGGCGGCGGTGGCCACGGCCCTGGGCTTCTTCTCGTTCATCCCGACCGATTATGCCGGCCTGTCCGAACTGGGCCTGATCGCCGGCGCGGGCATGCTGATCGCCTTTTTCACCAGCATCACCGTGCTGCCGGCCCTGCTGCGGCTGCTGGACCCGCCCGCCGAACGCCATCCGCTGGGTTATGCCTGGCTGGCGCCGGTGGACGACTTCCTGGAGCGCAACCGCATGGCCGTCATCGGTCTGACGTTCTTCACCATCGCGGCCGGCCTGCCGCTGCTCTATCACCTGCGCTTCGACTTCAACCCGCTCAACCTGCGCAATCCGAACGTTGAATCGGTTTCGACGCTGCTGGACCTGAAGAAAGACCCGGAAACCAACGGCAGCACCATCGAAATTCTGGCTCCGTCCCAGACACAGGCCGACGCCATGGCCCAGCGGCTGGCGCAGTTGCCCGTCGTGTCGCAGACGCTGTCGCTGTCGAGCTTCGTGCCCACCGGCCAGGAGGAGAAGCTCGCGGAAATCAAAGGCACCGCCGCCGCGCTCAATCCATACCTGAACCCGCCCGGCATCAAACCGGCTCCAACCGACGCCGAAACCGTGACCGCCATCGGTGCCACCGCGCGCGCGCTGAATGCCGCCGCCGGTGACAGGCAGGGCGCGGGGGCCGTGGCCGCGAGGCGTCTGGCGGCGCTGCTGTCGCAACTGCAAATCGCCGATCAGGCCACCCGTGAGGCCGCCGAAGCCGCGCTGGTGCCGCCGCTGAAGATCACGCTGGAAAATCTCCGCCAGAACCTCAACCCCGAACTGGTGACGCTGGCGACGCTGCCGGACGATCTGGTGAAGGACTGGCAGAACTCCAGACGGGCGGCTGCGCGTGTCCGTGGCGCCCAAGGGCGATCCCAGCGATAACGAGGTTCTGCGGCGCTTCGCCCAGGCCGTGCTGGCAGTGGAGCCCACCGCCATCGGCGAGCCCGTGGGCATCCAGGAAGCCGGCGCCACGGTGGTACACGCCTTCATCCAGGCCGGCTTCTGGGCGCTGGTGACGATAACCCTGTTGTTGTGGGTGACCTTGAAGCGCTTCACCGATGTGATATTGACGCTGGTGCCGCTGCTGATGGCAGGCGTCGTCACGCTGGAAATATGCGTACTATTGGATTTTCCGTTGAATTTCGCCAACATTATCGCATTGCCGCTGCTGCTCGGCGTCGGCGTCGCCTTCAAGATTTATTACATCATGGCGTGGCGCGAGGGACAAACGGCGTTGCTGCAATCGCCGCTGACGCGCGCGGTGATGTCCAGCGCGGCGACCACGGCGGTGGCCTTCGGCAGCCTGTGGCTGTCGAACCACCCAGGCACGTCGAGCATGGGCAAGCTGCTGGCGTTATCGCTTGCATGCACTATGATGGCGGCTGTATTTTTCCAGCCCTTGCTGATGGGCAAGCCGCGTGAGGACGCCAAGCCGGCGGTCAAGCGGAAGGAAGCCAGGGTACGCCGCGAATTGGAGGAAATGAGACTGTGAGTTTCGACATCGGAGCGCTGTTCGCCGGAGCTGAAGCCGGGCGTTATGATTTGCATACACGTCATCTGAACGAACAAATGGTGCGCATGCTGCAGACCATCGGCTACGATGTCGGCTTCGTGCGCGGTACGGGTGCAATATCTGTTCGACCGGACGGGCGCGAAATATCTCGACCTGCTGAGCGGCTGGGGCGTGTTCGCGCTCGGGCCGCAACCATCCGCGCATCCGCGACGCGCTGGGGCAGGTGCTCGACGCCGAACTTCCCAATCTCGTGCAGATGGACGTGTCGCCGCTGGCCGGCGTGCTGGCCGAGCGCCTGCTGGCGCGCGTGCCGCATCTCGAAAAGGCGTTCTTCGCCAATTCCGGCACCGAGAGCGGTGGAAGCCGCCATCAAATTCGCCCGCGCCGCCACCGGCCGCCCGGGCCTCGCTCATTGCGACCACTCCTTCCACGGCCTGACCTTCGGCTCGCTGTCCATGAACGGCGACGCCATCTTCCGCGACGGCTTCGAGCCGCTTCTTGCCGGAATGCCGCGGAGGTGCCGTTCAACGATCTGAACGCGCTGGAAGACGCGCTGAAGATCCCGGCAAATCGCCGCCTTCTTCGTCGAGCCCATCCAGGGCAAGGGCGTCAACATCCCCGACGACGGCTACCTCCGGGCGTCGCTGGAGCTGTGCCGCAAATACGGCACGCTGTTCGTCGCCGACGAGATCCAGACCGGCGTGGGCCGCACCGGCAACTTCCTCGCCGTCGAGCATTGGGGCGTCGAGCCGGACATGGTGCTGCTCGCCAAGGCGCTGTCGGGCGGGCACATCCCGGTCGGCGCGGTGCTGACGCGCAAGTGGATTTTCGACAAGCTGTTCAACCGCATGGACCGCGCCGTGGTGCACGGCTCGACCTTCTCCAAGAACGACATGGCCATGGCGGCGGGCATCGCCACGCTCGACGTGCATGGACGAGGAGCACCTGATCGAGAACGCCGCCGAGAAGGGCGAGCGGCTGCTGATGGCCGCCTTCCGCGCGCATGACCGAGCGCGTACGAACTGGTGAAGGACCGTGCGCGGCAAGGGCCTGATGATCGGCGTCGAATTCGGCGCGCCCAAGTCCATGGGGCTCAAGATGGCCTGGACGCGCGGTCGAGGCGGCCAACAACGGGCTGTTCTGCCAGATGATCATCATCCCGCTGTTCAAGGACCACAAGATCCTGACGCAGGTCGCCGGCGCATGCGAGCCATACCATCAAGCTGCTGCCGCCGCTTACGTGCTGTCGGACGACGATTGCGACTGGATCGAGAGCTCGTTCGACGCCGTCATCGCCGATGCGCACAAGGTGCCCGGCGCGGTGTGGTCGCTGGGCAAGACGCTGGCGGGCAACGCCATGAAGGCGCGGGCCGCCGCTGGTTAAACACGATCAAGGAGCGGCCGATGACGGTCCCTTTCGCCATCGCCGCCACCTCTCTGGTGCTGTGGCTCTATCTGCTGTCGGCGCGCGGCGGTTTCTGGCGCGCGAGCGAACGCGATGACCGCGATGTGCCGCCCGCACCCGCCGTCTGGCCCAGCGTCACCGCCGTCATCCCCGCCCGCGACGAGGCCGATGTCATCGGCCAGTGCCTCGGCTCGCTGCTGAAACTCGACTATCCCGGCCGCCTCGACGTCATCCTGGTGGACGACCAGAGCACCGACGGCACCGCCGATGTTGCCCGCTGGACCGCAACCGCCGCCAGCGCCGCGCACCGGCTGACCGTGCTGTCCGGCGCGCCGCTGCCGCAAGGCTGGACCGGCAAGCTGTGGGCCGTCAAACAGGGCATCGCCCATGCGTCCAGCGCTGCCGAGCCGCCGCGCTACCTGCTGCTCACCGACGCCGACATCGCCTATTCGCCCGGCACGCTGCGCAATCTGGTTGCCCGCGCCGAAGGCAAGGGGCTGGTGCTGACCTCGCTGATGGTCAAACTGCGCTGCGACAGCCTCGCCGAGCGCTGGCTAATTCCGGCTTTCGTGTTTTTCTTCCAGATGCTCTACCCGTTCGGCTGGGTGAACCGCCCCGGCCACCCCATGGCGGCGGCGGCGGGCGGCTGCATGCTGGTGCGGCGCGAGGCGCTGGAGATGGCCGGCGGCATCGAGGGCATTCGCGGCTCGCTCATCGACGATTGCGCGTTGGGCCGGGCGATGAAGGCCATCGGCCCCATCTGGCTGGGGCTGACGGCCGGTGTACACAGCCTGCGGCCTTATGAGACCTTCGGGGACGTGCGCCGTATGGTGGCCCGCTCGGCTTATGACCAATTGGACTATTCACCGCTGCTGCTAATTTTTACAATTGCCGGTATGATAATCACCTATGCCGTGCCGCCATATTATGCGATTTTCGGCAGTGAGGGTGCACAGGCCGCCGGATTGCTCACCTGGGCGCTGATGGCCCTGTCGTTTCAACCGATCCTGCGCCTCTACCGGCTGTCGCCGCTGTACGGCGCGGCCTTGCCTCTGATCGCGGGAGTATACATGTTGTTTACTTTGGACTCTGCATACCAGCACGCGCGCGGACGCGGCGGCATGTGGAAGGGCCGGGCGCAGGCCAACCGGGCGGAGATGCAATGATGTCAGATACCGTATACGAGCCCGGCGAAAAGACCCATCGCGACGAGAATTTCCCCGTCGCCTCGCATCTGATCGCGCCGCGCCACCGCGCGCCGATCATGGCGTTCTACCGCTTCGCCCGCGCCGCCGACGACGTGGCCGACCATCCGTCGCTGACGGAAGAGGAAAAAATCGACACCCTCAACCGCTTCGAGGAGACGCTGCTGGGCGACCGCGACGCCATCGCCGACGCCATCCCGCTGCGCAACGCCGTCGCTGAATACAATCTCACGCCCCAGCATGCACAAGACCTGCTGGCTGCCTTCCGCATGGACGCCAGCAAGACCCGTTATGACGACTGGGCCGGCCTGATGCACTATTGCCGCTATTCCGCCAGCCCGGTTGGACGTTTCGTGCTGGACGTGCATGGCGAGAGCCACGATACGTGGACACAATCGGACGCGCTGTGCTCCGCGTTGCAGGTCAATAACCACCTTCAGGACTGCGGCGCCGATTACCGCCGTCTCGACCGCGTGTATATCCCGCTGGACGTGCTCCACCGCCACGGCACCACGGTGGAAGCGCTGGCAGCGGACAAGGCTAGCCCGGAGCTGTTGCGTGCAATTCGCGAGCTGGCGGATAAAACCCGCCTCCTCCTGGATGACGGCCGCCTCTCCGGAGCCATCCGGGATCTCCGCCTCAGCCTGGAAGTTGCAGTTATCGAACGGCTCGCATACAAAATCACCGGATTCTCTACAAAGCGGGACCCTTTGAGCGAACCCGTACATGTGGGGAAGGCGGGCGCGGCGGCTACGGCCATGACGGCAATCGCGCTTGGGCTCATCCGCCGGCTCGGCGCGCAGCCGCGCCGGGCGCGCCCCGTCGATACGGAAAGCGGCATGCCCGGCTTCCGGAAAAAATGACGCGAGGACCAAAACGTCTGAGCCGGTTTTCGCTGGCAGACCAACGAAAGCCCGCTTAGGAGGGAGACGTAATGACAATAAACGGCAGTGCCGGTGAGGCGGAAAACGGCACCGCGGCCAAGCGGGCGTCGGGCAGTTCGTTCTACGCCGCGATGCGCATCATGCCGCGCGCGCAACGCGAAGCGATGTTCGAGATATACTCGTTCTGCCGCCTTGTGGACGATATCGCGGACGATCCCGGCGCGGCCAACACCCGTCTACAACGCCTGGACCAGTGGCGCACCGATATTGACGCTCTGTATAATGGCGAGCCGCCCGCGCATCTGGCCAGCCTTGCGGTGGCTGTGAGCAAATTCGGGCTGCAACGCGCGGATTTCCTCGCCGTCATCGACGGTATGCAAATGGACGTGGCGGGCAACATCCGCGCGCCGAGTTTCGACACCCTCGACCTCTATTGCGACCGCGTGGCCAGCGCCGTGGGGCGGCTGTCCGTGCGCGTGTTCGGGCTGGACGAGGAGGACGGCATCCAACTCGCCCACCATCTCGGCCGGGCGCTGCAATTGACCAACATCCTGCGTGACGTGGACGAGGACGCCGGCATCGACCGGCTGTACCTGCCGCGCGAGGCGCTGGCGGGGGCGGGCATCAAGAGTGCCGACCCTGGCGAGGTGCTGGCGAACCCGGCGCTGACCGAGGCGTGCACCACTGTGGTCAAGCGCGCGCGCGAGCATTTCGCCGAAGCTGACGCCATCATGCGCAAGTATCCAGCCCGCATCGTTCGCACACCGCGCGTCATGAGCGAGGCATACAAGGCCATCCTCAATGCACTGGTCGCACGCGGCTGGGCGCCGCCGCGCACGCGCGTCCGCATCAGCCGTATGCGCCTGTTGTGGGTGCTGTTGCGTTACGCCGTGATATGACGCGCGGGGCGGTCCATATCATTGGAGCGGGCGTTGCCGGATTGTCGGCAGCGGTGCGGCTGGCTGAACGCGGGCAAACTGTGATTGTGCACGATGCCGCGCCGCAAGCCGGCGGACGCTGCCGTTCGTATTACGACGCCGCCCTCGGGCTGACCATCGACAACGGCAACCATCTGCTGCTGTCCGGCAACCGCGCGGCGCTGGAGTACGTCACCCTCATCGGTGCACGCGATAAGCTGACGATTGCGGACAAGGCGGAGTTCCCCTTCGCCGATCTGGCCACGGGCGACCGCTGGCTGCTGGACATCAACGACGGCCTGCTGCCCGTTTGGCTATTCGACAAGAACCGCCGCGTTCCCGGCACGCGCCCGCTGGATTACGCCGGCGCGGCGCGGCTGATGTGGGCCGGGCCGGAGAAGACTGTCACCGATGTCATCGGCAAAAACGGCGTGCTTTATCAACGCCTCTGGCATCCGCTGATGCTGGCCGCGCTCAACACCGATCCGGCGGAAGGCTCGGCCAAACTCGCCGGCGCGGTGATGCGCGAAACGCTGGCCAAGGGCGGGCGCGCCTGCCATCCGCTGACGGCAGCCGAGGGGCTGTCGTCCGCTTTCGTCGAACCGGCCATCGGCTATATGGAAGTGCGCGGCGGCAAGCTGCTGCTTGGCCACCCGTTGCGCGCCCTCCAGTTCGACGGCGGCCGCGTCACCGGCCTGGATTTCGGCGATGGCGATACCGTGCCGCTCGGCGCCGGCGATCACGTGATTCTCGCCGTTCCGCCATGGGTCGCGACGCTGCTCATCCCCGGCCTGAGCGCCCCGTCGCAGTTCCGCTCCATCGTAAACGCGCATTTCCGCATCACTCCTCCGGCAAACATGCCACTGTTTACCGGCGTTATTAACGCGAATGTCGAATGGGTCTTTGCATTCAAGGACAGAATATCTATTACCATCAGCGGCGCGGACCGTCTGCTGACTGTGGCCCGCGAGCAACTGGCTGCTGATATATGGCGTGAAGTTGCGAAGCTGACCGGACTCGCCTGCGATTTGCCGCCATGGCAAATCATACGGGAGAAACGGGCGACTTTCGCGGCGCTGCCCGAAGAGGACGCCAAGAGGCCAGGCGCCGCCACGCGCTGGGAAAATCTATTCCTGGCAGGCGATTGGACGCAAACCGGCCTACCCGCCACCATCGAAGGCGCGATCCGTTCCGGCGAACGGGCCGTAAAGCTTTCAATCGGGGGGTGAAAAGAGAGACGCGCGCCTCAGTGCCGCGATGGATACAAACGTGGGAGGCGGTAGATCAAGCCGCACGGGGGAATGAACTACGCGAATAACTTTGCATTCGCAGACGCGAAAGTCTTCCAGCAGGGCGAGCCGGTTCTGGAGAGCAGGATCAAGGCCGCGACGGATGCGCTCCTCCAGCGTCAGCGCCCGGACGGCCACTGGGTTTTCGAACTGGAAGCGGATTCAACCATACCGGCCGAATACGTCCTCCTAAAGCATTATCTCGGCGAGGAAGCGGATCTGCGGCAAGAAGCCCTGATCGGCGTTTACCTGCGCCGCATCCAGGGCAAGCACGGCGGCTGGCCGCTGTTCCACGACGGCGATTTCGACATGAGCGCCAGCGTGAAGGCGTATTTTGCGCTGAAAATGATCGGCGATGACGTGAACGCGCCGCATATGGTGCGGGCGCGCGAGGCGATCCTGGCGCGCGGCGGCGCGGAAATGAGCAACGTGTTCACGCGCTTTCTGCTGGCGCTTTACGGCGTGGTGAGCTGGCGCGCGGTGCCGGTGATGCCGGTGGAAATTACGCTGCTGCCGAAGTGGTTTCCGTTCCATCTGTCGAAGGTGTCGTATTGGGCGCGCACGGTGATGGTGCCGCTGTTCGTGCTGGGCGCGCTGAAGCCGCTGGCCCGCAATGCGCGCGGTGTGGGCATTGATGAGCTGTTTGCCGGCAATCCCCTCAAGATTGGCGGGCGTCCCAGGGCGCCGCATCAGAAGCGCTCGTGGTACATGGGGTTTGCCGCCATCGACAGCGTGCTGCGCGTGGTGGAGCCGATGTTCCCCAAATCGCTGCGCCGCCGGGCGATTGATGAGGCTGTGGCCTTCGTCAATGAGCGGCTGAACGGTGAGGATGGCCTCGGCGCGATTTTCCCTGCCATGGCCAATAGCGTCATGATGTTCGACGTGCTGGGTGTGCCCGAGAGCGACCCGGACCGGGCCATCGCGCGGCTGTCCATCGAGAAGCTGCTTGTGATCAACGAGCGGGAAATATATTGCCAGCCGTGCGTTTCGCCGGTGTGGGATACGTCGCTGGTTTGCCACAGTCTGCTGGAGGCCGGGGGCGAGGAGGCGGTGAAACGCGCGATGCAGGGGCTGGAATGGCTGAAGCCGCTGCAGGTGCTGGATGTGAAGGGCGACTGGGTGGATCAGCGCCCCGATGTGCGGCCGGGCGGCTGGGCGTTCCAGTATTCAAATCCGCATTACCCGGACGTGGACGACACCGCCGTGGTGGTCATGGCCATGGATCGCGCCGCCGCGCACATGAATGGCGATGCCGCGCGCTACAGCGAGGCCATTGCACGCGGCCGCGAGTGGATCGCCGGCATGCAGAGCAAGAATGGCGGCTGGGGCGCGTTCGACGCGGACAACACCTATGAATACCTGAACAACATCCCGTTCTCCGACCACGGCGCCCTGCTCGATCCGCCGACGGTGGATGTGTCGGCGCGTTGTGTCTCGACGCTGGCGCAGCTCGGTGAGACGGTGGACAACAGCCCGGTGGTGGCTCGCGGCGTCGAATATCTCTTCTCGACCCAGGAAAAGGACGGGAGCTGGTACGGCCGCTGGGGCATGAATTATATTTACGGCACGTGGTCGGCGTTGTGTGCGCTGAACGCGGCTGGTGTACGCCATTCCCATCCGGCGATGCGCAAGGCCGTCGATTGGCTGGTGTCGATCCAGAACGAGGACGGCGGCTGGGGCGAGGACGGCGACAGCTACAAGCTCGACTACCAGGGCTACGAGAAGGCGCCGAGCACTGCCGCGCAGACGTCATGGGCGCTGATCGGTCTGATGGCCGCCGGCGAAACGGATCATCCGGCGGTGCAGCGCGGCATTGCGTATCTGCTGACCACGCAGCGCGAGGACGGCACCTGGCTGGACGAGCGCTTCAACGCCCCCGGATTCCCGCGCGTGTTCTATCTACGCTACCACGGGTATGCGAGGTTCTTCCCGCTGTGGGCGCTGGCGCGGTTTCGTAATCTGAAGGCCAGCAACGCCGGGCCAGTGCTCTACGGGATGTAGACACGGGCAGCGTCTGGCCGTGCCCTAAACTCCCCTCGCTTTGGATGGGGAGGAGCTGAGGGCGGAGGCGCCAGATATGTATACTCGCACTGGTTCGGGCGAGGCCGTGCCGGCCGCGCGGCTGCGCTCAGACAATCCGCCAGCCGCGCCCGTCCCGGACAGCGGTAAAGCCGCCGCCGTTCTCGACGGGGTGTTCCCTGCCGAAGGCGCGGTAGGCGTGCATGGCCTGGGCGCCGATGGCCGGCGGCGGGCACTCGATCAGCCACCACGCCGCCTTCATGAACAGTCCGTGGCCGAACATTGCCACCGATGCCGGCGGCAGCGCGGCCAGCCGGTCCAGGCAACCGCGCACGCGCTCGACGAATTCCGCAAACAACTCCGCGCCGGGGCCATCGACGGAAAACGGATCGGCGGCTTGCCAGTAAACCGCCACCCACGGCCGGCGCTGTTCTGCCGTGGTGCCGGCGTAGCGCGCCGGTTCCAGAAAGGTGAGCTCCTCCACCGGCCAGACTTCCACCGGCACATCGGGAAAGCGCTGCTGCGTGAGTTCAGCCGTCTGGCGTGCACGCAGGAAAGGGGAGGTGACGATCAGGTCCGGCGCGGCGGTGAAGCTGTCGCGCACCGTGAATGCCTGTTCGCGCCCGAGAGCCGTGAGCGGCGTCGAGTTGGTATCCACGGTTGCCGCGCCCGCATTCGAGGCACTCTCGCCATGACGGATGAAGCGGACAGTCAGCATACACCGCACGCCATCAACTCGCAGCGGCCATGCGGTCCTGAAGCCGGAACTTCGTCCCCTCGATCACGGCATCGACCACGGCGGACAGCGGCGCATCGGTGAAATCGCCTGTGACCGGAATATGCTGGCCGTCCGCCAGGCGCAGCAACTGGTCCTTATCGGGGATGATCGCCAGGCATTGGCGCAGCCGCTCCTCGCCCTCGGTATGCAGCACGGCGACGAAGCTGAACAGCGCGAACGGCTCCTCGTCATCGGCTTCCGGTGCGTCGAAGCCTTCCTCCGGCCCGTCCGTCAGCGCGGACAGCAGCCGCTCGGCGAAATCCGGCCGCTCGCGCGCCTCTTCCAGCAGGATGGCGAACAGCCGGTCTCAGCCGGCTGGCCTGGCGTACCGTTTCGCCCGATCCCATGGCAGCAACTCCCCTTTCTTGCCCTCGACCGCCTTCACCATTGCGAGCACTTCATTATAGAGGCCGCGAACGATGGGAAGCGAGGCGCCGTACTTTTTCTCGATCGACTTGCGCTGCCGTTCCCAATCGAAGGAATTGGCCACGGCGGAAGACTGCGGTATCAGCGTTTTTACCACAGGATGGAAAGCGCTGATATCGTCGATCAGCCTCTGATGACTGGCCTTATTCTGGCACAGATTCGCCAGGGCGGCGTAGCGGCGCTGCTGCTTGGGAATTTCCTGGAGGGCGCGCGGATTTGGCGCATCCTCGATCATGCGCCCGATGCGGTCCACGGCGAACAGCGACACGTAATCGGGACGGAAGGGCACGATCACCTTGTCGGCGGCGGCGATGGCGGCCTCCATGGCGAAGGAAACGCCGGGCGGGCAATCGACGATGATGAGATCGAAGTTGAAGCCGGCCTGCTCGATGCGCTTGTTGATGCGGCCCTTGATGGTCTCGCCGATCCGCGCCAGATCGGAGCCGGTGGCGCCGGAAAGTTCGTGCAGCAGGTCGCGCTCGTAGTTCTCCATCTCCAGCGAGCCGGGAATGAGCGACAGGGATGGCAGGTAGCCTTCCTCGTCCAGAAGGTCGCCGGCCTGTTGATAAATGTATTTTTCGGCGTCGGTGCGGTCGCTGGAGAAGCGGCCGAAAAGATAATCGGCGGCGGTGCGTTCCTCGATGCGGGCCTGCGCCCACTTGTTGCCGCCCATGAGGATCAGCGACGAGTTGGCCTGGGAATCCAGATCGACCACCAGCACGCGATAGCGCCCCCAGATAGAGAAGCTGTGCGCCAGCATGGTCGCAATGGTCGATTTCCCGACACCACCCTTGCGATTTGCAACTGCCAGTTTAACGGTCATTGTGGACTCAATTTTCGCCGCAATTGAATTAACTTACCATAAACTGGTTCGAAGAGTTTGTCGCGCGGCAAACGAAGGTACGTCCATCCACTATTTTCCGTAATGTGTGCAGTATTGGGGGATCAGGTTAATCCCTGCGGCGTGCGGCATGCGGTCGCTGCGATGCGGCGGAGCTATCGGCTGGGGGAGCGGATGATGCCGCTCCGTCTGGCGCGGGAAGCTCCGGCCCGGCGTGGGGCTGTGCGCCCCTTTGGCCCAAGGCAACAGGCGGCGCAGGCGTTTCTTCCGGTGAAACCGGCGGACGCAGCGGCGTGTGGCGGCGGAAAAGCCGGGTTGCCCAGCGCCGGGTCATTCCGCTGCACTCCACTGAGTCAGCGCCTGCGGAGCGCTCAACGCCGGGATTTGAACCGCCGCCTTCACCTCCAGCCCGAACGTCAGCGCATACAGCGCCGGCAGGAACGTCAGCGTCAGCACCGTTCCCGCGATCAATCCGCCCATCATGGCGAGCGCCATCGGCCCCCAGAAGATGCGAGGTGGACAGCGGGATCAGCGCCAGCACGGCCGCCGCCGCCGTCAGCACGATGGGCCGGAACCGGCGCACGGCGGAACCCACGATGGCCTCCGCGCGGCGGCAGCCCCGCCTCCAGATCCTGGCGGATCTGATCCACCAGAATGACGCTGTTGCGCATGATCATGCCCGCCAGCGCGATGACGCCGAGAATGGCGACGAAGCCGAACGGCGCCTGGAACACCAGCAGCGCCGCCGCCGCGCCGATCAGCCCGAGCGGCCCGGTGGCCAGCACCAGCATGGTCTTGCCGAAATGATGGAGCTGCACCATCAGCACCAGCACGATCACCAGCAGCATGATGGGCATCTTGGCGTTGATGGACCCCTGGCTGATGGCCGATTCCTCCACCGCGCCCTGCATCTCGATGTAATAGCCGAGCGGCAGCGCGGTCGCGCAGCGGCTTCAGCGAGGCGTGAACGGCCTTGGTGACATCCGGCGACTGCACATGGTCGGGCACCAGAGCCGCGCACGGTGATGGTCGGCAGACGGTCGCGCCGCCACTCGATGCCCGGCTCCATCACCAGCTTGACCTTCGCCACCTGCGGCAGCGGCACGGACTTGCCCGCCGCCGTCTTCACATAGGCGGCCTCCACGGCGCTCAGCAGCCGCGCGTCTCCGGCGGCTCGCGCAGCACGACGCCGATGGTCTCGTCGCCCTCGCGGAATTCGGCGATGGGAATGCCGCTGAGGACGGCTTGCAGCGTGCGCCGCACAGTCTGCGAACTGACGCCGATGGCGCGGGCGCGGTCCTGGTCGATGTCGAGGCGCAGCGACGGGCACCGCCTCCAGCCAGTCGTCATGCACGCTCGACACCTGCGGCGTGGCGGCACACCTGCTGCTTCACCTCGTCCGCGATGCGGCGCACCTCGGCACGGTCCGGCCCGGTGACGCGCAGTTGCACGGCCCAGCCGACCGGCGGCCCGTTGAACAGCCGATCCACCTTGAAGCGCGCTGTGCGGGTAGTCGCCTCGGGCACGATGCGGCGCAGACGCTCGATGACCTGATCGCGCGCCTTCCAGCGACTTCGGCATGATCAGCAGCTGCGCGAAATTGGGGTTCTGCAGTTGCTGATCGAGCGGCATGTAGAAGCGCGGCGCGCCCTCGCCGACGAACGTGGTCACGGCGGCGACGTCATTATCCGCGCGTCATGATCTTTTCCACGCGTCTGCGCGCTGGCGCTCGGTCTCCTTGAAGGACGTGCCTTCGGGCAACCACAGATCGACGAGGATTTCCGGCCGGTTGGAGGCGGGGAAGAACTGCTGCGGAATGAAGGCGAAGCCGCCCATGCCTAGCGATGAACGCGCCGAGCGTTATCGCCACCACCAGACGCCGGTGCCGCACGCACCAGTCTATGGTGGCCGTCCAGCCGGCGGTAGAACGGCCCGTTGAATGCCTTGTGCTCGCGTCCTCGGTCGCATGGTGGTGCGGCTTCAGCAGGCTGTAGCCGATCCACGGCGTGAAATAGACGGCGGCGAACCACGACACGATCAGCGAAATGCCCACCACCCAGAACAGCGAACTCACATATTCGCCCGCCGTCGATGTGGCAAAGCCCACGGGGATAAAGCCGGCGACCGTGATCAGCGTGCCGGTGAGCATCGGGAACGCGGTGGATGTATAGGCGAAGCTGGCGGCGGACAGCTTGTCGAAGCCCTCGTCGCAGCTTTCGCTCCATCATCTCCACCGCGATCATCGCGTCATCCACGAGCAGGCCGAGCGCGATAATCAGCGCGCCGAGCGAGATGCGCTGCAAGTCGATGCCCATCAGCGACATGACCACGAACGTCGCCGCCAGCACCAGCGGGATGGTCAGCGCCACCACGAGCCCGGCCCGCCAGCCGAGCGACAGGAACGACACCGCCAGCACGATCAGCAGCGCCTCGCCCAGCGATTGCAGGAACTCGCCGACATATTTCGCCGACCACTTCGCGGCTGATCGGAGACCTGCCCCAGTCTCGACGCCCACCGGCAGCTCGCGCTTGATCTCCGTCGAGCGACTTGCCGATGGCGCCTTGCCCACGTCCGTCACCTTGGCGCCGTTGACCATCACCACGCCCAGCATCACGGCGTCGCGGCCCTGGTAGCGGATCTTGGTGGTCGGCGGATCGGTGCAGGCCGCGCGTCACCGTCGCGATGTCGCCGAGGCGGATGGTCTGGCCGTTCACATGCAGGCGCAGCTCGCGGATGTCCTCGACCGTGTGCGCATGAAGCCGTGCACGTCCAGCCGCACCGAGCGTTCATCGGTCTCGACGCGGCCCGCCGGTTCCAGCGTGTTCTGGCCCGGCGAGCGCGGCCTGAATATCGCGTGGCGACGAGGCCGCGTTCGGCCAGCACCTTGGTGGAAATGTCGATGAAAATCTTCTCGTCCTGCGTGCCGAGCAGATCGACCTTGGCCACGCCGGGCACGCGCAGCAGGATGTCGCGCGAATTCTTGGCGAAACGCTTCAGCTCCGGGTAGCTGAAGCCGTCGCCGGTCAGCGCGTACAGGCTGATATAGGTGTCGCCGAATTCGTCGTTGAAGAACGGCCCCATGACGCCTTCGGGGAAGGTATTGGCGATGTCGCCGATCTTCTTGCGCGCCTGATAGAAGGCGTCCGACACGTTGCGGCCGCACGCGTCGCCGCTGATGTTGATGAAGATGACGGCGCGAGCCGGCTCGCGTATAGGAGTGCACGTAGTCGAGGCCGGGCATCTCCTGCAGCTTGCGCTCGATCTTGTCGACGACCTGATCCTGCATCTCCTCGACCGAAGCGCCCGGCCAGATCACCTGCACGATCATGACGCGGAAGGTGAAGTCCGGGTCTTCCTTCTGCCCCATGCTGAACAGCGAGAAGCCGCCCGCCGCCAGGATCAGCACCACGAGGAAGCGCGTCAGGCTGCCATGGCGGATGGCCCAGCGCGAGATGTTGAAGCCGCCGCCGCTCGGGCTGGAGGTGTCTGAGGTGTGGTCATGGTTCACCTGTCCGTATCAGCGGGGTTGCGGAGCACTGCGCGGCAAGAGCCGTGCGTGTCACGTCGTCCGGCAGCCGGACCTTCATGCCGTCCTTGAGGAACTGCACGCCGCCGGTGACGACGATATCGCCATCCTCAATGCCGGTGACGCGCACGCCGGTATCCTCCAGCGGCGCCGGTGGTGACGGGCACGAGGCGCACCGTATGGCTGGTGGCGCCGGCGACGAACACGGCGAAACCGTTACCCTGCGGCACCAGCGCGGTGATGGGCACGGAAATGGCCGAACCGCCGGTCCCCAGGCCGATTTTCACCACCGCCGTCATGCCAAGGCGCATCGCGGGCGGCGGATTGTCGATGGCCACACGCACGCGGTAGGTGCGCGACTGCGCGTCGGCGGCGCCGGCGATTTCGCGGATGCGGCCGGTCGCGCTGGCGGCCGGATCGGACCACAGCGCGACATTGGCCGTGCCGCCCGCCTTCAGCCGCAACACGTCCTGCTCGGGCACCGAGATTTCCGCCTCCAGCGCACCTGCCTCGGCGAGCGTGAAGACCGGCGTACCGGCGGCAACCACCTGTCCCGGCTCGGCGTTGCACAGCGGTGATGATGCCGCCGGCTCCGGCCTTCAGCTCGGCATAGCCGGAAGCGTTGCCGGCCTGTTGCGCGGCGCTCTCGGCGGCAGTCGAGGGCCGACTGCGCCGAGTCGATATTCGAGCTGGCGCACATCCACCGTGGATTGCGGGATGATAGCCGTTCGGCAGCAGCGACTTGGCGCGCTCCAGGGCCAGCCGGGCGACTTCCAGCCGCGTCTTGGCCGATTGCACGGCGGCGCGGGCGCTCTCCTCGCCAAGCTTCAGGTCGGTCGCGTCCAGCCGCGCGAGCACCTGCCCGGCCTGAACGGTATCGCCGGCATTGACGCGGCGTTCGACGATCTTGCCGGGCACGCGGAAGCCGAGATTGCTCTCCACCCGCGCCTTGACCGCGCCGGAAAAGTTCAGTGTGCGCACATCGGGCATCTGCCGCGCCACCATGGCCTTGACCGGGCGCACGTCCTCCTGCTTGGCTCGTTTCCTCCTTGCAGCCGGCCAGCAGCAGCGCCGCCAGCAGCAGCGGCGGCAAGGCCTTCATCCACGGACGAGTGTGAATTGATATTTCACGACTTTTATCACTCATAAGACGCATGACGATCCTCCCGGAAACGTTTGTTCCAGATTTAATGGGCTTTCAGAGCCGCAAGTACGAAAGCAGTCATTTCTTCCACCGTCGGCCGGTCGTCAATCTTGCAGCACTGCTCGGCGATGACGGGGTGATGAAAGGTGGAGATGGCGGCGTGCACGCATTTGGCCGCTCGCGCCGGGTCTTGTTCGCGGAACTCGCCCGAAGCGATGCCGCCTTTGATGATCTCAGCGATAATGGCCGTAACGCGGTCCACATGCGCCTCAATGGTCTCCCACTGCTCCTCCATGGCGACAGTGACCAGTTCCAGCACCTTGCGCTCGCTCATGAGATGTTCGTTCATGAAACTGTCGAGACCGGCGATGAGAATGGCGAGCCGCCCGGACGCCGGCAGGTCCAGTTGCAGGATGCCCAGCAGCGCCGCGTCCGCTTCCGAGATGATGCGGTTGCAGATGGCCTCGTTGATGGCAGATTTGGAGGGGAAGAAGCGGTAGACGTTGGACGGCGACATGCCGCAGGCTTCGGCGATGTCGCCGACCGTGGTCTTGGAATAGCCGTAGACGCGAAACAGCCGCTCGGCTTCCGTCAGGATGCGGTCGCGTGTTTCGGGCTGGGCTGGCGCGGTGTTCATGGGCCTCGGCATGCTGGTGGACCTTGAGTTGCAATAAGTGAGAAATTTTATTTTTTGTCAATTCACATCCGGTTGACGCGATTTCCACAAGGGCGGACGCGGCGGCATGGACAGGCGCGCAGAGTTAGAGCACAGCTTTACCATCTGTTTCACTGGGGAACATCCATGCCGCTGACCTGTGTCGAGATGTGCGCCGGTGCGGGCGGTCAGGCGCTCGGGCTGGAACAGGCCGGCTTCGCGCACAACGCCCTCGTCGAGATCGAGCCTCAGTTCTGTTCCACATTGCGCCAGAACCGCCCGGATTGGAACGTCATCCAGCAGGATTTGAACGCTTTCGACGGCCGGCCTTACCGCGGCGCCGATCTGCTGGCCGGCGGGCTGCCGTGTCCGCCGTTTTCCGTGGCCGGCAAGCAGCTTGGGGCGAAGGATGAGCGCAATCTGTTTCCGGCGGCGCTGCGGCTGGTGAGCGAAATCCACCCGCGTGCGATTATGATCGAGAATGTGCGCGGTTTCCTCGATCCGGTATTCGAGGCGTACCGGGAGCATTTGCGGGAGGAGCTGAAGAAGCTCGGCTATGTCACGGATTGGCGGCTGTTGAATGCGTCGCAGTTCGGCGTGCCGCAGCTCCGGCCGCGCGTGGCGATTGTGGCGGTGCGCGACGGGCTGGCAGAGCAGTTTCAGTGGCCGGCGGTTGAGGGGCGCGAGCCGCTGTCGGCTGGCGAGACGCTGTTCGATTTAATGGCTTCGCGCGGCTGGCGGGGCGCGGCGGCGTGGCGCGACGGGGCGAACGATATTGCGCCGACGGTGGTGGGCGGCTCGAAGAAGCACGGCGGGCCGGACCTGGGGCCGACGCGGGCGAAGCGGGCCTGGGCGGCGCTGGGCGTCGATGGCATGGGGATCGCTGATGAACCCCCGGCGGACGGCTTTACGGGCATGCCCCGGCTCACCGTGCGCATGGTGGCGCGGCTGCAAGGCTTTCCCGATAGCTGGGAGTTTTCCGGCCGGAAAACGGCGGCGTACCGGCAGGTCGGCAACGCCTTTCCGCCTCCGGTGGCGGCGGCGGTGGCGGGGCGGATCAGAGCGGCGCTGGCGTGATGGCGGACAAACTCGACCCGGCGCGGCGCTCGGAGAACATGCGCCGCATCAAAAGCAAGGGGATGAAGCCGGAAATGGCGGTGCGCTCGCTGGCGCATCGTATGGGCTACCGCTTCCGCCTGCATGCGAAAGACCTGCCGGGAAAGCCGGATCTGGTGTTCAGGCCGCGCCGGAAGGTGATTTTTGTGCACGGCTGCTTCTGGCACAGTCACGCGGACCCGAATTGCCTGGACGGCCGGCAGCCGCAATCCAAGCTCGAATACTGGGGGCCGAAGCTGGCCCGCAACCGGCAGCGCGACGGCGAAAACCGCGCGGCGCTGGAGGCGGCGGGCTGGCAGGTGCTGGTGATCTGGGAATGCGAGACGAAGGCGGCGGAGCAGCTCGCCCGGCGTCTCGGCGAGTTCCTCGGCGCACTGGGGACGGCGGCGCGGCGGTCAAACGCCGTCGAGAAAGGCGCGGATGCCGGGATTTCGCCGTAATGCCGCCAGCTCATCCTCATCCGGCAATTGCGGCTTGTCGCGCTCGCGGTTGACCATGCACAGGAAGCCTAGCGGTTCGTCGGCAGTGGCGCGGAACTGGTGCCACGTCATCGGCGGGATGGTCACCAGATCGTGTGCCGCGACCTCGCGCACCTCGCCTCCCACCAGACACAGCCCGCGCCCGCGCAGGATCATCACGGCGTGCATATGCTCGTGCCGCTCAAGCGTCGAATGCCCGCCTGCCGCCATTTCGAAATAACGCAACTCCGCCGCGATGCGCGGATCGCCGAACAGCACCTGCCGCGTGATATCCTTGAACGGCGCGCTGCTCTCGGCCTTGTATGCCATCAGCTCCACGCCCTCCCAGCGGCAGGTTTCGGCCTGGCGGCGGAAGTTCCCGGTGTTGCTCATGGCTCGATCTCTTTCGAATGTGGAATGACTGCCACGCTCTCCGCAAGCGCTGCCCCAGTGTTAATTTCTCTGTTCGGCCGGAACCATTTCTCCGTCCCGGCCATGCACATTTGCTAAGCCGCCGCGCGCAGGAGCTGTCAAGGACGGCGCTCTTCGCGCCGCCCGGAGGGCTTGTCCTTGACAGCTCCGAGCACGGCGGCATCCTGGTGTGCGGCGGGGTTCCAGGCAAGCCCCCTCAACTCTCCCCATAACCATATCTGGCGACGCGCTCCACGAACCGCGCCGTCTCCTCCGTCAGCCTCTCCCGCGCCGCCAGCAGTCCGCCGCCGATGAGCAGCATGCTGTCCGGCCCGTAGACGTCGAGGATTTCCGGTATGCGATCGAGCGTCATGCCGCCGGCAGGCACGGGCATGGCGGCTTCGATGCCCCAGGGGCCGCGTGCGGCGTCCGCGATCCGTGTGCAGGTATCGAGCGAATAGCCGAAACGCCCGCCAAAATGCGGGAAGATCACAGCGGCGGCGCCCAGCAGGCGGAACAGCCGGCCGATCAGCAGCGGCGGCGCGATGCGCGCGGCTCCGCCCATGGCCGGGTGGGCGATGAAGGCGATGCCCGGAAATTCGCGGGTAACGGTGTGAAACGCCGGCAGGCCAATCAGCATCGGCGAGATGAGCACCGTGTCGATGCCCTCCGCCTCCGCGAGGCGCAATTGCCGCCGCAGCCGGTCCAGGTCGCCGGAGACGTGCGGCGCGTAGCGCGTGGGCGTGCCGGTCTGCCGCGTGGCCTCGCGCACGGCGGCGGCGCAGGCGGCAACACGCGGCGCGAACGGGCTGTAGCTTTGATCGGCGAGGCCGTGGTCGTCCTTGATGATGTCGATGCCGCCGAGAGCCAGCCGCCCCGTCAGTTGCGCCAGCGCCGCGACATCCAGCCCCTGCGGTTTGATGGCGGTGGAGGTCATGGCGCGGCCCGCCGCCGAGGCACGCTCCCGCATCGCGGCGGCGCCAGTGGCCGGCCCGCCGAACGCCGCCACCATCGCGGCCGGCAGTTCCACGTCCTCCAGCACCACATCGTCCTGCAACGAGCTATTGCCGAACAGCATGTTGATGAGCTGCCCGGCCTCGCCGCCTGCCGTCTCCGCCGCCAGCGATATCCGCACCGGAAACACGCCGCCCTCCGGCTCGCCGATATGCTCGACACGCCCGGCGTAAATTTCGCGCACATGGGGCGCATCCACCGCGTCGAGCGCCAGCTCCAGGCTCTGCTCGATGGCGATGGCGTGGGCCTTGGCCTCGATCCGGCTGGGATCGCACGACACGCGGTAAGTCACAATCATTCTGGCATCATCTGACATGGCAACTCGCGGCAGCTTGTACCTGTTCGCTATAACGAACGTTCGCCAACCGTTGTCAATGCCGGATCATGCCCAGGCATGCGTATACAGGCTCGCACAACACAATTTTGCCCCAACAGCATTGGAATAACACCGGCAGCATCACTATGTGTCATTCCGCTTCCCACCTGTTGCGGCAAGGAGGCCCGGCGTTCGCAGTCCAATGATTTTCGCGTCATGAGGCTTGGAATGCGGCTCCCTAAGACCACCTCCCCCGTAACGTCACAACGGAGATAAAAAATGAAAATCAAATTCGCCGCCGCCACGGCAGTGGCCGCGTTCATGGGTGGCATTCTACTGGCCGGCGCCGCCAATGCCGAGTCCGCGAAAGTGACCTTCCTCACCGGCCCCGGCGAAGGCAGCGTGCTGGTGAACTCGCTCCTGGGCGACGAGGTGCGCAACACCGCAGGCGAAAAGCTCGGCAAGATCGACGATCTCGGCTTCGACAATAACGGCCGCATCTCGACTGCCGTTATCGGCGTCGGCGGCGTGCTCGGCATCGGCGAGAAATATGTGGCGGTGCCGTTCAGCGTGCTGACCGTCGAGACCGACGGCGGCAAGACGGTGTTCAAGCTCGACACCACGAAAGACGCGCTTAAGGCTGCTCCGAAGTTCGAGTATCCGAAGGACTCCGAGGGGATGAAGCAGAAGCTCAACGAGAAGCTGCGTGAGTGGGGCGCCATCACCAAGGAAAAAGCGGCCGAGTACGGCGAGAAAGCCAAGGAATACGGCGAGAAGGCCAAGGAAAAGGCAGCCGAATACGGCGAGAAAGCCAAGGAAAAGGCCGGCGAAGTTTACGATAAGGCCAAGGATGCTGTCGGCGAAGGCGGCAAGGGCGGCGGAAACTGATTTGAATAACGGGTGAGGGGGATGCGTCCCCCTCACTTGAATATCTCCCGCGAGAAGCGGGGCGGCGCTTCGGTTCTACCCCTCGCGCTTCACATAGAAGCGGATCGCCACCAGCACGATAAGCGTGAGGATCAGCGCCCAGACGAAATCCGGCGTGACGCTTGCGATCCTGGCGCGGGCCTCCGGCGAGCCGAGCGCGAAGCTCTTGGCGATGGTGTCCAGCAGCTTCACCAGCCCTTCCACCACCTTCATCAACGCGCCGGCAACCGTGATCGAGTTCTGATCGTTGAGCTTGGCATAGGCGGCATCGGCGGCGACGCCCGTGGCGAACCACATGATGGCGAGCTGGGTGCTGGCCTGCATCGGCCGCAGCACGAAGGCCGAAATCACAGCCGCCGTGAAGATGCCCAGCACGACCGCGGCAGTGCGGTTAGGCAGCAGGTAGATGATGGCCGCCCCAATCGCGATAATCGCGACGCCGATAAGAATGGGGATTAAAGCCTGTTTGAAGTCTTTGGCGATCTGACGCAGTTCCATATGCCCTCCGCAGAATCATTTTTCACGCGGTTCACAGCATAGCGGCAATTTTAATCAGATGCTGCGTTCTGTGGAACGGGCTGTGGAACAATGGCGGGCGGGGCAGCGGTTGCGCGATGCGGCGGAAGCTTCAACGCCAAAGGCCCCTCCACCGTGCGGGGGAGAGGCTGGAGTCTGGCGTGCGAATGCTGAGCGATCACGGAAACGTGAACGCGCCGGCCGGGCGAAGCCTCAGCCGATCAAGCCTTCATATTTCTTCTTGAAGCGGCTCAGACGCCCGCCGCGGTCGGTGAGCTGCTGGTTGCCGCCGGTCCAGGCCGGATGGGTCCGGCTGTCCACGTCGAGCTGGAGCGTCGCGCCCTCCTCGCCGTAGGTCGAGTACGTCTGGAATTTTGTTCCGTCCGTCATCACGACATTGATAAGGTGGTAATCGGGGTGAATTTCGTTTTTCATGACCATACTCCGTTCAACCCCGCCAGCGAGGTCAATGTAATGTTATTTGGACTCTCGGAATTTCAGGTCGTATATCCCATTTTGAAATGAAATGACAAGGATTCCGTTTTCATGTTGCCGGGGGTGCGTCCCGCGCATCCTTTCAACCGGATACACGTAAAGAAAACCATGGCCGAAAGCTCCCTAGCTACCCGCGGATTGACCAGTCAGGCCGCAAACGATTCGACACCCGAAAAAGCCAAACGCCCCGATTTGAAGCCGCTCTTGCGGCTCAAGCCCTACATTCTGCGCTATCGCGGCGCGCTGATCGTCACGTTCGCGACGCTGTTCCTGGCCGCCGGCGCCATGCTGGCGCTGCCCGCCGCCATCCGGCGCATGATCGACCACGGCTTCTCCGGCACCTCCGTCACAGTTATCGACAGCTATTTCCTCGGCCTGCTGGCCATTGGCGGTCTGCTGGCGGGGGCGAGCGCGACCCGGTTTTTCTTTGTGTCCTGGCTCGGCGAGCGCGTTGTGGCCGATCTGCGCAAGGACGTGTTCAGCCATCTGGCCAGCCTCAGCCCGTCCTTTTACGAGACGGCCCATTCCAGCGAAGTGATGTCGCGCCTGACCAGCGACACGACGCTCATTCGCGGCGCCGTGATTACCGCCGTCAGCCAGAGCCTGCGCAATGCCGTCATGCTGACGGGCGCCATCGTCATGATGTTCCTCACAAGCGTGAAGCTGAGCCTGCTGGTGGCGGTGGCCATTCCGGCGGTGATGATCCCGCTGATTTTGTCGGGGCGCTTCGTCAAGAAGCTGTCGCGGAAGGCGCAGGACGAATTGGCGGACGCTTCCGTATACGCAAGCGAGAACCTCGCGGCCGTCCGCGTCATGCAGGCATACACGACCGAACCGCAGGTATCCGCCGCCTATGGCGTCTCCGTGGGGCGCGCCTTCGATGCGGCAATTGCGCGCACCCAGTTCCGGGCGCTGCTCACCGCCTCGGCGATCTTCTTCACCTTCGCCTGTATCACCGGCGTGTTGTGGCTGGGCGCGCAGGACGTGCTCAAGGGCACCATGTCCGGCGGGACGCTGGCGCAATTCGTGCTGTATGCCGCCTTCGCCGCCGGCGCCATCGGCGAAATCGCCGAGGTGCTGGGCGAGTTGCAGCAGGCCGCCGGCGCCGCCGAGCGGTTGATGGAACTGCTGTCGGTGGAGTCCGCCGTGGTGACGCCGGAGCGGCCAGTGCCGTTCACGGGCACGTCGCGCGGCAAGATCGTATTCGACAAGGTGAACTTCGCATACCCGTCGCGTCCGGCGGCACAGGTAACGCAGAATCTGTCGCTCACAGTCAAGCCGGGTGAGCGCGTCGCCATCGTCGGGTCGTCCGGCGCCGGCAAAAGCACCATCTTCAACCTGCTGCTGCGCTTCTACGATCCCGATAGCGGGCGGGTGCTGATCGACGGCGTGGACGCGCGGCATGCCTCGCTGGCCGAATGGCGCGGGCGCATGGCGCTGGTGTCGCAGGAGACCGTGGTGTTCAGCGGCACGGTGGCGGAGAACATCCGCTACGGCTCGCTGGAGGCGACGGACGAGCAGGTGCGCCGGGCGGCGGAGATCGCGCTGGCGGCGGAGTTCGTCGAGAAGCTGCCCCTTGGATACGAGACGCGGCTTGGTGAGCGCGGCGTGACGCTGTCGGGTGGACAGCGCCAGCGCATCGTCATCGCGCGAGCGGTGCTGCGGGATGCACCGATCCTGCTTTTGGACGAGGCGACCAGCGCGCTGGATGCGGAGAGCGAGGGGCTTGTGCAGACGGCGCTCGATCGGGTGATGAAGGGGCGCACGACGCTGATCATCGCCCACCGTCTGGCGACCGTGCAGGGCGCGGACCGCATCCTGGTGATCAAGGACGGTGAGATCGTCGAGGAGGGCACGCACGAGCGGCTGGTGAAGCGGCAGGGCGTGTATGCGCGGCTGGCGGAATTGCAGTTTAATGCGGCAGCGGAGTAGACAAGCTCTTACGTCTTGCAATAGATGCGGAAAGCACTGTCCAACCCTCCTCTTTTTATCTTGAATTGCATCGGTGAATAGTGTTTCTTGTCGCATCATCTAATGCGGTGTGAGCCGGTGTGCGGTTTTATGTCCATGACGCTAGACCAAATCATTAATTCGGCGGTAGTCATCGCGACATTTGTTTCGGCTATAGGAACGCTCCTGACAGTCCGCCAAATGGCTCAGCAGCGTGAGGCGTCATATCGCCCTGAACTTGTGTTTTCTCGTATGAGGTTCAAGGGGTCTCAAAATGCGGGGTTGGCCGGTAAATACTGGGACTGGAGCAATTCCGACATTGTGGAGAAGACAAAAGCATCAATGCTACTTTCAATACCACTTCGCAATGTAGGGTTGGGGGCTGCTAAAGATATTTCTGTGTCGTGGTCATTTCCGATTGAGGAAATGATTCACCTAGTGAACACCGTCGCCCAGCGAACATTGGCACTTGTCTACCTCACGTATGAAAAGGGTGTTGTGTCCGTCGAGTCGGAGAAATTCGGCAAAGGACCATTGTTTTGGCAAGATCAATCTCATCCCACTCTTGACTGCGTACTGCCAGCTTCAATTCAGAAGGAGCCTGATCAGGTCATATTGCCTGGTATGTTTATGGAGCTTGCTGCTATTTTTCTTATTATTGCTGCAAAGGAGAAAGATAGGACGCCCTACCCAGAAATTCCCATGCTCAAGGCTTGCCTGAAATATCGCGATATTGGAGACAAGAGCCATACATCAAATTTTGAAATCAAGCTGGATGTTTTGTCAACGTGTGAAAGCGACCTTTCCATTGCCGGTTTCTTGACACCCAAGAAATGCGACTGTGTTCCCGGGTGGTTGTGGCGGAAGCGTTCGGTGACTACTGACGATAAGCATTTCTCATGAGGAGGACGTTTGCCTGTCCAACGAGGTCGCCCCCCTCACCGCCTCCCCCCATAAAACTTCTGCATCCGCTGAAACGTCCGCACGATCTCATCCGGCGGCGGGGCGAACGGCTCCAGCTTGATGCGCACCACATTGTCATAGGTCATGCTCCACGGCAGCTTCATCAGCAGCCGCCACCACGGCATGTGCCGCCAATCGGCCAGCAGCGCGCTCTCCAGCGGCTGTATGAGCTTGAAATGCAGCTCATTGTATTCCTCCAGCCGCGACACGTATGTGGCCCGCGAAATCTGCCCGATGGCGCGCCAGGCGATGACGCCGAAGCCGTCGATGAACACGCCGTACTGGCCGGCGCCGATGCGCGGCTTTTTCTCCAGCAGCGGGTAAAAGTAATAGGCTGTGCAGCCCGTCGCCACGCCCACCACCAGCAGCGCGCTGTAGAGGAACCAGGCGTACAGGCCGAGGCAGATCACGGCGACGATGGCCATGACGTTGAAGCGCAGGTCGCCGGCTTCGCTGGAGTAGGGGAGGGAGTAGCCCTGGTGGCGGTTTTCGTCCGGGGAGGGATCGGCGGGCATGCTGGTTCATCACCTCGCATCTTGGAGCGCTTTGCGGAAAAGTATACGCCGTTTTTCCGCTGATAAGCGCGAGCGGATAAAGACCCAAAGCGGGCGCCCGCCTCGACGGAGGCGGAAAGCCGCTTTAAAGGCCGCCGCTTAACTCCCGCACTGGGCGCGATGGCGCAGGTAATGATCGGCAATCACCAGCGCCAGCATGGCCTCGCCCACGGGCACGGCACGGATGCCCACGCAAGGATCGTGCCGCCCTTTGGTGACGATTTCGGCGTCGCCGCCCGCCGCGCTGACGGTGCGCATCGGCGTGAGGATTGACGAGGTGGGCTTTACGGCGAAGCGTGCCACGATGGGCTGGCCGGTGGAAATGCCGCCGAGGATGCCGCCCGCGTGGTTGGACAGGAACACCGGCTTGCCGTCCGCACCTCTGCGCATTTCGTCGGCATTTGCCTCGCCGGTGAGCATGGCGGAGGCGAAGCCATCGCCGATTTCGACGCCCTTCACGGCGTTGATGCTCATCAGCGCGGCGGCGATGTCCTGGTCGAGTTTGGCGTAGAGCGGTGCGCCCAATCCGGCGGGTACGCCCTCCGCCACGATCTCCACCACCGCGCCGCAGGACGAGCCGGCCTTGCGCACGCCGTCGAGATAGGCGGTCCACTCCTCGACGATGCCGGCATCCGGCGAGAAGAACGGGTTGTTGTCCACCTCGGCCCAGTCCCAACGCGAACGGTCGATGCGGTGCGGCCCAATCTGCACCAGCGCGCCGCGCACCGTCATATACGGCACCACCTTGCGCGCCACAGCCCCCGCTGCCACGCGCATGGCCGTCTCGCGCGCCGACGAGCGCCCGCCGCCGCGCGGAGTCGCGAATGCCGTATTTGGCGAAATAGGTGTAATCCGCGTGGCCGGGACGGAACTTGTCCTCGATAGCCGTGTAATCCTTCGAGCGCTGGTCCACATTCTGGATAACCAGCGAAATGGGCGTGCCCGTCGTCACCTGCCGCCCGGCGCCGTCCGCGTAAACGCCGGAAAGGATCTGCACCGCGTCCGGTTCCTGCCGCTGCGTCATGTGGCGCGACTGGCCGGGGCGGCGCTTGTCGAGGAACGGTTGTATGTCGTCCACCGTCAGCGGTATGCCCGGCGGGCAGCCGTCCACCACGCAGCCGATAGCGGGGCCGTGGCTCTCGCCCCAAGTGGTGACCCTGAACAGATGACCGAATGTGTTATGCGACATGATGCTTTTCTCCCCTCCCATTGCCAGGGAGGGGCCAGGGGCAGGGCAGGCCCGTGCGGCCGCCGGTCAAATTACCGGCAGCAGCCGCGAACCGCCATCCATTATTTCTTGCACGCGATATTGAAACGCGCCTGACTGGCGGCCAGATCGGTTTCCCACAGCTCCAGCGAACAGGTTGTGTGGTTGTACACAATCTCCTTACGCTCGCCGAAGCCGATGGACACAATCTGCTTGTTGATGTCCACGCGCGCCGAGCGCGAAGCCACGCCCTGGAGCGCCACCGCCAGATCGATATCCTGGAAGGCTTTGCTCTGGTCCTTCTTCAGATAGAAGCTTTCGTTGAGCACGGTCACGCCCGGCGTTTCCTCCGTCGCGGCCAGCGCATCGCCTTTCGCAGCAACCGCGGGGCGGGCATCTTCCCGGCCGCCGCGCGCGGGCGCTGCCGCAGGCGCCGTCTGAGCACGGGCTTCCAGCGCCACCACCTTCTGCACGCAGGTGCTGAGCTGATCGCCGCTGGAACTCACGAGCTGGCGGATCTTGCCCAGTTCGTCGCGCAATTTCGGATCGTCCTTGGCCTTGTCGGTGAGGTGCTGCAAGGCGGTCTGCAACGCGGTTTGCTGCGTCGCGACCTGCTGCTGGACCGACGCCTGCTGTTGCGAAGCCTTGTCCAGCTTCTTCACCAGATCGGTCAGGGTTTTCAGCTCGCTGGTGACGGGGCTGAGGTCCACCGGCTCGGGCGCGTTGTTCCCAGGCCGTTCGGCGCGCTCGGCCCGCTTGGACTGGCCGGTGAGGGTCTTGATTTCGTTGAGCACCGGCGTCAGGTCCGGCGCCGGCGCGGCATCGCCCAGCTTTTTCACCTGCGCGCGCATGTCGCGGATCTCATTGAGGATCGGCGTCAGATTGGGGGGCGTGGACAGATCGACGGCGGTCTGCGCCGGACGCTGCGAGGCATCCGGGGCCGCCTGGCCGTTACTGGCCAGATACGCCTTCAGCTCGGACAAATCGCCGCGCCCGGCCGAATAGCCCGCATAGAAGCCAACGCCGCCCATGCAGATGAGCGTTATGACGCCGGCAGTTGCAACAAAGCCAACGAGTTTTAACGGGTCCATTTCACCGCCCCTTGCAGCGCGATCACAACCATCACGCTTGAACCTTTTAGTTGGAGCCCGATCCTTTTGCAAACCGGGGTTTGCGTTCGCGGGCCGCGCTCCTTGCCCTTAGACTACCGAAATGTCGGGAGCATCTTCCGCCTTCATGCCAATAATATGGTAGCCGGAGTTGACGTGATGCACTTCGCCCGTCACGCCGCGGCTGAGCGGCGAGAGCAGGTAAAGCGCGGCACCGCCGACATCTTCCGTCGAGACCGTCCGCCGCAGCGGCGCGTTGTACTCATTCCACTTCAGGATATAGCGGAAATCGCTGATGCCCGAAGCGGCGAGGGTTTTGATCGGTCCGGCGGAAATGGCGTTGACGCGGATATTCTGCTTGCCCAGATCGGCGGCGAGATAGCGCACACTCGCTTCCAGCGCCGCCTTGGCGACACCCATGACATTATAATGCGGCATAACTTTTTCGGCGCCGTAATATGTTAGCGTCAAAAGCGCGCCCCCATTGGTCATCAGCTTTTCGGCCCGCTGCGCGATGGCGGTGAACGAATAGCAGGAGATGGCCATGGTCATGTTGAAGTTTTCGGGCGTGGTGTCCACGTAGCGGCCGTCGAGCTGGTCCTTGTCGGAGTATGCGATGGCGTGCACCACGAAGTCCAGCGAGCCCCAGCTTTCCGCGAGGGCGGCAAACGTCGCGTCGATGGACGGCGCATCCGTCACGTCGCACGGCAGCACCAGCGTCGAGCCGATTTCGGCCGCCAGCGGTTCGACGCGCTTTTTGATGGCATCGCCCTGATAGGTGAAGGCCAGTTCCGCGCCCTGTTCTGCCAGCGCCCTCGCGATCCCCCAGGCGATGGAGCGGTTGTTCGCCACGCCCATGATCAGCCCGCGCTTGCCCTGCATCAATCCTGCTATTTCAGCCAAGTTCCACTCCTCGCGCTTCGTTCTCGCATATCACAGTCCCGCGCCGCGTGCGTCATCTGAGAAGCCGGCGCCGTTCCAGCGGATGGCCGGACCGGCTTCTCAATTCTTCGTTTACCGCCTCTTCTTACGACGGTGCGTCACGCTTTTCACCGGAAATCGCCATGGCGCGCTTTGACATCGCACCCTGGTGCGTTAGGTTACCCGTGACATTTCGCTACCCCAACTCTTAGCGTCGAAAGAATGGCAGAGCAAATCATGACTGAAGCGCCATCGAAGGAAATTGCACAACCGGCGGTAGCCGATTTCACCGCTGCGGCCGATCCGTGGGCGCTGTTCGCCGCCTGGATGGGCGACGCGGAGAAAAGCGAGCCGGATGTTCCCAACGCCATGTCGCTTGCCACGGTGGATGCGGACGGCATGCCGAATGTGCGCGTGATGCTGCTGAAGGGCGTCGATGACGGCGGATTTGTCTTCTACACCAATTATGAGAGCGCCAAGGGCCGCGAGCTGCTCGCCAGCCGCCAGGCGGCGCTGGGGTTCTACTGGAAGAGCCTCCACCGGCAGGTGCGGGTGCGGGGCAAGCTCGCGCCGGTGACGGCGGAGGAGGCCGACGCCTATTTCGCCACCCGGCCTGAGGTGAGCCGCCTCGGCGCCTGGGCTTCGCAGCAATCGCGCCCGCTGGAGAGCCGCAAGAGCCTGGAGGATGCGGTTGCCGCTTTTGGCGCCAAATTCGGCGGCGATATCCCGAGGCCGGCCTATTGGTCGGGTTTCCGCGTGACGCCGGTCGAGATCGAATTCTGGCAGGAGGGGCCGTTCCGGCTGCATGACCGTATCGTGTTCCGGCGCGCGGCTGCGGCGGACGGCTGGGAAAAGACCCGGCTCAATCCCTGATCCGGCCGCGCTGGAATACTGTAGTTATCCCCGATGGAAGCAACCCTGCTGCCGCTGGTGCTGTTTACGCTGGCCAATTCGCTGACACCCGGCCCCAACAACCTCATGCTCACAGCCTCCGGCGCCAGTTTCGGTTATGTGCGCACGCTGCCGCATATTGCCGGCATTCTCGTCGGGTTCCCGCTGATGACGCTGGCGGTGGGTATGGGGCTGGGCGAGCTGTTTCAGCGTTATCCCGTCACCCATGAAATCCTGAAGTGGGGCGGAACGGCCTATCTGCTGTATCTGAGCTGGCGTATCGCCGTGGCGGGGGCGCCCGAAACCGCGCCGGAAAAAGCCCGGCCGATCCGCTTCGGCGAGGCGGCGCTGCTGCAATGGGTCAATCCGAAGGGGTGGACCATGATTTTGAGCAGCATTCCGGCGTTCACGACAGCCGGCGGAAATTATTACGCCGAGCTGTTCACAATCACGGGGGTGTTTGCGGCGTTGAGCTTTCCGGTGGCGAGCCTGTGGTGCGGTTTCGGGATGGGGATACGGCATTTTTTGCGCAGTCAGATGGCGGTGCGGGTGGTCAATTTGACGCTGGCCACGGCGCTGGCGGCGTCGGCGCTGCTGTTGTTCCGGTAGGGGGTGTGTGCCGTGAGCCCCGCCGCACACCAGCATGCCGCCGTGCTCGGACGCGTCAAGGACAAGCCCTCCGGGCGCGCTGAAGAAGCGCGTCCTTGACCCATCCTGCGCGCGGCGGCTTGTACTTTGTGCATGGCCGGGACGAAGAAATGGTTCCGGCCGAACAAAGAAATGCCCGCTTTGGGCAGCGGAAGCGGCAAGCGCGGCGCCAGTGGCGGACGCCTGCGAGTTGCTTGTGCGCCGAAGCCACGCGCCAACGTATTGAGACCCGGAGGGGCGAAGGAGCGGTTGGGCGCAGCACAGAGCGACGACAACTAAGACTCTGGCCAAACAGAAGAACCTCGGTTTGGAGCAGCGAAAGCGGCAGGTTCAGCGCCAGTGGCGGACTCCGCCCAGTTGCTCATGCACCGAAGCCTCGCCCCAATGTATTGAGCGGCGGAGCCGCGAAGGAGCGGTTGGGCGCAAGCACAGAGCGACGGCACTTAAAACCAGCGCCAAAGGCCGTTTACGGCCGTCTTGCATAAACTCGCGCAGCACAGAGCGACGACTACTAAGACTCCGGCCATTCAGCCCGCCACCAGCAGATCTTCGCGCACTCCGTTGGCACAGAGCGGATGCACAGGCCAGGGCATCGGATCGGCCCAGACGTTCTGCGAGGAAATCATTGCAAGTTCGTCGCAGCCGACGCTCGCCGCCGTCAGCACATCCATGCTGGCCGTCGCCATCGCCAGCGCTTCCGCCGGGCTGCTGCCGCGCAGCAGGTGGGCGGCAAATATGCCGGCGATGAAGTCGCCCGTGCCGTGCGGGACGCCGTCGCGCCAGTCGATCGTCGCCGTCCACGCTTCGCCGCGCGTCACCAGCGTATTGGCGAGACGGCTGTAATGCTCGGCTGGGGCGGAGGTTGCCAGTATCATGCGCGGGCCCAGCCGCCGCGCAGCGATCAGCGTGTCCTCCGGCGTGTTGATCTCCCGGCCGCTAAGCCAGCCCAGCTCGAAGCGGTTGGGCATGGCAATATCGGCGCGGGGTAAGAGCGTATCTCGGATGGCCTCCGCCACGCCTTCGCTAAGGTAGATGCCGCCGGGATGATCGCCGATCACCGGATCGCAGATATAAATGAGCGCCGGATTGACCTGACGCAGCCGGTCCACCCAGCGGGCCGCGACATCCACATGCGCTTCTGTGGGCAGATAGCCGGTGAGCACCGCGTCCACCTTCGGGAACCAGCCGTTGTGCTGGAGCGTGGTCAGCATGTCATCCAGCACTTCGGGAGCGATGACGTGGCGCGCCACGGATGGGTAGTCCGGCCGGTTGGACAGGAGGATCGAGGGAAGGCTCACGCATGTGACGCCCAGACGCTGGAGGGCGAATTGTGCGGCGGAATTGCCGACATGTCCGTGGGCAACCTGGGAGGAGAAGGCGAGAACTGTGGCCATGAGTTAAAACCATTGTTGCGGCGCACAATAAACTTCAATTAGAAGCCGTTGTCGACTATTGTCTCACGGCAAAGCAAAAAATTCGACCCCCTTCGTCGCCGCAAGCCATCAGACCTGAAGGAAAATACATTCGATGCAGATTTGTCCTCGCCGCAGCGTTCTTTACATGCCCGGCTCCAACCAGCGGGCGCTGGAAAAAGCCAGGACGCTCGACGCCGATTGTCTGATCCTCGATTTGGAGGACGCCGTGGCGCCGGACGCCAAGGAGACGGCGCGCGAGCAGGTTGCGGCGGCGGTGAAGGCGGGCGGTTATGGCAAGCGCGAGCTGGCGATTTGCATCAACAGCCTGGATACGCCGTGGGGCCATGCCGATTTGCAGACGGCGGCCAAGTCGGGGGCGGGCGCCATTCTCGTGCCTAAGATTCAGTCGGCGGCGGATATCATGCGGGTGCGCGGCGGGCTTTCGGCGGTGGAGGCGCCGCCGGTTGCGCTGTGGACCATGATCGAAACGCCGCGCTGCATTCTCAACCTCAACGCTATCGCGGCGGCGGCCTCCGATCCGGCCTATCCGGTGACCTGCTTCATTCTCGGCACCAACGACTTGCTGAAGGAAATGCGCGCCGCCGCCACGCGGGACCGGCTGCCGCTGGTCGCGTCGCTGTCGCTGGCCGTGCTGGCGGCGCGGGGCTATGGCATCGACGTTGTTGACGGTGTGTTCAATGACATCAACGATGCCGGCGGGTTCGAGGCGGAATGTGCGCATGGTCGCGCGCTTGGTATGGACGGGAAAACGCTGATCCATCCCAGCCAGATCGCGCCGTGCAATGCCGCGTTTTCGCCGGCGGAGGCCGAGGTTGCGTGGGCGCGGAAGGTGCTCGCCGCGTTCGAGCTGCCGGAGAACCAGGGCAAGGGCGCCATCGCTGTGGATGGCCGCATGGTGGAATTGCTGCATCGCGATATCGCGGCGCGCACCGTGGCTTTGCACGAGGCCGTCAAGACACATTAATGGAGGCCATCAAGATGCGGTGGATAACGCTGATAACTCTGCCGGGGCTCAGCGGGAAGGTGCGAATCGTTTAACAAGGAAAGCGCGAAACGGAGTCACCGATGCGTTTTTCCCCTGCCTTTCTCGATGAAATCCGCCAGCGCCTGCCCGTGAGCCAGGTTGTCGGCCGCCGTGTGAAGCTGCGGCGGCAGGGGCGCGAATATATTGGGCTGTCCCCGTTCAAGCATGAAAAGTCGCCCTCGTTCACCGTCAACGACCAGAAGGGCTTCTACCACTGTTTTTCCACCGGCGAGCACGGCACCATTTTCGATTTCGTCATGAAAACCGAGGGGCTGTCGTTCACCGAGGCGGTGGAGCGGCTGGCGAACGATGCCGGTGTGCCGCTGCCGGTGGCGTCGCCGCGTCAGGCGGCCGAGACGGAGATTTACGACCGCCTGCGCCAGATCACGGAGGCTTCGGCCCGGTTTTTCCAGGAGCAGTTGCACGGCGATGCGGGCCGGGCCGCGCGCGATTATCTGCGCCGGCGCGGCGTGACGGACGAGGACGTCGAGCGTTTCCGCCTGGGCTATGCGCCCAACAGCCGGCAGGCGCTGCGCACGCATCTTGAGCGGCTCGGCTTCCGGGCTGATGAGGCGGCGACGGCCGGCATGCTGATTTCCGGCGAGGACATTTCCACGCCCTTCGACCGCTTCCGCCATCGCCTGATTTTCCCCATCGGCGACCTGTCGGGGAAGGTGATCGCTTTCGGCGGGCGGGCGCTGGATGCGGACCAGCAGCCGAAGTATCTCAATTCGCCGGAAACGCCGATTTTTCACAAGGGCTCTGTTCTGTTCAATGCCGCGTCTGCACGCAAGGCGGCCCATGAGAAGCAGCAGGTGATTGTCGCCGAGGGCTATATGGATGTGATCGCCCTGGCGCGCGCCGGTTTTCCGCAGGCGGTGGCGCCGCTGGGCACGGCGCTTACGGAGGAGCAACTGGCGCTGTTGTGGCGTATGGCCCCCGAGCCGGTCATGTGCTTCGACGGCGACGCGGCGGGGCGCAAGGCGGCTCTGCGCGCGGCCGATCTGGCGCTGCCGCACCTGAAGCCGGGCATGAGCCTGCGTTTCGCCTTTCTCCCCGACGGCCTCGACCCCGACGACCTGGTGAAGACCAGCGGCGCGGAGGCCATGGGCGAGGTGATCGCCGCCGCGCGTCCGCTGATCGAGGTGTTCTGGGAAGCCGAGAGCGGCAAGCAGGCCTGGACCACGCCGGAGGCGCGTGCGGCGCTGGAAGCGGTGTTGAAGGCGCGGATTGAGGGCATTGCCGATCCGGGGGTGCGTGCCCATTATAATCAGGATATCCGCAACCGCTTGTGGGCGTTCTGGCGCAACAACCGCAGCCAGGAGCAGGCGTCGCGTGCGCCGCGCCGCGCGCCCGAGGCGGGCGGCTTCAAACGCGGCGGTTCTGGCGCTCCGCAACGTGGCGCGGGTGCCTCCCGCCCCGGACAGGCCGCCGCCATGCTCGCCAGCGACAGTCTGAAGAACAGCCCGCTGGTGCGGGGCACGGCCGCCGCGCCGCCGCCGCGTCAGGCGGTGATGCTGCTGGCGCTGCTCAATCACCCATGGCTGGCCACCGAAGTTGCCGAGGAGCTGACCAGTCTCACCTTTGATAATCCCGGCCTCGGCCAGCTTCGCGATGCGATAATTGATGTTTGTACGTGCCAAAATCCCCTTGACAAAGAGGGCTTGCGCAATCAACTGAGTAAACGGGGACTTGCGGCTATCGTGGCGCAGGTCGAGCACGCCATGACACATACGGCCGATTGGCATACCCAGCCTCACGCTGATAGGACGAGCGTGTTGATAGGCTGGCGGCATATGCTGGCGTTGCACCGCAAATCGTCGGAACTAAGACGGGAGCTTGATGGTGCGGAACAGGCATTCGGCGAGGAGCAGACGGAACAGAACTTCCTGAAATTGCGCGATCTTTACGAGCAGGTGTCGTGCGTCACCGGCAGCGAGGCCACTATTGAGGGGTACGCGGCGGAGACGCAATCGATGAAGAATGCGGCTTCGCGGAGCCATTGACCAGGGACATCGGCAAACGGCGTTAATTGAGACTTAACGCTTGATCACTATCGGTATTGGCCTGCGCAATTTCCCACGTGTTCCGCCCCGCTTTGAACGGGTGCCGGCGTTTCCGCCATCTTTGATTCCCGGTGAGGTGGGGCCGTTCCCGTTCGCCGGACGAAAAAAATGGGCCGCAAGCGGCGTGCTCTGGACCTTGTCCCATGGGACTGGCCGGCGCATTTGAGCCGTTTTTTGGCCCTACAGGGTGCCTGTCTGCCGCGATTCGGCGGCGGGTATCCCGGAAGAATGAGCATTCGCGAAATGGGTGTCTGCCCGGCAGGGGCGGTCATCCCGATAAAGCTTTTGGCCTGCTGGCGACAGCCCCTAGAGGGTTGAATTAAATTGAGATTTCATGACCGTTTCGGAGTGAACATGGCAGACGACTGCGAAGACCGAAGATCAGGAAGCCGCCGCCCCCGAGACGTCCGACAGCCCGCTGCTCGACCTTTCCGATCAGGCGGTAAAGCGCCTGATCAAGCTCGCCAAGCAGCGCGGCTATGTCACCTATGACGAAGTGAACGAGGTCCTGCCGTCAGGACGAGGTCTCGTCCGAGCAGATCGAGGACATCATGGCCATGTTCTCCGAGATGGGCATCAACGTCGTCGACGCCGAGGAGGCCGAGAGACCCGGAAGTCGCCGCGATCGCCGAGGAAGAAGACGACCGCTCGCTGATGGCGAGCCAGTTGCCGGTCAAGCAGGAAAAAACCACTGGAGCCGACCGACCGCACCGACGACCCCGTGCGCATGTACCTGCGCGAGATGGGCTCGGTGGAGCTGCTGTCGCGCGAGGGCGAAATCGCCATCGCCAAGCGCATCGAGGCCGGCCGCGAAGCCATGATCGCCGGCCTGTGCGAAAGCCCGCTGACCTTCCAGGCCATCATCATCTGGCGCGACGAACTGAACGACGGCAAAATCCTGCTGCGCGACATCATCGACCTGGAAGCGACCTACGCCGGTCCGTTCGCCCGCCCGCCCGAGGTGAACATGGCCGAGGCCCGCGCCGCGGCCGCCAACGGTGCTGCGGCCAACGGTGCTGCGGCATTTGCGCCTGCACCTGCGGATGCGGAAGAGGAATGCCGGAAGGTGAGGAGCCGCCGGTGCCTCCCATGACCGACGACGACTGGACGACGACGAGCTCGAGAACAGCCTGTCGCTCGCCGCCATGGAAGCCGAGCTGAAGCCGAAGGTGCTGGAGACGTTCGACACCATCGCGACGAACTACAAGAAGCTGCGCAAGCTTCAGGACGAGCTGGTGGAGCAGCAAGCTTAAGGACGACGAGCTGAGCCCGAGCCAGGAAAAGCGCTACAAGAAGCTACAAGCCGAACATCGTCGGCGACGTGAAGAGCCTGTCGCTCAACACCAACCGCATCGAAGCGCTGGTCGAGCAGCTCTACGACATCAACAAGCGCCTGATGGGGCTTGAAGGCCGTCTGCTGCGTCTGGCCGAGTCCTATGGCGTGAAGCGCGAGGAATTCCTGCACGAATACCAGGGCAGCGAACTTGACCCCAACTGGGTGGAGCGCGTCGGCGGGCTGAAGGGCCAAGGGCTGGAAGGTCTTCGTCGAGCGCGAGCGCGACACGCATCGACGACATTCGCCGCGAAATTCAGAGCCTCGCGTCGGAAACCGGCCTGGAAATCGGAGAGTACCGCCGCATCGTCAAGATCGTGCAGAAGGGCGAGAAGGAAGCCAGCAGGCCAAGAAGGAGATGGTCGAGGCCAACCTGCGTCTCGTGATCTCGATCGCCAAGAAGTACACCAATCGCGGCCTGCAATTCCTCGACCTCATCCAGGAAGGCAATATCGGCCTGATGAAGGCGGTCGATAAGTTCGAATACCGCCGCGGCTACAAGTTCTCGACCTACGCCACATGGTGGATCAGGCAGGCGATCACGCGCTCGATTGCCGATCAGGCGCGCACCATCCGTATTCCGGTGCATATGATCGAGACGATCAACAAGATCGTGCGCACGTCGCGTCAGATGCTGCACGAGATCGGCCGCGAGCCGACGCCGGAAGAACTGGCCGAGAAGCTGGCCATGCCGCTGGACAAGGTGCGCAAGGTGCTGAAGATCGCCAAGGAGCCGATCTCCCTCGAGACGCCGATCGGCGACGAGGAAGACAGCCATCTGGGCGACTTCATCGAGGACAAGAACGCGATCCTGCCGATCGACGCGGCGATCCAGTCCAACCTGCGCGAGACGACGACGCGCGTGCTGGCCAGCCTCACGCCGCGCGAAGAACGTGTGCTGCGTATGCGCTTCGGCATCGGCATGAACACCGACCACACGCTTGGAAGAGGTGGGCCAGCAGTTCAGCGTCACCCGCGAACGTATCCGCCAGATCGAGGCGAAGGCGCTCCGCAAGCTGAAGCACCCGAGCCGGAGCCGCAAGCTGCGGAGCTTCCTGGATAATTGACGCTGGCGCGATGCGTGGAGCCTCCGGTTCCGCGGCATCGCGATCCGCTTTCTCCTCCCTGCATTTCCAATGCGGACCATGGCGGGCCGTTCCCGCCATGGAGCTTGCTGCCGGGCGCCCGGAGTTTTCCACAACCGGAAGACTCGCTCCTGAGCGTGCCAAACCGCGCCCTGTATGGCCGCGCATAACCTTTGTGGCAAAATTGAAGCGCAATTTGCGCTTCCGCGTAATAAATTGCTCACAAATATGCGACCTGACGGTTGCCTGGAGCGCCCGTTAAGATTATAAACCGCAACGAATTCGCGATGCGCTAGCTTGATGCACGCAGCCGATCTATGCCGCTCGGCCATGAACCACAACAGCCGGTGATCTGGGGACAAGAGAACAGCATGGTTCTTCTGGTGATGAAGTTCGGAGGGACCTCAGTCGCTGACATTGGCCGCATTCGTAATGTCGCTCAGCACGTCAAGCGGGAGGTCGATGCCGGTAATCAGTGCGCCGTGGTGGTGTCCGCCATGGCCGGGACGACGAACCAGCTTGTGGCCTGGGCGCGGGAAGCCGCTCCGCTCCACGATGCCAGGGAATACGACGCCGTGGTGGCGACGGGGGAGCAGGTGACGAGCGGCCTGCTGGCTATCGTATTGCAATCTATCGGTATTCAGGCCCGTTCGTGGGCTGGCTGGCAGATCCCTATCGAGACCGACAAGGCTCATGGTTCCGCACGAATCAGGAACATTCCAGCGGATAACCTGAAGCAGCGGCTGGCGAACGGCGAAGTGGCGGTGATCTCCGGTTTTCAGGGGCTTGGCCCGGATAATCGCATCACAACGCTGGGGCGAGGCGGTTCGGATACGAGCGCTGTGGCTGTGGCGGCGGCGCTTGGTGCGGATCGCTGCGATATTTATACCGACGTGGATGGCGTTTATACGACTGACCCGCGCATTGTGCCGAAAGCACGCCGCCTTGATCGCATCTCTTACGAAGAAATGCTTGAAATGGCGTCTTTGGGCGCCAAAGTTCTGCAAACGCGCTCGGTAGAGCTGGCAATGACGCACGGCGTCAGACTTCAGGTCCGGTCGAGCTTCGATAACCCAGCCGCCTGCACGCCCGCGGCGAAAGGCAACCTTGCCGATACCGGCACCCTGGTTTGTGACGAGGACGAAATCTTGGAACAGCATGTGGTTAGCGGCATTGCTTATGCCAAGGATGAGGCCAAGGTGACGCTGGTGCGCGTCGCCGACAAGCCCGGTGTGGCGGCGAATGTGTTTGGCTCGCTGGCCGACGCCAACATCAATGTCGACATGATCGTGCAAAATGTATCCGACGACGGCGCGTCATACAGACATGACGTTCACAGTTCCATCCGGCGACCTGCAACGAGCACTTGACGTAATCTCAAAAGCGAGGGAGCATATCGGATATTTTGACCTGCGCGGCGCTACCGATGTGGTCAAGGTGTCTGTCATAGGCGTCGGGATGCGAAGCCATGCGGGCGTTGCCGCGCAAATGTTCAAGGCTTTGGCCGAAAAAGGCATCAATATCGAAGCGATTTCGACGTCTGAGATAAAAATCAGCGTGCTGATCGACGCCGCCTATGCCGAACTGGCGATACGGACACTCCATACTCTCTACGGTCTGGACGCCCATTGAAAATAGTGACCTGCCGGTCACGGAATTGCTCTAAAATAACGCTATATCGCATGCGAATCGTAAGCACGCGATCAAGGTGAGGAAACCAGGCGTATGCCTTGGAAGACGAGCGCGCCCAGAGTGATGATCAGGCAGCTTCGCGAAGTCATGGCGAAGCCGGAGGAGCCGCAGGTGCGCCTCAATCAGATCGTCAAATTAATCGCGGCCAACATGGTGGCCGAGGTCTCGTCTATTTATGTCCGCAAACCTGATGGCGCGCTTGAACTGTCCGCCACTGAAGGTTTGAAGCAGGAGGCCGTCCACAAGACCAGCCTGAAGCGCGGCGAAGGTCTGGTGGGCCAGATCGCCGAGCGCGGTCAGCCGATCAATTTGCCGGAAGCCCAGTCCCATCCGGCATTCTCCTACCGCCCGGAAACGGGTGAGGAGATGTACCACTCATTTCTGGGTGTTCCGATTTTGCGAGGGGGTCACATCCTCGGCGTTCTCACTGTGCAGAACGCCAAGGAACGTCAATATACCGACGAGGAAGTCGAGGCTTTGCAGACGACGGCGATGGTTCTCGCCGAGCTGCTGGCTTCGGGCCGTCTTATCGGCTCCCCGGCGGCTGATGGAAAGCTCCCCGTGTCGCAAACCATTGTTGTGTCGAAACTTTCCGAGGGGATTGCGCTGGGGCACGTGGTTTTCCACGAGCCGCGTGTGACGATCACCAAGCTGATTTCCGACGATCCCGTGCGCGAAATCGCCCGCCTCGAAGAGGGGGTGAAGCGGCTGCGGGAAAACATCGACGCTATGCTGCAAGGCACCGAGGCCGCGCGCGCCGGCGAGCATCGCGAAATTCTCGAAACCTACCGCATGTTCGCCCACGATCAGGGCTGGCTGCGGAAGATGAACGAGGCGATCAATTCCGGATTGACCGCTGAGGCCGCCGTCGAGCGCGTTCAGGTGAACATGCGCCTGCAACTGGCCGGCAAGGACAATCAATTCTGGCGCGATCGCCTGGCCGATCTCGATGATCTCGCCAACCGGCTGCTGCGCATTCTGTCGGGCAAGAGCGAAACTTCCGCCCACGAGGATTTGCCGAAGGACACCATCCTGGTGGCGCGCAGTATGGGCGCGGCCGAGTTGCTGGATTACAACACCAGCCGTTTGAAGGGCCTCATCGTCGAGGACGGCGGCCATACCAGCCACGTGGCCATTGTGGCGCGCTCGCTCAATATCGCGGCGGCCGGCAACGCCAAGGACGTGCTTTCCATGCTGGAACCGGGTAATCCGGTGGTGCTGGATGCAGAGGCCGGTCAGTTGCATATCCGTCCGTCGCTGGAGGTCATGCGGAATTACGCCGACAAGGCGCGTTTCCGGGCCCGCCGGCAGGAACAGTACCAGCGCTTGCGCAATGTCCCGGCGGTGACGCAGGACGGTCAGCGGATCGCGATGATGATGAACGCCGGTCTGGTGGTCGATCTGCCAAATCTGCGCGTTTCGGGCGCCGACGGGGTGGGCTTGTTCCGCACCGAATTGCAGTTCATGATTTCTTCGACCTACCCGAAGCGCGAACAGCAGACCGCGACCTATAGGGAAGTGCTGGAGGCCGCCGACGGCAAGCCGGTGGTGTTCCGTTCGCTTGATGTGGGCGGCGACAAGATTCTCCCCTATATGCGCCATAAGCGTGAGGAAAATCCGTCACTTGGCTGGCGCGCCATCCGCGTGTCGCTGGACCGGCAGGGCCTGTTCCGCACCCAGATCCGCGCGCTGCTGAAGGCTGCGCCCAATCGCGAGCTGCGCGTGATGCTGCCGTTCATCACCGAGGTGGCGGAATGGCGTAAGGCGAAGGCGCTGATCGACAAGGAAATGGACCGCCTTCAGAAGCTCAACGAAACACCGCCGTCGCGCGTCGCCGTGGGCACCATGATCGAGGTGCCGTCCATCCTCTGGCAGCTCGACGAACTATTCCGGCTGGTGGATTTCGCCTCGGTGGGCAGCAACGACCTGTTGCAGTTCTTCTTCGCCTCCGACCGCGAGAATTCGCTCGTTTCCGACCGGTTCGACGCGCTGAGCGTGCCGCCGTTGAAAATGCTGCGGGAAATCGTTGTGGCGGCCGAACGGCGCAATGTGCCGCTGACGTTGTGCGGCGAGATGGCGGGTAAGCCGCTGGAGGCGATGGCGCTGATCGGCCTCGGCTACCGCTCCATTTCCATGGCGCCGGCCTCGCTTGGTCCGGTGAAGGCGATGCTGTTGTCGGTCAACGCGCGCCACATTCAGGAAACGCTGCTGACGATGCTGGACGATGGCGAGCCCAATATCCGGTTGAAATTGCTGCAATATGCGGAGGCAAATGGGGTTAATCTCCCCGCGACAGTAGGCCTGGGCCCTACCGTTGAAACTCCGCCTGTAGCGATGGCGATGCCTTAGCGGACATCTGGCCGGGTGTTTACCCAGAATAACTGATCCTAACTGGAGGCTTGCGGAATCCGGCGAGCCGGAACTATGTTCCGGTCAGCCATTTTCCGTCAAAAGCGCGGCCGATCCGTATTTCCCATGTCAAAATTACCGCAAGAAAAACTCGATAAACTCGTGGCGCGCTGGGAAACCGTCCAGGCGACGCTCGGCTCCAGCGTCGATCAGGAGACCTACGTCAAACTGTCGAAGGAATTCGCCGATCTCGACCCTGTGGTTTCCGCCATCCGCACCCTGCGCGAGGCTGAGGAGGAGCGCGACGGCCTGAAGCAGATCATCGACGATCCTCAGTCCGACAAGGAAATGGTGGGCTTGGCGCGCGAGGAACTGCTCGCCATTGGTCCGCGCCTCGACGAATTGAGCCATGACATCCGCCTGAAGCTGCTGCCGCGCGACGTGGCCGACGAAAAAAGCGCCATCCTGGAGCTGCGCGCCGGCACTGGCGGCGAGGAAGCGGCCCTGTTCGCGGGCGATCTTTTCCGCATGTATCAGCGCTACGCCGATCTCAAGGGCTGGAAAGTGCAAGTTCTGTCGGAGAGCGTGTCCGACAACGGCGGCTACAAGGAAGTGATCGCCAATATCACCGGCAAGGGCGTATTCGCGCGCCTCAAATTCGAATCCGGCGTGCATCGTGTGCAGCGCGTGCCCGAGACCGAGGCGAGCGGGCGCATTCACACGTCGGCGGCGACGGTCGCGGTGCTGCCCGAGGCGGAGGAAATCGATATCCAGATCCGGCCCGAGGATATCCGCATCGACACCATGCGCGCGTCCGGGCCGGGCGGGCAAAGCGTGAACACCACCGATTCCGCCGTGCGCATCACGCATCTGCCGACCGGCATCATGGTGGTCGTCGTCGGAGAAATCGCAGCATCAGAACCGGGCGCGCGCCATGCAGGTGCTGCGGGCGACGGCTCTACGACATGGAACGCACACGGGCGGACGACGCCCGCGCCGCCGAGCGCAAGGATCAGGTCGGCTCGGGAGACCGCTCGCAGCGCATCCGCACCTATAATTTTCCGCAGGGCCGCGTGACCGACCACCGCATCAACCTGACGCTCTATAATCTGCCGCAGATTATGGAAGGCGACCGCGCTCGACGAGGTGATCGACGCGCTGATCACCGATCATCAGGCGAACCAATTGGCGGCGATGGAAGGCTACGCCGCGTGAGGACGGACGTTGCGGAGCTTGGCGTGCTTGTATTGGACGGCCTAACCGTCGCCGAGGCCGCGCGGCGGCTGGCGCAACACCTGTCGGCCAGCGGCGTGACGGAGGCCGCGCTTGATGCAAGGCTGCTGACGGCCGCCGCCGCCGGGCTGAGCCGCGAGGAATTCGTCATCCGCGGCGGTGAACCGCTGGATACTGGCGCCGCACGCCTGCTCGCGGGCTTCGGCAGCCGCAGGGCAGCCGGCGAGCCCATTTCCCGCATCTTCGGCAGCCGCGAATTCTGGGGAAAAAGCTTCTCACTCAACGCCGCGACCCTCGATCCGAGGCCGGACAGCGAAACGCTGATCGAGACCGTCCTCGCCATCGCGGCAGAGGAAAACTGGAGCGGCCGGGACATTCGCATTCTCGATCTGGGGACAGGGAGCGGCTGTCTGCTGCTGACGCTGCTGGGCGAATTTCCACAGGCCACCGGCACCGGCACCGACTTAAGCTGCGATGCCATTCTCATGGCGCGCGCCAACGCGGCCCGGCTGGGGCTTGCGGAGCGCGCCAGTTTCACCCAGACCGATTGGCTGACCGGCATCAGCGGCCAATTCGACCTGATTGTCAGCAATCCGCCCTACATCGCCACGGCGGATATCACGGGTCTCGCCAGGGAGGTGAGGGACTTCGATCCGCTGCTGGCGCTGGATGGCGGCCCTTCAGGTTTTACGGCTTATGAAGCAATTGCTTCTAGATTGCCCGCGAGCCTCAAGGCCGGCGGCTGGGCGGTTTTCGAAGTTGGCGCGGGGCAGGCCGGGCAAGTGAGCGCTCTGCTGGAGGCCGCCGGCCTGGCGCTGCCGGCCTCAACGGCATTGCCCCGCCACGACTTAGCCGGGATCGAGCGCGTGGTTGCCGGAAAGCGACAATGTGGGCGCGACAACAAAACCTCTGAAAAAGGAGTTGGAAATTTTATCCAGAGAGGCTAGGGTCTTATGGAAGGCGAGTCCGAAGAACACCGGACTCGGGGCTGCGGCCGGTTCTCTCAACTGGCATTTTTTGCGGCGGCACAATGATTGGAAGCCTACCGGTTATTGGGCTTTAGCGGTTCGATCCTTGCAGGGTAACGCGATACTGGCGGATGGGGCGATGCCGCTCTGATAATCGCCGGTGTTTTCCGCAGACCCTGAAACGACGGAAAAGCAAGTCTGAACAGCAAGTCGATTGTGAAGAAGCTGTTATAGAAGGCAGCGGGCAGCCGGATACGGCAATACAAATTACGGCTTTTTACTTAGATGTGAAAACGAGCGAAGTTGCGCGCCAGGCGCTGGACGGTTTCGACAACCGTGCGCGATGGCGTTCGATGGTTGATGAGCATTATCTGTTAAGCAAACGGGACGTCATGAGGCAAGGACAACAAAATCGCAGAGGCCGTGGCCGCGGGAATCAAGGCCATAGCGGTAGTAATAACAGCAGTAGCGGCGGGAGTTCCAATTCCAGTTCCAATAACAACAATAACAGGAAGCCGCAGAACATCCTGTCGAAGAATTACGAGTCGAGCGGACCTGACGTAAAAATCAGAGGCACCGCGCAGCATATCGCTGAGAAGTATACGCATCTGGCGCGCGACGCCGCTTCCGCCGGCGATCTGGTCATGACGGAGAATTATCTCCAGCACGCCGAGCATTATATCCGGATCATCATGGCTGCCCAGGCCGCTCAGGCCCAGCATTATGCCTCGCAGCCCCAGGTGCAGCCGCAGCACCAGCAACCGCAGCATCAACAACAGCAGCCTTACCTGCCTGGCGATGGCAGCGGTAATGGCTCCGCCGCTGGCCACCGGCCCCAGCCGCATATGGACCGGCAGCCGGATATCGCCGATGAGAGCCCGGAGCCTTTCGTTGAGCGCGAGAGCGCTGCGCCAGTTCCGCAGCATGTTGAGGCTGAGCCAGCTTTGGCGGGCGATGCTGCGGCGCGCGAGCTTCCCAACGGCCGTCAGCGCCGCCGCCGCCGTCCTGCGGGCGGGCCTGAAGGGCGCGCCAACGGCGTCGCGGCCGAGGTGAACGGCAACACCGCGCAGCCGGTGATCAAGGCTGATCTGGCTTCCGACGATCTGTTGGGGTGAGGCGCGGCAGGTTGCCCGCGGGGAGGGCGGGGCTTTTCCCGTAGCTGGCGGCAATGGAACTCCCGCGATTTTCGCGCGTCTGCCATGTTTTGCGCCTAGCGGTACTGCGGGGCGGCGCAGCGGAACAGGCTCCCATAATAGGGAACCTGATGACTCCGATATTTCCGCCACCTGCACCTCAATCTGTCCTCTCCCGCCCGGTGGGAGTGGACGGCGGCGGCGAGGTTCTGCCTTCCCCTTTCATGTCCGGCGAAATCTGGCTCGTAGAGAGCGGGGTTGGCTTCCGGCGGGTGACCACTATCGGAGCTGGGCGTACGGGACCGTTTTTCCCCCTTGGTTGCAACAACCGCGGGAGAAGAAGGCCGCACACTCAATGCTGGCCGGGGAAAATATCGAAAAAGCAAGCTGCGTGCAAAGGTGAACACAGCTAAGGCTTCGCTCATAAATAACTGAGCCATCTGACTTGTGCTTTTGTCCGCCTGCTGCGTTGCGAAAAGGGTTACATATCACGGATATGCGCCCCTTTCCGCGCCTTGCATGCAAACAAAATCCCTGCGCCATCTGACGCAGTTATTTATGAGCGAAGCCTTAGCGCGGGCTGCGGTTCCGCGAGTGTTTTGGCTAGGCGAGTTTAGGAGGCCGCGTTACGGTGCGCCGCGCGGTGCCCGTGATGACGGTGGCGCAATCTCTGCCGGCGTTCCTGGAGCGGATGTCCACAAAGCGCCGAATTCGCTGCTGGCGTATCTCGTCATCCGTGTGCGGAATACAGTTTCGCTGCGGGGGGGATGCCGCCGTCAAGTCACAGGGTAGGGTCCGCTGGCTGGCGGCGCGTACCGCGAAAATTGGGGGCAGGAGCCCGGAGGCTTCCGTAGCGAGGTTTGGCGCCGCGCCACGGGCAAATCACCGCTCAGGCCGAGTCGTCCGAACCGACGCGCGTCAGTCCTTCCGACGCGGGCTTGAACGACGGGTCGATCTGCAGCGCCCGCCGGTAGCCACGTGAAGCATCCTTGGTCTGGCCGAGTCCTTCCGCCGCGCGGGCGCGATACGTCCAGGCTTCGGCGGTGCTGGTCTTGCTGCTGGTGGCAACGGTGAAATCGTCGTAGGCGCGTTTGAAATCGTCCAGCTTCAGATAGCTGACGCCGCGCGCGTAAAACGGATCGGTTGTGTCGGGCCGCATGCTCAGGGCGTTGCTGAAATCCTCAATGGCATTGCGATGGTCGCCCATCGCCTGGCGCACGAGCCCGCGGTTGAAATAGGCGACGGGATCGTCATTCTGTAGCTCAACCGCGCGGTTGTAATCGGTCAGCGCCAGCGGCAGATTCTTCATTTGCCGGTACAGATTGCCGCGCCCGACATAGGCCACCGCGTAATCCGGCGCCAGCGAGATGGCTTTGCTGTAATCGGCCAGCGCTTGATCGGCACGTTTCATCTTCACGTAAATGAGCGCGCGATTGGCATAAACCTGATGGTAATTGGGGCTGAGCCGGAGCGCGGCGTTGAAGTCGTCCAGTGCCCGCTGGAATTCGCCGGCTTGCCCGTAGGCCGAGCCCCGCATGTTCAGCGCGTTGGCGTCACTGGGGCTTTTACGGATGACGTCGGATATTGAGGCGATGTTGTTCCGTTGATCCACAACGGAGGATTCCTGCTGCTGGCTGGCCGTTCCGCCGGCGTCGATGCCGGCGCATCCCGCGAGGGACACTGCGGCAGTAAAAGGGACGATCAGACAAACTAGCCGGGGCAGCCTCAGCACAACAGGAACTCCATGTAATGCGGCAACTGGCGGTTCCGCGCGATTTCTCAATTTTCAAACTGAGTCTTATGGCGCGAATGGGGCGTGAATACGGAGACGGTGCTCAATAGCGGCCGCCAGCGATACATCCCCTCCGAACGCGCAAAATCATCCCGCGTTCGCAGTATGGTGTCACGTTTGACGTGTGAATTCAACGGCGCGTTAACGCTTAGTGGCGTCCGCGCGGCTTCACTGGTCCGGCCGGAATGAGACCTTCGCGCTGTGCACGTTTACGCGCCAGCTTGCGTGCGCGGCGGACGGCCTCGGCCTTTTCGCGCGCTCTCTTCTCGGACGGCTTTTCGTAGTGATTGCGCAGCTTCATCTCACGGAAGATGCCTTCGCGCTGCATTTTCTTTTTGAGCGCCTTCAGCGCCTGATCGACATTGTTATCACGGACGTGAACTTGCACGGGTGTTCCTGTTCCTTCGTTGGCGTTAAAAATGACAAAACAAGCGGGAAAAAGCCCCACGGCTTGTCCCGCTTCACTGGCATTTTTATATATCGGAACTGTGCCACTGTCCATGGACACAGCGCGGCAAAAAGGGGACAAATGCGCTCAAATTTGTGCGAAAGCGAAGAATTTCTAACCAAGTGTGTCCTGGAGTGCCGCGAATTTAGGGTGGGGATGGCGAATCCCGGTGGTATTATTCCGTCACTTGCTTCGCCGCCCTTGACACTCATGCGCGCCCGCTTCTAAATGGCGATGCAAATGTGGGGCCATAGCTCAGTTGGGAGAGCGCAACAATCGCACTGTTGAGGCCGCCGGTTCGATTCCGGCTGGCTCCACCATTTGACCTCCTTCCGGCCTAGCGATTCGCCCCGATCCTCATTCCCGCATAGCATTTCCTGATTCGCTCGATTTCCGGGCGCGGACATAGTCCGCCGCCACGGCCTCACGACCGCAGCCACCTGTACCAAAGCGGCTTCAGGAGTTCGAGCAATATCAGCACCGTAACGCCCGCAGCCGCCGTCAGCGCCAGATCGTCCGCATGCAGCGGCCCGAAGCGGAAAAGGCTGCTGGCGAACGGCCAAAGCAGCGTCAGGCCCAGCATCGCCGTTACGGCCGTGAGCACCAGGAGCAGCGCCGGATTTGGCCGCCGGAACGCCGTCACCAGCGAGGCGCTGAAAGAGCGGTTGACGAAGATCAGGCTGACAATCGCCAGTACCAGCGAGAAAAACGCCAGCGCCCGCACCTCCGCTTCCGGCATGCCGCGCCCGCAAGCGATGACGAAGATGCCCCCGGCCACGGCGAACGCCAGCGCGCCTTGCAGCAGCCCCCAGACAATCAGCGGCATGGCGAACAGCGGCTCATCGGGCGCGCGCGGCGGCCGGCGCATCACGTCGTCCTCCTCCGTCTCGGCCTCGAAAACCAGCGAACAGACCGGGTCGATCACCATCTCCAGGAAGGCGATGTGCATGGGGCCGAACAGGATGGGCAGGCCGGTGAGCAGCGGCAGCAGCGCCAGCCCCGCGATGGGCACGTGCACCGCGAAAATGAACCCCATCGCCTTGCGCAGATTGTCGTAGATGCGCCGGCCCAGGCGGATCGCCTTGACGATGGAACCGAAATCGTCGTCGAGCAGCACGATCGACGACGCCTCGCGCGCCACGTCCGTGCCGCGTCCGCCCATGGCGATGCCGATATGCGCGGCCTTGAGCGATGGCGCGTCGTTGACGCCGTCGCCGGTCATGGCCACGATTTCGCCATTGGCCTTGAGCGCCTGCACGATGCGCAGCTTCTGCTCCGGCATGATGCGCGCGAAGACCGTGGCGGTGCGCACGCGGCTGGCCAGTTCCGCTTCGCTCATGCCGTCCAGCTCGCTCGCCCGTCACCACATCGCCGGCGCCGATGCCCGCCTGGAGCGCGATGGCCCTGGCGGTCGCCGGGTAGTCGCCGGTGATCATGATGACCTTGATGCCGGCCGATTCGGCATTCGCTCACCGCACCGGGCACGCTTTGGCGCAGCGGATCGGAAAGCCCGGCGAGGCCCAGCAGTTCGAACTCGAAGCCGTGCTGTGTGTCCGGCCAGTCGCCGCCCGCGAATGTGGCGCGGGCGACGCCCAGCACGCGCAAGCCTTCCGCGGCCATGGCATCGACGGCGCGCGACAGAGCGGCGTGCTCCTCAGCGTTCAGGCGGCAAAGGCTGGCGATGGCTTCCGGCGCGCCCTTGGCGGCGATGGTCAGCTCTTGCGCGTCATCGTCCGCCTGCCAGACCTGCGACATGGCCAGCAGATCGGGCCGCAGCCCGTATGCATGCACCAGCTTCCAGCCCGCGCCATCCTCGTGGCCGGTGCCCTCCAGATGGTCGCGGCCAAGCTGGTGAAACGCCTTTTCCATGGGATCAACGGGCATCCGCGCACTGGCGAGGGGGCCGAATGCGGCCAGATCGCGGAAAGTCTCCGGCATGCTGGCGTCCAAATCGCTGCCGGGCCGGAAAATCTCGCCGGTCGTGAGCCGCAGCTCCGCAACGGCCATGCGGTTTTCCGTCAGGGTGCCGGTCTTGTCGGTGCACAGGACCGTGGCGGAGCCCAGCGTTTCGATGGCCGCCGCCCGCCGCGTCAGCACCCGCGCCTGCGAGATCCGCCACGCTCCCATGGCCATGAATACGGTGAGCACCACGGGGAACTCTTCCGGCAGCATCGACATGCCAAGGGCGATGCCCCCCAGCAGCGCGTCGAGCCAGCCGCCGCGCAGGAACCCGTATAGCGTGACCGCGAGCACGATCACGATGGCGCCGGCAATGGCGAACCCCAGCACGAGGCGGCGGGTCTGCACTTGCAGCCGCGGCGGCTCGGTCTCCAGATTTTGCAGCGATTGGCCGATCTTGCCGATCTCGCTGCGGGGGCCGGTGGCGATGACCCCGGCGATGCCGCGTCCGCGCACCACCAGCGAGCCGGAATAGACGTAAGCCAGATCGTCGCCGCCCGGCCGGCTGACCTGGGAACCGGCGCCATGCACCCCGGCCGTCTTGCGCACGGGAACGGACTCGCCCGTCAGCAGCGATTCATCGGTTTGCAGGTCGTGACAGTCCAGGATCGCGGCGTCGGCCGGCACGCGGTCCCCCTCCGCCAGCACAACGATGTCGCCGCGCACCACATCGCGGCCGGGAATCCGCCGGCGTTCCCCATCGCGGATGACCAGCGCGCGCGGGCTGGTGAGGTCGCGCAGCGCTTCCAGGACGCGCTCGGTGCGGGTCTCCTGCACGATGGTGATGACGACGGAGAGCAAGGCGAAGATCAGCAGGACGAGCGCTTCCTTCAGGTCGCCCAGCGCCAGATAGATCAGCCCGCCGCCCAGCAGCAGGGCCAGCATCGGCTCGCGGATGACTTCCAGGAGTATACGCAGCGGCGTGCGTTGTTCCGTCCGGGGCAGTTCGTTGTATCCCTCGGATCTCAGCCGCGCCTGGACGTCCGCCTCGCTGAGGCCGCGCATTGCGGCAAAGGATGAGAAATCGCTGGGCATTCCGGTCTTCTTGAGGGCTGTTGACGGCTGCGGCTCAGGCTGGCACGGCTGATTGACGCGCGGGCGGGAGTTGTCCACATGATTCGGAAGACGGATTCCGCCCTGTCATCCGATGCGATAGCAGAATAGTGCACGCCGTCCCAAGGGCGAGTTTGATGCCGGCCCGCATTGCCCCCATCAATAAAGCATTTTTCTCATGACATCTGTGTCCTTAATGCAGAACTGCGCGATTTTGCTTATAAAGCGTATGGGCTTCTTCCGCCGGAGCCGCCTTTGGAGTTCATGTGCTGAACTCTCCATCCCCCTTGACGCCGCGCCCGCGCCGTGGTTGCCAAGAGGGGAATGGTGCATATGTACACCCGCAGTGGACAAAACCTCCCGCCAACCACCCGAGCGAGACCGATGAGCTTCCCCAAACCCGCATCCGGCCTGAAACCCAACACCGCCGAATTCGAGCGCCTGCCGCTCGTCAAGCCCACCGGCTTCCGCGAATATGACGCGCGCTGGCTCTACCCGCAGGAAATCAACCTGATGGGCATGCAGGCAATCGGCCTCGGGCTGGCGACACTGATGCGCGGAAACGGGCGTGCCCGCGCGCATCGTGATGGGGCACGACTACCGCTCCTATTCCTCGGCCATCAAGCAGTCGCTGATGAGCGGCCTGCTGGCGGGCGGCGCGGAGGTGTTCGACATTGGGCTGGCCCTGTCGCCGATGGCCTATTTCGCCCAGTTCGAGCTGCAAGTGGAGGGCGTCGCCATGGTGACGGCCAGCCACAACGACAACGGCTGGACCGGCATCAAGATGGGCATGGGGCGGCCGCTCACCTTCGGGCCGGAGGAGATCGGCGCGCTGCGCGACATCGTGCTGGAGGGGCGTTTCGAGCCGAAAGCCGGCGGGCAGTATCATTATGTGGGCGATCTGGCCGCGCGTTATATCGCCGACCTGACGAACCGGCCGAAACTCAAGCGCCGCATCAAGATCGTGTGCGCGTGCGGCAACGGCACGGCGGGGGCGTTCGCGCCGCAGGTGCTGGAGGCCGTGGGCTGCGAGGTTGTGCCGCTGAATATCGACCTGGATTGGAATTTCCCCAACCATAATCCCAACCCGGAAGCGCTGGAAATGCTGCATGCGCTGTCGGCGAAGGTGAAGGAGACCGGCGCGGAAGTTGGGCTGGCGTTCGACGGCGACGGCGACCGCTGCGGCGTTGTGCGACAACGAGGGCAACGAGATTTTCGCCGACAAGGTGGGCGTGATGCTGGCGCGGGATATTTCCACGCTGCGGCCCGGTGCGAAATTCGTGGTGGATGTGAAATCGACGGGATTGTTCCTCACCGATCCCGTGCTGCAAAAGAACGGCGCGACGACTGCATACTGGAAGACCGGCCATTCATACATCAAGCGTTACAGCCATGAAACAGGCGCGCTGGTCGGCTTCGAGAAGTCGGGGCATTTCTTCTTCAACCCGCCGCTGGGCCGCGGCTACGACGACGGCCTTGTCGCCGCCATGGCCGTGCTCGATATGCTCGACCGCAACCCCGGCGAGACGCTGGCGAACCTCCTGCGCGCGCTGCCGAAAACGTGGCAGTCGCCCACCATGTCGCCCCATTGCGACGACGAAACCAAATACGGCGTGGTGGACCGCATCGTGGCGCATTTCACGGCGCATGCGGCCGGCGGCGGCATGCTGGCCGGGCAAAAGGTGCGCGATCTGGTGACGGTGAACGGCATCCGTATCGTGCTGGAGGACGGCACTTGGGGGCTGGTGCGCGCCTCGTCCAACAAGCCCGAGCTGGTGGTGGTGGTGGAAAGCCCCACGTCCGAGGCCAATATGCGCGCGATTTTCGGCGAGATCGAGCGGCATCTGGCTACCTATCCCGAGATTGGGGAGTACAATCAGAAGATCTAGCTTCGTTTGCGGCCGCGCCGTTCCGGCAAGGTTGAGCTAGGTTCACATCCGGGAATCCCTTAATGTGCGCCTTTCACACTCCAGTGACGGGCGCACAGGATCGGCATCCTCATGAACACACGGATTATCGAGCGCGAAAAACAGGCGGAGGACGAGGGCGAGCTGTAGCTGCGTCCGCTGCGGCTGGGCGAATTCATCGGCCAGGAGCGGGCGCGCGCCAATCTCAAGGTGTTCATCGACGCCGCGCGCGGGCGGGGCGAGGCGCTCGACCATGTGCTGTTCGCCGGACCGCCCGGCCTCGGCAAGACGACGCTGGCGCAGATCGTGGCGCGCGAACTGGGCGTGAACTTCCGCATGACCTCCGGGCCGGTGATCGCCAAGGCGGGCGATCTGGCGGCGCTGCTCACCAATCTCGAAGAGCGCGACGTGCTGTTCATCGACGAAATCCACCGGCTCAATCCGGCGGTGGAGGAAATTCTCTATCCGGCGATGGAGGATTTCCAGCTCGACCTGATCATCGGCGAAGGACCGGCGGCGCGCTCGGTGCGCATCGATCTGGCCAAGTTCACCCTGGTCGGCGCCACCACCCGCACCGGCCTGCTGACCACGCCGCTGCGCGACCGCTTCGGCATTCCGGTCCGGCTCAATTTCTACACCGACGACGAGCTTGAAGAGATCGTCCGGCGCGGCGCGCCGGGTGCTCGACGTGGCAGATGACGCCCGAAGGCGCGCGCGAAATCGCCCGGCGCTCGCCGGGGCACGCCGCGCGTTGCCGGCCGGCTGCTGCGGCGTGTGCGCGACTTCGCCTCGGCTGAGGGCGGCGCGACGATCGACGCCGGAGGTGGCCGACCGCGCGCTGCAGCATGCTTGAGGTGGACAGCCTCGGCCTCGACGGCATGGACCACCGCTATCTGCGCTGCATCGCGATGAATTACGGCGGCGGCCCGGTCGGCATCGAGACCATCGCCGCCGCGCTGAGCGAAGTCGAAGGACGCCATCGAAGAAACGATCGAGCCCTATCTGCTGCAACAGGGCTTCATCGGCCGCACGCCGCGCGGCCGCGTGCTGACGCTGAAGGCGTTCCGCCATCTGGGCGTTGCCGCTCCGTCGCAGGCGAGCAATCAGTTTCACTGTTCGAGGCGGGGCTCGATGACACAGCCGAATGATCGCTGGCCCGATCTTGCGGGCCGCATCGACCGGCGCGGGCACATCTTGCCCATCCGCGTATACTTCGAGGACACCGACTTCTCCGGCCTCGTCTATCACACGAGCTATCTGCGCTGGTGCGAGCGCGGGCGCTCCGATTTCCTGCGCCTCTCCGGTGTACACCACACGGCGCTATTCGAAGGCGGAGACGGCGCGGAGTCCACATTCTTCGCCATCCGGCATATGGAAATCGACTTCCTCAAGCCAGCGCGCATCGACGACGTGCTGGAGGTCATCACTGAACCGGCGGAAACCGGCCCGGCGACGCTGACGCTAGCGCAGCGCATCGAGCGCGGCGGCGTGACGCTGTTCACGGCGCGCGTGCTGGCGGTGTTGCTGAACCGGGCGGGCAAACCGCAGCGGATGCCCAAGGACTTGCGCACCGCATTCGGGGATTAGCTGCGGCCGCTCAATTTTTAGCGCCTGCCGCGGGAATGACCAGCGGGCACCCCAAGAAATTCGCCGGCGATCACTTTGGGGCCATGGCCCAGCGCCCGTGTATTCAGCTCACGGTTCACCCCTGCGCCGATCCCCCATATGAGTAGCGCGATGGCCGCCGCCGCGATACTCCGGTTGATGAAAGCCCAGAGCACGGCCAGCAGAAACACAGCCAGACCCGTGGCAACCAGGAATACAAAAAGCACCGCCCATAAAATGCCCATCTGCCCCTCCACATCCCCGCCACGCCGGCGCGCATACATTGCTGGCGGAGGTGGCCATGTTGAGGCGAGTCCCGAGTTCCGTGGATGAGCGGTGTATCGCCGCCATCCAGCCCTAATTTGGCAAAAATCATGGCGTTGAAGCGTCGCGGGGGGTGAGGGGTTGCATCCCGGCGCAGACGGTGCTCTTTGTGCGTCTGAGCCGGGACAGAACGAAAGAGGCCTGAATGCTACTCATCGCGACAGCGCTGGAACCGATTGCCAGCACGCACATGTCAGCGCCCAGCGGCGATTTTTCCTTCCTGGCGCTGTTCCTGCAAGCCCACTTCGTCGTGAAATTCGTCATGATCGGCTTGCTGGCGGCGTCCGTCTGGGCGTGGTCGATCATCGTCGAAAAGCTTTTCGTCTTCCGCCGGGCGCGGCGCGACGCCGACGAATTCGAGAAGGTGTTCTGGTCGGGCCAATCGCTCGACGAGCTTTACCGCGCACTGTCGCAGAAGCGCACCACCTCCATGGGCACGCTGTTCGTCGCGGCCATGCGCGAATGGCAACGCTCCATTGAAAGCGCGTCAAAGCCGCTGGCCGGCACGCAGATGCGCATCGAGCGGGTGATGCAGGTGGAGATCGGCCGCGAGATCGACCGGCTGGAACGGCGGCTGCTGTTCCTGGCGACGGTCGGCTCGGTGGGGCCGTTCGTCGGGCTGTTCGGCACGGTGTGGGGCATCATGACCAGCTTCCAGTCCATCGCGGCGTCGAAGAATACCTCGCTGGCTGTGGTGGCGCCGGGCATCGCCGAGGCGCTGTTCGCCACCGCGCTGGGGCTGTTAGCTGCTATCCCGGCGGTGATTTTCTACAACAATTTCAGCAACCAAGCCGCACGTTATACACAGCGTCTGGAAGCCTTCGCCGATGAATTCACGGCGATTGTTTCGCGCCAGATTGACATGCGAGTATAAAGGAGGCGAACCGGCATGGGAGCCAGTATTCAGACCGGAGGCGGTCACGGCGGCGGACGCAGGGGCAGGCGCAGCCGGCGCATGCCCATGGCTGAGATCAACGTGACGCCGCTGGTGGACGTCATGCTGGTGTTGCTGATTGTGTTTATGGTGGCGGCGCCGCTGCTGACGGTGGGCGTGCCGATCGAGCTGCCGAAGACGGAGGCGAAGGCTCTGCCCACAGATAAGGAGCCGCTGACGGTGACGGTGAAGCCGGACGGCAAGCTTTATCTGATGGAGACGGAAGTCCCCGTCGAGGAGATCGAGGCGAAACTGCTGGCCATCGCCAAGAACGGCAAGGACGAAACCATCTTCGTGCGCGGCGACCGGCGCTCGAACTACGGCGAACTGATGCGCGTCATGGGCCGCATCAACCGGGCGGGATTTCACAAGATTTCGCTGATTACCGAGCTGGAGCAGGAGGATAAACGGTAACAGCGCGGGTGAAAAACCAATAACGAATTCGCGATGGACGAATTTCGGCCAAGACCGCCCGCTATGGCGGAGTTACCCTGGCCGCCATCGGGGAAGGGAAACGTTCAGGTTCGGGGTGCTAAGCAGGCATTCATTGCCGGCGCCAGGCGGCGCTTGTTTTTAGCTTCGAACAGACGGTGCGATGCATCGCCGGCCAACGAATGCCCGCTGACATTCTTGTGGTTTCGCAGAGTCTTTTCCCAAGACCGGGAAGACCGCTTTGGGAAACTGCTCGGCCTTGAGGGCATTTCTGGTATTTCCCGCAGCAGGCGGGACCGATGTTTAGAACCAACACGAAGGAACGGCTGGGTTGCGAAAAAGCCTCATCATTTCCGGAGTTCTGCACGTTCTCGTGCTCGGGGCCATTCTGATCAACTTTACCTCGTCGAGCAGCCGCAAGCTCGAAGTGAGCCAGCCTGTCGCTGTGCCCGTGGAATTCGCCACGGCCTCCGATGTGAGCGAGGCGAAACAGGGCAAGAAGGACGGCAATCCCAGCGACGCCAATCTGCCCAAGCCGCCCGATCCCAAGAAGGTGCAGGAAGGCAAGGCGCATGAGCAGCCCAAGCTCAACGACAAGCAGGCCGCCAAGACCGTAGCCGCCGCGCCTCCGCCGCCGGAGCAGAAGAAATCCGAGGAGAAAGCGCCGGAACCGCCGCCGAAGCCGGTGCCTGAGAAAAAGCCGGAAGTGGCCGAGGTCAAGCCTGAGAAAAAGCCAGAGCCGCCGAAGCCGAAAAAGGTTGAAAAGCCCAAGCCGAAGCCGGAGGTTAAGCCCGCCGCGACGCCTGCGCCGCCGGACAAAAACCGCAAATTCGATCCCAGCCAGATTTCGGCGCTGTTGAACCGCGATCCGAACGCCGGCAGTGTGGCGCCGTCGCAGCACGAGAAGATCGGCCGTCCGCCGTCGAGCCTTCAGGATCAGGCCGCAGGCGTCGCCGCGGGGACGAGCACGCGCATGGCCGCCAACGAAATCGACGCCTTCCGCGGGCAGATTTCGCGCTGCTGAAGTCCGCCCGTCGGAGGGCTGGGCGGTGATTCGATCCAGGTGAAACTGCACATCGAAATGAACCAGGACGGTTCGATTGCCCGTCAGCCTGAGGTGATCAATACGCAGAATTCGCCGTTCTTCATGGCCGCCGCCGATAGTGCCGTGCGGGCAGTGCTGCAATGCCAGCCTTATACAATGCCGCCCGAAAAATATGACCAGTGGCGCGACATGAACTTGAATTTCGATCCTACCAAGATGTAAGTCTTGGCCGGTCTCCTCAACAACCTTCCAGGTAGATAAAAAACAACCGCGATGAAACACTTACACCATACTCTTTCCCGCTCGCAAACGTGCCGCGATGCCTCTGCCAGGACTGGCGGCGGGCTGTTGCGTGCGGCGATTCTGGCCCTGGCCGTGGTTTGGCCTGTCGCAGCGCAGGCCGTGGTGGAAGTCGATATCACGCAAGGCACTTTTCGCCCGATCCCCATTGCCGTCATGCCCTTCCAGAGCGCCGACGCTGGTTCGCAGCATATCGCCACCGAGGTTTCGGATATCGTGCTGGCGGATTTGCAGAATTCCGGGCTGTTCAAGCCCCTCGATCAGGCGGCGTTTATCGAAAAGACCGCCGTCATCGACCGCCCGCCGCGCTTTGCCGACTGGAAGGTGATTAACGCCGAGGCCCTGGTGCTTGGGCGCATCGGCCAGACCAATGACGGCCGCATCCGCGCCGAGTTCCGGCTGTGGGACGTGGTCGCCGGGCGCCAGACTTCCGGCGAGCAGTTCTTCCTCAGCGCCAGCAATCCGCGCCGCGTGGCGCACGTCATCGCCGACGCGGTTTACGAACGGCTCACCGGCGAAAAGGGCTATTTCGACACCCGCATCGTGTTCATCGACAAGTCGGGGCCGAAGAACGAACGCTCAAAGAACCTCGCCATCATGGACCAGGACGGCCAGAACTACCGCCCGCTGACCAGGGGGCAGAACCTGATGCTGACGCCGCGTTTCAATCCGGCGGGCCAGGAAATCGCTTACATGGCTTATAATAAAGAGGGACAGCCGCGTGTGCTGATCCGCGATCTGGAGAGCGGGCAGGAGCGGACCGTCGGCAATTTCCCCAACATGTCTTATGCGCCGCGCTTTTCGCCGGATGGCAAAGCCATGCTGTTCAGCCTGCAGGAAGGCGGTAACGCCAACATTTTCCTGATGGATTTGCGCAGCAATCAGATGTCGAGGCTGACCAGCACTACCGCCATCGACACCGGACCGTGTTTCTCGCCCGACGGCCGCAAGGTGGTGTTCGAGTCGGACCGCACCGGCACGCAGCAGCTTTACACCATGAACCGCGACGGCAGCGGCCAGACCCGCATCAGCTTCGGCGATGGCAGCTATTCGACGCCGGTCTGGTCGCCGCGCGGCGACATGATCGCCTTCACCAAGATCACCCACGGCAAGTTTCTGATCGGGGTGATGAAGACCGACGGCACCGGCGAACGGGTGCTGACGGAGGGTTTCCATAATGAAGGGCCGGTATGGTCGCCCAATGGCCGGGTGATCATGTTCTTCCGCGATCTGCCCAATAAGGGCGGTCCGCACCTCTATACGATCGACGTCACGGGATATAACGAGAAGCCTGTGCCGACACCTTCGTTCGCTTCGGATCCAGCTTGGTCGCCCTTGAATAATTAAAATAGTCTTAAAGTTTTTATGGGTGGATGTATTTCGGCCGCGTGGGACAGTCTGCCGCGGAACCCAATAGCCGCCGAATAGTGTCTTAGACGAATCGGCCGGAAAATCGCGTTTCCGGGAAACGGCAACTGCTTCAACCCGCTGCTACGGCCACCGGTTTTTATTTGTGCTATAGCGCCGGCCGTTGTTTCCGGCCCATTGCTCCCCATACTTCGTTGCATTTTCGCATCATTGAGGCACAAAGTAGGCCACTCGGTGTCCCCGCGCTTGATCGTTAACGCATCCGCCGGTATTTCAGAAGGTGTGGTACACGCCGCCATGACGAGGAGAGAAGGTCATGCGGGGGGTAAAGGCGCCGCCGTAGTGACTACGGTGATCGCTGCTGCCGCTGCCTTTGGTGCGTGCCGCAAGGAGATGCCAGTTAGCCGCTGAAACCGGGGGCTGGCGGCAAATCCGTCTCACAAAACTTTGGTTACAAAAATACGCGGTTCCCACACCTACGAGGAGAATTCCCATGAAAAGCATCAAATTCGCCGTTCTGGCCGCTTCCGTCGTCGCCACGCTGACCCTGGCCGCTTGCCGTTGCGAAGAAGCCGCTCCGCTGAAGCTCGGCGCTGCCGACATCGTGGACGCTCGCTGAATTTAGCGATTGCTTATATCCGGCGAAACGGGGCACCTTAGTTTCGCCGGCAGCATTTGAAACGCCGTGCCATCCGGAGATCGGCTGGTTGCGGCGTTTTCAACATTGATTTGCAGGTAGTTTACATTATTTTGATGAGCTGCTCCCGATTTTGGGAAGCCGTGGTTTGGCCACGCGAATCGTTCACGGCTCGGCCACCGGCATGGTGAGTTTGAGAAAACTGTGATTTGCCATAAAAAAAACCAAGCTGTTGCCTATCTTTCTGCTAGATTTTGCAACAAACCGGCTGAACTGCGCGAGAGCGCCCACCGCGAGGGAGGGGCGTTTGCCGCGATTGGAGTGAAAAGATGCGTCTTCTGACAGGTATGAAACTGTTGACCGTGCTCGTTGGCGTGGCGGGCGCTGCGCTTGTTGGCGGCTGCTCGCAAAAGGCTGCGCCAGGTTTGGGGCTGGGCAACGAGGGACCGGTCGAACCTGGATCGGCGCGCGAATTTGCCGTGAAGGTCGGTGACACCATTCATTTCGAGAGCGACAGCGTGCAACTGACGTCCGAGGGGCAGCAGATCCTCACCGCCCAGGCGCAATGGCTGAAGTCTTATCCGCAATACAGCGTGACCATAGAAGGTCATGCCGACGAGCGCGGCACGCGTGAATACAACATCGGTCTCGGTGCGCAGCGGGCTGGTGCCGCGATGAAGTACTTGGTGCAGCAGGGCGTTCCGGCCGGACGTCTGCGGACCTTGTCCTACGGCAAGGAACGGCCCGTGGCGACGTGTGACGACATCTCCTGCTGGTCGCAGAACCGCCGCTCGGTCACGGCGCTCAACAATCGCGCTGGTGCGCCAGTCGCCACCAACTAACCTTTCGGCGCTGAGCAGAGCAGCCGGGCTGTCTGGCGATCTGCTCAGAATCTTTACGGCTTTGGCGAGTTTCATCCCCTCAATCGGGAAAGCTGCTTCGGGGCCAATGCTTCGCATGCCGCCAGTCCGGCAGCCGCCGGTGCAAATGGGTGATGGCGAAACGCAAAAAATGCCAGGCCGCCGGGATGGCGCGCGAAAATGTTTGCGGGACACACCAGCCCGATCCTATATGGTCTCACATCCGACCACCGCCGCCGGCCAACCGCGCTTGGAAAAACAATCATGATGTCCCGCAGCGTTTTGTTTTCGCTCATTGCATTTTCTTTCGCCGTGCCGGTTCTCATGCCCGGCGCCGCCGATGCGCAGGGAACGCGCGGGACGGCTCAGGGGCAGCCGCTGCCGCCGCTCACGCAATCTCCGCAAGCGGCGCCGCCTGCCGCGCATCCCAGGTCCGCCGCTCCGGCTGCCGCCGCTACCGACGACACTGCCATAGGCCGCCGCCTGGACCGCCTGGAAGAGCGCCTCGTCGATGTCCAATCCCAGACCGCGACGCTGGAAACCATGCTGAGTTCCAGCGGAGCTGTTGCCGCTCCGTCCAACGGCGATAGTTCGCTGAGCGGTGATGCCAGCACACGGCTGGGCATGATCGAAGCGCAGATGCACACGCTGTCAAATCAGCTCTCCGATATCGTGCAGAGATTGCAACAGTTGGAAGGCCAGTCCGGGATCGCGCCTCCGCCGCCGGGCCGCCAGGGCGCCGTGCGCGACCGGGCCCCCGCTCTTTCATCGACGCGTCCGGCTGCTGCTGCTGGTGAAGCACCCCTGCCGCCGGTGCGTCAGAGTTTCAGCACTGCCAGCGAGTCACCGGACACGGAGCCCTCCGATGGCGTCAGCAACGGCCGTTATCCCGCGGTTTCCTCCAGTGCCTTGCCGCCGGTCGATGGTCAGGACGGCGCGCCCGTGCGCACTGCCGGCGTCTCCTCTTCGGATGCACGCGCGTTGTACGATCAGGCATACGCAACCCTGCTGAAGCGGGAATACCGGGCCTCTGAGGCCTATTTCGGCCAGTTCCTCCAGCTCTATCCCAGCGATCCGCTGGCCGGGGCAGCGCAGTTCTGGCTGGGGGAATCGGCTTTCGTGTCGGGCGATTACCGCCAGGCCGCCGATATGTTCCTGAAGAGCTACACCAATTATCCCAACTCCGACAAGGCGCCGGAAAGCCTGCTGAAGCTGGGCGTTTCGCTGAAGCGCCTGGGGCAGGGGCCGGCCGCGTGCGACAGCTTTGCCGAACTGGAGCGCAAGTTTCCGCAGGCGAAGTCTGTCATCCAGCGCGCACAGGCCGAGAGAAAACGCTCGAACTGCTGAGGCGGCAGGTATTTTCCCCGGCTTTGGGATAAAACGCCGCGAAAACTCCAAGCAAACATCGCTGGCGAACAAAAAACGCTTGGATCGTGAGGATGCCCCTTGCAGGCACACCCCCTTGTTATCGAAGATATTTTCCGGCCGCTTGAGCCGTATTCGCGCATCCTGCTCGCCGTTTCCGGCGGGGCCGACAGCATGGCGCTTATGCATTTGGCCGCGCGCTGGCTGAAACGGCGCGGTGACGCCGGTGCAAATACCGCCGCGTTGCCGGCAATCCACGTGCTGACTGTGGACCACGGTCTCCGGCCGGAATTTGCCGCCGAGGCGGAGTTTGTTGGCAGCGCAGCGAAACGGCTGGGGTTCGGCCACTCCACGCTCACCTGGACCGGTGCCAAGCCGGCCAGCGGTTTGCAGGCCGCCGCCCGCGAAGCCCGCTACGGCCTGATGGCCGCTTTCGCCCGCAATCACGCCTACTGCTGCATCGTCACCGCCCACCACGCCGGCGATCAGGCCGAAACGCTGCTCATGCGGCTGGCGCGCGGCAGCGGCACCGATGGTCTGGCGGGCATGGCGCCTGTGATGAGGCTTGGCGGCGTCGATATCGTCCGCCCGTTGCTCGGCCTGGAGAAAGCGCGGCTCAAGGCGGTGCTGCGTGCGGCGGGCGAACGCTGGGTGGACGATCCGTCTAACGCCAGCGACGTGTTTGAGCGCGTCCGGCTGCGGCGCCTCCTCGGCATGTTGCGCAAGGAAGGGATCGTTCCGGCAAGTCTGGCCCTGTCGGCCAAGCGTCTGGGACGGGCGCGGCAGGCTTTGCATGCAGCGGCGGACGCGCTGGCGCAACGGGCCGTGACGGTGGACCCGTCCGGCTATGGCAGTCTTGACGCCGCAGTTTTGAAGGACGCGCCCGAGGAAATCTGCATCGGCGTGCTGTCGCGGGCGTTCCAGGGCTTCGGCGGCACCGCCCGCCCGCCGCGTCTGGTGCAGGTCGAGGTGCTGAGCGCGGCGTTGCGGCGGGGGGATATGCCCCGTCAGGTGACGCTGGGCGGCTGCCTCATGCGTGCGAAAGACGCCACCTTGTATATCGGCCGCGAGCCAGGGCGCATGGGGACGCCCATTCTGGATATGCTGCCCGGCAGCACGGCCATCTGGGATGGCCGCTTCACGGTGACGCTGGACGCGGAGGCGCCGGATCCGGTGCAGGTTGCGCCACCAGATACCGCATACATCCGCACCCATTTGCCGCATCTGACCGGCATGGCGAGACTGGCGGCGGAGACCGGGCCGGCCTTCTGGCGTGACGGGCGGCTGATCGCCATGCCCCAGCTTGAGGGGCTGCCGGGCGAGGCCGGCTGCCATGCCGTCTTCCTCGATCCGTTCGCCATTTGACGGCCCGCGCGGAGATTCATTAACCCTTTCAGCGTCATTTCTCGCCTGCGGACCCCCGCTGCCACAATCGGCCCACTTTCGGACAAGGTTTGCCGCGATATGGCGCGAACGCTGATTTAAGTGATTTCGATGCATTAGCTTGGCAAACGCACAACGCGCTCCTATTTTGTTTGTAAATAGAGCGTTCCATCGCGTCATCAGGCATATGCCCGGCTCGCGGCGCAAACCATAGGCGGCAAATGAATTCGCATTTTCGTAACCTGGCCATCTGGATCATCATCGGTCTTTCACTGCTGGCCCTGTTCAACCTGTTCAATCAGGGGCGCAGGCCGCGGGCGGGCGAAATTCCGTACACGCAATTCCTGACGGATGTGGACAACCGGGCCGTGGCCAAAGTCACGATTTCCGGCAATCAAATCACCGGCACATACAGCGACAACAAGAGTTTCTACACGGTTGCGCCGCCCAGCGATCCGGGGCTGGTGGAGCGTCTGCATTCACATGGCGTGCAGATGAATGCCAAGCCGCAGGAGGAGGAGGTTCCCTCCTTCATCGGGCTGCTGCTGAACTGGTTCCCGATGCTGCTACTGATCGCGGTGTGGATTTTCTTCATGCGGCAGATGCAGGGCGGCGGCGGCAGGGCCATGGGCTTCGGCAAGTCGAAGGCCAAGCTGCTCACCGAGAAGCAGGGCCGCGTGACGTTTGACGACGTGGCCGGCGTGGACGAAGCCAAGGACGACCTGCAGGAGATCGTGGAATTCCTGCGCGATCCGCAGAAGTTCCAGCGGCTGGGCGGGCGCATTCCGCGCGGCGCGCTGCTGGTCGGCCCTCCCGGCACGGGTAAGACGCTGCTTGGCCCGCGCCATCGCCGGCGAGGCCAACGTGCCGTTCTTCACCATCTCCGGTTCGGATTTCGTGGAAATGTTCGTCGGCGTTGGTGCATCCCGTGTGCGCGACATGTTCGAACAGGCCAAGAAGAACGCGCCTTGCATCATCTTCATCGACGAAATCGACGCGGTGGGCCGTCATCGCGGCGCCGGCCTCGGCGGCGGCAACGACGAGCGCGAACAGACGCTCAACCAGTTGCTGGTGGAGATGGACGGCTTCGAGGCCAACGAGGGCATCATCCTGATGGCCGCGACCAACCGTCCCGACGTGCTCGACCCCGCGCTGCTGCGCCCCGGCCGTTTCGACCGGCAGATGGTCGTGCCGCGCCCCGACGTGGTTGGCCGCGAGAAGATCCTGAAGGTGCATTCCCGCCGCGTGCCGCTGGCGCCGGACGTGGAGTTGCGCACCATCGCGCGCGGCACGCCGGGCTTTTCCGGCGCCGACCTCTCCAATCTGGTGAACGAAGCGGCGCTGCTGGCGGCGCGGCGTTCCAAGCGCATGGTCACGCAGCAGGAGTTCGAGGACGCCAAGGACAAGGTCATGATGGGGGCCGAGCGCCGCTCCATGGTGATGTCCGAGGAGGAAAAGCAGCTCACGGCCTATCACGAAGCCGGCCACGCGCTGATTTGCTTCCGTGTGCCTGGAGCGGACCCTGTACACAAGGCGACCATCATTCCGCGCGGCGGAGCGCTGGGCATGGTGATGCGTTTGCCCGAGCGGGATGAATACAGCGTCACCCGCCAGAAGCTCAAGGCCGGTATCGCCATCGCCATGGGCGGCCGCGTGGCGGAGGAAGTGGTGTTCGGTTACGACAAGGTCACGACCGGCGCTTCCCAGGACATCAAGAGCGCCACCAACTGGGCCAGAGGGATGGTCACGCAGTGGGGCATGTCCGACAAGCTGGGGCCGCTGGCCTATAGCGACAACGAGGAGGAGGTTTTCCTCGGCCATTCGGTGACGCGGACGAAGAATCTGTCGGACGACACCCAGAAGGCGGTGGATGAAGAGATCCATCTGCTGGTCGAGGAGGGGTATCAGACCGCGAGGACGATTATCACCAGGGATATCGACGCGCTGCATATCATCGCCAAGGGTCTCCTGGAGTATGAGACGCTGAGCGGTACCGAAATCAAGGATCTCATGGACGGTAAGCCGCCAACCCGCGAGTTTACCGCCAGCGACGAGCAGCCGAAGAAATGGGCGTCGGCCGTTCCCAACGCGGGCAAGCCGCGCAAGGAAGGCAATTCCGGTGTTGGCGGTATGGAGCCGCAGACCTCGTAAGGGCTGGCCAAGCGAACAGTTGGAAAGACGCGGGGGCTATGCTCCCGCGTTTTTTGTTGGGGCGAGCGGTGGCGGTGCCGATAGGCCGCTTCTGGCAAATCTTCACTCCCGCCGCGGCCCCCAGCCTTGACAGCGCTTTGCCCCATTGTGCAAACCGGGGGGAGACGCGCGGCGGACGGAGGCTAAGGGGTGGCGGGCAAAATCTATCTACGGCCGATCGGCATGATCTGGGGCGCGGCCGCCAAACAAGCGGTGGCCGAAGGGCTGGCGCTGCCGCTGTGCGGCGGTCCGGGCGCCTTCCTTGCCGCCGAACTGATCGAAGGCGAGCCGGGCAACACCAAACGCGCCATCGCGCGCGCCTCGACGCTGGCCGCGCTGGACGAACCGGAAATCAAGGTGCTGCTCGACCGTATCGCCGCCCCGCGCCCGCCCATCGCCGGTCTGTCGCTCTATGTGCCGCGCACCATGGGCATCCTCAACGTCACGCCCGACAGCTTTTCCGACGGCGGCGCCCACAGCCGCGTGGAGGAGGCCGTCGCCCATGCCCGCCGGCTGGTGGCGGAAGGCGCTTCGATCATCGACATCGGCGGCGAATCGACCCGGCCCGGCGCGGACGCGGTGCCCATCGAGGACGAACGCGCCCGCGTGCTGCCGGTGCTGGACAGGTTGTGCGGCATCGGCGTGCCCATTTCCATCGACACCCGCAAGGCCGCCGTGATGCGCGACGCGGCGGCGGCCGGCGCCACCATCATCAACGACGTCTCCGCGCTGGAATACGACCCCGCAAGCCTCGTCATGGCGGCCAAGCTCGGCCTGCCCGTGGTGCTCATGCACTCGCAAGGCGATCCCAAGACCATGCAGAACAATCCCGCATACAGGGACGTGCTGCTGGAGGTTTACGATTATCTGGAGGCTCGCATCGAAGCCGCCATCGCGGCGGGTGTACCGCGCGCGAGGCTCGTCGTCGATCCCGGCATAGGCTTCGGCAAAACCTTCGAACACAATCTGGCGCTGATCGAGGGGCTAAGTCTGTTCCACGGGCTCGGATGCCCCGTGCTGGCGGGGATTTCGCGCAAGGGCGTGACCGGCAAGCTGGCCAGCGAGGCCGATCCGAAGAAGCGCGACTATGGCAGTGCCGCCGCCGCCGTGGCTGCCGTAGCGCAAGGCGTGGCCATCGTGCGTGTGCACAATGTCGCGGCGACCGAGCAGTCCTTGCGGGTTTGGCAAGCTAGTGTTGGTATGCACAATGGCCGCTAGCTGCTAGATGTAGCTGCGGCGGATGCAGCGGCAACGCGGTCACACGCCTTTAACCAATCGAGATTTAATTCAACGGTGAATTCGTTTATCCTGCCCCGATTGTTTGGCGAAGCAGAGTTGCCCTAAGCGGCATTCCCGGTCTCGGAAAAAAACTCTGTGGAAACAAGGGACTCTACACGGACGCCGCCGGGCGGCTGCCGAGAGGCCCATTCATTTGGGCGGGATAAATTAATTACGAGCGTTGGTGATGCGCAATGGGTGTTTGAGGACATGGTACGCAAGCTTTTCGGAACTGACGGTATTCGCGGTCAAGCCAACAGTCACCCCATGACGGCAGAGATCGCAATGAAGGTGGGGATGGCCGCTGGTCATATCTTCATCAACGGTCCCCACCGCCACCGCGTGGTGATCGGCAAGGATACGCGCCTTTCCGGCTATGTGATCGAACCGGCCCTGGTCGCGGGCTTCACCTCCGTCGGGTTCGACGTGTTCCAGCTCGGGCCGATGCCGACGCCCGCCGTCGCCATGCTGACGCGCTCGCTGCGCGCCGATCTGGGGGTGATGATTTCGGCCTCCCACAACGCCTATCAGGACAACGGCATCAAGCTGTTCGGCCCCGACGGCTACAAGCTCTCGGACGAAACGGAACTGGCCATCGAGCGCTGCATAGAGGGCGACTTGCAGCCCTATCTGGCCGCGCCGGAGAAAATGGGCCGCGCCAAGCGCATCGACGGCGTGCACGACCGCTACATCGAATTCGCCAAGCGCACACTCGACCGCAGCATCCGGCTGGATGGTCTGCGGGTGGTGGTCGATTGCGCCAACGGTGCTGCATACAAAGTGGCGCCGCAAGCGCTTTGGGAACTGGGGGCGGAGGTGGTGGCCATGGGCGATAAGCCCGACGGCTTCAACATCAACCGCGATTGCGGCTCCACCGCTCCCGCAGGCACTGTGCGAGAAAGTGCGGGAAATGCGCGCCGATATCGGCATTGCGCTGGACGGGGATGCAGACCGGGTCATCATCGTGGACGAAAAGGGCCAGCTTGTAGACGGCGATCAGATTCTGGCGGTGATCGCGGAGTCGTGGCGCGCGGCCGGCAAGCTCAACAAGGACGGCGTCGTCGCCACGGTGATGTCGAACCTGGGGCTGGAGCGCTATCTGGCGGAACAGGGAATGAATCTGGTGCGCACGCCGGTGGGCGACCGTTACGTGGTGGAGCGCATGCGCCGCGACGGCTACAATGTGGGCGGCGAGCAATCGGGCCACGTGGTGCTTTCCGATCACACTACCACCGGCGATGGGCTGGTGACGGCGCTGCAAATTCTCAGCGTGGTTGTTACCAGCGGCAAGCCGGTGAGCACGGTCTGCAAGCGTTTCCAGCCGCTGCCGCAGCTCATGAAAAACGTGCGGCACAAGGGCGGCGCGCCGCTGGAGAACGAGGCCGTGAAGCGGGTGATCGAGCAGGAGCAGCAGCGGCTGGGCGACCGCGGCCGTATCCTGGTTCGCGCCTCCGGTACAGAACCGCTCATCCGCGTTATGGCGGAAGGCGACGACGAAGTGCTGGTTCATGCGGTAGTGGATCACATCGTCGAGGCATTGCATAACACGGCGGGGGCGGCGCTCTGATTTCGCCGGTACCCTGCGGCTGTATGCAAAAGTCGGCTTACCGCCGTGAATTGCAGTTCCCATGACCGCTTGCTGGAAGCGTAATTTTTTTTGCGTTTCCCGTGTGTTTGAGCTGGTAATTGTCAGGATGTTAAAGGGATATTTATGTCTTTGGGGTAAAAACGTCATAATTGCAAAAGGTGTAAGTTACGCCCTGGAAATCGCCAGCGGCTCTTCCGGCCAGGAAATTGCCGGGAAAGGTCAAGCCGCTCCCGGAATGCCGGAAGTTGAAATGCCGGGCGCGATTCCCCGGCACGCCTGACGCCGGAACCTCCGCCCGCCCTCCAGCTCGCCGTCACGGTTAATCTTAAACATAAACGCGTGAAGATGCCGGTTGCATCGGCGTGCGGCGCCGGTATAGTCCGTGCACCATTCGCCGGGCCATCATTTTGCTCCAATTTCCCCGTCCGGCCATCGAAATCGAGAGGAACACCCTATGTTCATCACCCCAGCCTTCGCGCAAGCGGCGGGCGACGCCGCAGCCGGGGTCAATCCCCTCCTCCAGCTGGCGCCATTTGTCGCCGTGATCGGCATCATGTATTTCCTGATCTGGCGGCCCCAGCAGAAGCGCATGAAAGAGCATCGCGATATGGTGGCGGCCATCCGCCGGGGGCATATGGTCGTGACCTCGGGCGGCATCATCGGCAAGGTGGCCAGGGTTGTGGGCGACGACGAATTGCTGGTGGAAATCGCCGAAAACGTGCGGGTGCGCGTCCTCAGGGCGACCGTGACCGAGGTGCGCGCCAAGGGTGAGCCGGTGCGCTCCAAGCCGGATGACGACGATGGCGATGCCGGCGACGATGACGGCGAGGACACCGGCGATAAGGGCAAGTCCGCGAAGGGCAAGACCCAGACCCGCGCGGCATCCTTCAGAAGTCCCGCCCGGACTGGCGCGCTGCCGCCGCAGGTGGTGCGGGGAACGGCCGCCGGTACCGGGGACCAGGCCGGGAGCTAGACCATTTATACCGGCGCCGCGCTTTTGACGCGCGGCGCGTTTGACGGGCGGTTTCGTTTTCTTTAATACCCGTGTCAGTTCCGGTTTCACGCCAAAGAGCAAATCTTTGAGCGCATCTCCCCCAGAAGGCTACTCTCATGCTGTATTTTCCGCGATGGCAGGCCATCCTGATTGTGCTTTCGTCGTTTGCGGCCTTCCTGTTCGCAGCGCCAAACGTGCTGCCGAAATCAGTGTTGCAGGCGATGCCCAGTTGGATGCCGCTCAAGCAGATGGCGCTCGGCCTCGATCTTCAGGGCGGCTCACATATCCTTCTGCAGATGAATGCCGAGGAACTGCGGCAGAACTGGCTGCGCACCGTCCAGGGCGATGTGCGTAAGGAACTGCGCGGCGAGCGCGATACGTCCGGCAAGGCGGAGCGTCTGGGGTATGGCGCCGTCACCACCCAGAATGGCGCTGTCCGTGTGGCCCTGCGCGACCCGGCCGATATGGACAAGGTGCTGAAGCGGCTGAAAACCCTGTCTCAGCCCATATCGACGTCGATTCTCGGCGGCGCCAGCGGGCGCGATCTGGATGTCGAGGCTGATGGCACAACCGCCGTGCTGCTGAGACCCACCGACGCCGCGCTCACCGCAAAGATCGGTGCCGCGCTCGAACTCTTCGCTGGAGACCATCCGCCGCCGTATCGACGCGCTGGGCACCACCGAGCCGGTCATTCAGCGCCAGGGGCGCGACCGCATTCTGGTGCAGGTGCCGGGCTTCGATAACCCCGAACATCTCAAAAGGCTGATCAACACCACCGCGCATCTGACCTTCCAGCTCGTCGATCCCACCATGTCCGCCGAGGAAGCGCAGAGGACGCGGATGCCGGAAGGCTCGGCCGTCTATCAATCGGCCGATCCCAAGCAGCCCGAGCCGTTCCTGCTGAAAAGCGAGATCATCGTCGGCGGCGAGGATCTGGTGGATGCCAAGGGCGATTTCAACTCGCAGAATGGCAACCAGTCCGTCGTGGCGTTCCGCTTCAACGCCTCGGGCGGGCGCAAGTTCGCCCAGGTGACGAAAGCCAATGTCGGGCGGCCGTTCGCCATCGTGTTGGATAACAAGGTGATTTCCGCGCCGGTCATCAAGGAGGCGATCCTTGGCGGCAGCGGCGTGATCAGCGGCAGCTTTACGGCCAAGTCGGCCAACGAACTGGCCATTCAGTTGCGTTCAGGCGCGCTCCCTGCCTCGCTCGACATCGTCGAGGAAAACTTCGTCGGCGCCAGTCTCGGACAAGACGCCATCGAAGCCGGCAAGATGGCGGCGCTCGTTGGCTTCGTGCTGGTCACCGTGGTCATGATCGTGGGCTACGGCTTTTTCGGATTCCTCTCCATCGTCTCGCTGATCATTCATCTGGCCATGATCATCGCGCTGCTTTCCGCCCTCAGGGCCACGCTGACGCTGCCGGGAATTGCCGGCCTGGTGCTGACCATGGGCGTGTCGGTTGACGCCAACGTGCTGATTTACGAGAGAATTCGCGAGGAAATACGGAGCGGCAAGAGTCCTCTCTCCTCCATCGAAACGGGTTTCACCAGGGCTTATGCGACCATCGTCAACTCCAACGTCACGGGGCTTCTCGCCGCGGTGATCCTCCTCTGGCTTGGCACCGGGCCGGTGCGCGGTTTCGCCGTCACCATGCTGATCGGTATCCTCACCGCCCTGTTCACCGCCGTCACCATCACGCGCTACATGGTCTCCGTCTGGTATAAGCAGACGCGTCCCACCGTTGTGCCGCTGTAGGATCAAACATCATGCGCGTCTTCGCATTCAAACCCGTTGAATTCATCCCGCACGGCACGAAATCCGTTTCGTCGCGTACTTCAAACTCCTCTTCGGCCTGTCGGTCGCCGCCATCGTGGGCACGGCCGTGCTGCTGGGGACCGTTGGCCTCAATTTCGGCATCGATTTCCGCGGGGGCATGTCGATCGTCATCGAGACCGCCGCCAATCCGGCCGACATGGCCGGCCTGCGCAGCAAGCTTGGCAGTATCGGGCTCGGCGAGGTGCGGCTGCAAACGTTCGGTGAGCCTAACCGGGTGATGATCCGCATCGCCGAGCAGCCAGGCGGCGAGAAGGCGCAGCAGGAGGCTGTGACCAAGGTCCAAAAGGAGCTGGGCGATAACGCCAAGGTTCTGAGCACAAACGTCATCGGCGGCACCGTCTCGGGCGAACTGGTGCAGCAGGCGGTTCTGGCCATTATCCTGACGTGCCTGGGTATCTTTATCTATGTCTGGTTCCGGTTCGAATGGCAGTTCGCCCTAGGGTGCGTCGTGGCCCTGGTGCACGACGTGATGTTCACAGTCGGCCTTTTCGCGGTTTTCCAGTGGGACTTCGATCTTGCCATCGTCGGCGCGCTGCTGACCATTCTGGGCTACTCGGTCAACGACACCGTCGTCATCTACGACCGGATTCGCGAGAATTTGCGCAAGTACAAGCGCATGCCGCTGCCGGAGCTGCTGGATCTGTCGGTGAACGAAACGCTATCGCGGACCATCATGATGGCCGGTACCGCCTTCGTGGCACTGCTGGCGCTGTATTTCTTCGGCGGCGAGGTCATCCGCGGCTTCACCTTCGCCATGCTGTTCGGCGTTGTGGTCGGCACCTATTCGTCGATTTTCATCGCGGCGCCGTTCCTGGTGATGATCGGCATCAAGCGCGACTGGAGCGGCACGGCGACGGCTTCGAAGATGCCGCGCAACGAGCGGCCGGTTGGGCGCAGCGCGCCCGCGAAAAGCACCGCGGACAGCTACGAAGTTCCTGAGCAGTTCGCCCACAAGCCTATCGCGGCGGCGGCCCAGGTTGCGGCGGGCGGCGAGACTTCGCCATCGCGCCCGGCGACGCCCAGCACGGAGCGGCCGAAACAGGGGGCGCCGAAGCGCTCGAAAAAGCGCTCCAAGCGTTGACGCGGGCGGGGCGGCCGGATTATGCCCGCGCTTACCCGCACCGCTGACCGGCTCCCCATCGTCTCCTATGGCGGGGGCGGTTTCAGGTTCGCAACGGCGGCAAACCAGGGTTCGGTGCTCATTCTAGCCAGCGGTGTGTACGTGTGGCCGGTGACGAGATTCGAAGACCTGGATGCCGGGATGCTGCTGGCTGCGCTGGCAAAGGAGCCTCCGGCCGATTTCCTGCTGCTGGGGACGGGCGTTACTCAGATTTTCCCCGGCCCTGCCATCGCCGCTGCCTTCGACGCAGCCGGTCTCGGGCTTGAAGTCATGGCGACGCCTCCAGCCTGCCGCACCTTCAATCTTCTCCTCGCCGAACAAAGGCATTTTGCAGCCGCACTGATCGCGATATAGACTAAGGTCCGGTCCCAGGAGCATTTTTCCCCGTTTCGGGGAGAAGCTCTACGAAAACAGGGAAATCTAAGCGGATCTTTCGTTGCTCCGCCAACAAAAGGCTTGCTTGGGAGCAATTCGCGCGGGGGGCGAAGCTATTGGCGCAGGAAGATGACGCCAGGAACAATTCCACGGTTGTGCGCGGCTTGGTGAAGCGCTTCGACCGCGACCGCTATTGGTCAGCGCTGTTTGCTCCCGAGCCGGTGCGCTCCCATTTGCTGGCGCTCTACGCCTTCAATGTCGAGCTGTCGCGCATCCCCGCCCAGGTGAGCGAGGCCATGTTCGGCGAGGTGCGGCTGCAATGGTGGCGTGACGCGCTCGAACTGTCCAGCGAGGGCGAGCGCAGCGCCAATCCGGTGGCCGACGCGCTGGCCAGGACGCGGCTCGGTTACGCGCTACCGCTGAGCGATCTGCGCGACATGGCCGATACCAGGGTTTTCGATCTGGGACGCGAGCTGATGGCCGATCACGGCGCGCTGAAATCCTATCTGGACCGCACCACGGGCGCGCTGTTCAAGCTGGCGGCGAAGGTGGCCGGCGCGCCTGAGGGCGAGGCGGACCGGGCCTGCGAGGCGGCCACTATGGCATACGGCATGACCGGGCTTCTGCGCGCGTTTCCGCTTCACGCATCCAAGGGGCGTCTGTTTCTGCCCGCCGCGCATTTCGCTGTGCACCACATCGACCCCGAGAGCATTCTGCGGGGCGAAGTGTCACCGCGCCTCGGCCGGGCGCTTCAGGGTTTGATGGAGCAGGTGCGCCAGCATCTCGCCACCTTCCGCGAGGCGGCGGCGGCGCTGCCAGTGGAGATGCTGCCGGTGTTTCTGCCGCTTACCACCGTGGAGCCGGCGCTGGAGCGGATGTCGCACCCCGAATTCCAGCCTTTGCGCGACGTGGTGCGGCTCAATCCGGCACTGTGTTACATCGGGCAGTGGCGGGCGTTTCTTCGCGGGCGGGTGTGAGCGGGGCGGCCTCGCCAAGCCAGCCGCTCAAATCCTCCAGCGCGCGGGCGCTCAACGCGCGTTTACGGTCCGCGCCTTTCAAACGGCGGCGGTTCCCCGGCGGCGGCTCGGGCAATGGCGGAAATAGCCCGAAATTCACGTTCATCGGCTGAAAGCTGCGGGGCTCGCCCTCGGCCTCGCTGGCGATATGGCCGCCGGTGATATGGGCGAGCAGCGCACCGAGCGCCGTCGTCGCGGGCGGCGGCACGATGGTTTCGCCGAGTTGCTCCTGGGCGGCGAAACGGCCGGCCAGCAGCCCGATGGCGGCGGATTCGAGATAGCCCTCGACGCCGGTGATCTGCCCGGCGAAGCGCAGGCGCGGCGCCGTTTTCAGCCGCAGCACGCTGTCCAGCAGGCGCGGGCTGTCGATGAAGGTGTTGCGGTGCAGCCCGCCGAGCCGGGGAAACTCCGCCTTTTCCAGGCCGGGAATGAGCCGGAACACGCGGGTTTGCTCGCCATGTTTCAGCTTGGTTTGGAAGCCGACCATGTTCCAAAGCGTTCCGAGGGCGTTGTCCTGGCGGAGTTGCACCACGGCGTAGGGCGGCCGGCCCACGCGGGGGTCGCTGAGGCCGACGGGCTTCATCGGGCCGAAGCGCAGCGTTTCGGCTCCGCGCGCCGCCATGACCTCGATGGGCAGGCAACCCTCGAAATAGGGGGTCTTCTCCCATTCCTTGAACTCGGTTTTTTCCGCCGCCAGCAGGGCGTCGAGAAAGGCGTAATATTCGTCGCGCGTCATCGGGCAGTTGATGTAATCCGCGCCGGTGCCGCCCGGTCCCGGCTTGTCGTAGCGCGACTGGAACCAGCAGACGTCGAAATTGATGCTGTCGCGGTGGACGATGGGCGCGATGGCATCGAAAAACGACAGCGATTCCGCGCCGGTCAGCGCCTGGATGGCGGTGCTCAGGGCGGGGGAGGTGAGGGGGCCGCTGGCGGCGATGACGCTTTGCCAGTCCTCCTGCCCGAGCGCGGCAACCTCCTCGCGGCGGATGGTGACGAGCGGGTGGCATTCCAGCCGCGCGGTGACGCATGCCGAAAAGCCCTCGCGGTCCACAGCCAGCGCGCCGCCTGCCGGCAGCTTGCAGGAATCGGCCGCCGCCATGATCAGCGAGCCGGCGCACCGCATTTCTGCATGCAGCAAGCCGACGGCGTTGGTTGCCGCATCGTCGGAGCGGAAGGAGTTGGAGCACACCAGTTCGGCGAATCCGCTGGTTTTGTGTGCCTCAGTCTGCCGCAGGGGGCGCATTTCGTGCAGCACTACGGGGACACCGGCCCGCGCCGCCTGCCACGCCGCTTCCGAACCAGCCAGGCCGCCGCCGATGATATGAATGGGGGATGTTGTTGTCATGCGGAGAGCAATAAGCCAAACCGCCGGGCGGCTCAATGGGCGGATGCGGTCTTTGGAGGGAAGCAGGTGATGTAGGAGTTTGTGGTGCGTGGTGAAGAAGCCACAGAGAGGAGTGTAATTGTGAAAACTTCAACAATGGAGTGTTGAGTAATTTCGGAAAGTGTTCGATATTATGACAGAGTGTAGTTTTGTTGTATACAGTCTATGAGCCCGAGAGTTCGATGCCGTCAAAAGTTCTTGACCACAGCGGGCGTTGTAGCTAAGGTGTTAGCTAACAAGAGGGGACTTGGCCATGTTTATGGAGTGCGGTCTGATGGCGACATTCACCGTACATGAAGCGAAGACGAACCTTTCCAAGCTCATCGAGCGGGCGGAGGCTGGCGAGGAGGTCATCATTGCGCGCGGCAGCAAACCCGCCGTGCGGCTTGTCGCCATCGCGATGGACGATCAAGTGCGCCAGCCTGGGCAATTCGCCGGTCTTGCCGAACCGGACGCGAGCTTCTTTTTCGACGCCTTGCCCGCGGATGAACTGAAACGCTGGCAGGGCGGGGAGTCTTGAGGCTGCTTCTCGACACTCACGCGCTGGTCTGGTGGCTGTTGAACAGCCCGAGATTGACGCCGAAAGCGAAGGCGCTCATCGCCGATCAGGAAAATGAGCTGTTCGTCAGCGCCGCCAGCGCCTGGGAGCTTGCCACCAAGGTGCGGCTCGGCAAATGGCCGGAAGCCATGGCGATCACGGCCTCGTTTCCCACGGTTCTTATCGCCAACCAGTTCAAGCCTTTGCCTATCAGTGCCGCTCACGCCTTACGGGCCGGGGCGTGGCTCGCCTCCCATCCCGATCCATTCGACCGCATGCTCGCCGCGCAGGCCGAGATGGACGGTCTCGCGCTGCTGACTGCCGATGCGGCCTTCAGCGGTTTCGGTATCGAAACGATCTGGTGACGCGGGCGGCTGTATCCGGCGCTTCCCCAGGTGTGCGGGCCGCCGCTGTGGGGATTGCAGAGTTTAGCGGAAATAAAATGGTATGGCCTTATTGAACGTCTGGCCGCCCGGCGGCGGCGGAAACGGCGCGGCGGCGCGCACGGCCTGTAACGCGGCGGCGTCTATGGCGGCGTTACCGCTGGAGTGTATGAGCCGGGCATAAATCAGCGAGCCGCTGCCCGAAATGGCGAAGGAAACGGTCGCTGTGCCGGTGTGTGGGAGGCTGCCCGGCCTGTGACGCGCGATGCGGGTGCGCACCTCGGCGCTATAATCGGAGAGATTGCCGCGGCCGGCCGTGACCTGACCGCTGCGGGCGTTTGTGCTCCGGCCTGTGGCGGCGGCATGGCGCTGGCGCTGCGGCGGCTGTGTGTCCTGGCGAGGTTTGTCCGGCGCGGATTTCGCGGCTGCCCCTGGCATGGGACGTTCCAGCCGTTTTTCCGCCGGCGTTGGAACCGCGTCCAAGGCCTGGGGAACATGCGAGGCGAGCATTGGCACGCTCTCGGGGTTCGCCTCCACGGTGGCGGCCGCCTCAACCGGCTTGCCGTCCTCCTTCTGCCCGCTGGCCGGAGCCTCCCCGGCCGCCACCGGCTTCGGCACATCCCGTGTCTCCTCGACCGCTGGGCTGGACGCGGCCTCCTGCTGCTCCGATGCGTGCTCGCTTATCGCATCGAGCACGGAGGCGGGCGTGATACTGACGCTGATGATGTCTGGCGCCCAAACAGCCGTGCCGTGCGTCCCCTTCCAATGGAAAAGCAGGACGGCGGCGAGTATATGCAGGCTGAGCGCTACCGCGCCGGCCAGCCCGAACCGCGTGTATCCACGTTCAGCTTCTGGCGGCGAACCTCGCCCCGCAGGCGGGTCTGCTGGGCAATGTGAGGGCGATGGAGCGGCGCGATCACCCATGGGCGGCCGCCCGCTGGATAGTGGCGGCGGCTGAGGTGTTTCCCGCAGCAGAAGCCAGCGGGAAACCGGGCAGTTTCAATGCTGCCCGGAGAAGGGGCGAGTTCATCGGCGCACTCCATCCGCGCGCGGCCCCGCGCGCTTGAGCTGGCGCACGGACACGTCAGAGGGTGTAACGGAACACAAGACGGAGAACGTCTATGGCCCCTGGCACAGCCCTTCGCAATGCCCGGCGTGTGCTTCAGGCCGGTCTCCGGACTTACGAGCGGGATGTCTCCCCGGACAGCGCCTTCCCATGCGTGCGCACAGTGGCGTTAAGCTGTCTCACGAACTCGTCTACCGTTGCGGGGGCAGTGCCGGAATTGCCCCTGTTGCGGGGGCGCACCGGCTTCCCGTTTCATCCTCGGGGTGAATCCCCTTGGACACCAGAAGCATGCTGGAAGTTTAGCGAAATACGCGGCGGGGTCAACGAAACACGCGACGGAACACCTGGCGCAAGGTTTTATTCTGTGGGCTCAGAGCAGGTCTCCGGTGCTCCGTCAGCCGCGCTGATGCACCGCTGACGTGAAGGTATGCACCCCCTCCAGATGTGCGGTCTGTCACCCCGTCACGCCGAGCTTTCTTTGCAGGTTCGACGACGAAGTTGTGTACTGGAACAGCACCTTCTTGCCGGGGAACACGTATTTGGACGCCTGCTGCGCCATCAGCGCCGCCTCGTGGAAGCCGCAAAGGATCAGCTTCAGCTTGCCGGGATAGGTGTTGATGTCGCCCACCGCGAAAATGCCCGGCTCGGAGGTTTCGAACTTCGCTGTATCCACCGGAATGAGGTTTTCATGCAGGTTCAGCCCCCAATTGGCGATGGGGCCGAGTTTCATGGTCAGGCCGAAAAACGCCAGCAGCCGCGTGGCAGGCTGGCGCACCACGTGTTCCTTGCCGCCGATGGTCGCCTTGATATGCAGCGCCGACATCAGACCGTTCTCGCCCTCGATACCGGCGAGTTGCCCCATGAGGAACTGCATCTTCCCCTCCTCCACCAGCGCCCGCATCTTGTTCACCGTGTCCGGCGCGGCGCGGAACTGGTTGCGGCGGTGTACAAGCGTGACGGATTTGGCGACGGGCTGAAGATTTATGGTCCAGTCGAGGGCCGAGTCGCCGCCGCCGGCGATCACGACGTCCTGATCGCGGAATGCCTCCATCCGGCGCACGGAATAGAACACTGCCTTGTTTTCATAGGCCTCCACACCATCGAGCGGGGCGCGTTTCGGCGTGAAAGAGCCGCCACCGGCGGCAATGACCACCACCTGCGCCTCGAACACGGTACCCTGGTCCGTCTCCACCCGGAAGCTGCCATTCTCCAGCCGCGTCAGCAACTCGACGCGCTCGCCGAAATGGAATTCCGGGCCGAACGGCTTGATCTGCTCCATCAGCCGGTCCGTCAGCTCCTGGCCGGTGCACACGGGCAGGCCGGGGATGTCGTAAATCGGCTTCTCGGGATACAATTCGGAGCACTGTCCGCCCGGCTTGTCGAGAATATCGACGAGATGCGCCTTGATATCCAGCAGCCCCAGCTCGAACACGGCGAATAGGCCCACCGGCCCCGCCCCGATGATAAGAGCGCCGGTCTTGATGATCTCGTTCGTTGTCATGCACAAATCCTAATTGAGCATCCACTTTTTCCGGGCGGATGCACAGTATATCCGCTGACCGGCGGCCGCCGCTCAACCCTGACGGTCGGGAATGCTGACCACCAGCCCGTCAAGCGCGTCCGTGATCCTGATCTGGCAGCTAAGACGGCTGGTTGGCCGCACATCGACCGCGAAATCCAGCATGTCCTCTTCCATTTCGGAGGGCTTCCCGGTCTTGTCCTTCCAGGCTTCGTCTACATAAATGTGGCAGGTGGCGCACGAGCAGGCCCCGCCGCATTCGGCGACGATGCCCGGCACCTCGTGTTTGATGGCGGTTTCCATCAGCGTCTGCCCCACCTCGGCCTCAACGGTGTGGACGGCGCCGTTATGTTCGATAAACGTGACGTTTGGCATGCACGTGCCCCTTTTGTCCCTTGCGTAAGTGTGAGGCCGCGATCCGCCAAGCATCAAAGCGCAATTACGCGCCGGACCGGAAAACGGATTTCCAGCGTGCGGCCAGCGATAATAAATCCGTTGGCCACAGCTATAGGACAACGCCGCCCGCGGAATCAATCCCCGCTGCTGGAGGCGGCAGGCGGCTGTTCGTCAACACTAAAGCCGTGAAAGGCCCAGCGGGCGGCGATGCCGAACACCAGTAGCGCCACGGGCGGGCCGAACAGCACCACGGGCACGGAAAGCGCTTTTCCGGTGATCTTGAAGCCGCTCTCGATGCCCTCGATGGTGAAGTAAATGATCCACCCCATGATCCAGGCGGTGGAAACGAGTATCCAAACGCGGATCATCCCGCGGCGCCAGTTGATGGCGGCCCGCTCTCCGCTCTCCGGGCTGAACGGGCGGCGGGGGATTCGATAAGATGGCATGGCTTTGGCTCCTTGATCACCTTTGTTCAGGTAATGGAGTGTTCCTATTGTTGAACTCCATCGACACCGGGTAACACCGGGTCTGACATAAAAGTTGCGCTGGGGGCCGCTGCAACGGGACTGCGATGGGATTGAACGCCGGCTTTGCGTTCACTGATCCGCGAGCAGCCGATGCGGGGCTGGCCACCCAGCCGGTCTCCCGTCTTTTGCCAGAAATTCGGGCGCTCGTCATCCCGTCTTCGCCGCATGGCAGCTGTCAATGCTCGAAATCGCCGCCGGGGTTGCTGCCCGGACGACGAATTTACTGCGTGAGATATTCGAATGGCACCACCAGCGTCATGGGTTCGCGGCTGACGGCTGCCGGGATCGGCGGCAGGGGCACGGCGCGGTCGAACGAGCTGACGGCGGCCTCGTCGAGGACCTGCGAGCCGGAACTGGCGGCGATCTCCCGCGACAGCACCTGGCCGGAAATGTCGAGAGTGAAGCGGATCATGACGGTCCCCCGCCGGCGCGTCTGCGGATCGACCTTCTTGCGCTGGAACGCCTTGAACAGCATGCCCTGATACCGGCGCATCTGCGTAGCATCGCCGCCGGCCTGGGTTGCCGACAGGTTCTGCTGCTTGAACTCGGCCACCTGCTGCGGCTGGACGCGGGCTTGCACGGGCTGCGGCGCGGGTGGTTCCGGTTCGCTGACCTCCAGCGGCTTGGTCTCCGCCGTCTCGCTGACGGTCGAGGCGATCACCTCAACCTCGTCGGGCTTGACCGGTTTGGCCTCCTCCGCGGGCGGCTCGTTGGCCGGAAATTCCTCGATGGCTGCGCTGTTCTCCCGGTCGTTGCCCGGCATGAACATCGCTTCGATGCGCACGCCCTGTTCGGTTTTCAGGATATCGTAGCCGCTGCCGGTCTCCAGCGAGGTGCCGCTGCTGACTTGATGCACCAGCAGCAATGCAACGGCGAGGCCGTGCAGCAGCAGCGAAGTCAGCCATGTGGAGAGGCGCAGCGGCATCATTGTGGATCAGTTACCCGTCGCTGGAGGTGTCGCGGCTGAAGCGGAGGCCGGGGCCGGCTGCGTGAGCAGCGAAATCCGCTGATAACCCAACTCGCCGACGCGGCCGAGCAGCTCCATCACGTCGCCATAGCCTGCCTTGCGGTCGGCGCGGACGTAGACGACCGTATCGCCTTCCTCGGCTTTCAGCGCCAGCAGGCGGCCGACGAGTTGCGCGCGTTCGATGATTTCCTCGCGGATCTGATAGTGCCCGTCAGGTGTCAGCGTCACGACCATGGGCTTTTTCGGCTGGCTGAGGCGCGTGGCCGCCGTTTGCGGCAGGTCCACGGGCACGCCGGCGACCATCAGCGGCGCCGCCACCATGAAAATCACCAGCAGCACCAGCATGACATCGACGAACGGCGTGATGTTGATCTCGGACATAGGCCGGTACTGGCCGTTTTCGTCTTCGACATCCTGAGTCTTTATAGATACCGCCATCGGCGATTCCTCCCCTTATACGCCGGAATCTCGCGCGATCCCGCTGGCCAACTCCTTAGCCAGTCCGGTGACGGCGGTGCTGATGCGCTCGGCATTGCGTCCGAATGCGGCAGCGATCTGATTGTATGCGATCACCGCTGGGATGGCCGCCGCCAGACCGATGGCCGTGGCGAACAGCGCCTCGGCGATGCCCGGCGCCACCACGGCAAGGCTGGTGTCCTTGGCCTGGGCGATGGAGGTGAAGCTGTGCATGATGCCCCAGACGGTGCCGAACAGGCCGATGAACGGCGCGGTGGAGCCGACAGTCGCCAGGAACGGCAGCCCGGTTTCCAGCCGCCGCAGCTCGGTGCGGGCGGCGAGGCGGGTGGCGCGCTCAATACGGCTGCGGATTTCGCCGGTGCTCTCGCCTTCGGCGATGCCGCCCGCCGTCTCGTGGCGCACGGCGGATGTGACCGCCGCCACCAGCGAGCCGCTCTGCTTGCCGATGGTACCGGGCGTCACGGCCGCGAATTCCAGGCGCCTGATCTGGCGGTTCAGCCAGTTGAGGGTGATGATCTTCTCGAAAATGATGGCCCAGCAGGCCACGGAGGCGAGGGCGAGCAGGATCATCACCGCCTGCACCACCGGGTCGGCGTGCCAAATCAGGCCGAACATGGAAAAGTCCCGTCCGGCATCCGCTACGGTGTTGGGCTCCAAAGCACTTCCCCTTATTTCATTAGTTGTATGCCGGCCAGCGACTTAAGAGTCAGGCGGGCGAGGCAATTTTCGGCGGGTCCGGCGGAGGTGGTGCACGCCAGTATTTCATTCACCAGCACGCTTCCTATGCTCTCGCAGGCGGTCTTGTCCACATCGAATACTTTCAGGCTGCGTTTATCCGCAGGTATCGGCGCCAGTTCCAGCGTCAGACGCTTGCCGATGATGCCGTCGGGCCGGAACAAGACGAGGTCGAGTTTAAGCGATTGATAAGAGATTTCTGAGCGGTTTTCGACCAGCGTATACAAGCGGCAGCCGCCGTTTTGCGGCTCCAGCTTGTTGAGTTCCAGGGTCAGCGGCGCGGGCTCGGCGGCGGCGGCATGGGGCGCCAGCAGGGCGAGGACGGCGAGCATGACAGACAGCACGGCGCCGCGCAGGCTGGGAGCCCGTCCGGCTTGTGTCTTGTTTTTCATGCCAAACATGAGCCTCAACGCTAATCTCCGTTATCGCGCTTCCTCGCCGGACAACCCATGGGCGAGGATAGATTGCCCAGGCGGCATAGGCAAGCAACCGCTCTTTTGTTTTCTGGCTGGATAATGCGCCAAATCAAAACACACCGCGCGGAACCGCCGCGCGCATGCCGATCCTTGACAACCTTAGCGTTGCGCGCGTGCAACGCAAGATGCCAGCTCGAATTATAAGAATATAATAAATTTCCACATGCAAAGCGATCAACTAGCGTCTCCACAATAGAAGAGCAGCCGGGGGGTGCAACTCAGTTGTTCCGGCATGTAATAACTGTATTTTGGGGGGCTTCGAGTATGAATCGCAAACTGGCTGGCTTGGCCGCGATTGCCGCGGGGGTGAGTTTTAGCGTGCAGGCGGGGGCGCAGGAGCCGCCGAAGGGCGGTGTCACACTGCCGCCGGTGCAAGTCATCCAGAAAGAGGCGCCGAAGGCCAAGCCGAAACCCAGGGTAACGAAGGCGCCAAGGAAGCAGGCGGCGCCCGTTGCGGCGGCACAGGCTCCGGCGCCCGCTGCCGGCGAGAATACTGTCGGGCTGTCGCCGGTGAAGGGCAGCGAGATTGCCATCCAGAAGGTGCCGGGCGCGGTGAGTCAGGTTTCCGGCGCCGAGGTGCAGGCCAATGGCGCGCCGAGCGTGCAGGATTCCTTTCAGCAGCGCGTGCCGGGCATCATTCTCAGCGACGTGCAGGGCAATTCCTTCCAGACCAGCGTGCAATATCGCGGCTTCGAATCGTCGCCCGTCAACGGCACGCCGCAGGGTCTCGCCGTCTATCAGAACGGCGTGCGCGTCAACGAGGTGTTCGGCGACGTGGTGAACTGGGATGTCATGCCCTCCAACGCCATCGACGGCATGACCGTCATCAGCGGCAATCCGATTTACGGTTTGAACGCGCTGGGCGGCGCCATCGCTGTCAGGATGAAGGATGGTTTCGGCTTCCAGGGCGTCGAGTCGGATACGCGCCTTGGCTCATGGGGCCGCCGCCAGGAAGCGGTGCAGGCCGGCCAGCAGGTAGGCAATTTCGCCGCCTATATCGCGCTGGAGGGGATCAGGGACGACGGCTGGCGTGATGCCTCCCCGTCCGAGGTCAACCGCATGTATGCCGACATCGGCGTCAAGGGGAAGCACGAGTCGGAAATCCACCTGAATTATACAGCGGCGGCCAATTTCGTCGGCGTCGCGGCGCCGTCGCCAAAGGAAATGCTGGCTCAGGACTGGTCGAAGGTATTCACCACGCCGCAATCCACATTCAATCGCGTGTCCATGACATCCCTGAATGGCACGGTCGCCGTTACCGATAACTGGAAGCTGTCGGGCGTCGGCTACTACCGCCAGTTCCGCCAGAAGCATGTGGACGGCAATATTTCCGATGTCGCCGCCTGCGAGGCCGACCCCACGCTGCTGTGTCTCGACGATGAAATCGTGAAAGACCGCAACGGAAACAACATCCTAGCCAATCAGTTTGGCGACGAGCTGGGCGAAATCGACCGCACCACCAACCGGGCGGACAGCTTCGGCGGCTCCATGCAGGCGACGAACAAGGCGCGCCTTTTCGGCCATGGCAACCAGTTCGTCATCGGTGCCAGCATCGACCACGGCACGGCCAAGACCACCTCCAGCGCCGATTTGGGCGAAATTGGCGAAAACTTCGTAGTCTCCGGTAACGGCGTTCATCCGTTCTATCCGCTGGCCATTACGCCGGTGAATCTGAAGACCACGACGGATTACACGGGCGTGTTCTTTATAGATACCTTCGATATCACCGATCGCCTCACCGTCACGGCCGGCGGCCGCTACAACTATGCCAAGATCAGGCTCGACGACCGGGCCGCGGAATTCAAAGCGAACGCCTTCCCAGGTGAGGAAAGCAGCCTGACCGGCGATCACACCTATGACCGCTTCAATCCGTCCGCGGGCGCGACGTACAAGCTGACGCCGGGCCTGACGCTCTATGGCGGCTACTCCGAGGCCAACCGCGCGCCGACCCCGGCGGAACTGGCCTGCTCGAACCCCAATCAGCCGTGCCTGCTGGAAAACTTCCTGGTGTCCGATCCCGAGCTGAAGCAGGTCATCTCGCATAGCTGGGAAGCGGGCCTTCGCGGCAGCAGCGCGCCGCAGCGTCTTGGCGGCAAGGTGGACTGGAGCCTCGGTCTGTTCCACACCATGAATACCAATGACATCATCAATGTGCTCGACCCCAACAACCCCACGCGTGGATATTTCAAGAACGCCGGCAACACGCTGCGGCAGGGCGTGGAGGCCAGCGTCTCCTACAAGACGCCCAGGGCGCAGATCTATGCGAACTACGCATTCGTTGACGCCACCTTTGGCAGCGATCTGACGCTGCCGTCGCCGAACAATCCGCAGGATCCTGATCCCGGGCGCCGCTTATTCCATCAATGTCCACAAGGGCGACCATCTGCCCGCCATTGCCGCGCACCGGATCAAGGCCGGCATCGACTACAGGCTGACGGACGCCTGGAAGCTCGGCGCCGATGTGGTCTATTCGAGCAGCCAGTATTATGTTGGAGACGAGAACAACCAGAACGCCAAGCTGCCGGGATATGCGGTCGTGAACCTGCATACGTCATACGACATCACCAAGCGTGTACAGATCTACGGTCTCGTCAACAACGTGTTCGACAACAAGTATGCGCTGTATGGCACATACTTCCAGGCGTCCGACGCCGGTTTCACCGACCCGAGAACGGAAACGCCCGCGGCGCCGCTGTCGGTATACGGCGGCATGAAGATCAAATTCTGAGCTGTGGAAAAACCGGAATAATGAATGTCGGCGCGCTAGAATTGCTTTGCTTGAAGTTATCCCTTGAGGTAGTTATCCGGCAGTGAAAACTACCGGAGATCGCAGGGGGACTGATGTGTTGTTGAAGATCTTGCTGACGGTTGCCCTGACGGCTGGCGGTTCAGCAGGGGACATCCCAGGCCGCACCGGTCCGAACAGGGGGCGTGAGCGGCATATGTTTCGAGCACGGCGCGATCCATTGCGGCACGTTCTTCTCACAAGCGTGTGAACGGCACGCTTGTGATCATTTTTTCGCCACGTGGCGGTGCATGCTGTCGGCTTGGCTTTGCGTCGGCAAACATGCGCGGTGCAAATTGGCGATATCCCGGCGCCTCCGGGTTGCCCTGCGGTGAGCCATCGCGTGCGGGATGAATGAGGACGCTCAACTGAAAATCGCACCCCATTACCGCCATCGGATAGCGGTGGCGATTGCTGCGCTTGGCGTCATTGCGCTTGGCGCGGCCGCAAATACCGATCAGGCCGTTCAACGCCAGGCCACCGGGCCTGCGCCATCAACGGCTGTCCTGCCGCCAGCGCAAGACACGCGCTCGAACGCGGCCGGGAAATCTCAACGGCTGGCGTTGCTGCCGGGCGAAGCCGCCGGGGGCGAAACCAGTTTGCCAACGGCGAAAGTGGCTTTCTCACCGGCGCCGGCATTCAAACAAGCCATCACCACCATGTTCTGGGTGGGGGAGCAGGCGACCAGGGAAAATGGCTATATCGCCAACGTGCAAAGCTTCTGGGACAGGCATTGGGCGGCAAATTTCGGCGGCGTGGACGATCCTGATGAGCGCTGCGGCTACAAGCCGTGCGGTTTCACGCCGCGCGAGAACCCGTTTTACGTCGCGCTGCCCTATGGTGAGCTGGACGATGACGGCAAGCTGAAACCCAACGCGCACGCGATTCTGCCCTCCGATGGCGCGGTGTCCAGCCTGAAAAACCGCTGGGTGGAAATCCGCCATGGCGAGCGCGTCTGCTATGGCCAATGGGAGGACGTCGGCCCATTCGAGGTGGACGACTTCGACTACGTATTCGGTCCGGCGCAGACGCCCAAGAACCGGCAGGACGCCGCGGCTGGGCTTGACGTGTCGCCAGCGCTATGGAAGTGCCTGGGTCTGGAGACGAATACGCCGACGCTTTGGCGCTTCGTCGCCGGCGAAGAGGTTCCCGCCGGGCCGTGGCGTGAGATCGTCACGGGGAGCGCGGGGAAGCGTTGAGGTATAATCACCATTAGATGGCGTGGATCCGGCTGGCCTCATGCCTTTCCAATCGCACCGAATTCCCCCATATTCCCGCCATGCCGCCACGCAAACCGAAAAACTCCCTGGCCGAGGCACCACCGCAGCCATTTGCTGCCGGCACCGCCGCGCCTCTGCCAACCATGGCCAATCACCCGCTGCTCAGCGGCAACATGCCCGTGTTCGAGCCGCATCGGCCGGAGCGCCCTGCCAAGTCCGCCGCCAGTATTCCGCTGCGCATAGCCTCGCCCTTCGAGCCGTGCGGCGATCAGCCGGCCGCCATCGCCGAACTCGTGGCCGGCGTTAACGCCCATGAGCGCGATCAGGTGCTGCTGGGTGTCACCGGCTCGGGCAAGACGTTCACCGTGGCCAAGGTCATCGAGGCGACGCAGCGGCCCGCGCTGATCCTGGCGCCCAACAAGACACTGGCCGCGCAGCTTTACGGCGAGTTCAAGAGCTTCTTCCCCGACAACGCCGTGGAGTATTTCGTCTCTTATTACGACTACTACCAGCCCGAAGCATACGTGCCGCGCACCGATACCTTCATCGAGAAGGAATCCTCCATCAACGAACAGATCGACCGTATGCGCCACGCCGCCACGCGTGCACTGCTGGAGCGCGACGACGTGATCATCGTGGCGTCGGTGTCGTGCATCTACGGTATCGGCTCGGTGGAGACGTATACAGCGCTGACCTTCGAGCTGCACACTCGGCGACCGCATCGAGCAGCGCCGCATCCTGACCGATCTGGTGGAACTGCAATATAAGCGCAACAATGTGGACTTCGCGCGCGGCCAGTTCCGCGTGCGCGGCGACACCATCGAAGTCTGGCCCGCCCATTTGGAGGATCGCGCCTGGCGCATCGCCCTGTTCGGCGACGAGATCGAGGCGCTGACGGAGTTCGACCCGCTCACCGGCCACAAGACCGCCGATTTCGACGCCGTGAAATTGTTCTGCCAATTCGCACTATGTGACGCCGAAGCCGACGCTGCATCAGGCCATCAAGGGCATTCAGATCGAACTGCAACAGCGCCTCGCCGAGCTGAACGACGCCGGGCGGCTGCTGGAGGCGCAGCGGATCGAGCAGCGCACGGCGTTCGACCTGGAAATGATGGAGGCGACCGGCTCCTGCGCGGGCATCGAGAACTATTCGCGCTGGCTCACCGGCCGCAAGCCGGGCGAACCGCCGCCGACGCTGTTCGAATATCTGCCCGAGAACGCCATGGTATTCGTGGACGAGAGCCATGTGACCGTTGGCCAGCTCAACGGTATGTTCAACGGCGACCGGCGGCGCAAGACTCACGCTGGCTGAATACGGCTTCCGCCTGCCGTCATGCATGGACAACCGGCCGCTGAAATTCGACGAATGGAACGCCATGCGGCCGCAGACTGTATACGTCTCCGCGACGCCCGGCGGCTGGGAGCTGGAGCAGACCGGCGGCGTGTTCGTCGAGCAGGTCATCCGCCCGACCGGCCTCATCGACCCGCCGGTGGAAATGCGCCCGGTCAAGACCCAGGTGGACGACCTCATCGACGAGTGCCGCACGCGTCATCCGCGCAGGGCTATCGCGTGCTGGTGACGACGCTGACCAAGCGCATGGCCGAGGATCTCACCGAGTACATGCACGAGCAGGGCTTGCGCGTGCGCTACATGCATTCCGATGTGGAGACGCTGGAGCGCATCGAGATTATCCGCGACCTGCGGCTCGGCGCGTTCGACATCCTCATCGGCATCAACCTGCTGCGCGAGGGGCTGGACATCCCGGAATGCGCGCTGGTGGCCATCCTCGACGCGGACAAGGAGGGCTTCCTGCGCTCCGAAACCTCGCTGGTGCAGACCATCGGCCGCGCTGCGCGCAACGTCGATGGCCACGTGGTCCTGTATGCCGACAAGATCACCGGCTCGATGGAACGCGCCATGGCCGAGACCACCCGCCGCCGCGACAAGCAGATGGCGTACAACGTGGCCCACGGCATCACGCCGCAGTCGGTGAAGAAGAACATCGGCGACATCATGGGCAGCGTCTACGAGCGCGACCATGTGCTGGTGGACGCCGGCGTGGGCTTCGACGAGGACGGCGTGGTGCTCGCCGGACACAATCTGGCGGCGGTGATCGCGGACATGGAAAAGCGCATGCGCGAGGCGGCGTCAACCTGGAGTTCGAGGAGGCGGCCCGGCTGCGCGACGAGATCAAGCGGCTGCGCGAGGTGGAACTGGTGGTGGCGGACGATCCGCTGGCGCGGCAGTCCGAGGTGGAGAGCCGTGCCGGCAAAGCTGCGGGCGGCGAGGACCGCGGCCCTGCTGTCACGGCCGCATAAACCGACGCTGGATGAGATGGGGCCGCATGCGGAACGCCCCACGCCGAGGAATAAACCACGCCCTCAAGGCAACGCGTCGAGAAGAAAACATTGACAGCTTGCGCTTTATTTGATCTTTCTATAGGTCTTCAATGTTTCCGCAAGTTGTGTTTCCATGACAATACTCGCGATCGCAAATCGCAAAGGCGGGGTCGGCAAATCCACCATCGCAACGATGATTGCCTATGCTCTTGCAGTGTGGGGCAAACAGCGCGTCCTGATTGTTGACCTGGACGCCCAATGCAATGCATCTCTCATTCTCTTCGGCGGCAAGAACTGGTCTCTTGCGCGGAACAAAAGTCAAACCATTTCCGATTATTTTGGCGACCGTTTCGATCATCAGGACCGCGAATTCGAAACCTATCTTTTTCACCAGGTGGGCGACGTCGCCGGGCCGTCCGCGAGCGTGCCGCCAATTTCGCTGGTTCCCGGCTCCGTGGAGCTGGAGGATATCGAGCATGAATTGCTCCACCGGGTCGCCAAGAAGACGGGCAACCTGCACGAGGCTGAGCAGGGCGTAATCTCGCGCATGGCGGTTATGCTGCGCGATTTGAAGCGTGACTATCCCGTCGTGATTTTCGATTGCCCGCCCGGCCTGTCCTTCGCAACCCAGGCGGCATTGAAAATTTCCAGCAAAGTCATCGTGCCCTTCCGGCCGGACTTCGTTTCGGCGTTCGCGGTTGACCGGATTTCCCGCATGATCGAAGGCAAACCGACGCTGCTGGATGTGAACGCGGTCCCGCACAAAAAGCGGAGATATGTGGCGCTGGCGAACTTTGTTTCCGATGATGTCACCGCGCAGGAGCGGATACAGGACATCGAGGATTATCATCCGGTGATGGAAACACGAATTCCGGTTGATGACCGGATCGCCGATGCTTTTAGCTGGCGAGGGAATCGTGTCTCCATGGATGAGAAATACGGACGCGATGGCGTGAAGGTGGCGCGCGCCTTGTGGCAGGAAGTTAAAGCCATCCTAGCCTCCCGAGTGTCCTGAGCAGCCAATATGACAACCAGCGAAATTCCCGCCGATCAATTGTTGCAGCAGCTCTTCGACGCCGTCGTTGAGGAAGCCCGGTCCAATCCAGCCTTCGCGGATAGATTGATCGCGGCGCTGGCGGGGCGAGTCGCCGTGCGTACTGAAGCGGGCGGCAAAAAAGCGCCGAAGCCGAAAGAAGAGGCTGTTCTCCTCACTCGCCTATTTAATCAGGAGGGCGAGGAGGCGGTGCGGACCTATTTGAGAGGCCAAAAGCCCGCAAGTCTTCGCGCGCTGGTGAAGCGGCAGCATATCCCTGTCGAACCCGAGATGCTTAAGGGGAAGGCCGAAGTCCTGCATGACGCGATCGTGGAAGGCGTCAAACTTCGGATTGCGGATCGTCTTGCGGCGGCGAGCTAGGTGCGTTTAGTGCTAGTCTGTATGCAATCCCGCCGCCCGGTCACTCGTCTTCGTTAAACTTGTTCTCCACCAGCGCCACCAGGGCCTCGATGGCGTCCTCCGCCTCCTGCCCCTCGGTGACGATGGTGATGGTCGAGCCCTTGTCCGCCGCCAGCATCAGCAGGCCGAGAATGGAACCGCCATTGGCGCTCATATCGTCCTTGGTCACGCGAATTTCGGCGTCGTAGCGCTCGGCGCATTTGGCGAACAGAGCGGAGGCGCGGGAGTGAAGCCCCTTCTTATTGCGAATAACGACATCCGCGAGACATTGATAGACCCCGGTTTCTATGGGTGGTTCGGCGGGCGAGGCTTCCTCGATGTCATGTCAGGTTCCATCGCTTCTAAGCAGGTCCACTTCTGGCGCGCCAGCGGCGAGCCTGCTTAACTTCCTGTGTTTTCGCAGAGCCGTTTCCCAAGATCCTGGGAGGTGATTTGGGGGGCCTCTGCCGAGCCGCGTTTACCGGGTACGAGTTAGGTCCGCCAGGAATTTCATGGGGCTTACACGGTGCTATCGCGGGCTTTTCGCGGAACACCGGCGCTACCCTCCAGAAGCCGGGCGGGAGGAGATTATGCGAAAATCGAGCGGATTTGTCACTTCCCGTGTAACACGTGACTGGCGACGTGGATATAGCGGCGTCCGGCGTCCTGTGCCTGAGTGATGGCCTCGCTGATGGTACACTCCTCGCGAATGCGGGCCAGCTTCACCAGCATGGGCAGGTTGACGCCTGCGATCACCTCAACAACCGCCTCATCCATAACGGAAATCGCCAGATTGGAGGGGGTGCCGCCGAACATGTCGGTGAGAATCACCGTGCCGTCGCCACGATCAACCTGGGCGACGGCCCTGACGATGGCGTCGCGCCGTTCCTCCATGTCGTCGGTCTGCATGATGCAAATGGTCGCAATCTGATCCTGCCGGCCGACCACATGTTCCAGGGCCGCGCGGAATTCGATGGCAAGATTGCCGTGGGTAACGATGACGACACCGATCATGAATGCAACGTTCGCAATTACCAAGGTTTAATCATAACGGGTTTCCCGCATCAAAGCGATGTTTCAATTACCGCTTCGTAAACGCGATGCATTGTCTTCCCGCTAACGTGCGCATTCAAGCGCTTTTTGGGTACACTCCGACGCAAAATCACTGAATTTGCAAAACTTTAGCGCAGTTGGTAAACAGCGAGCCGCAATTTCAGGGGCGCGGACGCTTCAAAGGGGTCGAAATGCAACACCGGCACGCCGGCACCGCAAAGCGTTTCGTGTACAAGCGGCTCCGGCGGCAGGCGCGGCACGGCGCCGAAGGGAACGAGCCGCGCAATCAGCCGGACTTCCGCCGCCGGCAGGTAGGGCACGTCGAGCATGCCGATGCCGCGAACCTCAAGTTTGCCGGCGATGTTCGGGTGCGGGCGGGCGATGAGGGTGCCGTCCTCGTTGCTGAGCAGCACCTGATCGTCGGCCACCAGCATGATGGGGACGGGCGGCAGGTGGCGGAGCTGCGCCGCGCAGCCGCTGGTGGCCCTTAGCGCCAGATCGGACTTCCCCGCGCCGGGTTCGCCCAGAAGCAATACGCCGGCGGGCCCAAAGGCGATGCAGGTTGCGTGGTGCAATTCCTCGTTGGTGTGGCTGGCCATGCGCTTCAGTCTTTCGAGGCTGCGGAGATGGAACGGTTTATAAGGCGGGCAGCCGGATGACGAAGCGGGCGCCGGCGCTGCCGGTCTGGCCAGCCGGACGGGGACGGTTTTCCGCCCAAAGCCGGCCGCCATGACCGCTGATGATCTGCTGCGAAATATGCAGGCCGAGCCCCGAATTCTGGCCGAATTCCTCGTGATCGGGGCGGTCTGTATAGAAACGGGTGAAAACCTTCTCCAGGTTCTCGGGCTCGATGCCGGGACCGTCGTCCTCGATGGTGATTTCGATTTCCTCCGGCTGGTGCAGACGCCGGAGGGTTATGGTGATTTTGCCGTCTCCGGGGGAAAACGACACGGCGTTATCGACGATGTTGTTTATCACCTGGCTCAGCCGGCTTTCATGGCCGTTGATCAGAAAATCGTTCGGCGCGGGCGCGCCTTTCCTTCTCGCCTTCCTGACCGTGGTGTCCGGCACGATCTTTAGCTGGATCGGCGGCGTGCCCTCGCGGTGGATGTCGTTGATGATGCCGCAGATCGCCGTCAGGAACTTGGCGGTATCGACGGTCTCCGCGTCCTCGCGGGCCATTTCCGCGTCGAGGCGCGAGACGTCCGAGATATCGGTGATCAGCCGGTTCATCCGGCGCACATCGTGCTGGATGATGCCGATCAGCCTGGCGCGATCACCGTCCGATTTGATTAGCGGCAGCGTGTCGGCGGCGCTGCGCAGGGAGGTGAGCGGGTTTTTCAGCTCGTGGGCCACGTCGGCGGCAAAGCTTTCAATGGCGTCGATACGGCGGTAGAGCGCGAAGGTCATGTCCCGCAGCGCCCTGGAGAGATGGCCGATCTCGTCGGAGCGGTGGGTAAAGTCCGGGATAGGCTCGCGCGATTTGATGCTGGTGCGCACCTGCTCGGCCGTGTTGGCGAGGCGGCGCATGGGATTGGCGATGGTGCCGGCGAGGAAAATCGACAGCGCCCCCGTCACGAGCACCACCAGCAGGGCCATGGAAACGATGGTGCCGCGTTCCTTGGCGATGAGGTCGTCGATCTCGCCTTCGGGCGAGGTCAGCATCACCGCGCCCAGCACATGGCGCAGGCGCTTGATGGGGACACCGGCGCTCACCAGCGTTTCGCCCCGCTCGTTGACGCTGACCATTTTCATGGTTTCGCCTGTCAGCGCCACCCGCACTTCCGGGTATCCCTTGCCGTTGCTATCGCCCAAATCCTTGTAAAGCGGCAGGTTATAGCTGGATGTCCAGCGCTGTATCCGCCGCCAGACGCGCGTGAAAATATTGGTATCGACGGGTTTGGTCTGCGGCTGGTCCTTCTGCGATGTCTGGCCGCCGCCATAGAGACGCTGGCTGTCCACCAGCATGTCGCCTTCACGGCTGAAAACGCGCACGCGTATGCCGGTTTGATGGGCCATGCTGCGGATGAACGGCGTCAGCGTTTCAGCGTTCAACTGGGGCCAGGCCGCCGCGTCGCCCTCTCCCGTGTCCTCGCGGTTGGGGGGGCGCGGCTGCATCAGCAATTCGCTGTTCGCGGGCTGGCGTTCCTGGTTGTCCGCGATGGCGGCGGCAATGATCTGCCCATGTCCCAGCAGATTATCGCGGCGGCTGTCGATCAAGCCCGCCCGGTAGGTGTTGAGAAACAGCATGCCGGCCACCAGAACCATGAGCCCGGCTAGGTTGAGGACGACGATGCGATGCGTAATGCTGGTGAAATGATAGCCGAGAGTCAGGCGGCGGGGCAGCTTGCCAAGCTGGCGTAGCCAGCGGACCGCGGCGTTACGCGGTCCGGCTGCCCAAACTCTGGCCGCCTCAACGCTCATACCCGGTGTCCGCCTCTATTCTTTGAAGCGGTAACCGACGCCGTACAGCGTTTCGATTACGTCGAAATTATTGTCCACCACCTTGAACTTCTTGCGCAGCCGTTTGATGTGGCTGTCGATGGTGCGGTCGTCCACATAGACCTGATCGTCGTAAGCGGCATCCATCAGGGCGTCGCGGCTTTTCACCACGCCGGGCCGGTGGGCCAGCGCTTGCAGGATCAGGAATTCGGTGACGGTGAGCGTCACCTGCCGGCCGTCCCACATGCAGGTGTGGCGTTCGGGATCGAGCTTGAGCTTGCCGCGCTCGATGATTTTTGCGGGATCTTCGGGCCGGCGGCGGGATCGCGCGGGGCCGAACGGCGCAGAATGGCGCGGACGCGCTCCACCAGCAGCCGCTGCGAGAACGGCTTGCGGATGTAATCGTCGGCGCCCATCTTCAGGCCGAACAGCTCGTCGATTTCCTCGTCCTTGGAGGTGAGGAAAATGACGGGCATTTCGCTCTTCTGGCGCAGCCGCCGCAGCAGCTCCATGCCGTCCATGCGCGGCATTTTGATATCCAGGATCGCCATATCCGGCGGGTCAGCCGTAAGGCCGTCGAACGCCGAAGCGCCGTCGGTATAGGCGTGGATTTTATATCCCTCTTGCTCAAGCACCATGCGCAGCGAGGTGAGGATATTCCGGTCGTCGTCTACAAGTGCGATGGTTGGCATGTTCCCCAGTCCATACGGTTAAGGCGGAACTGATGTATGGATTTAATTTGGGTGAAATGTGGCATCAGCGCCACAAAATCTTCATGTGCATGGTATCCTATTTTTTCTTGAACGCAACGGCGGACGTGATCGCCAGCCAGAAACACTGAGGATAAACTGGCGGTACGGTTACTGCGGCGGCGGTTCCGGGCGGTGAAGGCCAGTGATAGCGCAATGGCGGCGGCATTGGAAACGTTGAGGCTTCGCACTGCGTCTGCTGTCTCGATGCGGCACAGCCGGTCGCAATGTTCGCGCGTCAGCCGGCGCAAGCCTTTATCCTCCGCGCCGAGCACCAGGGCGGTCTTGCCGCCGCTGAGGACGCTGCCGAGGCTGGTCTCGCCGTCCGAATCCAGCCCGAATTCGCTCGAAGCCCAGTTCCCCCAGACCGGCCATGGCGCGCGCCAGATTGGCCACGGCGACCACCGGCACCACTTCCAGCCCGCCCGACGCCGCTTTCGCCAGCACGCCCGACAAAGGCGGGCTATGGTGCGCCGTCATAATCAGGGCACCGGCGCCGAAAGCCGCGGCGGAGCGCAGGATGGCGCCTACATTATGAGGGTCGGTGACTTGATCCAGCACCATGACCAGGGTTGCATCGCCCAAATCTTCCAGCGCCGCCGGGGGCAGCGGCTCCGCCTCGATGACGGCGCCCTGGTGCACGGCGCCCTCGCCCAGCTTGCGGTCCAGATCCCTCGGCGTCACCGTTTCGGCGGCGATCTGGCGCGCGGCCAGCACGGGTTCGAGCTTCAGCAGGGCGTTGGGCGTGGCCCAAAGCCGGCGCACCTGCCTTTGCGGATTGCGCAGCGCGGCTTCGACGGCGTGGAGGCCGTAGAGGTAAAGCGGTGCATTGGCCGATTTGCCGTCACGCGGGCGGCGTTCGTTGCGGTGTTCGTTTCTGGCGGATTTCGGGCGGTGGGACATGGCTCAATAACTGGAGATGCGGCCGTACTAGGCTCTTGGGGCGGACTCCAGGAGTATTAGACGCTTGCACGCCGCAAAACCAGCCCGGCTGTTGCAGCCGCGCAGGCTGCGACGATTTCCAGGGGGTGCCGGTGTCCAATGTGCGCAAAATTGTTGACAATCATGGGGACGGTCAAGATAACCAGGGCTCAGCGATGCGTTGCGTCGCTCCATCGTTCCGCCGCTTCTCCGGCGGAGCGGTTTCTCAATCGGAGGGGTGCCCGAGTGGCTAAAGGGGGCAGACTGTAAATCTGCTGGCTACCGCCTACGCTGGTTCGAATCCAGCCCCCTCCACCAATTTCCTGTTTCCCGCTGTTCGCCAAATTCGAAAAATCCGGCTACTGTGAGCAAGAGACAGAGCCGTTTACGCCGGAGTGAGTTTTAGTGGCGGAAGCAAAAATCATTGACGGAAAACAGATCGCGGCGGAGCTGCGCGCCCGCGTGGCCGCTGCCGTGAGCGGTCTGAAGCAGCAGCACGGTGTCACGCCGGGGCTGGCCGTGGTGCTGGCGGGCGACGATCCGGCGAGCCAGGTTTATGTGCGTTCCAAGGCCAAGCAGTCCGCGGAAGCCGGCATGCGGTCGTTCGAGCACCGTCTGACGGAGACCGTGCCGGAGGCCGAGCTGCTGGCCCTCATCGCGCGCCTGAACGCCGATCCGGCCGTCGATGGCATCCTGGTGCAACTGCCGGTGCCTAAGCACATCGACGCCATCAAGGTTATCGAGGCCATCGACCCCGCCAAGGACGTGGACGGCTTTCATCCCATCAATGCCGGGCGGTTGGCGACGGGCGAACGCGCGCTGGTGGCCTGCACGCCGCTGGGCTGCGTGATCCTGGCCAAGACCGCGGCGCCGTCGCTGCGGGGGCTGGATGCGGTGATCGTGGGACGCTCCAACATCGTCGGCAAGCCCGTGGCGCAACTCTTGCTGCGCGAAGACTGCACCGTCACCATCGCCCATTCGCGCACCCGCGATCTGCCCGGCGTGGTGCGCCGCGCCGATCTGGTCATTGCCGCCGTGGGACGCCCCGAGATGATCAAGGGCGACTGGATCAAGCCTGGCGCCATCGTCATCGACGTTGGCATCAACCGCATCCCCGCCGCCAACGGCAAAACGCGGCTGGTGGGCGACGTGGATTTCGCCAGCGCCAGGGAGGTTGCCGGCGCCATTTCGCCGGTGCCGGGCGGCGTTGGGCCGATGACGGTGGCCTGTCTGCTGCGCAACACGGTGGAGGCCGCTTGCGCGCGCCGGGGGATCGCGGTGCCGGATATGCATTAAGGGCGTTTTTGAGTGGGTTCCAGTGATTGCCGTGAGCCCCGCCGCACACCAGCATGCTACCGTGCTCAGATGCGTCAAGGACAAGCCCTCCGGGCGCGCAAGCACGCGCGTCCTTGACCCATCCTGCGCGCGGTAGCATTCAACTTGTGCATGGCCGGGGCGAAGGAATGGCAGCCCGGCCGAACAAAGGAATCAACCCTGCATGCAGTCACACCGCGAGGGCAGTGCGAGACGAATGGGCTACCCGCTCAAAATTTGAAAGAGGCATTAAGGGCCGCGCTTTAGCGGCTTCGCGCTGTCCGTTCCCGCATAGCCGGGGCCTCCCGCGCCATGCGGTTGAAGACATCGCTCCAATCGCCGCGTGTCTGCTGGCGGAACAGCCGCATCGACGGATACCAGGGGGAATCCTCCCGCTCCAGCATCCACCGCCATTCCGGCACCTGCTTCAGAGCCACCCACACCGGCCGTCCCAACGCACCGGCAAGATGCGCGATGGAGGTGTCCACGGTCACGATGAGGTCGAGATTGGCCATGGCGGCGGCGGTGTCCACGAAGGCATCCGGCCCGGAGTCGAAATCGGCGCCCAGCGTCTCGACCTTGAATTCCGCGCTGGCGATCTGATCGAGCCCGGAATGTTTTTGCAGGCTGATGAGGCGCACGCCCTTCAGTGCCGCCAGCGGCTCGAACGCGGCCAGCGGGGCCGAGCGGGAAATGTCCACCTTCGGGTTGGGATTGCCCTGCCAGTTCACGCCGATTTTGAACCCGCCGGCGCCGATGCGCTCCGCCCATTTCGCCACCCGCGCCGCGTCAGGTTGAAGGTATGGCCCGCTTGCGGGAATCGTGCCGGCCCGCGTCCCGAAAGCGCGCGGCAGGCTGAACATCGGTATGCAATGGTCGAAGCTTTCTCCCTGCATGCCGGCATCCGCCAGCCTAACGCAGGAGCGCAGCGCATCGAGCACGCCATGCATCGAGGCCCGGCATTGAAAGGTGACGCCGGCGCCCATCCTGGCCAGCAGGGGCAGGTAGCGGGCGAGCATCAAAACGTCGCCCATGCCGGCTTCATCGAGAACAGCGATACTTTTGCCCGCGAGGGGGCCGCCGCTCCATTCCGGCCAGGGCAGCGTTAGCTCGGCCTTGCATTTTTCGCCGTGCAGGTAGCGGTATTCGTAGCCTTCCCAGCCGCGCTCGAAGTCGCCCAGCAGGAGTTGCATGGCGCTGTAATTGGCCCGCGCGTCAGCGAGATCGGGTTTCAGCGCCAGGGATTGCTCGAAACCGGCGGCGGCTTCGTGGAAACGGCCCATTTCCCGGAGCACCAGGGCCTTGCCGCATGCCGCCTTGGCGTATTGCGGATCGGCGCCGAGAGCGCGTTCAAAGCAGTGGAGAGCCTCATCGAGACGGGCGCTCTTCAGTTCGAGATTGCCGCGCCCCAGCCATGCGCCGGCGAAATCCGGCTCGCGGGCGATGGCGGCATCCAGACAAGCGGCGGCTTCATCGAACCGTCCCAGTTCGTGCAGCGTCACCCCCTTGTTGCACAGCGCCCGCGCGTCCTCAGGGGCCTGGCGGAGAGCCATGTCCAGCGCGGTCAGCGCCTCTTCCATGCGCCCGGCTTCATGCAGCAGATTGGCTTGCAGGATGAGCGCTTCCACATCCGCGGCGCCGGAAGGCGCTTGTTCCGGGCTGGCGGCAGGTGATGGAGCAGCGCCGGCCGCGCCGGAGGGCGGCGGTTCCTGGCTGGCCCCCGATGTCCGCTCCAGAAACAGAGTGCAGAGAGCCAGCGCTTCGTCCTGGCGGCCGAGCTGTTGCAGGGCCGAGGCGGCGCCGTAAAGGGCCTTGGCGTAATCGGGGCGCAGCTCCAGCGCTTTCATATATCCGTCGAACGCGGCGGCGGCCTCGCCCTGCGCGGCAAGGATCACAGCGCAATTGTGCCAGACCGTGGCATCTTCGGGGCTGGCCTTGAGAAGGTCCGCGTAAGCGGTGAGCGCCTCATCGTGGCGGCCAAGCTCCTCCAGCAATTGAGCGCGGGCGGTGAGCGCGGGAATGTAGGCCGGTGCCAGCACCAGGGCATCGGCATAGCCTGCAAGCGCCTCGGCATTGCGCCCGAGCTGCTGGAGAGCGGCGCCGCGATTGTGCAGGAGGCCGGCGGTGGCCGTGCCATGGAGCAGGACATCGTCGTAAGCCGCTAGCGCCTCTCCGGTGCGGCCCATCTGCTGGAGCATGAGCGCGCGGCCGTAATGGGCCTCGGCGTAGCCTTTTTGCAGCGCCACGGCCCGCTCATAATAAGAGAGTGCCTCGCCGCATTCCCCGAGATTAGCGTGGATCAGCCCGGCCAGATAACAGGCGAAATCATGCTCGCGTACCATTTCGGGATGGTGCGTCAAAGAGGTGCGGGCGGACGCCATTTCGCCGGCCCGCAGATGTACCAGCGTCTGGGCGACGATCTCCTGGATCGCCTTGGTCTTTCGTGACGAAAGCGAACGGGTTCTTTTACGCACTTGGCGGCCCATGGCCTTCATCCAATCCGGTTGTGTTCAATGTTGTCCTCAGCCGCCATAAGGTTCGCACACTCCCTTAAAAATTTCCTTCGCACACCCGGATACTCCGGCCCTAACCGGAAGCAGGTTTGTGAGTTGGTGAACGGAACTGATCCCAGGCTGGTGTTCTGGGATTCGCGCACAGATTCCCGCTTAGCCGCGCCGGGATTAACCGCCCGGTAAGCGGGGGGGACTAGGCTCCTCCTCATTACTGGTTGGACCGCGTCTCCTCTTGGTCCAAAGGCATGATGCCGCCCTTTAATGCCGGTTCACCCGGAATGTCTTCTGCGTATTTTGAAGCCTTAAAGGAAACCGCCATGACCAGTATCCTGACTAATCCCTCTGCGCTTACCGCGCTGCAAACTCTCACGCAGACCATGAAGTCGCTGCAGAAAACGCAGGGCGAGATCTCCACCGGCCTGCGGATTGCTTCCGCCGCCGACAACGCCGCCTATTGGTCGATTGCGACCACCATGAAGTCGGACAGCTCGGTTCTATCAACGGTTTCCGACGCGCTCAACATGGGGGCATCGACCCTCGACGTTGCCAGCACCGCCATGGACAAAGCCATCACCATCATGGGCAAGATCAAACAGGACCTTGCCAGTGCCGCGCAGCCCGGCGTGGACCGCAACAAAATTCAGGCGGACATCACCCAGCAGCAAAGCACACTCAGAGCTATCGCCACATCGGCCTCGTTCAACGGCCAGAACTGGCTTTCGGTCGAACTCGTCCGCGGACGGCTTCAACTTCACCAAGAGCGTTATCTCCTCCTATGCCCGTGATACGGCCGGTTCCGTCGATGTCGGCTACATTCAGGTGAACATTGCGCAAGTGGCGCTGCTGGACAAGAATCTCGGAGGCACCACCGCCGCATACGATGCGTCAAACTTCCCGACGACCGCCATGACGGCCACGGGCACCGCGGCTGCCGGTGCCGTAACCGGTACGCTGGGCTGGAACGACACCACCAAGGTTTTCACCATCACGGATGATCTCGGAGTTGCTTCCGACATCTCGGAAACCACGTTGGACACCACATTCGACGGCAAAGCGGCAACGCTGACCTATACGGCTGGCGATGACACGACCACGCCTGTTACGTTGCAAAACTTCAAAATCGAGTATGAGGCCGGTGGTGTGCTGGACACCGTTGATACCGCAACTGTCGGAACCTACACGGATAGCAACGGCGCTACCACCACGTCGGCGGACACGGGGACGGGCGTGTCCATCATGACCATGAACATCTCGGCCTTGACGGACTCCGCGGAGGATATGGCAATGCTCAATGCCTTTACGCAGCAGGTGGACACCACCATCGCGAACATGACCACCGCCGCGTCGGATGTGGGCGCCGTCAAATCGCGCATCGGCTTGCAGCAGTCGTTCGTGACCAGCCTGAAGAACTCCATCGACATGGGCGTCGGCTCGCTGGTGGATGCGGACATGAACCAGGAGTCCACCGAGACTCCAGGCGCTGCAAGTGCAGCAGCAGCTTGGCATTCAGTCGCTGTCGATTGCCAACCAGAGCGCGCAGGCGATCCTGAAGCTGTTTGGCTAAGGGTTCTGGCAAATTCTGAGCCTTCGAAGCTCGCGGCGGCCAGACAGCCGCCGCGAGCCTTGTGTTTTCCGAGCCGTTCGCGCGCCATGATCTGGCGGGACCGCTTGCTGTTGAAACTGTCCTGTCTCAAGCGTTCGTATGGGGCTATTGGCCTCGAAGCGGTGCCGTGACCTGCGCCGCGTGAACTGCTCCCTGCAATCCCCCGAGGCCGCCTCTTTCGCGGCCACCGAGGTGGTGATGGGTGCCGTGATTTGCATCACGAGGGGCCGGAATGACGCCGCACAGGCGGCGGACGGATATGCTTTCGCCGGCGGGCGGGCGGACCGGCACATCCCGGCCGGGCAAAGCGTGTCCCATTTGCCTTGGGCAGCCGGTCGAATTGCTCAGGAATGCAACTCAAAGTTGACGATTACCACCAGCGCGTGTACCTCGAATCCAATGAGGAATTCAGGGTGATTCGAAGGGGGCCGGATGATCGTCATCGTGGATGAGCGCGACGCCGTCAAACAGGGTTTCACAACCATGTTTGACCGGGAAGGAGTGTCCGCCACGGGGTTGTGCCCGGCGGACTTCGACAACTGGGTTACGACCGTCTCGGATCTGGACATGCAGGCGGTTGACGCCTTTCTGCTGGGCGATTGCCGCCACCGGCAGACCCTGCCGAAGATCATCAAGGGACGCACCCGCGCCGCCGTCATCGCCATGAACGACGGCAAGTCCCTGGATGAGACGCTGGAGCTTTTCGCCGCCGGGGTGGATGACGTGATCCGCAAGCCGGTGCATGTGCGCGAAATTCTGGCGCGTATCCAGGCGATCCAGCGGCGTACCAAAGAGGAACGCGAGCGCGGCGGTACTGGCGCTTTGCGCATTTTCCCCGACGGCCGCGACCCTGAAGTTGGCGGCTCGGTGATGCCGCTGCCGCGCCGGGAGCGCCGCATCCTCGAATATCTGGTGGCCAACAAGGGGCGGCGTGTCACCAAGACACAGATTTTCAACTCGGTATACGGCCTGTTCGACGAAGATATCGACGAAAACGTCATCGAGAGCCACATCAGCAAGCTGCGCAAGCGGCTGCGCCACCGCCTGGGATACGATCCGATCGATTCCCAGCGTTATCTCGGCTACCGGCTGAATTGCGATTGATGGCGGGCGGCGTAAAACGCAATCTGTGTTGCGAAAAGCGGCACATTTGCGCTGTTTTATTAAAAACATCGCGGGTTAATTTCGAGAAGCGTCACGAGTTGAAGATATAGTCTGTCAACGCTGTGAGCGGGATTTGTGTCAGCTTGGCATAAGCTGATGGTGATACGCAGGCACGGTGGGGCGGTTCCGGCAAAGTCAGACACAAAGGGCCTCTCAGGCATGATGAGCGAGCGGTTTATCGATCCCGTCAAGCTGCAATCCAGTTTGGCCGCCGTCCAGGCGCACGCCGCTATGGGTCGTCTTATGGAACGGGGGGCTCTCCCCGGCTTTCCAAGCGGCGGCGTTATTTCCCTGCGCCAGGAGCACGCGCGGCTCGCGGCCATCATCGACACCAACAAGCGGGTCATGGCGCGGCTGGATGCGGCGCGGGATGTGCTCGCCCGGCTGACCGCCAGCGGCGGCAAGTTCGCCTCTTTAGCGCCGGTGATGGAGCCAGGGCAGGCCAGGGCGTTTCTCACCGGATTCACGGATGCGCTCAACACCGCGGTCAACGGCGCGTATCTGTTCGCCGGCATCAACACCGATGTGCGCCCGCTCGCCGGTTATTTCGAAACGCCGGTTCCCCTGGCCCGGCAGGCGGCCGACGGCGCGTTCCTGACGGCATTCGGCTTTCTGCCATCCGACTCTGCCGCCGCCGCAATTGTCCCCTCGGGGATGCAATCCTTCCTCGATACGCTGTTCGCCCGTCAGTTCGAGCTTCCGTCATGGCGGGCCAACTGGTCGGCGGCATCCAGCGAGAATACACGCAGCCGCATCTCGAACCAGGAACTGATCGAGACTTCCGCCAATGCCAACGAGGCCGCATTCCGTAAGCTGGCCTGCGCATACACCATGGCGGCGGGGCTGGGATTGGAAACGCTCCAGCCCGAGACGGCGCGGACGGTGACGGCCATGGCGGCGCGGCTGGCCGGGGAAGCCGTGGAGGCGCTCACCGCGCTCAACGCACGGCTCGGCGCCACGAAAGAGCGTGTGGCGGGTGCCTGCGAGATGATGGCCGTTCAGATGGACCTCATGGCCAACCACATCGGTGTGCTGGAAGCGATGGACAGCGATGAAGTCACGGCGCGTGTCGAACGGTTGCGGGAGCAGCTTCAGAAGGCATACACGCTGACGGCGCGCGCCCAGAAGCTTGGCCAGCTCAAAGTTCCATAAGCGGAGTTTGCCGAAAGCGGCGCTTCTGCTTTTGAAAAAGTTCTCAATAGTAAAGGAATCCACGCAGGTTCTTTGCCGGATAGCCTGCGAAGAAACTGCCGGAGAAAGGGGAATTGCTTTTCGCGGACCAGCACGTCCACGCAACACATTTAGAGCATGACAATCCGAGAGGGTCACAGGAAAAACGCATATGTATCAGTTCTCCTACGCGGAAGTTCTTGAAGAGTCGCCGGCCGAGGCGCGGCACCATGAGCGGAGGGCCGTCGATCAGTCCATCGCCCTGCTGGAAAAGGCGGATAAGGCCGGCCCCGGCTCATTTGAAGCCATTGAGGCACTGGCATTTCTGCGGCGCCTCTGGACCATTTTGATCGAGGATCTCGCCAAGCCAGAGAACGAACTGCCGGAGTCGCTGCGCGCCGATCTCATTTCCATTGGCATCTGGATCATGCGCGAGGCCGACGATATCCGATTGGAAAAATCGGCCAATTTCCGTGGACTGATCGAGGTATCGGGCATTATTCGCGATGGGTTGCAATGAACAAGAGTTTCCGCGTTTGGCTGCGTCCGGGTGAGAAGATTTATATCAATGGCGCGGTGTTGCGTGCCGACCGCAAGGTTTCCCTGGAGTTTCTCAATGATGTGACCTTTCTGCTGGAGAACCACGTCCTTCAGCCCGATCAGACGACCACCCCTTTGCGCCAGCTCTACTTCATCATCCAGACGATGCTGATCGCCCCGGCAAGCGCCCAGGCCGCGCAGGGGATGTTCACTCATATGCATGCGCGGCTGCTGGAGACCTTCAATAACGAGGAGGTTCTCGAAGGGCTGCACCAGGTTGGCGAACTGATGAGGACCGATCACTGGTTCGAGGCGCTGAGGCTGGTGCGCTCGTTCTTCCCGCTGGAGGAGCAGCTACTGCATCCCGCCAAAGCCGGCCACAACGGCGTGCGCCGCCAGGCCGAGGCTGTGCGATGCGAATAGCCGGCGGATTCACGCCATGAACGAAGCGGATGCGCTCGATATGGTGCAATCCGCCATCTGGGCGATTGTCCTGGCCTCCGGTCCGGCTGTCGCCGCGGCCATGGCCATCGGCATCGTCATCGCGCTGCTGCAAGCTCTGACGCAGGTGCAGGAGGTCACGCTAACCTTCATTCCGAAAATCATCGTCATCCTGCTGGTGGCGGCGCTGACGGCGCCGTTCATCGGCGCGGTGATCTATGGCTTCACGGAGAAAGTCTACGGCCACATCGAGCGCGGGTTTTAGCCGGGTGCGATCATCCCGCCGGGCCGGAACGGGCGCTAGTGCTCTGGCGCATACATTTGGTACACCTTGCGGCTAGGCCGAGACCAAATGTATGCGCCTGAAGAGCACTAGCAACTTATTGATTCTAGTGCAGTTTACGACGCAGACACTTGATTTGCGAGTTCGCCGCAAGGGTGAATCAAGTGTCTCTCGTCACTGCACTAGCCGGACGGACTGTTAACCCTGGCTGGTTACGGTGCTTGCGGCTTAAGCCCGCGTCAACACCCGCCCGCCACACTGCGGGGATGCTGGACCAATACGAGAGATCGCAACTGCTGCGCCGGCGCGACCGGATCAAGCAATGGCTCGCCGCCGAAGCACCCTATGCGATGGCCGATCAGAAGCACCTGGACGCCTGTACGCCGGAGCGTGCCTATTGGCATTACGGCTATCAGGCGGCGCTGACGGATATGTTGCAGCTCCTCAATACTCCTGGCCGAAAATGCGGCAGCGCGGACATTCCCAGTTCGTCCCCTGAGGACGTCCGGGATGGAGAGCGTTTCCGGGAGGACTGAAGTCATGGAAGAGGTCGCACTCCTTCACGAAGGCGGCCTTGGATGACGCGGCATATCCGAATTTGAACAACTGGTTCGAACCGATAAAGTTCTTGAGCTGCGCGGCCACGTCCGTATCGGAGCGGCCGGCATATTTCACGCAGAACCGTCCGTCCCGGTCGATATGGCCGAGCGTGAACACGCCCGCCGAGTGATGCTTCACCGCTTCGGTGATACCGTCGAAGCTGAGCGGGAATGGTCCCAGAAGTCCGGTTTGTTTTGGCATGGACCGCATTGCCGCTCCGCCGCGATGATTGTGTTTGCCGTGAGCCGTCTCACATTATGGAAGCACCATAGAATGCCGCCGCGATTCCTGTAAATCTTAGGTTGAATAAATCGTTAATGCAACGCCGCGATGGATTCGCGCGCGATGCCCGGTCAGGCCGCGATTTGGCCATTCCAGCGTGCACACTTCCCGCCAGGACAAGGGAGGCCGCATGACCGCGAACACACCGGAAAAACGGAGCGTTGCCATGATGTTGATCTGGGCGCTGATCTGGACCACCGCGCTATTGGCGGGGCTCTACGCGGCCAGTTGCGCGGGCCTTTATGCCTTCCAGCGGCGGCTGATCTATTTCCCCGACGTTACGCACTACACGCCGCAGCAGGCTGGGCTTACCGGCGTTGCCGAGGTGCTGCTAACGGCGCCGGATGGCGAACGGCTCGTCGTCTGGCATAGTCCGGCGGCTCCCGGCGCGCCGACGATCCTCTATTTTCACGGCAATGGCGGCGGGCTGATCACGCGGCAGGAGCGCATCAAGGCGCTGGCCGGCGCGGGATATGGGGTGTTCATGCTCAGCTATCGCGGCTATGCGGGGAGCACGGGCAGTCCGTCGGAAAAGGCCATCGTTGGCGACGGTGTGCTCGCCTACGATCACCTGAAGAGCCTGGGGCTGAGCGCCGGACGGATCGTCATTTACGGCGAGTTGCTGGGCACGGGCGTGGCCTCGCAGGTGGCGGCGCAGCGTCCGGCGGCGGCGGTCATTCTCGATGCGCCGTTCAGTAGTCTGGCCGAGCGGGCGAAGTCGGGCTACGCCTTCTTTCCGGTGGACTGGCTGCTGACCGACCGTTTCAACTCCACCGCTCACATCGGCCGCATCAACGCCCCGCTGCTGGTGCTGCATGGCAGCGAGGATGGGGTGATCCCCGTCAGTTCGTCGCGCGCGCTGTTCGAGGCGGCGAAGGAGCCGAAGGAGTATGTGGAATTCGCGGGCGGCGGCCACAGCGATTTGTTCGGCCATGGCGCGATGGAGCGGATACGGCCGTTTCTGGCGAGGCATCTGGAGGGCAAAGCGCCGTGACAGGCGCTGGCCGTCTCACCCCGCCGCGTTGAGCCGCTCGAACCCGGCCGCCAGATCGGCCTTGAGGTCTTCCGTATCCTCCACGCCGATGTGAAAGCGCAGCGCCTGCCCCTCGATTTTCGGCTTGGTGGCGGTGCGGTAATCGCTGGGGTCGAACGGGATCACGAGGCTCTCGAAGCCGCCCCAGGAAAAGCCCATGCCGAACAGCGTCAGGCCGTCCAGCATGGCGGCCAGCGCTTTGCGCTTCACCGGCTTGAGGATCACCGAAAACAGCCCCGTCGCCCCGGTGAAATCGCGCCGCCATAGCTCGTGGCCGGGGGCGCCGGGCAGGGCAGGGTGGAGCACCTGCGCTCACCTCGGGCCGCACCGCCAGCCACTCCGCCATTTCCAGCCCAGATTTCCAGTGCCGCTCCAGGCGCACGCCGAGACTGCGCAAACCGCGCAGCGCCAGGAAGCAATCCTCCGGCCCGCCGCACAGCCCCAGCGTGCCGTGCATACGCACGATGCGCGACGCCGCCCGCGCATTGGCGGTGATGGCGCCCAGCATGGTGTCGGAGTGGCCGGTGAGATATTTGGTGCCCGACTGAATGGAGACGTCCACCCCATGCGCCAGCGGCTGGAAATACAGCGGCGTCGCCCAGGTGTTGTCGATGAGCACCCACAGGTCGCGTTCGCGGGCGGCGGCGGCGATGGCGGGGATGTCCTGCACCTCCATGGTCTGCGAGCCGGGCGACTCCGTCATCACCAGCCGCGTGTTGGGCCGGAACAGCGTGGCAATATCTGCGCCGATCAGCGGATCGTAATATTCGATGATGACGCCGAAATGCGACAGTGCATCGTCGCAGAACTTGCGTGTGGGCTGGTAAACGCTGTCGGACACCAGGATGTGGTCGCCCGCTTCGGCGAAGGCCAGCAGCGCGGTGGTGATCGCCGAATAGCCGGACGGCGTAATGACCGTGCGCGCGCCGCCTTCCAGCTCCGTCAGCGCTTCCTCCAGCCGCCGCACCGTCGGCGTGCCGCGCCGCCCGTAGGTGTATTCCTGATTATAGGCGGTGAGGGCGTCCAGGGTGGGGAACAGCACGGTCGAGCCGCGATAGATGGGCGTGTTGACGAAGCCGTGCTGGTCGTCCGGCTGGCGGCCCAGATGGGCGAGCTGGGTGGCGGTGCGGGGCGGCCGTCCGAAACGGTCTTCGAAGGAGTTGGCTGAGGACATGGGGATCAAATCCAGGTTGGCATCGTGCGCGCGTAGACGTCTGCGATTTTAATGAATAATTTTTGAAAGTGGTGTGATTTAAGCTTGAATAGGACTTTCATACATCTTGCCGTGGCCTGGAATTTGGTGCAGATGGCACTAGTACGCCTCGCGGGGAATCCTAACCCATTTGCCGCGAGCGCTCATAGGATTTTCTGCGGATAAGCTGTGCTAGTGACATAAGTGTGGTGCCGAGGAGGTGTCCGTCCATGGACCCGGACATGGTGCGTGAGCAGTTCGAGGAAGAAGCCGAAGTCAAGCGCCGGGCGAAAGCCGGCGCTGGCGCGGTTTCCGTGGCGCCTCCGGCCGGAACGTCCGCCGTTGCGGCGGCGGCGCAGACCGTAATGGCGGCCAGTCCGCCGGCTGGCGGGGCCGATGCTTTCGCCGTTCCTTCCGGTGCGCCCGTGCCGCTCACGGTTATGTCCGCCCCGTCCGGGGAGCGCGAGGCCGTGTCCGGGCCGACTGCCGTATGCGAGGAACTCGCCGTTGCATTTGTGCCGCCGGCCGCCGTCGAGGAACCGGCGGTTGTATACGCAACACCGGTAGCCGTCGAAGAGACTGCCGTCGCGGCCATGCCGGCGGTTGCCGTAGAGGAACCCATCGTTCTGCCCGCGCAGCCCGCCACAACGCGGGAGGCCGCCGCGCCCCCCGGTCCAATGCCTGTCCCCCTGGCGCCGGAGCCGCCGGCTCCAATTCCCGCGCCCCCAATCCCAGTCCCCCCAATCCCATGGGCGGCTTGGGCGGCAACAGCCGCGCTCGGTCATATCGAAGGCGCCCTGGCGGGGCAGGGGCTGGCGCTGTTTCTGGCCGGGCGATTGCAGTTCGAGCCTCTCCACACGCTGATCCTCACCGTGCTCTGCGCCTATCTCTGCGCCATTTTCATTGCTGCATTGTTTACGGCCGATCCTGTATTTACGGATCGCGGGCGTTTCCTGCGCAGCCTCGGCGCCGGCGCCATGATCGCGGCTATCTGTATGCAAGCGGCCATGACCGGTTCCGGCGTCCTCGCCAGCGGCACTGCGGCGCTTATGCAGCCAGCCGCGTGGACAACCTACGCGGCCGCGGCCGGTCTCGTCTTCGTCATCGTCTGGCCGCTCAATCTGTTGTGCTTGAAATGGGCGGCGAGGCGGCCCGGTTAGGGATTAGGCGTATCCGCGCCGGTGATCACGGGTGCGCTGGGATCGTGGCTCCATTCATACCACGAGCCATCGTATACCGGCACATGCTCATTGCCGGCGACGGCGAGGCCGAGCGCCAGAATACAGGCCGTGATGCCGGACCCGCAGGTCGTCACCACCGGTTTGGCGGGGTCGATGCCGGCCTTGGCGAACACGGCGCGCAGATCGTCCGCCGGTTTGAACGTGGCGTCGCGGTTGAGCAACTGGTGAAACGGCACGTTGCAGGCGCCCGGCATGGCGCCAAGGCGGGGCACCGGGCGCGGCTCGGGCTCGCGTCCCGCAAAACGCGCCGCCGACCGCGCGTCCACCACCTGGATTTTGCCGTCCGCCAGGATGGCTTTCATGTCGTCGAGATCGCGCACAAGCGAGGAATCCTTGCGCGGCGTGAAGTGGCGTTCTGAGCGCGCGGGCACGTCGCCTGTATCCAGCGGCCGCCCTTCGCTGCGCCATTTCGGCAGCCCGCCGTTCAGCACCGCGACGTCGTTATGCCCCATGATGCGCAGCATCCACCACACCCTGGGCGCGCTGAACATGCCGCGCTGGTCGTATACAACCACGCGCATGCCGTCACCCACGCCCATTTTGCGCATCCTGAGCGCGAATTTCTCCGGGCTGGGCAGCATGTGCGGATTGCGGCTGGCGGTGTCGGAAATCTCGTCGATATCAAAATAGAGGGCGCCGGGCAGGTGGTTCATCAAATACTGTTCGTGGCCGGTCATTTCCTCGACGGGCATGGTGGCGTCGAGGACGATCAGGCCGGGGCTGCCGAGGTGCTCCGCCAGCCAGCTTGTTTCGCACAGCCATTTACTTGATAGGTCGCTCATGATCGTTCCTCCCATGCGAATCGCGATTTTTTCCAAGGTAACATCAGGGGAGGGCAAAAGGCGATATGGCGAATGCGCCGCGCTGGGGATGGCCGGCCGGGCGCGGGCGAAGTCAGTCCGCCCCGCGATCAAATAAACTGTAATTACACTGTGCCGAAGCGCCGTCTGGACTTCCCCGGCGGAAGCCGCTATTGGTCGGCGCGGCCGTTGACAGGCGAATTCCAGCTCGCACGCTTCGCCATTGAAAGGGCTGCAAAAATACGCGGCCAGCCGGAGAAATCATGTCCCAAACCGTCATCTGTATGAAGTGGGGAACCCGGTACGGTCCCGATTATGTCAACCGGCTTTACTCGATGGTGATGCGCAATACGCGCGCCGGCGCGGTTCATCTGCTTTACTGACGACGGCGCGGGCGTGGTGCCGGGCGTTGAGATTCAGCCGCTGCCGCAAATGGAGCTGCCGGAGAAGGTCTTCGTCCGCCAGAAATGGGTGGATGTGCGCAACCTGCCGTGGCGCAAGATCGGCCTGTGGCGGAAGGACTTGGCCGGGCTTTCCGGCGAGGTGCTTTATCTCGACCTGGACGTGGTTATCACCGGCCCGCTGGACGATTTTTTCGACTACCAGCCGGGACATTACTGCGTGGCACGCAACTGGACCCAGCCCAATGCACGCATCGGTAACACCTCCGTCTACCGTTTTCCCGTTGGTGCGCACGATTATCTGTATGAGCGGCTGAAGGCCGATGGTGCGCGTATTATTGCCACTTACGGGAACAGTCAGACCTTCATCTCCCGCGAGATCAAGGATATGGTGTTCTGGCCGGACGAGTGGTGCTTCAGCTTCAAGCATAGCCTCGTGCCTGCGTGGCCGCTCAACTTTCTGTTCACGCCCCGGCTTCCCGAAACCGCGCGCGTCGTGGCCTTCACCGGCAAGCCGGACCCCGACGAAGCCCTGGAAGGCAACTGGCCCGCGACGGGGATCAAACGGCTCTACAAGCATGTGCGGCCCACGCCATGGATCGGCGAACACTGGCGGTGATGCGCCGCGCCGGTCTGTTTTCCGGGCAATCCGCCAGCTCACGCCGGCATGGTGTTTGATTTGCCTGGCGCCATTAGGTTGTCCACAGATAGTTTGCAATCAAAAGTTGTTTTGACCGCTGTGCGTGATATAGAGAGACATCGCCAGCAGGGCTGGGAGTCCTCGATTTTGCTCGTCCATTAAAGCATATTCTCTATGTCCGGGCCGTGAATCACCGGATTTTGCCAGAATAGAGCGTCGAAGAGCCCAGAAGTGAGGCGTGACCGGCCGGCCGTCTGCCGCTGGTGAGCTGGTTATAGCTTTTTGGCGGGCAACAGATGTTGACTCTCATGCCATCGGTGGAGGCATTACCCTCCTCGAATATTGCGATGCCCAGAGTTGCAGCGTCTGAAGTGACGCTCGACGTTGACTCGCCCTGGGGCACCTACCGCCCAGACTTCTGGCCGCGCCTGATCGTGGAGCTTGCCCGGCGCACGTTTTTGAATCACGGCACATTCCGCCGGGTGTTGAGCCGGTGGCTCAACCGCCTTCATCCCGGCCCGCTCGACTATACCGTCTGGGGGCGCCCATTGCGGCTATACCCGCAGGAGAACGTCAGCGATCGCAAGGCGCTGTTCCGCCCGCATCGCTTCGACCCGCGGGAACTGGCCAAACTGAAGTCAGCGGTGCGGCCGGACGGGCGCATCACATTCGTGGATATTGGCGCCAACGCCGGCTTTTACAGCCTGTTCCTGTTATCGCACGCGTCAAATCCGACGATCCTGGCCTTCGAGCCCCATCCCGTCATATTCCGCCGTCTGGAGCACAATTTGCGATCCTTCCCGCGGCGGGGCCTTCACCTGTTTCCGTTTGCTTTGGGCGATGCGGAGGGCGTGGCCACTCTCCAGCTCGCGGGCGGCTCGTCGCACATCGGCGAGGGCGGCAACGGCGTCGAGGTGCGCGTCCGCAAGCTGATGAACGTGCTGAGCGAGCAGGGAATTGCTGGGATTGATGTGCTCAAGATCGACGTTGAAGGCTATGAGGACTGTGTGCTGGAGCCGTTTTTCGCGGAGGCGCCCAAAGAACTCTGGCCCCGGCATATGATTATCGAGCATCTCTCCCGCGGCGGCTGGCGGTATGACTGCATCGGCGCCGCCCGGAATCTGGGCTATCGCATCACCGCTACGACAGGCAACAATACGATCATGAGCCTGTAGCCTTCGCCGCTGCTCCAGAGGGAAACGGCCCCGTTCGCCTAAATGTCCGCCGGGACCGATTACCACTCAACGAGGACTTTCCGCCGCCCGCGGATGGCGCTAAGCTGCTCCCCGAAAACGGCGCCGGGTAATCTATTGAACGCATGCCATAAAATGAGTCGATGGACGACGCTCGCCGCGCTGCTCGGTCTGGCGGCGATGCTGGTTGACACCAGCGTCCATTTGCTCGCTGCCCGCATGGCCTTGGTGGCCGCGCCCGGCAATGGCGGACGTATCGCCGTCATTTGCACCACGCTGGGTATACCCGCCCCTGCTGTCGCAGATCTGCCGGGGAAGGCTGGCGGCGCCGGTCAGCCTGACTGTTGCGCCATCTGCCTGCATGCGGCGGGTACGGACTGCGCGCCTGCGTATAACCATGAGCCGCTGCCGCCTTACATTGCGGCGAACGTGTATTCGATCCCGTCACCAGCCCGGTCCATCGGCAATTACGTAAATCAGACGCTCAACAACCGCGGGCCGCCACTCGCCGCCCTCAACACCGCCGCTTCCTGACCAGCGCGCCGCGCCGTTCCACGCCGCCGCTTCGCAATTTTCAATTCCCGCAAGCGAGATTTCCCACCATGACACCGAACAGATCCATTTTCTTCGGCCTGACCTTCGCCGTGGCCTCCATGCTGAGCGCAGAATCTGGCGCTGGCTGAGGACAAGAAGCCCGCCTTCAGTTTCGAACATCCCTGGGCGCGCCCCTCCCTTACCGAAAAGGGCAATAGCGCCGCCTATTTCGCCGTCACCAACAACAGCGGCGCGGCGGATCGGCTGGTGGGCGCCAAGACTAGCGTGGCCAAGGCGGCCGAGCTGCACGAACACGTCATGAAAGGCGACGTGATGGAAATGCGCAAAGTCCAAGGCGGCGTAGCGGTGGCGAAGGGCGCTACGGTGAAGTTCGCGCCGGGCGGTCTGCATGTGATGCTGTTCGGCCTGATGCAGAAACTGGAGGCCGGCCAGAGCTTCCCGATGACGCTGACCTTTGAAAAGGCGGGGGATGTGCCGGTCGAGGTGAAGGTCGAGACCGGGAGGGCGAGCGCCGGTAATCACCAGAACCATCACTGATGCCGTATGGCGACGGCTGGCGCGCAGGCGCTGGCCGCTGCCCCGCGAGGCAAGTCCTGCCCCATATGCCGCTTGCTCTCACAGGACTTCTTAGCGGGCTGTACCAGTGTGGCGTCTCGCAATTGCCTTTAACGTTCGCGGCCCGGCTGGCGAAGGCAATTGCGAGACGTAGGCCACACTCGCTCTTCGAGTTCTGCTAGCCTTGCCAGCAGCACTCCCGCTCTGCTGCTAACATATTGTTTTTGTTGGCAAAAGGACGGTCTCGCGTTAACCTTGTCTGAGGCAACGCGAGTGAGGTGTCCCGTGACAGACCACCAATTCCAGGCGCAACTGGCCGGCTTCAGCCTGACCACCGCCGAAATTTTCTACCGGCTGCCCGATTATCCCGCACTTCTACAGTCCTTCGTGTGGCAGGATTATGATTGCGCCCCGCGTTTCCCCAAATTGCTGGACTTCCTGGCGTTCTGGTCGTCGAACCTGGACGGCAAGCTGCATAATGTCCGCGTGGCGCATCACCGGCTGATCCAGCCGGCGGAGTTCCGCTTTATCGACGGCAAGTTCGCGTTGAATTAGGCGGGCTTTCAGGTCTGGTAAGAACTTCCTGCCGCAGATGAGACTTTTTCACAGTTCTGGCGGCCGCTGATCTATTTTTTAGCTTCGCAATCTATAAATATTTGCTAGGGCTATTTCCAGTAATAATTTTCTCGAATTCCAGTTATGTCTGTCGCCGTTACGCAAGTATACAACAGCGCTGCTTGGAGCGGTGCCATGCGGCCTGCGTCTATCGGCGCAGGACTGTCGGCGACGCTTGCGCGCACCCTGGATGCAGAGCGCGGCCGCTGGTTCTTCTGGCTGCCGGTCTGGTTCGGCGCAGGGATCGGCGTGTATTTCGCGTTGCCATTCGAGCCGCCGCTGGTGATGGCGCTGGCGGCGCTGGTGCTGGCGGCGGCGCTGCGCGTCTTCATCCGCACGTCGCTCACCGCTTTCATCGCCGGCAGCATCCTGCTCGCCATGGCGTGCGGCTTCGCTGCCATCAAGCTGCGGAGCGAATGGGTTGCCGCGCCAGTGATCGACAGGACGGTTCGAACCAAGGCCCTCGAAGGCTGGGTGGAGCTGTGGGAGCAGATGCACCCCAAGCGCGGCCGGGTGACGCTGCGCGTGCATCGCATCGAGGGGTTGGCGCCGGACGCAACGCCTTATCGCGTGCGCATCAGCGTCAACGCCGCCGTGGCGCCGCGTATCGGCGAGCATATCGTCCTGCCCGCCGTGCTGAAACCGCCGAACGAGCCGGTGACGCCGGGCAGCTTCGATTTCGCCATCCAGTCCTGGTTTCAGCGCGTGGGCGGCGGCGGTTTCGCCATCGGCAAACCGCAATGGGGGGCGCAGGCGGGGAATGCGACCGCGGCGATTGCCCAGCCGCCGGGGGCGCCGGCCGGGAATGCAACCGCGCCGCGGGTCCAGCCGCCGGGTGCGCAAGGCCCGCCGGACATGCCGCTCAGCCTGCGGATCATGGCGCCGCTCGGCAATCTGCGCCAGCACATCGTCGCGCGCATCCGCGCCGTGCTGCCCCCGCACCAGGCGGCGGTGGCCGAGGCGCTCATCGCGGGCGAGCGGGCGCAGATGAACGACGCCGACTCCCAGGCTCTGCGCAATTCCGGCCTCTTTCACGTGCTATCGGTGTCGGGCCTGCACATGGCGCTAATGGGCGGCTTCGTGTTCTGGACGATCCGCTTTTTGCTGGCGCTGGTCCCGCCCATTGCGCTGCACCATCCCACCAAAAAATGGGCGGCGGCGGCGGCCATCGTCAGCGTCTTCTTCTATTACCTGATTTCCGGCCTGCAAATCGCGGCGCTGCGCTCCTTCATCATGATCGCCGTGGTGTTTCTCGCCATCATCCTGGACCGGCGCGCGGTGACGCTGCGCAACGTGGCGTTGTCGGCGCTCATTATTTTGGCGCTGACGCCGGAAGGGCTGCTGGACGTGAGCTTCCAGATGTCCTACGCGGCGACGGCGGCCATCATCGCCTTTTATGAGCGTTTCGGCGGCCGGCTTCACGCCTTCGCCAGCACCGGACGCTGGCGGCTGGCGAAGGGGTTCCTCGCTATTTTTCCGGCCCTTTGCCTGTCGAGCCTGGTGGCGCAGCTCGCCATTGATCCGTTCGCCATCTATCACTTCCACGGCTACACGCCCTATGCGGTGCTGGGCAATCTGCTGGGCGGGCCGCTGGTGGACTTCATCATGATGCCGATGGTGCTCGCCACGCTGATCGCGCTGCCGTTCGGGCTGGAATACTGGCCGCTCCAGCTCCTGGGGGCGAGCATCGAGGCGCTGCGGGTGATCGTGTTCTGGGTGGCGGGGCTGAAGGGGGCTTACGTGCCGGTGCCGGGCTATCCGCTGGCGGCCTTGCTGCTGATTATCGCCGGCGGGCTCTGGCTGATGATCTGGCGGCAGACGTGGCGGTATGCGGGGTTGGGGCTGATCGCGGCGGGGCTGGCCGTGGCGCCGTTTCGCGGCCGGCCCGGCATTCTCATTGACCGGGAGGGTGTGGTGATCGCGGTGAGGGACGCGCAAGGGGCGTTGCAGGTCAGCCCAGGACGCAAGGCGGCCTATGCCGTGAAGCGCTGGCTGGAAATTGATGGCGACGGCCGCAAGCCGGGCGAGGCGGCGAAGGCGGCGGCGCTGTTCCGCTGCGACGGGCCGAATTGCGTCGCCATGGTGATGGGCCGGCTGGTGAGTTCTGGCGCGGGAACCGGCGGTTCTGGCGGAGGATTGCACACGCGCGGACGTGCTGATCACGCCACTGACGCTGAACGCGCCGTGTCCGCATCCCAAGCTGGTTGTGCAGCATGAAAACCTGCGCACAGGCGGTGCCCATGCCATCACATTCGAGGGGCGGCACATCAAGGTTGAGACCGTGGCGGAGGTGCGGGGCGTGCGGCCCTGGGCGCCCCGGCGGCCGGTGCAGGAGACGGTGCCGGCGCTCGATGCAGGTGATGCCGGGGCATCGTCCGCGTTTAGCCCGGAATAGGTGTCCTTGCGGCGCCGGCGATGCTGAGGCGTCGCTTTCTTCGGGCTCAAAACAGGCTCCAGCGCCGGGAGCAAGCGGAGGCAGCCAGGGCCTCCGTATGCGCGGCGTTACACGGCGACTGGCTGGTGCATGGCAACCAGATGCACTTCCATGAGCGAACTCACATGCAGCGCGAAGCCCGCCAAGGGGGCGCGCGTGCCGCAGCTCTTGGCGGTAAGCATGGCGGTGAGGATGTGTTTTTCCGCCCGCTGCCGGGCGTCATCGAGGCCCAAAAGGCTGACCAGCGTGGGGCGGTCATCCTTGCGCACGTCCTTGCCAGCGACGCTTTCGGAGCCCCAGGCGTCGAGCACGTCGTCGAGCGTCTGGAAGGCCAGCCCCAGCGAGTTGCCGTAGCCGGTCATGGCTTCGACGCCTTCGTCACTGGCGCCGCCGAGAATGGCGCCGATTTCGGCCGCGGCGGCGAACAGCGATCCGGTCTTGCCTGCGTTGATGCGCTCGATGCCCGACAGCGTGGCGTTTTCGCCGTTGCCGTGCAGGTCCAGCTCCTGGCCGCTGACCAGGCCGCCGGGACCGACCGCGATGCTCAAGCGCTTGCAAATACGCACTTTCTGCGCGGCGTCGAGGCCCCCGTCCTCCATCACGACGGCGAATGACCGGCTGAGAAGGCCAATGGCGGCGAGAATGGCCGTGGCCTCGGTATAGACCCGGTGATTGGTGGGGATGCCCCGGCGCAGCATGGCGTTGTCCATACAGGGCAGATCGTCGAGGATGAGCGAGGCCGTATGGACCATCTCCACGGCGCAGGCCGCGTCGAGCGCTTTCCGCTCCAGCACATTCCAATGGCGCGCGGCGATGAGCACCAGCGCGGCGCGAATGCGCTTGGCGGGCGCCAGCAGCGTGTGCCGCATGGCTAGCTGGAGATGTTCGGGAACGTCAACGGGCTGAGCAATGAGGGCTCGAAGGCGGTTGTCGATTGACGTCCGCATTTTTTCCAGGGTAGGCCCCTTGGTTTCCAGGGTAGGACCCTTCGGTCTAACCGTCCGCATTGAGCATGCTCCCGGTTCAAGTCGCCTCAATACTCACGCAATGCTATCTTGAGTGGCATTCGCGCTTTTCGTCTCAGTGTAGTTTCCATTATGCTAGGTATGCTAGGGGGCCGATGGCGCGAATCGCCGCAGCGAAGATTTGAAGAAGCATAACTCATACAATCTCCAAGAATTTGCATACACATTTAAGGTTCCTCGAAACAAAATCGCGAAACCTGTGGAGTATGCCCCTGGTCCTCTGCTTTCAGCAGAGTCTTTTCCTATGTAGGCGCAGAACGCCAGTTAATTCAATATGTTCTATTCGCGGAGACGCAAATTGAGTTGAAGGCGGGCGTTTTTGTGACACAGCGGAGGTTCTTCCGCGGTTCAACCCACGGCCGTGCAGCGGAGCTTGACGTGATGGCTGTTTCTCAGTTCAAATTCTTCCAAGCCACTCTAATCCGGCGTTTTCAAGGCAACGCGGGCAACGCTTTCAATGAATGATCTTTTGGAGTTCGCGGCGTCTCAAAGGCAACAGCCGGCGGAAAAAGCCCCCTTGGCGATCGTCGCCGGCGGCGGCCTGGGCGGCATTGCCGCGGCATTGCGCCTCCGGGCGAAGGGCTACCGCGTGCGCGTCTTCGAGCGCGGCTCGCGCATGGGCGGGCGGGCGCTGGTGCTGGAGCGCGATGGCTTCCGTCACGAAGGCGGACCCGCCGTCATCACCGCGCCGTTTCTGCTGGAGGAGCTGTTTCAGCTTTTTGGCAAGCGCCTCAGCGATTATGTGACGCTGATCCCGCTTTCGCCCTGGTGCCGCTTCTGGTTCAGCGACCATACCACACTGGATTACGGCGGTACGCTGGCGGCAACCCAGGCGGCCATGGCGCGTTTCGATGCGGGTGATGCAGGGCGCTTTGCCGGCTTCATGGAGCACTCCCAGCGGCTGTTCGAGGCGGGCTTCACCGGGCTCGCGGATCAGCCGGCCGTCAGCCTGCGCGCCATGGGGCGGCAGATGCCGCGGCTCATCGGCCTGGGCGCGCACCGGACGCTTTGGCATACGGTCTGCAAATTTATCCGCAATCCCAAGCTGCGCCAGGCGCTTTCCGCGTCATCGCTGCTGGCGGGCGCCAACCCGTTTCAGGCCGGCAGCATACACGGCCTCAGCCATTACATGGAATTCAGGTGGGGTGTGCATTTCGCCAGAGGCGGCACCGGCGCGGTGATTGACGCGCTGACGCGGCTGATGCTGGAGGAAGGCATCGACATCCGCCTGAACACCACCGTCAGTAAAATCGTCATCGAGGCCGGCAAGGTGAAGGGCGTCGAGCTGGAGCGGGGCGGAATGGCGGCGGCCGGTCTGGTGATTTCCAATGCCGACGCCATGCATTTATATGGCGCGATGGTGCCGGCGCAGGCGCAGCCGCTGACCACGAAGCTGAAGCGGCGGGCGGCCGATCTGTCCATGGGGCTGTTCGTGCTGTATTTCGGCACGTCGCGGCCCTATCCGCTGGTGCCGCATCGCACCGTCTGGTTCGGCCTGGCGCTACCGCGAGCTGCTGGACGACATTTGCCGGCGGCGGGTGCTGTCCAACGATTTCATGCTGTTCGTGGATCGCCCCACGGCGACGGATAAGAGTTTCGCGCCCAGCGGCTGCGACGCCTTCCGGGTGGTTTGTCCCGTGCCCAATCTGCGGGGCAAGGTGAACTGGGAGTTCGAAGCCAGGCTCCTGCGCGACCGCATCGTGGCGGCGCTCGGCCACTCCATGCTGCCGGGCCTGAAGGATTGCATCGTCTCGGATTTTTTCATGACGCCGCTGGATTTCCGCGACCGTTTCTTAAGCGAGGCAGGCGCGGGATTTTCCGTGGCGCCGCATTTCAGCCAGTCGGGGTGGCTGCGTTTCCACAATCGCGCCGAGGGCATCGAGGGGTTGTATCTGACCGGCGCGGGGACGCATCCGGGCGCGGGGCTGCCGGGTGTGCTGTGCTCGGCGAAGGCGGTGGACCGGCTGGTGCCGGCCGTGAACGCGCGGCGGTGAACGGCTGTCCGCCTTAGTGGAAATGCGTCTCCAGGTAGCGGAATTTGTTGGCCATATGCGCCCGCAAAATACCGCCGAGCTTCGGGCCATCGCGCGCCTCCAGCGCCTCGACGATCATTTCGTGCTCGCGGATCGCCCGCGCCCAGCCATCCTCCGACAGCTCGCCATGCAGCCGCGTGCAGCGTATCCGGTCCGTCAGCGGGCGATAGACGCCGCGAAGCTGGACGTTGCGCGCCGCCGTCAGGATGCAGTCGTGGATCTTCTGGTTGACGGCGAAATAGGGGGCCAGCTCACGGCGGCGGTGATGCGCGGCGAGCAGATCATGCAAGCGCTTGATCTGGGTGATTTCCGCGTCGGTGACGCGCTCGCAGGCGAGTTCGCCCGCCAGGGCTTCCACCGCGCCGAGGATGGGAAAGCTCTCCGCGATCTCCTTCAGCGTGAACACGGTGATCCTGGCGCCGCGATTGGGATTGAGCGTAATGAAGCCCTCGAAGGCCAGCACCTTCAGCGCCTCGCGCAGCGGCGTGCGTGATACCTGGAAGTGCCCGCAAAGCAGCTTCTCCGGGATTTTCTCACCGGGTTTAAATCTGCCCTGCGCGATCATTTCGCGGATCCCGGCGACCAGGTGATCGTGTAACTGATGCCGGACGATGGCGTCCGAGCCGCTGCGCCGCGCACTGCTGGGTTTCTGCTGCAAGGGCGTAGTTCCTGACGAAACCGGATTGGATGTTAACCGTAGGGTCATGACTATACCTGAAGCGCCTGCTTTAGCAATTTCACGGCATGAACGGCGGTGCGTCCGCTGCCATCCTTGACTTGATGGCGGCATGAAAAGCCGTCAGCCACGATCGAATCCTCCGGGCCGGCATTCCTGACGGCTGGCAGCAAATTCAGCTCCGCCATGGCCATCGAAACGCCGTAGGTGTCGCTGGCATAGCCGAAAGCGCCGGCCATGCCGCAGCAGGCGGAATCCACCGGCTTCACGGTGAGGCCGGGAACGCTCCGCAGCAGCGACAACGTAGTGTCCATGGCTCCGAAGGCTTTTTGATGACAATGGCCATGCAAATGTACGGTAGCGGTGAATTGCTTGAAATGCAGGGCGGCGCCGTCCTTCACCAGGAACTCTTCCAGCAGGAAGGCGCGGGAGGCGAGACGCGCGGTCGCTTCGCCCGGAAGCAGCGAGGGGAATTCGTCGCGCAGGGTGAGCAGGCAGCTTGGCTCCAGGCCAACGATAACCGCGTCGCCGTTCGTCACCATATCGCAGGCGGCGATGAAGCGGCGGGCTTCGGCCCTGGCTTCCTCCACCATGCCCGCCGCGAGGAAGGTGCGGCCGCAACAGGGCGGGCGTCCGCCGTCCGGCGCTTTCAGCGGATGCACGCGATAACCGGCGGCCACCAGCACATCCACCGCCGCGTGCAGGTTGTCCGGCTCGAAGGCGCTGTTGAAGGTATCGCCGAACAGCAGCACGGGTTTGCCGTTTTCCGGCCCCACGGGCTCGGTCAGGCGGAAGGGATCGGAGCGCCAGCGGGGCAGGGGGCGCTGGCGCGCGAAGCCCAGCAGCTTCTCCGTCAGCCAGGGCGCGCCGGGGATGGTATCGCGGATGTTGAACAGCCAGGGCGCCCAGGCGGCGAACGGCGCATAGCGCGGCATGTAGGCCACCAGCAGATCGCGCAACGGCACGCGGCGGCGTTTCCGCGCGGCGGCCAGCACCTCGATTTTCATCTTCGCCATATCGACGCCGGTCGGGCATTCGCGCTTGCACGCCTTGCAGGAGACGCACAGCTTCACCGTCTCCAGCATCTCGTCCGATGCCAGCGCGTCCGGGCCGAGCTGGCCGCTGATGGCCAGCCGCAGCGTATTCGCCCGTCCGCGCGTCACGTCCTTCTCGTTGCGCGTGGCCCGGAACGACGGGCACATGCCGCCGCCCGCCAGCTTGCGGCAGGCGCCGTTGTTGTTGCACATCTCCACCGCGCCCTGGAAACCGCCGCCCTGGCCGGTATAGCCGGACCAGTCGAGCGCCGCCGTCATGGGCGCGGCGGCGTAATCCGGCTTGAAGCGGAACAGCGTGCGGTCATCCATCTTCGCCGGGCGCACGATCTTGCCGGGGTTGAGGCGGCCTTGCGGGTCGAAACGGTCCTTCACGGCCTCGAACAGCGCCGTGACATCGCGGCCGTACATGCTCTCATGGAACTCGGAGCGCACCAGCCCGTCGCCATGTTCGCCCGAATGCGAGCCCTTGTACTCGCGCACCATGGCGAACGCCTCCTCGGCGATGGCGCGCATTTTCTTCACGTCCAGGTCGAGCTTCAGGTTCAGCACCGGGCGCACATGCAGGCAGCCAACGGATGCATGGGCGTACCACGTGCCCTCGGTGCCGTGCTTATGGAACACGTCCGTCAGCCGCTCGGTATAATCCGCCAGATGCTCCAGCGGCACGGCGCAATCCTCGATGAACGACACCGGCTTGCCGTCGCTGCGCATGGACATCATGATGTTGAGCCCGGCCTTGCGCACCTCCCAGAACTCCGCCTGTCCGGCGGGGGCGATCACCTCCACCACGCTGCCCGGCAGGCCGAGATCACCCATCAGCTCGCCCAGGCGCTTCAGCCGGCGGCGGTTTTCCGTGGCGTCGTCCTCCGCGAACTCCACCAGCAGCAGCGCCGCCGGTTCGCCGCGCACGAATTTCTCCATGGTGGGCCGGAACAGCGGGGTGTCCATGGCCAGCCTGATGAGCGTGCTGTCCACCGCCTCCACCGCCACCGGCTCCAGCGCCACGATGTGCGCGGCGGCTTCCATGGCGGCGCGGAACGTGGGGAAATGGCAGATGCCGAGCACCTTGTCCTTCGGCAGCGGCGCGAGGCTCAGCTCCAGCCGCGTGGAAATGGCGAGCGTGCCCTCCGAGCCTACCAGCAGTGTGGCGAAATTGGGCAGAGCGCTTTTGGGCAGCAGCGCGTCGATGTTATATCCGCCGACGCGCCGGGACACCTGCGGAAAGGCGTTCTCGATCAGCGGCCGGTTGGCCTTGGCGAAATCGAGCAGTTCCCGCGCCAGCACCGATCTGGGCGAGGGCGTGATGCCGTCGTTCATCAGCGTATCGAAGCGCATGGCCTCGCCGCTGGCCATCAGGCCGTCGATGGCGAGCACGCGGTCGCGCATGATGCCGTAGCGCAGCGAGCGCGTGCCGGCGGAGTTGTTGCCCGCCATGCCGCCGATGGTGGCCTGGGCGCTGGTGGAGACGTCCACCGGATACCACAGGCCGTGCGGGCGCAGGCGGCGGTTCAGTTCGTCCAGCGCTATCCCTGGCTCGACGGCGCAGGTGCGGCGCTCCACGTCCACGTCGAGGAGGTTGTTGAGATACTTGGAGAAATCCAGCACCAGGGCATTGCCCACGGTCTGCCCGCACTGGCTGGTGCCGCCGCCCCTGGCCAGCACCGGCACGCCAGCCTCGGCGGCGAGACGCATGGCGGCCTGCACATCCGCCACGCCGCGCGGCACCACAACGCCCGCCGGCTCGATCTGATAGAACGAGGCATCGGTCGCGTAGCGGCCCCGGCTGAAGCGGTCGAATAGTACCTCGCCGCGGATTTCTTTCCGCAATCGCTCAGCCAGCATGTGGGGGTTCCTGCGTGAATTTAGGAGAATGCATATGCGTCAACGTAATGTGCATAATCTACCCGGTTTAACGTTGGAGCGGCAAGCGGCACGAAAGCGCGGGGCGGGCCGCGGGGGACGCATTTTTGGAAAAGGGGATGGCGGTTTTCACCGGGAGGCCATAGGTGTGAGCCCTACCGGTGCAACCACCGTTTCAGATGAGACCTTTATAACATCAGCGGGGCTGTCAATGGCCCGCGTTCCCGGATGCCGGGAGCGGCGGGCGCCTAGCGGCCCCAGGAGGAATAAACCCCATGCCCCGTACCGCCGGCCGCCATTTCCTGCAAATCCCCGGACCGTCCAATGTGCCCGACCGCATCCTGCGCGCCATGGACAAGCCGACCATCGACCATCGCGGGCCGGCCTTTGCCGCCATGACCACGCAGTTGCTGCAAGACCTGAAGCCGGTGTTCAGATGCGCCGGGCCGGTCATCGTCTATCCGTCGTCCGGCACGGGCGCGTGGGTGGCGGCGATGACGAATTCGCTGTCGCCGGGCGACAAGGTGCTGATGGTGGAGACCGGCCAGTTTGCCATGCTCTGGTGCAAGATGGCGAAGAGCCTGGGGCTGGACGTGGAATTTCTGCCCACCGACTGGCGCCGTGGCGCGGATAGCGCGGCCATTGAGGCGCGGCTGGCGGAGGACAGCGCGCACCAGATCAAGGCCGTGTGCGTGGTGCATAGCGAGACCTCCACGGGCTGCATTTCGCCCGTCGCGGAGATCGGCCAGATGATGGCGCGGCTTGGCCATCCGGCGCTGTACATGGTGGACACCATTTCCTCGCTCGGCTCCGTGGACTACCGGCACGACGAATGGCATGTGGACGTGACGGTGGCGGGTTCGCAGAAGGGGCTGATGCTGCCGCCGGGGCTGAGCTTCAACGCGCTGAGCGCCAAGGCGGTGAAGGCGTCGCAGACGGCGCGGCTGCCCAAGGCGTATTGGGACTGGAACGAGATCATCGCCGCCAACGAGAAGGGCTCGTTCCCGTACACGCCGGCCACGAACCTGCTGTACGGCCTCGCCGAAGCCATCGCCATGCTGAACGAGGAGGGCTTCGAGAACATCTTCGCCCGCCATGACCGCCACGGAGAGGCCACGCGGCGCGCCATTCAGGCGTGGGGGCTGGAGGTGCTGTGCGCCAACCCGCGCGACTATTCCAGCGTGGTCACGGCAGTGCTGATGCCCGAGGGGCACAACGCCGACGTGCTGCGCGAGGTGATCCTCAAGCATTTCGATATGTCGCTGGGGGCGGGGCTCGGCAAGGTGGCCGGCAAGGTGTTCCGCATCGGCCATCTGGGCGATTTCAACGACCTGACGCTGGTTGGGGCGCTCGGCGGCGTGGAAATGGGGCTCGGCGTTGCGGGGGTTCCGCACCAGCGCGGCGGCGTGCAGGCGGCGTTGGATTATCTCGCTGCGGCGGCGGTGGAGAAGTAAGGCGCTGGACGAGGCGCGGCAGGGGTATAAACGCCGCCGCCGCGCCTTGATCCCGGTATGCAACAACTTAGCGAGCGGCGCCATCCTGCGATTTGCTCCGGTATTGCCGGTAGAGCGCCTTAATTTTTAATATATTTTGATATTAAGTATCCTGATGGATGCGTGTCTGGCGACGGCATTGCCGCTGTTGCTTGGCGCAACCAGCACCTTGCATCAGGAGAGCGGCGATGAAATCAAGAGTCTTCATTGCGCTGGCGGTTCTGGCCGCCGGCTTTGGTTGGGCTGCGGGCGGCACGGTTGCCGGCGCGGCCCGAAGTTCCGCCCAGTCGTGACGCAGAATGTCCGCACGGACGCTGCCGGCGGGGACGTCACACTTGTTCGCGATCATCGTTCCGGCGGCCATCGCGGTTTCTCCGGTTCCAGCCGGCGCCATGGGTTTTCCAGTTCCGGCCGGCATCACGGCTTCTCTGGTCACAGCCGGCACAGCTACTCGTTCCGTCACGGGAACACCCGCTGGCGCGGCGGTCATCACCACAGACGCCATCACCGTGGATTTTACGGCTATGGCGGCCCATACGTTGTTCTGCCCTACACACTCTACTCATATGGCGACGATGATACCGCCTACGGCGATGACGGCGACGGCTGTTACAGCGGTTGCCGCGTGCATCGCGGTCCCCGCTATTGCCACGCATACTGCGGGTACTGAGGGGAGTTCCGCCGAGGCGGCAACCCCCGTCCGGGAAAAGTGCACTTAAAAACAGCCAAGTCCGGGCGGGCCTTTCGCTAACGAGTCAGCGAAAGGCCCGCTTAGATCTGGACCGTGGCCGTGAAGGGCGCTACGCTGGCGAAAGCGGCGGCAATCGGCCGCTATGCTGCGATTGCATGCATTTTTTCACAGGCATACCTTTGACGGCGCCGCCATTTGCGAGTGCGGCAAACTGCTGGCGGATTGCGGGCAGACTTTGCGCGATCCATATCAACGAGGGAGAAATAACAATGAAAACAGGATCCTTACGGTCGCGGCTGTTGCTGTCGCCGGTCTGATGCTGGCGGGAACTGCTCCGGCCGCGAATGCCGCCAGTGTGCCGGCCGCCAAATCCACCATCGGAACGGTCGAATCCGGGCTGACCCTGGTTAAGAAACCGGGCGGAAAACCGGGCGGTAAGTTCAGCGGCAAGTCTGGCGGCAAATTCAGCGGTAAGTCCGCTGGCAAGGGCCATGGCCATCATGGCCGCCACGGTCATCGCGGACACGGGCGCAATGTCGTTCCCTTCCTGGTGATTGAGGGGATTCTGGACGCTGCCTCCGAAGACAGATAGGCCGCGACGGATTGGTTTTCCGTTGTAAAACAGGATGTTGAGGCGCTCCAGCCGGCGGCTTGCCGTAATGCCGCCGCTGGGGCGTCTGATTTTTTAAGGATTGGTCCGTACCATCTCCTGGCGAACGCTTAGTCTGTCATGAGTTCCGCGATAGCGGAGCAGCCAGCCGTCATCGCAGCGATGGCGGCTTTTTTTTACTGGTTTGATTTTAGACAGTGTTCGGTGCTGAAAAACAGGTAAACTCCAAGGAGTTCTTGCGCAATCTGCGCAAAAAGGGAGAAAGACCATGAAACTGAGATTTCTGGCGATCATGGGCGTTGTGGCTGGCGGTCTGATGCTGGCGGGAGGCGCCACCTGCGCGAGTGCCGCTGAGGTTCCTGCTCTCAGCCCGTCAGCGGGAATGGCTGACTCTGAAGTGACGCTGGTGCGCCACGGGCATCGGGGTCACCACGGCTTTCGCGGCGGATTCCGTGGCGGCCGTCATCACTTCAGCCACCGGCGCCACGGCGGCGTGTACTTCTACTTCGGCGGCCCGGATTACTACGATGGGTCGTATAGCTGCTACCGCCGCTGCCGCATATACAACAGCGCGCGTTATTGCCGTTACCGCTGCGGCTGGTAAGCGTCTGGCGCGCGACGGATAGGGCGCTTTCCATCTTGTGAAAAGCGCCCTCGAAAACAGATGACTCCCGGCAGGTATTCCCGGTCCCCCGAATACCTGCCGGGGACATAAGTTCCGCGGCATCAATCCGCCGGGGGCATGCCGGCGCACAATTCCGCCCGCGCGCTATTTTCCCGCCTTGCAACTTGTCTGTGTATTCCCAATCCCGCATATTTTGAGATGCCACCCGAATTGTGCCACCCTCCGGCCACGATTAGAGCATGGTCCCCAAAACCGCACACCGGTTTTGCCGGGCGGCCGTGCCAGAAGCGGGATGAAGCGTGATTGATTCAGCCAGAAGCAATCGCGCTTGAAAGGCAATTTTGGCGCGGGTGCCGCGCGGCTGGAGGGGATCATGGCCGGTCATGCAAACGATGTCTCAACGCAGCCGGTCCAGCCGGTGAGCATGCGCCTGCCGCGCTGGGGCGAGGGCGCCATTTTCGCCATCCGGCGCGTGGGGGCCGAGGGCGTGCCCGCCAGTTCATTCTCCTGCCGCGATAGCACGCTGGCCACCATCGACGCCGCGCTGCTGGACGAATTCATTACCGGCTGTGTGCTGGCGGGCGTGGATATCGTCACCCTGGACGAAGCCCGGCGGCGGCTGTCGCAAGGCGCTGGGGCGCCGCACTTCATTTCCTTCACCATCGACGGCGCCATGCGCGGCGTGCTGACCGGCGCGCTGCCGGTGCTGAAGAAGCACAGCGTGCCGTTCACGCTATTCGTCTCGCCCGTCCAGCACGACGAGAAGCTGCTGCCCTGGTGGCTGGCGCTCGAAGCGCTGGTGCACCGGACGCCGCGCCTGTCGCTGGCCGTGCGCGGTCAGGTGTTCCGCGCCGCCTGCCACCGGCCGGAAGAAAAAGCCGAGGCGCTCGACAATCTCATTCCGTTGCTGATGGCGCATCCCGAACCGGCGGTGCGTCGGTCGATCCAGGCCGTCTGCGAGGCCGATGGCGTGGATTTGGACGCTATTGCCGCGGAAGCGCTGCTGGACTGGGCCGAAATCCGCGGACTGGCGCAAGATCCGCTGGTGACGATCGGCCAGCTCGCCAGCGAATGCCACGGCGCCGGTGCGTCGGCCTATGACAGCGTGCGGGAGAGCCTGCGGCGGGATCGCGCCCGTCTGGGTGAAGCGGTTGGCCGGGGCATCCGGCATATCGGCTTTTCGGCCGGCTGGAGCGGTCTGGTGGAAGATCGCGACCTGGAAATCGTCACCGCGCTGGGGTTCAGCTCGGCGGCGCTGCCGGAAGGCGGCGTGGCCATTGCGGGCGGCGCGTCCCGTTGCGCCGTGCTGCCGCGCCTGTGTCTGAGCAACGCGCCTTACGTGCTGCTGGAGGCCCAGGGGCTGGCGGGCGCCGGCTTCAACCTCAATGGCCGCAAAACCTTACGCGCCGTTGCGGCCGCCTGACCCCTGCATCCAGCGCAGGATCAGGCCCGCCGGCACCATCCAGATGATCGTGGCGATCGCGTAATAGGTCAGCTCCGCGCCGAGGCTGGTGGTGTCCGGGCGCGGGATGGCCAGGGCCATCACAATGCCGAAATAGACGGCGGAAAAGCTCAGAAAGAGCACGGTGCCGAGGAATTTTCTCAAGCGCGGGTTCATGGGGAGTCCTGATTTCGTGCTATTCTGGGGACATTAGGCGCACTGGCCACGGATGTGACCGGCGGAGTTTCGCCGGCGGGACGGGCATTGTAAAGCCCGGCCGGGTAATCCTCCGTTTGCGCCGCCCCTCCAGCCACAGGAGAAACGGCATGTCCCTTTTCATCGTCATCCTCGAATACACCGCCCCGCTCGCCGAAATCGACGCCGCGCTGGAAGCCCACCGCGCCTGGGTGCGCCAGGGGTACAGCGACGGCGTGTTTCTGCTCTCCGGCCCGCAGATGCCCCGCAAGGGCGGTGCTATTCTCGCACACAATCTCGACCGCGCCGCGCTGGAGTCCCGCCTCGCCCTCGATCCCTTCCAGCAGGCCGGCCTCGCCAAACACCACGTCTACGAAATGGCGCCGCGCGCCGCCGATCCGCGCCTGAGCTTCCTTGTTGAAACGTGACGGCTGGGCGGGAGTGCTTTTGAAATTCGAGCGGGTTGCAGAGATTGCCGTGAACCCCGCCGCACATAAGCATGCCGCCGTGCTCGGATGCGTCAAGGGCAAGCCGGCTTCGCCGGTGCTTCGCACCCTTGACCCATCCTGCGCGCGGCGGCATTGGGCTTGTGCATGGCCGGGACGGAAGAATGGTTCCGGCCGAACAAAAGAATGCCGGCTTTGGGCAGCGAATGCGGCAGGCGCAGCGCCCGTGGCGGCCTCCGGCCAGTTGTTTGCACACCGAAGCCCCGCGCCAATGTACTGAGCCCCGGAGGGGCGAAGGAGCGGTTGGGCGCAGCACAGAGCGACGACAACTTAAGACTCAGCCCGGACGAAGAACGCCGGCTTTGGGCAGCGAAAGCGGCAGGTGCGACGCCAGTGGCGGACTCCGGCCAGTTGCTTACACACCGAAGCCCCGCGCCAATGTACTGAGCGCCGGAGGCGCGAAGGAGCGGTTGGGCGCAGCACAGAGCGACGATAACTTTAGACTCTAGCCCGGACGAACAACGCCGGCTTTGGGCCAGCTAAAGCGGCAAGTGCGACGCCCGTGGCGGTCTCCGGCCAGTTGTTTACACACCAAAGCCCCGCGCCAGTGTATTGAGCGGCGGAGCCGCGAAGGAGCGGTTGGGCGAAGCACAGAGCGACGATAACTTAAAATTGCCCCGGAGGGGCGAAGAAGCGCCAAAGGCCGTTTACGGCCGTCTTGCATAAACTCGCGCAGCACAGAGCGACGAAAACTAAAACTGCCCCGGAGGGGCGGGCGCTTTTTTACTTTTGTTTTGCGCGAAAACCGGCGTAATTTTCCCGGCGTAAAATCAAAGGCAGGCAGGCATGACAAAAATAATTCGCGCGGGTGTGCTGGGGGCGTCGGGCTATACGGGGGCCGATATGGTGCGCCTCGCCGCGCGCCATCCCAATGTGGAACTGACGGTACTGGCGGCCAATACCCACGCCGGTAAGCCTCTGCATGAGGTCTTCCCGCATCTGGGGTTCCTTGGCGACCGGCGTCTGGTGTCCGCCGAATATGCCGACTGGGGCGCCTGCGACGTGGTGTTCTGCGGCCTGCCCCACGGTACGGCGCAGGATCTCATCGTCAAGCTGCCGTCGCAGGTGAAAGTCATCGACATGTCCGCCGATTTCCGGCTGCGGGACACGGCCGTCTACGCGGAGTGGTATGGCCGCGAGCATGGCGCGCCCGGTTTGCTGAGCGATGCTGTATACGGCCTGACCGAGCATAACGCGACCGCCATCGCCAAGGCGCGGCTGGTGGCGTGTCCGGGCTGCTATCCGACGGCGTCGCTGCTGGCGCTGCTGCCGGGCGTGAAGGCCGGCGCCATCGACGCCAGCAGTATCATTATCGACGCCAAGTCGGGCATCTCCGGCGCGGGCCGCAGCCTGAAGCAGAACATCCTGTTTTCGGAAGCGGGCGAGGGGATGTCGCCCTACAGCATCGCCAGCCATCGCCACGCGCCCGAAATCGAGCAGGAAATCTCGGCCGTGGCCAGGCATGACGTGAAGGTGACTTTCACGCCGCATCTGGTGCCCATGAGCCGGGGCGAGCTGGTGACCTGCTACGTGCGGCTGGCCGATGGCTGGAGCGCGGCGCGCCTCGCCGGTCTGCTGGCCGATGCCTACGCGGACAAGCCCTTCGTCCATCTGGCGGCCAAGGGTGTATACCCGGCCACGCAGTATGTGCGCGGCTCCAACCATTGCCTGATCGGTGTCTATGCCGACCGGGTGCCTGGGCGGGCCATCGTTGTGGCGGTCATCGACAATCTGGTGAAGGGGTCGGCGGGGCAGGCCATGCAGAATTTCAACCTGATGTTTGGTTTGCCGGAAACGGCGGGCCTCGAACAGTTGCCGCTGTTTCCGTGAGCGAAGACACTGCCCGGCAGGCGGCCTGGCCCGGACCGCCCGCCGGTTTCACCTTCGCCATGGTGGCCGATCTGCATTTCGGCACCGTTCCCGAGGGGCTGGCGGCTGCCCTGCTGGACGATCTGGCCGGCGTCGCGCCCGATCTCGTTGTTGTTGCCGGCGATATGACCATCAGAGCGCGGCATCGCGAGTTCGTGGCGGCGCATGAGTGGATGGAGGCGATTGGCCGTCCGCTGCTGCTGCTGCCCGGCAACCACGATCTGCCTTATTTCAACCTGCTGGAACGCTTCACCAATCCGTACCGCCGCTATTTCAGCCTGGCGAAAGGGGCGCTCGACCCCGTTCACGACGACGGACGGCACATCATCGCCGGCCTGAACACGACGCGATCCTGGCAGCCGCATTGGCGGTGGCCGGAGGGCGTGGCGCGGCGGTGCGATGTGGAGGCGGTGGCGGCGCGGCTGACGGCGGCGGGCGGCGGGGCTTTCCGCGCCGTCGTTACGCATCATCCGTTGATCGCTTTGCCGGAGGTGTCGCGCCGGATAAAGCCGGTTCTGGGGGGCGGAAGCGCAGTGAAGGCGCTGGCCGCATCCGGTGTGGAGCTGCTGTTATCGGGACATGTCCACAGGAGTTTTGTCCACGAATTTGACGCCGGCCGCCGGATTTTGGCGGTTGGCGCTCCGACGGCGCTGTCGAACCGGCTTCGGGGCGAAGGCAACGGCTACTGGGTGATCCGCGTGGACGGGAGTGCGCTGGCGCTGGAGTTGCGCCGCTGTGAGCCGGGAGACCGGCGTTTTGCCCCCAGTTTTGTGAAACGCTTTGATCGAGCGAAATTCTCTACATCTTGTGATTGAATGCTGCGTCTGGACACTAATTGTTGTGTTGCTTGGCCAATATTGGGCCGCAAAGGCGATGTGACGGAGTGGACTTGTATTCAGTCCAGGGGCGCCTTGATGCAGTTGTTGGGCGATTAAGCTGAGAAATGACGTGCTTATGACGTGGTACTCAGGTTGCTATGGATTGCATGCAAACGCAGTGTGGCTGTATAGGTATGCTTAGATCCGGTAAAATCTATTGAACACCAGTGATTTGTATAAAACTGTTCCTTGTTAAATTTATGATTTTTTTCTTTTTGGGTATCTGTTTTCTTTGTCATTTAAAAAAAAACGTGATACCCGTAACAAGAGATGGCTGATTTCCGCTCTCGTGACGATGGCACGGCGAGGCTCGGCAAACAGCCGCCAACATAGTAAACATCCAGGTTGCTCTATCAGTTTTCGCCAATAATCACATGCTCATCTTTCCAAGACAGGGTGTCCATGCGGTCAGAGGTGCAGTTTATACCAATACGAGTTTCATGTTGCCAAAACTATAACCACTAAAATTTGATCTTTTTTTGGTCCCTTTTTGTCTTTTTCTAGTTCAGAGTGTGTAGGAGAGGGAAATGAAACAAAAGTCATTGGGTAAAATAAAAAATCGCGGTATGAACGTTCCCCTTATGCTTCAATCCTTGCATGATATCTACAGCCAGATCAAATCAGACCCCATGATGAATGAAGTCGCGGAACACGTGCTGCACGCTGAAGAGCTGCTTCGCGAGATGCGGGATTTGGCGGCGGCAGTCGCCAAGGAGGCCGGCACCAGCGCGGAGACGCCGGGCGGACGTGGTTTTCTGACACACGGCAAGGACACGTATACCAGCGACGTGGACCGTTGCACGCTGGACGAAAAAGCCACCCACCACTGCGACCGGACGCGCTTCCGCTTCCACTGAAGCCGTGTTCAGGCGCAGGTGGAGTAGCCGCACGACCGGCAAAGGTGACATCCCTCCTGGTAGATCAGGGCGCGCATGCCGCAGCGCGGACAGGTCTGCTCATTGGTTCCCGGTGCTCCGGCAGCTTCCAGCGGCTGCGGTGGCGCCGCCGGGGCCAGTGCCAGGGGGGCATCCAGAAAACCGGTCTCGATCATGTGCTGTTCGATGATCGCGCCGATGGCCGCCAGCAGGCTCGGCACATAACGGCCGCCCATCCACTGGCCGCCGCGCGGGTCGAACACCGCCTTCAGTTCTTCCACCACGAACGAAGACATCGCCGCCCCGCCGGAACACCGCGCTGATCATGCGCGTCAGCGCCACGGTCCAGGCGTAATGCTCGAGGTTCTTCGAGTTGATGAAGATCTCGAACGGCCGCCGCCGTCCCGTCGTGAACGATGTCGTTGATGGTGACATAAATGGCGTGGTCCGAACTCGGGCCATCGCAGCTTGTAGGTGAAGCCTGGCAGCACGTCTTCGCGTTCCAGCGGATTCGGCAGTGGGCGGCTTTGGCCCCGGCTCCACTTGCGAGCGCTGCCGGCGGTCCGCGCGCGGCAGGGCTCGGCGGCATGCGCCTCAGGCTGCCCGCCGTCCAGCGGCGAGAGCACCGCGCCGGTGACCGGATTCGGCCGGTAAGCGGTGCAGCCCTTGAGGCCCAGCGCGTAGGCGTCGACGTATAGATCCTGGCGAAAGCCTCGAACGGGATGCCTGCGGGGCAGTTCACCGTCTTGGAAATGGACGCGTCCACATGCGGCTGGAGTGCCGCCTGCATGGCGAGATGCTGCGCCGGCGTCAAGTCTTGCGCGGTGACGAAATAATCCGGCAGCGCAGCGCCGGCGCCGAATTTCTGGCGGAACAGCACGTAGGCGTAATCCTCGACCGTTTCCTCCCGCGCGCCGCCGTCGGGCGTCAGAATCCGGCGGCGGTAGACGAAATCGAACACCGGCTCGATGCCGCTGGACACATTGCCCGCGAACAGCGAAATGGTGCCCGGTCGGGGCGATGGAGGTGAGGCAGCCGTTGCGCAGGCCGTGCGCTGCGATGGCGGCGCGAATATCTCCGCGGCAGCCGGGCGAGCGTGCGGCCGGGCCAGAAGCGCCTCCGCGTCGAACAGCGGGAACGCGCCTTTCTCCGCCGCCAGCTCGGCGCTGGCGGCATAGGCGAGCCGTCTCGATGCGCGCCATCCAGCGATTCGCCGAGCTTGCAGCGCCGCCGGCCGAGCCGTAATGCAGGCCGCACATGATGAGCGCGTCGCGCCAGCCCGGTGACGCCCAGGCCGATGCGGCGCTTGGCCTGCGCCTCGCCTGCCTGCGCCGGCAGGGGAAAGCGCGAGACGTCGATGATGTTGTCCAGGAACCGCACCGCCAGCCGGCGACGAGCGCCTCCAGCCGGTTTTCGTCCAGCGCGGCCTGCGCCTCGAACGGGTTGCGGATCAGCCGCGCCAGATTGATGGAGCCGAGCAGGCAGGCGCCATAGGGCGGCAGCGGCTGCTCACCGCACGGATTGGTGGCGCGGATGGTCTCGCAGTATCCGAGGTTGTTTTCCGCGTTCACACGGTCGATGAAAATCACGCCCGGTTCGGCGTAGTCGTAGGCGGCGCGCATGATCTTGTCCCAAAGCGCGCGGGCGGGCAGCGTCTTGTACACCTGGCCGCCGAAGACCAGATCCCACGGCGCGTCGGCCTCCACCGCCTTCATGAAATCGTCCGTCACCAGCACCGAGAGGTTGAACATTCCGCAGCGCGGCGGCGTCGCGCTTGGCGTCGATGAACAGCTCGATGTCCGGGTGATCGCAGGCCAGCGTCGCCCATCATGGCGCCGCGCCGCGAGCCGGCCGACATGATCGTGCGGCACATGGCGTCCCACACGTCATGAAGCTCACCGGCCCGGAGGCGTCCGCGCCCACGCCTCGCACCGGCGCGCCCTTGGGCCGCAGCGTGGAGAAGTCGTGGCCGATGCCGCCGCCCTGCTGCATGGTGAGGGCGGCCTCCTTCACGTTCTCGAAAATCGAGCCCATGTCGTCGCCGATCTCGCCCCATGACGAAGCAGTTGAACAGCGTCACGGCGCGCTCCGTCCCGGCGCCGGCGAGGATGCGCCCGGCGGGGAGGAACTCGAAACCGGACATGATGTCGAGAAATTGCGCGGCCCAGCGGCGTCTATCGCCCTTGGCCTCGGCGCTGGCGGCGGCGTTGGCGACGCGGCGGAAGGTATCGGCGATGGTTTCGTCACCCCCCGGAGTACGCGGCGCCGGCGCTGGAGTCCGCCCGCCGTTCGCCATGGTGAGGCGGGGCTTAAGCGGCACCGCCCCATCGCCCGCCGGCTTGTAGCGGTATTTCAGTTCCCAGATTTCCCTGGAAATGGCGGGCATAATCTCGGGTTTGTGTGTCATGCGTTCCTGCGGGACGGTGCCCGCGCTCCCACGTCAGCGATGTGAGAGGATAATTTGTTCATGTTTTGTTTCAATGTCAAGTTCTACCCGCAGCCGTGACCTCCCCAAACCGTTCACGCCGCCGCGCCGCCGTCAAGCCCGGCGAGCCTCCCGGTCCGCCAGATCGTTCTTCAGCGCTGCCATCTCGCCGGCGTCGAGCGGCTGGCCGTCCGGCTTCCTGCCCGTTAGTTGTGCAATTTTCTCCAGCAGCGCCACCCGGTCGATCGGCTTGGATACATAGTCGTCCACACCGGCTTCCAGAAAGCGCTCCCGGTCTCCATGGAGCGCATGCGCCGTCGCGGCGATGATCGGGATTCGCGCCCTGCCGCCGTCAAGCCGCCGGATGCGCTGCGTGGCCTCGATCCCGCCCATGACCGGCATCTGAATGTCCATGACGATCAGGTCGTAGGGCAGGTTGCGAACCGCTTCGAGCACCTCCCGGCCGTTGGCGGCGACATCCGCGTGGTAGCCGCCGCACTTCAAAATCGTCACCATGAGCATTTGATTGATCGGGTTGTCCTCGGCCACCAGAATGCGCACGGGGCCCGGCTGGCGCTCAGCGCTTGGCGGCTCCGGCGGCTGAGCTTGCACGGACGCAGCGGCCGGTTCCCCCGGCGCACTTTCTGGAGCCGCGCCTTCAGGAGATGCGGACACCGGCTTTGTGCGGGGACGCACGGCCGGCCGGGAGACGCGCGGGGCGGCCTCGGCCTGGAACAGGCTGCCCAGGCATTTCAGCAGCGCGCCCGGCCGCATCGGCTTCGGCAACGCGGCGTCGAACCCGTGTTTTTGCGCCGTCGCGTCGGTGTTGATGATCCCGGAGGAGGAGGAAAGCACCAGCTTCAGGCGCTCCGGTTTCAGCTCCTCGCGGATCATGGCGCCGAGGTCGAGACCGTCCGTGCCGGGCATCAGGTGGTCGATGATCGCTGCGTCGAACATCCAGCCCTGTTCCGCCGCGCTCTGAAGCTTGCTCATGGCGCTTTGCGCATTCCGCGCCGAGGTGACTTTTGCGCCCAGCACCGTCAGTTGCTTTTCGAACACCAGCCGGTTCACTTCGTTGTCGTCCACCACCAGGATGTGGCGGCCGCGCAATTCCTGTTCGAGACTGCCGGCCCAGGCGTGCTGTTTGCCCGATTGGCGTTCGAGCGTGATGGTGAACCAGAATGTGCTGCCGTTGCCCTCGCGGCTCATGACGCCGATGTCCCCCTTCATGAGGGTGACGAGCTGTTTGCAGATCGCCAGCCCCAGCCCGGCGCCGCCATAACGGCGTGTCACCGAGCCGTCGGCCTGGGTGAACTTATCGAAAAGCCGGTCGCGGAAGCTTTCGGGCACGCCGATGCCGGTATCGGTGACTTCGAACCGCAGCGTGACGCTGTTCTCACGCTTCTCCTCGACGCTGACGGCGAGTTCGACCTTGACCTTGACGCCGCCGGTCTCGGTGAACTTGATGGCGTTGTTGATGAGGTTGAGCAGGATCTGCCGGATGCGGCCTTCGTCGCCGCGCAGGTTACGCGGCACATCGGGCGCCAGATAGGTGGGCAATTCCAGCCCCTTGGCATGCGCCTGCGGCCCCATGAGTTCCACCGTGCCGTCGAGCATGGATACAAGGTCGAAGTCGATCACCTCCAGATCCAGCTTGCCGGCCTCGATCTTCGAAAAGTCGAGAATGTCGTTGAGAATGGTGAGCAGCGTTTCGCCGGAGCGGAGGATGGTCCGGGCGAATTGCATCTGGTCGCCGTCGAGCCTGGTTTGCAGCAGCAGCCCGGTCATCCCGAGAACGCCGTTCATCGGGTGTGCGGATCTCGTGGCTCATATTGGCCAGGAATTCGGACTTGGCGCGTTCGGCTTCCAGCGCGCGGTTGCGCTCGATTTCGAGGACGGTGTTCTGGCGGCGCAGCCGGCGGGTCAAGAACACGAGCGCTAGAACGGGCGGGCACAGCGCCAGCAGGGTCAGCCCGGCAACCATGATAGCGAAATGGATTTCACCGGCCGTGACGATGGAGGCCGACATGGTTTGATCGACATAAACCTCAACGATGGCGATGATTTTGCCGTCGCGCATGATGGGCGCGTAGCTCTCCACATAGGTCTCCGGCCGATTGGGAATGCCTCTGCCGTCCTTGATGTAGGTGTAGGGCTGTCCCTTGAGCACGGAGACCGCTTTCGGATTGGAGAACTGCGGTGAAACAGCGTTCTGGGGGAGATTTTCTCCCTGGCTCTGGCCGTCAGCCTGGCGGGTCATGAGGTTGCTGTCCAGGTCGTCGGAGATCATTCTCAGGCGGCCATCCCGGTCGAAGAGCTTGAAGCGGAAAACGTCTCCGAAATGCACCAGCTCGTGCAGGATTTCCCGCTCCCCCACAGTCACCTCCGCACCGGAAGCGATCTCACCGATACGGCTGAGATGTGAGGCGATATGAGACGCCGCCTTTTGTGCGGTGTGTTCCGAAAGGTTCTTGATGATCTGGTTTGTGCTGAGGTTAAGGAAATAGAACCCGCCGAGTACAAATGCAACGATTGCAGGAAAAATCGTCGCAGCGATTAACTGACTCTTAGTCATCAAGGCTCTCGCTATACCCGTTTATCTGGCGGAAAGCGCCAAATATAAGGGTATCATCTTGTGCCTAAGATGGTATTAAACGGCGGGTTGCGGGAGATAATCAGCGGCCGCGCGGCTTACACGCCGCACCACGCCCTGGTGATCTCCGTGAACGCCGCCTTCGCCGTCTCGATGCGCTCGATGGCGCACCATTCGTCGGTCTGGTGCGCCTGATCCGGCTCGCCCGGCCCGAGGATCAGCGTCGGCGGATTGCCGTAGGCTTCGCCCAGCGGCGAGGCGTCGGTGAAATAGCTGGCGATGGCGGGCTCGATGCGCTGGCCGGAGAGGCGCTCCATCACGGCGAAGACGCTCTGCACCCATGCGTTATGCGGATCGCTCCACACCGGCGGATAGGAGCCCAGCAGCGAGAACGACGCCTCGCCTTGGGCGGTGGCGCGCAGGGCGTGGAGCACCTCCTGCTCGTCGAGGCCGGCGACGGTGCGGATGTCGAGGCCGAATTTCGCCTCGTCCGGCACGGAATTCACGTTCATGCCGCCGCGCAGCCAGCCGACATTCAGCGTCGGCGTGGCCATGGCGTTGCCCGTCACTGGCGGAAATTCAAACGCCGCCAGTTTGCTCACCACGCGCGCCGCTTTGTATACAGCATTATCGCCGTTTTCCGGCTGGGAGCCGTGCGCCGTGACGCCCTTGCATGCGCCTTCGACCCACATGCACCCCTTGTGGCCGACCAGCGGCTGATTGGCGGTCGGCTCGGCGACGATCAGCGCGCCGGCATGGCCCAGCGCGCCCGGTATGGAGGCCATCAACCGCGCGCCGTCGCAGCCGCATTCCTCGCCGGCGGTGATCACCAGGATCAGGCCGGGCGTGTGCGCCAGCTTGGGCGCCAGCTCTATCGCCGCCGTGACGATGGCCGCGACGCCGGCCTTCATGTCGCTGCTGCCGCGTCCGTAAATGCGGCCGGCGGAGACTTCGGCCCCGAACGGATCAACGCTCCACGGCTTGGCCCCCAGCGGCACCACGTCGATATGCCCCGACAGACACAGCGGCTTCTTACCCGCCGAACCGCCGATACGGGCCACCAGATTGGCGCGGTTCTCGCCCATGCGATGATACGCGACATGGAACCCGGCGTCCTCCAGCAGGCTGCCGAGGAATTCGGCGCAGGGCTGCTCGTCCCCCGGCGGGTTGATGGTCTTGAAACGCACCAGATGGCGGGTGAGTTGGACGGGATCATGCATGGGCTGTGTTCAAACCTTCAGTTCCGGTATGCCACGATAGTAGTCGAGCGCCTCCGGGTTGGCGAGCGCCTCCTTGTTCTTCACCTCGCGGCCGCTGATGATGTCCCGCACGGCGATCTCGGTGATCTTGCCGGATTTGGTGCGCGGGATGTCGGCCACCTGCACGATGACGGCGGGCACATGGCGCGGCGTGGCGCCCTCGCGGATGCGCTGCTTGATGCGCGTTTGCAGGTCTTTGTCGAGTTGCAAGCCCTCGCGCAGCACCACGAACAGCACCACGCGCACGTCGTTATCCCACTCCTGGCCGATGACGAGCGACTCCTTCACCTCCGGCATCTGCTCCACCTGGCGGTAGATCTCCGCCGTGCCGATGCGCACGCCGCCGGGGTTGAGCGTGGTGTCCGAGCGGCCGTGGATGACGATGCCGCCATGCGCGGTCCATTCGGCGAAGTCGCCATGGTGCCAGATGTTGGGGAAGCGGGCGAAATAGGCGGAGTGGTATTTCTCGCCGGTGGGGTCGTTCCAGAAGCCGACGGGCATGGCGGGGAACGGCTGTGTGCACACCAGCTCGCCTTTGCCGTGCGCGACGGGCGCGCCGTGCTCGTCGAACACGTCGACGGCCATGCCGAGCCCCGGCCCCTGTATTTCGCCGCGCCACACCGGCTTCAGCGGATTGCCCAGCACGAAGCACGAGCAGATGTCGGTGCCGCCGGAGATGGAGGCCAGATGCATGTCCGGCTTGATGGCATCGTATACGCAGTCGAAGCTCTCGGGTGCGAGCGGCGAGCCGGTGGAGGTCAGCATGCGGACGCTGGCGAGCTTGTGGGTCTCGCGCGGGCGCAGGCCGGCTTTCTTGACGGAGTCGAGGAACTTGGCGGAGGTGCCGAAGACGTTGATCTGCGCCTCGTCTGCGAGATCGAACAGCACATTGCCGTCCGGGTGAAACGGCGAGCCATCGTAAAGCACCAGCGTCGCGCCGCTCGCCAGCCCCGTCGCCAGCCAGTTCCACATCATCCAGCCGCAGGTGGTGAAATAGAACAGCCGCTCGCCGGGCTTCAGATCGCAGTGGAACTGGTGTTCCTTGAGGTGCTGGAGCAGCACGCCGCCCGCTGTATGCACGATGCACTTGGGCACGCCCGTGGTGCCGGAGGAATAGACGATGTATAGCGGATGGGCGAAGGGCAGGCGCGTGAAGGCCATTTCCGCCGGCACTGTGCCGCAGGCGTGTGCCCAGGTGATGGCGTTGGGGATGCGCGCGGCGGCGGCGTCAGCGGTGCCGAGATAGGGGACGATCACGGTTGCCTTCAGCGACGGCAGCGCCTTGACGATGGCCGCCACCTTGTCCGCGATATCGAGCGTCTTGCCGGCGTAGTAATAGCCATCGCATGCGACGAACACCTTCGGCTCGATCTGCCCGAAGCGGTCCAGCACGCCCTGCACGCCGAAATCCGGCGATGAACTGGACCAGACCGCGCCCAGCGACGCCGCCGCGAGCATGGCGGCGATGGTTTCCGGCATGTTGGGCATCAGCGCCGCCACCCGGTCGCCCGGCTCCACGCCAGCTTTCTGCAAAAAAGCTCTAAACCGCCCGGTTTCGTCATAAAGCTGCCGCCAGCTCCACGTAATCTTGACCTTGTCCTCGCCTTGGAAGACGAGCGCGGGGGCATCATCTTTGCGGCGTAGCAGGTTTTCCGCGAAGTTGAGCCGGGCACCGGGGAAGAATTTGGCGCCGGGCATTTTGCCGCAATCTGTGAGGTAGGGCGGGCTGCCCTTGTCGCCCGTAACCCCGCAGAAGTCCCATACCTGCTCCCAGAACCAAGCTGGGAATTCGAGCGAAAGTCTGTGTAAATCCAAGGCGGCGACGGGTTCGCCGCTCACCGGATGCGTGATTCCGGTGCAAAATCGGGTAAGATTCGCGTTGGCGGTTGCGGAGTCGCTTGGCTGCCACAGGGGTCTGTCCACGGTCTGTCCTTCGGCTCTGTTAGTTCAAGATGCGGCCATATTTCTGTATGCAATGCACTAGTCAACCCGGTATAAGGTACTCGTCCGGCGGTGCGGCGGGGCAGGGCGGTTTTCAGCCCCTCCAGCATGCTGTTCTCTCACGTCAAAACGAAGAGTCAGTTACCGTATGAGTTCACTCCGGTTATTCAAGACGGCGCTCATCGGACTGGCTGCGCTCACCGCGCTGCTGCTCCTGGCGGCGGTCTTCGCACCCTACGCGGTTGATGGCGATACGCTGCGCCAGCGTCTTGTCTCCCGGCTGGAGGACTTTACCGGCGGCCAGATAAAAATCAAAGGCAACGTGCGGCTCGCGGGCCTGTTTTCCTTTTCCATCGAAGCCAGCGACGTGGACGTCAGCGGCGCGCGCGATCTCGGTCCCATCGCCGGTTTCGAGGCTGGCCAGGTGGAGGCGCGTCTCAACTGGCTGGATATGCTGAGCGGCGAGCAGCATATGGAAAAGCTAATCCTGACTCAGCCCCGGTTCAAGATGAGTACACCGCCGGAGGGAAAGTGGGACGAGGAAGCCGTCTTCGCTGCCTTCCTGCGCTCAGCCGAAACCGCGCCGTTCGACACTCTGGTGGTGCGGGAGGCGAGATTTGCCGTGGACCACGGCGGTGAAGCGCGGCGCCTGCCCCTCACCATCGCCAGCGCCCGCCTGGAGCGCACGAGCCAGGGCCGCCAGCTCGCCGTGCGGGGGCATGCTTCCTGGCGCGCCATTCCTTTCAGCTTCGACGCCGCGCGCGGCGAGCCGGTGATGGCCGGCACGGAAAGCCGGGCGCCGCTCGACGCAAGCTTCACGAGCCGCCTCGCATCCATGAGCATGACGGGCGAACTGGTCATGGCGCCGGGTGTGCAAGTGAACGGCAATGTGAGGGTCGCGGCGGAGGACGCGGGCGCGGTGACGCATTGGCTGGCGTTGAACTGGGCGCCGCCGGCCGCGCTCAAGCGCGTTTCGGCGGAAGGCGCCATGACCTGGGCGGACGGTGAACTCGCCTTCGATACCGCGCGGTTTTCGGCCAATGGCGAAAAGGCCAACGGCAATCTCAGCGTCAAGATGCAGGGCGAATGTCCGGAGGTCGAGGGCACGCTGGCGTTCCAGCGGCTGAATATGGACGCGGTGCTTTATGGCGAGGCGCGCGACTGGAGCCGCGCCGGTCCGGCCATGGCGGCGGGCGCAATGCTGGGCGAGGCGCCGCGGCTGACCACGTGCCTTAGCGCCGATGTCCGGCTGTCGGCGGAGCAGGTGACCGCCCTTGGATACAAGACGGGCGCGGCGGCGGCCATCGTGACGGTGAAAGCCGGCAAGATCAACGCCACCATCGCGGAAATCGCCGCTTTCGACGGCGCCCTGCGCGGCGAGGCGGATATCGACCTGTCCGGGGCGGAGCCGGCGTTCGCCATCCGCATGAGCGGGCAGGACGTGAATGCGGGAGACGTTGCCGCCGCATTCTCCGCCGGGGGCTGGTTCGCCGGCCGGGCGGCGTTCGATACCGAGTTGCGCGCCAGGGGGCGCACGCTTCAGGCGCTCGTCGCCTCGCTGAGCGGCGAGGCCAATATTTCGCTCTCCGACAGCGGCATTTTCGGCCCGGCGGCGGCCGGCTTTGCGGCGGGCGAAACGGGCGCCGCCACGCGCACCCTCGATTTCGAGGGGATTACCCGGCGGAATTTCGACACGCTGCGGGCGCGGCTGACGGCCAGCAACGGCGTGATCGCGATCCATTCGCTGGTGATGGGCGGCGCGCACTCGACGCTGACAGCGAACGGCCATGTGGATGCCGTGCGCCAGCTGGTGGACGGGCACGTCGAAGTCAAGCCGGATGAGACCGCGGACGGCGGGGCGGATACGCCTGCGAAACTCGCCTGGACACTCAATATGGATGGCTCGTGGGCCGATCCGGTGTTCAGCAGCGAGGGAAAACTGTTCCGGCTGGAACAGATGGGGGGGCGGGCCAGCCATTTTTAGGCAAGTCAACGGGGTTTTCCACGGGTGCTTGTGTTAGGACTGTTACATTAGCGTCACAGAACGGGGGGCTGCCATTGGAGCGGCGTCACGCGGGCAGGGGTGCATGTGCGCGGCCGGCCTGCAATCTCCGGTGTGAATGCCCGGCCGGTAACCTGAAGCGGGCTCACGTTTTTTGCCGTTGCCACCTCAGATAGCCGGATGATTTGCCAGCAATTTCCGGTATTTCCCCCTCTTCGTGTTGAGGGGGGGTGGTCATGCACGCCGCGCGGGGCATAATGCGGGGCACCGGCGAAATCGTGTTGCCCGGTCCAAAGAGTGGTTGATCTCGGGGCGCGCTCAGGACACACTCCGCCTAGCCAAACGGAGGCAGGCAATACCAAGCATTGTATGCCGCCGCTTGGAGAAAAATAAAGAGGGCATTGAACGCCCGCGATTTCGACACCTGGACTGATGGACGTCTTTGCTGTTTAACGCTGGTAGTTTCGAAGAAAAACAAAAAAATATTTAAGCGGGGTTTGTGCGCTGCTGGAGTTTTGCTTCAGCGGCGTTCTCTTTTTTGGGGGGGGAGATGGCGATTTTTGCTCAAAACTTGGTGTAAACACCTAAGGTGCCATATGGTGAGGCACTCTCGCGATGAGGGACATTGACACCGGCTGAAAGCGTCAATTCCCTGTCCAAAATATTAACGCGTGCAAATCCACCTGCACGTAGAGTGTCTTGCTGGGGATTACCGAAGGCAGCGGCCTCAGGACCAATTGTCAGTGGCATCATTTCAAAGGCCCATTCCCGCGCCTGATAACCCAAGCGAGCTGATACGGCATATTCAGTGTTGAGCTTGTTGTCGTGTGGTGTAATGGAGGCATTGAGGCTAGTCCAAATGTTCTCTCCAATCGGAAGCCAAGCTTCACCCGATATTTTTGGATGAAATCTTGATCCTTGCTGCGAGTTGTAAGGATCTCCATCTGTGATAATGTAATCACCAGGGTTAAACGTGGTCGAGTCATTGTTCATTAACGCTGAGTGAATCTTGTATACGTTGGTGGCTTGGTAGTCTATCCCGGCGAATAATTTTAGATACATTTGATCCACTCGAAACTCTCGACCCAGCATCAAGTCTACTTGCTGCTGATATGCGAGGAAATTCACGTCAAACATATTGCCATGTTGTGCCTTGTGGGTTGCATTCCTGTCCTTAAAGTAATAAAATGGCGTCCCCTTGTAGTAGTAAAATCCACTAGCCTCGAAAAATCTAAAGTAGTAATTTTCATGTGTTTGATTTGCGTTTATTTTTATTGTGATATCCGAATGTGCTTTTGCGCTGCGTTTGTATGCATCACTACCGCTGGACGTTTCCACCCGGTCTTTCGCCCAATCCTCCAGCAGCGAAAGCCCCAAGAAGTCGCCCTTTCCGCCCGCGTATGCACAATTGCGGTCCAAAAGAACCAAAATGATCGCGATAACCAGTCTCTGAAGAACTGTACGCATGTGACAACGCAAACAACGGGGTGAGGTATCGGTGGGACTTAAGAGGATATATTGACTTTTAACTAAAAGCGAAACGAATCAGATCAGCCCAGCATGATGGCCTCAACTGTGATGCTCTCCGGGCGCACTCCATTTAATTTGATGGCCGCTCACATGGCGGGGCACCGCGCCGATTCCTCCATCCGCGCCGCCGCTAAAAACCCGTTGTCAGACCGGCCCGCCGCTGGATATAAACGCGGGGACGAGCGCGGCGCGGCATGCCAGCGTGGACTGTGTGAGTTGTAGCTTCGCGAGACTGCTTTGACCGGCTATCGACGGCATTTGCGCGCTCTTTTGATGCTGGCGGTTTCGGCCGCCGCCGGCTTTGCGTCCGGCTGCTCGCCGTCGTCCTTCGCCCGCGACGAGCCGGTGGACCGCCGCGTGCTCATCCGCGCCCACGCGCCGCTCAAGCTGGCGGTCGAGGATACCGGCCGGGGCGAGCCCATCGTGCTGCTGCACGGGCTCGGCCAGTCCAGCTATTCCTGGCGCTTCCTGGTGCCCACGCTGGCGCAGACCCACCGCGTCATCAGCATCGACCTGAAAGGCTTCGGCAATTCCGACAAGCCCGCCGATGAAAAATATTCGGTGATCGACCAGGCCAAGCTGATCCGCGCCTTCATCGAGCAGCAGAACCTGAAAAACGTCACCGTCATCGGCCATTCTTACGGCGGCGGCGTGACGCTGGCGCTGGCGCTGGATCTGGCGAGCAGCAAGTCCAAGCGGCTCAAGCAGATCGTGCTGATGGACAGCATCGCCTACCGCCAGCCGCTGCCGCTGGCGTTCCAACTGCTGACGACGCCGGGCGTGGGGCAGGCCGGCATGGCGCTCATTCCGCCGGACGTGCAGGTGTCGCAGGCGCTGAAGATCGCTTTCTACGACCACGGCAAGATCACCGCCGACGCCATCGCCGCTTACGCGCAGCCGCTGCAAACCCAGGACGGCCGGGATGCGCTGCGCCAGACCGTCGAGCATCTGGAGCCGCCGGACCTGGACGAGTTCATCCAGCGCTACCGCACGCTCAAGATACGGTCGCTGGTGGTGTGGTGCGAGCGCGACAAGATCATTCCGCTGGATTACGGGCGGCGGCTGGCGCAGGACATCCACGCCACGAAGCTGCATGTGATCCGTGATTGCGGGCACCTGCCGCAGGAGGAGCAGCCGGGCGATACGCTGATGGCGATTGCGCAGTTTTTGCGCTGAGGGCGGGTTGATTTCGGCCGGAGTTCGCTATCCCGCCCGTAATCCGTGTGATTGCGCCCGATTATTCCGGGAACCGCCGCACCCGTCCGGGATCTCGCCCTACGCCTTGCGGTTCCGCATCGCGGCCAGGATTTTCAGATCAGCGCGCGCGGCGAACTGCGCGTAGGCGGGCGTCTCCGCGCCGTAAAGCGCGATGCGGCCGGCCTCGTCGTAATGCACGCCCCAGCCGTAGCGTTTCGGCAGCATGGACGCCCGCATGCAAGGGTGGGGCTTGGCGAACAGCGCGCGCCGGACGGCATCGAGATCTGCATCCGTTGCGACGTTCTTGTGCACGAGATGCACGGCGAAGATCAGTTCGTCGCCGGTGAGTGTATACAGGCGCTCCATCAGCAGCCGGTATTGCAGGCCGGGGACCGACTCCGGCTTGCCGGGCACCTCGCCGGCGCGCATCGGGCAATCCGGCGCGATGGTGATGAAGGCGCTGGTGTAACCTGTGGACATGGCTTCTCCTATCCGCCGTTTTCGCGCCCTTTTGAATTTTTAGTGGATTCCAGCGATTGCCGTGAGCCCCGCCGCACACCAGCATGCTACCGTGCTCGGAAGCGTCAAGGCCAAGCCGGCTTCGCCGGTGCTGCGCAGCCTTGACCCCTCCTGCGCGCGGTAGCATTCAACTTGTGCATGGCCGGGACGAGGAATGGCAGCCCGGCCGAACAAAGGAATCAACCCTGCATACAGGCATACTGCGAGGGCAGTGCGAGACGGACGGGTTATCCACTCAAAATTTGAACGAGTCCGTTTTCGCGTGTTGGAGATGATATTGCGGTTTGCCTTGGTTAACGGCCGTTAAGCCAAAAACCGGCGCGAAGTTGTGCCGGAGTGACTTCCGGGGTAAAAGCCTATCATTCGCGAATTCGCCGCGCCGCCCGTCACCTGGCCCGCACAATCTCCCCATTCCGCATACAACCCGCCTCCGCCAGCGCCACGAACGCCTCCGTCACATCCTCCGGCGCCGGCAAGCCCTCGCGCGCCTCGCCCGGAAACGCCTGCGCCCGCAGCCCCGTGCGCACCGGTCCCGGATCGAGCAAATTCACCCGCACGGGCGTGTTCGCCATCTCGGCTGCATACGTCCGCGCCAGCGCCTCGACCGCCGCCTTCGTCACCGCATACGGCCCCCAATACGCCGTGCACTTCGCCGCCGCGTCAGCCGTCACGAAAATCGCCCGTCCGGCCTCCGATTTGCGCAGCAGCGGATCAAGCGTGCGTATCAGCCGCCAGTTCGCGTGCACATTCAGGTCAAACACCGCATGCCAATCCTTCGACTTCACATGCGTCAGCGGCGACAGCGGCCCCAGCATCGCGGCGTTGGCCACCAGCACGTCCAGCCGCCCGAAGCGCTCGTACAGCGTCGGGCCAAGCGCGTCGATCTTGTCCGTCTGCGCCAGGTTGAACGGCACCAGCGTCGCCTTGCCGCCCGCCGCCGTGATTTCGTCGTCCAGCTCCTCCAGCGCGCCGGTGGTGCGCGCCAGCAGGATCACATGCGCGCCCTCGGCGGCGAAGCGCAGCGCCACCGCCCGCCCGATGCCGCGCGAGGCCCCGGTGATGAGCGCGATACGGCCGCAGAGCCGCCCCGTTCCGTCCGTCTTCTCAACCGCCGTCATTGCTTTTTCTCCTCCGCCGCCTTGCCGGCTGCCGGCTCGGCCGCCACCGCCGTATCGCCGCGCACCTTCTCGGAAATCGACACCAGTTCGTCGGCCGCCGAGCGTGACAGCACCTTGGTGTTTTTCCACAGCGCGTCAAGGAAGCCTTGCGCCGGAACCAGGCGGTCGCGGTCGAATTTGCGCACTGTGCGCGTCATGGCCTCGTGCCGCAACCGGGTGAAATGCGGGCGCCCTGACCTATGCGCCTTGCGTACCAGGTCCGGCGTGCTGGTGAACAGCGCCAGCGGCGTGCAGGCGGTGACGACGGTTTCGCCCTTCTTCAGAAATTTCGGATTGGCGATCTGCGTCTCCTGCGCCACGTAAATCTTGCGGCCATCAACCTCCTGCTCCAGCATCGCCCGGCTGATGACGGGGATAAAGGCGCCGTCCTTGGCGTAGATGGTCTTGAAGCGCGCGTGGCCCGGCTCGGGAAACTGCACGAACAGCGTCACCGTATCGTTGTCCCCGGCGGCGAGCGTTTCCTCCAGCGCGGCGTCGGTGCTGGCGGTATAGGTGATGGATTTGGCCTTGCCGAGGCCGGCGGGATCGAGCTTTTGCAGGAATTCGAACGTCGCCGCCGAGCCGCTGTCCTTGGGCGGCAGCACGAAGCGCAGGTCAGCGGCGCGGGAGGCCACTTCGCCGTAGGAGCCGAGCGATTTCGTCCGCGTCACCATGAACAGGCACTCGTTGCCCAGATCGGTGCGCAGCAGCGTCATGGGCTTGGCGCGCGGCTTTTGCAGTTCGCGGGCGTAGACATCAAGCTGGGTGAAGCCGAGGTCGCGCGGCGCGGCGCCCACTCTGGCGATGTTGGCCAGCGAGCTGCCGGTCCGCATGCAATTGTAGGTGAAGCCGGACTTTTTCAGCGCGCGTTCGAGCGGCGGGCAGAAGTCCTTGTGGTCGCCGCCGTTTTCGCTGGCGGTGGCGATGGAGAAGGCGTGGGCTTGCCCGGCGAACACGAGCAGGGCCGCGAAGGCAAAAATGGAGCGCGTCAGGCGCAAGGCGCACCTCCTGACAGTTGATGGGGTTTTTGACTAAGGTTCTTGAGTAACCCGCCGGGCGCGGAATTACAACCCGCAGCGAGCCGGGCGGTCCGTGCCGTGCGCCAGGGAGATGGTGCCGATTGGCCTCATGCGGGGAAATATCCGGGCATCACCTGTGACATTTTGGAATGCAATCGCAGGGGGCAACTCTCTTGTCACGCCCCCGGCGAGGCCACAAATATGAAATGGGCAGCGCGGGGCGATCTATGACTCATGAAAAATTGGATGGAGCTGCAGGCGGAGCATTTCGTGGCGGCGGATGGCGGCTGATCTGGAGAATTCTGCGGCGTCACCGCTTTCTGTCCATCAGCATCGGGGTGCTGACGCTGGGCGTTTACGTGTCGAGCCTGTCGGTGCCGGTGGTGACGCAGCAGATCATCGACGGTATTACTTCGGGCAAACCCCTGGGCTGGATCGCGGTGCTCGGCGGGGTGGCGGTGGTGATGTCGGTGCTGGATGTGGTGCTGGCGGACCTCCGGGGCTACCAGGTCATCGCCCTGGGGCAGCGGGTCGAGCGGCATATTTCGCTGGAGATCATGGCGCGGGTGCTGGGCGCGCGCATGGATCTGGTGAGCCGCGATACGGGCGACGTGCTGAACAAGACCGAGCAGACCGACCGCATCAAGACGTTCCTGGTGGACATCATTCCGTTTTCCGTATTCAACATCGGCGCGGCGTTTCTGGCCTCGCTGCTGGTGTTCTATTACAGCGTGTATTGCGGGCTGGCCGTGATGGTGATCGTGGCGGGCGGCTTTCTGGTGTCGCGCGCCGTCCTCGACTACTATTACGAGAACGTCTCGGACTGGTTCAAAGCGCGCAGCGCCAAGCAGGGCGCGCTGGCGGAGACGGTCGGCGGGCTGGAGACCATCAAGGCGCTGGCGGTGGAGCCGGGCCGCTTCCTGCACTGGGCGCGCAAGACCGCCGATTTCGCCGGCGGCAGGTGCGAACCTGCGCAACGGCAACCGCCGCTTTTTCCGCGTCACGCGGCTGTCGGACCATATCCTCACGCTCGCCGTGGTCGCCATCGGCGGCTATCAGATGATGCACGGCACGCTGACCACGGGCGATCTGTTCGCCGTGCTGATGCTGTCGGGCAAGATCTCGGCGACGCTGCTGGGCTCCGCCGACATCGTGCGGCAATGGCAGGAGGTGAGCGTTTCCATCAATGAGCTGGGGCGGCTGCTGGACCGGCCGGTGGAGAAGGCGAATGTGACGCCGCCGGTGCGCACGCCGCTGAACGGCGGCATCGAGTTCCGCAACGTGACGTACCGCTACAGGGGCGGGGCGGTTCCGGCCATCAGCGGCCTGGATTTGCGCCTGCCGGAAACGGGGATGTGCGCGCTGATCGGGCGCAACGGCTCGGGTAAGTCCACGATGCTGCGGCTGATCCAGGGCTTCCTGCGCGAATATGAGGGGGAACTGCTGGCTGGCGGTGCGGATGTGCGCAGCTACCATCCGCGCTGGCTGCGCTCGCATATGGCCGTGGTCAATCAGGATACAATTTTGTTCGCCGGGACCGTGCGGCAGAATGTGACCTGCTGGACGGCGGGCGTGACTGACGATGACATCCGCAAGGCGCTGCATCTGTCGGGCGCGTGGGAGTTTGTGGAGGCGCTGCCGGAGAAGCTCGACGCGCGGCTGACGGAGAACGGCGCCAATCTGTCGGGCGGGCAGCGCCAGCGGCTGTCGGTGGCGCGGGCGGTGCTGCGCGATCCGCGCATCGTGCTGCTGGACGAGCCGACCGCGTTTCTCGACGCCGAGGCGGCCGTTGGGCTGGAGACGCGGCTGACGGCCTGGGGGCAGGGGCGGCTGATGGTGCTGGTGTCGCACCATCTGGCGGCAACGCGCATGGCGGATACGATTATTCTGCTGGATGAGGGGAAGGTTGCGGCGCAAGGCGGGCATTCGGAGCTGCTGGAGACGTCGCCGGTGTATCAGTCGATGTGGCGGAATTATTTGCGCGAGAGCGGGGCGGAGACGCTGGATGGCGTGTAGGCGCGCGGCGTGGAGACGGTTGCGCGGTGATAGGGGTGGAGTGACGTTCCGCTTTTTCCCGAGGCTGAAGCCGGCAGTGCGGCTTCACTTCGGGAATGGGGTGATTCTGGACATGATTTGAGCGATGTCATGTTTTTAGGTATATTTGGGATTTATTTAATTAGACGGCCGAGCAATAGGATAATGAAAAATATCGCGAAGCATATTGAGCTTGCTATCGCAGCTACTGCCACGCCTTTTGCTGAAAAAGGATTTAGCGCCTCGCTTAAAAAGCCTGATAGAGATCCAAAATAATAGCTTCCTATAACGAAATATACTAGAAAAGACAAGTAAAAAATCTTGAGTGCACCGCAAGCGCCGCTTGTTTGGTAAAAGCAAGATTCAAATTCGTGGAAAAAGTTCTGCATTTTGGTTCTGTCGCCGTTATAGACACAGTGTGCTATCCGCCTTGGCTTACGGCAAGTCATCTGTGCGGGTGCGCTGCATGGTCAATTCGCTCTATTGCGAAAGAAGCGGAGCGGGCTAGGCAGCGTTATGTCCGGCCGCTCGACATGTGCAAGGAGGCGCGCCCTCGGTACACGCCGGATTTACGGCAGCAGGATTCCCGGCCCGGCATTGCGGTCAACCGGGCTTTCAGCGCAAATTGGCCCGGCGGACGGCGGGCGGAGCATGGCGTGCGCCCAAAAAGACCATGGCGCGGCGCCGGCAGTTGGACTAATGACAGGCTCGGAAATAACCGCGCCATCTGGCTTCCATGCGAATTGTTAAGGAGTAAGGAATTTGCGAGCTTTCGCTTTCCCAGGCGCCAGGACCATCGTTGCACTCGCCGTTACTGCCTTGCTGGCCGGCTGCGGCGGGGCAACGTCCGGCACTTCTCAAGTGTCCACGGATGCGGCGGCCCCGGCAGGGGGGCTGCAAATCACCGACACGAAGATCGGGAACGGTATCAATCCGCGGCCCGGCCAGACCTGCGTCGTTCATTATACCGGCTGGCTTTATGAGAATGGCGCCAAGGGCCGGAAGTTCGACAGCTCGGTTGACCGCAAGACGCCGTTCTCCTTTGTGCTGGGCGAGCACCGGGTGATCGACGGCTGGGAGCGGGGCGTCGCCACCATGAAGCCCGGCGGCAAGCGCACGCTGATTATTCCGCCGGAACTTGGCTATGGTTCGGCAGGAGGAGGCGCGGCCATTCCGCCGAACGCCACGCTGATTTTCGAGGTTGAGCTGCTGACGGTGAAGGCTGGGCCGTAGCCCGTCTTTCACCGGAGAAGGCCAGGATGCGAAATTCTCTTGTTTCGCAACGGAATGCTAAAATCGGCTTGTGGCAGAGATGCCACAGGCGCATTTGCGGCAACCAACTGTTTTTTCAGCGATAAATCGCTGCTTCTGGAGATGTGCGTGAATAAGCTGGGGCGGTTGCGGACGCCGTACCGCAGGGCTTGACCGGCGCGCATGGGGGCCGGCATCCGCTTGAGCGCCGGCCGCGCGTATGTCTCAAGTCCCCGGCGCTTCGATCGTCCAGCTCTGCTCGAACACCTTGCCCTCTGTATCCCTGGCGCTCACGCTGAGGCTGCCGGCCGCGCCGGTGAAATGAAAGCGGATGTTGGGGTCTTCGCTGATGGAGATGCCGCCCTCCATTTTGAACACCAGATCGCCGCCGCGCATAACCGACATCTCGCGCACATAATGTGCCGGGATGTATAGCATCGTCACCTGATTCATCTGCAGCCCCGAATTGTTGGGATGGCGGACCATGATCTGGGCCTCGCGCGTCTGCGTCTCCGGCGCGGCGCCGGCCTGCTGCTGGAGGGGGAACTGGCGCAGTTTCATCTTGCCCATTTCGGCGGCAGCGGCGTCCATATCCTTGCCGGCGGGCGCGGAACAGCCGCCCGACGCCTTCACGAAGCGCTTCACCATGTGCAGCGAGCCGTCGTTCAGCTCGGCGACCACGCGCACGAAGGAATAGGCGTTGATGCGCACCCGCGTGGAGAACGAGGCACTGGGCGCGGCGGGGCCGAAGCTGAATTTGCCCACCACCGGCGCGGGATTTTCGTCCACGATCAGCGTGATGGCCTTGATGGAGCGGTCCGGCGTTTGCGGGAATTTCGCCTCGACGCCGATGGGGGTAATGGCGGCGTCTTCGGCGCGCACGGGGGCGTCCAGGGCGACGGCGGTGTCGTCCTCGGCGATGGCCGCTTCGCCGAAAATGTCACGCTTGATGCTGTTCCAGGTGGCTTCGCTTTCGTCGGCCGCGAAACTGGCGCCGCACAGTGCCAGCGATGCCGCCGCGATTACGGTGGCGAGGAACAGGCGTAAAGGGGCCGCTGCTGTCGTCAAGGGGATTTCCTCCGGGTATGTTCGTTGCGGCGGTCTGGCTTGGGCGCCGCCGTTTCGATGCAGTTTAATGCATGGGGAGGCATTATGCATAGGGCTTGTCCCGGTATGTGGATTGGCAGGGCGGGACGGCCCGCTCGCCTCCTCTACGTAGACGCCACTGGCAACGGTACATCCGCTGCCGTAAATGCCTCGCGCTGCCGCTGCCGCAGCGCCTCGATATCGTGGCCGGCGATGGTTTCGTTGAACAGCCGGTAGAAATTCAGCTCGGCGTTCAGATGCAGGAACACCGCGCCCAGGCCGATGGCAGCGCGGTCCATGAACACGAACTCGCGCGGCACCTTCACCGGGCCGTTCTCCCGCAGCCCCTTGTGCACAATAAACGCTTCCTTGCGTCCGTACTGCCCTGGCGCGATGCCATCGGCGATGGGGCGTACACGATCATCCAGCAGCGGGCCGTAGATGAAGTTGGCCCAGATGGTGAGAATGTCGATGAGTTCGTTCGACAGGCCGCGGAATCCCCAGGTCTCGTAGGCGTGCACGATCAGCGCGCGGTCATTGCGCATCAGGCCGTGGTAAAGGTCGATGACGCCCTGCACGAATTTCGGCTCGAAGGTGCGGATGCAGCCGAAATCCAGCAGGTTGATGCCGGCAACGCTGCCGCCCTCCTCGAAAATGGTGTAATTGCCCAGATGCGGGTCGCCGTGGATGGCGCCGTAGTGGCTGAACGGGAACCACCACGCCCGGAACAGCGCCGTGGCGATGGCGTTGCGGTCGGCGAGCGGGCGCGGCTTGTATTCAACCAGCGGGCGGCCGTCCATCCAGGTCATAGTCAGCAGCCGCTGCGTGGACAGCTCCAGCGCCACTTCCGGCACGCGAATGGCGGCGTCGCCCGCGAAGATGTTGCCATAAAGCCGCGTGTGGCGCGCCTCAAGGCCGTAATCCAGCTCCTCGCGCAGGCGGTCGGCGATTTCGGCGGCGACTTCGGAGGTGTCCACGGCGGAGTCCATGCGCCGGTGGATGGCCAGCAGCACGCGCAACTGGGTGAGGTCCGCCTCCACGGCGGACTGCATGTCCGGGTATTGCAGCTTGGCGGCCAACTCGCGGCCGTCCAGCGCGCGCGCCTTGTGCACCTGGCCCAGCGATGCCGCCGCCGCCGCTTCATGCGAAAAGGCGGCGAATTTCGTCTGCCAGTCCGGCCCCAGCTCGGCGGCCATGCGGCGCTTGACGAACGCCCAGCCCATGGGCGGCGCCTGCATCTGCAACGTGGCCAGCTCCTCGGCATATTCGGCCGGCAGCGCGTCCGGGATGGTGGACAGCAGTTGCGCCACCTTCATCAGCGGCCCTTTCAGACCGCCGAGAGCGCTGGCGAGCGCGGCCGCGTTCTTCTCGTTCTCCATGGACATGCCGAGCACGTAGCGCGTGGCCAGCCCCGCCGCCATGCCGCCGACGTTGGAGCCCACCTTGGCATAGCGGCGCAGGCGGCTGGTGAGGCGGTTGGCTTCGGAGTCGGGCGGAATATCGGTCATGGGTGGAGTCTTTCAGGTTATGGATAGGCAAAGATACATGCTGTAAATATGGCCTCGCGAGGACGGCGGCAGAAGGGCGGGCGGGAACTGCCGGTCCGCAAAAATCCAAAGCCGGCCTGCATACGCAAGGGCACAGTCTTTTTTCGGGGGAAGTATGCGTATCGATGCCACGGTTGCAGGACGAGTTTTGTTGCCGTTGATTGCCGCAAGCATCGGATTGGTGCTACCGGGTCTCGCCATCGCCAAGATCAGCGGATTTTCCGGTGCGGGCTGGATTATCACGGTCGCTGTGACGCTGCTTCTGCCGGTGCTCGCGGGATTAACGATTCCGTATCCACGGAGCGTGTGGAACACGCCGGTCGCGCTGCAACTCGGTGAAATAACGGGCTCGCTGTATACCTACTTTGGTTATTTCTCAAATATTTCGCAAGGTTCCGCGGTCAGCGCAATGTTTTTGTCGTTAGATATCGCCAGAATTGTTCTGATCCTTTGGGCGTATGTTACCAATAGTGAGTGGGCCACCTGGATCATGTGTGGATACCTGGAAATTCGAGTTGGCATCTTGGTGGTGGTGATGGCGATTATGTATTTCTGGTCCGGCATTACGTTTGCGGAGCCATATGTGTTGTTAGCCGCGCAAGCGATTCTGCTAATTGTTACCATCCAGCTTATGCTGAACGCTCACAGGAAAATCCAGTGGCTCTGACGTTGCCGCAGTTCGCGCAGCCGCAAACCGGCCCAGGCGGCGTTTAGCCGCCCGCGCCTGTCTCCCGCTACTCCACCCCGGACGTCTCCAGCTCCGCGATCATCTCCTCCATGACGCCGAGCCCCATCGCCCAGAATTCCGGGTCGCTGGCGTCGAGGCCGAACGGTGCCAGCAGTTCCTTGTGATGTTTGGAGCCGCCGGCCTTGAGCATGTCGAGATAGCGCTCCTGGAAGCCGTCCGGCGTCTTCTCGTACACCGCGTACAGCGAGTTCACCAGGCAATCGCCGAACGCATAGGCGTAGACATAGAACGGCGAATGGATGAAATGCGGGATGTAGCTCCAGAAATTCTCGTAGCCGTCGTCGAGCTGCACGGCCGGGCCTAAGCTCTCGCCCTGCACCTCCAGCCAGATTTCGCCCCAGCCGCTCCGAGGTCAGCTCGCCTTCGCGGCGCTCGGTATGCACGTGGCGCTCGAACTCGTAGAAGGCGATCTGGCGCACCACGGTGTTGATCTTGTCCTCCACCTTCTGCGCCAGCAGGGCCTTGCGTTCGCTGCGGCGTCGGCGGCCTTCTTCAGCAGCGCCTTGAAGGTCAGCATTTCGCCGAACACGCTCGCCGTCTCCGCCAGCGTCAGCGGCGTATACGCCATCAGCGCCCCCTGCGCATTGGCCAGCACCTGATGCACGCCATGGCCCAGTTCGTGGGCAAGCGTCATCACATCGCGCGGCTTGCCCTGGTAGTTGAGCATGATGAACGGATGGGCGCTCGGCACGGTGGGATGGGCGAAGGCGCCCGGCGACTTGCCGTCGCGGACCGGCGCGTCGATCCAGCGCTTGTGCGAAAAACTCGCGCGCGATGCCGGCCACCTCGGGCGAAAAGCCGTCGAACGCCGACAGCACCATTTCCCTGGCCTCGTTCCAGCCGATGATGGTGGCCGGCGTCGGTGGAAATGGGGCGCGTTGCGATCCCAGTAGTTCGAGCTTGTCCTTGCCGAGCCACTGGGCTTTCAGCTTGTAATAGCGGTGCGACAGCTGGGATAATGCGCGCGCACGGCCGCCACCAGCGCGTCCACCACCTCCGGCTCGACCCGGTTCGACAGATGCCGCGACGCGGCCACGTCCTTGAAGCCGTGCCAGCGGTCGGAGATTTCCTTGTCCTTGGCCAGCGTGTTGGTGATGAGCGTGAACAGCCGGATATTGTCGCTGAACACCTTCGACAGCGCCATCGCCGCCACTTTGCGCTTGGCGCCGTCAGGATCGGTCAGGCAGCTCAGCGTTGGCTCCAGCGGCAGCAGTTCGCCGCCCACGTCGAAGCGCAGCGCGGTCATGGTCTCCTGGAACAGGCGGCCCCAGGCGCTCTGGCTGGTGATGCCCTTCTCGTGGAACAGCTGCTCCAGGTCGTCGGACAGCTCGTGCGGTTTCTCCAGCCGCAGGTCGGTCAGCCAGGGGCGGTAATGGTCCAGCGCCGGATCGGCCATGCCCGCTTCCAGGGCGGCGCCGTCGAGCGGTTCAGCTCCAGCGTGAAGAACAGCAGCAGCGAGCCGATGGCGGTCAGCTTCTCCTGCACGTCGCCGAAAAACTTGGCCCGCGCGGCGTCGGCGGTGTTCGTGACGTAATTCAGGTAGGCGAAGGAGCCCAGCCGGCCAACGCGGTCCTGCATTGCTTCGTAATCGCGCACCACGGCGGCCAGACCCGCGCCGCCCTGTGTGCTGAGGATTTCCGCCAGCTTGCCGCTGTGGGCTTCCGCGAACCGCGCCGCCTCGCCTTGGGCGGTTTCCATGTCGCGGGCGAATTCGGGGCTGCCGGCGCTGGAGTAAAGAGCGGAGAGATCCCAGGCGGGCATATCGGCCGTTTTGGGGGTCGAGAGTGTCGCGGGTAGGTCTCGCATCGTGGGGGGCTTGCCTCGGCTGGTTAATATGGCGCGCCGGAGCGGCGCGTTCGCACGCAACATGCATGGCCTTTGTAACGCAAAATTGGCGGACGGAGGCGCGGCGTCAAGACCGCACACAGATATGTCAGTTGGAGAGGTTAAATCGCGCCGGGATGAGGAAGCGGGTGTGGCAGATCCGCGCCAGGGCAGCGCCGCTTCCCGTCCGCGCGTCAAGACCTCTTCATTGCAGATGTAAATACCGGCTGCCGCTGGCGGCGCAACGCCTTCGCGTTTGTTTTACGGAATGTCAACGCCGCGTCCCGCATTTGCGTAAAAGGCTGGTGCGGGCGTTGCACATCTATAAATGCTGACGGAATTATTTCCGCTGCAATTGCTATATCCCGCTGTGAAATATGCGTTGTTTGCCGGTCCGCGCAGCATATTTTTTACGGTTCGGGCGCCAAATTCAGCCCAAAGACGCGAAAGGCCGGTACGGATGAGCGGGGCCAAACCGGATTTGCGGCTAGTACAGCCCGAGGCAAGTTCGCACCCCATTTGCGATACGCGATCAAGCGAACTTGCCTCGGATGAGCTGTACTAAAATCTATAAGTTGCTAGTACGCCTTACCGCTAAGAAATCCTGTGAGAGTCCGCGGCAGGCGGGGCAGGATTTCTTAGCGAGGGCGTACTAGTAGAGTTTCGTTGCGTTTGTAACCGGGTAAAAATATGGCTCCGCATCTTCTCATCGTTCACCACGATCCAGCGCAGGCAGCCAGTCTGAAGGCCAGCCTCGCCCAGACCGGCTATGCCTCCACCGCCGTCACCACGATGCGGGAGGCGCGCCGGCTGCTGGAAGTGTCGAAAGTTGATCCCATCGCGCTTATTCTTCTCGATGTCGGCGCGTCCAGCACCGGCGGCCTGCAATGGCTGCAAGGGATGCATGAAGAGGAGGCTGCGGCGGTTGCGGCGCCCAGGGCGCATCACACCGGCCAGTCAGAAGAGGCGTCCGAACGCAAACTGACGGAATACCGCAAATTCGCACAGCCGGTGATCGCGCTAACTTCGGCGGGCGAATTCGAGGCGGCGATGCACGCCATGCATGCGGGCGCCGTCGATTTTCTGGTGCTGCCGGCCGATCAGGAGCGCCTGCGCGTGTCGTTGCAGAATGCGCTGCGGCTGACGGTTCTGGAGCAGGAGTTGAGCCGCGCGGAGCGGACCCGGCTCGGCATCGCCAGCCTGTCCGACATCGTGACGGTCAGCACGGAAATGATGCGCGTCGTCGATCTGGCGCGCCGGGCGGCCTCCAGCGGTTTGCCGGTGCTGCTTCAAGGCGAGCGCGGCTCGGGCCGCAAGATGCTCGCCCATGGCATCCATGGCGAGAGCCGCCGCGCCACCAAACCGTTCGTGGTGATGAGCTGCGGTCACGGGGCCTGCGGCGGTAAGGCGGCGGGCGGCGGTCAGTCCCACGAGCCGGCGGAGAATTTCCAGGACAAGCTGCGCGAGGCCAATGGCGGCACGCTGTATATCGACGATATCGCCAATGCCTCGCCGGAGTTGCAGGCCGCGCTGTTCGAGACGCTGACCAGGGCCGAGGTGCCGCAATCGGATGCGCGCATCGTCTGCGCCACCCATCAGGATCTCATCGCTCTGGTGAAGGCGGGGCGTTTCCGCGAGGATCTGTTCTACCGGCTGAACGTGCTGCCGGTGCTGGTGCCGCCGCTGCGCCATCGCGAGGGCGACATCGAGGCCATCACCCGCCATTTGATCGTGCGCTACGCGGCGGAGGAGGGCAAATCCGTCACCGGCATCGACGAGGAGGCGCTGACCCTGCTGAAGCGCTACACTTGGCCGCGCAACGTGCAGCAGCTTGAGAACGCGGTGTTCCGCGCCGTGGCCATGGCGAAGGGGCATACGCTGGGCGTGCAGTCGTTCCCGCAAATTGCCGCGCGTGTGGAAGGCTTCGAGACGGAGTTGCAGGCGGGAGGCGAGGCGCCGCCGAAGCAGGTTTACGAAGGCCCGGCCATGATCGGCGGCGGCTTTCCGGCCATGGAGAACCTGTCGCGGCGCGGTCCCCATGGGCAGCCGGGCGTGGGAATTCCGGCGCTCAACGAGAATGGCGACGTGCGGCCGCTGACCGCGATGGAGGCGGATATGATCCGTCTCGCGCTCGGGCATTATCGCGGGCACATGACGGAAGTGGCGCGGCGGCTGGGTATTGGCCGCTCGACGCTGTATCGCAAGATGCGCGAGTTCGGCCTCGATCTGCGCATGCATTAAAGCCTCAGTCCCTCCAGGACTGAACCTGAGCAGGCATTCCCCGGCTATCCGGCGGATGTCTGCTCTTTTTTTTGCTGTCGCGGCGGGGCATTCCCAAAGCCGGGAAGCGGTTTCCGGGACGCTTGCGTGCGTGGGGCGGACGTGCTAATCCACCGCCGCGATATGCGTCTACAAAACAACACGTCAACCATAATTAATGATGCAAAACATTAAAGGTTTGGCTCTGTGGCCTCGCCGCCATGTTTTGTCCGCATTTTCAAGATTACAGTTTGTTAATCAGATTCCGCCGATAGTGCTCCGGTGGAACACACGAAGAGGTTGTATCAACTCTCCTCTCGCCAATACCCAAGTCCCGCGTATCACCGTCGCAACGCAAAAAGCCTTCAAAAACATGGTGCGATTGGACATCGCCAACAGTCCTGAAGCAGCGGGACGCACTACGGAGTCGTGAACCGGTATGGATTCAGTGACGGGGATAGGCCGCCGGAAACGGCTGGCGCTCGGCCTTGCGGTCTCCATCGTGTGCGCGCTGATGTGCACAGGTGCAGGATTGACGGTGGCGGGCGACGAGCGCGCCGTAACCTTCTACAACATTCACACCAAGGAAACGCTGAACCTCGTGTTCAAGCGGGATGGTAAGTTCGTCCCCGAGGCGCTGGCGAAATTCAATCATTTCATGCGCGACTGGCGGCGCAACGTCGAAACCCGGATGGACCCGTCGCTGCTGGACCTGATCTGGGACATGCACCGCGAGCTTGGGTCGCGTCAGCCGGTCAACGTCATTTCCGGCTTCCGGTCTCCGGCGACCAACGAGCGGCTGCGGCGCTCGGGCGGCGGTCAGGCCAAGCAGAGCCGCCACATGACCGGGCAGGCCATCGACCTCCAGTTCCCCGACGTTCCCGTCAAGCAGTTGCGCTATTCGGCTCTCATTCGCGAACGCGGCGGCGTCGGCTATTACCCGACCTCGGCCATGCCGTTCGTGCATGTGGATACCGGCAACGTGCGCACTTGGCCGCGTCTGCCGCGTATGGAATTGGCGCAATTGTATCCATCAGGTAGTTCTAAGTATATCCCCGCCGATGGACGGCCCATTACAAAGGCGGATTTCCGCATGGCTGTGGCCGACCTGAAGGCCAAGGGCGCGGAATTGCCCATGGCGCTGCAACGCCACCTCAACGTGCCCCAGGCTCAGCCGCGCACCATGATGGCGAGCCTTGGTCCCACGCTGCCGGCGAGTGCGCCCCAGCCGGCCCCGGCCGCTCCGCCGGCCATGATGGCCGCCGCTCCTCCCGCCGCGCCCAGGCCCGAGCCGGAAGTGACCCAGCCGGCGCCGGTCGCGTTCACGCCGCAACCCCAGGCGCCGCAGGACTATTCCGGCAAGCTGATTGCCAGTGTCCAGCAGCGCCCGTCGAGCAATCTGGGTGACGATCAGATGGTCCGCGCGCCCGATTACGACGATGACCATCCCGACGAGTTGAATTATCAGCCGGTGCCCATCCTGCCGCTGCTGACCGAAACATCGCTGGCCTATGTGGAATTTTCGAGCGACAGCGAAAGCGCCAGGAAGGTGAGCATGCTGGCGGAGCCGGCGGCGGCGCTGAACATCCGCCTGGAGCCGGGGCCGCAATATGAGGGCATGTACTGGGCGCACAGATTTACCGGGCGTGCCGTCAGCGGTGTGCTGACGAAGTTCGCGCCCAATGGCGGCATGAGCAGCACAGCGGCGAAAACCTCCGGCAACGCCTCGGCGCATTAGAGGTGTTTTCTGCCGCCGCTAAGTAGGAAAATTATTCTAAGCTTCGTTTGGCCGGGTTTCCTTTTTGGAAACGCTTTCCTCGCGGATGCCGCGCCTTGCGGCCCTACCCCTGGCTAAGCGCCTGCTTCAGCATTTCCGCGTGCCGCGCGATGAGCGCCTTGTCGCCGGGAATGCCCGCGGGGCGCAATTCGATCCCCGTCATTCGCGGCAGCACATGAAAATGCAGGTGGAACACCACCTGGCCGCCCGCTGCCTCGGAAAACTGATGGATCGTGATGCCGTCGGCGTTGAACGCCCGCTGGGCGGCCCTGGCGATGCGCTGCGTGGTGTTGATCGCGGCTGTCAGGTCTTCCGGTGACACATCCAGAATATTGCGGCACGCCGCCTTCGGGATGATGAGCGTGTGGCCGTCCGCGCGCGGCATGATGTCCATGAACGCGAAAGTTCCCGCGTCTTCGTAGACCTTATCGCAAGGGATCTCGCCGCGCAGGATTTTGGCGAAGACGTTGTTCTGGTCGTAAGTGGCGCTGGTCATGGTGTTTTCCTCTCCGGCGGCGGCGGGTTGTTTCGCTGTAAACTGGATCCCGGGATTTTGCCAAAAGGGATACTGAATTGCGGGGGTGAGGTCAAATGCCGCAGGTGCCGTCTGGTCCGGGAGGGGCGGGCAAAGGCAGCCGGAATGGGCGGATGGATTTTTTTTTTAACGGCCGGGCGGAGCGCCGCTGAACCTCGGTCTTCCGGCACGTGTCCATGGCGCGAAATCGGAAACCGTTTGATCCAGAGGAAACTGTAATCCGCCGGAGGGCGCCGCGCGCCGCTCGCTCAACTTTAAAACAAATCCCTGCGTTTGACTTCGAACCCATTGGCGCAGCAGCGAAAAATGGACGCTGCGGTTGTATGCATTTCACGGAATCCGTAAATTTATACTGGATTGCGATGCCTCACGCTTTCGTGATGCAATAAGCTTGCCAAGCTTCATGCTGTATCCCGTTACCGGCTTACTCTATGTAAAACTGCCCATCCGAAATAGAGCTTAACTATTCCTGAATAATGTTACATCCACATTATCGCAGAGTGAAAAAAACTGATGACACGAAATGGAACAACTTATATACATGATGGTAGCTGGTTTTACGCATCCGGTGAGCGTGACCCGGCCGGTGCTGTGTCGCAAACGCGCGATTTCCCCATCGCACGTGTTTGTCACACAACACAAGGCATTGACAGAGCTTAACTCCGGACCAGCCGATGGCGGCCCCATCGCTGGACACAAGCTCCTTGTGGGAGAGTAATTCTCATGCCCCAATCCGCAGCGGAAAAAGTCCGCCTGAGACTAGAGCAGGATATTCTGAAATTTGCGATCAAACCCGGTGAGCGCCTGGATGAAACCAAGCTCGCCGAACTGCATGGCGTCTCAAGAACGCCAGTGCGCGAGGCCCTGCGGCAGCTATCCGCCAGCGGTCTGGTGGACATGCGGCCCCATCGCGGCGCCACCGCGCGGCGCTGGAGCCTAGCCGAAATCGTCGAACTGTTCGAACTCATGGCCGTCTCGGAAGGCGTTTGCGCCCGCCTTGCCGCCAAACGCGCCACGGTTGACCAATTCCAGGCCATCCGCGACGCCCACGAAAAATGCCGTCCGCACGTCATCGCCGGCGATGTGGACGCCTATTGCCTCGCCAACGAGGATTTCCACGAAGCCCTCTACCGCGCCTGCGGCAACTCCGCCCTCATCAAACAGACCCTCACCCTGCGCGACCGTTTGCAGCCGTTCCGCCGCTATCAGCTCGAAGGCGTCAACCGGCTTCAGCAGTCGTTCGCCGAACACCAGCAGGTCATCCTGGCCATCGAACGCGGCGAAGCCTCTCGCGCGGACGAATTGATCCAGCAGCATCTGGCGGTGCAAAGCACTCTGATCGCCAGTCTCGTCAGCAACATGCCTCGCGAATTCGCTGGCAAGGAGCGTGGCGGCGACGGAATGAGAGCTTCTCTCTGACACAAACTCCCGCCGGAATTGCCTCATCGTCAATTTTGTACGCCACGTAATTCCTGCCGGTGCATAACGCTGTTTATCTCGCCCACGGGCATGCCGTAGATATCGAAACGCGCTGTTTCTTTCAGGTTGCCCTGGCCGTCAAAACTCTGCGTTACGCGAGCAACACCCTGACGGTCGAGCACAGGCTCGCCCTTGGTGCCGAAGAAGGCCCATTCGATGACGTTGCCATGCGCGTCGTAGCGTAGCGTTATGCGCGCGACACCATAGATGTCGAGGACGGGCTCGCCTCTGGTGCCGAAACAGGCCCATTCGACGATATTACCGCGCGCATCGTAGGTTTGCGTTGCGCGCGCATACCCGCCTTTGCTCAATACCGGCCTGCCGTCGGTCCCGGCGCAGGCCCATTCGATCTCGTTGCCTGCCATGTCGTAGCTGTGCGTTTTGCGTGCGTATCCCGCTTCGCAGAGCACCGCCTCGCCGTCCGCATCGAAACAGGCCCATTCGATCTCGTTGCCCAGCGCATCGTAGCGGCGGGTCACGCGGGCGTATCCCTCGCAATGGGTGACTGGCTCGCCGCTGACACCCAGATAGGTGCACCCGGTAATGTTGCCCCAATCGTCGCAGGCGAACTGTTCCGTGGCGAAGCCTTCGCTCGCCAGCACCGGCTGACCATCGGCCCCCAGCAGCGTGTAGCGCACCAAGCGGCCATCCGGGGCGAAAATGTTCTGCCGGTTGGCCACGCCGTTCTTCAACTCGCATTCAAGGCCGTTGCGGTCGAGATAACCGGTAAGCCGCGCCTGTCCGCGATGATTGCGGTCGTATACCTCGCCGTAGTTGCCGGCGGCATCGTGCGCGGGTGTGCCGGAGCGATCGGCGTTGTAATGCACGGCGGTGACGAAGCCGCGGCTGTCGTAGTCAAGCAGGTGGCGGACGATCACGGCTTCACTGCCGGAACCGGCGGGCTGCTTGCCGATGTCCGCCGTCATGGTCTCGGCGCCGGGCGGCAGCGTGGCGCCGTGGACGAGATTGACCGTGCGCCGGTCCAGGCTGAAGTTTTCCGTCAGCCGCACCTCGCCGTAGCGGTTCCGGTGTTCCACCGATTGAATTGTGCCGTCGGGCCGGTAGAAAACGTCCCACTGCGCGGTGCCTGCCGCGTCGTCCTGCGGAACCCCGCTGGCGTCGATCCGCACCACCCGGCGGACCAGCCCGTCGCGGCTTTCGAAACGCAGGCTCCTGTTGCGGCGCAGCACGGCGTGTTCCGCCACCGGCCGGACGCCCTCGGGAACGCCCCAGCGCCGCACCTGGCTCTCGAAATAATCCACTTCCATCTCGCTGAGGCGGGCGGAGCGGGCCTGATCCCGGATGTCGGTGAAATCGCAATCCAGCAGCACCGCGGCCAGCCTGTCGGACAGCAATTGATTGCGCTCCTCCTCGGTGATGGCGTGCTGCGGAGCGCTGACCCACACGGGCTCGATGGTGGTGTCCGGCCCGGTGCCGATGGCGAGCCAGTGTTGCAGCTCGGTCGGGATCAGCGCGTTGGGCGGATTGGCGACCAGCAGCGTGATGATATGGTTGGACCGGCCCCACTGCTTGAACAGCTCGATCTTGGCGCGCACGCGCTCGCACGGCGGCATCTCGACGGTGCAAATGATGATGAGGTGCTGCGCCTGCCACAGCGCCACGCGGACGCGGCCGTCCAGCTCGGGATCGCCGCTTGCCGTCTCGTCCTCGTGAAACAGGCGCCCGATTTTGGCGGGGGTGCCGCGCTGAACCAGCGCTCGCGGTGTCCTGAAGGTTTCCAGAGCCTTGACCAGCCACTCCGCCCAGCCCCGCTGTTCGGGGGTGTGAGGGCTGCAAACAAAAGCGGCGTACTCGTAAGCCGGCTTCGTTTCCACGTTCACTGCTCCAAGGGAAAATTTCGCTGAAATGTTCACGTTAGAAGCCTTGATCCCGTTGCCGTCCGTTTAGCCGTTCCATGCCGCGTGCTGGGGTCAAAAGGCAGGGCGCCGCGGCGGTTTCCGGTTAAACACTCATTTACCACGCTGGAACAATAGCGAAGAACAGCCCTCCTCCGGTAGAACTCGGAGATTACTCAATTTGAAGGTACACGACCGGGGGTTGATTGTATACAGCGTCAGGCCGTGGTGAGAGCCATGCGTATAAGTGCGGCCACTGAGCTGGCGCCGAACTTGCGCATGATGGCCGCCCGGTGGTTTTCCACCGTGCGCTGGCTGAGCCCTAAGCGGGCCGCGATGGTCTTGTTGGGCTGGCCGTTGACGATCAGCGTCATGATCTGCCGCTGGCGCGCGGTCAGGCCGGCGAAGCGCGCGGCGGAGGCCTCGCCCCAGGCCGGCGGCACGTTGCCGTCGCCGGTCCATTTGAGCGCGCTGCGGATGCAGGCGACGAGATCGGCCGGACTGACGGGCTTTTCGATGAAATCCGCCGCACCCGCCTTCATGGCCCTGACCGCCGCCGGCACGTCGCCCGCCCCTGTGACCATGATCGCCGGAATGAGATCATTGGCGGCCTTGAGGCGCTCGATGAATTCGAAGCCGTTCATGCCGGGCATCAGGGCGTCCACCAGCACGCAGCCTTCGAAGTCCGGGCGGAAAGCCTCGAAAAATGCCGGGCCGTCGGCGAAGGTCTCCACCCTGAAGCCTTCGCCCTCCAGCAGATCGCGCGCCGCCACGCGAACGGCGGCATCGTCATCGACCACGTACACGTTCAGCCGCTGCATCCCGCCGTCATCCGCCGCCGGCGGTCTGGCGAGTTTGTCTGGCGGCGCGGACGGTGTCTTGCGGATGAGGCTGCCGACGGCGCCGGTCAGCTCGGCGATCCGGGCCGGCTTGGCGAGGCAGATGCAGCCCAGGTCAGCGATTTCCCGCAGCGCTTCGCTTGGCACGCCGCCGGTGAGGATCAGGCCGGGGATGTCCTGGCGGAAGGTTTCCCGCAGCGTAATGATGGTTTGGAGGCCGTTGAGGCTTTTCGGCAGGTTGTAATCGGCGATGACGATATCCGGCGCGGCGGTGTCGCGCATCAGCTCCAGCGCCTGCCAGCCGTCGGCGGCGACGGTGACCTGATATCCCTCGTCGGAGAGAATGAGGTCTAGCGTCTCGGCCACGGCCGGGTCGTCCTCGATCAGCAGGATGGTGGTGTCCTGGGGCATGCCGGGGGCGGATGGCTCCTCGAAGCCGCACGGCGCGGGCAGGACGGCGCTGTCCGGCTTGAAGATGTCCGACAGCCGGTCCAGCGTATCGGAGATGGCGGCCAGCGGCAGCGCCAGGCTTTCCACCAGCTTCGCGGCCTCCTCGCCGGAGATGCGGCCGGCCAGCACGCCTTGCAACAGGCTCATGGTCTGCAACGGCTGGCGCAGGTCGTGGATGGCGGCGGCGATGGATCGCGAACCGGCGCAAGCATCAAGCCCGGCGTCCGGCGTCAGCCGTCCAGGTGCTTCAAGAGGCCGCGTGCCGGCCGCGGTCTGCCCGCCGTTAGGTAATTTCTGCCCTGTCATCGCCAAACTACTGCCGGCCCGAAAAAAAACCGCCAGATCGCCTCCTCTGGCCTGCCGGGACGCCCTCCAAGAGTTCTTACGCCCGATTGCGTGAAACATCTTTAAAAATTTTACGACAGGTTTCAATATGAACCAATGGTCAGGGGGGGCTTTTTGTGACACCTCTAACCAGAAGACAGTGTCGGTTGAACAAGGGGCGACCGGATGTGTACACAATGCCGTCAGATTTCGCTTGGCTTTACCTCGGAGACGTTCCCGGCAGGAACGCATATGTGCTACATTTACAACGACGACGAGGAACGCCGCCGGGTCATGAGCGGTTTCGTCGTCAGCGCTTTTTCTGAGGGTGAACGGGTGATCTATGGCGGTCACAGGTCAGGCGGGGCATCGCTTGAGACCATGTTGCGCGGCCTCGATATGACACCTCCCGAGGTGCGGCCGGGGCAGTTTGAAATACTCCAGGCGCTCAAGACCTATTGCCCCGATGGCCGCTTTGTTCCTGAGCGCATGCTCGATAATGTGCGAGCATTGTATACAACTAGCATCGAGGACGGTTTCACCGGGGCGCGCGGCACCGCCGAGATGGAGTGGGCGCTGGAAAAACTGCCCGGCTCGGAGCGTCTGATCGAGTATGAGGCGCTGCTGAACACCCTGGCCGCCCGGTATCCGATCACCATGGTCTGCCAATACGACGCCCGGCGCTTTGACGGCGCCATCCTGTTCGATGTGCTGGCCGTGCATCCGGCCATGATCGTGCACGGCCAGGTGGTGAGAAATCCATATTACGTTCCGCCGGACCGTTATCTGAAATGCCGGACTGACAATTGAGAGACTGGCTCGCTCCAGGGCCAATACAGGAAGCAAACGTTGTCCCATCTCGAAGCAAAAGTTCTCGGCCGCCTGCTCGTCGCCCACCAGACCCTGGAGGTGATGCCCGATGAGGAGCATATGGCCGCGTTTACGGGGCAGGCGCTCCAGGATGTGCCCGGTGTCGATAGCGCGCATCTCTACATTGGCGGTGTGCTGCTGCCCTCGGACGATACACGGCCGGATCGCGCGGAGATTACCGCCGCCTGCCAGCGTTACACCGGGGCAGCCGCCAACGGCACCGGCGGGCCGCTGGCCTCCGGGCCATTCCTGCTGCCGCTTGTCACCATACGCCGCAACTACGGCTTTCTGGCGCTGACGCTGTCGGACGCGGAGGCGTTTGCGCCCTATCTGGATTTCCTGAAAAATATCGCCGGCGCCATCGCCACCAGCCTGGAGACCCGGCGCCACCTGGCCGAACTGACGCGTGCGAACAACGAACTTGGCGCTCTGCGGCGCGAGCTGGAAGCGTCGCTCAACAACAGCGGCACCATTCAGCGTTCGGTCGTGGCGGCGATGGCGGAGGGCGTGTGCTTCCAAAGCTCCACGGGCGAAATCATCGCCGTCAATCCGGCCGCGGCCAAAATTCACGGCTGCACCGCCGAACAGATGATGGGGCGTACTTCGCACCTGCCGCCGCTGCCCTGCATCACCGAGGACGGAGTGCCATTCCCCGGCGATCTGCATCCGTCCATGGTGACGCTGCGCACCGGGCAGCCGCAGGATGACGTGGTGATGGGCCTGTGCAAACCGGACGGCTCCGTCACCTGGATTTCCATCAACTCCCAGCCCCTGCTGCGGGAGGGGCAAAACCAGCCCTACGCCGTGGTGACGACGTTTCGCGACATCAGCGATCAGAAGCGCGCGGAAGAGGAACTGCTGAAGACTACGGATGAGCTGGACCGCTTCTTCACCATCGTGCCCGACCTGCTCAGCATCGCCACGGACGAGGGCGTTTTCCTCCGCCTCAATCCGGCCTGGGAGCGCACCCTGGGATACGCGCGCGACGAGATGATCGGCCGCCCGCTCACGGATTTCCTGCACCCCGAGGATGTCGAGGCGACCCTGCAAGCCCGCCGGACGCTGCTGAAACACAAGGGAGTGATAGACCTCGTCAACCGCTACCGCTGCAAGGACGGTACCTACCGCTGGTTCGAGTGGAGCGCCACCACGGCCGGCGGCCGCATTTACGCCGCCGCGCGCGACATCACCCAGCGCAAGCAGACGGAAGAGGAACTGCGCGACCGCACCGACGAGTTGAACCGCTTCTTCTCCATCGTGCCGGACCTGCTCAGCATCGCCAGCGCCGATGGCTATTTCCTCCGGCTCAACCCCGCCTGGGAGGAGACGCTGGGCTATTCGCGCGAAGAACTCATGCGCAGCCAGTTCACCGACTTCGTTCACCCCGAGGATGTCGCCGCCACCCGCAAGGCCATGACGGTGCTGGCCTCGCGCAAGGAGCTGATCAACTTCACCAACCGCGTCCGCCGCAAGGACGGATCGTACCGCTGGTTCGAGTGGAGCGCCACGGCCACCAACCAGCAGGGCTATGCCGCCGCCCGCGATATCACCGAGCGCAAGCAGGCCGAGGAGTTGCTGCAACTCGCGCTTCAGGTCGGGAAAATCGGCACCTTCGAGGTCGATCTGACCAGCGGCTGCGGCACCTGCACGCCAGAGCTGAAGGAGATTCTGGGGTATCCCGCAGGATTTCGACGAGTCCGAATTCGCCTCCTTCTGCTGGACCCACATGCACCCCGAGGATGTGGACCGGGTGCGGGAGGACTTCGAGCGCATTCTCGCCAGTCACGAGGCCGGCGAAACCGAGTTCCGCATCGTGCGCCCGGACGGCTCCATCCGCTGGCTGCGCTGGCTGGGCAAGGCGGTACAGGATGACTACGGCGGATCGCGCTGGTTCCTGGGCGTCAACATGGACATCACCCGCCGCAAGCGCACCGATGCCCTGGCGCACGCGCTCGACGCCATCAACGCCAAGATCCACGCCACCATCGACGTTGAGGAAGTGTTGCGTCACGCGGCGTTCAACGGCACCGAGGCCCTCGGCTGCGACGCCGCCGTGATCGCGCTGTGCCGCGACGAAGGAATGGTTCTCAGCCATGCGCTCGGTTTTCCCGATACCGTGCTGGGCAAGCGCGTGAAGAACGAGACGCATCCCAGGAACGCCCTGGCCACGCGAATTCCGGTGGCGGTAAATGATGCGCTGAACGACCCGGACGTCAACCGCGAGCAGATGCGCAAATGGGGCATCCGCGCCGCCCTCATCGTGCCGCTCGCCACCACCAACGCCTGCATCGGCGCGCTGTTTTTCAGCCACCGGCGGGCTGGCGTGACGTTCAACGACGACGACCTGGATTTCGCCCGCAAGCTGACGTCATCGCTGTCGCTGGCGCTGGAGAATGCCCGCCTGTGGGACGACGTGCAGCGCGAGCTGGCCGAGCGCGCCAACGCCGAGGCCGCGTTGCAGGATCTCAACGCCGAACTGGAGGCGCGCGTCGCCGAGCGCACCGCGCAGCTCGTGCAGGCGCAGAAGCTGGAGGCGCTGGGCAAGCTGACCGGCGGCGTGGCTCACGATTTCAACAATCTCCTGGCCGTGATCCTCGGCAACATGGAATTGCTGCGCAAGCGTGTGCCGGACGACATCAAGGCGCAGCGGCTGGTGGACAACGCGCTTCAGGGCGCGGTGCGCGGCGCGGCGCTGACGCAGCGCATGCTGGCCTTCGCCAAGCGTCAGGATTTGCGCTCCGGGCCGGTGGATCTGGCGGAACTGGTCACGGGACTGATGCCGGTGCTGCGCAGCTCGCTCGGTCACACCATCGAGATCCAGACGGACTTCGCGCCGCGCCTGTGGCCCGCCTGGGCCGACGCCAATCAGCTCGAACTGGCGCTTCTGAACCTCGCCGTCAACGCCCGCGACGCCATGGCCAACGGCGGGCTGCTGACCTTCGCGGCCAGCAACGAATCCGTCCACGCCGAGCGCAGCGATCTGGTGGAGGGGGATTATGTGCGGCTTGCCGTCATCGACCAGGGCGCGGGCATGGACGAAGAGACGCTGGCGCGCGCCGCCGATCCGTTCTTCACCACCAAGGGCGGCAACAAGGGGACGGGGCTGGGGCTGTCGGTGGTGCAGGGGCTGGCGAGCCAGCTCGGCGGCGCGATGCAGCTCAGCAGTAAACTCGGCGGCGGCACCACTGTGGCTTTGTGGCTGCCGCGCGCGGCGGATAACGGCGTTATGCGGGCGCCGGCCGTGGCTTCGGAGGCGCGGGCGGCCTGCTCCTGCCGCGTGCTGGTGGTGGACGACGACGAACTCATGTGCATGGCCACCGCCGACATGCTGAAGGATCTGGGGCATTCCGTTAGCGAGACGCGCTCCGGCCGCGAGGCGCTGGATCTGCTGAAGGGCGGCGTGACGGTGGATGCGGTGGTCACGGATTACGCCATGCGCGGCATGACCGGGCTGGAGCTGGCCCGCGAAATCCGCGCGCGCTGGCCGGAGATGCCGATCATTCTGGCCACCGGCTATGCGGAACTGCCCGTGCCGCCGGGCTTCGATCTGCCGCGCCTCCACAAGCCGTTCGACCAGAAGGCGCTGGCCGAGGCGGTCTGCCGGCTGGTGCGGCCGAAGGGCGGTTGTCCCGAGCTGAAAATTGGCGGTGTCCCGGCATTTCCAGCGGCGAATGGCGCCTATACCAAGTCAGTGTAGATGGCGGGCGCGATTTTCTGCTGCGGAACGGGGTGGTTCTAGCATAATCCTCCAATCCAGCGGTGGAAGCGCGCAAAAAACGCAAGGACATGCTGGCGCTTCGCATGGCAGACTGCCGCCAATGGCAATCTGATCCTGGATGCATGCATGCCCCTTTCCACTGAATACGGCACGGCCCTGGATGTGCTGGCGGAGTTCGTCCGCGAGGCGCAGCAGCGGCGCCGGCCGGTGCTCCATCAGCGGCCTCTGGGCGAGCTGGCGGCGGAACTCGATCTCGACCGGCTGATTGCGGAGGGCGGTCTGCGCGACGCGGCCTTCCGGCGCTTCCTGACCGGCTATCTCGGCGCCGCCACGCGTCTGCACCATCCCGGCTACATGGGGCATCAGGTGACCATCCCGCATCCGATGGGGAGCGTGGCCGCGCTGGTGGACGCGGTGAGCAACAATCCCATGGCGATCTACGAGATGGGGCCGTCCGCCGCCGCCGTGGAATTCACCGTGGTGAACTGGATGCTGGGGAAGGCCGGGTGGCGGCCCAGCCCGCTGCCGCCGGGCGCCCGTTCAGAGCTGCAAAGCGGCGGCGGCGCGCCGGCCGGGGACGGAGAGTCCAACGGCGGCGGTGTGCTGACCCACGGCGGCTCGCTCGCCAACCTCACGGCGTTCATGGCGGCGCGGGGGCGGATTGCGCCGGACGCCTGGCGCGATGGCACGCCGCGCGATCTGGTGATCGTGGCGCCGCAGGGGTGTCATTATTCGATTGCGCGCGTGGCGGACATTTTCGGCCTGGGCCGGCAGGCGCTGCGGGCTGCGCCGTGCGATGACGATGGCCGCATCGTTCCCGGCGAGTTGGCGGCGCTGCTTCAGGCGCTCAGGCGCGAGGGCCGGCGCGTGCTGGCCGTGACGGCCAACGCCTGCGCCACCGCAGCCGGGTTGTACGACGCTTTGCGCGACATTGCGCTGGTGTGCCGGGAGGCGGGCGTGTGGCTGCATGTGGACGGTGCGCACGGTGCCTCCGCACTTGTATCCGGGCGGGACCGCGTGCTGCTCGACGGGCTGGAACTTGCGGACTCGCTGGTGTGGGACGCGCACAAGATGCTGCGCTGCCCAGGGCTGTGCGCCGCTGTGCTGGTGCGCGACGCCCGCGATCTGGACAACGCCTTTCACGACGACGCCAGCTATCTGTTCCACGAGAAGGAGCTGCCGGGCGTCGATCTCATTCATCGGACGGTGGAGTGCACCAAGGCGGCGCTGGGGCTGAAGCTGTTCTTCGTGCTGGCGGCGGAGGGTGAGGCGGCGCTGGGCCGTTTCGTCGAGCGGCAGGCGGATCTGGCGAAGGAGGCGGCGCGTTACCTGCGGGCGCAGCCGGGATTCGAGGTGGCGGTGGAGCCGCAGACCAACATCGTCTGCTGCCGGGTGGACGGCGATGATGCGCTTCAGTTGAAGCTGCGCGAGCGGCTCATTGCGTCGGGCAGCCATTATATCTCGACGGCGGAGTTTCGCGGCCGGCGCTGGCTGCGGCTGGTGCTGATGAATCCGGCGACGGGGATGGAGGATATCGCAAGCTTTGCCGGTGAGGTCCGGCGGCACAGCGAGGTGCTGGGGGCGTCAGGCGCGTCGTGAGAGAGTGCGGGAGGCCGGGATACCCCACCGCACACCATCATGCCGCCGTGCTCGGACGCGTCAAGGACAAGCCCTCCGGGCGCGCTGAAGAAGCGCGTCCTTGACCCATCCTGCGCGCGGCGGCTGAGCGAATGTGCATGGCCGGGACGGAAGAATGGTTCCGGCCGAACAAAAGAATGCCGGCTTTGGGCAGCGGAGGCGGCAGGCGCAGCGCCCGTGGCGGCCTCCGGCCAGTTGCTTTTGCACCGGAGCCCCGCGCCAATGTAATGAGCGCCGGAGGCGCGAAGGAGCGGTTGGGCGTAAGCACAGAGCGACGACTACTTAAAACTGCGGCGGAGGCGCGAAGGAGCGCCAAAGGCCGTTTACGGCCGTCTTGCATAAACTCGCGAAGCACAGAGCGACGACTACTTAAGCCTCCCCCTTCATCGCCGGTTCATCCGTCCCCGCCGATCTTGTATCCGCGGCACCCCACTTGTGCGCAATAACGCACCGCCGTTCCCGCCTCCGCGAAGATTGCCGTCGATAGCAATCCAGAAGAGTGCTAATGCGAAAGTGGATTGACGGGTAACTGGCTGAGAGAGAACGATGCTTTTTTCACTTTTTTCCCACGGACTGACCTTATATCTGGCGATGATCCTGGCGGTGATCTTGGGTGTCACCGTGCTGGCGTCGCTTCTGCGGCAGCGCCGGTCGCCGGGCGCCACCATATCCTGGGTGCTGCTGATGGTGTTCCTGCCGCCCATCGGCATTCCGCTCTATCTGATTTTCAGCGGCCGCAAGTTCCGCAACATTTCGGCGGAGAAGGCCAAGATCGAACTCAAGCCCGATGCCCCCCGCCCGACCGACGGCTGGGAGCCCATCGGCGACAAACTGCTGACCAGCTACGGCCTCGCCGCGCCGGCCGCCGGCAATAGCATCAAGCTGCATGCCAATGGCGAGGAAGCCTTCGCCGATCTGATCCGCCTGATCGACGGCGCCCAGCACAGCATTTCGATACAGACGTTCGAGATGAGCAACGACGCCGCCGGCAAGGTCATCGTCGAGCACCTGATCGAGAAGGCGAAAGCGGGCGTGCGGGTGCGTCTGCTGCTGGACGGCCTCGGCGCGTTCTGGATGTCGATCTGGGCGCTGTGGCGGCTGCGGCGCGCGGGCGGCTCGACGGCGTTCTTCCTGCCGGTCTGGCGCATCGCGCTCATTACCCGCAGCAATCTGCGCAATCACCGCAAGATCGCCGTGTTCGACGACGCGCGCGTGTTCGCCGGCGGCAGAAACCTTGCTGCGCGCTATCTTGGGCCGCGAGCCCGATCCGAAGCGCTGGCTTGATCTGTCCTTCGTGCTGGAAGGCCCGTCGGCGGCGGACTATGCGAAAATCTTCCGTTACGACTGGGCGTATGCCACCAAGGAGAAAATGGAACCGCCGGTTGCTCCCGCGCCTGTGACGGATACGGGCGGCGTGGCTCAGGTGGTCGCGGCCGGGCCGGACGTTGTGGACGATCCGTTGTATGCCGCGATCATATCGTCATTGTATCTGGCGCAGAAGCGGGCCTGGATCGTCACGCCCTATTTCGTGCCCAACGACGCCATGTCGCTGGCGCTGTCCCTGGCGGCCAAGCGCGGCGTCGATGTGCGCCTCATCGTGCCGGGCAAGTCGGACCAGATCCTCGCCAATATGGCGCGCGGGCCGTATATGCGCGACGCGGCCAAGGCCGGGGCCAAGGTGAGGCTGTATACCGGCGGCATGGTTCACGCCAAGGTGCTGCTGATCGACGACGAACTGGCCATGGTGGGGTCGGCGAATTTCAACTCGCGCAGCATGTTCCTCAACTTCGAGGTGATGTGCCTGATGTACAGCGCGGCGGAAATCAATGCCGTGGCGGCGTGGGTGGAGACGCTGTCCACGCCCGCGGACGAGGGCGGGCAGCCCGTTGGCGCTTTCCGCGATACGGTCGAGAGCGTGGCCTTCCTGCTGACGCCGATGCTCTGACGTCACGTCCGCTTGTTGCCCCTGGGGTGTTCTTCTCACTTCAGGGGGAAAAATCGTGTGATCACGGATGCTTGCCGCATTTTTCCGCCGGACCAGCCGGGGGCGATTGTGGCTGCACTGTGTCGTGCATGCAATTGACTCGTGTATGAATGCCACATTAGCCTATTTCACATACGATCAATGACAAGCCGCATGAAAACGCGGTTTGCGGTCCGGGGGAAAAGGCATGTTTTCGCGTTGCGTTGTGGCGTCTGCCGCGCTGGTGTTATCGCTCAATCTGGTTGCGGCGCCCGCGTCGGCCCAGGTTTCGAATTACGGCCGTATCGTCGCCTTCGGTGACAGCCTCTCGGACAACGGCAATCTGACCACCTTCGGCTTTGCCCCGCCGGCGCCTTACGATAGCGGCCGTTTCTCCAACGGCCCAACCTGGGTCGAAATCCTGGCCGGCACGCAGCCGGTCACGGGCGCGCCCAGCACCATGACGCAGTTCTGGTCAACCGGCACGGTTACGGGCGACGTGAACCTCGCCCTTGGCGGTGCGCGCGCGGACGATAGCGTTGCCGTCCCTCCCGGCGTTCCGTCACAAATTACCGCGTTTTCAGCGTTCGGCGGCTCCTTCGGCGCCAATGATCTGGTAACGGTCTGGGCCGGCGCCAACGACATCTTCCAGTTCTTCACCGCCAACCCCGCGCCGACACAGGCGCAAATCACGGCCCAGGGGATCACCACGGCGGGCGTTGAGGCCGGCAATGTGCAGTCCCTCATCGGCATGGGCGCCAAGACCATCCTGGTGGCCAACCTGCCCAATCTCGGCGCCACGCCCTCGTTCAACGGCACGCCTACCTCGTCCGCGGGCGGTTTCGTGGCCTCGCTGGCGTACAACGGCGCGCTGGACGCCAATTTGAAAGGGATCGCGGCGGCCGTGCCGGGCGTGAACATCGTCCAGATGGACACCTTTTCGGCCTTCAACGCCATCATCAAAAACCCGGCGGCTTTCGGCTTCACCAACGTCACCGCGCCATGCTTCAATCAGGCCGCGATGACGCTTTGCGGCGCAACGCCGGCCGCGCAGAACAAATATCTGTTCTGGGACGGCGTCCACCCGACCGAAGCCGGCCACATCCTGCTGGCGCAATACGCCAATCTGCTGCTGTCCACCGGCCAGATCGCGCCCGTCATCACGCCGCTGGCCGAGGTTGGCCTTTACTCGCGCCTCGACGCCTCCGACGCCGCCTTCAACCGCGCCCTCGATATGCAGGACGGCTACGAGCACAAGGGCATCTACGCCCAGGTGGTTGGCAATCGCGCCTTGGTGGATGCAAACGGCACCGCGCCTAAATACAACTACGACCTCGCGGGTGCCCGCGCTGGTTTCGACAATCGTAGCGGCGCGTTCAGCTACGGCGCGGCCGTGGCCTACCAGACCGGCAACCTGTTCCAGCCCATGCTGAAGTCGGACCTCGGTTCCGCCCAGGCCGACCTCTACGCCATGGCGCATCTCGGCTCGTGGTTCCTGAGCGCGCAGGGCGGCTATTCGTACACGCAGTTCCACAACATGCACCGCCAGACCGGCTTCGGCCCTGTCCGGGCTACGGCCAAGGCGGACAGCGACCAGTGGAGCACGGCGATTGGCGCGGGCACGACGCTGCATCTCGGCTCACTCGCCTTGACGCCCGGCGCGCGCGTCGGCTACATCACGTCCACCATCGGCGGCATCACCGAGGCGGCGGACGTGCTGGCGCTGCATTACAACAGCCGCGAAATCGAAACCGGCTTCTGGGATGCGCGTCTGCGGGCGTCCACCAGCCTCAGCGGCGGCGCCCGGCCGGTGAAGGCCTTCGTCGAGGCGGGCTATCAGGACTTCTTCAATACGTCGTCCGGCGATATCACGGCGCAGCTCGTGAATAACACCGCCCATGCCGTGACCGTCGCGGCCAGCGATCCCATGGGGCGGGGCGCGTTCCTGAAGCTCGGCGCGGATGCCAAGCTTGCGAGCGGCATGACGATTTCGGCGGAATACGGCCTGTCGCTGCAAAACGGCGGCGGCGAGAACCACGCCGGCACGGTGCAGGTGAAAATCCCGCTGTCGGGGGGCAGCGAGTAGGCGCCAGCACCAGAATACCGCCGGCCGTGCCAGCCAGTTTCCGCGCCACGAGGCTGCGGTTACTGGCTGGAGCATTTTTGATGAGCAGGGGCTTCCTGTTTTGCCCGGTGCGCTTGATCGCTTCCATTCCGTGAAAGGCTAAGAAGGTTGATTTGTTTGGCGGAGTCTTAAGTTATCGTCGCTCTGTGCTGCGCGAGTTTATGCAAGACGGCCGTAAACGGCCTTCGGCGCTCCTTCGCCGCTCCGCCGCTCAATACGTTGGCGCGGGGCTCCGGTGTGTAAGCAACTGGCCGGCGGCCGCCACAAGTGCCGCGCCTGCCGCCTTCACTGCCCCAAGGGTTCATTCCTTGTTCGGCCGGATTGCCATTCCTCGTCCCGGCCTTGCAAAAGCGACATGCTACCGCGCGCAGGACGGGTCAAGGCTGCGAAGCACCGGAGTCTTAGCAGTCGTCGCTCTGTGCTTCGCCCAATCGCTCCTTCGCCCCTCCGGGGCTCAAGGCGGCTTGGCCTTGACGCGTCCGAGCACGGTAGCATGCTGGTGTGCGGCGGGGCATCCGTTGCCTCCATCGCCATTTCAGGGAAGCAATCAGCGGGATTTGGCGTCACATCTCTTGCTCGCCGCGCTTCTTGAACGGCGCCAGTTCCGTTAACTGCCGCTGCTCCTCCGCCACCGCCGCGCGCTCATGGCGCAGGAAATCGGCCACTGCGCGGCGCAGGCCGGGGTGACGCAGATAATGCAGGCTGTAGGTGGTTTGCGGCAGGTAGCCGCGCGCCAGCTTGTGTTCCCCTTGCGCGCCGGCCTCGACGCGGGCGAGCTTATGCGCGATGGCGAACTCGATGGCCTGGTAGTAGCAAAGCTCGAAATGCAGGCAGGGCTGGTCCTCGACGCAGCCCCAATAGCGGCCGTAAAGCGTGTCGCCGCCGATGAAATTCAGCGCGCCGGCGATGGTGCGGCCGCCGCGTTTGGCCATGACCAGCAGGATGCGGTCTGCCATGCTGGCGCTGACGAGGCTGAAGAATGCGCGGTTGAGATAGGGCTGGCCCCATTTGCGCCCTGCCGGTGTCCATGTAGAAGGCGAAGAAGGCGTCCCAGTGGGCCTCGCGGATATCGCCGCCGGTCAGCCACTCGATTTCCACGCCGTTCGCCAGCGCCTCGCGCCGCTCCCGCTTTACGGCCTTGCGTTTGCGCGAGGCGAAGCTCGACAGGAAATCGTCGAATGTGGCGTACCCCTGGTTCAGCCAGTGAAATTGCTGATCGGTCCGCCGCAGCACATCGCCCTTGCCGCAGCGTTGCCATTCGGCCTCCGTGAGGAAGGTCACGTGCAGCGACGAGACATCGCCGGCCTTCGCCAGTTCCATGGCGGCGCGCAGCAGCAGCGGCTCGATGACGGCCGCGCTAGCGGCGTCGCGGCAGAGCAGGCGGCGGCCCGTGACCGGCGTGAAGGGGACGGCGGCCTGCAATTTCGGGTAATACAGGCCGCCGGCGCGCATGTAGGCGTCCGCCCAGGCGTGGTCGAAGACGTATTCGCCGAGGCTGTGGGACTTCAGATAGAGTGGCATGGCGCCCATGAGTTCGCCGGCGGCGTTCTCCAGCAGCAGGTGGCGCGGTGCCCAGCCGGTGGCGGGCGTGGCGCAACCGCTGGCCTCCAGCGCCGCGAGGAAGCTGTGGGCGAGGAACGGGTTGTACAGCGCCGCATGCGGGTTGGCGCAGGCGTCCCAGGCTTCCGCCGGCACTTCGGCCATGCTGCCCGCCACCCTCACGGCGGCCAATTCCATATCGCCCATATCCCACGCTTTCAACGGCCATCCGCAGCGCCATTACGCGCCTGCCAGCCGCTTGGATGAAAGCCTTCAAACACGATGCCATCGGCCCAGCGCGCCGCGCGCCGCATATCGGCCTCCGTGCGGATGGTCCAGGCCAGCAGCGGCAGGCCGCCCAGCTTACGCGCGATGAGCGGTTCGGGCGAGGGCAGGTGGCGGATGTCGTAGCACAGGAACTGCGGCTTGACGGTGCGGCAGGCCAGCAGCGACGTCAGATACAGCCGGCGCCGCAAGTTCAGCCATGGCCAATGCGCGCGGCGGAAGCGGGTGGCGATCAGACCGCGCGGCACCTCGGGCAGGGCGGCGCGGAAGGCCGTGAGCTGGTCCGGGTCGAACGACATCGCCGCGATGGGGCCGTTGTAGCGGGCAAGGGTCCGGGCGATGCGCGCGGCGAAACGGCCATCGCCCGACCAATCGCTCTTGATCTCCAGGAAAATCCGCGTGCGCCCCGCCACCAGCGCCAGCAGATCGCCGAGGCGCAGCATGCGGTCGCTGGTTTCCTTGTAGGGCAGGGCGATCAGCTCGGCGGCGGTGCGCGCCTTCACCGGGCCGCTGGCCTGCATCAGCCGGTCGAGCGTCTCGTCGTGGAACACCATCGGCTCGCCGTCCGCCGCTTCCTGCACGTCGCATTCGAAGCCGTAGCCGCCGGCAATCGCCGCCTCGAACGCGGCCGGCGTATTCTCGATCACGCAACGCGCGCGATCATGCAGGCCGCGATGTGCGACCGGCTGCCGGTACCATTCGCCGCTCAACACGCTATTTCACAGCCACGATGGCATCGACCTCGACCACCGCCCGGCGGGGCAGCGACGCAACGCCGACGGCCACGCGCGTATGCCGGCCGGCATCGCCCAGCACCTCGTACAGCAGGTCCGACGCGCCATTCATCACCAGCGGCGTATCGGTGAAATCCGGCGCGGCGGAGACGTAGCCGTTCAGCCGCACGAACTGCCGGATGCGCCCCAAATCGCCCAGCGCCGCCTGTATTTGCGCCAGAATATTCAGCGCGCATTGCCGCGCCGCGAGATTTGCTTCTTCGAGGGTCACGCTTTCACCCACTTTACCAGGGTAAATCAGGACGCCTTCGGGAGTGTACGGAAGTTGTCCCGCCAGAAAAAGGAGCGACCCCTCCAGAATGAAGGGCACATAATTGGCGGCAGGCGCGGGAGCCTTGGGCAATTCGAGGCCGAGGGCTTTCAGGCGGGCGATGGGCGTATCCTGGCTCATTGTTAAGCTGACCGTGTTAATCGTTAAGGGAAATTGCCGGCGTCCTTGCTGGACGTATGAGTGATACCAATGTAAAGGCAGCTTTTAAAGCCAACCGGGTTATAAATTTCATGATATCTCAGGTCACACGCCTTCCGGCGGCTCTGTTCCTCGTTATGGCCGCGTTCGCCGGCACACCGGCCGCCGCGCAGATGCCGGGCGGGGCGGCGCCGCATATCGAGCTGATGCCCCACCGGGCGATTTACGACATGACGCTGTCGAAAAGCTCGGCGGGCTCCAACATCTCGGCGTTCGACGGGCTGCTGATCCTGGAATTCACCGGCTCGCCCTGCGAAGGCTTCGTGCAGAACACCAAGCTCATCACCGCCTCCACCGACTGGAACGGCAAGCGCAACGTCACCGATCTGCGCACGTCGAGCTGGGAGAGCGGTGAGGGCGAGCGCATGCGCTTTCACTCGACGCGGGCCATGAATGCGCAGACGACCGAGATCATCGAAGGCGATGCCCAGCGGGACGGCAAGAAGTCCATGCGCATTGCGCTGAAGCGGCCGAAGGAGGGCAAGATGCGCGTGCCCGGCGACATCATGTTCCCGACGCAGCATTCGCTGGCGGTGCTGCATGCGGCCACGCGCGGGCAGTTTTTCCTCCAGGCCACTCTGTATGATGGCCTCGATCAGGGCGACAAGATTTATCACACCAACACGGTGATCGGGAAAGTGCTGGCGCCGGGCGCCAACAAGCAGTTGAAACCCATCGAGAAGGCCGAGCCGCTGGACGGTATCGCCTCCTGGCCCATCACCATCAGCTATTTCGATCCCGCCAAGCGGGACATTCTGCCGGATTATGAAATCGGCTACCGGCTGTATGCCAACGGCGTCAGCCGCAAGATGACCATCGACTATGGCAACTTCGCCGTCGAGGGCGAGCTGGTGAAGATCGAGTTCCTCAAGCCGTCACCGTGCTCCGCTGATGCGAAGAAGGCGGCCCACGCGCCGAGGTAAGGCTGTCTCACGGCCGGCGCGCGGTCCGGGAGGGCGGCAGGGTGATGTTCGACATGTCGTAATGCGGGTCGAGCACCTTCAGCGCCATGTAGATGTCCCTCGGCTGATGGCCGGCCGCCTCGCAAAAGCCCAGTAGCGCGCTCTCGTCCTGGCAGAGATGGTCGAGCACGGCGGCCTGTGTCTCCGCCTGCGCGGCCTGGGCCACGAGCGTCTCCGCCGAAAAGCCCGACAGCGCCAGGAAGCGCATCATCCGTTCCTCGTCCGCCGCCAGATACTGCAACGCGCCGAGCGCCAGCGCCGCCGCGTGATCCTGATTGACTGCGATTTTCGCCATGTCCCGCCCCGCCCTTTGGTGGTATTCTTGAATGCCGCACGCCTGCCGTGCCGTTCCGGCTTAACCTTTAATACAAAAGGCCGGTAGTTTAATGCCCCCGGTAAACAGTTGTTTACCTTTGTGGCGGTATTCTTCGTTGCTGGCCGGCCGCAAATGTGAATTATTCGCGGCCCTCATCGACAAGGTATGGCGTGAAGCGTTATGAGATACCATAATCCAAGAATGGCAAGCCGCCATATCAGAGTTTTACACCGAGGCGTTATGCCGAAAAAGGTGCTCATCGTTGAGGATAACGAGCTGAACATGAAGCTGTTTCATGATCTGCTCGAAGCCCATGGCTACAACACGCTTCAGACCCGCAGCGGGATCGAGGCGATCGCCCTGGCGCGCCAGCATCACCCCGACCTGATTTTGATGGACATTCAGTTGCCCGAAGTTTCCGGCCTGGACGTCATCAAATGGCTGAAGGAGGACGACGGCACGCGCGCCATTCCGGTGGTGGCCGTCACCGCGTTCGCCATGAAGGGCGACGAGGAGCGCATTCGCGAGGGCGGCTGCGAGGCTTATATCTCCAAGCCGATCTCCATTTCCAACTTCCTCGAAACCGTGCGCCATTTCGCCGGACAGCCGTAAGGCGCGACCCACCTCGCGCGGCGCGATTCGCTGCGCGGAAGTTCGCGCGGGCGGTATGCCGGGCAGCGATGGCAACTTGGGATTGTGGATAACTTCGCGAGGCTGGGCGTGCGGCATCATGTCGCATAGGTTACGCGAGGTGGTGATTCGCAGCACTTCAACTCTTAACCGTAAATCGTTGAAGTGCTGGCTTTTACACCCCATATGACTTTATGATGTTTTTTATAGAATAGGAAAGGCAGGCGGAAAGCCGGAGGGCGGCATCAAGCGATTACACACAGATCGCCGATCTTGCAGTTCGACCATCCGCGCAAACTTTGCTTTTGGTTCGCAGCTAGACTAGAGTTTCTCATCCCCGTGATGTCCAGGTCCGCCGCATCTCCTGGCGTTACGGGAAAGACCGGAAATTGCGTGGCATGAGTGGCCTCCTCGTGACTGCCGCCCAACCCGGTCACAAGTCATCTGGCCGACGCCCTCTTTGGCCGATGACTTGCGGTCAGCCCCCCAGCTCCACGGATCTACCCCGCTACCGAGTGCTGGCGGGGCTGACCATTATCCGGGCACTATTATTCACATCATGACGGGCTGCAAAACGGGATTCGCTGCGCTTCCGGTGCTCACGCACTGATGTGCGCTCCGCTCCGGTGCTCGCGAACCCCGCTTTTCGCCACGTCATGATGTGAATAATAGCGCCCGGTGCAGGCACTTTCATTCACATTTTGACGGGCTGCAAACGGGGCATCGCTGCGCTCGCCGGGTGCTCACGCACAGAATGTGCGCTGCGTTCCGGTTTTCGCCTCGTCATGTTGCGAATGAAAACGCCCGCATGCGGGCAGGCGCTTTGGATGTGGCGGGAATGCTGGGCGTGGAAGACGCTATTTGATTTTCGCTTCTTTGAAGTCCACGTGTTTGCGCACGACGGGGTCGTATTTCTTCAGCACCAGCTTTTCGGTCTTGGTGCGCGGGTTCTTCGAGGTCACATAGAAGAACCCCGTCCCCTCGGAGCTGATGAGTTTGATCTTAGTGGTGGTAGCCTTAGCCATTTCAAAATCCTTGAGCAAAACGCGGCCGCTTGCGATGGCTGAAAGTTACCGACCGCAGCCGCTCTGTCAAGGAAAACGCGCGTTTAAATGAGACGGCGTTGAAAACTGGAGCCCCGCTTGAAATAAATGGGAACCGCGGGCGCCTGAATTGTAAGACCGCCGCACTCCAGGCGGTGCTCCAGATCGCCCAGAATGGTGCGCGTCATGATGTGCAGGTTGCGCGTCTGCGCCTCCTCGAAGGTCAGCCAGCCGATGTCGGACAATTCGCCGTCGGTTTTGGGCGACAGCGTCACGCCGCGCGCGTCCACCGCCAGGAAGCGCGTGTCGAAGCGCCGCTGCTGGAACGGCGGGGTGATGGCGCGGGCGATCAGCGTCAGCCGGTCCAGCGGCAGCGAACTGAAGGAGGGCACATCGCCGGCCAGCTTCGCCAGCGCGCAATAATGGCAGAAACTCACGCCGGCTTTCCTCATACGCCTCACGCAGCGCCGCGACCGCCAGAGCCCGCGCCCGGTAGATCGCGCCGCGCGGCCGCATGCCGATGGTCAGCTTGGCCGAGACGGCGGGTTTCAGGTCGCTTTCCAGGGCATATTCGTAATCCTCCGGCTCCACGCCGCCGCCGGGGAACACGTAGACATCCGGTATGAACGTCATCGCGGCATGGCGCCGGCCCATCAGGATGCGCGGAACCTGTCCAGCGGTATCGACGATGATCAGCGTGGCGGCATCGCGCGGGCGCGTATTCGGCGCCGCCCGCTGCGTCTTGCCTCTGGCCAGCATCGCCCGCTCGATGGCGTAGGAAATGCGGCGGCTCAGGCCGGGAGTACGGTCCGCCATCACAACGGTTGTTCCTCTTGCAGTTCGCCGGCCACGGCGCGCGGATTGAAGCCATGCATGTACAGTGCCCATTGCAGGCCGATGGTGGCGCCCTTGAACATGGGCAGCAGCACCAGGCTCATGATCAGCGTCAGCGGCAGGAAAATCGCCATGTGCAGCCACAGGGGCGGGGCGTAGGCGTATTCCACGGACAGCATCGTTGCCAGCACGGCATGGCCGGTGACGAAGACGGTGAAATAGGCGGGGGCGTCATCGGCGCGCTGGTGGTGGAGCGCCTCGCCGCAATGGGGGCAGACATCGGCGGGTTTGACGTAGCGCGGGAACAGCCGGCCATGTCCGCAGGCGGGGCAACGGCCGCGTAAGCCGCGCCACATCGCCCAATAGACCCCGCGTGGCGGCAAAGGCGGCTCGGCAGCACCCGTTTCAGAGAGATTTTTCCAGGCCAATGAATTCCCCTAACCCATCGCAACTTCGCGCCTCGCCATACTACAACGGCGGCACGCCGAAAGCCAACGTACAGGCGATGTGCGCGTCACAATGCTGATGCGCCATTCAGCCAATGTTAAGCCACGTTCCCCAAAGTTGCTCCACGCATTGCGTCATGGGGCGGCAGGCGGAACCCAATGGGAGATTAAACGATGCAACCTTGGATGATCGTAACGGTCATCGCCGTGCTGGCGGCGTGGTTCCTGTTGAACAGCACGCTGTTCACCGTAAAGCAGCAGTCCGCCGATGTCATACAGCGCTTCGGCAAGTTCGTCCGCGTCGCCAGGCCGGGCCTGAACGTCAAAATTCCGCTTATCGAACACGATCGCCGGTCAGCGTCAATCTGCGCGTGCAGCAGCTCGACGTGCAAGGTCGAGACCAAGACCGAGGACAACGTTTTCGTCCACCTGACGGTCGCCGTGCAGTATTTTGTCAAGCCGGAGAAAGTCTACGAGGCGTTCTACAAGCTCGACGACTCCGACCTGCAGATCACGTCGTTCGTGTTCGACGTGGTGCGCGCGCGCGTGCCCGCGCATGAAGCTCGACGACGTGTTCGAGAAGAAGGACGAGATCGCCGACGCCGTCAAGAGTGAGCTGTCCCACACCATGGACGAGTTCGGCTACGACATCGTCAAGGCGCTGGTCACCGACATCGAGCCGGACGCCAAGGTGAAGGAGGCGATGAACGAGATCAACGCCGCCCAGCGCATGCGCGTCGCCGCCACCGAAAAGGGCGAGGCCGACCGCATCCTGAAGGTGAAGGCCGCCGAAGCCGAGGCGCAGAGCAAGGCGCTGCAGGGCAAGGGCATCGCCGACCAGCGCAAGGCCATCGTCGAGGGCCTGCGCGAGTCGGTGACGGTGTTCGCCGACAGCGTGCCCGGCTCGACGCCGCAGGACGTGATGAACCTGGTGCTGATGACCCAGTATTTCGACACGCTGAAGGAGATCGGCGCGTCGTCGCGAAGCCAACACGATCCTGGTGCCGCACTCGCCGGGCGTGCTGTCGGATATCTCCGCGCAGATCCGCGATTCGCTCATCACGGCCGCGCAGGTGCCAGGGCCGAAGGTGCGCGGTGACGGCGAAAAGGCGTAACGGAGAAGGCCGGCAGCGCCGTTTAAGCGCTGCTGGTGCTGCCGCCGTGTGTCCGCCATGCCTCAAGGATGGCGTTGTAGATCGGGTCTTTCCCGCCATTGCCCGACAGGCTGGCGAGATAGCGCGCGTCGATCGCCATGGTGCACTGACGCGGCCCGTGGGTGAGGACGATGCTGTTATTGTCGTCGTCCTTAATCAGTTCCACGGCGCGGATTTCGCGCCAGGGAATGACCGTGTCGCCGCAGGCCCGGTAGAGCAGCCCGTCGCGATCCACCACGACGGCCGGCCGGCGGTCGCAGCTCCTGCGCAGGAACCGGATGCCGAACGCCACGCAGGCGGCGCCGGCGATAAATATGCCCGCCAGCACATAGGGCGTCCCGGTCTGGGCTCCCTCGAAGCGAATCGTGGTGAGGCCGAGGAAATGGCCCAGCGACCCCCAAATGAACAGACTTCCAATCAGGAGAGCCAGGCCCCCGATGAAGGTCGTATAGATGCGAGAATAGAAAAATTCCTTGCGTCCCGGAGCACTCATCAAGCTTTACCCGCCGCAGATTTCCACCCTTATGGATTATGCCGTTCCACTCGCGGAAATAATATTGACTCAATTGTCGCGGGGGCAAGGCGGCGGTGCACAGCGGCACAGCAAATGAGGCCCGCGGCGGAACCGCGAGCCCGTAAAAAGACGCTGTGATTTCAGCTTAGCAGGCGGTGCGCACCTTGCTGAGGAACTTGTCCACCTCGCCGCGCAGCACCTCGGACTGCACCGCCAGGTCGCGCGCAGAGTTCAGAACCTCGTTGGCGGAGGCGTTGGAGCCTTCCGCCGTGCGCTGCACATTGGCGATGCTGCCGGCCACGCCGGCCGTGCCTGTGCTCGCCTGATGCACGTTCTTGACGATTTTCTGCATCGCCGCCCCCTGCTCCTCGACGGAGGTGGCGATGGAGGCGGTAACTGTGTCCACGTCCTTGATGGTCGCGGCGATGCTGGCGATGGTGGACGTCACCTGCTGGGTGGAGGTCTGGATGCCGGAGATCTGGCTGGAAATCTGCTCGGTTGCCTTGGCCGTCTGCTGGGCGAGCGCCTTCACCTCATGGGCCACCACGGCGAAGCCTTTGCCAGCCTCGCCCGCGCGCGCCGCCTCGATGGTGGCGTTCAAGGCCAGCAGGTTGGTCTGGGAGGCGATGTTGTTGATAAGCTGCACGATGCCGCCGATCTGCTCGGCTGCCTTGGCCAGTTCCCGCACCTCGCCGGTGGTCCTCTCGGCTTCGCCCGCCGCCTTGCTGGCCATGGCGTTCGAGCGGTGCACCCGCTCGGCGATGTCGCGCACGGACTGGTCCAGTTCCTCCGCCGCGCTGGCCACGTTCGCCACATTGCCCGACGCCTCTTCCGAGGTCGCCGCCACGATCAGCGACTGGTCGTTGGTGTCCTTGGCGGATGAAATGAGCTGCTCTGCGGTTTTGTGCAGTTCGGCGGAAGCGGTGGCAACGCCGTTGGCGATGGAGCCGACCGCGTGTTCGAATGCGGTCGCGATGCTGTGCATTTCGCTTTTGCGGTCCTTCTGTGCCTGCTGCATGCCGCTTTCGTGCTCTGCCTGCACGTGCTCGCGTTCAGCCTCTTCGAAGGCGTTCTTGAAATCCCGCAAGGCTCTGGCCATCGTGCCGAGTTCGTCGCCGCGTTCGAGGCTGGGGATTGGCGCGTCCCGGTCGCCGGAGGCGATTGCCAACATGCTCGATTTCAGGGCCACGATGGGGCGGGCGAAACGAAGCTGGACGATGACGAGGCCGGCGATCAGCGCCAGCATGGACACCGCCACCGACCAGCGGATGACCGTTAGCACACGCTCGCCTGCGGCTTCTGCGATGGCCGAGCGTTCGGTCATAAGCTTTTCGTACTCAATCGCCACCTGCTTCAGGCTCGCGTTCAACTCCTCCCGGATCCTCACGTTTTCTGGGGTAAAACCGAAGGCCCTCACCTCCGCGGGTGTGGATGTCCGGGCTATGCGGATAATTTCCTTGCGATAGACGATGGTTCTTTCGAGGTCTTTGGCGAGCGCTACCTCGCTGTTGGTTGGCGTGCGGACGAGGTCTTTCTGCCACTGGGCGGCGAGTTCTATGATGGCGTTAAGGTGCGCCTCCAGGCTATCGACGAACTGTTTGGTGCGCGACCACCCTTCGGCCGAAAGATAAATGCCGCGGTTTTCGACCACAACGGCATAAAGGTGGGTATTCATACGCTCAAGATAGAGGGTGTTCCTCATGGCCTTGTGGGATTCCTCCTCGGCCACGTGCTGCTGGTTCACCGCGCGCAGCGTCAGAATGGCGGCGACGACGGGAACGAGGCCCAGGAGACCCAGGATGATGAAGAGCCTGGTTCTGATGCTCAGCTTGAAATACATCGTCAACCCTCGATTGAAATCTAATCGAGGATATACCCATAAGCCGTAAAATTTCCGCTAAGCGGGAGAAACTATTTCAAATTGAATGCAAAGGCGGCGGACGCTCAGAACGACCACTCGCGCGCCTTGGCGATCAGGAAATCCCGGAACACCTGCACGCGCTTGGAGTTCTTCATGTCCTCGGGATAGACGAAATAGGTGTCCAGCACCGGCATGTCGGCGTCGCTCAACACCTCCACCAGTTCGGACTGATCGCGCGCCACATAATCCGGCAGCACCGCCAGACCGATGCCGGCGAGTACAGCCTGCATCAGCGCGTAGACATTGTTGACGCGCAAAACCGGCTCGCGCAGGCCGTGGCCATTGCGGGCGACGAATTCGAGCGTGTTGATTTGCTTGAGGATGTTGGGCACGCCGCCATAGGTGAGCACGCGGTGGTTGCCCAGATCGGTGAAGCTCTTGGGGTTGCCGTACTTCTTCACGTACTCCGTCGAGGCGTAGACGTGGTAATGCGCGGTGAACAGCTTGCGGCGCACGAGGTCGTTCTGCGTCGGCTCGGAGAAGCGGATGGCCACGTCGGCCTCGCGCATGGTCAGGTCCAGCTCGTCGTCGAACAGCAGCACCTTGAGCTGAATGTCGGGGTAGAGCTTGATGAAATCGGCCAGACGCGGGGTCAGCCAGCCGGTGCCCAGGCCCAGCGTCGTCGTCACCCGCAGCTCGCCCGATGGCCGGTCCTTGCTGTCGGACAGCATGATTTCGGTGTTGGCGAGCTTGGTGAACACCTCCTGCGTGGTGCGGAACAGCAGTTCGCCCTGCTCGGTGAGAATCAGGCCGCGCGCGTGGCGGTGAAACAGCGACACCTTGAGTTTGCGCTCCAGGGCGCTGACCTGCCGGCTCACGGCCGATTGGCTGATGTTCATCAGCTCGCCGGCATGGGTGAAGCTGCCGGCCTCGGCAACGAGATGGAAAATTCGGAGTTTGTCCCAGTCCATATCAGTGTTCACGGTTGAAGCTGGTTGGCGCACATTCATAGAAAGCACCGGATAACAAAAAAACTAAGAGCGCATTCCGGCTCGCAAGACGGAAAACGCTCCATTGACGCGGATGGCTCAGCGATCTCCGCCGGTTGGAATCGCTGACGCCAGTTACGCTATATCATTCGCAGTGTGACGGCATTATTCCAAGGTTGCGAGAAATTTTTCCGCATCCAGTGCGGCCATACAGCCCATACCGGCCGCCGTCACCGCCTGCCGGTAGGTTTCGTCGGTCACGTCGCCGGCCGCGAACACGCCGGGGACGTCCGTCGCCGTGGTGCCGGGCACGGTGATGACATAGCCGTTCGGCTTCATGCCCACCTTACCCTTGAACACCTCCGTGGCGGGCGCGTGGCCGATGGCAACGAAAATGCCGTGCACGGGTTTGTCGAAGGTTTCGCCGGTCTTGACGTTCTTGAGCCGCGCCGCCGTGACGCTGGGCGGATTCTCGCTGCCGATGACCTCTTCAACGGTGGTGTCGAACAGGATGCTGATCTTGGGATTTTTCCGCAGCCGCTCCTGGAGGATTTTCTCCGCCCGGAACTCGCCGCGCCGGTGCACGATGGTGACGGTTTCGGCGAAATTAGTCAGGAACAGGGCTTCCTCGACCGCCGTATTGCCGCCGCCGGCCACCAGCACGTGTTTGCCCCGGTAGAAGAAGCCGTCGCAGGTGGCGCAGGCCGACACGCCGTAGCCCTTGAATTTCTGCTCCGACGGCAGGCCGAGCCAGCGCGCCTGGGCGCCGGTGGCGATGATGACGGCATCGGCGGTGTAGGCGTCGCCGCCGTCGCCCTTGAGCGTGAACGGGCGCCGGGTGAAATCCACCTCGACGATGGTGTCGGTGACGATCTCCGTGCCCATGCGCACGGCCTGATCGCGCATCTGGTCCATGAGCCAGGGGCCCTGGATGGCGTCGGCGAAGCCGGGGTAATTCTCCACGTCGGTGGTGATGGTGAGCTGGCCGCCGGGCTGGATGCCCTGGATCAGCACGGGGCTCAGCATGGCGCGCGCGGCGTAGATGGCGGCGGTATAGCCCGCCGGACCCGAACCGATGATGACAAGACGATGGTGGCCGCCGGACATGGAACCCTCCGCATGGAAACTGGAACTTCGAGCATTTTCCGCAGCGCGAGAAGGCCGCTCGGGAATCGGCACGCAACAGCCATGCCGGTCCGATGCAACAGCTATGTCGATAAGCCGGCGCTTGCAAGGCCGGGCGGTGTGTTTTTAGCGGTTTTGCAGCGGAATCGCGCGGGGGATGGGGCGCAATATAAAAGCCTCTTTCAAATTTTCAGCGAGCAACCTATCCGTCTCGCACTGCCCTCGCGGCCTGCCTGTATGCAGGTTGCATTCCTTTGTTCGGCCGGGGAGCCATTCCTTGTAACTTTCCCCCAGCCGACTCTGGCATTCTCATGAGCGCGGTTACGGGCGGGAGTCCGGTCATTCCTTGGTCTCTGAAGACCGTGACGAAGCCTGGCACCCCGCCCGTTATTCCATCGAACCCGAACAGCCGCCGGGGCCGCAATGCGAGCCCGATTATGCAAGGACGGGTCACCATGGAAAGCATTATTGTTGGTATTGACGTATCGAAACAGAAGCTTGATATCGCCCTGCGTCCCAGCGGGGAGACCTTCGCGGTGGCGCGTGATGCCGCCGGTTTGGACCAGCTCACTGCCCGGCTGAAGGGTCTGATGCCGCATATTGTGGCGCTGGAAGCCACCGGCGGATACGAGACCATTGCCGCCGCGGCGCTGGCGGCGGCCGGCTTGCCGGTTGCCGTGGTCAACCCTGCCCAGGTCCGCGCTTTCGCCAAGGCTCTGGGCAAGCGGGCCAAGACGGACCCCATCGACGCCGCCGTTATCGCGCATTTTGCCGAGGCGGTGAAGCTTGCACCGCGAGCCGTACCGGATGACGCCACGCAACTGCTGGCCGATCTGGTGGCCCGGCGGCGGCAGATCGTCGAGATGATCGGAGCCGAGAGCCAGCGTTTGCAGCGGGCCAGAACCAGCAGCCTCAAGAAGAGCATCGAGCGGTTGATCACGGCGCTGAAGAAAGAACTATCAAGCGCTGACGGCGATATTGATGATGCGATACGTTCCTGTCCCGCTTGGCGGGAGAAGGAGGAACTGCTCACATCGGTTCCCGGTGTAGGCCCGGTGATTTCCAGCACACTGGTCGCGTTGCTGCCCGAGCTTGGCACGCTTTCCCGCAAGCAGATCGCTGCCCTTGCCGGGCTGGCACCATTCACCCGGCAGTCCGGCCAATGGCGGGGACGCAGCCTCATTGGCGGCGGGCGCGGCGTGGTCCGCACGGTTCTGTTCATGGGCGCCCAGGTGGCCAAACGGCACAACCCCATCCTGAAAGCCTTCTTCGACCGCCTCGTGGCAGCCGGAAAGCCCAAGATGGTGGCACTCATTGCCGTTGCCCGTAAGCTGCTGACCATTCTCAACGCCATCGTCAGGGACCAAAAATCATGGCAAAACGCTTGACTTCCAAGACAGCCGCTTCGTCCCGGCCATGCACAAGTTGAATGCTACCGCGCGCAGGAGGGGTCAAGGACGCGCTCCTTAGCGCGCCCGAAGGGTTTATCCTTGACGCGTCCGAGCACGGTAGCATGCTTGTGTGCGGCGGGGCTCACGGCAATCTCCGCAACCCGCTCCGAACTCGAAGGCGCAAAATAAAAGCGCGCCGGACATCTCCCATCCGGCGCGCCAATGATTGAACTGCCAGGCGAACGCCCGCGCCTACTTAATCCGCGTAAACTCGCCCTTGGCGCAGACGCCGGCATCCGTGCAGCCGTCCATGGTCCAGGTGTTGGCGTCCTTCAGCGACATTTTAGTGTTGTAGACGTCGCCGGAGGCCGGATGCTTGATCTTGCCGACGAAATCCGTGCCCTTGGCTTCGAGCTTCGACTGCACCATCTCCATGCCCTTGTTCTTGGGGCCGTCGATGACGAGGCAGGACATGCCGTTGGCGCCGCCTTCCTTGCATTCGACGGTGAAGTCCGTCCACTTCCACTTGCCCACCATGTCGGCCATGCCGGCGGCGTTGGCAGAGGCGGCAATACCGGCCGCCGCAACGAGTGCCGCCAATGAAATCGCGATCTTTTTCATGCTTATTCCTCCCGTGTTTCCGGTCCCATTCCAGGGGCGGCCGGCAAATCAGGCGATCAAATCCATAACGCCGCCGGCACTGCCCCGGATGGCCAAGATATATCACATTGCAATATTTGAATAAAGCGAAGTATCATCCCTGTGTGAAACATGACAAGCAAGCGGCGCAACCCGCATAGTCCGTGCACGCGAGACACTTCAGGGGGAGGAAGAGACGATGAAAGCCTTCATGCTCGATATGATGGTGGCGATGATGCCGTATATGAAGCCGCTGCTCTGGGCCGGCGTCGCGGCGGCGGGGGCGGCGCTGGTGCTGCGGCTTGCGGCCCTGGCTCTGGGGCGTTCTGCGGGGCTTAATGCCGCTGTGTACTGGATGAGCCGCGTTGCCCGGCACGCTCGGCGTGTTTTTCCTGCTGTGCCAGGTGATGGGGATGCTGCTCGGCGCGACGCCGGCGTTCAATCTGGCGGACGCAACCAAGTTCGAGTTCTGGATGGTGCCGTTCTGGCAGGCCGGCCTGGCGCTGCTGACCGCCGCCGTTATCGCCGGTTACGGTGCGGGGACGGCGCGCAAGGGGTGACTCCGCTAATGCCGCTCAGGCGAAAACGCCAAGATACACCGCGGCGCCGAACAGGACGGATGCCGCGAGCGCCAGGAGTATGAACCCGCCATAGCCGCGGCTCCTGACGCAGCGCGCCGGGTTTGCGGGATCGGCATAGATGGTGATCGTCTGGCCCGCGCGCGGATCGGGGCGCATTGGCGGCGTCAAACCAAAAAACGTTTTGCCGAAATAGCCTCTCGCGGCCTCGCCGGAGCCAGCGTTGTCGCTGGTATAAACGGTGCCGCCGATTTCGTACTGATAGACGGTCCACAATTTTGGACGGTCGAGCCCGGCCGCCAATTCGGGATGATTGCCCGGATCGATGATTTTCGCCTCGACGGGACGCCATGTGGCGGTCGCGGCAATCTGGCGTTGCAGCGTCACGGCGAAAAGGAGGACGAAAATCCCCATAAGCCCGAGGAATGCTGACATTCCGGCGAAGCGCTTGACCGGGATCAGGCCGGTAACGAAGTCTGCCACCGGCCCGATGCTCAAATTCATGGCGATGTCCACGACCGCGAGGAAGACGATGAGCAGGACCATGAACTCGAACGCGCCTTCCGGCAGGCTGCGCTCCAGAACCGAGCGGCCCGGATTGGCGGGATCGTAGAAAACGTCCACTTTTTTGCCCATCGGATAGCGGGCCAGGGTCTCAGCGACGCTGGTATTGCCGGTATCGTCGCCAACGCTGACGCGCGTGCCGGTATGGTGCTTGCCATCGACGGTGTAATCGAAAGCGATGGCGGCGAAATTGCGGATTCCGGCGGTGGCGCTGCCGCGCCGGCCGCCCGGACCGGAGGGAGCGCCGGGGGTGATGTTGCTCACGATGGTGCGAGCTTCCGTCCTCGATTTGACGATCCGCCCGGCGGTTTTCGGCCAGCGGGCCGCTTGCCTGACATCGCGAAATTTCGTGAGGGTTGCCGCAGTCAGCATGGCGATGACCGCGAGTGCGAAGCCGTTGAGCATCAGGGACAGCATGGCTGTGTCCTTCTATGGCGGGCGGAATTTATTTGGCTCAGCAAAAAATGGTGAAAAAGCAAAGAGCGGCCAGCGGGTAACTGCTTAGGCGGACGTGGATGCCGTCCCGGAAGCGTCAGTCCCGGTGGACGGCGCTGGAGCGGGCGCTTCCTCAGCTCCCGCCGCTTTGCCATCGCGCGGCGGACGCACGATGGTCACGGTGCACGTCGCCTCCGCCGCCACTTTCGCCGACACGCTGCCCAGCAGCGTGCGCAGCAGCGAACTTTGCCGCGCGCCGATCAGAATGTGATCGACGCGGTTCTTCTCCGCATAGTCCGAGCGATGGTGGACGCCGGATCGACCGCCTCCAGCACGTGGAAGGTCACGCGATCCTCGGCCAGCTTCAGCGGCGCCGCCCAGTATTTCAGCGCCACCAGCCGGTCCACATGCTTGTTGTGGCCCTCCTCGTCGAGCGTGGTGTCGAGCGCGATACGGCTCTGCTTCAGCACGTTGACGCAGGCGAGCCGCGCCGACGGCAGCGTTTTCAGCGTGCGCTGAGCGGCGGCGCGCAGCGTCGTCGGTGATGTCCTCCGCGCCCTCGGAAGATCGACGGCCACGGCCACGATCGGCGCCGACGCGACAGCGCGACTTCAGCGTGCGTCTGAGCGGCGGGCGCGGAGTAATCGGTGTTGAAGCGCCGCCGCATCACGGTGGCCCAGGAGTCGCGGCGCAGCCGTTCGGAGCGCGCGGTGAGCTTGATCTGGCTCGTGGTTGCTGAGGTCGAAGGCGAGTTGCGCGGCGGTCGGATAGCGCCAGGCCGGCTTGCACCTCCAGGCAGCGCAGCACGATTTCCTGAAGCCACGGCGGATAATCCGGCTGCAGGCGTGCGCGGCGGCACAGGGTCGCGCCACAGCCGGCGGCGCATGCCGCGCATGCGCTTCGCTGTCGCCGAACGGGCGCACGCCGGTCGAGAAGAAATACAGCAGCACGCCCAGCGCGAAAACAGATCGCTGCGCGGATCGTTGCGCACGTCGAGGAGCTGCTCCGGCGCCATGTAGGGCGCGGTGCCGTAGGGCAGCCAGGAATTCCTCCTGCATCAGATCGGGCAGCTGGTCGTGATGCGACAGGCCGAAATCGATCAGCGCCGCCTCGCCGGTAGGTGCGGATGATGACATTCGACTGGGCTTGATGTCGAGATGAATGACGTGCTGGCGGTGCAGGGCGTCGAGCGCGGTGGCGATTTTCACGCCGATGTCCGCCACCTCCTCATAAGGCAGCGGCAGTTCCGGCAGCCGCGTCAACAGCGATTTCGCCTGGATCCGCTCCATGACGATGTAGGGCTGCACGGCGAAATCGCCCGCCGCCACGAATTTCGGCACATGCACGCCGGTGAGGCGCGGCAGGATCATCTGCTCCATCTCGAAGCTGACGATGGCGGCCGGGTCTTCGCCGTCGGCCAGGATCGGCACCTTCATCAGCAGCGGCATGTTGCCTAGCCGGGCTTCGACACGCGCCACAGCCGCGCCATGCCGCCCTTGTGGATCAGTTCCTCAATGAGGAAGCCGTCCACGGTGGAGCCTTGTTCGAGACGCGGCTTGACCATGCGATCCGTTACCTGCCCTCGGAAAAGCCGCTCGGCGAACCAGGCGGCAGGCCGTTGCGCCGGATGGCCGCGGCTGCGCGCTTCAATGTCGTAGGGGACGCGGCTGGAAGGTGATTTCGCCCTTGGCGGTGTCGAACATGGCGTAAGACGCGGCGGAAATCGCCGTCGCGCGGCTGGCCGACCGAGCCGAGCACCACATGCCAGCGCCGCCAGCCGAGCAGCGGCACGGGCGCGCCGGTGACCGGCGTGAACGACGTCATCTTCGCCGTGGCCGACAGCGCCGTAAATGGCGGGCTTGTGGACGTGGCCGCAGAACGTTACCCGCTGCGCTCGGTGGCGCATCATGCTGCGCGCGGCCTCCTCGACGGCATCGGTGATGTAGTTCCATCGGCGGGGCGCTGGCGTCGGCGTGCACGTAGAGGCGGTCGTCGTCGCTGACGCGTCAGCGGCAGATCGGCGAGGAATCTGGCGCTCCTCGATGCCGAGCTGGCCGCGCGTCCATTCGATGACGATTTCGCGCGTCCGGTGTTGCATATGGTCGCGCGGATTGCCTATCGCGCCGTCGTGGTTGCCGAGGACAGCGATGGCGCCGTCCGCCGACCAGCTCCATGATGGTCTCGACCGTCCACGCCGGATCGGCGCCGTAGCCGACATAATCGCCGAGCAGCACGAATCGATCGGCCCCCATGCTCGCGCGCCCTGGCGAGGCAGGCCGTGAACGCCTGCCGGTTGGCGTGAATGTCCGCCAGAAGAGCGATCAGCACGGGGGATTTCCTAGGCGTTCCGGTTTCACGGCTCTCGATCCCGGATTCGATTTCGATGGAGTGACCGGAGCTTGGCATGTCAGCCCGGCGGCCGTCAACCTGCCGCCTCCGGTTCCGCGCATAGTATTCGTGAGCGTGGCAAGGCGGCACGCGCCGTAATAATACGGCGCCACCGGCCGCGCGCCATGGCTTAATTGATATATCCTGGGATCAAACGCACGGCCAACCCGTCAGGGCTTCGACTAAAAGCCGAGACAAGGCAGCAAGGGCGGGGCAGGGCACTCAGGCCGCGTGAGACGCTCCCTCCGCGATCTTGGCGCGGATGGCGGTCAAAAATTTATCGACCTCGACACGCACCTGGGCCGCTTGACCGGCGAGACTGTCGGACGACGCCAGCACGTCATTGGACGCCTTGCCCGTTTCGTCCGTGGCCTGGGACACGCCGAAGATGTTGGACGACACTTCGCGCGTGCCGATGGCGGCTTCGTTGACACTGCGGGCGATTTCCCGCGTGGCGTCGCCCTGTTCCTCCACGGCGCTGGCGATGGTCGAGGAGATTTCCGACATGGAGTGGATGATCTCACCGATGCGGCGGATGGCGGTCACGGCTTCGGAGGTGGAGCGCTGCACGTATTCGATCTGGACGCTGATGTCGCCGGTGGCGGCGGCGGTCTGGTCGGCCAGCACCTTGACTTCCTGCGCCACGACGGCGAAGCCCTTGCCCATCTCGCCGGCGCGGGCCGCTTCTATGGTGGCGTTGAGGGCGAGGAGATTGGTCTGCCGCGCGATGTTGTTGATGAGGTTGACCACGTCGCCGATTTTCTGGGTGGCCTCCATGAGCTGGGCGACCTTGGCGGAAGTGACCTCGGCGTTTTCCAGCGCCTGCTGGCTGACGTTCTTGGACTGCTCGACCTGCCCGCCGATCTCCCGCACCGACGCCGACAACTGCTCTGCGGCGGCGGCCACGGTCTGCACGTTGGTGGATGCCTGCTCTGCGGCCGACGCGACGGAGTTGGCCCGGTTGGAAGCGCCCTGCGCCGTGGTGGTCAGGGTCTCCGACGTCTTGCGCAGGGAGCCGGCCGTGGTGTTGAGCGCGCTGAAGACGCCGCCGAAACCGCGTTCGAAATCGCCGGCGACACGCTCCAGCAGGGCGTTGTAATCGCGCTGGCGGGCGTCCAGGTAGACGGCGATGGCGAAGTCCATATCCAGCAGGCTGGCCTTGATGAGCGCCGCTTGCAGCCTGGTCTTGTGCTCGCCGCTGCGGTCGAACAGGCCAGACGGCATTTTTTGCGCCACTGCCTCGACCATCATCGACATGAGGTGGCTGTAGCCGCCGATGTACCAGCGGGTTTCCAGGCCGAGCTTGTTGTGGGTCTCGCCGATCTTGGTGACGGAGGCCGCATAGGTTTCGTCGAAACGGCCTTCGGCGATGATGGTCCAATGCCGGATCTGCGCCTGCTTGGCCTGCATCATGTGATCGCGGTTTTTGAAGAAGCGGCTGGTCTCGGGGAACTTGCTCACGTGGTCGTAAAACCGGTCGAGAATGCCCGGCATCATGCTGAGAATGAAGTCCCTGTTTTCCCGCAGGGTCGCGATGGTTTCGCGGTCGATGGCCATGAATGCCAGACGCGATGCGATGGAGGATTCCGCGCTCATGATATCTCTTTGATGGGCCTGTGCCAGCCGGTTGACCTGGGACGTCTATCGAAACACGGCGCGATCAGAGCACGGTCAGCTTACGCTAACCTTATTGGCGGCCGGAAAGGTTCGCGCCGCATACAAAAATGCGTGATCATGGCAAAGATGGTGTTGACGCGAATGCGGGCGTTGGCGGGCCGGAATTAACCTTGGTTTAAGAAGAAATGATTGTGCATCAAGGAGAAAATGAACGGCAGATTAACAGCGGCAAGACTCTGAATGTTACAGACTGCCCTTTTTCTGCCTGGATCTGGCCCGGTTTTAGCTTTAGTGTGATTCTACTCCTGTCATGCAATCCCGTGGAGACTTTGCCAATGCGTACAACAATAAAAACCATAATGGCCGCTGCCGCATTGTTCGGCGCCGGCACCCTGTCCGCCCACGCCGGAGAATTCGGCGCCCCGCTCTATAAAATGATGGATGCCTGTCACGAGGAGTACAGCCGCTTTTGCCCCAGCGTGCAGCAGGGCGATGGCGGCCGGCTTGTGCAGTGCCTGTCCACGTTCAAGAGCGAACTGAGCCCCCGTTGCGAAAGGGCGTTCAATGTCGCCTCCGCCATGCGGGCATGCGAGGCCGACTATCACCGCCTCTGCCAGGGTGTGCCGCCGGGCCGTGGCGAGGCCGTGCGCTGCCTTGAGGAGAACGGCCGCGACGTCAGCGAATTCTGCCGCCGCTCCATCCAGGGCGTGATCCCCGAATTTGGCCACCGCCGCCTTGCCAATGGCTACCGCGAGGAAGGGGTCCGCGGCGAACACAGCGGCTATTACTATGGCGAACGCGACCGGCGGTATGGCCCGGATGAGCGTAACGGCGGCCCCGGATACGACTCGGCCGGCCGCGATGACGACCGGGACGGCCCGCGCGATGAAGACCGGCGCGCTTACGAGGACGACGGCCATCGTGGTCCGCCGGTCAGCGATACGCGCCCCGGCGACGATCAATCGCTGAAATAGACCGGAATGCGAAGACGCGAAAACCCTCCCTCAGCGGAGGGTTTTTTGTTGGGCGCTCACGTTGGCGGCGGCTGGAAATCCGCAGATGCGCGGGGCGTAAGCTGCTCATTCCGTTGCGGATGGTTTTATTCCCTGTGCAGGGCAAATTCATCTGACTGATGTCTTGCGGGGCACAACAGGACCGAACGCGGCTGCCTCTGCGGATGGCTATCCAACTGATATGCCACTGTATTTTCAGACCTCACCCCAAGGGCTGAAAACGCAAAATATCTAAGATTGTATAAAAATGGCGCGGTCAACCTCCGGCCTGTGTTCCAATATGCCCCGCAGGCTTATTTTCCTGTGCGTTGAATCATTTACCTGAGGGGGCGGGACTGAACATGAAAACTTTGAAGAGCATTCTGGCCGGAGCCGCGATACTCGCAGCCGCTGGCGCGTTTAGCGCAGCCAATGCCGGCGATCTGTATAGCGGCCCGGGCAGCCTGAAGGATGACGGCGTGCGCCCCGCGATGAGCTGGACCGGCTTTTACCTGGGCATCCACGCCGGCGGCTCGTTCGAAGACGGCGCAGCTGAGCGCGTCAGCGACGTGGATTACGAGACCCGTGAGTCTCTGGGGTCCTATACCCGGACGCGGAACATCGACAATGCCGGGTTGGGTGGCGTGCAACTCGGTTTCAATTACCAGATGTCGAAGATAGTCCTCGGCGTCGAAGGTGATTTCAGCAAAACCGGCGCCGATATAACGGACTACCTCGCCAGCGTGCGCGGCCGGCTCGGTTATGCCTTTGGCAACTCGCTCATCTACGGTACCGGCGGTGCAGCGTTCGTACAGTGGGATGGCTTGAAGAATTACGACGTATCCACGGGCTGGGTCGCGGGCGGTGGCCTTGAGCACAAGCTGGCGCCGAACCTTAGCGTGGGCCTGGAAGGGCTATATTATGAGTTCGCGGACAGCGCAAAGAACGTCCAGCCGCAAGGCGGTTTCATCACGACATACGACATGGACCGCGATTTCTACACCGTTCGCGCGCGGCTGAACTATCACCTCACGACGTCTGGCGCCGGGCCGCTGAAGTAAATCCACATACCGGCATGATACCGAACGCGGCGCCCTCTGAGCGCCGCGTTTTTATTTTGGCACCGCCTTCCTGGCCGCAAATCCGAGCGCGAAGTTCGCGGGCCGCCTTCGTTTGCACCGCGCAATAGCCGGCCTGTTCCGAAGCCCTGAACGAACGTATACGCGCCTCCGCCTCCCCTGCCAGACCCTCATTTTTCCCAAGCGCCACGGGCGTATCCCCTTGATCCTTGGTGCCATATCGCGCCTGCACGAAGATATTGTATTTTCTTTTCGCAAGTGCGAACATTGACGGGCAAATCATTCCTGGGGGACGGAGAACACATGAAAATCATAGTCCCGGTAAAGCGCGTCATCGACTACAACGTCAAAATACGCGTGAAATCGGATGGCACCGGCGTGGAGACGGCCAACGTCAAAATGTCGATGAATCCTTTCGACGAAATCGCCGTCGAGGAAGCGCTGCGCATCAAGGAAGCCGGCAAGGCCGCCGAAGTTATCGCCGTTTCCGTCGGGCCGCAGAAGGCGCAGGAAACGCTGCGCACCGCGCTGGCCATGGGCGCCGACCGCGCCATTCTCGTGACAACCGACGAAACGCTGGAGCCGCTGGCCGTCGCCAAGGTGCTCAAGCTGATCGCCGCGCGTGAGGGCGCCGGGCCTCATCATCATGGGCAAACAGGCCATCGACGATGATTGCAATCAGACCGGCCAGATGCTGGCCGCGCTTCTGGGCTGGCCGCAGGGCACGTTCGCCTCGAAGCTCGTGCTGGACGGCGGCAAGGTCGCCGTGACGCGCGAAGTGGACGGCGGTTTGCAGACGCTGACGCTCAATCTGCCGGCGGTCGTCACCACCGATTTGCGGTTGAACGAGCCGCGTTATGCCTCATTACCGAACATTATGAAGGCAAAAAAGAAACCATTGGAAGAAATGGAATTGAAAGGGTTAGGCGTGGATACTGCCCCCAGGTTGAAAGTTACGCATACCGGAGAACCTCCGAAGCGTAAAGGCGGAATCAAGGTCGGTAGCACCAAGGAATTGGTCGCTAAACTCAAGAACGAAGCGGGAGTGCTCTAATCCATGTCCGTTTTGCTGTTGGCTGAACACAACAATACACAGCTCAACGCGGCAACGGCCAAAGCGCTCACTGCCGCCAGACTGATGAATTCCGAAATCGACATTCTCGTCGCCGGCGAAGGCTGTGCCGCCGCCGCCGAAGCTGCCGCCAAGCTGGAAGGCGTGCGCAAGGTGCTGGTCGCCGACGCGCCCCATCTCGGGCACCGGCTGGCGGAGGAGGTCGCGAACCTCGCCGTTTCGCTGATGGGGAGCTACTCCGATTTCGTCGCCCCGGCCACGGCCGATGGCAAGAACATCGCGCCGCGCGTCGCCGCCCTGCTGGATGTCGCGCAGATTTCCGAAATCACCGCCGTCAAGGGACCGCGCACATTCGAGCGGCCCATCTACGCCGGCAACGCCGTGCAGACCGTTGAAAGCACTGGCGAAAAGCAAGTCATTACCGTGAGGCCCGCGTCGTTCGGCGCCGTGGCCTCCAACGGACAGGCACCCATCGAAAGCGTCGCCCCGCCGCCGGCTCTGGCCATCTCGGCATTCACGGGCGAGCAGCTTTCGCAATCCGCGCGGCCGGACCTGACAGCCGCAAAGATCGTGATCTCCGGTGGGAGGGGCATGCAATCGGGGGAAAACTTCAAGCTTCTGGAGCGTATCGCCGACAAGCTCGGCGCGGCCGTCGGTGCCAGCCGGGCCGCTGTCGATGCGGGATTCGCTCCGAACGATTACCAGGTCGGACAGACCGGTAAAGTTGTCGCCCCCGAACTCTACATCGCGGTCGGCATCTCTGGAGCGATCCAACACCTTGCGGGGATGAAGGACTCTAAAGTCATCGTCGCGATCAACAAGGACGAGGAAGCTCCAATCTTCCAGGTGGCCGATTACGGCCTGGTGGCGGACCTGTTCCAGGTACTGCCGGAACTAGAAGCAGAACTCGATGGAGTGTCAGGCTGATGGCACCCGCGGGCGGAGAGAACCCCATGAATGAGATGATCACCAACCCTGCCCAGTTGAAACCGGACAGCCCGGCGTCCTCACCCGAACGCGCGCTCTTGAAAGTGCAGAAGGTCGGGGTTATCGGTGCCGGCCAGATGGGCAACGGTATCGCCCATATCGCCGCGCTGAAAGGCTACGACATCTACATGAACGACGTGTCGAAAGACCGTTTCGACAAGGCGATAGGGGTCATCAAGGGGAATCTCGCCCGCCAGGTTACCAAAGGTAAGCTCACCCAGCAGCAGCAGGACGAAGCTCTGTCGAAAATCAAGTTCGCGGAGACCATGGAAGGCTTCCGCGAATGCGATCTCGTCATCGAGGCTGCGACGGAGGACGAGAGCGTCAAGCGCAAGATTTTGACCTCCGTCGTGCCGTTCCTGAAGCCGGAAACCATCCTGGCGACGAATACGTCGTCCATTTCCGTCACACGCCTCGCCGCCGTGACCGACCGGCCCGAGCAGTTCATTGGCATGCATTTCATGAACCCGGTGCCTGTGATGCAGCTCGTGGAAATGATCCGCGGCATCGCCACGGGCGACTGGACCTTCCGCTCGTCGCGCGTGTTCGTGGAGAGCCTCGGCAAGACCATCGCCGTGTCGGAAGACTTCCCGGCCTTCATGGTCAACCGCATTCTGCTGCCGATGATCAATGAAGCGGTTTACACGCTGTATGAGGGCGTCGGCTCGGTAGAATCCATCGACACGGCCATGAAGCTCGGCGCCAACCATCCCATGGGACCGCTGGCGCTGGCCGACTTCATCGGGCTGGATACCTGCCTGTCCATCATGCACGTGCTGTATGAGGGGCTGTCGGACTCCAAATATCGCCCGTGCCCGCTCTTGGTGAAATACGTCGAGGCCGGCTGGCTGGGACGCAAGACCAATCGCGGCTTCTACGACTATCGCGGCGCGCAGCCGGTGCCGACGCGGTAACGATGCAACTGCCGGCGGGTGGTTTTCCGTCCGCCGGTTTTCCCTGCATCCAGCGGGCGTTTCCGGTAACGCCGGGAGGGTGCAATGGGATGCCCCGCCGCACATCAGCATGCCGCCGTGCTCAGAGGCATCAAGGACAAGCGGCTCCGCCGTCGCCGCTATAGGGCGCGGCGATCCTTGACCCCTCCTGCGCGCGACGGCATTTACGTTGTGCATGGCCGGGGCGAAGGAATGGCTTCCCGGCCGAACAAAGGAATCGACCTGCAACATTCGCGGAACGCGCATTGATCTGCCGGATGCCGGATCATCCGTCTGCCGCCGGCATATGGCAGCAGATGCAGAGCTTGTTGCCGTCAGGGTCGCGGAAATAGGCGCCGTAATAGTCCTCGTGGTAATGAGGCCGTAGACCCGGCGGCCCTTCACAGCGTGCGCCGTTGGCCATCGCCACGTCATATGCCCGGCGGACGGCCTCGCGGCTGGGCGCCAGCAGGGCGGCCATCTGCCCGTTGCCTGGGTGTGCCGGACCGCCGTCGAACGGCCGCCCGATGAGGAACAGCGGCCGTGCCGCGTCCGCAGGCTTCCAGCCGGCCCAGGGCTGTTCAGCTCCGGAAAATTTCAGCGGATAGCCGAGCGCGTCCATGATCCTGCTGTAGAACGCGAAGGCGCGCTCGAAATCCGTAATGCCGATGTGAACGTGCGACAGCATTGGCGTCTCCTGTTCATCGTCCGGCGTTCTGCTGCTGCGGCGGAGCGGCGGCTAGCACAGCGGCGCACTCGCGGGGCAGTTGCTCCAGCGTGATCTTCCGCTTGGACGGCAGGTTTTTGCCGGATGCCTTCGGAGCCGGCGCGGAAGCGGAGGCTTGTGATGCGGGCGCTGGTGCGGCAGCGGGCGCTGACGCCGCAACCTGAGCCGGCGCAGGAACGGGGACAGGTGCCGCCTTCTTCTTCGCCGCCGCCGCCTTCGCCAGCACCTTCATCCACTGCTCCAGCTCCTTGCCGCAGCCGTCGTCGCCTTTCAGCGGCGGCTGGTTCTGGCAGCCGGCCTCGCTGCGCGGGCACGCCAGCCGGATGTGAAAGTGCGCGTCATGCCCCCAGATCGGCTTGATCTTGTGCAGATAGGCGCGGTCCTTGTCCGCAGTCTGGCACAGCTTCTTCTTGATGACCGGATTGACGAATACGCGGTCAACCGCCGGATACGACACCGCGCGGCGCAGCAGCTTCTCGTAAAGCGCCGACCACTTTTGCGGATCGACCTCAAGGTTCTCGCCCACCAGCGTCTCGAACGGCATATCGTCGCGTTCCTGCCGGGTCAGCTCGCGATCCGGCATTGGTTTGAACCACATATCCACGTCGAGGCCGGACTGATGGCTGGCGTGCCCGTAGGTCATTGGACCGCCGCGCGGCTGGGACATGTCGCCGACCAGCAGGCCGGGCCAGCCGTCCAGTGTCTTGGTATCGGCGGCGAACTTCTCGATGAACTTCACCAGGGACGGATGCCCCCAATTGCGGTTGCGCGACAGCCGCATGGCTTGCCATGCCGGGCCATTCACCGGCAGCGCCCGCGCGCCGGACAAACATCCCTTGGCGTAGAAACCGATGGCGCGTGCCGCCAGCGGCGCGGGGGCGCTGACCTTGCCGAACAGCTCCCGCGCCATGATGGGGTGCTTTTTGTCATAGGCGGCGGGCGGTATGGCGTACTGCACCACGGCGGGGGGCAGGGGCGAGAAGGAGGCCGTTGTCACAGCCGGCGGCGGCGGCGCGACGGGAGCGGCCGGCGCCGGTGTTTCCAGTGCGGCAACCGTTGCGGCGGGCGCGGGCGTGTCCTTCGGTGCAGCGGCGTCAGACTTCCTGGCCGCCGGGGCGGCTTCGGGGGCGGCTGCGGTCTGCACGGGTTCCTCATAGGGCGCGGGCCGCTCGTCCAGTGCCTCGATCTGGGCCTGATGCCGCGCCGCAAGGAAGAACGGGCTCAGTGCCATAATGCCGGCGAGTGATATCACCGTCAGCGCGGTGGATATCTTTGCGAGCGTAATCCGTGGCCGCAGCCGCAGCCAGATCACCGGCGAAGGCCTCCCCGATTTCGTCATCCCTGTTTTCACCGTCCGCTTGTGTGCACCCGTCACGCCGCCTCGCTCTACTACCTGAATATCATTGCTACCATCGCGCAGCAACCCGGCGAGGATGGGGCGGCAGCGCATGGCCGGCCAAATGCGCGCGGGAGTGCGGCAGCGCGGCGGGCACGAATTGTCCGCGCTGACCCACTGTTGCCACAGTCACCCCTCTTTACCTTAGTCCCGCACCTTGCGCACGGCGCGGCCACCTGGTGGTAGCGTGGGGGGAGGGGCCAAGGGGGAAGGGCCAATGTTGCGAGTACGGCTGGAACATGTGCTGAGGTGTATGCTGATGGCGGTCATGCTGACCGCCGCGGGCGCTGCGGCTGCGCAAAAAGTCACCGACCCCGATCCACTCATCAAGGAGGCGGTCGAGCTTTACCAGCAGGGCAAGCTCGACGAGGCGCTGCCGGCCGCCCAACGGGCGCTGGAGGTGACCGAGAAGGCGCGCGGGCCGTGGCACCCGTCCGTTGGCACCTGCCTCAACAATCTCGGCCAAATCTATCGCTCCCAGGGCCGTCTGGCCGAAGCTGAGCCGCTGATCAAGCGGTCGCTCGCCATTTTCGTGAGGACGCTGGGGACAGATCACCCCGCAGTGGCCACGGCCTTCGTCAATCTTGCCGAGGTCTATAAGGCCCAGAGCCGCCTGGACGAGGCGGAGGCGCTGCTGAAGCGGGCGCGTGAAATCCGCGATAAGCTGGCGGCGGAGCCGGGTGCGCCACCGGCGGCGGGTGCGCCCCGCGGACCAAGTGTATCCCAGGCGCCGGGAGCACCAAAGGCGGCGAGTGCGCCCCGCGGACCAAGTGCGTCCCAGGCTCCGGGAGCACCAAAGGCGGCAAGTGCGGCCCGTGGACCAAGTGTATCCCAGGCACCGGGAGCGCCAAAGGCGGCAGGCGCGTCCCGCAAGGCAAGTATGGCCCAGGCGCCGGGTGCGCCTCTGGCGGCGCCGGTCAGCGCAGCGGCGCAATTGCCGCCACCGCCAATCGCAATCGCTGCTTACCTGGCCGCCGTCGCGGCAGCAATTCCGCTTTCGGTGCTGCTGTTGTGGAGCTACCGCCGCGCCGTTGCCCGTGCCATGACGCGCGGCGCGGGCCGGCGTCTGCGATTGCCCGGCGCCTCCTGGAGCAGTCCGCTGCCGCCGTCGAGGGAAGGCCCCGCCAATCGCGTGCCGCTGACTTTGATCCGCAGCGACGGCCGCGCCATCGGGGCCATGAGCGATGATGCGCGTACAATCTACGCCGCCGCCCGCCGCCGGCCCTGGATCGCGGCAATGGTTTACACGGCGGCTGGGATGATTTTCGCCGCCGCCGCGACCGCCAGCTTCTTCACCACCACCGAAATGCAGGCGGTGCCGCGTCTGACACTGCTGCTCGCCTGTGGCTTTCTGTGGCCGGCCATATTCTCCGCCAGCACCGTGCTGACCAGCAATTGGCGCCGGCGGCTCGTCATTCCGGTATTGTATTTCGCCGGCCTGGGCGCACTCGGGGTTTGGGTTGCACCGAAATTCGATCTGCTGCTGGTGCTCGCGGCCGGAGTGCCGCTGGCGGCGTGGCTGCTGACGGCCAATAAATGGCTGCGCACGGCCGCACCGTTCATTCTGTTCGCGATGCTATGCGGCGCGGCGGCGTTCCTGTTCGCGTTCCTCGGCGGGTACGCATATTTCGTCAGGGCCAGCTTCGTTCCCCGCTCGCCCGCAGCCTATTACGGCACGCTGGTGTTCATGACGGCCGCCGGTTTGCTCACCGGGCTGCTGCTGCTTTGGCTGCTGGCGCGCCTCTACAGGGCGAAGCTGTGGAGCGATGAGCTGCTGCTGGCCAGCGTCCGCATGCTGCTGTTCGCGGCCTGGCTCGCCGTCCTGAGCATCAGCGCCATCCCGGCCATCGTCAGAGGCTTGCCGCTGGCGGTCTTTGCTCCGGTAGCGTTCGCCGGCTTCGTGATCGCGGCCTATGTGCTGTTCCGCCTGTTCCGGCGGGACGCGCGCAATGTCCGGCTGATGCTGCTGCGGGTTTTCACGCCGGCCAACGGGGGCGACAAGATGCTGGCGGAGCTTGGGCATTACTGGCGCCATATCGGCTCCATCCAACTCGTCGGCGCGCCGGACGCCGTGGTCAATGCGCTGGAGCCGTCCAAGCTGATGGATTACCTTACCTTCAGGCTGCGGCGGCATTTCATCGCCGATGCGTTCGAGCTGGACGCGCACCTCGCCGGCATCGACTTCGGGCGCGATCCCGATGGCCGTTACCGGATCAACGACCTCTATTGCCAGGGCGATGCCTGGCAAGCGACGGTCAGCCGCCTGATCCGCTATTCGGACGCCATCCTGGTGGATTTGCGCGGCTTCTCGTTCGCCAATCGCGGCGTGAGCTTCGAGCTTCAGTTTCTCCTGGACCGCGTTCCTGCCGGGCGCATGGTGCTGGCCATCGACGAGACAACGGATACGACGGAGCTGCGGGAAGCGCTGGAATATATCTGGCGTCTGGTGCCGCCGGAGTCGCCCAACCGGGGACGGCCGGGGGCGCTGGCTGTGGTGAACGTGGGTGCGCGCAGCGGCGCCAAGGGCGTGCGGTATCTGCTGCGGGCGTTGTGCATCGCCGCCCGTCCGGCGCGCGTTGCGGCGGAGCGGGGGAACAGGGTCCGGCGGCGGGCGGCGTGAGGCGTGGCGCGCTGGCGGCGGTTCAATCCAGATTGCGCGGCGGGTCGGGATCGTCGTCCCAGCCGGAGGCCGGCGGCGGATATTGCGTCAGCCACTCGTCCACCCAGGCCACATGCTTGCGTTCCTCGGCGGCCATTTCAGCGGCGGCGGCCTTAATTTCCGGGTCCGCCGTGTTCCGCTCAATTGCCTCGAAGAACTCCACGGCCCGCTCTTCGTTGTGCCGCGCCAGCGTCAGAGCGTGGTACGGCGTCATGAGATAGTGGAGGTGCCGGAAGTCCATGGCCTCCGGGCCGTCAGGACGAATCCAGCTAAAACTGGCGGGAAGGCCGGCAGCCAGGGCGCCGCCAGCCTTCTGCGCAATTTCGTCCCGATGCTTTTCCTCGATCTCCGCCATCTTCCTGAAGATGTCCGCGATGACACGATTGTTGTGCACTTCCATCTGCTCGGCGAGGAGTGTGTAGCGCTCCGCCGCCTCCATTTCGATGGCCAGCGCCTGCACGTAAAAATCGGCGGCGGACGTTATGACGGGAGTCGAGGAGGCATCGGGTTCTGTCATACGGTAAACTCCGCTTCCAGGTGCGATGGGGGCAAATCCGTGAGCGGCACCGGCTGATACGGCACGCGCTTACCCCGATAGAGTACACCAAGAGCGACGCCGTCGTCCGCCATGAGGCTTTCGGCCGCACGCACGGGATCGGACGTTTCCGGCAACTCCGAGCCATGCACCGATTTCTTCCACGCCGGTTGCTCGTCCGGGCGGAATGTGACGCACGGGCTGAGCACCTGCACGAAGGAAAAGCCAGGATGGCGCACCGCGTCCACCAGCAGTTTCGCGGTGCCGGCAACGTCGCCCGAATAGCCGCGCGCGATGAAGTTGGCGCCGGAGGCCAGCGCCACCAGCAGCGGATTGAACGGGTTGACGCCGCTGCCGCCTGGCGCGATGGCGGTGTTCCAGTCTGGTTCTGTGGTTGGCGAAGGCTGGCCCTTGGTCATGCCGTAGATGCGGTTATCCATGACGAGATAGGTCAGGTCCACGTTGCGGCGGCATGCGTGCAGGAAGTGATTGCCGCCGATGGAGAAGCCGTCGCCGTCGCCGCTGACCACGATCACCGGCATATCGGGACGCGCAATTTTCAGCCCCGTGGCTGTTGCCAGCGACCGGCCATGCACACCGTGGAAGCCGTAGCAGTTGGTGTAGGCCGGGAAGCGCGACGAGCAGCCGATGCCGGAGACCACCGCGATGCGTTCTGGCGGCAGGCCCAATTCGGCCATGGCGCGCTGGAACGACACGAGCACGCCGTGATCGCCGCAGCCGGGACACCAGACGGGTTTGATGTTGGACTTGTAGTCGGCAGGTTTGAACGCCTGCATTACGTCGGGGACCATGTTCATGCCTGCGCTCCTTTCAGAATATATTCGTGCACTTCGCCCGGACGGATGGGCAGCGGACCAGGACGGCGGATCGGCACAACCTCGCCCGGCAGGTCGCAATGGGCGCGCAGGTAGCGCCAGAACTGGCCGGCGTGGCTTTGCTCGATGATGAGTAGCCGCTTGACTCCTTCCAGCGCCGCCGCGATTTTCGCGGGATGCACCGGGGAGATGAGCCGCAGCGCGATCAGCTTCACGTTGATGCCGGCAAGGCGCGCACGCGCGATGGCTTCACGCACCGGCGCGGTGGTGGAGCCCCAGGTCAGCACGGCGATGTCGCCCTCGCCTTCGATTTCGGCCCACAGATCGCCGTAGTTGAAATCGTCGATTTTGCGCTGACGCTTGTCCATTTGCTCGACATGGTCCTTGGCCTGGCTCGACGGCGTGCCGCGCGGGTTATGCGTGAGGCCGTCGGCGGTGTATTGCAGGCCGGGCGTGCCGGGGATTGCCATGGGCGAGGCGCCCGCGACGTTGATGGCGTAACGCTCGTAAGGCACGTCCGATGCCTTGGCGATCAGCCGTCCGCCGGGGAAGGTCACGTCCTCCGGCCTATCGACCACCGCGCGCGCCTGCCCGAGCGACTGGTCGGAGAGCATGATGACCGGCGTTTGCATCAACTCGGCCAGATGCACCGACCATTGCGCGGTCAGCATGCAATCGGACACCGAGAGCGGCGCTGTGACCACGTGCGGCGCGTCGCCATGCATGCCGTAGACGGCGATGTTCAGGTCGCTCTGTTCCGACTTGGTGGCGATGCCGGTGGAGGGACCGCTGCGCATGACGTTGACGACGACGATGGGCGTTTCCGACGCCACGGCGAGGCCCAGCGACTCCACCATCAGCGACAGGCCCGGCCCGGCCGTGGCGGTGAGCGACGGGGTGCCGCCGTAACTGGCGCCGAGGATCATATTGATGGAGGCCAATTCGTCCTCGGCCTGGACCAGCACGCCGCCGGTCTTCTTCAGCGCGGGCGCCATCCATTCGAGGATTTCCGTGGCCGGCGTGATCGGGTAGCCGGCGACGAAGCGCACGCCGCCCTTGATGGCGCCGAGGCCCGCGGCTTCGTTGCCTGTGATGGACCAGCGCGTGCCCGGCAGTTTCTCTTGCAGGGCGACCTGCGGCACTGGCGGCAGTCCGGCGGCGAGAGCGGCGCCGAGTTTGGCGGCTGCTTCGCTGGTGGCAACCGCGAGCGGCTTCTTTTTGCCCAGCGCCTTGGCTACTGCTCCAACGATGGCATCCTCGCCAAGGCCGATCAGCCGCGCCAGCGCGCCGAGGGCCACCATGGAAATGCGGCCGTTCTCGATGCTCTTGGCGGTCTCCATCAGCGGCACCAGCGCGATGCGCGCGCCAGTGGCGGCTAGCAATTCGGGAACCTCGCCCGCGCCGCTGTCTCCAAGGATAAGGCTGTTGTGATCGAGCGGAATTTCCGGCGCGAAACGCAGCACGTTCTCGAAGTCCAGCGCCACCAGGATGTCGAAGCGGTCGCCATGGCACTGCACCGGCCGGTTCGACAGACGGATCATCGCCGCCGCCTCGCCGCCGCGGATCTGCGGGCCGGTGGAGCGTGTGAGGAGGCCGTAAAGCCCGCAACTGGTGGCGGCATCGAGCAGCGTCTGACCGGCGGTCATAACACCGGCGCCGCCCGAGCCGGTCAGTACGATGGATAGGGTTGGGGAGGAATCCGTCATGCTGTTTTCACCTCGTTGATGGGCCTTGCCCGCGTTGCCTGCTGAAATTTCAATTCAGTGGCGTTCCGTTGCGGGGGCCGGCCCTTTGATGCCGGTTCTTTCCTTGGCTTCACGGGCAGGAGAACGATGCCGGTGGAGAACGCCTTGGCGAACCTTAAAGCCGCTTGAGTGCATATCTCCCGAAGGCCGGCTTGCGCCGGATTATAAGCGTTATGCCTTTGACTGTACCGCCTCCGCCAGTGGCTCCGAAACTAGACTAAATGGTGCGGCCTGCGGCAGTCCTGGTTACACCGGCACTGGGCATTGCGGCTGGTTATCGGGGAAACTCGCGAAAACCAGGGAAGCTGAGGTGCCGCGCAAAAGTGGTTCCCTGCTTTGCATACAAGGCTGCGCTGGAAGCAGTGAGCCGGAGCTAGTACGCCCCGCCGGAAATCCCATGCGCGCCCGCGGCATATGGGTTGGGATTTCCGGCGGGCTGTACTAGGCGGTATAACGTTGGCTGCCATACAATAATCATGAAGCCTGTGTTTGTGAGGCGTCAGGTTATTTTCCGCAGTTTGATCGCATATTCTCCGCCTCCCGCATAGAGGGCAATTCCATGCCGTCACAATCCGCGCTCCCCGATGTGCCCCTGGCTGCGGCCTCGTCCGCAAATACGGTTCCTCCAGTCCCTCCCGCGCGGCGCGGTCTGGCGGTGCGGCTGGCATTCGTCCTCGGGTGCCTCGTGGTCTACCGGCTGGGCGCATACATCCCGCTGCCGGGGATCGACGCGGACGCCCTTGCAAGAATGCAGGCGTCCGGCGGGCTGCATGTGCGGATTTCCATCTTCTCCCTCGGCCTAATTCCCTACATTACCGCCTCCATCTTCATGCAGATGGTGATCTGGGGCTGGCTGGGGGTGGCGGCTCTGATGGAAACGAGGCGGGCCGGCTGCGGATCAATGGCGCCATCAGGGTTCTGACCGTGGTACTGGCGGTCATACAAGCCATCGCCGTCACCATTGCACTGAAACAAGGACCCATGCTGGACGGAAGCGGCGCCGTGCTCGATGCCGGCTGGCTCCTCTCTATTGCCATCATCGCGATTCTGGCCGCGGGCGCCATGTTCGTGCAGTGGCTCAGCGAGCGGATCACGGCACGCGGTGTGAGCGACGGCGTGCTGGTGATCCTGCTGGCGGACACGCTCGCGGATTTGCCGGTGATGCTCGCGCAGGCGCTTGATGGGGTGCGAACCGGGATTTTGTATACGCACGAGATGTGGCCGCCGGCGGTGCTGCTGGTGTTTGTGACCGCTGTCATGGTTTTCTTTGAGAGCGCCCGGCGCCGCCTGCCGGTGCAGAACCCGGCACGGCCCGGCGAGATGCTGTATATGCCGCTCAAGCTGAACGGATCGGGCATTCTGGCACTATATTTCGCTCCCTGGGCCAATGTCCTTGCTGTGGGTCTACTTGCAAAACATTGGCCAGGGCGTACCGCGGGCTTGGGAGGCGATGGTGTTCCTGGTGCCCGGCCAGCTAGGGTTCATTGCCCTTACCGCTCTGCTGATCCTGCCCATCGCATATTACTCCCGGACGAATGGCTTCAATCCGAAGCAAGCGGCGGCGCATTTGAAGGCGAGCGGCGGCTTTATCTCCGGCGTAGCCGCGGACAAAACCGCAGCCTTTGCAAGCTATGTCCTGGCGCGCGTTTCTGTGGTTGGAGCGCTGTACCTCATGGCTGTATACGTCGCGGCCGAACTGATCGTCAGGCGCGCAACGTTTGCGCATTTATTCACCGCCACATTCCTGCTTCTCGCGGTTCTGGTGACGCTGGATATCCGGGCGGCGGCGGGCAAGTGTGCCCCTGCGGATGAGCGTGCACCATAGGCCGCGCCTGCCGTCTGGCTCGCCGAGCCGCTTCGAAAAAACAAACAAAGCGCTGCGGCGAATACGAAGCAACACTCGCTTAGCCCTCCGGCGAAGGCCATCGTTTTCGCAGAGTTCTGCTCCCAGACCAGGCGGGCTATTTGGGGGAACTCCGCCTGGAATCACTCGCCTTCGCCAGGGCCGTCGCCCTCACCATTGCCGTTACCGTTGCCGTCATCGGATACCAGTTCAACGGACACAACGTGCTCAGCTTCGCGGTGTTGAAGATCGTACGCCCTGCGTTGAACGGCCGACCACGGAAATGCCTTCCACCGGGCAGCGGATCATCTGGCCGCCGTCGGTCACGAGCATGATCTGGTCGCTGTAGTCGACGGGGAAGGACGCAACCAGCTTGCCGTTGCGCTCGTTGACGATCATGGCGATGATGCCTTTGCCGCCACGGCCGGACACGCGGTATTCGTAGGCCGATGGTGCGCTTGCCGAAGCCGTTTTCCGACACCGTCAGCACGAACTGCTCGGCCCCGCCCAGTTCGGCGTAACGCTCGGCGGAGAGATCGGCGGCCTTCGGTCGCCTCGTCGCCCATCGTCGACCTCCTCCGACTCGGCTCGCCCTTGGTCGCTCACCGCTGGCGGCGCGGCGCATGGCGTTGGCCTGCTTGAGTAGGCCGCGCGCTCGGCTGGCGATGCGTCCATATGGCGCAGGATGGCCATGGAAATTACGCGATCCTCGCCCTCCAGCTTTATGCCGCGCACGCCGGTCGATTCGCGGCCCTTGAACACGCGCACGTCGCTCCACGGAGAAGCGGATCGCCTGACCGTTGGCGGTCGTCAGCAGCACGTTGTCGCTCGCGGTGCAGATCATCGACGCCGACGATATGGTCGCCCTCGTCGAGCTTCATGGCGATCTTGCCGTTCTGGCGCACCTCGACGAAGTCGGACAGGTCGTTGCGGCGCACGTCGCCCGCCGAGGTCGCGAACATCACGTTGAGGCTTGCCCCAGTGCTCTCGTCTTCGGGCAGCGGCAGAATGGAGGTGATGATCTCGTCCTGCTGCAACGGCAGCAGATTGATGAGCGCCTTGCCGCGCGATTGCGGCAGCGCCAGCGGCAGACGCCACACCTTCATCTTGTAGGCCATGCCGCGCGAGGAGAAGAACAGCACGGGCGTGTGCGTGTTGGCGACGAACAGGCGTGTGACGAAATCCTCGTCGCGCGTGGACATGCCGGAGCGCCCCTTGCCGCCGCGCCGCTGCGCGCGGTAGGTCGAGAGCGGCACACGCTTGATGTAGCCCTTGTGGCTGACGGTGACGACCATATCCTCGCGCTGGATAAGGTCTTCGTCGTCAACGTCGGCCTCGACATCGACGATTTCGGTGCGGCGCGGCGTAGCGAACTCGTCGCGGATGGCGAGCAGTTCGTCCTTGACGATGCTCGATGACGCGGGCGCGCGAGACGAGAATTCCGAGGTAATCCTTGATGCTTTCGCCGAGGCCGCGTCATTTCGTCGCCGATTTCGTCGCGGCCGAGCGCGGTCAGGCGCTGCAGGCGCAGGTCGAGAATGGCGCGGGCCTGCGTCTCGGACAGGCGGATAGGTGCCGTCGGCGTTGACGCGGTGGCGCGGATCGTCGATGAGCGCGATGTAGTGGCGCGACATCGGTGGCGGGCCAATCGCGGCTCCATCAGTTGCTCGCGGGCGATGGCCGGATCGGGCGCGGCACGGATGAGCTGGATCACCTCGTCGATATTGGCCACCGCGATGACGAGGCCCGACCAGCACATGCGCCCGGTCGCGCGCCTTGTTGAGCAGGAACTTGGTGCGCCGCGGTACCACTTCCTCGCGGAACTGCGTGAACGCCTGGATCATGATCCTTGAGATTGAGCTGCTCGGGGCGGCCGCCGTTGAGCGCGACCATGTTGGCGCCGAACGCCGATTGCAGCGCGGTGAAGCGGTAAAGCTGGTTGAGCACCACATCCGGCACGGCGTCGCGCTTCAGTTCGATGACCACGCGGTAGCCCTGGCGGTCGGACTTCGTCGCGAACGTCGGCGATGCCCTCGACCCGCTTCTCGCGCACCAGTTCGGCGATGCGCTCGATCATCGTCGCCTTGTTCACCTGATACGGGATTTCGGTGATGATGAGCGCCTCGCGCTCCTTGCGGATGGTCTCCGTATGCCACGCGTGCCGCGCATGACGATCGGAGCCGCGCCCCTTGTGATAGGCGGCAGCGGATGCCGGAGCGGCCGAGGATCAGGCCGCCGGTCGGGAAATCCGGGCCGGGGATGATCTCGTTGAGTTCGTCGATGGTGATGGACGGGATTATCGAGATACGCGATGCAGGCGTCGATAACCTCGCCGAGATTGTGCGGCGGAATGTTGGTCGCCATGCCGACGGCGATGCCGCCCGCGCCGTTGACGAGCAGATTCGGGAAGCGCGCGGGCATAACCGTCGGCTCGTGCTCGGAATTGTCGTAGTTTTCCTGGAAATCGACGGTGTCTTTGTCGAGGTCTTCCAGGAGCGATGTGCGGCCACCTTCTGCAGGCGCACTTCGGTATAACGCATGGCCGCTGGCGGGTCGCCATCGATCGAGCCGAAGTTGCCCTGCCCATCGATGAGCGGCAGGCGCATGGAGAAATCCTGCGCCATGCGCACCAGCGCGTCGTAAACGGACTGATCGCCATGCGGGTGATATTTACCGATGACGTCGCCGACGACGCGCGCGGATTTGCGGTAGGGCTTGTTCCACTCGTAGCCGTTCTCGTGCATCGAGTAGAGGATGCGCCGGTGCACGGGCTTCAGGCCGTCGCGAACGTCCGGCAGCGCGCGCGAAACGATCACGCTCATGGCGTAATCGAGGTAGGAGCGCTTCATTTCGTCGGTGACGAAGATGGGGCGGATATCGTTGCCCCCGCCTTGCCCTGCGCTGCCGGAACCGCCGGATTTATCGTTCGCTGTCACGTCTTGCCTGCTTCAACCATTTCGGCGCGGCGCGTTCAAAGACCTCGCTGCCGCGCGCACTGACTACTAAAGGGGAACGGAAAACAAAAAAGATCAGAACGGTATCTCGTCGTCCAGATCCTTGTTGAAGGTGCCCGGAGACTGACTGGCTGCCTGACGCCGGGGCGCCTGTGACGGGCCGCTGTCATAATCGGAAGGCGGATTGTCGTGCAGACCGGCGCTAACGCTGCCCGCGCCAGGACGGCCGTCCAGCATCGTCAGCACGCTGTTGAAGCCCTGCAAAACCACTTCGGTCGAGTAGCGGTCCTGGCCGGATTTATCCTGCCATTTCCGTGTCTGCAACTGGCCCTCAAGGTAAACCTTCGCGCCTTTTTTCAGAAATTGCTCGGCGACCCGGCACAGCCCTTCGTTGAAAATCACGACGGTGTGCCATTCTGTCTTGTCGCGGCGTTCGCCAGTCGCCTTGTCGCGCCAGCTGTCAGTCGTCGCCACACGCAAATTCGCGATCGGCCGCCCGTCCTGCGTCCGCCGGATTTCCGGATCGGCACCAAGATTGCCGAGAAGTATCACTTTATTGACGGAACCAGCCATCGGCCACCCCATAAACAGAATCGAAACGGTCCTCAAAGACCGTGCGCATGCTACGCCGCAACCGGCCAGCTTTCGCCACCTCAATTGGTTTTTCCACAATGGCGATAGCCATGAGTTGATGCGGCTTGCGTCCGTTCTCATTATGTTCTAATGATGGTTTGCGGCAAAGTCAAGGCTCGCAACGCGAGTGCCGTGTTTAAGAAACCCTTGCGGATCGAGGCCCGGGTTCCCATGTAATAAATGAGTGAATTTTGACTGGGCGGCGGAAAATTTGCGTCTCTGCTGTTCGTCTAAGCGCATGCTCCGTCTTTTTTTCCCCGACATCGGCGAACGTAGTATTTGGCTGCGCCCGGCGCTGTTAAGGCACGTACAGGCTTTGTAATCGCGAAAGGCCTCTGGGGAATGGGCGAAGCGGCGTTATGTTTTGACGTTGCCGGCAAGGTGAAGCCTGAAGGCAAGATCTTCGGGAAATGTAACGGATGAAATGAGCGGGTAGCTGCATTTCATTTTTACGGCCAAGTGATGGCCGTACAGTACGAGGAAGGAGAGTGCCATGGGTGGCACCGCAAAAACAAAAGCTGAGGAGCGGTATGCCGCGATCCAAAGGAAGGATCGGGGTCTGCTTCAAACTATCCAGACCGCGTCACAGGTCCGGCTTGAAAAGTCGGCTAAGCTGCGGCAGTTGCGGCTGGCGAAGGAAGCTCAGGAAGCAGCAGAAGGGCTTGCGCTCCAGGAACTGCGGGCCAAGGCAGCTGGCGCGCCTAAAAAGGCGAGGGCCGGCGCGGTAAATAAGTCTTCGTAGCTCTGGCGGCTCAGCCGTCACCCGGCAGGAATTTTCCGATGCGCATCAGAGTTGGTTGTGAGCTGAGCTTCGATTTCTCTCAAATGACCCCGGTGATCGCGACGCTTAATGTGCATTATTCGCGTGTTTCCGGCCTTGAGCGCCCCGACTATCTGATCACAACCCCTTCCGTGCCGGTGGAGGGCTACCGCGACAGTTTCGGCAATTGGTGCAACCGCCTCGTGGCGCCGCCCGGCCGCTTCACGCTCTCGACCGATACGATTATCCGTGATTCAGGAACGGCGGACCCGGTTAACCTGAATGCCGTGCAGCATCAGGTTCAGCATTTACCTGCGGAAACCCTGCAATTCATGCTGGGCAGCCGCTATTGCGAAACGGATCGGTTGTCTGAGGAGGCGTGGCGGCTTTTCGGGACCACACCGCTTGGCTGGCCAAGGGTGCAGGCGATCTGCGACTTTGTGCACAATCATCTAACATTCGGCTACGAGCATTCCCGTGCTACACGCACGGCGGCCGAAACCTACAGCGAGGCCCGCGGCGTTTGCCGGGACTATGCGCATCTCGCCATCACGTTCTGCCGTTGCCTCAATATTCCGGCGCGCTATTGCACGGGCTATATCAGCGATATTGGCTTCCCCCCTCCCCATGCGCCAATGGATTTCGCGGCGTGGATGGAAGTTTTTCTCGGCGGCCAATGGTATGTATTCGACCCGCGCAATAATGATTCCCGCATAGGGCGCATTCTCATCGCTTATGGGCGTGATGCCGCCGACGTCCCTCTCACCCAGATCTTCGGCCCCGGCATATTAACGGGCTTTCGTGTTTGGACGGATGAAATTTCTGCGCCTTCGAGCTAAATCGGCCCACTTTTTTTCATCTGCGTCCAGACAGGTCTGGCCGTTCCGTTGCCTGGACATGGGCAGGAGGGCGGAGATCCTGCGTCGCGCGGCTGTGAATGGCGGACAGATTATCACGCACGCCTTTCCGTAATTGCCAGAGGTGGCGGGAAACGGCGTTCAGGACGCAGGCTAACGTCTCCACCAATGCTCTGGCATTTTCTGGCTGCCAAGCAGTGCGCTTCTTCATCCCTATCCCCAAGAATCCGCCGTCCTCGCATTGAATGCACTTTCTGCGAAGGTGCATATCGCCTCGGCATCTGCGACCGTCAGCTCAAATCCACAGTTTCGCTTGACCGGCTTTCCTCATAACTGCGTATAGGCATTGCGATGTAATCGTCGCGGAGAAAAGGCAAATATCAGCGCGAACCGTCTCGGTTATCTTTCCTGGCGGTTGATACTTGCCATCATGCCAGTGCTGCGCTGGTCGCGCGCGGGGAGGCCATTCGAAGGTGAGGAAAGGACTGTTTTTGCATCTCAGGGTGATATCTTCCATCAATGCCCCAGGGGGGTGGCCGATTAAATGCATTCAACAACAAAAATTCTTTGCTTGTTGGCCAGTTGTTATTAATAATTCTGTGTAAAGGTCGTGCGGAGTGCGACGATGCACGCTCTGCTCGCATTTGCCGGACCTTCATCGCCACAATGGAAATACAGGAGCTGGATTATGGACGGACATGAAACTAATATCGTCTCATTAACCACTGAGATCGTTGCGGCGTATGTGTCGCATAATGCGATCTCCGGTGAAAATCTTGGCAATTTTATCGTCTCGGTTCATGAGGCGTTGAACAAAGCCATGAATCGCGGTGTTGAGAAGCCGAAAGAGGAGCTGGTCCCGGCGGTTCCAGTAAAAAAATCCGTGACGGCCGATTACATCATTTGCCTCGAAGACGGCAAGAAATTCAAATCGCTGAAACGGCACCTGCGGACTCATTACGACATGTCTCCCGAGCAGTACCGCGAGAAATGGGGCCTGTCGCATGACTACCCGATGGTGGCGCCGATGTATGCCGCCGCGCGGTCTCAGCTTGCCAAGACCATGGGCCTGGGACGCCGTCCCGCAGAGGGTGCGTCGCAGCCGTCCGGCGCTTCCGGCACTGCCGCCAAGTCAGCGGCGGGCACCAAGCGGCCGCGCGCGGGAGGCAAGGCGCTGCGTAAATAGCACTCCCGGAGCCTGCCGCGCGCGATGAAGGCGCACAGAATTCCTGCCGCAGGCAAATGCGCCACGGGCATCGAGCGCCGGAGCGCAGTGTTGAGGCGCGCTTCCCGCAGTGCGCGGCCGCCGGGCGGCTTCTCCTTGTGCGACGGCAAACAGGTGCGGCCTGGCATTGCCGCGCAGTTCTGGCAGCGGAGATGGCGCGCGGCAGCCCGTGTGCTTACCTATGGCGGTGATCTCTCCCGCTGCGCAAATCGGGACCGGAGGGCGTGCGTGTCCAGAAACGCGGATGGCGGCGTTCCGAAAGAACGCCTGCCAAAACAGGGAGTTAAGCTCGTTTGCCTTCAAAAAAGCCCATCCCGGAACAGGGAGGGCCGCCCTGGGGAGCCCGCTCAACGCGCGGCATGCCATCGCCGCAGGATTTCCCCGGCGACCTCCAGCGTTGAATTCAGCGGCTCATAGTCCCAGAATTCCAGCGACTGGAATTCGCCGGGGGCAGGGCGAACCGCATGGCAGGCCTGGAGAGCCGCATGATAAGGCTCGTGCCGCTCGCGGCCGGTATGCGGATGCAGCACGTAGATCGGTTTGCCTGTCGAGGCCGCCTCGCCAACCATGTTGACCGAATCGCCCGTCACGATGAAGGCGTCGGCGCTGGCGAGGAAGTGGCCGTAAGGGTTCTCGCCGTTTCCATCCCAGAAGAAACGCGGTGCGCGCGCCGTCGCCGCCTCAACGACGGCCGTCAGTTCGGGGGGCGTGCGCCGGGACGGCGTGATCATGAAGCTGGCACCAAGCGGCCTGCCGACGCAAGGAGCCGCACCAGACGGTCGCGGTCGCTGGCCGGGAAATCGTAAGCCCCGGCCGGACCGCCGATCAGCACCGCGATGCGCGGTCTGGGCAGCACATCAATGGCCGGCAGCGGCGCGGCAGCCAGGGCGGCGAGCTTGGCGGCGCTGAAGCGGTGCGGCGAGGTCACGGTGGAGATCACGTTGCGGCCGCGCAGCCGGTCATGCCTGGGCACCCAGATCAGATCGGCGGTGTCGAGGCCGGTGCGCGGATCGTGGAACACAACGGTATAGGTTTTGGGGCCGCAGGCCTGGCGCAGGGCGCGCAGATAGGGGATGGTGGTGCGGCCGGCGGCGAAGATGAAGTCGGGCCATGGCGGGCGGAAAGCGCTGGCAGGGCTGCCTGGCCGTTTCGCGGGCGGCATAGGGGCCCAGGGCGCGAAAAGCCGCCGCAGACCGCGCGGGGCCACGGGAAAGACCTTGTAATTCAAGCCCATCGCCTCGGCGACCCCTGTCGTGATCACCTGATGCCCCGGTTTGCCGTCGGAGATGATCCAGGCGCGCGGAGCTGGCGCCGGTTCGGTTACAGCATAATAGCCGGTTCGCGCTTCCTGCATCGGACGGACCACTTCTTTTGTATGCAGCCAATTCGTTTTAGAGATTTCGGCGGTAAGAAACAAGGCTCTGGCACATTTCCTTAAGTTGACAGCAATTCCTTCGCGCGCACAGTTCCCATCGGTGGGCGAAGGAAACATCGGCTTGTTTTATTTCTTGTGTTGTGGTTCCAACACAGAAGATGAGCGGGAGTCCCGTGCTGGAATCGCGATATGGGGGGGCGTCTGCCTTGGCTGACCTGAAACTCGACGAAATCGACCGGCGCATCCTGGCCGAGCTGCAGGCCGATGGGCGAATCACCAACATCGAGCTGGCGCGCCGCGCGGGGATTTCGCCGCCGCCCTGCCTGCGCCGGGTGCGCGCGCTGGAAAAAGCCGGGTTGATCCACGGCTACCATGCCCGTTTGAATGCCAAGCTGCTCGGCCACGAGCTGACGGCGTTCGCCATGGTGGGCTTGTCGAGCCAGTCCGAGACGGATCTCGCGGCCTTCGCCGAACGGGTGCGCGGCTGGAGCATCGTGCGCGAGTGCTACATGATGTCGGGGGAGGTGGATTTCATCCTGAAATGCCTGGCGCCGGATTTGCACACGTTTCAGACGTTCGTCATTCGCGATCTGACGGCGGCGCCGAATGTGAATGTGGTGAAGACGGCGCTGAGCATCCGGGAGGTGAAGTCTGAAGGCGGGGTGCCGCTGGAGTGAGCGGGCGCAATGCTGCGGACTCAGGCGGATGTTGACCAGCAGATGGCGAAATACCGCTGCTGTTCGGTCCACATCACCGCGCGGCAGTCCCAGTCATCGCAGATGGTGGTGAAGGTGTGCGCGCCAGCGGCCGGCGACAGGCGGATTTCGTGCCCGGCCCTGGTATTCATATCATCCAGGAAACGCAGGAACTCACTATCGGATGCGGGCCGGAGGCGCCGTTCTCCCCTGGCAAATTCAGCGATGGCATCGCAAAAGGCGTCCGCCGATGTCCAATCATGGGCGTCTGCGCCGATGTAGGTGATGCGTTCCTCAGAGCCGGATCGCGAGCATTCGTCAAACGCGCTCAAGTCCTTGATGATGAAGATATTGCCCATCCACTGCGGTTCCGGGCCGCGTCATTCGCTGGAAAACGGCAGTTGCAACTGCTCGCCCGTGCGCCCCGGAAACGACAGTTCCAGCACGACGCATCCAGCATCCGTCCTGAATGGTCCGTGCACTTCGCCCGGGGGCCTGCTGGAATAATGCCCCCGTTCAAGCCAGATGTCGAAGGCGGCGTCGTAGAGGCAGCCGCTGACGATGAAAACCTCTTCCGGGTAGGGATGGCTCTTGCCGCCAAAAGGCGTGGTGTCGGCACCGGGGAAGAAGCGGGTCAGCCGGGTGTATTCGCCCGTTTCCCCGTCAATGCTGAGCGTTAGCTCCTCAGCCATGCCCTCAAGGCCCTTGACTGGCGTCCAGCGGTGGGGGGAACTCAGCGGGTTCCAATATGGGCAAACCGTTTTCGGCACGGGACTCCCCCTTTGCGAGTGCCGGGCGCGTCATCCGCCCGGCAAACACAATCCGCTGCTCCGCCGGGGGAGCGTCTCAGCTCTTGCCGTTTCCGTAACGGATCTTGAGGATCTTGTAGGCTTTAACGCCCCTGGGGGTCGTTACCTCGACCGAATTCGCCGGCTTTCTTGCCGATCAACGCGCGCGCGATGGGCGAATTGATTCCCAGCCTGCCGTTTTTCACGTCAGCCTCGAACTCGCCGACGACCTGGTAGCTGAACTCGTCGTCGGTATCCTCGTCCGCGATCTTGATATGCGCGCCGAATTTCACCGTGTCGCCGGAGAGCTTGGCTGATGTCGATCACTTCGGCGCGGGACAGCTTGTCCTCCAGGTCGGAGACGCGGGCCTCGTTCATGCCCTGCGCTTCCTTGGCGGCGTGATATTCGGCATTCTCGGATAAGTCCCCGTGGGCGCGGGCCTCGGCAATCGCCTTGATGATGTGCGGGCGCTCAACCGACTTCAAGTGTTTCACCTCGCGCTTCAAGCGCGGCATAGCCCTCCGCCGGTCATGGGGACTTTTTCGATCGACATTCCAAATTTCTCCTTTGGCCCGGATAATCTCCTGGCCTCAGTGACAATTGCGTTTTTAGTGAAAGTAGCGAACTAGGCTGGGGGGCAGCTATGCACCGTCAACCGGTGCAGACCAGTACCTTGACCGATATATTTCTGCAGGGGGCAACTTCAAGGATACCTGCTCGTCATTGCCGTAATCGCCTTCGTGACAGCGAGCGCCCCAGAGATAGTTGTATAGTACGGAATGTCATAGAGCAAGGCCGTGCGGCGGATTGTCGAGCTGTCCGCCAGCGCCTTGACGCCTTCGGTGGTGTTGAAAACGAGATGCAACCTCGCCGTTCTTCATCGCATCGACGATGTTCGGCCGGCCCTCCAGCACCTTGTTGATCCGTTCGCACGGAATGCCGTTCGCTTCGAGGTGCCGCTTCGTGCCGCGCGTTGCCAGCACCTTGAAGCCCATGGCGGCTAAGTTCGCGCACCGGCTGCAATGATCCGGTCTTTGTCGGCCTCCTTCACCGAAACGAACAACGGTGCCGGAGGTCGGCACCCTGCTGCCCGCGGCGATCTGGCTTTTGGCGAAGGCGAGGGCGAAATCGCGGTCGATGCCCATGACTTCGCCGGTGGAGCGCATCTCCGGCCCGAGCATCGGATCGACCTCGGGGAAGCGCGCGAAGGGAAAGACCGCTTCCTTGACGCCGATATGCGTGGCATTGCGCCGGCTTCAGGCCGAAGCTCGCTGAAGCTTTTGCCGGCCATGACCCGCGCGGCGAGCCCGGCCACCGGCAGGCCGATGACCTTGGCGACGAACGGCACGGTGCGGCTGGCGCGCGGGTTGACTTCCAGGACGTAAATGTCGCCGTCCTTGATGGCGTATTGCACGTTCATCAGCCCCACGACGCTTGAGCGCGCGGGCCAGTTTCCCGGTCTGCTCGCGTCAAGCTGTGCGATCATGTCCGCACTCAGCGAGTGCGGCGGCAGCGTGCAGGCGCTGTCGCCCGAATGCACGCCCGCTTCCTCGATATGCTCCATGACGCCGCAGATGAACACGTCCTGGCCGTCGGCGATGGCGTCCACGTCGACCTCGATGGCATCGCGGAGGTACGAATTGAACAGCAGCGCGTTCTTGGCCAGCACGGCGTTGATCTGCGCGCGTGCGGTCGCCCGGCGAAGCGGTGGCGAGATGTCCGGCGGCACGAAGGCACGCGAGCGTCGTATCCATATAGTCCTTGAGCGCGGCTTCGGTCGTGGATGATGGCCATGGCGCGGCCGCCCAGCACATAGGACGGCCGCACCACCAGCGGATAGCCGATCTTGTCGGCGACCAGTCAGCGCCTGCTCGACGCTGTAGGCGATGCCGTTTTTCGGCTGCCGCAGCCCGAGCTTCGTCGACCAGCATCTTGAAGCGGTCGCGGTCCTCGGCGAGGTCGATGGCGTCCGGCGAGGTGCCGAGAATGGGCACATTCGCGGCCTCCAGCGCCTGGGCGAGCTTCAGCGGCGTCTGTCCGCCGAACTGCACGATGACGCCCTTGAGCTTGCCGTTCTGGCTCTCGGTGCGCGATGATTTCCAGCACGTCCTCGGCGGTCAGCGGCTCGAAATAGAGCCGGTCGGAGGTGTCGTAATCGGTGGAGACGGTCTCGGGATTGCAGTTGACCATGATGGTTTCGTAGCCGTCGTCGAGCAGCGCGAAAGCCGCGTGGCAGCAGCAATAGTCGAACTCGATGCCCTGGCCGATGCGGTTTGGGCCGCTGCCGAGGATGATGATCTTGTCGCGGTCGGTGGGCGCGGCTTCGCATTCGGCTGCGCCAGCGAGGCCGCTTTCGTAGAGTCGAATACATATAGGCTGTCGGCGAGCGGAACTCGGCGGCGCAGGTGTCGATGCGCTTGTACACAGGGCGCACGCCCAGCGCATGCGCGGTGCGCGCGTAACGTCGGCCTCGGTGGTGCCGGTCAGCGCGGCGAGGCGCGCGTCCGAGAAGCCCATAGATTTCAGCTCGCGGAAAGCCGTCTCGCGTCTGCGGCAGCCCCGCGTTTGTGACACGCTGCTCCATATCCACGATGTCCTGGAGCTGCGCGACGAACCACGGGTCGATATGGCAGGAGGCGTAAATCTGCTCGGTGATCGAAGCCGAGCCGCAGCGCCTGCGCCACTTTCAGCATGCCGGTCGGGTGCGGGCGTGCCCAGCGCCTCGCGGATGACATTCTTGTCGTCGCCCTTGCCGAGGCCGTCGAGAATCACATCGTCGAGGCCGGTGAGCCCGGTTTCCATCGAGCGCAGCGCCTTTTGCAGCGATTTCGGCGAAGGTGCGGCCGATGGCCATGCACCTCGCCCACGGATTTCATGGAGGTGGTGAGCGTCGAGACCGCGCCGGGGAACTTCTCGAAGGCGAAGCGCGGGATTTTCGTCACCACGTAGTCGATGGTCGGCTCGAACGAGGCGGGCGTCGCGCCTTTGGTGATGTCGTTGTCGAGTTCGTCGAGCGTGTAGCCGACCGCGAGCTTGGCCGCCACCTTGGCGATGGGGAAGCCGGTCGCCTTCGACGCCAGCGCCGAGGACCGCGACACGCGCGGATTCATCTCGATGACGACGAGCTTGCCGTCGTCGGGATTGACCGCGAACTGCACGTTCGAGCCGCCCGTCTCCACGCCGATCTCGCGCAGCACCGCGATGGAGGCGTTGCGCATCATCTGGTATTCCTTGTCGGTGAGCGTCAGCGCAGGGGCGACCGTGATCGAGTCGCCGGTATGCACGCCCATCGGATCGACGTTCTCGATGGAGCAGATGATGATGCAGTTGTCCTTGCGGTCGCGGACAACCTCCATCTCGTACTCTTTCCAGCCGAGGACGGACTCCTCGACCAGCACCTGCGTCGCGCGGCGAGGCATCCAGGCCGCGCTCGATGATGCGCAGTATTCCTCGCGGTTATACGCGACGCCGCCGCCCGTGCCGCCAAGCGTGAAGGACGGCCGGATGATGGCGGGAAGCCCACGTATGCTCGAGCGCGTCCTGCAGCCTCGGCGATGTTGTGGGCCAGCATCGAGCGCGGCGTGGCGAGACCGATCTTGTCCATGGCTTCGCGGAAGCGCTGGCGGTCCTCGGCCTTGTCGATGGCGTCGGCGTTGGCGCCGATCATCTCGACGCCGAACTTCTCCAGCGTGCCGTCGCGGAAGAGGGCGAGCGCGGTGTTGAGCGCCGTCTGGCCGCCCATGGTGGGCAGAAGCGCCATGCGCTCGCCGGGATGCTCGCGCGCGCTCGCGCTCGATGACCTTGGCGACGATTTCCGGCGTGATCGGCTCGATATAGGTGGCGTCGGCCAGATCCGGGTCGGTCATGATCGTGGCCGGGTTCGAATTGACCAGCACGATCCGGTAGCCCTCGGCCTTGAGGGCCTTGCACGCCTGGGTGCCGGAATAGTCGAATTCGCAGGCCTGGCCGATAACGATCGGGCCGGCCCCGATGATGAGGATGGAGTCGATGTCTGTGCGCTTGGGCATTGGGTCCAATCCGGGTTTCTAGCGCTTATAGAGGAAAAGCGGCGGGGAGTTCAACCGGCGGCCGCTGAGTTCTAACGGATGGAGGCAAATTACGTAGGCCGGCGCGGGAAAACGGGCGGGAGCGGCGAAGTTCCCCTTGTCATGTGTGCCATAGGAGAACGTCTTGGGCGATCTTTGTGCAAAATGCATTCAAGTAAATAAAAGATGCATGCATAGACAATAATATCCCCTATTTGATGCGATGTGGAGAATAAAAAATATGACTTATTGAGGAGCTATATTTACATTCCGCCCGGCGTAATGTGGGGTGTCAATATGTCATTTACCAGCGATCCGTTCGATGCCAGCAAACCTTTGAGCGCGGGTGCGTGTCATTGCGGTTCGCACAAAACTCAATTGGAGCATGATGAGCATCACGCCGCCACTGTGGTGCAGGGGGACGATCTGTTGCGCCGTCCCGTGGAAAATGCCGTGGTCCGGGCATTGTTCCCGTCCGATTTGCAGCGGCGCGCCTTTCTGAGGGCCGTCGGCGCTTCCACCGCCCTGGCCGCCATCTCGCAGTTCTTCCCGCTCGCTACCGCGACCGAGGTTTTTGCGGACACCGGGCGGATCGAGAAACCGAACCTGAAGGTCGGCTTCCTCCCCAGCACCTGCGCCACGCCCATCATCATGGCGGCGCCCATGGGCATGTATGCCAAGCACGGCCTCAAGGTGGACGTGGTGAAGACGCCGAGCTGGGCGGACGGCCGCGACAGGATGCTGAGCAACGAGTATGACGCCGCGCATATGATGTCGCCGATGCCGCTTGCCATCGCGCTGGGGCTTGGTTCTCCGGCGGCACCCATTGCCGTGCCCATGCTGGAAAACGTCAATGGCCAGTCCATCGTATTCGCCATGAAGCATCGCGAGCGGCGCGATCCGTCACAGTGGAAGGGCTTCAAGATCGCCATCCCCTTCGAATATTCCATGCACAATTATCTGCTGCGCTATTTCCTCGCCGAACAGGGCTTCGATCCTGACCGCGATGTGGAAATCCGCATCATGCCGCCGCGGGAAATGATCGCGAGCCTGAGCGTCGGTAAGATCGACGCGTTTTTCGCGCAGGACAATCTGGCGCAGCGGGCGGTGCTGGACGGCGTGGGCTTCATCCACATGATGTCGAAGGAAATCTGGAGCGGCCATCCCTGCTGCGCTTTTGCCGCCTCGCCGGAATTCCTCTCCTCGCGGCCGAACACATACCGCGCGCTGCTCAAAGCCATCATCGAGGCGAATGTGTACGCCCGGAAGCGGAGCAATCACCGGCAGGTGGCGGAATTCATCGCGCCAGCCGATTACCTGGACCAGCCAGTGGAGGTGGTGGAAGCCGTGCTATCGGGGAGCTTCACCGACGGCCTCGGCAATACCCGCGACGTGCCGGACCGCATCAAGTTCGACGTGTTCCCGTGGGAGTCCTTCGCCATGTGGATTTTGACCCAGATGAAGCGCTGGGGCCAGATCAAGGGCGATGTGGATTACGCCGCCGTGGCCCAGAAGGTTTTCCTCGCGACGGATGCCATGAAGCTCATGGCGGACGCAGGGCTGAAGCCGCCGGATTCGGCCCGTAAGAAATTCGCGATCATGGGCAAGGAATTCGACCCCGCCAAACCAGCCGAGTATCTGGCGAGCTTCGCCATCAAGCGGGCAGCTTAAAACGGTCCGTTCCCAGACGGACTGCGGGGGGAGCAGCCATTCGCAACCCTGTTCCCCCCATCTTTTCCGTTACATGCCGGAGTAGTTCGGCCCGCCGCCGCCCTGCGGCGGCACCCAGGTGATGTTTTGTGCCGGGTCTTTAATATCGCAGGTTTTGCAATGCAAGCAGTTCTGCGCATTGATCTGGAAACGCGGCTGCCCGTCCTGGGTGATGATTTCATACACGCCTGCCGGGCAGTAGCGCTGGGCCGGTTCGGCGTATACAGGAAGGTTGTCCCGCACCGGCAGGGTAGGATCGGCCAGCCGCAAATGCACGGGCTGGTCCTCCTCGTGATTCGTGCCGGAGAGGTACAGCGACGAGGTGATGTCGAAGGTCAGGGCGCCGTCAGGCTTGGGATAGGCAATCGGCTGGCATTCCGCGGCGGGTTTGAGGCCGGCGTAATCCGCCTTGCCGTGGCGGAAGGTGCCCAGCGCGCTGGGGATGAGCGTATTCAGCCACATCACCGCGCCGCCGATCATGGTGCCCAGCACCGTGCCGAGACGCGACAGCAGCGGCTTGACGTTGCGCACCCGGTACAGGTCGTGATGGATGGCGCTGGTTTTGTATGCATCCTCGTAGCCGTTGAGCACATCGCCCGCGCGGCCCGCGCCGATGGCCTCGAACGTGGCTTCAGCGGCCAAAATCCCGGACAGAATCGCGTTATGCGACCCTTTGATGCGCGGCACATTCATGAAGCCCGCCGCACATCCCACAAGCGCACCGCCGGGGAACGCGAGTTTTGGCACCGACTGCCAGCCGCCCTCGGTCAGCGCCCGCGCGCCATAGCTGAGCCGCTTGCCGCCCTCGAAAACCGGCGCGATGGCCGGATGCGTTTTGAAGCGCTGGAACTCCCAGAACGGCGAAAGATGCGGATTGCTGTAGTTCAAATGCAGCACGAAGCCGACTGCGACCAGATTGCTTCCATAATGATACATGAACGAGCCGCCGCCCGTCTTGTCGTCGAGCGGCCAGCCGATTGTATGCTGCACCATGCCGGGTTGATGCTTGTCCGGCCGAACCTCCCACAATTCCTTGATGCCGAGACCGTATTTTTGCGGCTCGCGGTCCTTATCCAGCTCGAACCGCCGGACGAGCTGCTTCGTCAGCGAGCCGCGCGCGCCCTCCGCGATCAGCACATATTTGCCGTGCAGCTCCATGCCGCGCGTGAACTCCGGCCCCGGCTTGCCGTCGCGCCCAAGCCCCATATCGCCCGTCGCCACGCCCATGATGGCGCCCTCGCTATCGGCGATCAGCTCGGTGGCGGCGAAACCGGGATAAATCTCCACGCCGAGGCTTTCGGCCTTTTCGCCCAGCCAGCGGCAGAGATTGCTCAGGCTGACAATGTATTTGCCGTGATTACTCATCAGCGGCGGCATGACGAAATTCGGGATGCGCAGTTTGCCGCCCGCCCAGAGGTAATAAAAGCGGTCGCTGGCGACCTGGGTTTCCACCGGCGCGCCGTCCTTGCGCCAGTCCGGCAGCAGCGCGTCCAGGCCGATGGGGTCGATCACCGCGCCCGACAGAATGTGCGCGCCCACTTCGGAGCCCTTCTCCAGCACCACCACCGACAGGTCCGTCCCCTTCGCGGCCGCGAGCTGCTTCAGCCGGATGGCGGCCGCAAGTCCTGCCGGACCCGCCCCGACGATGACGATATCGAAATCCATCGTTTCCCGTTCAGGTAACGCGTCAGTTGCGGTGGTCATGATGGTTCCTCAAGTTTGGGTGGACATGCTGCTGGATGACGGTTTAGCAAGCACAACATAAACCATTGAACAAGCCGTTGTTCCAGGCGGGCGCCGCAGGGAAATTGGCGGCGTCCGGGGAGGAAATGATGCATCGCAAAAATCGCGCCGTCGAGAGCGACGATCTGCTATGCTCGGCCCGCGAACGCTTTTTAATCATATCGTTGCTTGATGCAAACAAAGGCTGAATTGGCACTGCGGCTTCTGGAATGGTACGGCGCCATGGGAGCGGACGAGGCCCTGGCGGACGCGCCGGTGGACAGGTTCGCGCTGCGGGAACCGGCCGTCGCGCCCGTGCCCGCCAGCCAAGGCGCAGCCAGACGCCCGGCGCCGCCGCCCCGTCCCGCCGCTCAGCCGCCCCGCCCAAGTCCGCCACCCGCGCCGGGCAGGATGCCGCTCCCGGTTCTGGACGAGGGGACCATGCGCGCCCGCGACGAGGCCGGAAGCGCGCGGGATCTGGCCGCGCTGGAAGCCGCGCTGCAACGTTTCGACGGCTGCCCGCTGAAGAAAACGGCGAAGCATCTATGTTTCGCGCGCGGCAATCCGGCGGCAAGGCTGATGCTCATCGGCGAGGCGCCCGGCCGCGACGAAGACCTGGAAGGCAAGCCCTTCGTCGGCCGTGCGGGGCAGCTCCTCGATCGCATGCTGGCCGCCATCGGGCTGACCGGCGAGGACGCCTACATCACCAATGTCGTGTATTGGCGTCCGCCCGGCAACCGCACGCCGTCGCCGCAGGAAATCCAGGCGTGCCGGCCGTTTCTGGAGCGGCAGATCGAACTGGTGGACCCGGAAGCGGTCGTTTTGCTGGGCGGCGCGGCGGCGAAGGAAATGCTGGCGACAGCGGAGGGCATCATGAAGCTGCGGGGCAAGTGGTTGAAGCACACGCTCGGCGGCAAGCCCCGGCGCGTGCTGGCGACGCTGCATCCGGCCTATCTGCTGCGCAATCCGGTGGCAAAGCGGCTGGCGTGGCGTGACCTGTTGATGGTCGCGGCGGCTCTCGACGGCGGGGCGTGATCAGGTGCCATTGACGCCGCTAGTGCTCTGGCGCACACATTTGGTACAACTCGCGGCTAGGCCGAGACCAAATGTCTGCGCTTGAAGTGCACTAGCAACTTATTGATTCTAGTGCATTTTACGACGCAGCCACTTGATTTGCGAGTTCGCCGCCAGGTGCTCAAGTGTCTGCGTCACTGCACTGGGTGAATTGCATCTTCCGGGCTGCCTCGCGAGAGGGGGATTTTGCAGTTGCCGCTCACAGTTTGCCAGCAGCCGCCCGCGTCAACGCCGTGATCATCTCCGCACGCGTTGCCGGCAGTTGGCCGCCCGCCGTATCCAGGACGTGCCTTTCGATGAACGCGCCGGTCAGCATCAAGCCATCCGCCAGTTCGGCGGAGGTCGCGGCCGCCGTCCCGTCGCGCACGAATGGCGGCAGCGGCAGGAGTTTATCCGCGTAAGGACGGCCAGCCTCCGCCGAGACCGCGCGCCCGGATTTGGGCGAGACATAAATAAGGTTCGCCGTCTCCCCCGTCGCCGCGCACTCCGTCAGATCGAGCCCGAAGCCGAATTCCTGCAACAGCAGCAGCTCGAATTGAACGTAGGCGGACGGCCAGATGCGCGGTTCGCCGAGTTGGGCCAGCAGCTCCGCGAGGGCGTCGAATAGCACCGGATGCGGATCGCGCTCGGGCAGGCGGCGCACCAGGAAGGCGAGCGTCATGATGGCCGCCAGCGCGGCGCGATCCTCGAAGCCGCGCGAGGCGTAGGCGGCTTGCAGTTCCATGCCGAAGGTGCCGAGCTGCTCGGGGAGGCGCGCCCGCCACCGGGCCTGAACGCGATTGCCAGGCTGGAGCGTCGGGCGCTGCTTGCGCGAACGTCCGCCATGGACCAGCCCGAGATAGCGCCCTTGCTCGCGGGCCAGCACCTCGGCGATGACGCTGGTTTCGCCGTGGGGACGGACGGTCAGGATGATGGCGTCGTCAAGCCACTGCATGGCGGATCATCGTTTGCACGGCGCAGGGGGAAAAGCCCGGCCGAGACATGAGCGGTTTGCATCCGAATGGCAGGCGCTTGGTTTTCGCATGGCCGAAGCGGGCTTTGACCTTGGCCTTCCAGGCGCGGATTGCTTCGCTTTTGGCCGCCCCGTGCCCTTTGACCATACCGCTTGCGGTGGTGCATTCGTCCTCCTGATTACCCCGATGTTTCCGCTGGACGCAGAAAAGCCCCCCTCACCCTCTCCCGCGAGGGGAGAGGGGACGATAGAGGCGAGGTTCAGCCCTCTCCCCTCGCGGGAGAGGGTGGCGCGAAGCGCCGGGTGAGGGGGCTTTTGTGCAGCAGGAGGAAACATCGGGGTAATCAGGTTCGTCCTTGCAACCGGCGGCGGAGGTGTCGCCGAGGCTCCGGCAGGCGCCGGGCAGGACTGATCGGGCGATGGTCCGGCGGCGGATTTGCGAAGGCGGCGCATGAAGAGCCTGTGCGGTTGGAGATTCGATCTGCCGCCAGTCTACGCCCGGTTTCAGCCCTTGGGAAACTCCAGCCCCATCTCGCGGTAGCGTTCCGGGTCGTCGCCCCAGCCGTCGCGCACCTTCACGAACAGGAACAGATGCACGCGCACGCCCAGCGCCTCGGAAATCGTCTGGCGCGCATGGGTGGAAATCTCCTTCACCGTGGAGCCGCCATTGCCCAGCACGATGGCCTTCTGCGTATCGCGCTCGACGAAAATGGTCTGCTCGATGCGGATGGAGCCGTCCTTCAGCTCCTTCCATGAGGTGGTTTCCACGGTGGAGGCGTAGGGCAGCTCGTCATGCAGCCGCATATACAGCTTCTCGCGCGTCAGTTCGGCGGCCCAGATGCGGGCGGGCGCGTCGGAAATGTCGTCGGCGGGAAACATCCACGGGCCGGCCGGCATGCTTTTGGCGAGGTAGGCTTTCAGGTCGCCGACGCCGCTGCCGTCCAGCGCCGAGATCATGAACACCGCATCGAATGCGAGCTTCGCCGTCACGGCGGTGGCGAGGGTGAGCAGGTTGGGCTTCGGCGTGCGGTCCACCTTGTTGAGGATGAGGATGCGCGGCGCCTTCAGCGAGTCCAGGCCGGTCAGGATCGTCTCCGCTTCCTCGTCCAGCCCTTTCGCCGCGTCGATGAGCAGCGCGACGATGTCGGCGTCCTTCGCTTCGCCCCAGGCCGTGTCCACCATGGCGCGGTCGAGCCGGCGGCGCGGGCGGAAAATGCCCGGCGTGTCCACCAGCACGATCTGCGCGTCGCCCTCGATGGCGATGCCGCGCAGCCGCGCGCGCGTGGTCTGCACCTTGTGGGTGACGATGGCGACCTTGGCGCCGACGAGCTGATTGACCAGCGTCGATTTGCCCGCGTTCGGCGCGCCGATGATGGTGACGAAGCCGCAGCGCGGTTCCGCCGGCAGGGCACCGGCTCTTTGTGCACTCCGGCCGAGCCTGAATGCGCCTTGGCAGATTTGGTTTTCGCTTCGCCTTTAACTTTGGTCATATACTGTCTCGACCCATATCCCTTCGCGCCGCAGCATGGCTGTCGCGGCGGCTTGTTCGGCGGCTTTTTTCGATGTGCCCTCGCCGCGTGCCGGCTGGCGTCCGTCCACATGCACTTCGGCGATAAAGCTCGGCGCATGGTCCGGCCCGCCGCTCTTTGTATGCGCGTAGCGGGGCAGGGCAAGCTTGTGGCGCTGCGCCCATTCCTGCAGGCGCGTCTTGGCATCGATGGGCGGTTCGGGCGCCTTGTCCACATGGGGCAGCCAGAGATGCCTGACCACGGCTTTGGCCGCCTCAAAGCCGCCGTCGAGGAAAATCGCCCCCAGCAGCGCCTCACAGGCGCCGGCCAGGATCGAATCCTTGCGCCGGCCGCCCGCATTGGCCTCGCCGGCGTCCATCATCAGCTCCGCGCCGACGTCCAGATCGCGCGCGGCGGCGGCGCAGCTTTCCGTGCGCACCAGCGGATTAAAACGCTTGGCAAGGTCGCCCTCGCGCTCCAGCGGAAACCGCTCCACCAGCAACTCGGCGATGGACAGTCCCAGCACGCGGTCGCCGAGGAACTCCAGGCGCTCGTTATCGATCGCCTGTTTGTGACGTGTGCGGGCGCTCGAATGGGTGAGCGCCTCCCTCAGCAGGCCAGGCTGCTTGAACCTATAGCCGAGGCGAGCCTCGATGCCCGGATTTGGAGTTTTTTTGGTGTGTTCCATCAGCGAATCAAAGTGAATTCCCGTGGCCAGCGTATCTCAGTGAACCAGCTGATGGGGGAATACCAGTGGGCGTTTTCACCGAAGGAGAAGAAAATAATGTCGGCGCGGCCAATGAGGTTGTCGCGCGGCACGTAGCCCACTTCGCTCAGGAAGCGGCTGTCCTGCGAATGGTCGCGGTTGTCGCCCATCATAAAATAATGCCCCTCGGGCACCTGATAAACGCGGGTGTTGTTTTGAAAGGTGCTTTCGGTGCCGCTGTCCCGGAGCACCATGTGCTTGACGCCGTTGGGCAGCGTTTCTTCATAGCGCGTGACCATGCGGGGCACCTCGGCGCCGTCTTGCAGAGGGAAATCGTCGACGCGGCGCAGTTGCACCGGCTCGCCATTGATATGCAGCACGCCCTGGACGACTTGGATCTTGTCGCCCGGCAGGCCGATGACGCGCTTGATGTAATCGGTGGAATTGTCGCGGGGCAGCTTGAACACCGCCACGTCGCCGCGTTTGGGCTCGGCGCCCCAGATGCGGCCGTTGAAGCCGGGGGTGAAGCCGAAAAAGGAATACTTGCTGTAGCCGTAGCTGAGTTTGGAGACGAACAGATAATCGCCCACGAGAAGCGTGGGAATCATGGAGCCCGACGGGATATTGAACGGCTGATACAGGAAAACGCGCACCACGATCGCCAGCAGGAATGCCTGCACGACGATCACTAGGATTTCCCACAGGCCGCCCTGCTTCTTGGCTTCAGTCTCGGTGCCGCTGCTCATGCAGGATCTCCATTGAACTCTCCGCAGTTCCTTCACCGGCGGGCCGGAGGAGGTACTGTCTAAACTCTTTGCTCTCACAGAGTTTTGTTCAAAACCGGACCTGGGAGCGGGAAAACCGCGTCCGGGAACTCTGCTCATGTAAATATTCGCTCGGCGTTCCGCCGCGTGCGGGCCGCTCTTCCAGATGCTGGATCGTGTTTCCCCGGCTGGCGATTAGAGGACGTCGAGATTCCCTCTGGGCCGCATAAAGACGGAGTTCCCGGCCTATAGCCCCAAAATATGGCGAAGGCAATTGCCCTAGACAAGACTTTGACGTTTGCGGTTAACCTTTCGGTAATGCCGAGATGATGACGACTGCTTGCGCCTGGGGATATTCGTCGGTGATGGTCAGGTGGATGCGGGCCTCGTAGCCTGCCGGCAGCAGTGCCGCGAGCCGTTCCGCCGCGCCGCCCGTCAGGACCATGGACGGCTGGCCGCTCGCCAGGTTCACAACGCCCATATCACGCCAGAACACCCCCTCCGCCATGCCAGTGCCCAGCGCCTTGGAGCAGGCTTCCTTGGCCGCGAAACGTTTGGCGTAGGACGAGGCGCGCGTGCGGCGTGCGTCGGACTTCTCGCGTTCGGCGGCCGTGAAAATGCGGTTGAGGAAGCGCTCGCCGTAACGCTCGATGCTGCGTTCGATGCGGCGGATGTCGATGATGTCACTGCCGAGACCGATGATCATGGGGTCAAGCGCTCGCTCGTCCGCTGGCTTCGGCCCTTGCGCGGTCCATCAGCGCGCGCATGCGCTCGATGGCGGGGCGCAGGCCGGTGAAAATCGCTTCGCCGATGAGGAAATGACCGATGTTCAATTCGACGATCTGGGGAATCTCCGCGACGGGGCAGACGGTGTCGTATGCCAGACCATGCCCCGCGTGCACTTCCAGCCCCGCGCTGGCGGCAAGTCCGGCCGCTTTGCGCAGACGTTCCAGCTCGGCTGCGCGCGCGGTGGCGCTAATTTCCTCGCGGCAATACTCGCCCGTATGCAGTTCCACAACCGCGCTACGCAGGGTGGCGGCGGCTTCGATCTGGCGCGGCTCGGGGTCGATGAACAGCGACACGCGGATGCCGGCATCCGACAGCGCGGCGACGATGGGCTTCAGCGTAGTTTGCAGGCCGGCGGCGTCCAGGCCACCCTCAGTCGTCAGTTCCTGCCGGCGCTCCGGCACGAGGCAGGCGGCATGGGGCCGATGGCGCAGCGCGATGGCCAGCATTTCCTCCGTCGCCGCCATCTCCAGATTGAGCGGTTTGGTGAGCGTGGCCATCAGGCGCGTGATGTCATCGTCGGAGATATGGCGGCGGTCCTCCCGCAAATGGGCGGTGACGCCATCGGCGCCGGCCTCGACGGCGAGTTTGGCGGCGCGCAAAGGGTCGGGATGCACGGTGCCCCGCGCGTTGCGGACGGTGGCCACATGGTCGATGTTCACGCCGAGGCGCAGGTAGGGAAAGTCAGGAGCCATTGCCGGAAACCCTTAGAGCTTTTTCTGTCTCGATCCACCAAGGGAAAGTGCTCTAACATATTGTTTGGTTGTAGATTTCTGCTGCGGCACAGGCATCCGTCACGCCGCCTTGAGCTTCAGCCGGGTCCGCCGCTCGCGCCGCGCCGTGGTGATCAGCCGCCACATGGCGATATAGCTCACGGCGCCGATCAGCAAACCAACGGGAATGGAGCCGAGCGCCATGGGCTTCAACAGCGGCCAGAAACCCTCAAACCCTGAACTGATGTGCAAGGGGGACATCTGGCGCATACCACTGAACATCGCTTCGGCCTGCGCCTGGAAGTCGATGGGGGTCGTCTCGCCGCTGGCGCCCAGGATAGCATTGCCGATCTGGTATGTCGAAATCCAAATGATCGGATAGGTGATCGGGTTGCCGGCAAAGCTGCCGATGGCCGATGCCAGGACGCTGCCGCGCAACGCCCAGGCGGCTACGGCAGCCAGCACCATCTGCAAGCCGAGAAACGGCGTGGCGATGGCGAAGACACCGCAGGCGAAGCCCATGGCGATGCTGTACGGCGATTCCGACAGCCGGCGCAGGCGCAGCAGGAAATAGCGCATGGAGCGCGTCCAGCTTCTGCGCGGCCAGACGCCGACGCGCAGCCGCTCATATAGCGATGGTGGTTTGCGCCGGCGAAACAACATGAACTCTGTGCATCCTCAAAGCGTTGTCCATGAGGACAACGCGGCCAGACAATTACCTAAACGGTGCTCCCAAAACCGGATTGTCCGGTGCCGGAAATAGCTCCCTCGAAAACAATATAGTCCAACCACCCGGTGAGGCTGCCCGCTGCCCAGCGCAAAATAGGGTGTCCCATGATATGGGCACCGCAACCCCGCGCGGCAATCCGTTAACTCCTCACGCTTGCGCCGGGATGACCATAGCGTTGTATTTGCGGCAAACCGATGAAAGCCGTTAATTTTTAAGGCCGCGGCTGCCGGGCTTGATGGCCGGGATGACCTTTAACGCCTCGGGGAGCTGATCCGCGGGATAGGCGGGCACGTCCAGGGTCAGCAGCGACACCAGTGGAATGCCGAGCGCCGTGCGTCCGCCGGAGCGGTTGACCAGCGAACAGGCGGCGGTGACGGTGCCGCCCAGGGCCTCGACGGCCTCGATGCATTCGCGCGACGAAATGCCGGTGGTCACAACGTCCTCGACCAGCAGGCATTTGGTGCCGGGCTCGATTTCGAAGCCGCGCCGCAGGGTGAAGCGGCCGTCAACCCGCTCGAAGAAAACCGTAGGCAGGCCGAGCTGGCGGCCCATTTCGTATCCCGGCAGGATGGCGCCCATTGCCGGCGCGATGACCATGGCGATATCCCGCACACCGGCGTTTTTGAGCTTGTCAGCCAGCGCTGCACACAATCTACCGCCGCGCGCGGCGTCCATCATGACGCGGGCGCATTGCAGGTAGGTGTCGCTGTGGAGACCGGAAGACAGGACGAAATGGCCCTTGAGCAAGGCGCCCGAGTCGCGGAATTCCTGCCAAACTTCGTCTTCCGTCAAGGCGCGAGTCCCTTCTGAAGGAAATTGCCGGTCATTGGCCGTTGGTGAAGCGCGCCGTCAATCGGCGATCCGCTTCACGGAACTGACCACGGACAGCGCGTTAACGCCTGCAATGATCGAATTCAAGTGTTTAATGTCCCAGGCCTCGATGGAAAAGCGCATTTCGGTGAAGTCGGCGGCACGGCTGAGCATGGTCAGCTTGTCGATATTGCCGTCTTTTTCGCTGATAATTTTAGCGATTAGCGCCAGCGTGCCGGGCTCGTTGACGGCCGTGACCGTGATGTCGGCGGCGAAGCGCTCGGGGGAATCCTCCTCAATGTCCCAGGTGATGTCGATCCAGCGGTCGAGATCGTCGTAAAATTCCTGGAGCTTGCGCGAGTGGATGGGGTAGACGGTGATGCCCTTGCCCTCTTCCAGGATGCCGACCACGCGCTCGCCGGGCACGGCGCCGCCCTCGGTGAACCGGATCGGGTAGCCGCCTTCTTCGCCGTGAACGGGGATGCCGTTGGCGAGTTCGGCGCGGCCGTATACGGGGCGGCCCGGCCAGCGGAATTTCATGCCGGTGACGCGGCGCAGGTTGAACCAGCCGTCGTCCGAACGGGTGATGGCCTTGCGCTTCACGGGCTCGGGCACGGGCAAATCGTCAAAGGCTGCCGCGACGACTTCCTGCCCCTGCAATTCGCCGCGTCCGACAGCGGCCAGCACATCCTCGACCTGCTTGTGCGGCAGGCGCGCGGCGGCTTTGGCCAGCGTGGTCTCGGAATAGTCCTTGCCGGCGCGCTGGAAGGCGCTTTTCAGGATGTCGTGGCCGAGGCGGTTGTATTGCACGCGGACGGCTTCGCGGGTGGCGCGGCGGATGGACGAGCGCGCCTTGCCGGTCACCACGATGTTTTCCCAGGCCAGCGGCGGCGTTTGCGCATCGGAGCAGATGATTTCCACCTCGTCGCCGCTCTTGAGCTGGGTCATCAGCGGCATGTGCATACCGTTGATCTTGGTGCCGACGCACTGGTGGCCGACATCGGTATGCACGGCGTAGGCGAAGTCGATGGGGGTGGCGCCCTTGGGCAGGGCGATCAGCCGGCCTTGCGGCGTGAAGCAGAACACCTGATCCTGGAACAGCTCCATCTTGGTGTTTTCCAGGAATTCCTGCGGGTTGTCGCCCTCCAGCAGGTTGTCCACCAGCTTGCGCAGCCAGTCATATGGCGCGGTATCGTCGGTGTGGGCGAGCCCCTCGGGATGGCCGCCGCCGTTCATTTTCGTCTTGTAGACCACATGGGCGGCGACGCCATATTCGGCGACCTGATCCATGCTGCTGGTGCGCACCTGCAACTCGGCGCGCTGGTGGCCGGGGCCGATGAGCGTCGTATGGATCGACTGGTATCCATTGGGCTTGGGATTGGATATGTAATCCTTGAAGCGCCCCGGCACTGCGCGCCAGGTTGTATGCACGACGCCCAGCACACCGTAGCAATGCTCGATGGTGGGGACGATGACGCGGAAGCCGTAGATGTCGGAAAGCTGCTCCAGCGAAATCTGGCGGTTCTGCATCTTCTGCCAGATGGAGTAGGGCTTTTTCTCGCGGCTGTAGACTTCGGCGGGGATGCCGGCGGCCTCCAGCTTGGCTTCCAGCTCGGCGGCGATGGAGTCGATCAGGCCCTTGTTGCGCTCGTGCAGCATATCGAGCCGCGAGCATACCGTTTCGTAGGCTTCCGGCTGGAGCCAGCGGAAGGACAGCTCCTCCAGCTCGTCGCGGATTTCCTGGATGCCCATGCGGCCGGCCAGCGGCGCATAGATATCAATGGTTTCCTGGGCGATGCGCTGACGCTTCTCCGAGCGCAGCGACTCCAGCGTGCGCATGTTGTGCAGCCGGTCGGCGAGCTTCACCAGCAGCACGCGGATGTCGCTGGAAATGGCGATCAGCAGCTTGCGGAAGTTCTCGGCCTGCTCGGTGCGCTTGCTGATGAGGTCGAGCTTGGCGATCTTGGTGAGGCCGTCCACCAGATCGCCGATGGTCTCGCCGAACATCTGGTCGATGTCGGCCTTGGTGGCGACGGTATCTTCAATCGTGTCGTGGAGCAGGGCGGCGGCGATAGTGGCGTCGTCGAGCCGCAGCTCCGTGAGGATGGCGGCGACCTCCAGCGGGTGGGAAAAATACGGATCGCCAGACGCACGCTTCTGATGGCCGTGCACCTTCATGGCGTAAACATACGCCTTGTTCAGTAGATTTTCGTCAGCTTTTGGATCGTAGCTTTTGACCCGTTCCACAAGCTCGTATTGCCGCATCATGACTTATGCCTCGTGAGCAGGCGGTGTCATGAAAACTCCGCGCGCCAAACTCTTTTCCACTTTAACCCGTCCTGGAAAAGAGCTTACCGCATTAACGCCGGGCCGCGCCTCCCTTTCCTGGAAAGCGCACCAGCCTGGCGTACCATTTTTTGACACCGCCGCTTCAAAACCCTCGAAGCCACAAAATTAGCGCAAGTTCGCCTCAGTTGCGCCCCGATAATTGCCCCTTACCGGGGTTATTCACGAATATGGTCTATTTTCTTTAAATATTTGATGCGAGCGTTACCAAAAATCAACGCTTTCACCTCCGTGGTGGCGTGTTTAACGCGAGCGGTTGCCCGAACCGGACGTTTCGGCGGGGGCCATGCGTTCCAGACCGCGGCGCAATTCGTCTTCCGTGATGTGGTCGATGGCCGAATCCTTGGACATGTCGTCCTGGGAGAACACCGGGCGCGACGAATTGGTCAGCATCGGAGCGGCATCGGGTTCCGGCTCGTCCACTTCCACGTGAATTTGCATGGAATGGATCAGGTCTTCCTTCAAATCCTCGGAGGACACCGTCACTTCGGCGATCTCGCGCAGGGCGACGACGGGATTTTTGTCGGCGTCGCGGTCGAGCGTCATGGGGGCGCCGGCGGAAATCTGACGCGAACGGTGGGCGGCGAGCAGCACCAGCTCGAACCGGTTCGGCACCTTATCAATGCAATCTTCGACGGTAATGCGCGCCATTTCAACTCCATGGGTTCGGGGAGAATTGCACTTGTACTGCGTTTGCCGCGCTGTGGCAAGGGCAGCCATTATCATCAAGCGGCGTGACCTATGGCACGCCCGCTGGCTGGCTCATGGCGAAATACCGCCGCGCGCCGGATTATTTTACAGCGGCGATGATTTCCGGCCGGTATTCGAAATGCATACTATCGTAATGATACCACTTGCCGCCCCAGATGAAACCGTGCTTTTCGAAAATCTCGACGATTTCCCACGGAATGCGGTTCTTATAGGGGTAAACGCCGTCCGGCCCCGGCTTCGCCCATCGCCAGTAATTGGCCTGTTTGTCATTGATATCTATGGCAAAACCGAAGCCGTGGGCGCTGGTGCGCTGCGTCCCCGCGATGACGCGGCAGTTGTATGTGCCGGCCGATGGCTTCAGAAATTTCAGCAGCTCATCCGGCAGTTCGTCCAGCTCGCGCGATACCGCGGCCAGCTTCTCCGCCACATTATTGACCGGCGTCACCATCAGCTTTTGGCCGCCATGCCGGGGGAGCCAGCTCACGGCGGTGAGCTTGCCGTTCACGCCGCCGCTGCGGCAATTGCCGTACATCTTCTCGAACAGCGCGGCGTTGCGCACCCGTCCGGGATCGGAATCTGCGGGCCGGTGGGATGCCGGTGCGGCCGGACGGGTAGGCAGCGTAGAACTGATCCTTCAAGTCGGGTGCGTCCAGCCGCTGCTCGAAGGTTTTCGCGCCCTTGCCGTCGTCGATCGGCATCCTGGTACCGTCTTTCCACACCAGCTCGTTGCCTTCGATGCGGTCGAGAAATGCCGGATACGCCTGGACCAGCCTCGCGGCATCCCCGGCGGCGCGCGGGTTGGTCTGCTGCGCATTGGCGGCGCAGGCGGGCAGCAGGGCGGCGGCGAGAAGCAGGAGGAGGAGCGGGCGCAATTGCTGGGTTATCCTATCCGCTCGGCGCGTTTTTCCGTGATGCGGTTCTGGTCATCGACGAACACCACGCCGGGCACGTGGCGCAGCGCTTCCTCGCGGCTCATATAGGCGAACACCGCCAGGATCACGATATCCCCCGGCTCATTCAGGCGGGCGGCTGCGCCGTTGATCGAAATCGTGCCCGAGCCGGCGGGCGCTTCGATGGCATACGTCGTTAGCCGCGTGCCCTGCGTCACGTTCCAGATATCGACGGCTTCGTTGGGCAGGATATCCGCCGCCTCCATCAGCAAGCGGTCGATGGCCACCGAGCCCTCGTAATCGACGTCGGCGCAAGTGACCGTGGCCCGGTGAATCTTGGCCTTCAACAGGCGTAACATGCCGTCTCCTTATCAATCGCGCCCTACGGCGGCGCTGGCGAACTTCAGCGGCAGCGCCGTGGTGAATTTCATCTGCTCCATGGCAAAACTGGAGCTAACGTCGCTGAGATCTATGCGCGCAATGAGCCTTTTATAGAATTCGTCGTAATGTGCAATGTCGGGGACGGCGACGCGCAGCAGATAATCCACTTGTCCACTCATGCGGTAGGCTTCGACGATTTCGGGCAGCTCCTGGATGACTTGATGAAAGCGCTCCAGCCATTCCGTGCTGTGATGACTGGTGGTTATGGCGACGAATACGGTGGCGCCCGCGCCGACGGCCTTGGGGTTGAGGAGCGCCACGCGTTTTTCGATGATGCCGTCCTGTTCGAGCTTCTGAATGCGCCGCCAGCAGGGGGTGGTGGACAGGCCGACCGCCTTGCCAACCTCGGCCACGGGCGTGGTGCAATCCTTCTGAAGCAGCTCTAAAATTCTAAGATCCATTGCGTCAATCATTGAGTCCCGCAAAAATATTCCTGAATACGCCAATTCTAGGAACTAAATTCTAATACAAGGTCTAACGTCAAGGCAAGAGAGTCTTTTGATTTTGAAGAAGGCCCCTGATCCTGACCTGAAGCCAAGGCACCAGCTCGGCCTCGAACCACGGGTTGTGCTTCAGCCAGGCGTTGTTGCGCCATGACGGGTGGGGCAGGGGAACGATCACCGGCTGCCTCCCGCCGGCAAACTCACGCCAGCGCAGCATGGTGGCCGTCAAGCTGCCGCCGCTGGCAGCCTCGTTAATATGCCAGTTTTGGGCGTGGGAGCCAACAGCCAGCAGCATATCAAATGGGGGTAAAGCGGCAAAAAGCCGCCGGTGCCATGTGGCGGAGCATTCTTTGCGGGGCGGCAGGTCGGCGCCCTTGGCATTGGTGCCGGGAAAACAGAAGCCCATGGGGACGATGGCGATGCGCGCCTCGTCGTAGAATTCCTCCTCCGTCACGCCCATCCAGGCGCGCAGCCTCACGCCGGACGGGTCGGTGAACGGCTTGCCCGAGGCGTGCACGCGGCTGCCTGGCGCCTGACCGCATACCGCGATGCGCGCCGTGCCGCTGACGCGCAGAACCGGGCGCGGTTCGTGGGGGAGCGGCGCGCCGGCGGGCGCGTCCCGGCAAATCCGGCAGGCGCGGATTGCGGCGGCAAGTTTGGCGAGGTTCTCCCGCATGGGCGCCCGTGCTGCGGCAGGGTTATATTTCGACGCTCATTCCATCCTCGGCGAGCATGAAACGGCTCAAATCCACATCCTGCCGCCGGGCGAGCATAGCATCTCCCATATGAGTCAGCAGAATGCGCTTGGCGCCGATGGCCGCCGCCTGTTCCACGATCCGCAGATAATCCATGTGCAGATCGAGGCGGAAGTCATATTGATAGCATTCCATCAGATAGAGATCGGCGCCACTGCCCGCGGCGATGACGTTTTCGGTCCAGCCGGTGTCGCCGGTAAAAGCCATCACCTTGCCGTCATGGCTCAGGCGCAGCGCGAAACTCGGCTCGCCGGTGACGTGGCGCATGGGAAAGACCTCCACGTCCATGCCCTCCACAAGCGTGCTGGCTCCTGGCTGCAACTCGATGAAGCGCAGCTCGAACCCGCGTTCCACCGTTTCCATGCCGGGATAAAAGGCGTCAATGGCCAGCCAGAAGCGGGCCTCGATGCCGGGCGGTCCGGCGATGATGAGCGGCTCGGTGCGGCGGCTGATGAAGATGGCGTCGATGAACAGAAACGGCAGGCCGCCGAAATGATCGCCATGCAGATGCGATATGAGCACGGCGCGGATGCTGTTGGGCGCGATGGCGCTGCGCTGTAAGGCCAGCAGGGACGTGGCGCCGAAATCCAGGAGATAACGGCTGCCGCCGTCTTCCACCATGTAGCAGCTTTGAAACCGGCCGCCCGCCGAAAATGCGTCGCCCGATCCGATCACGGTCAGTTTCATGGGGTCATGCCTTGGCGCTGGGGCGGGACGAGACGCGCTCGTGCCACTGGTTGAGGCCCGTCAGTTCGTCCGGCCGTGTCATGCGTCCGGCCCGCATAAAATCGACGGCAACGAGCGCGGTGATGTCAGCCACGCTGAAGGCTTCGCCGGCCAGAAAGGGGCGCTGGCGCAGTTCGGCGTCGAACAGGGCCAGCGCCGCCGCGACGCGAGGCCGGTTCGCCTCCGCCCAGTCAGGACATTGCGGCGTCTCCAGCACGGCCATGGCCGGCACGCCGTGGCGCACCACCTGGGCAATGGGGAACAACAGCTCGAATTCGGCGCGGCCGTTCCACATCTCGATGCGGGCGATCTCCATGGGCGTCTGGCCGAAAAGTGGCGGCTCAGGAGATACGGCTTCGAAGTAGCGGCAGATCGCCATGGTTTCGGAAATGGCGGTGCCATCGTCGAGGATCAGCACCGGCACGCGCTGCGCGGTGTTGAGCGCGGTGAAGCCCGGCTCGCGGTGGCCGCCTTTCATGATGTCGATTTGCTCGTAAGGGATGGCGATGCCCTTTTCCGCCAGAAAAATCCTGACCCGGCGAGGATTTGGCGCCCGGCGGTCCTCAATGATTTTCATCCGCGATTTCCTCAAGCGAAAGCTGTTTTCACCGGTAACGCAGGCGCGGCCAGACCGCAAGATGGGTTGCCGCGATGCGAAAATACGCCGCCGTATCCGCGAGTTGGCTTGCTGTGATCTCGTGACGGATCGAAATCTTGACGCGATTTCTTCAACGAATTTACCGGATGAACGGCCGTTACGATTTTCGTTCGATTTTGTGCCGTTGGTAAACGGGAAATTAGGGAATTTTTGAGAAAACGTTAGCAACGTTGGGCGGGAGACCCGGTCTGGCGTATAGTGAGTAGTCGGTTTTGTATACAATTTTAGGGTGCAATTGGCGCCTTCGGTTAAGAGTTCAGCGATGCCCAAATCTGTAACCCCGGCCCCCATAATGTCCGCCACATCCGTTATGACAGAGAAGTTTGGCCTGGATCGCGCCGCCCAAAGCACGGTGGCGCAAATCCGGCAGGCCCGCGAACAGATTTTCCTCCGGTCAAAATCCGCGCCGGACCTGGATTACCGGCTGCTGGCCATGTTCGTGCGCAACGAACTGCTGGCGTCGCTGGCCATTCCGGTGCTGGCCGTGGTGGTGGCGGTGGCGCTGATGTCGTGGGCGCCGGCGAACCAGTTGCTGCTGTGGCTTGCCGTGGTGTTCATTTCCAAGGGCGTGCTGCTGCTGTTGTGCCGCCAGTTCGGCGCCCTGGCGCGCGAACGTGTTGACGTCGGGCTGTGGCGCCGGCGCCTGGCGTCCGCCGAGTTCTTCTACGGCGTCGCCTGGGCGGCGGTGGCGTTCGTCGATATCGTGCCCGGCGAGAAGGCGGCATTCTATTTCCTGTTCGCGCTAATCATGGTGGTGGTCGCCATCCGCATGATTTTCGCGCTGACGGTGATGCCGGTCATCTACGCGGGCACGATCCCGCTGACGGCGGCGCTGGTGCTGCGCTTCATGCTGACGGGCGATGCCTTCTTCTGGACCATGGCGGCGGTGGCCATCGGCATTCACATCTACCTGATTGTCCTGGTGAAAGAGCTGAATTTCACGGTTCTGGCCATGCTCGGCTACCGCGCCGAGAAGGACGCGCTGATCGCCGAACTGGAGCAGGCGATGGCCGTGTCGGACGAGGCCCGCAAGCGCGCCGAGGACGCCAGTCTCGCCAAATCGAAATTCCTGGCCACCATGAGCCACGAACTGCGCACGCCGCTGAACGCCATCCTCGGCTTCTCCGAGGTCATGAAGGGCGAGATGCTTGGCCCGATGGGCAATCCTGCATACAGGGGCTACGCCGGCGACATCCACGAGAGCGGTCAGCATCTGCTGAAGCTGATTAACGAAGTGCTCGACATTTCCCGTATCGAGGCCGGCCGCTACGAACTCACCGAGCGCCCCGTGCAGCTCGACGCCGTGGCGCGCGATTGCCACCGCCTGATGCGCCTGCGCGCCGATGGCAAGGGGCTGAAGATCGTCGAAAATATCACCGAGCCGCAGCACCGCGCTGTGGGCCGACGAACGCGCCCTGCGCCAGATTTGCCTCAACCTGCTGTCGAACGCGATCAAGTTTACGCCTACAGGCGGCAATATCGTGCTGACGGTTGGCACCAATCCGGCCGGCGAGCAGTTCCTCAGCGTGCGTGACGATGGGCCGGGCATTCCCGAGAGCGAAATCCCTTGCGTTCTCAGCGCCTTCGGCCAAGGCAAGCTGGCGCAGACCATCGCGGAGGGCGGTGCGGGGCTGGGCCTGCCCATCGTGCAGGGGCTGGTGAAGCTCCACGGCGGCAAATTCGATTTCAGGACCAGCGTCGGGCAGGGCACGGAAATCATCATCACCTTTCCCAAACCGCGCGTGATGCAGCCGCAGCCCAGGGCAATCGGTCAGGAAGAGCCGGCTGCGGCGCCCGATACCGCGCCCCAGGCCGCCGCCCTGCGTCAGATTTGCGAGGGCACGGCGATGGCGGGCGAGATGATGCCGTCGAAGTCCGCCCGGTAAACAGTAGTTTCTTCCGGTTCCTTTCCAAACATTTCCCCCGGCAGGCGGAATGGTGTTTGAAAATTTGAAGCGCGGTCGTGTAGTATTGTAAGCTCGTTGAGAGTGGCGTGCGAGTGGGGATGCGTTAGCGGTGAATTTCTGGGTCGGAATTGGTCTTCTGGTCATAGCGATGATCGCGCTGCTGGTGCAGCACGACGCGACCACGATCGCTGGCATGGACCGCGATGATTTCGCCCGCCTGCTGGCCGGGCTGGCGCTGCTGATGATGCTCGGCGGCGGGCTGATCGCCTTTTACCGCGACAAGGCCGGCGAGGCATTCAAACATGCGGCCGGCTGGGTCGCCATTTTCCTCGTGGTCATGGTCGGTTACGCCTATCGCACGGAGCTGGCCGCTGTCGGCGACCGCCTCGCCGGTGAGCTGCTTCACGAAGGCGGCGTTCAAAAAGATATTGCCCCCGGTCCGGGCGGACAGCAGGCCGTGCGCATCAAGCGCGTCGCCAATGGCTATTTTGTCGCTCAGGCGGCAATCAACAAAACGAACATCAGCATGATCGTCGATACCGGCGCGTCATCGGTGGTTTTGCGTCCCGAGGACGCCCGCCGTGCCGGCATCGACACCGGAAGTTTGCGCTACAACGTGCCCGTTCAGACTGCCAACGGCCAGACGCTCGCCGCCCGCGTGCATCTGGAGCATCTCGCCGTCGGTATTGTGCGGTTATATAATGTCGAAGCGCTAATTACTCGTCCCGGAACGTTACACAAGAGTCTGCTCGGTATGACTTTTTTAAGCCGTTTGCGCTCTTATGAGTTCCAGGGGGAATTCCTCACGCTGCGTGGCTGAAGCGGTTCAGTCCCGCGAATGTGAGATCCGGCATTCGGGCTTGCGGGACTGTGATATGGGGCTGAGTGTGATGAAAGCGTTGCGTGAAGTTTGCGTTTGGGCCGTGGTTCTCGCCGCGGGCGTGCTGGCCTTTCACCATTTCGAAGACGCGTACAAAGCACTGGCCGGCAACGGCTGGTCGGCGTTCGCGGTCAGCGCGCCAAGGGCCTCGGGTGAAGCCCCGCCGGCCTGGGCGGCCAAGCCGGAGGCCGAAAACGGCCGTGGCGGCGGTGTTGCCGTGGCTTCGGCCGCGCCAAGGCTGTTTCTCGAACCCGGCTCATGGACACCCACCGTCGTCGCGCCGGTGGCCGAACCGAAATTCGTTACGCTGCAAGCCAATGTCCACGGCCATTTCGACGTTGCAGCCGATATCAACGGCAAGACAGTCGAACTGATGACCGACACGGGGGCCACCTATGTGGCGCTCAACTATGAAACCGCCGCGCAGCTCGGGCTCAACCCGCAGAACCTGAAATTTTCCGGCCGCTCCAACACCGCCAATGGCGTGGCGCGTGTGGCGCCTCTCACCATCGACCGCATCAAGATCGGCGCCATCGAGGTTCGCAATGTGGCGGCGGTCATCGCCGAGCCGGGCCGCATGAGCCAGAACCTGCTGGGCATGAGCTTCATCGCCAAGCTGAGCCGCTTCGAACTGCGCGGAACCCGCCTTGTCCTGATCCAGTGAGCGGTATGCCGGAATAGCCTGGAGGCGTTTCAACGGCCGCCTGTCTGGTGAATGTGCGGCTGGAATGAGACGGAAGGGCAGGGCGGCGGGATGTGCTACCCGGCCTGTTTCGCACCAAGATGCGGCGGCCGGTGCCGCTGTTTCTCACCGCTACGATTTTATGAAAATTTGTGGATTTAACGCTGGGAAATGCCTTGCGGAGCAAGGCACCGGACGCATTCGAAATGCATCGTCCCCCGCCTCAATAGGGCGGGGCTCCTCCGTCAGGAAGCAGGCTTACTTGATGCCGTGGGCATTCAGGTGCGGGCCGTATTTCTTGTCCGACCCGGTTGTGTGATTGATCAGCCAGTTTTTCAGGAATGTCAGCGTTTCGATGGAGAGAGTATCCTCGTCGCCAGCCTTATAGCGCTTCTGAATGTCCAGCACGCGCTGTTTCAGATTCTCGTGTTCTTTCTTGTGCGCGGCGGTGTCAGGATAATTCGTTTCGGCGAAGAACTTTTCTTCATGCGCGAAATGGGTGGCGGTGTAGTTGATCAGGCCGTTCAGGATTTGCCCGAGCGCTTCGTGGCCCGCGCCCTTCTGCATGGCTTCGTAAAGCTGATTGATCAGCAGCACGAGCTTTTTATGCTCGGCGTCAATCTCCTTGACGCCGACAAACATCGCGGGGGTCCATTCCATCAAGGGCATTGCGCGTTCCGTTGCTCAGGTTGTAGCTATGAACTTCAACCACTTTAGCTGGTGGAACTTAATGGCGCATTACACGGCTGTATCGAAAACCGCCGCTGCATCGAATTTAGCGCGCATGGCCGCCATGCAAATGCGCCGTTCCGGCACGGCAACTGGGGGTATGCAATCCGTCCGCCTGGGCGGGAAAGGTGCGCGGCTTGGCCTCCCGGCCGGGCCAAGTCCAGCGTTTTGACAGCAGTGGTGTTAGGCGGATGTTACGGCCTGGCCGGTAAACTGAATTTCTAAAAGTAGTCTTCCCGGTTTTGGGAACTCTGTTTGAAGCTGGAACACGAGCAGGCGGCCGGCACCGCCGCGCGCAGGAGCCCCCATTTTGGCCAGTCTATACATATCCGGGCTTATTTCCTCCATTGTCTCAGGCCTCTGGCTGCCAGGGCTGGCCTTGCTGCTGTTCGCCGCCGTCTGCGTGGCAATGAGGACAGTGTGGCGTCAGCGCAAGGAACTGGCGCGCGCCAAGGCCGAACTGGAACGCCGCGTGCGCGACCGCACCAAGGCGCTGGTGGCGGCCAAGGCGCGCTTCGAGACGCTGGTGCTGGCCTCGGCGGAAGTGGTGTGGACGGCGAACGCGGCTGGGGAGATCGTCGAGGATTCGCCGAGCTGGTGCCTGTTTACCGGCCAGAGCGTCGATGAGTACCTCGGTTGGGGCTGGCTCGACGCGATCCACCCGGACGACCGCGCGCGGGTCAAGGCCGCCTGGGAGGAGGCCATCCGCACGCAGGGCATCTTTTCCATCGAGTACCGCCTGCACCATGTCACCAACGAATGGCGCTGGATGGCGGCCAAGGCCGTGCCGCCGCTCACCGACAAGGGGACGGTGCGCGAGTGGGTGGGCATGAACACCGACATTACCGCGCGCCGCCTGGCCGAGGAAGCGTTGCGCGACAGCGAGGAGAAGCTGCGCGAGGCGCAGAAAATCGCGGAAATCGGTAGCTGGGACTGGGAGCTGGATACGGGCAAGGTTCGCTGGTCGGATGAGGAAAGCCGCATCCTGGGCTTGGACCCGAAGCTGCCGCCGCCGACCTTCGAAGGGTTTCTCGCCTATGTGCGCGCCGAGGACAAGGAGAAGGTGCGGGACAGCATCGAGGCCATGCAACGGACCGGGGAGCCGTTCCACCTGGAATACCGGATCAGGCGCAGCAATGGCGACGAGCGTATCCTGGATGCGCGCGGCCGGCGCTATGAGGATGCCGGCGGCAGGCCGGTGCGTCTGGCGGGTACGGTTCACGATATCACGGACCTCCGTCAGATCGAAGACCGGCTGGCCCACAGTTTGAAGTCCACCGTGGCGGCGCTGGCGAACACGCTGGAAGTTCGCGACGTTTATACGGCGGGCCACCAGCATCGTGTGGCGCAGCTCGCCGCGGCCATCGCCAGGGAAATGAAGTTCTCCAGCCACGATGTGGAGGGCATTTTTCTCGCGGGCGTCATCCACGACATCGGCAAGATACAGGTGCCGCTGGAAATTCTCAGCAAGCCGGGGAAGCTGACGAAGCTGGAGTTCCAGATGGTGCAGTGTCATGCGGAGACGGGGTACGGGATTTTGAAGGATATCGACTTTGTCTGGCCCATCGCCGATATGGTGCACCAGCACCACGAGCGGCTGGACGGTAGCGGCTATCCCCTCGGTCTGAAGGGCGATGCGATCCTGCCTGGGTCGAGGGTAATCATGGTGGCCGACGTGGTGGACGCGGTGATGTCCCATCGCCCCTACCGGGCGTCGCTCGGCCTGGATACGGCGCTCGGCGAGATCGAGAAGAACAGGGGCGTCTATTATGATCCGGCGGCGGTCGATGCCTGCCTGACACTGTTCAGGGAAAAATCGTTCAATTTCGATTGAGCGTCCGCCGGGAACCATTGTTTGGCTTTTCAACGCCCTCCGGCGGGTGCACCGGACGCCCGCCGCGCCTCGAAAATGCGCCCGGCATTGCCGCCGGCACAAGAAAAGACGAGCAAAGTTTCAGGATCGGCGCTGAGGGCGGGCGCCGTTTTGCGAACGGGCGATTGCGCATACGGCGAAGGCCGCCGGGTATCTCCCGGACGGCCTCCTTGTTCATAGACGATGGCAGCGTATCAATCGTCGCCGCTGATGTCGCTCTCTTTTAGCTCCTTGCCGGTCGCCTGATCGACGACCTTCATGGACAGCCGGACCTTGCCGCGGTCGTCGAAGCCCAGGAGCTTGACGTAACACTTCCTGGCCTTCCTTCACGCACGTCCGACACTGTTTTGGAGCGGCCGTTGGAAAGCTGCGAAATGTGCACGAGACCGTCGCGGGCGCCGAAGAAGTTCACGAAGGCGCCGAACTCGACGATCTTCACGACCTTGCCCTTGTAGATCATGCCGACCTCCGGGTCGGAGGCGATCGACTTGATGCGGTTGATCGCGTCCTGGATCGACTTGCTGGCTGGCGGCGGCGACCTTGACGGTGCCGTCGTCGCTCGATGTCGATCTTGGCGCCGGTTTCCTCGACGATGCCGCGGATGACCGAGCCGCCGGAGCCGATGACCTCACGGATTTTGTCCGTCGGGATCGTGATGGTCTCGATGCGCGGCGCGTGCTCGCCGAGCTGCGTGCGCGAACCGGGCGAGCGCCTTGGTCATTTCGCCGAGGATGTGCATGCGGCCGCCCTTGGCCTGCTCCAGCGCCTTCTTCATGATCTCGATGGTGATGCCCGTGATCTTGATGTCCATCTGCAGCGAGGTGACGCCCTCGGACGTGCCGGCCACCTTGAAGTCCATGTCGCCGAGATGGTCTTCGTCGCCGAGGATGTCGGACAGGACGGCGAAGCTCGTCGTCTTCCTTGATGAGGCCCATGGCGATGCCCGCCACCGGCCGCTGTAATCGGCACGCCCGCATCCATCAGCGCCAGCGACGAGCCGCACACGGTCGCCATCGACGACGAGCCGTTGGATTCGGTGATCTCGGAGACGACGCGCAGGGTGTAGGGGAACTGCTTCGGCTGTCGGCAGCATCGGATGCACCGCGCGCCATGCCAGCTTGCCGTGGCCGATTTCGCGGCGTCCCGGCGAGCCGCATGCGGCCGGTTTCGCCCACCGAGTAGGGCGGGAAGTTGTAATGCAGCAGGAAGGTTTCCTTGTAGGTGCCTTCCAGCGCGTCGATCCACTGCTCGTCCTCGCCGGTGCCGAGCGTGGCGACGCAGAGCGCCTGCGTCTCGCCGCGCGTGAACAGCGCCGAACCGTGGGTGCGCGGCAGCACGCCGACTTCGCGCGACGATCGGGCGGACCGTGACCAGATCGCGGCCGTCGATGCGCTTGCCGGTCTTCAGGATGTTGCCGCGCACGATGGTCTTCTCGACCTCCTTGAACAGCGACGCGATTTCCACGGTCTTGGTCGGGTCGTTGCCCTCGGCGCAGCAGTTCGGCCAGCACCTTGGCCTTGATCTCGGCGACCTTCTCCTGGCGCGCCTGCTTGCCGGCGATCTGATAGGCCTTCTTCAGATCCTTCTCGGCGAGCTTCTTGACCTTGGCCTCGAACTCGCTCTTGCCAGCTCTTTCGGCGACTCCCACGGCTCTTTCGCGGCCTGTTCGGCCAGACGGATGATGGCGTCGATCACGGGCTGGAAGCCCTCGTGGCCGAAGGTCACGGCGCCGAGCATGACTTCTTCGGTCAGCTCCTTGGCCTCGGATTCGACCATCAGCACGGCGTCGGCGGTGCCGGCGACGACGAGTTCGAGCTGTGCTCTCCTTCATCTGGTCGACGGTCGGGTTGAGGACGTACTGGCCGTCCGATATAGCCGACCTTCGCGGCGCCGATCGGCCCCATGAACGGCACGCCGGAAAGGGTCAGCGCGGCGGAAGCGGCGATCATGGACACGACGTCGGGGTCGTTCTCCATGTCGTGCGACAGCACGGTGACGATGATCTGCGTTTCGTTCCTGAAGCCGCTCGGCGAACAGCGGCCGGATCGGGCGGTCGATCAGGCGGGAAACCAGGGTCTCCTTTTCGCTCGGGCGGCCTTCGCGCTTGAAGTAGCCGCCGGGGATTTTGCCGGCCGCGTAGGTCTCTTTCCTGGTAGTTGACGGTGAGCGGGAAGAAATCGATGCCCGGCTTGGCGCCTGCGCGGCGGCGACAGCGGTAGCGAGAACCGTGGTCTCGCCATACTGCACGAGTACCGGCGCCATCGGCTTGGCGGGCGATGCGCCCGGTTTCGAACTTGAGGGGCCGTCCGCCCCATGTGATCTCTTCGCGGATAATTTCGAACATTGGCTAGTCTTTCGGTCATCGCCGGTAAACGGTTTACCGGCGTTCGTTTCTTGTTTTCGTGTTTACAAGTCAGAGGAATGGATTAACGCACTTCCGCACGCGCGGATAGCGCAATTTGCAGCCGCTCAACACGAAAAGGTGGCGATATTGGCGGTGCCCGGGGGCAAACGCCTCGCTTTCCGGCGCAAACACGCAGCACCAGCGTTCTGCCGCCAAAACTGGCGGCCTGAGCGGGCATAACGAAACAATCCTGGCCCCCCGCATCGGGAGGCCAGGGAAATCACGTTGAAGGCCGTTGGAGCGCGGCTTAGCGGCGGATGCCCAAGCGCTCGATCAGCGTGCGATAGCGCGCCACGTCCTTGGCCTTCACATAGTCCAGCAGCCGCCGGCGCGAGCTGACCATTTTCAACAGGCCGCGGCGCGAGTGGTTGTCTTTCTTATGCGTCTTGAAATGTCCGGTGAGGTTGGTGATCCTCTCGGTGAGGATGGCAACCTGCACTTCCGGCGAACCCGTGTCGCCTTCGGTTGTGGCATATTCGGCGATGAGCGCGTTTTTGCGCTCTGGCGTAATCGACATCGGGGTCTCCTTTTTGGTGATGATCGCTTCAGGCCAGGGCCGGGATGCCGTCCAGCGCGGTCTATGGAGCGATTGAGGCTGCTTGATACTCGAATTTGGCGGAGGGCTCAAGCGTTGTGCGAAGATATTTCCGGGGTATCGCGTTATGCTGGCTGGAAGCGGCTTGTTCGCGCTCGCCTCTCCGGCCGGATTATGTTAAAGCGCTGCCTGAGGTTATAGCGTCTTCGCGGGAGACAACATGGTTGCGCGCATTTATCAGCCGGCCAAGACGGCGATGCAGTCGGGAACGGGGAAATCCAGCGTCTGGGTGCTCGATTTCGAGCCCGAGAAGCCGCGCGAGGCCGAGCCGCTGATGGGCTGGACCAGTTCGTCCGATATGCTTCAGCAGGTCCGCCTGACGTTCGCGGACAAGCAGGAGGCGGTCGCCTACGCGGAGAAGCACGGGATTCCGTATCGTGTATGCGAGCCTAAGCTGCGCGCGCCGATAAAGAAGTCCTATGCCGAAAATTTCAAATTTGGCCGCCGCCTGAGCTGGACACATTAGCGCTCAGGCCGTCCGCCGGTCCCGTAGCTCAACAGGATAGAGCACCAGCCTTCTAAGCTGGGGGTTGCTGGTTCGAGCCCAGCCGGGATCGCCAAATAAATCAAAGGGTTGGCGGGAAAAATCGAACTCTTAGGTTCCCGGAGCCGATGGTTTTCCGGTGTTCACTTAGGTTTCGCTAGGTTCGTTTTTTCCACAGCATCTTTGGCGCCACTCTCGGCGGCGCGCTTTCGCAGGGTGTACTGGTGCGTCATCGCCAGCGCCGCCGCCTCAAAAATCGCCATGCCGTAGTGCTCGCTCTCCCAAATGCGCCGCTTGGGGGGAACGCCGGGAGCTGCCCGGCGATCGCCACAGCAATCGCATCCTTCGACTTCCCCCCCCTGGCTGAACCCACGCCGCCATTGTGGAGCGGTCGAGGTGAACATCCTGGCGGGCGAAGATCTGCGCCTGCCAGTATAACGGCAGATGGTCAGCGTACGCGAGCTATGTATGCCGAGTTCTCCAGTTGATCCCTGGGGAGACTGGCGGCGGGAGCCACCGGAGCCTTGTGCGCCCGCCGCCTGATTCCGCACGCTGGAGCAATCGTCATCCGGCAGATTAACGCGGCTGCCGGTCGCGTGCATATGCCCGGCTCAACTTTATCAGCCGTAGACTGCACGCCCAGAAGGTATGGGCGGAGTACTATCGCGCCAGTCACGGCAAAAAGATGCCGCTCACTCTCCAACGCAGGGTTACTCCGCCGCTCTTTGTGCCGCCGTATGCGCATTTGGAAGGCCGCGCGCGCGGAGGGGATGACCGCGCGCGCGGGACCGCCGCTGGAACAGGTGCGGCAGCCGTTTCAGGAACTCCAGGAAATCATCCACATAGGTGAAGATCACTGGGATCACGAGTAGGCTGAGAAACGTCGAAGTGACCAGCCCGCCCACCACGACTGTCGCCATCGGCTGGCGGAAACTCGTGTCGCTGCCGCCCAGCCCGAACGCAATCGGCATCATGCCCGCCCCCATTGCGATGGTCGTCATGACGATGGGCCGCGCGCGCTTGTGGCAGGCGTCCATGAGCGCATCGAAACGGCTCATACCATGCTCGCGCCGGGCGATGATCGCGTATTCCACCAGCAGGATGGAATTCTTGGTCACGATGCCCATCAGCATCAGCAAGCCGATCACCGCCGGCATCGAGAAGCTCGTCCCCGTCACCACGAGCGGGAACAGCGCGCCGCCCAGCGACAGCGGCAGCGCCGCCAGGATGGTCACGGGCTGCAGGAAGTCGTGGAACAGCAGCACCAGCACCGCGTAGATGCAGAAAATGCCGATGGCCATCGCCAGCGCGAAACTGGTGAACAGCTCGGACATGCGCTGCAATTCGCCCTGTTCGACCACGTGCACGCCCGCGGGCAGATTGCGCAGCGCGGGAAGCTGCCGCGCCTCGCCCATCACCTCGCCGATGGCGCGGCCATTGAGTTCCACCGAAATCGTCATGTTGCGGTAGCGGTCAAGCCGGTCGATTTGCGCGTAGCCGCTGCCGATGCTGACCTCGGCCACCGAGCCCAGCGTCACCGTGCCGTCCGCGCCCGGCAGCCGCAACTGCCGGATGGCGTCGAGACTGTCGCGCGTGCCCTGGTCGAAGCGAACCCGGATCGCGATCTGCCGCTGGGGCAGATTGAGCTTCGGCATCTCGGTGCTGTAGTCGCCGTTGGTTGCGACGCGCACCGTCTTGGCAATCGACGTCGAAGTGACGCCAAGCGCGGCGGCGCGGGCAAAGTCGGGGCGGATCTGGATTTCCGGCCCTTGCAGCCCCGCACCCGAAGTGATGTTGCCGACGCCCTTTGAGCGTGCGCAAATCGGCCTCCAGCGCCGCCGCCGCACGGGTGAGCGCGTCGTTGTCGTCGCTGGCGAGGGTGATGTCGAGCTGCTCGCCATTGCATGCCGCGCCCCACCGCCACGCGCGCGCCGGGGATGACGGCCAGAGCTTGGCGGATGTCGTTCTCGATTTCGTACTGCTTGCGGGTGCGCGTCCTTCAGCGGCGTCAGATCGACCGTGAGCGTGGCCGCCGTGACGTCAGCGGAGGAGTTGTCCGCCATCGGATCGCCGCCGCTGCTCGCGGTGCCAGCGGACGCAAAGACGTGGCGGACGTCCGGGCAGCCGTGCGCAGAATCTCCATCGCGCGCTCGCGTCGGCCGGTCGGTATCGGCGAGCTTGCTGCCGGGTTGCAAGGTGAGCTTGACCGTCGTCTGGGCGATCGTCCCGCGCCGGAAAAAAGCCCGTCTTCAGACAGCGCAATCGCGCCGAAGGAAAGCACCAGGAACAGCGCCACGCCCGCCATCGTGCGCGCGCGTTGGCTAAGACAGGCGCGCACCCAGTCCAGATAGCGCCGTCATCAGCCAGCCGTCTGCTCTCGACATGGCTGGCTGGGCTTCATCAGGTAGGCGGCCATCATCGGCGTGAGCAGCCGCGCGACCAGCAGCGACGACAGCACCGCGACCGACGGCCGTGATCGCCGAACTGCCTGAAGATGATGCCCGGAATGCCGGACATGAACGCCGTCGGCAGAAACACCGCCACCAGGTCAGCGTCGTCGCGATCACGGCCAGGCCGATTTCGTCGGCGGCCTCCATCGCGGCCTCGTAGGGCGTCTTGCCCATGCGCAGATGGCGCGCGATGTTCTCCACCTCCACGATGGCGTCGTCCACCAGAATGCCGATGATCAGCGACAGCGACAGCAGCGACATCGTGTTCAGGCTGAAGCCGGCCAGGTACATGACGAGGAAGGTCGGCAGGACCGACAACGGCAGCGCGACGGCCGAAAGCAGCGTCGCCCGGACGTCGCGCAGGAACCACCACACCACCAGCACGGCCAGGATCGCGCCTTCGTAAAGCAGGCCCATCGAGCCGTGATAATTGTCCTCGATCGGCTGAACGGTGTTGCTGGCCTCGGTGATCGTCACCTCGGGATGCGCGGTCTGGAAACGCGCCATCGCCTCGCGCACACCGTTCGCCACCGATACGTCCGAATAGCCGTTCGAGCGTTTGATCTGGAAGCCGATCACCGGCTTGCCATCGCGAAAGGCGAGCGTGGTGCGTTCGGCGTGACCGTCGGTGATGCGCGCGATCTGGTCGAGCCGCACCTGCGAGCCGTCTGACAGCGGCAACGTGATCCTGCCAAGCTCCTCCGCGTTGTCCACCGCGCCCAATGTGCGGATCGACTGCCGCCGGCTCGCCAACGTCGCCGCGCCCGCCGGAGTTGTCCGCCTGCACAATTTGAGCTGGGACGAAACGTCGGCGGCCGTCACGCCGGGGCGCCCATCAGCCTGGGATCGAGATCGACATGGATTTCGCGATCCACGCCGCCAACGCGCTCGACGCTCGCCACGCCCTTGACGGACAAGCAGCGCCTTGTTGATGTCGTTGTCCACGAGCCACGACAGGTCCGTTTCATCCAGCCGGCGGTGACTGGATCGACATAGGTGAGAAGCGCGCTTGGCCTGCGACGTGACCTTGGAGACGACCGGCTCGCTCATCGACTGCGGCAGGTTCGGCCCGGACGCTGCTCACCGCGTTGCGGACCTCGTTCAGCGCCTCCTCGCCGTCCTTGCCGATCTCGAAGGAAACGGAGATCGACACCGCACCCATCGGAAATGGTGGTTGTGATGTGGTCGAGACGGCGCAGCGAGGCAAGCTTGTCCTCGATCTTGCGCGCGACCTCGGTTTCAAGTTGCGAGGGCGCCGCGCCTTCGAGCGTCGGCCGAGACCTTGATGGTCGGCAGGTCCATGTCCGGGAACTGCTGTACGCCGAGCTGGCGGAAGGCGAGCAGTCCGAGAGCGCTGAGCAGCACAAACAGCAGGATGGCGGGGACCGGATTGCGGATCGACCAGGCGGATACGTTCATGGCTTCGCGCTCCTCAAGGCACTACGGACACGAGCGCGCCATCCGACAGGAAGGCGCCGCCGCTTTCCACCACGCGGGTGTCCGGCTCGATGCCCGACACGATTTCCACGCGGCCATTCTGGCGCCGGCCAGTCACGGCCTTGACGCGAATGACGCGGGCATCGTCCCCGATGGCGAAGACGTACATGTGCCCGTCGCGCGGCACGAGCGCGGCCTCAGGCAAGGTCAGCGCGGGTTTGGCGGCGATGTTGATACGGCCCGAGGTATAAAATCCCGGACGGGCTTCCTTGTCCGGGGGAAGCGCCACGTACACGATGGACCGGCCGGTCCCCTTGGCGGCGGTTGGCGCAATCAGCCGGACCGTACCCTGGATTTCCGTGCCCCCGTCCATGACGACGCGGGCTTTCTGCCCCGCCTTCACGCGCGCAAGCTGGCTGGCGTCCAGCTCCGCCTGCCAATCCACTTTCGACTGCCGCAGAAGCCGGAACAGTTCCGCGCCGGTGCTGACGACATTGCCAAGGCTCGCGGCGCGCGACGTGATCACGCCGTCATCGGCCGCGACGATGACCGTCTGCGCGAGTTTGATACGCTGCGCCTCCAGCGAGGCCCGTTCCGAAGCGAGCGTTGCCTCCGCCTTCTGTTCGGTGACGAGGTAATTTTTCACGTCCTTGTCCGACATCGCCTGCGCGGGGCCAAGCTGGCGGGCACGCACCGCGTTCGCCCGTGCCTCCGCAAGCGCCGCCTCCGTGCCCGCAACGGCGGCTTCCTGGCGATGCAGATCGGCCAGGGTGCTGTCCTGGGACAGCCGCGCCAGTTCCTGGCCCTTGGTAACGCGGTCCCCTATATCGGCCAGCACGGCGGTAATCTTCAGCCCGGAAGCTTCGGAGGCGATCACGGCTTCATGCCATGGCGCGATCCAGCCATTGGCGATGATCTCCTCGGGCCATTCCTCCTGAACTGGGGAAACGGCACGCACCGTCAGCGCGCTTTCATTGCGCTGGGCGCTGGCGGCCGTGGCGCTCAGCAGCAAGACGAGACAGGCGGCGATGATCCCGCCATGACGGCTAGCTTTGGCAAACATGGCAAGCGATCTCTCCAGCATTTGGCCGGATGCTAGCGAGGCCGCCTGTTAAGTTGCGGGAAAAATTGTAAAGGAATGTAAAACCGCACCCTGCTGCCAAGCATTGCGTTTATAGTGCCCGGAATACTTTCCGCAAATTGTAGTGCTGACATGACCAAGGTTCTGCTCATCGACGACGATATCGAACTCACGGCTTTGCTGGCGGAATTCCTGCACGAGGAAGGCTTCGAGGTGGAAACCGCTCGCGACGGCCGCACGGGCGCCGAACGGGCGATATCCGGTGAGTTTTCGGCCGTCGTCCTGGATATCATGATGCCCGGCTTGAACGGCACCGATGCCCTGCGCCGTATCCGCCGCACCAGCCAGATCCCCGTGATCATGCTCACCGCCCGCGGCGACAGCGCCGACCGCATCACCGGGCTCGACCTCGGCGCGGACGACTATGTGCCGAAGCCCTGCGCCCCCGGCGAACTCGCGGCGCGCCTGCGTGCCGTGCTGCGCCGCACCGCCACGCCGGGCGCGGCACCATCGTCCGCCGTCATCGAAGCGGGCAAATTGCGCCTGTGGCCCGCCGCCCGCCGCGCCGAATGGCAGGACCAGCGCCTGGAACTCACCGGCATGGAGTTCAACATCCTCGAAGTGCTGGCCCGTCACGCCGGGCAGATCGCCGGCCGCGACGAGCTTTCCCAAGCCGTCTTCGGCCGCCCGCTTGAGCCGTTCGACCGCCGCATCGACGTGCACATCAGCAGCATCCGGCAGAAGCTGGGCGTCACCGCCAGCGGCTCCTCCCGCATCCAGACCGTGCGCGGCCAGGGCTATCTACTGGTGAAGGACTGAACCATGGGCCGCTTGTTCTGGAAGCTATTCCTGGTCCTCTGGCTGGCGATGTCGGGGACGTTTGCCGTTGGCTACATCCTCTATTCGCTCGGGCTGGAAACCGGCCCGAAATTCGCCATCGCGCGCACCGAGGCGCTGTTCGCCGCCAACAGCCTGAAGCGGCTTGTGGAAACCGGCGGACCGGATGCGGCTCGTCCATTGCAAGATGCGTTGTCCGCGCCGTCATTCGATCTGGCGATTTCGGTTCGTCCCAAGGCACAAGACGGCGCGCCGGCGGCAGGAACGGCGGATGCATACCTCGCTCAGGCCAGCCACGACGGCCGCGAGTACACGATCAGCGTCACCCCTGGGACAGTGCCGTGGCAGATCTTTGCGAAGCCCTATGTCACAGCCGCCGTGATCAGCTTGTTTGCCGCGCTGCTGCTGGCGCGTTACCTCTCCCGCCCGATCCGGCTCTTACGTCTCGCACTGCACTCGGTCGCGGAAGGCCGCTTCGAGACGCGCATCAGCCCGCTCATGGGCTCGCGGCGCGATGAACTCGCCGATCTCGGCCATGAGGCCGACCGGATGGCCGGGCAGTTGCAGCAATTCAGCGAACGGCAAAAACGTCTGCTGCATGACGTTTCGCACGAACTGCGCTCGCCGCTCGCGCGCATGAAGGCTGCGGCGGGCCTGGCCCGGCAAAATCCGGCACGCTCGCCGGACATGATGAACCGCATCGAGCGCGAAGTGGAACGGCTCGATGGCCTGGTGGAAGAAATCCTGACACTCGCCCGCCTGGAGACCGCGAAGGGCGCCGAAATCGCGGCGGAGCATGCGCGCGTGGACCTCATCGACATACTGACCGCGATCATCGAAGACGCCGCGTTCGAGGGACAGCCGCGCGGCGTGAGCGTTGTATTCAATGCAACGCAACTGCCCGGCGGGTTTGTATGCGAAGTGAACGGCGAGTTGATTTATCGCGGCTTCGAGAACGTCATTCGCAATGCGGTGAAGTTCACCGCGGACGGCACCGCTGTGCGCGTTGAGGCGAGGCGGAGCGAGGATGGCAGCTTCTGTATACGCGTCACGGACCAAGGGCCGGGCATCGCCCCGGACGAAGCCGGCCTCATTTTCGAGCCATTTTGGAAGAGCCCGGAAAGCAATCACGCCGGACGCGGCCACGGGCTCGGTCTTGCCATCGCGAAGCGGGCATTCGCGTATCACGGAGGAAGCATCCGCGCGGCGCCGGCGGCTGACGGTTGCGGTTTGGCGGTCGAGATTGTGCTGCCCCCAGGCAGCGACAAATGGCAGCCCCGTTGAGATGTTGCTCTGCTTGAACGGGCGCGGGCGATTCCAAGCATTTATATGCTTCAAGTATGGAGTGCATCGGCATGCTCGTTGCGGATGCATACAGGCAGCGGATCGTATCCCGGAACAAGACGGCACAAACGTTCGAAATCCCCGCGCAAATTGCAGATTTTGTATTGCGCTCAACCGGCAGCATTTCGGGCATAGGGAAAGCCATCAGACACGGCGGTTGAGATGCGTCAGCCCGTTCTTCACCTCATACGCATTGGAGCAGCGGTTACAGCCGCTATCGACCCGTCTCGCCGATTGGCGGCCAATTCCGAGTCGGGGCATTGCAGTCGCTCGCGCTCCATAAACCGCAGCCGGGAAGCGGACGCAAAGCTTGACCGATTGCTTTTCTCTCTGAAGGACGAGGCATGCCGTAAAAGATGGCATTCTCGCGGGCGCCGATCGGTTCGCTGGTGACGAGTTTCTGGAACGGCGCCTGGTCCAGGCTACGGTCAACGCGGTAGCCGGAGGGCCTGATGCCTTGGGCTGGCGTATTTCAGCCGAGCCGCATTCTCCCTGCCCGGCGCGGCCGTCAGGCTGGCCGGCGAAAAACGAGGGAGAGATTGTTCGCGGGCATTTCCTCCACCAGCGGCGGAGCGAACCCGTTACCGGCGGCCAGCGCCGAGACCGCTTCGACATCGCGCACGCCCCACGCGGAATTTCGCCCGCGAAGATCCATGTCGAAGCGCTCGTTGCTTGGGGCGGTATGCCGGCCATTGCGGCGGAAGGGGCCGTAAAGAAACAGCAAGCCGCCCGGCGCCAGGATGCGCGCCGCGCCGCTAAAAAGGCCAACGGCCGCGGTCCAGGGCGCGATATGGATCATGTTGATGCACAGAACGGCATCCGCGCTGTGAACCGGCCAATCCGCCTGCGCGGCGTCGAGCGCGATGGCGGGGCGGACGTTGGTCAAGCCGAGAGCGGCCGTCCAGGCGTCGATGCTGGCGCGCGCGGCAGCGCCGGGATCACTTGGCTGGAAGACGAGGGCGGCGGAACTCGCTTGCGCAAAATGCGTGATGTGCTCGCCCGATCCGCTGGCGATTTCAAGCACAAGGCCACGCGGCGGCAGGTGTTGCCGCAGCACGCCGAGAATGGGCTGCCGGTTGCGGGCGGCTGCCGGGGCGTAACACCGGAGGTCGCTGGTCATGCATTATTTGTCACCTGGGGCGGCGCAGCGGTCAAGCAATACTGCCGCCGCCGCCATTTGGCTCATCGTTTGCATTAGCGGATTCCTGCCCGCTTCCCCGTGACCGGAGCGTTCACCTTTGTCCGAAAGGGACCAGCCGATGGATGAGCTTTATGTCGTATGTCCAACATTTTCGATCGAAGACGGCCAGGCGGCGGGATTTGTGCTGATGCGGGCGGAGGACAGCGGCGAGGCCAGGCCGTGGCCCATTCTAATCACGCGCAAGGGCAACCAGTTCTACGGCTTCGAAAATGCCTGCCCGCATCAGGGCACCCGGCTGGATACGAATCCGGGCGAGTTTCTGGACGAGGAGGGCAATTTCATCACCTGCGGCAAGCATCACGCCCAGTTCGATCTGGACACCGGCCATTGCTTCATCGGCCCCTGCCAGGGCGAGCGGCTGGCGCCCATCAAGCTGGTGATCGACGAGGGCGATGTCTGCGTGACGGGCATCCTGCTGGCGGAAGAGGACGGGCTGGACATTCCCGATCCGGCGGAGATGCCGGAGATCATGATCTCCGGGGATTGACGGCTCCATTTGCACATGCCGGAGCGCGTTCCGGCGTGGCCACCAATCAACACCGGCGAAATCAGGTGAATGCACATGACGGACATGGCGGAATTAGCAAAGCGGAAGCAGCCCCTCAATCTGGCGATTGTGCATGTGGACCCCGAGGCATTCATCGCCAATTTCCTGGGCTGGCTGGAGATCACCGCGTTCATCAGGGCGCTGCGGGCAGGCGAGGCTGAGGTTCCCGCCGATGGGATCACGCCGAAGCTGACAGCGCAGCAGTTGAAGGGCGGCGGGGCTGCCGATGTTGGCGCCGACGCGCTGTTCGCCTTCTGCATGACGGCCGCCTTGAAAGGGGACGGGCCGGCGGTGGACAGGGTGGAAGCGGGTCTGGCGGACAGCCTTGGGAGCGAATTCCCTGGGGCATTCGCGTTGTGGAACTTTCGCGGGACCATTGAAGCGCCTGTCACGCTGGAGGATTTCGTTGGGCAGGCCGGAAAAGATGCTGGCGGGCGGCAAGCCTCCGCCGCCCATGCGTGCCAAGGAGAACTGGAGCGCGGGCCTGCGCTTCTTCGAGAAGGCGCGCAAATCCAATTTCGTCCGCGAGATCATGTATCCTCTGGCGAAATGGCACCGCGAGCGGTGGACGGAGACGCTGGAGAAGGAAGTGGCCTTCCTCCACCACATCGAAGACAGCGTTCCGGCGCTGCGCGAGGTTTTGGCGGAAACGCGCAATGATGAGCCGTTCATCGCCGGCCTGCTGCTGAAGGTGGCGCCGTCCGTGGACATGGAGCTGACGGACGACATGCAAGGGTATCTGCGATCCCTGGCGCGGCGGGGGTAACGTTTGTGTCCGTGCCCCGGTGAGCGGGTGCGGGAAATGGCGGGATAGCGCCAGACGGCCCTCAGCAGAACCTGTCTGCGGGCAGATGGGCGTAAGGCGGCGATGTGGAAACGCGGCTGTCCTCGAAGCTGCCGCCTGCGGTGAAATGGTAGAGCGACTGCCAGTTCATGCTGTCCGCGGGCAGGCCGAGCAGCCGGTGCATCTCGTCATCGAAGAAGCAGCCGATGCCGGTGCCGGAAATGCCGGCGGCAACGGCTTCCAGGTAGAGCACCTGCCCGATCATGCCGGCTTCCCAGAACAGGCGGCGGTAAGCCCAATCGCCCTCGGTATCCAGCGTGCGCGAGAAATCGGCGAGCATCCCCAGGCTGAACGCGCTGTGCCCCGCGATGGCCTGATGGCAGCAGAGCGCGGAGGCGAAACGCTGGAAATCGCCAAGCCGGAGGGTGTAGAGCGGCAGCGAAGTGCCGGGAACGGGTTCCCAGAGGAACGCCGGATCGCATGCGGCCTTGAGGCGTTCCAGCATGCCGGGCGCGCGCGGGAGTGCATACAAGCCGGGCGGCAGGCCGTCCACGCGGTGCACGAAGATGAACAGCGCCAGCCGCGTCTCCCAGGGGTACGCCTGCCAGGGCGCGGCGTCCTGCTGCGGCATCGCGGCCGCCAGCATGCGCTCGAACGCCGGGAGGGGCAGACTGGTTTGCCCGTCCATGCGCTGCGCGCTCCGCCGGCGCCGGATGATGGCTGATGCCGGTTCGCTGGAGCCGGGGATGATGGGCGCGTCCGCCGGCGGTGGCGCATCCGGCACCGCCGTCTGCGGCTTGTGTGCAAGCGTGGCGGCGCGGATCGCGGCGAGCCATGGTTCATGCTCCTCGCTCAGCCGGCTGGGAGCGCCGGACCATTGCCCGTGCCAGGGTTCCACGGCCGGCGGCGGCGCTTTCACGCCGTCCGTGCGGATGAAGGCGATCAGCTCGGGGAACTCCTCCTCGCGCGCATGCATGGCGCCGGGCTGGTCCAGGCCGAGGCAGGTCTTCAGCACGCCGTCGCCCGTCTCTGCGCAGAGCTGCACGCGCCAGCCCACGCAGCCCGCCGCATAGGTGCATGCGGCCAGCGCGTGCCCGGCATCCAGCAGGCAGTAGCGGTATGCGCGCTCACCGTATTTCCATGCCTCCCGCCAGAGGATGGAACTCAGCGCCAGGAAAAAGCCGCCCTCCAGCGGCGGGCGCGGCTCGCTGAATACACAGCGCTGTTCCAGCGCATGCCCGAACGAGGCGTAATGATACAGCGCCGCCGCACCGCCAATCTCCGGCAGCGGCGGCAGCGCCAGCCACGCCTCCGTGGGATGCAAATTGCCGCTCGACGGGTTGTTGCGCAAGGCCCAGCGCCCGCCCGGCACTTCCTTCCAGGCCGACAGCCCCAGCGCCAGCTCAAGGAACAATCCGAGGCTCTCCGCATTCAGCGGCCGGCACGGCGCGCGCCCCAGTTCGCCGAACGCGGGCGTGGCCGCATTCATGCATACCGGCAGCGGCACCGTGCGCGCGCCATCAAAGCGGCGGAACGGATCGGGCTGGCGGTCCCAGTCGAGGAAGGACGGCCCCGCCGCATAGCGCTGCAGGGCATGCTTCGTCCGCTGGTGATATTCGCTGATGGCGGCGGGCAGACGATCCATAGTGCAATCCTACGGCGCCGGGCTGGCGCGCCCGAGTTTGACAACGTTGTACCCCTCCTCCTGCAACACCCGCCGGACAACCGGCCGCGCGAGCATGGCCTCGTAGTGGGCGGCGAGGCGCGGGGGCAGCGGCATCTCCAGCTTGTCCGCCCAGAACTCGCAGTAGAATAACACCGCGTCGGCGGCCGAGAAGGCACTGGATGCATACACATCTCCGGCAAGGCTCCCGGCGATGATGTTGAAGCAGAGCGCCACGATCTCGCGCCCCTTGCGCTGGACAGCCTCATGCAACGCCGGGTCCGCAATGAACGTGTGCGGCGCGAAAATGCGCGCGAAGCCCTGGCCGTGCACCGTCCCCGCCACATAGGCCATGAGTTCGATGGCGCGCGTTTCGTCCTCGATATTGCCCGGCCAGAATTTCCCGCGCCCCTTGGTGCGTCCGAGCCAGTAGGCGATGGCCGGCACCTCGGTGAGCACGCTGCCATCATCGCGCACCAGCGCCGGGATGGTGGATTTCGGATTGACCGCGGCATACTCCGGCTTCAGGTGATCACCCGCGGGCAGGCTGACGATGTGCGCCTCGAAAACCTCCTCCAGCTCTTCGAGGATGATGTAAATCGCCGTCGAGCAGGAGCCGGGCGTCATGTAGAATTTCATCGCGGCCATGGTTCAAAAGCCTTCCTCGCGGCGCCTGACGGCATATTTGGCTTCGGCATCCGCACGCGAACTTCCTCCTTGCAATGCCGGCCTGGCGGCATTTGGCTCACAAAACGTTTACCTTCAACGGAGTGCGGCTACGGGCGCCCCTCACAGGCAATGGAGCAAGCAAGGACCATGCCATTCAGATTTTGCGCGTCCGGGTACTGGCAAAACATTGATGCGAAGAGCGTCCGTAACGAGGTTTGGCCACGGAACCAAGCCACCGCCGCGCGGGTGCCATTGTATGCAGCGCGTTACGGGAAGCATCTGCGCGACAGCCCAAGGGCCATCGCGATATCCGCATTGGAGTAACCTCCATCGCCGGTCGAGGCCGATTGCCGCCGCTGGCGGGAGGGAGGCGAACGGCGGGTATTGATAGTATCGCAAACACGCGCCTGCCACCTCACAAAGCCTGAAACGACGAGCACTCACGGAAAGTTAATGGACAGACGGTGACCGGTTTTAACAACGCGAGCGTTTCGGGGGGCAAGGCGCTGGCTTGGATCGGAGAGTTGGGAACTATGATGCGTTCGTAGGGGCCCGGCCAATGTTGCCAATCGTATATGTAAAGTCCTCGGTTGCCGGGCGCCGGCCGACACTTTGTATGTGCCAGGCCCCCTCGCTTCCGGTCGATGGCCACCAGTTTCAGGGAGCACCGCAATCAGGTGATCTATGCAATCCTCTGGAGTATCACCGGCCGTGCACTGTTGAAGCACGATCTGAGGGATATCACCGTAGCCGGCAGAAGAACACAATGCGAGCTGGCCAACGCAATCGATCGCGAACCAATCGAATTCAAACCCAAGGCATTCATCGCGTGAGATTGGCATCTTCTGGAACTCCGGGGCCGATTGAGTTGATAGTCAGCCATTTTTTCGTGTAACTGCCCTTCACGGTACCCACAAGTATGCAGATCGACTGGCAACACATGATGGGCAGCAAAGTGAGCGCTTAGCGCACTTTGCGTAGGTGAGCCGCGTATCTTACGATCCGTACACGGCCATGACGCTGTTAAGCGGTGACGGTCGTAGACCTGGCGAGCATTGATGAAGCCCTACTTGGCGCCCCCTCGGTGGCACACCAGCAATTCCAGAGGCTGCTGTTCGAGGACAACCGTCACGATCGAAACAAGCCCAGAACCGCCGCAATCGACCCTGACCGTCATTGCAGGCCGGGGCGCCTCCACGAGCGCCGGACCGGCATTCAAGCGCCCGGTGCGTGCTCCCGGAGCGTCACCTTCAGGGGCATTCCGCCGCGCGGCTGCAACGTCACACGCGAAACCGGTTCGGGGAGATGCACGCCGTCCCAGTCGAAGCGCACAGCGCGGATAAATGTCGCCAGGATGACCGTCGCCTCAAGCATCGCGAAGGAATTGCCGAGACACAGGCGCGGTCCGGCGCCGAACGGCATGAACTGCGTGCGCGGAAGCGCGGCCTCACGCTCCGCCGTGAAGCGCTCCGGGTCGAAGCGGCCGGGGTCGCTCCACAGCCGCCGGTGACGGTGAACGGCGAAGATCGGCACGACGATCAGCGTATTGACTGGCAAAAGCTCGCCGCCGATGGCCAGCGGCTGCGGGCACCGGCGCGTTATCGCGGGCACTGGCGGATAAAGGCGCATGGCCTCCTTCAGCACCTGCTGAACCAGGGGCAAATTGGCGGCATGGCTGGCGCCGATGGTTTCGCTGCCGGCCACGGCCATCACCTCGGCGCGCAGCTTCTCCTGCCATTCGGGCGACCGGGCGAGGAGATACAATGTCCACGACAGGGCGCGCGAGGTGGTCTCATGGCCTGCTTCCAGCAGCGTCAGCACATTGTTGATGAGCTGATCCATGGTCATCGGCTCGCCCGTCTCCGGGTGGCGCGCGGCCAGCAGCCTGCCCAGCAGATCGCTGGCGTCACCGCCACCGGCCTCCGCCTGCCGCCGCGCGATGATATCGCCGACCGCCTGGCGCAACTGGCGCGCGAGACGGCGCAACTGCCAGGAACGCGGATGCGGCAGCCATTCCGGCACGCGCATCAGCCCGAACATCAGGTCCCAGGTGATGTGCTCCAGGCTTTTGCTGGTGGCGTGCTTGATGAAAGCCGCTTCCCGCGGCTCGCCGCCCGCCAGCATGGTGCGGGTAATGACGGCGAACGTGGTCTCGACCATATCGGCATCGATCTGCTGAATGCTGCCTGGCCGGGAGGCGCGCCACCGGAGGATCGTTTCTCCGGCTGCCTCGGCCGTCGCTGGCGCATAACGCGCGATTTCAGCAGGACGGAACATCGGCGCCAGGACGCGGCGCTGCCAGCGCCAGAGCGCGCCATCGGACGTGAGCACGCCGTCGCCCAGCGATTGCCGGAAGACGCGCTGCTCCACGCGCGTCCTCAGCAGTTCCGATGACCGCTGGACCAAGAGTTCCTCCACCAGCGTGGGGTCTGTGATCCAGGCGATGCAGCCGCGAGGGCCGCGCACCACGAACATCGGCTCGTCATAGACGGCTTGCGGCACTGTCAGCAGCGGGTTGCGAACCAGACGGTAGACGATGCGATAAAGCGGCAGCGGTTCCGCCGGCGGCGTGATCGTGGGCGGGTAGAGCGCCGCGCCGGTTTCTGTCGAACTCATGTTGTCCTCCGGGAGAGAAGGTCCGCCACTGGATGATCTCAGGGACGGTTGGGGGACGCAAGAGCCGCGGTACGGCCGGCCATTCGCCTGAGCGGGATTATTCCGCCGTTGAAACACAGTCAGCGGACCGGAGAGATGTGCTGCCGGGAAAGCCGCCGGGACCACTCCCCGAAATCAGATGCCGGCAATCCTGGAGAAAAGGCGAGGCATGGACGGCACCCTGATGGCCCTTCAAAAGCGCGACCAGTTCACCGCTCGCAAAGTTAGAGAGGCTGAAAGGCATTTCGAAAATTGGGATGGAGCGGCAGCGCTCCATCCTGGACCGGAATGTGCTCACCCGGTATCGTATGCATCGGCCTTTGTGTATAGGCGAATGCATATAAGCCTCTTGATTTTCCTGGCGCTTTCTTTGGCCGCAACCATCGCCTCATGAGGCTCAACCAAGCTTCGAACGCTGCCGGAACCGTCAAGACCGGAGAAGGACAATGCGCGCCAACAGAAATACCGTTGCTAAAGTGATTGCGCTCGCAGTGCTGGCGGCAAGCCTCGCGGGGCTGTGGCGCGTTCTGCCGGAAACTGCCAGCGTGCGCCTGACCGGGGATCGGCTACTGGAGTTTTCGCGCGCTCATCCGCCGAAGCCCTGGCGCGGATTTGAGATCCGCATTTTGGATATCACTGTTGATGATGCGGTGCGGATCAAAGCCCATGTCTCCGGCCATCTGATACACACGCCCGTCGAAATTACCGGCATGCCTGAGTACGACCCCAACGCCCAGGCGATGTATTTCCGCGTGTCCAAGACCGAGCTGCCGCGTGACGCGTCGCGCCCGATGCTCAGCCGGCTCAATTCAGCCTTGAACCCGCTGGGCACGTACATAGCCAAGCACATCACGGAGGTCATGCCCGCCAAGAAAATCAGGGCGGACAAGCCGGGCAGCGTTGCATTTCTGATGACGGTGAAATCGCTGCGCGTTGACGGGGACGCGGTGGTGGCGGAACTGCACGGCTATCGCGTCGCCGACGCTGCCGCAGCATTTATGTTCGTTGCATTTGCTGCGGTATTCGGGCTGATTGCCGCGTGGCGGTATCGTCCGCCAAGTGCCATGCGTTGATTGGCGTTCGATGGCATCCCCACGAGGCTTTTGCGACGCCCGCCACCTCAGGCAGGGAGCAGAATCACCACAGAGTCTGGGCCTGCAACACAATTGGAAGAGAAGCGGACCTCCCTGCTACGCCGCACGCACTGCCGTGAGAAAGCGGCCGGCGCCGTTACTCAAGGCTTCGGACTGCCGCGCCAGTTCGCGGGAGGCCGTCAAGACCTGATTGGCAGCTGCGCTGGAACTGGCGGCTGCCTCCTGCACGCCATGAATATTGCGGGCAACTTCATTGGTTGCTTGCGCCGTTTCATGCGCATTGCGTGCGATTTCCTGCGTTGCCGCGCCTTCCCTCCCGCGAAAATCCGTAGCGGATATTGACGCGGTTTCCTAGCCGATGGTTACCGTCGCGGTCTTGCCTGATTCCCCGCCTACAAGCAGATTGATGGATACATGCAGCGTCAAAAGTCATTGGTTTGCGCGCGCCCCGATCGCCGGTGCCATGCGCGGAGGTTGCGCCCTAGCGTTATTGTCGCTGGGGCTCGTGCTACTGCCGCTACCGGCCAGCGCCGGCGAGAAGCCCGCCGGTATGTCAGGTGAAGCCTGGCCCGCCACCGTGCATGCCCGCTATAGTTTGCGCTATGACGGCATCGGCGTTGGCAGCCTCGATATCAATTCCAACACCACGGCAAAGACCTATTCCATCTCCGGCTCCGCCAAGGTCTCGGTGCTATTGGGTATGTTCACCTGGTCTGGTTCAACCAGCGTTTCCGGCAGCATTAAGGGTGACGCTCCCGCGCCCGCGGCCTACGCCTTCCAGTGGCGGCACGACCGGAAAAACCTGGCCGTCCGCGTTGGGTTCAAGGACCGCGTCGCCGCCGAGATCGCCGTCGAGCCTCCACCGCGCGTCCGTCAGGATTCCGTGCCCCTGACACCAGCGCACAAGGCCGGGGTGCTCGATCCGCTGTCGGCGATCATGATGCTGACGAAAGCGGACCACCGCCCGCCATGTGACCGCCGTGCCGGCATCTTCGATGGCATGTACCGCTACGACATCGTGTTCACTCCTAAGCGTCAGACTGAGCTGCCGCCTCTGTCCCGCGGCGGCGCCCCGGAGACCGGCTATGTCTGCCGGGTCACGTATGAGCCGGTCGCCGGCCACCGCGACAACGAAGCCACCAAGACCTATGCGGCGAACCGCGACACCGAGATCGTGCTGCGCCGAATTCCAGGCTCCGGGATGCTCATCCCCGATTCAGTGACGATTCCGACCGCCTGGGGAACCGGCTCCATGGTGACGGAGCGGATCGACATCGTTACCGCCGCGGGAAAGATTGCGTTCACCGACTGACCGGACGCCCCGGTGCGGCCCCAATGCCAGACTCAATCCGAGCAGGGCCCCCCCTTTTCCCGCGTTGAAGGCAAATTCCGGTTTCAGGGGAAGTACGGGCGCTCACATTTTCCACCGCCATGCCGGGAGGAGACATGCCCGCTTGCTTCGCTGCCCTCCCACGCGACGGCCGGTTCCGCATCTCAAACCGGAAACGGCGCCGCAGGCGGCAACGGGAGTGCCCCATGACCGCTGCAGACCTTGCGGCACCACCCAATTGTGGACGTTCAATTGTCAAACGGATCTACGAGTTCAAATGCTTTTCGGGATCGGCCGGTTCTCGAATCCTTTCCAGCCCGCCAGTTGCAAACGAACCGCTCCAGAGGCAACGTACTCAGCCACCAGTTCTGGGAAATCTACGGCGCTATCGCCGATCCGTGTTGTGCCGCATGGAACGCATTGATGCGTATGCCAGAGATCATCCGCTCAATTGCTATCAGGGGGCGGGTACAGGGGGGAACTTAGGGCCGTTGGTACCAGTTGTCAGGACACGCGCCCGAAGCGTCTGGCGAGCCGGCGGCTGCCGCGTCTTGCGCGCCCCTCCATACCAATTGGCCGAGGGCAGTCTTCAGCCGGGGAGCTGCAAAATCAACGAACGCGCGGATCTTGGGCGCGACGGCGCCCGGCCTGCCGCGGCCGGTTCCATGCGCAGCTTCGCCGGTTCGGCCAAGCTTTTTGCAGGAATGAAACCGCCTCCGGCGCATCCTTCAACAGGGCTTGCGCGCTGGCCGGCTCGGGCGGCAGGTTTTTCTCCTCCGCCTGACGGCGCATCTCGTTGAGGCGTAACCCAAATAGGGCGGCCTGCCCGCTCCGCTGAATTTGGACGGGGGGGGGCAATGCGGACTGCGCCCTGAGAGGCCGGGTCAAATGCCACGGTGACACCATCCGGCAGTGCTTTGCCGGGCACGTGGTGATTTCGGCAGGCCGGGCGCTCGCGCGATCACCCGGCATCGCACTTCCGCCCCATGGCGCTGCCCAGGCGCCTCACATCTCCGCCAGCATCTTGCGCAACTGCTTCGTTGCCGGCGTGACGATGGCGACGAAATACGCCTCCCTCAGCCGCCGCTGCGCCACGCCCGAAGACGTGTAGCCCTTCGCGCCCTGATGCAGCATGGCGTAATGCGCCGCCTGAACCGCCGCCTCGCCGGCGGCCAGCCGCGCCTCGATCACGCGGCGGAAATAGCCGCTGCCGGTGTCGAACGGCGTCTCGCACAGCGTCCACACTTCCGCTTGCAGCGCGGCAAGCGTGGCCTCGAAATCCTCGGGCTGCTTCTCGATGTATTTGTTGACGTGGCCGAGCGAGGGCCGCTCCTGCCGCATCAGGCCGATGCAGTCGCGGATGAGGCCGAACGCCATGCCCGCCTGCAACAGGATGAAACCGGCGCGGATGCGCTCAACGTAGGCATCGGCGGGACCGGCAAGCACGCAGGCATCGGGAATGAAGGCGTCACGGACCTGAACGCAATAGGTGCGCGTGCCGTCCAGTGCCACGAAGGTCTCGTTCTGCACGATTTTGACGCCCTCGCTGGCGCAGTCAATGATCGCCATGACGCGGGTGTCCGGCTGGTCCTCCAGCTCGAAGATGGCGCCGAAATGGTGATCGGGGCCGAGATTGGACACCCAGGGCAGTACGCCTTTGACGCGGTAGCCGCCTTCAACGCGCCGCGCCTTCAACCGGATGCGCTCGATGCCGGCGAATGCCTTCATCGGGTTGGACAGCGCCGTGCCGCCCAGAACCTCGCCGCGTGTGACGCGCGGGCCGAGCGACGCCTTCATGCGCCTCATTGTCCGAGCTGTAGATGTACCAGCGCCAGCGCGTTCTGGCACCACATGCAGAACGCCGTGGACAGGCAAAGCTCGCTGACGGCGCTCATGGCTTCAATGGCGGTCCTGAGGTCGGGGCGGCCGCTGGCGATGCCGGCCGGTGCCGCTCGCATAGGCGCCGGCCGCGCCCAGCGACCGCAGCACGGCCTCGGGATAATATCCGTCCGCGTCAATGGCCAGGATGAGCGGCGTCAGGTCGCGGCGGACCACCGCGCGCACGGCGCCGGTGACATCCGGTTGCGGCAGGGCGGCGGCGGAAGTTGCATGGGGCATGACGGTCCTCCGTTAAAGCATTGGTGCTGAAATTGGCGCGGCGACATCAACCGGGGCAGCCGCCGCGCCGCACTTCCGTCAGGCCGGCTTCACCTCGACATTGACCGGCCGGATGAACGTGTTGGCCACGGGCGACCACTTGACCACATGGGCGATGAGCGCATCCACATCGGCCTTGGGCGCGTCGCATTCCATGTCCACCTTGACGCGCACATCGGTGAAGCCGACCGGCTTTTCGCTGAGATCGCCGGTGCCCCAGACGGCCGTGATGTTCAGGTCGCCTTCCAGGTGCAGTTCCAGCTTCTTGACCGTCCAGCCGCGATGCACGGCGTTGGCGTGCAGCCCGACCGCGATGCAGGAGCCGAGCGCGGCAAGCGACGCCTCGGACGGATTGGGCGCGGTGTCGTCGCCGAGCAATCCCGGCGGCTCGTCCACGATGTAGGGCGGCAGATCGCGGATGTAGTTGAGGTGACGGAAGCGCTTCTCGGCCACCGTCCGGCACTTCAGCGTGCGGACCGCTTTCGGGTTGGCCTTGGCCGTGCGCGATGAGCTTGTTCGAGCCCGTCCTTGTCGATGGGCTCCAGGCATCCGGTCAGTACGATGTCCGGTTTTGTTTCTGGCATTGGCTTTCCTCCAGTTTTTTACGAATTTTTCCAGCGTCTCATTCCTGCCGTAGCCAGGACAGGCGCTGGATAAGTTTTTGCAACCCAAGTCGAGCGCAAACCGATCGACGCCGATGATCAGCACCGTTGCCGCCAGCCGGTCGTATTCCAGCGTGTCGCGCGCGTCGTTGATGGCGTAGCCGAGGCCGGACTTCACGCCCAGATACTCGGCCGGAACCAGCACGATCCAGGCCACGCCGAGCGCAAGCCGCACCCCCGTCAGGATGTCCTGCGAGATCGCGGGCAGGATAACGGCGGTCAGCATGTGCACGCGTCCTGCCCCCAGATTGCGCGCGACCTTGAACCATGCCGGGTCGATGCGGCGCACGCCCGCCGCCGGTGGAGAACAGCACCGGCCAGACCGCGGCGACAGCGATCAGGAACACGATCGCGTCTTCCCAGGTCGAGAACGCCAGCACCGCGACCGGCATCCACGCCAGCGGACTAATCATGCGCAGGAACTGGAACGGCAGGTTCGTCACGTCACGCGCGATGCGCGAACGGCCGATGAGGATGCCCAGCGGCACGCCGATCAGGACCGCCCAGAACAGCCCCAGGCCGACGCGCCACAGGCTCGGCGCGGTCATGTGCCAGGCCTCGCCCGAACCGATCATCTGGACGAGCCGTTGCAGGGCGGGGAGCGGGGCAAACCCGGCGAACGATGCGGTGCGCGGATTGTGGGCGACGAGCCAGCCGCCCAGCCACCACAAAGCCATCAGTCCCAGCACGCCGGCAAGCGTCAGCGCCAGCGTGCGCAACCGCGCACCGGCCTCCGCCGGACGGTTTTGCAACGGCGAGGCGCCGGCATCCGCCAGCATCTGTTCCTGCGGTTCGATGGCCTCAACCGTCATACTTTGACAATTTCCTCGCGCACGAACGGATCGCCCTTCGAGACGCTGGGGTCGTTCTTCCACTGCGGGAACTTCTCCAGAGCCTTCTTCACAAGGTGTAATCCACCAGATCCTCCGCGACGGTCTTGGGATCGAGCCCCTTGAGGAACGTCGTGTCGCCGGAGACCACCGTGCTGCTCATGGCCTCGACGATCAGCTTGGTGGCGCTGCGGATACGGCCAGGGCTGGAAGTCGATGCGCCCGTTGCCCCATTCGGGATGCTGGATGGCCTTGCTGCGCCGTAGGTCTCCTGGTCGTAATTGGTCATGGCGCGCTCGACCACCTCGGCCGGCACCGGCAGATAGCCCTCGCCATCCTTGCGACAGCAGCCGCGCCACTTCCTTCTTGTTCTCGGAGGCGTAGATGGCGCCGTGCACCACGGCGTTGATCACCTTCTGCGTCCACTCCGGCTTCTGCTGGGTCAGCTCCTCATTCATGCATGATGACGCAGCAGGGATGGTTCTTCCAGATGTCGCCGGTGAAGCGCAGCATCCGCGCGCCCGCCTTGATCTCGCCCAGCGCGTTGAACGGCTCGGCGACGATGTAGCCGTCGATCTTCTTGGCGGCCAGCGCGGGCGGCATGTCCGGCGGCGGCAGGATCTGCAGGTTGCACTTCGTTGGGCGCGATAGCCTCGCCCTCGCCGCTTGATCACCGGCGTCACGCCCGACTCGCGCAGCGCCATCTGCAGCACGATGTTGTGCATCGAGTACCAGAACGGCACCGCGATCTGCTTGCCGCCGAGCTCGGCGAACGATGCACGCCGCGATCTGGCTGCCGACCACGAGGCCGGAGCCGTTGGTGTGCCCCCAGGCCATGATCTTGACCGGGAACTTGTTGTTGTAGCGCATCCAGACCGGGATCGGCTTGAGCAGGTGCACGACGTTGAACTTGCCGGCGGCGAAACTTTCCACCAGCGGCGCCCAGCCGCGGATCAGCGTCGGGCTGCTCGGCTTCAAGTCCCTCGTCCTTGAAGAAGCCCTTGGCGTGGGCCACCAGCAGCGCCGTGGCGTCGGTGATGGGCAGATAGCCGATGCGCACCACGTCGTCCTCAGCGGCGCGCGCCGCGCTGGGATAGCCGCCAGCGAGAGCGCCGAAGGCCGCCAGCAGGCCGCCCGCCGCCAGCATGTCGAGGGTCTGGCGGCGCGTGACGCCGCTCGCGCTGGCATCGTGGCCGTGATCGCAGCCGCAAGGGAGACGTCGTTCTGTCTTCATGGCAAGGGTCCTCGAAAATCCTGAGAGGGTTGAATTGTCTTCAGATGCACCAATCGCCGCCCGGTGCGGCAATGGCCAGGCCTGCCGCGCCTTCATAGGCTTCCACCAGCACACGCCGGGCTTGTTCGAAACTTTCTGCGCCGTTTGCGCGCGGCCTGAACAGCACGTCGGTGCGGATGCGCCCCGGCTCGGCCGTCATGATCAGGGCGCGGTCGGCCATCAGCGCCGCTTCGTTGATGTCGTGGGTGACGATGACCAGCGTCAGGCCGAGTTCGCGGGCGATGCGGCGGACGTCGCGTTGCAGCGTGCTGCGGGTGAAGGTGTCGAGCGCGGAAAACGGCTCGTCCAGCAGCAGGGCTTCCGGCGACAGCGCCAGCGACCGGGCGAGCGCAACGCGCTGCTGCTGGCCGCCGGAGAGGTCTTGCACGTTGCGCGCCGCCAGATCGCCGAGTTCGACGAGATCGAGCAGCGCAGCCACGCGGGCCGGCGCTTCCCGCTGGCGTCCGGTGAACCGCAAGCCCAGCGCCACATTCCCCGCCACCGTCAGCCAGGGGAACAGCGACGGCTGCTGAAACATCATCACCCAGCGCGGCGATGGCCCCTCGACCCGCTCGCCGTCAATGCGAACTTCGCCTGCGGCCGGCTTCAGCAGACCGGCAATGATGTGCAGCAGCGTTGATTTCCCGCATCCCGACCGCCCGATCAGCGCCACGCACTCGCCCGGCTCGATGGTGAAGCTGACGTCTTCGAGCGCGTTCTCCCTGGCGTGGCGGTAGCGGTGCGTCAGCTCTGTCACACGGATGTGCGCACCACGCGGGGCCAGGGGCGCACGCTGCGGCGCGGCCTCTGCTGGTACCGGCGCGTTTGACATGAGCGAATTCCTTCGAGGCGCATTTAGCCCGGCGGCAGCCTGTCCACCCCCCTGGGCCGGGCGCGAGCCTCTCACGCCGCAGTTAAACATGCGTAAATTCATCCGCTCAGTCAAATGAAATGTTCTTTATTCAGAACGCTCCAGAAGGCTCAACCCGCCGCCAATCATGCGCCCCCGCGCCCGGCGCCATTCACCGGAAATACCTTGTAGCGCACGGGATAAAGCCCGACTTCCTCGCCCATGGCGGCGCTGGCGCCGGCCGGAAGGGCGGCTTCGATGATGGCCGCGCCCTGGCGGCCCTCAACCTCCACCTCGATACGGCGGATGGCCCCGAAATGCCGCAAGCCCACGACGCGGCCGCGCAAATGCGCATCGTCCAGCCTTGTGAGGCGGAAATCGTCGGGCCGGGCATAGAATTTCGCCGGGCCTTCGCCGAGGCCGTCCGCCGCCAGTTTCAGGCCGTGCGAATTCAGCTCCACCGCGCCCTGGTCCACCTCCACCGGCAGGATCACGGTCTCGCCGATGAACTCGTGCACGAAGGCATTGGCCGGATTGTCGTAAACCTCGTTGGGCGTGCCCACCTGCTCGATGCGGCCCTCGTCCATCACCACCACGCGGTCGGCCACCTCCAGCGCCTCGTCCTGGTCGTGCGTCACCAGCACGGACGTCACATGCAATCTCGTCGTGCAGCCGCCGCAGCCAGCGGCGCAGCTCCTTGCGCACCTTGGCGTCCAGCGCGCCGAACGGCTCGTCCAGCAGCAGCACCTTCGGCTCGATGGCCAGCGCCCGCGCCAGGGCGACACGCTGGCGCTGCCCGCCGGAGAGCTGGGCCGGATAGCGGTCCGCCAGCCAGCCGAGCTGCACCAGGTGCGAGAAGGTTCTCGACGCGCTCCTTGATCTCGGCCCCGCTCAGTTTCGGCCGCTGCCTTGCGCACCCGCAGGCCGAACGCGACGTTCTCGAATACCGTCATATGCCGGAACAGCGCGTAATGCTGGAACACGAAGCCGACATTGCGCCGCGCGCGGCGCTCACCGGCAGCACGTCCGTGCCGTCGAACAGCACCTGGCCATGATCCGGCCAGTCCAGCCCGGCGAGGATGCGCAGCAGCGTGGTCTTGCCCGAGCCCGAAGGCCCAAGCAGCGCGATCAGCTCGCCGCTTTCGATATCGAGGTTCACGTCGCTGAGCGCGGTAAAGCTGCCGAAGCGCTTCGTCATGTTGCGGATTTCGATTTTCATGCATCTTCCCCGGACATGCGGGCCTCCAGCACCGTCTTGGCGATGAGCGTCACGATCGCCAGCAGAGCCAGCAGCGAGGCGACGGCGAAGGAGGCGGCAAAATGATATTCGTTGTAGAGAATTTCGATATGCAGCGGCATGGTGTTGGTCTCGCCGCGGATGTGCCCCGAGACCACCGACACCGCGCCGAACTCGCCCATGGCGCGGGCGTTGCACAGCAGCACGCCGTAGAGCAGGCCCCATTTGACGTTGGGCAGCGTCACGCGGAAGAAGGTCGACAGCCCCGAGGCGCCAAGCGACAGCGCCGCCTCTTCCTCCGCCTGCCCCTGCTCCTGCATGAGCGGGATGAGTTCGCGCGCGACGAACGGGAAGGTGACGAAGATGGTCGCCAGCACGATGCCGGGCACGGCGAAGATGACTTTCGAGGTCGTGATCGCATGAACCAGGGGCCGAACACGCCCTGGCGGCCGAACAACAGCACGAACACCAGCCCCGCCACCACCGGCGACACGGCGAACGGCAGGTCGATGAGCGTGATGAGCAGCGTCTTGCCGCGAAACTCGAACTTGGCGATGGCCCAGGCGGCGGCGAGGCCGAAGACCAGGTTCAGCGCCACGGAAATGACGGCGACGAGCAGCGTCAGGCGGATGGCGGACAGTGCGTCGGGATCGGTGAGCGATTTGAGATAGAAGACCCAGCCTTTGCTGAAGCCTTGCGCGAACACCAGTACCAGCGGCAGCACGATGAACAGCGCCAGGAAGGCGACGGCGAACCCTGTCACCAGCCAGCGGACGAGCGCCGTCTCGGTGCGCACGGAATTCCGCGCCGGGCGCTGAACGGCGGCGAAGCGGGAGGCGGGCATGCTTGCGGCTCCGGCCATGATCTTACCTCCGCCTTTCGCGCCGTTCGGACCAGCGCTGCAACCGGTTGATGACCAGCAGCACCGCCAGCGACGCCAGCAGCATCACCACCGCGATGGCCGTGGCGTCGGCATAGCGGTATTCCTCCAGCCGGATGGTGATGAGCAGCGGCGCGATCTCGGAATAATTGGGCAGGTTGCCGGCGATGAAGATCACCGAGCCGTATTCGCCGATGGCCCGCGCGAAGGCGAGCGCGAAGCCGGTGAGAGCGGCGGGCAGCAGCGACGGCACGATGACGTGCCTGATGGTCTCCCAGCGGCTGGCACCTAAGCTGGCGGCGGCTTCCTCCTGCTCGGCCTCCAGGTCGATGAGCACCGGCTGCACCGTGCGCACCACGAACGGCAGGCCGATGAAAATCAGCGCCATGAGGATGCCCAGCGGCGTGTAGGCGACGCTGATGCCGATGAGGCTCAGCGGATAGCCGATCCAGCCGTTGGCGGAATAGAGCGTGGTGAGGGCGATACCGGCGACGGCGGTCGGCAGCGCGAAAGGAATATCGACGATGGCGTCGAACACGCGCCTGCCGGGGAACTCGTAACGCACCAGCGCCCAGGCGATGATGGAGCCGAAGACCAGATTGATCGACGCCGCCAGGAACGACAGGCCGAAGCTCAGCCCCAGCGCGTGCAACGTGCGCTCCCCGGTGATGACGTTCCAGAATTGCGCTGGCGTCAGCTCGGCCGTTTTGAGGAACAGCGCGGCCAGCGGAATGAGCACGATGAGGCTGAGCCAGACCAGCGTCAGCCCGAGGGTCAGGCCAAAGCCAGGGATGACGCTTCGTTGCATCCAGCGCGGCCGTACAGCGGTGTTTGTCATGGCACCCATTCATCCTGCTACGGGCCAGGGGCGGCACGAGATGATTCGCGGCGTCCCCAAGGTTTATTTCTCTGTTCGGCCGGGATGCCATTTCTCCGTCCCGGCCATGCATTTATGCCCAGCCGCCGGATTTCGGGGAGCTGTCAAGGATCGCCGCGCCCTATAGCGGCGACAGCCGGAGGCTGCTTGTCCTTGATAGCTCCCCGAATCCGGTGGCATCCTGGCAGCAGGCGGGGCTTCCCCCGCCCGCCCGCCGTCACTTCCCCGAAATCTGGTCGAACACCCCGCCATCGGCGAAATGCGTGCTCTGCGCCTTGGCCCAGCCGCCGAATGCCTCGTCGATGGTGAACAGCGGCACCTTCGTAAACCTGGCGGCGTTGGCGTCCGCCACTTCCTTCAGGCGCGGCCGGTAGAAATGCTTGGCGGCGATTTCCTGGCCCTCCTTGGAGTAGAGGAACTTCAGGTAGGCTTCGGCCGCCTTCCCGGTGCCGTGCTTCGCCGCAACTTTATCCACCACCGCGACCGGCGGCTCGGCAAGAATGGAGACGCTGGGCGTGACGATGTCGAACTTATCCGGCCCCAGTTCCTTCACGGAGAGATACGCCTCGTTCTCCCAGGCCAGCAGCACGTCGCCGACATTGCGCTCCACGAACGTCACGGTGGAGCCGCGCGCGCCGGTGTCCAGCACGGGCACGTGCTTATAGAGATCGCGCACGAACTCCTTGGCCTTGTCCTCGCTGCCGTAAGCCTTCTGCGCAAACCCCCAGGCCGCCAGATAGTTCCAGCGCGCGCCGCCCGATGTCTTGGGGTTGGGCGTGATCACCTGCACGCCCGGCTTCACCAGGTCGTCCCAGTTCTTGATGCCCTTCGGGTTGCCCTTACGCACCAGGAACACGATGGTGGAGGTGTAGGGCGTGGCGTTGTCGGGCAGCTTCTTCTGCCAGCCGGTGTCCAGCAGCCCCTTGGCGGCGATGGCGTCGATGTCATAGGCGAGCGCCAGCGTCACCACGTCCGCCTCCAGGCCGTCGATCACGGCGCGCGCCTGTTTGCCGGCGCCGCCGTGCGACTGCTTGATGGTGACGGTATCGCCGGTATCGGCCTTCCACTTGGCGGCAAAGGCCTTGTTATATTCGTCGTACAGCTCACGGGTCGGGTCGTAGGAGACGTTGAGCAGCGTCACGTCGGCGGCGAAGGCCGAAAGCGGCGCGGCTGCGGCTAGGAAAAAGGTCGCAAGAAACCTCATGCGGAAACACTCCATTGGTATGCGCCCGTGCCGTCATTGTCGCGGCTGGCGCGGCGTTTGTCAAAGAGAACAAAATGGCCGGCTTGGTGAACATATACATTTGAGAAATTTAGTCAACTTAAACTCCGGGGGCTGGCTGGAGCCCTGTTTCTCGCGCTGCCGCGCCCGCACCGCGAGCAGGTGCATAGCCGCCCCGGACGCCGTTTCCGCTGCGCGCAAATGACGGCCATGGCAAATCCATTTACATGATAAAGTCCCTAGACTTTAAATGCGAACCCGTGCTTTCTATATTTCCGCAGCATCGGCGAAAAGCGTTCTCCGCCGGGCCGGATTGAAAGAACAGGAGCCTGCATTGCTGACCAAAAAGGGCAAATACGGTCTGAAAGCCATGGTCCATCTCGCCGGGCTGGCTCCCGCCGAAATCGCCCAGGTGGCCTGCATCGCCGAGGCCAACGGCATCCCGAAGAAGTTCCTGGACCAGATTTTCGCCGAACTGCGCAAGGCCGGCTTCGTGCACTCGAAAAAGGGCAAGGCTGGCGGCTACGCGCTCGCCAAGCCCGCCCGCAGCATCAGCGTGGGCCAGATCATCCGCGTGCTCGACGGCCCGCTGGCCCCGATCGAATGCGCCAGCGTCACCGCCTACCGCCGCTGCGACGACTGCCGCAACGAGAAGGAATGCGCCGTGCGCCGGATCATGGTGGAGGCGCGCAATGCGCTGTCGGCGGTGCTGGACTTCTCGCTCGCTGGCGGAGATGCGGGCGCTTGCCGGGCCGCTGGAAGAGGCGGAGATGTACCATATTTGAGGCGGACTGGCCGCTTTCGCCTGATCGAGCGCACGTTTACCAGTCGCGCAGCAGCGCAATGCTCCTGGGCGGTGCCGCCCTGATGGAATTCCCCGATGACCTGTGCCATTGTCCGTGAGGCCGCGACGCCAGGCCGGCCCGGTAAACACACGCAAAGAAATTGGAATGACGGAACGAAGCAGCCTCCCTTACTGGAAACAGATGACACTCAGCGAGATGCCGCCCGCCGAATGGGAGGCGCTTTGCGACGGCTGCGGCCGCTGCTGTCTGTTGAAGCTGGAAGACGAGGACACGGGCGAAACCGTGTATACGCGGGTGGCGTGCCGCTTGCTGGATATCGCCACGTGCCGCTGCTCCGATTACGAGGGACGGCGGGAGCACGTGCCGGACTGCGTGCAGTTGACGGAGAAGAGTGCGCGCACGCTGCCGTGGCTGCCCGAGACGTGCGCCTACCGGCGGGTGGCGCTGGGGCAGGATTTGGATTGGTGGCATCCGCTGGTGGCGGGGGACGCCGATGTGCTGCACGAGGCGGGCGTCTCGGTGCGCGACTATGCGGTCAGCGAGGACACGGTGGGTGAGGCCGGTTTGGAGAGCTTCCTGCTCAAGTGGGTGGATTGAGGCCGCTTCCAAGATACGGACCGGCTAGCCGGGACCGGACCGCTGAACCGGACCGCTGAACCGCCCAGTTGCTCGCGCGCCGGAGCCCCGCGCCAGTGTACTGAGCCCCGGAGGGGCGAAGGAGCGGTTGGGCGAAGCACAGAGCGACGACAACTTAAGACTCTGGCCAAACGGGAGAATATCCGCTTTGGGCAGTGAAAACGGCAAGCGCAGCGCCAGTGGCGGTCTCCGGCCAGTTGCCTACACACCAAACCCCCGCGCCAGTGTACTGAGCCCCGGAGGGGCGAAGGAGCGGTTGGGCGCAGCACAGAGCGACGATAACTTAAAACTGCCCCGGAGGGGCGAAGGAGCGCCAAAGGCCGTTTACGGCCGTCTTGCGGGAGACTTGCGAAGCACAGAGCGACGATAACTTAAAGACTTAGACTGGACAATGACCGCTCGCTTAGGGCAGTGAATGCGGCAAGGGCGGCGCTGATGGCGAACACCAGCCGGTTGCTTGCGCACCAAAGCCCTGCGTCAATGTTTTGAGCCCCGGAGCGACGGCAACTGTGTACGAAACGATGACAACCCAGTTTCAATTCGACTCCGTGGACCTGGACGAACTGGCCGTGCTCGCCCGCGTCCTGGCTCCGCTCCTCAAGGCGGGCGACGTGCTGCTGCTGCTCGGCGAGATCGGTGCGGGCAAGACGGCGTTCGCGCGGGCGCTCATCCGCACGCTGGCGGGCGATGCGCGGCTCGACGTGCCGAGCCCGGCGTTTGCGCTACATCAGATTTATGAGACGCCGCGCCTGCGCGTGTCGCATTTCGACTTCTACCGGCTGAAGGGCGAGCTGGAGGTGGCGGAGCTGGGGCTGGACGATGTGCTGGCGAGCGATCTGGTCATCGCCGAGTGGCCGGAGCGGGCAGGGGACAGGCTACCGGCGTCGCGGCTGGAGATCGGCTTCGAGGAGACCGCCGATCCCGAGCGCCGCCGTCTGACGCTGACGGGGCGCGAGGCGTTTGCGCCGCGCCTGGCGCGGTTCAAGCCGATGCTCGATCTGCTGCGCGCGGCGGGCTGGGATCGGGCGGCCATCGAGCCGCTGGGCGGCGATGCCTCCGTGCGCCTCTATTACCGGCTGCACCGCGACGGCGAGACCGCGCTGCTGATGGATTGGCCGCGCCAGCCCGACGGCCCGCCGATCCGCGACGGCCTGCCGTACAGCCATATCGCGCATCTGGCGGAGGGGGTGACGCCGTTTGCGGCCATCGCCTCGGCGCTGCGGGATGCGGGGATCGCGGCGCCGCGCGTTCTGGCGCAGGATCTGGAGGCGGGGCTGCTGCTTATTGAAGACTTCGGCGACGCGGTTTACCAGACCATGGCGCGTCGGGGCGACGATATGCGCCCGCTGTATCCGCTCGCGGTGGAGGCGCTGATCGCGCTGCGCTTCTCGCCGCCGCCGCCGGTGATTTCCTGCGGCGGGGCGGTGCACACGCTGCCGCGCTATGACGCGCAGGCGCTGGGCATCGAGGTGGAACTGCTCATTGATTGGTATGTGCCGTTCGTCACCGGCCAGCCGGCGCGGCCGGAGCAGCGCGCGAGCTTCATCGAGCTGTGGCGCGAGCAGATCGGCTGGCTGCTGGCGCAGGGCGAAAGCGCCTGGGTGCTGCGCGATTATCATTCGCCCAACCTGATCTGGCGCGCAGGCGAAACGGGGCTGGCGCGGCTCGGCGTCATCGACTTCCAGGACGCGCTGATTGGCCACTCCGCCTATGATCTGGTGTCGCTGCTGCAAGATGCGCGCATTGACCTGCCCGCCGGTCTCGAAGCGGAAATGTTCGACGCCTATTGCGCCGCCACCATCGCCCGCCAGCCGGATTTCGCCCGCGCCGCCTTCTCCCGCGCCTATGCCGTGCTCGGCGCCCAGCGCAACACCAAAATCCTCGGCATCTTCGCGCGGCTGGCTCTTCGCGATGGAAAACGGGGATATTTGCAACATTTGCCGCGAATCGAGCGTTATGTTGCGCAAAATCTGGAGCATCCGGCGCTCGCAGGGCTTAAAGCCTGGATGGCGCGCGAATTGCCGCGAACGGATCAGTAACTTGGGGGTGTGATGAAGGTGGCGACGACAGCCATGGTTCTGGCGGCGGGGATGGGGGTGCGCATGCGCCCGCTGACGGACAAGATGCCGAAACCGCTGGTGCCGCTCGCCGGCCGCGCCCTCATCGACCACGTGCTCGACCGGTTGGCGAACGCGGGCATCAGCCGCGCCGTGGTCAACGTGCATTACATGGCCAGCGACATCGAGCGCCATCTGGCCCGGCGGCATCGGCCGGAAATCACCGTCTCGGACGAGCGCGAATTGCTGCTGAACACCGGCGGCGGCGTGCGGCGCGCGCTGCCGCTGCTTGGGGCTGGCCCGTTCATTATTCACAACTCCGACTCCGTCTGGGTGGAGAGCGGCCGGTCCAATCTCGAACGCCTGATGGACGCCTGGGACGGCACGCGCATGGACGCGCTGCTGATGCTGGCCCCGCGCGAGGCGACGCTCGGCTATGACGGCTGCGGCGACTTCCACATGGGCGAGGACGGCCGCCTGACGCGCCGCGAGGGGACGGATACCGCGCCGTATGTGTTCACCGGCGTGTCGATTGCTCATTCGCGGCTGTTCGACGGCGCGCCGGACGGGCCGTTTTCGCTGGTGCGCCTGTGGGAGCGGGCCATCGCGGCGGGGCGGGTGTACGGCATGGAGCATCGCGGCTTGTGGATGCATGTGGGAACGCCGCAGTCGGTGACCGAAGCGGAGGCGGCTATTCGCCATTCGCGGGCGCGCGCGTCGTAACAGGAGGCTCTTTTATATTTTGCGCGGGCACCCCATCCGTCTCGCACTGTCTTCGCTGTATGCAGGGTGCATTCCATTGTCCGGCCAGTGTGCCGTGAGTCTTAGTTATCGTCGCTCTGTGCTTCGCCCAACCGCTCCTTCGCACCTCCGGTGCTCAGTACATTGGCGCACCGCTGCGGCCAGCCTTACGGCTGGCCTTGCTAGGTATGGTGTAAAACAACTGGCCGGAGTCCGCCATGAACGCCGCGCTCGTCGCCGCCACTGCCCAAAGCCGGCATTCCTTTGTTCGGCCGGTGTGCCATAAGTCTAGTTATCGTCGCTCTGTGCTTCGCCCAACCGCTCCTTCGCGGCTCCGCCGCTCAGTACACCTGGGCGCCGCTGCGGCCAGCCCTACGGCTGACCTTGCTAGGTTTGGCGTAAAACAACTGACCGGAGACCGCCACGGGTGCAGCGCTTGCCGTCACCGCTGCCCAAAGCCGGCATTCCTTTGTTCGGCCGGGCTGCCATTCCTTGTAACTTTCCCCCAGCCGACTCTGGCATTCTCATGAGCGCGGTTACGGGCGGGAGTCCGGTCATTCCTTGGTCTCTGAAGACCGTGACGAAGCCTGGCACCCCGCCCGTTATTCCATCGAACCCGAACAGCCGCCGGGGCCGCAATGCGAGCCCGATTATGCAAGGACGGGTCACCATGGAAAGCATTATTGTTGGTATTGACGTATCGAAACAGAAGCTTGATATCGCCCTGCGTCCCAGCGGGGAGACCTTCGCGGTGGCGCGTGATGCCGCCGGTTTGGACCAGCTCACTGCCCGGCTGAAGGGTCTGATGCCGCATATTGTGGCGCTGGAAGCCACCGGCGGATACGAGACCATTGCCGCCGCGGCGCTGGCGGCGGCCGGCCTGCCGGTTGCCGTGGTCAACCCTGCCCAGGTCCGCGCTTTCGCCAAGGCTCTGGGCAAGCGGGCCAAGACGGACCCCATCGACGCCGCCGTTATCGCGCATTTTGCCGAGGCGGTGAAGCTTGCACCGCGAGCCGTACCGGATGACGCCACGCAACTGCTGGCCGATCTGGTCGCCCGGCGGCGGCAGATCGTCGAGATGATCGGAGCCGAGAGCCAGCGTTTGCAGCGGGCCAGAACCAGCAGCCTCAAGAAGAGCATCGAGCGGTTGATCACGGCGCTGAAGAAAGAACTATCAAGCGCTGACGGCGATATTGATGATGCGATACGTTCCTTCCCGCTTGGCGGGAGAAGGAGGAACTGCTCACATCGGTTCCCGGTGTAGGCCCGGTGATTTCCAGCACACTGGTCGCGTTGCTGCCCGAGCTTGGCACGCTTTCCCGCAAGCAGATCGCTGCCCTTGCCGGGCTGGCACCATTCACCCGGCAGTCCGGCCAATGGCGGGGACGCAGCCTCATTGGCGGCGGGCGCGGCGTGGTCCGCACGGTTCTGTTCATGGGCGCCCAGGTGGCCAAACGGCACAACCCCATCCTGAAAGCCTTCTTCGACCGCCTCGTGGCAGCCGGAAAGCCCAAGATGGTGGCACTCATTGCCGTTGCCCGTAAGCTGCTGACCATTCTCAACGCCATCGTCAGGGACCAAAAATCATGGCAAAACGCTTGACTTCCAAGACAGCCGCTTCGTCCCGGCCATGCACAAGTTGAATGCTACCGCGCGCAGGAGGGGTCAAGGCTGCGCAGCACCGCCGGAGGCGGCTTGGCCTTGACGCCTCCGAGCACGGTAGCATGCTGGTGTGCGGCGGGGCTCACGGCAATCGCGGAAACCCGCTCGGAATTAGAGAGAACCAACAGGAGGCGGCGCCATGGGATCACGCCCTAGCATCTTCACGCTGCCGCCGGGCGCGCCGTTTCTCGACACGCTGGCCGCCGCGATCCTCGACGGACGCCTGCCGGGCGGCGGTCCCGCGCCGTCGCCGCTGGAGCTGACGGACCTCACGCTTTACCTGCCCAACCGCCGCGCCTGCCGTGCCATGACGCAGGCGTTCCTCGAAGCCTCGCCGTCGCAGGCGCTGCTGATGCCGCGCATCCTGCCGCTGGGCGACGAGGACGAGACGCTGCTGCTGATGCCGGAGGACGGCGAGGAGCAGCCCGAGGCGCGCGAGGGGCTGGCCCCGCCCATCGGCGTTCTCGCCCGGCGCATGGCGCTGACGCGCTTCATCATGGCCTGGGGCGAGAACCTCAAGGCGCGCACCGGCGAGCGGCCCATGTTCGCCGCCACGCCCGCCGCCTCCTCCGAACTGGCGCTGGAATTCATGCGCCTGCTGGACGAGGCGCAGAGCGAGAATATCGACCTGACGCGGCTGGATGACCTGGCGCCGGAACGCTTCGCCACCCACTGGGCGGAAACGCGCGACTTCCTCGCCATCGTCGCCGATGCCTGGCCGGATTACCTGGCGCGCGTGGGCGTTGCCGATCCGGTGGCGCGGCGCAACGCGCTGATGGCCGCCACCGCCGCGAAGCTGACCACCGGCCATCCGCCCGTCATCATCGCCGGCTCCACCGGCAGCATTCCGGCGACGGCGGCGCTGATGCGGGCGGTGCTCGACATGCCCAATGGCGCGGTGGTGCTGCCGGGGCTGGATACCGCGCTGGACGATGCGAATTGGGAGGCCATCGGGCGCGAGCATCCCGAGCATCCGCAGTTCGGCCTGAACCGGCTGCTGGTGCGTCTCGGCATCGCGCGCGGCGAGGTGGAGGTGCTGCCGGGCGCTTCAGGCGAGTCCGCCGCGACCGTGCGCCGGGCGGTGCTGCGGGAGACGCTGCGGCCTGTTCCCGACGCGCAGGCGCTGGCGGCCATCGACGCGGGCGGCATCCGCGACGCTTTCAAATCCGTGTCGCTGATCGCCGCGCCTGCCAGCCACGACGAGGCCAGCGCCATCGCCCTCATCCTGCGCTCCGTGGCGGAGACGCCCGGCAAAACCGCCAGCCTCGTCACGCCCGACCGGACGCTCGCCCGCCGCGTCGCCGTGATGCTGAAAGCGTGGGACATCACCATCGAGGACTTCGGCGGCGAGCCGCTGCGGCGGACGCCACAGGGCGCATTCATGGAACTCATCGCGGCGGCGGTGGAGCCGGATGCGGCGGTGCCGATCCTGAGCCTCTTGAAGCACCCGGCCATGCGCCTCGGCCTCGACCCTGGCGCGGCGCGCGAGCGGGCGGAGATGCTGGAATGTCTGGTGTTCCGCCTGCCGGGCGTAAAGCCGTCGCTGGAGACGCTGGTCAGGCTGACGAAACGCGCGCCGGGCGGGCGGCTGCATCCGGCGGCGCGGCGCTTCACGCCGGAACAGCGCCGGGATCTCGTGGACCTCGCCGAGCGCCTGCACGAGGCTTTCATGCCCATGCTGTCGCTGAAGAAGCCGGCGCCGCTGCTCACCTTCGCGGCGGCGCATCTGGCGGTTGCCGAAGCGCTGGCGGACGCGGAGTTCTGGACCGGCGCGGCGGGCCAACGCATGCGCCGCGTGATGGAGCAGTTCGCCGAGGATGTGCCCGGCCCGATCCTCACCGCCGCCGATTATCCCGCGCTCTACCGCACGCTGACGCGCCGCGAGACCGTCACGCATGGCAGCGCGGACGGCCGCCTCGCCATCTGGGGGCCGCGCGAGGCCCGGCTGCAACGCCGCGATGTGCTGATCCTCGCCGGCCTGAACGAGGGCACATGGCCCGAGGCCGCCGACCCCGGCCCCTGGCTCAACCGCACCATGCGCGTGGAACTCGGCTTCGAGCCGCCGGAGCGCCGTCTTGGGCAGGCCGCCCACGATTTCACCGAGGCGTTCGGCTGCCGTGAGCTGTATCTGACGCGTGCCGCCAAGGTGGACGGCGCGCCGGCGCTGGCGAGCCGCTGGCTGATGCGGCTGACGGCGCTGCTGGACGGTCTGAAGATGGGCGATGTGCTGGAGCCGGACCGCCCCTGGCTCGAATGGGCGCGCCAGCCCCGGCCCGTGAACGCCGCCAGCCGCGCCAAGCCGTCGCGCCCCAAACCACGCCCGCCGCTGACCGCGCGTCCGCGCAAGCTGAGCGTCTCGGACGTGGAAACCTTCATCGCCAATCCTTACGCCATTTTCGCCAAGCACATCCTGAAGCTGGAGCCGCTGCCGGACCTCGCCGCCGAGCCGGGCGCCTCCGAGCGCGGCCAGCTCATCCACGCCGCGCTGGCGGAGTTCGCCAACCGCCATCCCGTGCACCTGCCGGACGACCCCGCCGCCGTACTCATGGCCATCGCCGATGACATCCTGGCGCGCGAGGTGGACCACATCGCCGCCCGCGCCTTCTGGCGTCCGCGCCTCGCCCGTTTCGCCGATTGGTTCGCCGCCACCGAGCCGCAGCGCCGCGAGAAGGGCGTCACGGTGCTGAGCGAGGTGCCGGGCGAAGTGACCTTCGAAGCGCCGGCCGGGCCGTTCACCCTCAAGGCGCGCGCCGATCGCATCGACGCCGGCCAGGATGGCATGCTCACCATCTACGACTACAAGACCGGCAGCATTCCGGCGAATGCTCAGGTGACGGCCCTGCGCGCGCCGCAACTGCCGCTGGAGGCTTACATCGCGGCGGAGGGCGGCTTCACCGGCCTCAGCACAGCGGAGACGGCCAATCTCGTGTACATCTCGGCCAAGGGCGGCGACCCGGCGGGCGAGGAGCGTGCCGTTGAGGGCAGAGACATCATGGAACTGGCGGCGGCGGCTCGCGACGGCCTGAAAGCGCTGGTAGCCCGCTTCGACGATCCCGCCACGCCCTACGAAGCCAAGCGCCGCGCCGGATTCGAGGCCAGTTACCGTTACGACGATTATGCCCATCTGGCCCGCGTGCTGGAATGGGCGGAAGCGGCGGAGGAATAGATGGCAATTTCCGCAACACTCGCCCGCCAGGCCGATGCCAGCGACCCACAGGCTTGCGTCTGGGTGTCCGCCAACGCCGGGACCGGCAAGACGACCGTGCTGGTGCGCCGCTTCGTGCGCGCGCTGCTGGCGGGGACGCCGCCGGACGCCATACTCTGCCTCACCTTCACCAAGGCGGCGGCCATGGAGATGTCCAACCGGCTGCTGAAGCAACTGGCGGCCTGGCCGGCGATGGAGGAGGACGAGCTTCGCCGTCAGCTCCGCAAGGAACTCGACCGCGAGAAGCCGGGCTGCGATGTCGAGGCGCACGAACTGGAGACCGCCCGCGCGCTGTTCGCCCGTGTGCTGGACACGCCCGGCGGCCTCAAGATCATGACGATCCACAGCTTCTGCGACCGGGTGCTGCGGCGTTTCCCGCTGGAGGCCGATGTCGCGCCCGGCTTCACGCTGTTCTCCGACGACGACGCCGGCGTGGCGCGCGATCAGGCCGCCGCCGCCGCGCTGGAGCTGGCAACGGGCGGTGAGGATGACGAGCTGGAGCAGGCGCTGGCCACGGTGATCGCCTATGCGGGGGAGGAGAGTTTTCAAAGCCTGTCGCGCGAGCTGCTCAACCGCAAGGAGCCGCTGCCGGAGGGGGGCGGCGATCTGGAGGCTGTGCTGCGCGAGGTGTTCGGCGCGGGCGAAGGCGACACGCCGGAGACGCTGGCGGATGCGCAATGCGGCGTATGCTCCGAAGCGGTGCTTGGGTCGGCGTGGGTGCTGATGGAGTCGGAGAAGGTCACGGATCAGAATTTGGGCATCGCACTGGCCGAAGCCCGCCGCGCGCAAGGAGCGCAACGCCGCGCCGCGCTCACCAAAGCCTTCCTGACCGCCGAGGGCAAGGCGCGCAGCGACGCCCGCTTCATCACCAAGGCGGTGCAAACCAAGGAACCCGGCCTGACCGCTGCCCTGCGCGCGGCGCGCGACGAGTTCGCCCGGCTGGAGACGCAGCGCCACGCGGCGGAGACCGTCACGGCCAGCGCGGCGCTGTTCAAGCTCGCCGCCGTCACTGCCACGCATTACGAGCGCATCAAGGCTGAGCGCAACGCCCTCGACTATCAGGACCTCATTCAGCGCGCCTCGGCGCTGCTGGGCGAGCGCGGCTCGTCCTGGGTGCTCTACCGGCTGGACGCCTCCATCCGCCATGTGCTGGTGGACGAGGCGCAGGACACCAACCCCGAGCAATGGACCATCGTCAGCCGTCTGACGCAGGAGTTTTTCACCGGCGAGGGCGCGGTTGCCGATGTGCGCACGGTGTTCGCGGTGGGCGACGAGAAGCAGTCGATCTTCGGCTTCCAGGGCGCCGACCCCACGCAATTCGCCATCGCCGGCCAGCGCTTCAAGGCGAGCGCGGCGCTGAGCGGCGTGCAATGGCGGGATGTGCCGCTGACGCTGTCGTTCCGCACCGTGGCGCCGGTGCTGCGGGCGGTGGACGAGGTGCTCGGTACCATGCCGGAATTCGGAGGCAGCGAGCCGGTGCGCCACGACTCCCATCGCGCGGACGAAGCGGGGCTGGTGGAAATCTGGCCCCCGGAAACGGCGGAGAAGGCCGAAAAGGGTAACGCATGGCAGCCGCTCGATGACGCCGGCGCCGAGGTTGCGCCGTCCGTGCGGCTTGCCGAGCGGATTGCCGGGACAATCCGCGATTGGCTGGACAACGGCGAAATTCTCGCCTCGCAAGGCCGTCCGGTGGAGCCCGGCGACATCCTCATTCTGCTGCGCAAGCGCGCGCCGTTCGCCAGCCTCATCACGCGCGCTCTGCGTCAGCGCGGCGTACCCGTGGCGGGCGCCGACCGGCTGATCCTGAGCAGTTCCATCGCCGTGCTGGACCTGCTGGCGCTGGGCGATTTCTCTGCTCCAGCCGCTGGACGATCTGTCGCTCGCCTGCGTGCTGAAGTCGCCGCTGTTCGACTGGAACGACGACGATCTGTTCGCGCTGGGGCATGGCCGCGACGGCTCGTTGCTGGCAGGCGCTGCGGACAGTCGCGCGCATGCTGAAATCGCCGCCACGCTGGAGCGCTGGCGCGCCGACGCCGTGCACATGCCGCCCTTCGAGTTCTACGCCACGCGCCTGGAGGTGGACGGCCTGCGCGGGCGCTTCATTGCCGCCCTGGGTGCCGAGGCGGGCGACGCCATCGACGAACTGCTCAACCTCGCCCTCAGCTTCGGCGAGACCGCCACGCCCTCCCTGCAAGCCTTCCTGCACCACATGCGTAACTCCAGCGCCGAGATCAAGCGCGACCTCGACGCCGCGCGGGGCGAGGTGCGCGTGATGACGGTGCACGGCGCCAAAGGGCTGGAGGCCGGCATCGTGTTCCTGGCGGATATCTGCTCGGCCAAGAGCCGCAGCGGTTCGTCCATCGTCGAGCTGGCCGTGCCTTGCCCGGAACTGGGGCTGACAACGCTGCCCGTCTGGGCGATCCCGGCGGCGAAGAATCTCCAGCCCATCCGCGATGCGCGCGAGGCGGTGAAGCAGAAGGATGCCGCCGAATACCGCCGGCTGCTCTACGTCGCCATGACGCGGGCGCGCGACCGGCTGTACGTCACCGGCTTCGAGGGCAGCAAGGGGCGCGATCCCGGCTGCTGGTACGATCTGGTTCTTGGCGGCCTGACGGCCATGGAGGGGGGCGTGACGCTGCCTGATGGCGCGATACGTGTTGAGAGCTGTCAGGTTGATTATACGCGGCCGAAAAATACACCACTACCCCCGTACGTCAATGAGTCAATACCGGCATGGGCAGCCACGCCAGCCTCTCTGGAGGCGTCCTGGTGGCAAAAGCTGCGCCCCTCGACCGCCGGTGATTCCGCCGCCGCCCATTCCGGCCCTGCCGCCGCCCCCAGCGGCCACGCGGCATTGCGCGGCGAGTTCATCCACCGGCTGCTGGAACTCCTCCCCGGCACGCCGCGCGCCGCCTGGGACGCCGCCGCCCGCCACCTCCTGCATCGGGAAGCCGCCGCGCTGCCCGCCGCCATCGTGGAAGACGCCATCGCCCGCGCCGCCGCCATCCTGGAAGACGCGCGCTTCCGCGAACTGTTCGGCCCGGACTTCGCGCGCCGAAGTTCCCATCCAGGCGTGGCTCGACATGCCCGGCGGCCAGCCCTTCGAGATGAACGGCCGCATCGACCGGCTGGTTGTGAACGATCACAGCGTTGTGATCGTGGATTTCAAAACCGGCGCCGTTCCGCACGACCCCGCGGATACTCCCCGCCATTATTTGATCCAACTGGCCGCTTACCGTACCGCGTTAAGAAGAATATTCCGCGGTAAAACGCTGCGGGCAGCAATTCTATGGACGGAAGCGCCGCTGCTGGTGGAAATACCTGCGGCTGATCTCGATGCGGCCGAATTGCGGCTGCTCGAAACAGCCGTTAGTCCTGGCCTTCCAGCCCTTGACGAGGGGCGGTGAGGCTCCTAGCTTTGTGGCGAAAATGAGTTGTCCCGGCGGACGCGTATCGCGCGGGCGCAATCAGCGGATGGGAGAGGCAAGCATGGCTACCGTTGTAGTTTCCGATGATACGTTTGACGAGGAGGTGCTGAAATCCACCTCCCCCGTCGTGGTCGATTTTTGGGCGGAGTGGTGCGGCCCCTGCAAAATGATCGCGCCGGCCCTGGAAGAGATCGCCGCCGAGCTGTCCGGCCAGGTGAAGATCGTCAAGCTCAATGTCGATGAGAACCCCAAGATCGCCGACCGTTACGGCATCCGGGGCATTCCGACGCTGCTGATGTTCAAGGGCGGCAATATCGCCGCGCAGCAGGTCGGCGCGCATCCGAAGAACAAGCTGAAGGCGTGGATTACCGAGACGGCGTAGCGGCCGTTACCAGCTTTGACATAGAAGAAGGTCCGGTCTCCGGGCCTTTTTTATTGCGCGCGGCGGGGTGGCGGCTGGAGAATTGCGAGGGGAGGGTGCCGCATGATGGCGCGGGCCGGCGGCTTTTGATCGTTCAAGTTTCCTCGTAATGCGCTGTAGTGCACTGTAGGGAAAGTTTATGGCAAGCGGCCTGCAAGCTCATTTGTGCATGTGGCGTATCAGGATATTATCATATGTTGCTGACAAATAAGTATTTTTCACCAATTACCACCAGCTAGACATCAATTGATCTGTGCCGCATGAGCAACAGTCTCGGGCGGACTTCTCGCAGCATGTGTGTATTTTACCCGCGGAGGTTGCGGTTCGCAGGCGGTGCGTGCTACCAACCGCCATGCAACCTTTGCGTGTAGTTGATGCGCTCTGTCTTGAGTAGGCACCGAACAACTCGCTGATCGCCAGTAGGGGCGGGGTTACTCCGCGCCAAGCCGAGGGGGATATTGCTGCGATGTTGCCTAACCACTGTCTGATTGCTCGCTGCTGCTTGGCGGGGGACTCCGTACTACGCCGGTATAGCTTCGCAAACAGCGGGGCTCTGGCCCTGTTGAATGCGCTGCCCGCACGCCGGACGGATAGCCGCTGGCAACGGCGTCTTCGCTGAGCGCATAAGCGTTATATCCAACAAATCATGGTTGTGTCTTGTGGTTGCTTTGCAGCTATTAAGCACTCGCGTGTATTGTTGCGTATTTATTGGGGTGAAAGCCAAAAATGTAAATTACGATCTGATAAATATGCAAAATATATACAGCAAATTGTTCATTAGGCACTTTTGCCCTTCCGGGCGATTGCCAAGTTAGCAAAGAAGCCGAATAACATTAATATGGAGAGACACATGAATAAACTTCTTGCTTCTGCTGCGTTCGCAGCACTCGCCCTGGCTTCCGGGTCGGCCTATGCCGCTGACGCCAACGGTTCTGTCGACGTCGGCGGCACTGTGCCGACCTGCTGCACCTGGTCTGGTGGCAACGGCACCGCCTCCCTCGTCATTCCGAATTTCGTCAATACGAGCGCGCAGGTGAACGCTGGCAACACCGTCGGCACGAATCTCGGCACTGTGACCTGCAGCGGCCCAGCCTATGTTCGCGTCAAGACGACCACCGGCGGCTTGAAGAATGCCGCGGCGCCCGGCGCTGCTTGCGATGCCAATGGCAACTCGACCTGCGTCAATTACGCGGCGGTGGCCCAGTGGTCTGCGGCTGGCACGCCGACTGCGACACTGCCGGATAGCGATGGCGTGGCCTGGCAAGTACGCCGACTCCCCGACTCCTTCGAGCGCCGCTGCCACCGGTGTTGTTCACATCGACGTGACGCCGCTGGTTCCCACCTCCAACCCGCCGCTGAACGCCGGTTCTTTCACCGACGTGGCAGTTGTGCTGGTGGGCAACCCGCTCTAACCGGCGCCTTCCTACACAATACAGACGGGCGGACTGGCAACGGTCCGCCCGTTTCTATTGGCGGTGTCCCTTGGCGCTGCGGCGCTGCCCTCCACGTGCGTATTCAATCTGCTCCAGTTTCCGAACAATAATCCCATGAAATATTCGGATTATATATAATAGTGTTCACGCGTTTGCGGCCTCAGTGCATTCGTGAGGCGTTAAATTGACACGTCGGATCGAAATATAGTTAATAAATCATGCTTTATATGTTGCAAATAAGAAACGCAGTTCGGGTAATTGTCTAAATATTATAATGTAATTGAGATAGATGTTGCGTCAGTTAAGTTGTGAGCGCTAGTGGTCTAAATACAACGGCGGCGAGCCATCCCTCAGTGCTTCACAGTCAGCGCCCGGCCCGTTAGCCGCCAGACCGCGGGCCTTTTCCCGCTTACCGTGGAGTAATCGCAATGTTGTTCAATAGGCTTTTCGCCAAACCAAACCGTGTAACCGCCAGCTACCGGGCCGCGATGTGTGGCGTCGCCGTCGGGCTTGCAGCCTTCGCCCTGACTTCCGGATCGGCCTATGCCGCTGACGCCACAGGGAATGTCGATATCGGCGGCATGGTGCCGGGCAGTTGCACATGGTCTGGCGGCACGGGCAACGTCAGCCTCGTCATCCCGAACTTCGTCGATTTAAGTGCCCGTTTGACGGTGAACAACACTGCGCGCGCAGTGCTCGGCACCATCAGCTGTAGCGGCCCCGCCCACATCTATGTCAAGACGACGACGGGCGGCCTGAAAAACAGCGCCGCTCCAGGTGCCGGCTGCGACGCGGCTGGCAATGCCACCTGCGTCAACTACAAAGCGGTTGCGACGTGGTCCGTGGCTGACCCGCTCACGGTAACCCTGCACGATACCGCGGGCATGGCCAGCGCCACCGTCACCAGGTTTGACTCAACCAGCGCGGCGGCCACCGGGCATGTCTCCATCGACGTGACGCCGCTGGCGCCTGCCGGGAATCCCCCGCTGAACGCCGGTTCCTTCACCGACGTGGCGGTCGTGGGGGTGATGAGCAACTCGTTCTAAGCGGCGCCGTACTACGCACTTCAGGCGGGCGGACTGGCAACGGTCCGCCCGTTTCTATTGGCGATGCGCTATTTGGGATACGCGTTGCTGTTCTCCGCGCATGTGTCCGATTTTCCCCGCTTTTTGACCAATAACCGCGAGAAGCGTCTCGGAATCAAAGTAATATTACTCGCACAGTGAACTTTAGTGCATTCGCGTTGCGCAATAAAAAGACATGGCCATAAAAGATAGTTAATGGGCGTTGTGGTGGCGGGTGGTAAAAAAGAGCAACGGGCGCGCGAATATTATATTTGAGCACGAAGAAATAAATTTATTACATATTGTAATAATAAACATTTATTCGCTAATGATTGAAATACAGCGGCGGATAGGTATCGATCGATGCTGCACGTCAGCACCGGCGAGCTCAGCCGGCCATTCCGCGGGTCTTTTCCCGCTTACCGTGGAGGATAATCGCAATGCTTTTCTATCGGCTTTTTGCCAAGCCTGACCGAGCGGCCGCCAGCTACCGCGCCGCGATATGCGGAGTCGCTGCCGGGTTCGCAGTTCTCGCCCTGGCTTCGGGCCGGCCTATGCCAGCGACGCCACCGGCAACGTGGAGATCGGCGGCAACGTGCCGACCAGTTGCACCTGGTCGGGTGGTACGGGCAATGCCTCGCTCGTCATCCCGAACTTCGTTGATTCCAGTGCTCGTGTGACACCGGGCAACACCACCGGCACGGATCTCGGCACTGTGACCTGCAGCGGTCCGGCCTATGTTAGCGTTAAGACGACCACTGGCGGCTTGAAGAATGCAGCCGCTCCGGGCGCTAATTGCGACACCAGCGGCAATCGACCTGCGTCAACTACTCGGCGGTGGCCAAGTGGACGGCGGCTGGCACGCCGACCGCAACCATGCCCGACAGCGACGGCGTGGCCGGCAATTCCGCCGACTCCCCGACGCCTTCGACCGCCGCTGCCACCGGTGTCGTTCACATCGACGTGACGCCGCTGGTTCCCGCCTCCAACCCGCCGCTGAACGCCGGTTCTTTCACCGACGTGGCGGTTGTGCTGGTTGGCAACCCGCTCTAATTGGCGCCTTCCTACACAATACAGACGGGCGGACTGGCAACGGTCCGCCCGTTTCTTTTGGCGGCAGGCTATTTGGGACATGCCGGTGTCCACACGAAATAAACAGCGCTGCCGAGAGCTTTGAGTGCATACGATTATTAATACGCCTATGTAACGCACTGATAAACAAGTTGTTTTGCGTATATTGAAAAGTCTTTCGGCGCGCCGTATGTGCTAAAACAGCAACGCTCCGCCAGTAACTTCCCAATCGCCGGAATGCAACCGGAAGTCGTGTTGCAATAAACAACCTCCGCGAGCTATTAGATAAATTACAACGGCAGAGTGCCGGCTAACAAGGCTTCATCGCCTGTAGCTGGGGCCGCAAGCCGTCAGACCGCGGGTCCTTGCCCGCTTACCGTGGAGGACTATCACTATGTTGTTCAATCGGCTTTTCGCCAAATCTGACCGTGTATCCGCCGTGCTGCCGCGCTGCGGTTTGCGGCGCCGCCATCGGTTTCGCAACCCTCGCCGGCTTCGGGACCGTCAGCTATGCTGACACAACCAACGGCGGCTCCAACGGCAGCACCACCGGCAACGTCGATGTCGGCGGTACGGTTCCGTCCTGCTGCACGTGGACCGGCGGCACGGGCAATGTCACCCTCGTCATCCCGAACTTCGTCGACTCCAGCGCACGGGTGACGGTGAACAACACCGCCAACAAGGCGCTCGGCACCGTCACCTGCAGCGGCCCTGCCTACGTCCGGGTCAAGACGACGACGGGCGGCCTGAAGAACGGCTGCCGCGCCCGGCGCCAATTGCGACGCGAGCGGCAACGCCACCTGCGTCAACTACAAAGCGGTCGCCACGTGGACTGCCGCGGGCACCCCGGTGGCAACCCTGCCCGATACCGCAGGCGCCCCCGGCAATACCGCCCTCTCGCCGACGGCATCCAGCGCCGCTTCCACCGGCCTGGTCTCCATCGACGTGACGCCGCTGATGCCCGCAGGGAACCCCCCGCTCAACGCCGGCTCGTTCAATGACGTGGCGGTTGTGCAGGTCGGCAACCCGATCTAACCGGCGCACCATACACACTCAAGGCGGGCGGACTGGCAACGGTCCGCCCCGCTTTTTTGCGCCCCGCGCCCCTCCGCCTCCCGCCATCCCGCACCTCCCCCTCTCCCCCAGCCCCGGCCCTGTAACCCCCATGAAACCGCCAGCTTCCCCCAAGGTCTCGTCCGTATAAACCGTCTCAGCCAGCACGAGTAACACTATGAAAAACAATTTCTTTTCACTCACATCACCAAGTGCCGCCCCCAGTATATGTGCTCAATCCGCAACATTCACCCCTCGATTGATCTTTATCTGCGAATAAAGCGTGCAGGTTGTATTGCCAAACACAACCACAGCGTGCTAATCAAACACTCACAACGACAGCGAGCCGCCGCTCAGCGCTTCCCAGCCAGCAGCGGCCCAGCCCGTCAATCGCCAGTCCTTGCGGGATTTTCCCGCTCTCTGTGAGGGGATACTCACCATGTCGCTCATTCGTTTCTTCGCAGGGTCAGGTTGCAGCGCGGCGCGTGGGCGGCGCGGAGTGATCTTTGGCTGTGCGGTGGTAGGGGCTGCCGCGTTTGCGACGATGGCGCCGGCGGCGGACCATAACAACGTCAAGGTGCATCTTAAGGGCGTCGTCGCCTCGGTCTGCACTGTGGGCAACAAGGGTGGTTCAAGTGCTAAGGCCCCGGCGCTCAGCATCTCTGAACGTCCAAACGGCGGGGAGCGGATCAACAACGATGCCGATCAACTGCAATGCTCCCTTCGCTTACGCGGTGACCTCGCAGAATGGCGGATTGAAGCGTGTGGGGGGAAGCGAAGTCAGGCGTACCAGCTTGAACGTGCGAATTCCAACCGATGGTGCCGTCAGATCAACGATACCTGCCCGCAGCGGCGAGATCAGGGCCGGTGCGGTGGGCTGGCGGCGTTGCACGACTCAGGCCACGGCGTGGCGCTAAACGGCCTAGCTACGCTGACCGTGAATTGGGGGGCATTGCCCGCTCTTCCGGCTGGTGAATACAAGGACCGCATCACTCTGACTGTCAGACTGCAACACTAAGCAGTTAACGTCACCAACGCCAAGGGGAATGCCATGAAGAAGCTTGCATCTGCGGCCTTTGCGATCATCGCCGTCATGCCTGCGCTGGCTGTGGCTGGCGGCTCGGTGCAGCTTGGTGTGCGGTCTCAGGTTCTGTGCCGGAGCCTGCAACTGGGTGGTTGGCGCCACCGAAATGGATATGACGATTCTGATTTCGTCGATTCCAACGCTCGTGTTCTATCGACGCCTCATAGCGTGACGATCGGCACCATGGGGTGCACCGGCCCTGCCTACGTTAGCCTCGTAAAAAGCGATGGCGGTGGTATGAGGAATATAAATCAGCAAGGTGCCTCCTGCACGGGGGGCAGTAATTCGCGCTGCGTAAATTACATGGCCACGGCGATGTGGAATGGCACGGCTGTCACCTACCTCACCAACGGAACCCCCAGCGCCGTCAAGAGTTCGGAGTTGTCCGTCGCTGGAGGATCGCAGCCCGTCAGCCTGACTATAACACCCGCGAAACCCGCGAATGACGTGCAGTTGGTAGCAGGCGAATTTCACTGATTTGCTCACTCTGCAGGTCGGTCCGCCCTTATGAAATTTTGCGCTTGGCGATGCTCCGGCAGGAGGATTGTTGAGTCAGTATATTCTCAAAATCATTCATTAGGCAATATTGCCCGCAACAGGCAGAAAATTGCGCTGTCGTGCAGGACGTTAACAACATCAGGAGATGGCTTATGAAGAAACTTTTGGGTTCCGCCGCTTTTGTGGCGATGATCGTGGTCTCTGGCAGTGCGTTTGCGCAGGACTATACAAAGTCTGTTACCGCTACAGGGACTGTGGCTGCTGCGTGCTCCGCTGATTCAGTGGCAACATAGATACGCTTAGTCTTGCCTTTACCGCAGTTCACGGATGGCAACGGCCTGCCAAATCCGGTGGCGGCCAGTGGCCACCGTTTCGACAGCGGTTAGCTGCACAACCCCGGCTTTTGTCTCAGTCGCAAAAGGTGCAGGGTTATTTGAAGCAGTCCGCTGCCACTTGCTACCGCAGGATCTGCCACGTGCGTGCGGTATACCGCTACCGCTACGATCAACACCAAAGCAGCCACCGTGTCAGCTGATGCACTCCACCGCAGGAGCCAAAGCTTCTACTCTCGCTGGCGCGTTTACCGCCCAGGCGCTTGCGTTGTCGGTCACTCCTGCTAGCGACAGCATAGCCCTCGCCTCAGGCACCTTCACTGACACGATTGCGGTTCAGGTCGGCGTGCCGCTCTAAGTCTTGCCACGAACTAAATCAATTTGGGGGCGGGCCGGATCGATTTTGTCCGCCCCCTGAGCAAAGTTACAAAGATATTTGTTTATGCATAGGTTGAAAACGGTAGAAGTCGGCATGGGTTCGTTATTTATTTTCTTTTGTAAATAGAACGTCACGCGCTGGAGGCAGGAATGTATATGAGGATTACAGCCCTAGCGGCTGCTGCGGCTCTTTTAGTCTTTCTTCCAAATCACGCCAAGAGCGATGTGCTGGATTTGTCTGGTCAGGTTATCGAGGGATGCACCACCATAGGTTCCGATAATCTGAATTGGCCTCTCGAACAATTCGCAACCAAGGTGGCGAGCGGCCAAGCTTTTTCGAGACACACCATTGGCACCGTGAACTGCGCCGCGACAAGTGTCCAAGTGAAAGTCGCCTCGGCGAAGGGCGGCCTAAAGCGTGGGACCGGAGCCGGAGTATGCGGCCCCGCAAGCAACACATGTGTCCACTACGTCGCAACAGCATCGGCGACATGGCCAAATACTTCTCCAATAAGCGCACAGGTGCACGCTCAAGGAAATGGCATCCAGGGAAATCCTCTAACGCGTTCTATAGGGGGCGGCGAACGCGACGCTGACTCTGGATATGGCGCCAGACGCAAATGCCAACACGCTGTTAGAGGGCACCTTCTCGGACACGATCTTCGTCCGCATTGGCTCTAATCCCTGATTTTCTAGGACTGCATAAGCGTAAAGTTCAAATAAGGTGGAAGTTATGAAAATAAATCTCAAAGGTAAAAGCCGGAATTCTATTCGCGTTGACGCTGCTTGTTCCGGTGGCGTCCGCGAAGGCCATGTCAGTCACACCCATTGTGATCGACATGAGCACCGCTGGCAACACCCGCACCGCCCAGATCAGCGTCGTGAATGACGGCGCCAAGCCGCTGCCGGTTGAAATCGTCGTCTCGCAGATCGAACTGGACGAGAAGGGCGAGATGACCTCGAAAGCGGCGGGCGACGAATTCCTCATCTTCCCGCCCCAGGCCATGGTTCCGGCCGGCGCCACCCAGAATTTCCGCATCCAATGGGTGGGCGATCCGGCCATCAAGACCTCGCAGAGCTATATCTTCTCGGTCAATCAGGTGCCGGTGAAGATGCCCGAAGGCAAATCCGGCGTGCAGGTGGTCTTCAACTTCGCCACCATCGTCAACATCTCGCCCCCCGGCGGCTCCTCCTCCATCAGCCTCGTCTCCACCGGCGTCGGCAAGGACGACAAAGGCAAGACCCGTCCCGAAGTGACCGTAAAAAACCCCGGCAACGTCCACGCCAAGCTCACCGAGGCCACCATCAAGCTCTCCGCCGGCTCCTGGTCCGAAACGCTGACCCCCGAGAAACTGCGCCAGAGCATGGGCGTCGGCCTCGTCCAGCCCGGCAAGACCCGCAAGTTCATGCTCCCCGCCGACCTGCCCGACGGAGTGACCCAGGTCACCGCCAGCATCGAGTACAAGCCCGGCAAGTAGCAAACACATGCGGCGGCCCTCACACAGTTCTCACCCGCAACAGGGTTGATGCGCTGAGCACCCGTTGAGGGCCGCACACCATTTGAGACTTCCCGAAACCGGTACTGCGACAATGGCTAAGCGAGGGGCGAAGCGTGAAGCGTACATACCGCCATATATTGAGCCTGACGCCCGGTACGGGCGGCATGATGCTCGCGGTGGCGCTACCAATGTTCGCCACCCCCGCGCTAGCCGCCTCCCCAGCCGAGGCTCCGGGCGTAGCCGTGGAAAACGGCGCCCCGCGCAAAAGCAAGGGCGACCGGCTGGATCTGCCCACCCCCGGTTCACGCCAGCCCGCCGCTGCCGAAGCTGACGACGGCATTGCCCCCGGCGAAATCCTGTGGGGCAACAAGAAGCCTATGGACCCGAAAGTCGCCTCCATCGCCGACAACATCGCCGGCCCGGTTCAGCGCCAAATGGAGATGGAAGTCCCCGTCAAAGACGACAAATTCCAGCTCGGCGACATCCAGGTCCGCCTGAACGCTGCCAGCGAAGCCAGCCTGTCCAAGGAGCGCCTGCTGGAGATCGCCAAGCCGCTGCTGCGCGAGAAGACGCTTGAGCTGATAAAGAACGCGCCCGACACCGGCGGCGGCTACGTCACAGTCGCCGCCCTCAACGCCGCCGGTCTGAACGTGCGCTTCGATCCAGGCCTTGTCGAACTGCAGATCGAGCCCACCATCGAGCAGCGCGCCACCGGCAAAGTCTCCGGCCGCACCGCCCGCTCCGACGTCAAAAGCGAGAACCTGGCGAAACCCGCGCTGTTCGCCGCCTATGTGAACACGCGCCTCGGCATGGACTACGCCACGCAATCGTTCTTCGGCCCCGAAGGCACGCTCAACGGCCGCGCCGGCTTCGACGGCGCCATGCGCTGGAAGGAGGTCGTATTCGAAAGCGCCGCCACGCTGGACTCGACCGGCGGCATGACGCGCGGCGGCTCGCGTTTCATCTACGACCGCCCCGACGATGTGCTGCGCTTCAGCGCTGGCGACGTCACACCGCCCAAGGCCAATTTCCAGGGCGGCTCCGATCTCCTGGGCCTGACGGTCGAGAAGACCTATCAAAAGCTGCAACCTGGCGCCGATACCCACCCCACTGGCAGCCATTCCTTCCGCCTCGAACGCCAGTCCGACGTGGACGTGATCGTCAACGGCTACGTGGCCCAGCGCCTCCACCTGCGACCCGGCGATTACGACGTGGCCGACCTGCCGCTCACCGCCGGCGCCAACGACATCACCCTGGAGATCACCGACGATCTCGGCGCGAAACGCAAGCTGCAATTCAGCGTCTTCTCAGGTCGCTCGCTTCTCGCGCCTGGCATTTCCGAGTGGGCCGTAACCGGAGGCATCACCTCCACCATGTCCACCACGCCGCCCAGCGCCGCCAATCTGTACAGCAACTTCCAATACAATCTCGACACCCCCACCATCACCGGCTTCTACCGCCGCGGCGTCACCGCTGACATGACCGCCGAGGGTCACATGCAAGCCGATCCCAACTCCGTCATGGCGGGCGGCGGCACCTCGTTCCAGACCAAGTTCGGCTTCTGGGATCTGGACGGTGCCGTTAGTTATCTCGCAGAACGCGCGCCCGGCTTTTCGACACGCGTGAATTACGACCTGTCCAACATCAAAGGCAAGAACGGCGTAAAGCGCAGCTTCCGCGCTTCCGCCGAATACCGCAGCCTGGACTTCTCCACCATCAACGTGAAGGAGACATCCAACCCGACCGCGCTGAACCTGATCTCCGCCTATTCCCAGGATCTACCGTGGCAGTTAACCGGCGCTCTGTCGGCGAATTACGCCCTGGCGCGCGGTTCGTCGGCTGACAAGATCGGCCTCGACGCCAGCCTCAGCCGCAGCTTCGGCAATGACATCAGCACCGGTCTGTCGTTGGGCTTCGACCATTCCTTCGACGGCCAAATCACCGGCAATGCCAACGTATTCAAGGCCATGATCCGCGCCGGCTACCGGCTGGACGAGCGCTCCAGCATCGAGACCAGCCACGACGTTCAGAACGGTGTCAGCCAGCTTAACTACCGCCACCAGGAAGGCAGTGGCATCGGCAGTTGGAATGCACAGGCGAGCCTGGAGAACAAGCTCCCCGCCGGCGCAGATTCCCTTGATCATGTTGGTTTAAACGCCTCGGGCAGCTACACCGCCAACCGGGCCGATCTTGGCCTATCGCATCACACCGGTCTAGCCGGCTTGAACACTGCTGCCATTGACCAGCGCACCTCCTTCACCGCCGGCAGCAGCTTCGCCTTCGCTGATGGCGCCTACGCTATGGGCCGCCCCATTAGCAACGGCTTCGCCATCGTCGACACGCATCACAGTCTTACAGACAGCACTGTGAACATCGGCGGCTCGAAGGATTCCAAGCGCGCCTCCTCCGATTTCCTTGGCCCCGCGCTGATTTCCGACGTCTCTCCCTACTCGTCTACGCGCATTTCCTACGACGTGGACAACATCCCGACCGGCTACGACCTCGGAACCAGCGCCTTCGATTTGTTCGCGCCCTACAAAGCCGGCTACCGCCTGACCATCGGCTCGGACTACACCGTCACTGCCTTCGGCACTTTGGTCGACTCGGAGGGCCAGCCCGTAACACTCATCACCGGTACTGCCTTCGAGGAAGGTAACCCCAACGAGCGCAAAGTCACCGTTTTTACCAACCGCGCCGGGCGTTTCAACGCTCAAGGCTTACGCCCCGGCCATTGGATCGTCGAAATGGCAACCGAGCCCGTCACGCGCTACATCGTCGACATTCCCAAAGACACCAAAGGCCTAGTTCGTTTGGAAACGCTGAAGCCCTCGGGCCAAACGCCAGCAACTGCCCCCGCCTCTCAGCCCGGCACCGCCCCAACTCCACCGCCGCCACCTCCCGCACCTGCCCCCAAGCCGGTTCCCACCGGTGAGGCCTGGGCCACTGTCCAGGAACCTGGAGACACCCCATGATTCGCAACATTCTCTTAGGAGCCGTCATCCTCTGCGCCAGCGCAGGAGTCGCCGGCCGGTTGCACGCCGCATCCTGCGCCGGCACAATCCTGAACGGCATAGCCGTCACCGGTAAAACCCAATACAACCCTTTCAGCGCTACCCCCGTCTCGGACAGCTACGAAATCACGGTAATGAATACCAGCGGTGCGCCCTGCGCCTTCGCACTGAGCTTTTCCGGCAGCACACCAAACGAAACGCGCCTCGGCAAGACGCTTGTCTACACCCTCACCACCCTGTCCGGCCGCCCGGTTTCAGTGAACCCCTTCGGCGCCCCGCCTGCAACGACCCTGATCAGCCCCACCCTAGCTCCCAACGCGACCCATGTTTTCCAGTATTACGTCTCCATTGATCGCGGCCAATTCGCCCCTCCCGGCAGCTACGCCGACAACCTCAATCTGGAGCTTTACAACTTCGATGGCGGTCAATTCAGAACACCACGCCTTGACGCCAAGACGCTGTCCATCTCCTACACGGTTCCCCAATCGCTCAGCGTCAACCTCAAGGGCGGTGACCTAAGCACCACTATGAGCTTCGAACCCTTCGCCCAGGGCGCCCAGCGCTCGGTCCTTCTCGAAGCCCGCAGCAACCAGCCTTATCAATTGAATGTCACGTCCGACAAACAGGGATCAATGGCGCTGACGCCGTCAATCCCCGGCAAGGACTGGTCAGTCACCTACTTGGCCTCCATGGCAGGCCGCCTGCTCGATCTCCGTCAAAAAGCCGTCATCTCCGGCCTTCCACCCACCTATCCCCGCAGCGATGCTGTCTACAACCTCGCCGTAACCATAGGCGATGTTTCTAGGAAGCGTGCAGGAAAATACGAGGATACGATTACAGTTGAAATCGTTGGAGCCAAACCATGAGCAATCAGAACCCCCGCTCCTCAGTACTGCCCCGGTCAGGCAGCCTTGCCCGCCGCGGTTGCTTCGGGCACCTCGACAAGACGCCCGGTCCGCACATGGTAAATATAGCCGTAGATCGGGATGCTGGCCGGAACCAGCGGATGCGACCGGATGCGGCGCACATCATCGGTAACGCTGCCGGCGAGGTCCTCGATGGTGAGCCACTTCACGAAATGCCCGTGGACACTGCCGGGGCCAGCCCCGTGATCGTGCCAGCCCTTGTCGTCGATGGAGGCAGTCTCCAGGCTCTGCTCCAGGAGGCCGCTCATGATCTCGTCGTTGAAGAGCTGCATGCCGCAATCGGTGTGGTGGATCACGAACCATTCGTTCGTGCCCAGCAGCTTGTAGGAGATCACCAGCGAGCGGATGGCATCGTCGCTGGCCCGTCCGCCGGCATTGCGGATGACATGGGCATCGCCCTCCGAAAGACCTGCATATTTCGCCGGATCGAGCCGGGCGTCCATGCAGGTGAGGATGGCAAACCGCCGTCCCGGCGGCAAAGGCAGCTTCGCCTTGTCGCCGAAACTTGCCGCGTAAACGTCGTTAGCCTGCAAGACTTCCGATAGGATCGACATGCAACTATACTCCCTCTGGTCTTGGACATGAGGCAGAAGCCAGGATATCTCACCGGGAGGCTGTGGTCTCTTTCGGTACCGTTACCGTCACTTTCTGCACGGACGATTGTATCGTTTTGTGATCGCCGCCGGCCCAGGAGACGCGGAGCTCCGTATTTCCCGGCTGCGCGGGAAGATCGAACAGGAACAGGTATTTATTTCCACCAAGGCGGATGATCTGGTCCTGCGACGGCATCAAGGCCGTATCGCCCGCTTCCACGTGCAGATGTGCGCCCACCATTTGATGGCCCATCGTCAGCTTGGTGAGATCGGCACGGGTCTCGAAGACGATGGCAAGCCGGGAACTGACAATATCGCCATTTCCGGGCATCAAAATCTTGAGCGGCGCCAGTTCCCCGGCGTTGTGGCGCGGAACCCATGCCTTTGGCGTGCCCGTGCCCATGTGCATGCCCTCATGCCCCTGGGCGAATGCTGCCGGCGGAGAGAAGTGTGGCGGCAAGAGTACAAACCGCGACGGCAGCGGCTTGGCGTTTGAAATATGGTCTCATAACGTTTCCTTTCCTTATTTTCTTCTTTGCGAAGTTCGGCTAAACGGTTCTAGTGGACATGATCGTCGGGCGGAGGCTCTGATCCTGGGCTCCTGGTTGAGGCGTTCCGCCTGTTGCCGCACGCGCTCCAGGGATTGCCATCCTTCCGGTTCGTCTTCCGGGACCCAGCGGGCGCGGATATAGCCGAACCGGTCGATCAGAAACTCCATCCGCTGGCGCGGCATGCCAAGGCTGTTGCCATCGCCCCGGTTGGCGATGGTGCGCGACAGCAACTCATAAGTCCGTCTGATTTCTCCGGACATTGCTCCTGGTACGGATCAGCCCCTTATCGTCTGGCAAGCCGGAATCATCGGAGACAACGAAAACCTCGACCGGCTCGCGTGCAGGGTCTCCCTTGCCTGCGCCAGTTCCCGGACGCGCTCCACGCCGCCTTCCGCGGCGGGGGCGGGAAGACGAGAAGCACATTGACGCGCTCGCGAAAGTTCTTGAGTTCCAGGGGCTCTCCTGCCTCTCCCTCGAAATAAAAGTTCGGTGCGCCCAGCCAGGGCTTTTCCGCGACGATATACGGTGTCAGGATGCGGGCCTGGAAGCCTTCCGAAAAGGCCCGCAGAAAGTTGACGACATCCCAGCGGTCCTGTTCGGTCAGTTCTCCGCCTGAAGCCTGGCATGCCGCTCTGGGGAAAGCCGTGGGTCAGCCACCAGAACATATCTCCAGCGGTGTGCAGCGCGGTGTGCGGCGCGGTCAGATTGGCGGGACGCACCTTCGAAGCGCTTTCCGCGGTCCCGTCGCCTAACCGCTATTGCCATGGCAGGAAGTGCAGTATCGCTGGAAGTGATCCATGCCTTCCGCGATGGAAACAGTGAGATAGGCAGCGGTCGAACGTGCATAAGTGTCTGGAAAAGCGGGAATCGACAGCGACCAGACGCTTGCGCCCGCTCCGGCAAGGAAAGCCGCCGCAATGCCCGCTCCGGCAAAGCTCCGAAGGCGCTTCCTGAAGTAAAACGCTGCGATCAGAGCGGCCGCCGTGGCGGCCAAGCCTGCCGCCGCGAGAAGCTGGCCTATCCCTGCGGACCAGGTCGCGGCCTGTGAAATCCTGTAAGGCAGCCACCAATAGGGTGCATCGTGCGTTGCTGGCGTCGTCTGCGAAAGCATGCCTGCCAGGGCAAGAATGCCGCCCGCAAAAGCGGTCTCCACGGCAACCAGGCGCGCCGCTGCCGCATACAGTGCCCTTGTGGATGGGTTCTCCATGGCGGGGAGAATCCGCAGCCGGACCTTATTGGCCGCCGCCAGCACACCAATCAGCAGCGCCACCTTCAGGCACAGAAGAAGCGCCGTAAGTTGTGCCGAGCAAGTCGCCCTGCGTCGTCACGAAGTTTATGGCCATGGCAAAGCCGGTCGCAACGACGGCGCCAACGCAGATGGTCGCGAGCAAAGAAAATCTGCGCGCCGCACGGGCGGCGTATCGGAAAACTGCCGATCCCGCCGGGGCGCTGGCGGCTGTCAGCGCAAGCGCAATCCAGGCCGGCAGCCCGCCGGCCCAGGACGCCATCGCCAGCACATGGACGATGTATGCGGGCATGAGATAGCTGGGTTGATCGTCCCCCCCGGCGTGGCTGGCAAATGCGCCGAGAATGAATGCAATGGCCGCCAGAACCAGGGTGACAGCCAGAAACGCCGTTGATACGTTCTTGAAGCGCAAAATGACGATCGCCGCCAGCAGCATGAGCAGCGCGGCCGCAAACTGCAACGACGCTATCAAGCCCACCCGCGTGCTCAGTGCAAAATCCCGAAGCCGGTCTGGCTGGCCCAAAATTTCAAGGAGAGACACGCCGGCAGTTGAGCTGGCCTCAATCAACCCGGCCGCCGTCAGGGCCACCGCGTATCCCGCCGCCAGCCAGGGGAGCGCCGCGATGATCCGCTGCCGCCAGCGCAGGGAATACGGGTCTCCGGCCGGACCGGCCAGGAACAGGAAAATTATCCCGCCGAACGATCCCGCGTGGGCTACGTACCCGGCGGCCTTCATCATCCCGGCGAGGAACGCAATCACGGCTGAGCGCGCTCCCCCTTGATCGTGAATTGATAGCCGTAATCGATCGTATGGCCGTCTTTCGACAACACGCGATACTTGACCGTGTAGCTTCCAGCGGTAAGCGCCGGCAGGCCTGCCTCCAGACACTGCGGGGTTTCACCAATTTTCACCTCGCCAACCGCAACCGCCGCGCCTTTCGTAGCCTCAACCTTGACCGACGAGAATTTGAGTTCGACGGCTTCATTGAAGCACAGCGTGACCCGGTCCGGCGAACGCGACACCACTGCGCGGCTTCCTGGGACGGACTTGACCAGAGCCGCATGTGCGAACGCAACATCCGCCCCCCCCAGAAGCACCGCCATTGCTAACAAAATCTTCCGCATCTCGCCTTCCTCCCTTATCAAAAGGGCCAGCCATTCAAGGCCGCACCTCGCAGCTTAATAGTCATGTGCGGGAGTGCGGACCGGCCCGCCTCTCCCTCAGCCTGATACTAGGCCTGCGCGGTGCAGCGCATCCGGCAGCCGCACCGCTCGCGGAACCTTCAACAGGTCCACCGTTCCCGCTTTCGCAGAGAAAGCCGAAGATGTGGCGGGCCTTTACATGAGACCGCGCTGTCACACTGCGGCGCTTCCGCCGATACGTGATTGTGTAAGCTTGCGCTCGCTATGGAGCTTTCGCGCGGCGGCTGTTAGTCCTTGAGGACCCAGCGCGCGAAGTAAAAAGCCGCAATGGCGACGACTACGGTCGCAGCCATACCAGCCGGCGTGGCCATCAAAGTGACAAGTTCAAGTATAGCACCCATTGTCTTCTCCCGAATTTTCTGCTTGTGTTAAGACTTCTAATTGCGACAAGTTGTAGTGTGATGGATTACTCTTGTAGGGCGTTCCTCCTGGTTGCATGATGTGACTGGAGGTAAACCCTCGGAACACGCCTAAGCCCAAACATCGAGGCTCTTTCTCAATACGATGAGGCAAAGGACGTAGGCGATGGCAAGGCCCCGCGACTGATAGGAACCCCGCGCCAGCGCTTCGCGATAGACGTGAGCGCAAATGAGGAGGTGCCAGACAAAGAGCGGGAAGAGCAGGAACCCGCCTAGATCGACGCCCGGCACCGCGGTTTGGAGTAAAACCTGTAGGAGGGCGCGGCCGCAGACAATCACGGCTCCACCGGCGGCGAGCGCGGAAATCGTCTGCATGACGCGAGAGGAAAAGCCCGCGAGCGACAGCGCCACCGTCGTTAGCGCTCCCAGCAGCAGGACAGCAGCGAGACCGCCCAGCAGGGAGACGCTCATTCTATGGCCGAGCGAAGCCAATGCGAATTCGCTCAGTCCATAAAGCGAAAGGCTCACCCAAAGGAGCGTCTTCGAGGCTGGCAGCGGTTGCAACCCCGTTTCTAAGCGCATCAAATGGTAAAGCGCCCGTCCTGTCAGCCTTATCCTAGCTAGCATCTTCCAACTTCTATCGTGAGAGTGCACCAAACCAAACTCACGGAGAGGGAGAGCAACTTCTGTGCCAAGCCGCGCGCAACGGCGCCGGCAATCTTCCGGCGGTGGCAATCTTCGATGGCGGGATTAAATAAAGAGAGGCGTCCCCGGTGCGTCGATATGGCCCATCCGACCTGTCTTGAAATGATGCACACCTGTATAGGGACCATACAGGTGTGTAATTTTTATACAGTACCGGCAGGGCTGCTCGCCCCCCCATCGAAAACGCCTATCACTTGGCTTCTCATATATTTTCTCATTTGGTGATTTGGATCACTTTTCTTTTTCGAGATGGCACAGTTCTTGCGCTCCACCTCCATAGGCTAATAGCCGGCGCAGTCCCCGAGGTCTGCCAAGCTGCCCGGTAAAAATGCCAATAGAAACAATTGACTGGAAGGGAGTTGACGCATGAGCACCGTGAGCGGAGGTCTCACTGATGTTGAGGCGGATCGCAGAGCTAGGGCGGTCCAAGGCGAAGATGGCAAGATTGGTGCCGATCTATTCACATGGAATATTATATGGGTGCCCTTTGTGGTCATGTTCATATTTTATTCCGGGGTTCGCGTTTACGAGCAGATTTATGGCTTCTCGATGGGCCTGGACTCGTTCAGCGATGAGTTCAAGCTCTATTGGATGACCATCCTTTGGGTCGAGCTCCCGGTTCTGGGCGCGGCCTTCATAGGCGTCATGGCTTACCTCTGGAAAACCAGAGATCGCAATCTCGCGGCCATAACACCTCGCGAAGAAATGCGGCGGTATTTCGTTCTGATGGCTTGGCTCACCGCCTATGCCACAGCCGTGTACTGGGGTGCCAGCTTCTTTACCGAACAGGATGGCACCTGGCACCAAACCGTTGTGCGTGACACCGACTTCACGCCCAGCCACATTCTCGAATTCTACCTGAGCTATCCAATCTACATCATCATGGGCTGCGGCGCCTTCATGTATGCGAAGACCCGCCTCCCGTTCTATGCGAAGGGCTACTCGGTTCCCTTCCTGCTGTTCGTCGTCGGCCCGTTCATGATCTTCCCGAACGTCGGCCTGAACGAATGGGGTCATACTTTCTGGTTCATGGAAGAAATCTTCGTGGCTCCGCTGCATTGGGGCTTCGTGTTCTTCGGCTGGTTTGCTCTCGCCGTTTTCGGCGTGTCGCTGCAAATCCTGGGCCGCCTTCGCGAAGTGATCATCGCGAATGGTCTGGAGCAGAAGTGCGCATTCCAGGAGAGATTCAGCCCCCTTCGTTGCCGGACAGGTGCCTGTAGCGGAATAACGGCGAGATTACGAGTTTGGAAGCCGCTCCTTGCAGAGCGGCCTCCGCCAAGGGCTGGCCATGGTGCACTTCGCGCCCGTCCCGCCCAATGAGGAAAAGCTGGTGCAGGCACTTCGAGGCGGCAGGACCGTAAGCTCCACCCGCCAGTACCTGAACCAAGAGCCCGCAAAGCGTGCCAAAACAATTTTGGAGGAGACAGAGCAGAAATGTATGCAAGTACGATAACACAAGGAGGAGAGCCCCGATGAGTTACACCGATGTAGGTACTCCCAGCCAGCGCGACAAGGCTCAATCGGCTTTCCGTTCGTTCGGCGAGGTGGTTGCGGCCGCGAAAGCGTTAGACTGGCTGCTGCTATTCATCTTCTTCTTCGTTTTGCTAGGGGCCTATCACATTCACACCATGCTGTTGATGGGTGACTGGGATTTCTGGATTGACTGGAAAGATAGACGCTTCTGGCCAACAGTCGGCCCCATCGTCACGATCCCGTTCATCGCGGCGGCGCAGTACTTCTTCTGGGAGAAATTCCGGTTGCCGTTCGGCGCAACATTCGTGGTCCTCGGCCTGCTGGTCGGCGAGTGGATCAACCGGTATGTGAACTTTTGGGGGTGGACCTGGTTCCCCGTCAATTTCTGTTTCCCGACAGAATTCATTCCCGGAGCGATCTTTATCGACTGCATCCTGCTGATGAGCCGGAGCTACATGATAACCATGATCGTCGGCTGCCTGGGCTACGGCTTGCTCATGTATCCGTCCAACTGGCCGATCCTCGCGCAGTTCCACATTCCCGTTGAAAAGAACGGCATCGTGATGACACTCGCCGACCTGATGGGCTTCGAAACCGTCCGCACCGGCACACCGGAGTACATCCGGCTGGTTGAGAAAGGAACGCTGCGATCCTTCGGCCAGGACGTGGTGCCAGTGTCGGCCTTCTTCTCGGGCTTCATCTGCATGGTGTTGTACTTCATCTGGCACTTCATCGGGCGGTGGTTCTCGAACACTGGGTTCATCAACCGGATCTAAAACAGCGTGCGCTGCCGGTTTCCCTCGCCCCCAGTGAGGAGAATACCGGCGGCAACGGAACCTAAGCTGCGAAAATGAGAATAATGTTTTGGGAGATACACTCATGAAAAGCCACCAATGCAGGCGAGCCTTTAGCTCCGCTCTGCTAGGCAGATTAGCTGCAGTGGTCATAGGAGCGCTCACCGCCATCATCGCGGTTACGTCCCTTGAGATCACGCCAGCCTTAGCGCATGGCGAGAAGGCACAGATGCCATTCCTTCGGATGCGGTCCATCCAGTGGTATGATATCGCATGGTCGAAGAGCGATGTGAAGGTCGGCGAGACGGTCGAGATGACCGGCAAGTTCCACGTTTCGACCTCGTGGCCGGATTCCATTGGCGAGCCCAAGGAAACGTACCTGAACGTCGGCCAGCCCGGAGCGGTGTTCGTCCGTAAGGACGTGTTCGTGAACGGCACCTTCGTTCCTCGTGCCTTCCCGCTGGAGATCGGCAAGACTTACGAGTTCAAGATCGTGCTTCTGGCGCGCCGGCCGGGCAACTGGCATGTTCATCCCGTGATGAACGTGCGCGGCGGCGGCCCCCTGAGCGGTCCTGGTGAAGACATCAACATCACCGGCGACTGGACAACCTTCGTAAATCCTGTGACGTCACTGGACGGTAATACGGTTGACCTCGAAACCATGGGCCTCAACGGCATCTATGCCTGGCATTTCATGTGGATGGGTTTTGCCGCACTCTGGATCCTCTATTGGTACCGTCGCGGCGGCTTCGTTTCACGCTTCGTGCGCGTTGCGGGCAGCCCTGACACACAATCCGCCGACAAGATGATCTCGCCTATGGACGAGAAGGTGACCTACGGTGCGCTGGCGCTGACGCTGCTCATCGTCATTGTCGCCTTTGCGAAGACGGAAGCCGCCTATCCGCGCACACTGCCGCTTCAGTCCGGCATCCTGACACTTGGGGCCGGCGATCCGGCACTGAACGCACCAGAAAACGTGCAGGTGAAATACCAGCGCGCCATCTACGACGTCCCCGGCCGCAGGCTGGAAGTCAAAATTGAGGTCACGAACAACAGCAACGAGCCGGTGCAGATCGGGGAGTTCAATACAGCCAGCGTTCGCTTCCTCAACCCCAAGGTGATGAAAGACCCGGTGAAGTGGCCGGAATACCTGCTCGCACCCCAGGGGCTTAGCGTGTCGGACGACAAGCCGATCGCGCCAGGCGAAACCCGCGCCCTGACCATGCTGGCGCAGGATGCTCTCTGGGATACGCAGCGGCTTGCCGACATCTACTACGGTACCGATAGCAGTATCGCCGGATTGCTGATGATCTTGGGTCAAAGCGGCACCCGCCACGTGATCGAAATCGCCGGACCGGCTGTGCCGAACTACACGAACATCGGTGCTCTGAAGCGTTAAGCGACTATCGGGCTGGCCAGGGATTGTTGCAACTGGCCAGCCCTCCGCTCCTCGCTCCCAACACGAGGAGCGGATTTCCGGCCATCTCATGGGGATACTTTATATGTGGCATGCAAAACTCAACAGAACCAGACACGCTTCATGGGGCTTGGCGGCACTGGCGCTCGTCTTGATCTTCTTAGGCGCCGGGGGAGAACCCGCTGAGGCACATGGCGGACTTTCCGCGGATGCCGATACTTGTGTCCTGCGCTTTCCAGGAACCAGCTACAAGATGCATTTCACCGGCTATCAACCCAACAGTCAGCAGAGGGAATTTTGCGAGGACATCCCGGAACGCGGGACAACGATTGTGGCCATTGATTATTTCTCGCCGGAATTGCGCCGGATGGAGGTTGAGCTGAGGGTAATCCGTGACCCCGAAGATCCCTCCGCGGAGACCAAGAATATGGACGCCATTACCGAGTTATATCTCCCGCCCCAAAAGCGGCCGACCGGCACGTTCAATTTCCAGCACGAATTCGTGGAAGGGAACTACATCGGGTTTTTGAAACTCAACGATGGGGCTAAGGAACATGTAAGCCGGTTTCCGTTTGCCGTCGGCGTGGCCCCGAGGTCGAGTACATTCTATTTCGCGGTGTTCCTGTCTTTGCTGCTGGCAGCCGGAGGAACATTGATCTGGGCAGTGCGGACTAATCGCCTGAATGTGCGTTAAGAAGCGGAAGAATGAATCCAATGCATACATATATAAAAACAGAAGGTGTGTAATGAGCTAATCCATATTTACTGGATATACTAAGAAAGGATGAAAGACATGGAAGGACGTCTCAAACTTGGGTTGATCGGCTTGGCTGTTCTGTGGGCAGCACTCGTGGGATACGTGGGTGTAGTGCTCCAGGGAAACGCCACTCCGGTGGATGAGGCCAAGCAATCCCCGGCGGCGGAGGCCATTTGCGGTTCCGGGCCGCCTCCCAAAACGTTGACGCAGGCGGAGTTGTCTGAGGCTAACAGATAAAATTCAAGTTTATCAAACCCCGGTAGCCTTTTTCATCCGGCAATGAAAGGAGCGCAGCATGGAAGACAGTCAGCAGAGCGGACAGCCGCCGGGCCGGCTCCATATCTCTGACTGTTGCCGTAACGATGTACGCAAGTATCATGTACAAGATCAACAAATACCATCCGTAACTCTCCGTGCTGATGGTTTTTCCGGCGTTCCACCTGAGCCGCGCGCATGTTCGGCACAGTTCAAGGGAGGAGCGGCCACACATAGGGGCAGAGTGCAGCAGCCATCGGAGCCAGGCGCCGGAGCGCCAGATGTTTCCTCATGCGGCCGGTGCTCCTGCCGGGACCTCGGCATGTGTTCAGTGCTGACCGGGCCGCAGCTTGCGGCCCTCAGCAGCATCGGCAAGCGCCGGACATACGCCCGCGGCGAGCACATTTTCGAGGAGGGCGGCCTGGCCACGCACTGCGCCATACTGATCGCCGGCGTGGTGAAGCTCACCAGGACCGATGCCGATGGACAGACCTACATTACCAGCCTGATCTTTCAGCACGATTTCCTCGGCCGCATCTTCCAGGCGCGGCACGGCTGCACTGCGGAGGCGGCGACCGGGGTGGAGCTTTGCATGTTTCCGCGCGATGGCTTCGTGCGCATCCTGAACCGGAACTCCAAGCTTGAGCGGCAGCTTTTTACGGCCGCCCTCGATCAGCTCGATGCCTGCTGCGACTGGGCGGTGCTGCTCAGCCGCCGCTCCGCCTATCAGCGCCTTGCCGGGTTCCTCCATCTCATGGCGACACGCGGCGCCGGCAGCAGCCGCGAAGACACAGCAGGCAGCAACACCGCCCATTTTGTGCTGCCGATGCGGCGCGAGGAGATTGCCGGCCTGCTCGGTGTGACATTGGAGACGGTCAGCCGCCAGATGACGCTGATGAAGAAGGAGGCGCTGATCAGCCTGGTGTCGCCGCGCGAGATTATGATTCCCAATGTCGGCCGTTTGGGAGCGGTTGCGGCGGCGGCCGATGCGGAGTAAGGGTCCGGCGGTATCGAAAATACCGTCCAGATTCGTGCGCTGCAAGGCGTCACCATGGTCTCCCATGTTCCGCCCATTCCGCCGCTTTTCGTTATTTTTCAGCGAGTTAGTCGATGCTATGTTCACCCTTGAGAGGGGGGATGGTGCCGCAAGAGGGAATCGAACCTCCGACCTACGCATTACGAATGCGCCGCTCTACCGACTGAGCTATTGCGGCCCCGGCATAATCGATAAACGCAATCGCGGCGCGACGCAAGCCCCTGCTGGGCCTGTTTCCCCGAATTTCCCAAGAGAAATTCACACTCTATTGCCTCGCGTTGAACCAGCCGCGCTCTTTGACCTGCCGGCTGGCCGCGAAGGCCGTTATGACCGCAGCGTTCCTATGCAGAACCCTTGATCGGTGCACGAAACCTTGTCAGCGTCGTATGCAACTCGTCCGAATCATCGCTGTCCGGTCCCGGATCGTCCGGCGGGCGGTCGGGCACGAAGATCATGGGGCCGGTTTTGCGCGGCTTCGGCGCTGATGCGGCGTCCGGCTCCTTGGGGACGGCCGGCACCAGCGGCACGGACTTGGCGCGCGGCGTCTCGACGGGTTCAGGCTCCCAGCCGGTCGCGTCGCTCGGCAGCGCCGTGGGCAGCACCGAGGGCGCCTCCGCCGGTTCGCGCTTCTGCGGCACCGGCGCAACAGGCGGCTTGAGCTTCGCCGTGGCGGTCTCGGCGGCGATTGCCGGGGGCTTCGCCTCCGCGCTCACCCGCTCGGCCTCCACGCGCACCTCCACCATGGGCGCGGCCTGAAGCTGCGTCACCTCGATGGCCCCCTCCGCCAGCTCTAACTCGAAGCGCGCGAATTCATCCAGCAGCCGGTTGTCCACCATGCCGGGCTTCATGCGTTCCGGCGGCACGTCCCAGACGAAGGCATCCAGCGTGCCGGTGAGCGGTGACAGCGGCGCCCATTCGTCGGAAATGACGCCGTCGGCGATCCAGGCCGGGTCGCGCGGCGCCTTCAACGCCCGCGCCAGCCATTCGCGCACACGGCCGGCATTGTGGTTCTGCCCGTGCTCGATGCGCGCCATCAATGTGCACACCCGCGCGCTCGGGCGTTCGCGGATGAGGAAATCCAGCGCGCGGCGGGCTTCGTCCCACTCCTTGGCGTCGATGGCGGCCTGGGCCACGGCGATGGCGGCCTCGGGATGCCCCGGCGTGGACTGTGCCAGGATTTTCACCCGCGTCAGCCGGTCTCGCGGCGAGTCGCCGGGCCGGGCGTAGGCATACGCGATGGCGAGATCGGGATGCGGGTTGAACTCCCAGGCGGCGTTGATAACCTTCGCAGCCTTGCCTGTATTTCCGCCAGCGGCAAGTGCACGCCCAGCGATGGCAGCGGCCGGCACCAGCGTGGGCTGAAGCTTGTGGGCCTCCAGCGCCAGCTCCTGCGCCTTGCCGGTATCGCCCTGAGTCTCGGCCTCCATGGCCAGCGCGGTCAGCAGCACGGCGCGGCGGCGGCCGGCGGTCTGCTTGTCGATGGCGCGGTGCTGGCGGGCGATGGTCAGCGTGTCGAGGGCGGCGTTCCAATCCTGCGCACGGCACTGATGCTCGAACTGCGCCGTCACCGGCCAGGACAGCGACGGATTGAGCGCCAGCGCCTCCTGCGCGAAATGCTGCGCGGCCTCCAACTGGTTCTCGCGCTTGGCCTCCTGGAAAAGACCGCGCAGGCCCAGAACCTTGGTCGCCGGATCGTCCAGCATGCTGGTGAAAATGCGCTGGGCGGCGGTGCGGTCGCCACTCAACTGGGCGGCCTGGGCGCGCAGCAGGCGGACCAGCGGCTGATTGGGGATGTATTTGTTGGCGGTGTGCGCCGCACGCGTGGCCCTGGCGACATCCCCGGCGCCGGCGGCGAATATACCTTCCTGCAACGCGCGCATGCCTTTGCTCTCGCGCCGCCGGCGAATGCGCTCACCCAGCCGGCGCGGACTGCTCCAGATCGCCAGAATCAACCACAGCGTGAAAAACAGCGCCAGCACGGCCAGCACCAGCATCACGCCGGCGCTGAACACGCTGACTTCCGCCTCCATGCCCAGCCACGTCACCGTGACGCTGCCGGGCCGCTCGGCGAGCCAGGCGAGGCCGAATGCCGCCGCCGTCAGCAGCGATAAATAGACCAGTAGGCGGATCATTGTTTCGTCCCCTCGCTTTTCAGCGACACCAGCAGTTTAGCTTCGATACGGTCCAGCGCCGCGTCCGCCGACGCCTTGGCCCCGGCCTGGGCGAGCCACGGCGCCAGGATGACGGCGGCCTCGCCTTTCAGCGCTTTGCCTTCCTTGACGGCGGCCGCGATATCACCCGCTTTCGTGCGCACTTCCATACGCGCCAGGATGGCCTCATTGCTATCGCCTTCCACCAGCCCCGTGCGGCGAATATGCACGACGGAGCGGGCCTCCGACCAGAGTTTCGACATCACGCCGCTGTCACCGGTCTTGCCTTCGCCGATGCGCGCGGCTTCCCTGGCGAGCGGCGTCAGCGTCTGGGCGAGTGTCGTGGCGGTGGCGGCGCCCGTTGCTTTGGAGGGGGCGAGCGCGGAAATGTCAGCCTCGGCGGCGCCAAGCTTTTGCACCACGTCGAATTCGGCGGCGTAAGGTTTGCCGCTGGCGACGGCGCGGCGCAGGTTGTTGAAGCCCACGGCGAGCGCGGTTGCCGCTGCCGTCTGGCGGTCGCTGGCCTGATGTTTGGAAACCTCGGCGACCTTGGTTTCGAGCGCGGTCACGCGCGCTTCGATGGGCTCCAGCATTGGCTTCAGGTCGATCTCGGGCGCGGGGAGCGGCTCGGCGGCGGGGGCGGGAGCGCCGGGCGTGGCGGCGCTGGCGGCGATCCGCTGCTCGGCCCTGGTGACGCGGCTGGCGAGGGACGCCAATTGTTCGTTCGCGCGCTTGATATCGGCGGAAAGCGCGGCATCCGGGGCGGCCGTTGCCGGTCCCGCCTTCTCCAGCGCCGCCAGACGCTGCTTCAGCGCATCCATGCTGGCCATCACAGCCGCCGGCGGATTGCCGCTCACGCGGTTGCCGAATTCCTCCACCGCGACATAGCCGATGACCAGGGCCAGCAGGCCACCGGCCAACCCAGCCATTAGATGCGTCACCAGAGCCGCTATGCTGACGCGTGAGGTGATGTTTGCGTGAGGTGGTACGGGGGTAGTGCTCTCATTTTCGGTACCCAGGCGATCATCCTCGCCCGCCTGCTGCGAAACGGGCGGCGGCAAAGCCGTCTGCTCGCCGTTACCGGCGGTTTTCACCTCTTTCGCCGTCAAGTCGAGCGTGACGCGAGGGCGCTTATCCTTGCCGTCGCTGGGAAGATCGTCATTGCTCATGGCCCGCACCTCGCCTGTACACTTGCCGTTCTTGCCGGTTCCCGCGGGACCGGAAATGAGACCGCACCCTTATCGAAAGAAGCTTAATATTCGCTAACTGTTGTATCGTCTTGCATCATATCACTTCGCAGCAATGCCAGCAGCGTTTCCACATCGGGATGGCTGGCAATCCTTTTGCGGCCAGCCTCGACGCAATGCAATGCCTTTGCCACGGCGTCCGACAGGCAATACGCCCGCAATCTGGCGGTGTTTTCGCGCAAATTGTGGGCGGCGATGAGGTCATCGAAAATTTTAGCACCACGCGGCGACATCAGGATGACGGCATCGAGCCGCTGCGCGTGGAACTCGCCGAGGACGGCGGCGTTGAATTCCGTGGCGGCTTCGGCGGTGTAGCACACAATCTTTTGAAGGCTGTAGCCGCGTTGGCTGATGGCGGATTCCAGATCGAAGGCCAGATGTTCACCGGCGAGGTAGAGCAGCTTGCCGGCGTCCGGTGGCAGCGCTGCGGCAATGGTATCCGGCAATCCCGCAGCAGTGCCGGGACCTTCGCGGACTTCCGCGAATTCGAGCGAGCGGGCCATCTTGGCCGTACCCTTGCCGGTGCAAAACACCGGCCGCCGGAGCGCGGCGTTGAGCTGATCGCTGCCGCCGAGCGCGCGCAGGGCGTTCTTGCTGGTGGCGACGATGGCGGCAACGCCGTCCCAATCCACGGACGGCAGCGGCAGTATATTAATGCGCGTCAGCGGAAACACCACCGGCTCCGCGCCCAGCGCCTCCACCCGCCGGGCCAGTTCTCCAGCGTCCTCGGCGGGACGGGTCACCAGCACATGCATTTTAAGTATCGTCGTGCTGTGCTTCGCCCAAGCACTCCTTCGCGGCTCCGCCGCTCATAACCTGGGGCAGGGCTCCGGTGCGTGAGCCGCCGGCCGGTGACCGCCATGGGCGCTACGCCTGGCGCCTCGGGTGCGGAGTTCTATACTGTCGCTCTGGGCTCTGCCCAACCGCTCGTTGGCGCCTCCGCCACTCATGGGCTACCCCTTAAAAAACTCCGGTCCAGCGCGGCCGAGCAGTTCGGCAGCTGCGTCGTCGCCCATGGCTGCGGCGTCGCTGGCTGGTCCTTCGCGCCGCGTCTCGTGGCACACCGAGCCGTCCGGCGTCAGGATCATGCCGCGGAACACCATGCGGTCGCCGTCCAGCTCCGCCAGACCGCCGATGGGCGTGCGGCAGGAGCCGTCAAGCCGGGCAAGAAATGTGCGTTCCGCCGCAAGCTGTATGGCCGTCGTCTCGTCGTGAATGGCCGCCAGCAGCGCCCGTGTGCGATCGTCGCGCGAGGCGATCTCGATACCAATCGCGCCCTGCGCCACGGCGGGCAGCATCTCGTCTGTGGAAATCACCGAGGTGATTTTCTTCGCCAGCCCCAGACGCCGCAAACCGGCGCAGGCAAGCAACGTCGCGTCCGCCACGCCTTCGGTCAGCTTGCGCAGCCGTGTCTCCACATTGCCGCGATACATAATGACCTGCAAATCCGGCCGCTTGGCCTTGATCTGTGCTTGCCGGCGCAGCGACGACGAGCCGACAACGGCGCCCTGGGGCAATTCCGCCAGCGACGCCGCCTTCGGGCTGATGAACGCATCGCGCACATCCTCGCGCGGCAGCAGGCAGGAAATCTCAAGCCCATCCGGCAGCACCGTCGGCATGTCCTTCATGGAGTGGACCGCCAGTTCGATGCGCCCTTCCAGCAGAGCGTCCTCGATTTCCTTGGTGAACAGCCCTTTGCCGCCGATCTCCGACAGCGGCCGGTCCTGTACCCGGTCGCCCGTGGTTTCGATGACCACGATCTCAATGTCTTCGGCCTTGAGCCCATGTGCCGCAACTAGCCGGTCGCGGGTCTCATGAGCCTGCGCCAGCGCCAAACGTGAACCGCGTGTGCCTATCCGTATCATGGCGGAACGAATAGACGGAAATAGCGCCCGCGTAAATGGGGTTTTGGCCGCGGAGACATCTTCCTGGCTCAAGCGGGAAATTCTGCACAAGCGGGAGTTTCCGGCCGGGCTTTGCAGGCTTGACGCGGGATGCGTAATGGGAGTACGGGGCGCGGCAAGCTTTCGTCAATGGCCATGCTGTGCACAGGATTGATGCGCGGCACGAATTAAAAGGCTGGCGATTGTCTGTTCCAACGCATAAGTAGAAGATTAGCGCGCGCACCCGCCGCCGTCATGCGCAGCCTTGGCTTAACCCCTGCGGGAGTAAAAGATTTTCTAAAGATCGCATAAATCGTTCGTTTATTATCCGTTTGTTATTAATATTTTTGTGTAATTGTGCTGCAAACGGTGCCAGAGTATGCTACGCGTGCACTCACATGAGATTATCCATCACCACACCTGGAACTTAGGAGCCCCATCATGGATGGTAGTGAATTCGACCTGACCTCGCTGACCGCCGATATCGTATCGGCGTATGTGTCCCATAACTCAATCTCCGGTGAACAGCTTCCGGCCTTTATCAGCTCTGTTCATGCGGCTTTGAATAAAGCCGCCGTGCAAGGCGTCGAGCCGGCGAAAGTCGAGCTGAACCCGGCTGTTCCCGTCAAAAAGTCCGTGACGGCGGAGTACATCATCTGCCTTGAGGATGGGAAGAAGTTTAAATCCCTGAAGCGTCATTTGCGCACACATTACGACCTCTCGCCTGAGCAGTACCGCGAGAAGTGGGGTTTGGCGCATGACTACCCGATGGTGGCACCGACCTATGCGGCCGCGCGCTCGCAGCTTGCCAAGACCATGGGCCTGGGCCAGCGTCGCGTTCCCGAGACCGGCACACAGACGCATCTTGCGGCTTCGAAGACCAAGCGCGGCGCCGCTGCTGCCAAGGGTTCGCGCAAGTAATTCCGCCGCGTTCCAGACGGTTTGATGAGTGCCGGGTCTGATTCATTGCTCCCTTGCGGAGCATTAAGTCTGTGCCCGGCCTGATCGTTTCGATATGACCGCGTCTTTGCCGTGCCGGCTGGGAAACCGGCGGCGGGCAAGGCGGGGTTTTGCGCGCGGGTGACTGTATGAGGCGGCGCCTGCGTCCTGGTTCGCTCGCGGGCTGGGATCAACCGCCGAATCCGTCGCGCTTCAGCCGGACAATGGCGAGGTCGAGGGCGGACAGGAAATTGGAGCGGTCGCGGGGCTGAAACGGCTTCGGACCGCCGGTGGTTTGCCCAGCCGAGCGCAAATCCTCCATCAAATTGCGCGTCGCCAGCGCCATGCCGATGGTCGCCTCCGTCAGGACGCGCCCGGCCGGCGCAATGACGTCCGCCCCGGCCGTAATGCAGCGGTGCGCCAGCGGCACGTCCGAGGTAATGACGATACTGCCGCGCGCCACACGCTCCGCGATCCAGTCGTCAGCCGCATCGGGACCGCTGGGGACGGCCACGCGCTCGATGAACGGCGCCCGCGGCACGGCGATATAGCTGTTGCTGACCACGTAAACCTTGATCCCGTACCGCCCGGCGACGCGATATATCTCCTCCTTCACCGGGCAGGCGTCGGCGTCGGTATAAATTGTGATGGGCGTTGCTGGTTCGCTCAAGGTGCTGATCCCAATCAGATATACGGCGTTGATAGCACGGCGAGGCGCCGGCCGCCTCCCGCAGGCGGGTGTGTAAAAATTGCGGGCAATATTGCTGTATTCCGCCGCTTTTGCTAGCCCATTACTAATGACCAATCTGCGATTCGCACTGAATGGGGACACGGACCGCGCCAGGCAACGCCCTGGGCTTGCGTCCGTCAACACATGGCGCAGCCCGGCCCACGAGAAATACCTCAAGGATTGGGGCCTGGTGAAGCGCGCCAGGTTCAACGCCGCCAAGCGCTGCGAACGTATGCAGGACGCCAGCACGCTCGCGTTTGCCTTTGCCGGTATCGCCGGCTTTCTGGTGCCGTTCTATGCCCTGCTGTTCAAGGATGTGCTGTCGCAGCATACAAAGAACGTGCTGGATTTCAGCGCTTACGTCACCGGTATGCTGTCGCTGGCCGTCGGCCTGATCGAGCAGGCGAAGGATTACCCGGCCAGGGCGCGCCGTTTCAATATTTGCGGGCGCAAGGTCAACCGCATCCTGCGCGACCTGTCGATCACGCGCATTTCCCACGACGAGGAACTGCGCCCGTTCATCGACGCCTATGAGCATGCGCTTGATGAGTGCGGCGACAATCACGACGATATCGACTTCGCCATCGCCATGGCGCAGGCGGAAATCTCCGAGACTACGGGGCAGGAACGGGCGGCGGCGTCGGCGCGGCTCCAGCGGCTCAAATGGCACGAACGGTTCGCGATTTATTGGCTGTACGCGGCGATCTGGGTGATTCCCCTGCTGATCGGGCTCGGCCTGTGGGCGTTCATGGCGGGATGACGGCTGTTCTGCGCTTCGCCCCCAGCCCCAACGGCGACCTGCATCTCGGGCATGCCTATTCGGCGCTGCTCAACTTCGATCTGGCGCGGCGGCTCGGCGGACGTCTGCTGCTCAGGATCGAGGATATCGACATCGGGCGCTGCCGGCCGGAGTTCGAGGCGCGGATTTACGAGGATCTCGCCTGGCTGGGGCTCGATTGGGAGCGGCCGGTGCGGCGGCAGTCGGGGCATTTCGGCGAGTATGGCGGCGCGCTGGCGCGGCTGACGGCGATGGGGGTGCTGTACCCGTGCTTCGCCACGCGCAAGGAGATCGCCGAAGCCGCGGCGGCCGCGGGCGGCGGAACCATGGCCACCGATCCAGACGGCGCGCCGCTGTATCCCGGCCTCTACCGGGGCGCGGCGCCGGAAGCTGTGAACGCGCGGATGGCGGCGGGCGAGGGCTATACGCTGCGGCTCGATATGGCGCGGGCGCTGGCGGCGTTGCGTGAAAAGTCCGATGCGCCGCTGACCGTGAACGTGTTCGATCCCGCAACCGGCACAGAGATCGCCCGCGAAGCGCGGCCGGAACGCTGGGGCGACGCCGTGCTGGGCCGCAAGGACGTGCCGGCCAGCTATCACCTCGCCGTGGTGCTGGACGACGCCTTGCAGGGCATCACCCACGTGGTGCGCGGCAACGATCTGGAAGCGGCGGCGGAGCTGCATCGCCTGCTGCAAGTGCTGCTGGACCTGCCCGCGCTCCTCTACCACCACCACCGTCTCATTACGGACGGCGAGGGCCGCAAGCTGTCGAAGCGGGATAAGGATAAGAGTCTGCGCTCACTGCGCGGCGAGGGCGCCACGCCCGCCGGCATCCGCCGCATGCTGGATTTGCCGGTGTAGTCCCGCGTCTGCGGGTGCCTTCGGGCGGGCAAACGCTGCCGCTTGCTTGGGAAAGCGCCCTTAGGGCCTGTCAGGAAATAACTGCGTCAGATGGCGCAGGAGTTTTGTTCGCCCGCAAGGCGCGGAAAGGGGCGCATACCACACGTATGGGAACCCTTTCCGAGAACGCAGCGGACGGGCAAAAGGACAAGCCAGATCGCGCAGTTATTTCTGAGACTGTCCTAACGGCGCGCTTCCGCCGGCGTCACCGCCGCGTCGATAGCGAGGGCATGCACCGGCCCGGCCATTTCCTCCGCCAGCAGCGTATAAATCATGCGATGGCGTTCGACCCGGCTTTTGCCGGCAAAGGCGTCCGAAACGATGCTCAGGCGGAAATGCGTCTGCCCGCTTTGCTCGCCTGCGCCGCCCTCTTTGGGGTGGTGGTGATGGGCGTGGCGCTGCAATTCGTTTTCAATCGTCAACGCTTCGGGCGCAAATGCCTGCCTGAGTTTTTCCCAAAGTCCTGCTTCTGTCGTCATCTGCCCCGTCCTACTCGCAAACAAGCCACACTTATATAATGGGCCCGCCGGCGGGAATCATCAATGCTTGTCTGACCGGCGGCGAAGCACCATACTCTCCGCTCTGGTTGCCCCGTCTGGATAGGTTATACGGGCGAGGCAATGGTCCAGACGCTCATACGTTGCCGCCGCCCGTTAAGGCAAGTCGCAGATGAAGTTCGATTCGAAATATTTCGACCGCATCCGTATCAAACGGACGGAAGAAAACGCAGCCGCGGAAGGGACGGCCTGCGAATGGCACGGCTGCCGCGAGCCCGGCGTTCACCGCGCGCCCATGGGACGCGGCCACGAGGGCGAGTATTTCCGCTTCTGCCTGGACCACGTGCGCCAGTACAACAAGTCGTACAACTACTTCGACGGCATGAGCGACAGCGAGATCGGCGAGTTCCAGAAGGAATCCGTCACCGGCCACCGCCCCACCTGGCACGCCCGCGCCAGCGCCTGGAACGAGCAGCGCGCCCGCAAGGGCCAGCGCCATTTCGATCATTCCTACAGCTTCGACACGGTCGATCCCATTAATGTGTTCCAGGAAAGCGACATCGGCGGCAAAATCAACGTGGCGCGCCGGCCGTTGCGCAATGCCGAGCGGCGCTGTCTGGTGACGCTGGGGCTGGACGAGCGGGCGACGGCGGAAGACATCAAGGCGAATTACAAGGCTCTGGTGAAGCGCCACCACCCCGACGCCCACGGCGGCGACCGCAGTTCGGAAGACAAGCTGCGCGAGGTCATACAGGCGTATGATTTTTTGAAGAAGGCGGGGTTGTGCTGATTGACCGGCCACGCTGGAAAATCCCGGAACCGCACGTTTTGCGCCCCGCGTTAACAGTCATCCACACCTTTCCGCACACCGTAAAGCCGGTAAACAATTGAGGCGCCCCCCCCTTTGCTGCTAGCGTGCGGGCGCTTACATACCGTTTGCCCCCACCAGCTTGAACGGGGCATACCCGTTCAACATCAGATCAGTTGTTCCCATCCCATGAAGACAGCCGCAGCCACCACCGCCCTCCCCGACATCAAAGTGCCGGTCCGCAAGCTTTTCGGTTTCGACGCCAGCTTCGAAGTGCCGGCCTATTCGGCGCCGTCCGAATACGTGCCCGATGTCGATCCCGATTACCTGTTCAACCGCGAGACCACCCTCGCCATCCTGGCCGGCTTCGCCTTCAACCGCCGCGTCATGATCCAGGGCTATCACGGCACCGGCAAATCCACCCACATTGAGCAGGTCGCCGCGCGGCTCAACTGGCCGTGCGTGCGTATCAACCTCGACAGCCATGTGAGCCGTATCGACCTCGTCGGCAAGGACGCCATCGTGCTGCGCGAGGGCAAGCAGGTGACGGAGTTCCGCGAGGGCATTCTGCCGTGGGCGCTGCAATCGAATACGGCGCTGGTGTTCGACGAATACGACGCCGGCCGGCCGGACGTGATGTTCGTTATCCAGCGCGTGCTGGAATTGCAGGGCAAGCTGACGCTCTTGGACCAGTCGAAGGTGATCCGCCCGAACCCGGCGTTCCGGCTGTTCGCGACGACCAACACCATCGGCCTCGGCGACACCTCCGGCTTGTATCACGGCACGCAGCAGATCAACCAGGGCCAGATGGACCGCTGGTCCATCGTCGTGACGCTGAACTACCTGCCGCACGACGACGAGGTGAACATCGTGCTGGCCAAGGCGAAATTCTACGACACGCCCGAGGGCCGGCCCATCGTCTCCAACATGGTGCGCATCGCCGATCTGACACGCAACGCCTTCGTCAACGGCGACCTGTCCACCGTCATGAGCCCGCGTACCGTCATTACCTGGGCGGAAAACGCGCAGATTTTCAACGATGTGGCGCTGGCGTTCCAGTTGAGCTTCCTCAACAAATGCGACGAGACGGAGCGGCATACGGTGGCGGAGTTCTATCAGCGGTGCTTCAATCAGGAACTGCCGCAGTCGGCGGTGAATGTGGCGTTGTCTTGAGGGGTGGCGGCGCGAGAGGAGCGCCAAAGGCCGTTTACGGACGTGTTGCGGGAGACACGCGAAGCACAGAGCGACGACAGCTTAGACTCAGCGGGATGCCGGGGCGGCGCCGCTGTCTGAAAGTCGGCTTCGCCCCGGAACCGCACGGACGTGTTGATCACCAACCGCTCCTCCAGATGACAACTTTTCGAGAACTCGCAACGTGCCCCTTGACACCTGAACAGAATAAAACAATCAACAGTTTCGCAGGTCGACCTCTTGAGCATCTGAGAGCTAAGCCGATGGCAAAAAAAGGCCGCCGCACGGCGCGCAAGACCGCAACAGGGATAAGTATTTCAACTGAAATTCCCAAGAAGTCCTCTGGGCGTGCGCTGGATGCGCTCACAGATTTATTCAGGCCACTCACCGAGGCTGCCGGCTTACTTGGAGACAAGATTCAACTCAAGCGTCAAGCTACCCTCGCGGAGATAGCTAGAAAAACCAGAAAGCGGCTAGCGGCCTCGCGTAGAACTGTCAAGCCTATTCCGACGAAATTCCTGGTGCCACTGCTTGAGAGGGCGAGTCTCGAAGATCTGGACAATCAAAAGCTTATTGATATGTGGGCAAACCTGCTCGCAACAGCGGCTACAGAGGAAGTCGAGCTCATCTCCCAATATGGGACCGTATTGTCCGAGATCACGTCAGATCAAGTGAAGCTCATGGAAGAAATTTTGAGACTAGATGACAAATATATCGAAAATGCTGGAATTTTTATCGACAATTTTTATTATCTTAATCAATCTGGGTTGCCTGCGTCGATTTCGGATGTTGAAGGATCTGAAGATATAGAAGAGTTTTGTGACGCGCTGGCTGCTGCGTTCAATATCAATGGGGTTGCGATTGACACGATAAATGTGTTTTTTCAGGACGACACGCGAGGTGGTGGCTTGTCAATTTGCTCACCAGACGGCGTGTATCGTGACTCGAAATTCTACGACTTCGAGAACCTCGTAAGGCTTGGGCTCATTGCCAAATGCGAGGTAAAACGACATGGTGTTGGCATCTTCGATGTCGATGTCCACTATTATCTCGTGACGCCCGTCGGAGTGGACCTATATGCGTGCTGCAATCCTACGCGATTAGTGCGCGAAGCACGAACCGCGCAGTCTTAGTGCAGAATGCTTTCGCCTTCTTCGCGCTTATGTGTGTTGCGCTGTCCCCAGTTTCCGCGCCACTCTCAAAAGCTTCCGTCGATCAAGCCGCTAACGGTTAGACTGCATCTGCAGCACTTGGCCCGCCGCAGAATCCCAAACCGAGACACCACCAATGCCCGCGTCCAAAAACAAACCCGACCCCCTGATGCAGTTGAAGCGCGCCGTGACCGTCACCACGCGGGCCATCGCGGGCGGCCGCGAGCTGGAGGTGGTCTTCACCGGGGACACGGCCGGCTACGACGGCAAAACCGCGCGTCTGCCCGCCCCCTCGCGCGCGCCCAACCGCAAGGAAATCGCGGTGATGCGCGGCAACGCCGACGCCATCGCCCTGACCATCGCCTGCCACGACGCCAAGACCCACAACGCGCTCACGCCGTCCTCCGGCACCGCGCGCACCGTGTTCGAGGCCGTGGAGCAGGCGCGCGTCGAGGCGCTGGGGGCCAAGCGCATGCCCGGCGTCGCCCACAATCTGCGCACCCGGATGGCCGCCCGCTACGACCGCGTGCGCGCCGCCAGCGTGGCCAGCCCCGAGGACGCCCCTCTTGAGGAGGCCCTACCGCTGCTGGTCTGGGAGAAGCTGACCGGCTTCAAGCCGCCCGCCAAGGCCGCGCCGATGGTCGATGCCTGGCGCCCGGCCATCGCGGAAAAGGCCGGCCTGATGCTCGACCGCCTCGGCGAGCACATCTCCAATCAGGACGCCTTCGGCCATCTGGTGCGCGACATGCTGGTGGCGCTGGAACTCATGGACGCCCGCGACGACAGCCAGGGCGATTCCGGCGAAGGCGACGATGACGAGCAGCAAAAGGCCCCGCAGGACAATCTCAACGATGCCGGCGAGGACGAGCAGAAGCCCATCGGCGCCGACGAGCAATACGAGGAGTCGGACGACGGCGAAGACACGCAGCCCATGGACGCCAGCGAGGCAGACCGGCCGGCCAGCGAACGCGACGGCCGCGAGCAGGCCGGCACCCCGCCGCGCCGCCCCAACTTCTCGGTGCTCGATAATCCGGCGGCGTTCGGCTACGAATTCTTCACCCGCGAGTTCGACGAATCCGTCGGCGCCGAGTTCCTGTGCGAGCCGGAGGAACTGGACCGCCTGCGCGCCTTCCTCGACAAGCAGCTCACCAGCATCCACGTGGCGGTGAGCCGTCTCGCCAACCGCTTGCAGCGCCGCCTGCTCGCCCAGCAGAACCGCGCCTGGGATTTCGACATGGAGGAGGGCATCCTCGACGCCGCCCGCCTGTCGCGCGTCGTCACCGACCCGTTCCAGCCGCTGTCCTTCAAGCAGGAGCGCGACACCAACTTCCGCGACACCGTGGTGACGCTGCTCCTGGACAATTCCGGCTCCATGCGCGGCCGGCCGATCATGGTGGCGGCCTGCTGCGCCGACATTCTGGCGCGGACGCTGGAGCGCTGCGGCGTCAAGGTGGAGATTCTCGGCTTCACCACGCGGCAGTGGAAGGGCGGGCAGTCGCGCGAGAAATGGCTGGCGTGCGGCAAACCGCCGGCGCCGGGCCGCCTCAACGACCTGCGCCACATTATATACAAGTCGGCCGACATGCCGTGGCGGCGGGCCAAGCGCAATCTCGGCCTGATGATGCGCGAGGGGCTGCTGAAGGAGAACATCGACGGCGAGGCGCTGACCTGGGCGTACAGCCGCCTGCTGGGCCGGCCCGAGCAGCGGCGTATCCTGATGATGATCTCCGACGGCGCGCCGGTGGACGATTCGACGCTGTCGGTGAATTCCGGCTCGTATCTGGAGAAGCACCTGCGGCAGGTGATCCACGAGATCGAGACGTCTCGGCGTGGTGGAGCTGATCGCCATCGGCATCGGGCATGACGTGACGCGCTATTACCGGCGTGCGGTGACGATTACCGACGCCGAGGAACTGGCGGGCGCCATGACGGAGAAGCTGGCGGAGCTGTTCGACCCGAAGACCGCGGGGGCGCGCGGCCGGATGCGGCAGTGACGGCGGAGGGCAGTGCAACGTTCGATCGGGAAAGTTTCGATTAAACGTTGAAGTCCCGCGATTTTGATGGCAAAAGGTGCGTGTGCAAAGTGCCGGAGCACGATGTCACATGCGGCGCATCCCAGCGCCCGCACCGCCGCCTCACCGCGGCTGGAAAAGAGCCTATAGCTCAGCCGGTAGAGCAACTGACTTTTAATCAGTAGGTCGATGGTTCGAATCCATCTGGGCTCACCATATAAAATCAAGCACTTATCGGCGGAACAAAAGAGAACATCAAGGCCGTTTTGCAATTCCCCGGCCGATGTTTTACAAACTCTGCTCCTGCCCCGTTGCCCGCATCGCTGGCAGCACTCTCGCCGTGTGCAAACAGGGCACTGGGTGTTGGCGGGAGATGCGCCGCGCTCTTTCGGATGCCCGCCGGCGCACATTCCGCCACGCGCAGCACGATCGGCCGGCCCTGGAGGCTGGACGGGTCTTGGCCCAGGACGTGGTTGTATCCGGCGCGGCAATATTCGCGTCCTTCAAATTTCGAGTGGGTAACCCATCCGGCTGGCACTGTCCCCGCGACCTGCTTGTATGCAGGCTGCATTCCTTTGTTCGGCCGGGGAGCCATTCCTTCGTCCCGGCCATGCACAAGATCCATGCTACCGCGCGCAGGAGGGGTCAAGGATGCGCGATCTTGCGCACCGCCGCAGGCGGCTTGTCCTTGACGCTTCCGAGCACGGTAGCATGCTGGCGTGCGGCGGGGCTCACGGTAATCGCTGATGCCCACTCAGAATTCAGGAGAGCCCAATATTCCGGCTGCTGGTCCTCCGCCGGCAGCAGCGCGATCATGCGCGCGCCGCTCTCGTAGCCCTGCTCCATACGGCGCATGAAGCCGGCGTGGCCGAAGTCCCCGTCCTGGTAGAACGCCTTGCGGCCGGCCTCGCGGACGATGCCCGCGATCAGCCTGGCCATCTCCGCGCCGGCGCCCGTGCGCGAAATGAAAAAACCGGCCTGGACCGCCGCTGCTCCGTCCATGCGCCTGCCCCGTGAAATGCATTGGAATTATTCACTGAACTATCATGGCACAGGCGCGGCGCGGTAAGAAAAGCCGCCGCCAGACGCCAATCCCAGACCGCCCCATTCAACAACTGCATCTGCCGGTAATCCTACAGCCCGCCGCTTGAATCGCAGCGCTGGAAATCGCGGTCACTGCCGTGCTTTTCGCGCTGCGTAACGCGCATCCCGTGCGGCTTTTTGCGCCGCTTCGAGGGCGGCTTCACGCTCCACGGCAGAGGCTGCCTCGCGTTCCTGTTCGGCGATGCGCTGAGCCTTTTCCGCGGCGATCCGCAACTTCTCAGCCGCCTTTTCCTCTTCGCGTTTTGCAGCGCGGACCTTGCGCGCCTCGGCGGCGGCCACCCTTGCGGCACGTCTTTCGAGTTCGGCCGGATCGTCCGCCGGCGGCCTCTGCCCGAATTTCTCCAAGCTGTTCTGTTTTGCCTTTGCGGCGGCGCTCCGCCGTTCGACAAAACTGCTTTCTTTAAACCCGCTCATCACACACCTTCCTGATTGCATTTAGGCTGGCGGATATTGGGGGAACGTTTCGTGGCTTGTCAATTAACGTGGCGGGCAATTCACCGGCCTCATCTGTGCCGGGAGACACGCAGGCGGCCGTCAGCGGCGAGACGGCCACATAAATTGCCCGGCAGGTTGCCCCTGCCCGTCTGGAAATTATACCCATACGCCGGAACAAACTGTAGCGTTGCGCCGGCATCACCACGCCATGAGGATATTTTGAATGGATGAGACCACCATCGACCGCGCCGTCATGGGCCGCCTGGCGAAAGCTTTGGCTTTCATCTCCGGTCCCGCGCATCCGGCGACGGTTGCGCTCCAGGCCGCGTTCGACAGCGGTTCAGCCGGCGACATCAAGAAGGCCCGCACGCTGTTCCTCCGGCTGAAACCGGGGGAGCGCCGTGCTGCCTTGAGCATGCTCAGCAGCTAAGGGCGGTTCGGGGGCAACCGCCGGTCGCGATGACGGGCGAGCGTCACGGGCGTGCGCGACTTCACCACCTTGCGCACGAAGTTGTGGCGCGCCACGTGGTAGCTCGGGTCGAAGCCGTAGAAGTTGACGCGCATGCGTTCCAGTTCCTCCGCGCGGTATTGGGCGAGCGGCTTGGCGGCCTCATCGGCCTCGCGGACGGCGCGTTTGGCGGCAAGGCGGGCAGCGTAATCCGGCGCGGCGGCGAGGGCTAGGGCGCGGCGCTTTGCTTCGGCGATGAAGGCCGGGACGGAGGCGCCGAAGTGGTCATCGGCCAGCCCGGCGCGCACCGCCTCGCCCGAGCCCATGGGCAGCCGGCGCTGCATGATGGCTGCGGCGGCGTCCTGGCCGGTGCGGCGGGGCAGCGAATAGGTCCAGAACTCCGAGCCGTAGAGATTGCCCATGTCCTTGTAATGCGGGCTGAGCACCACGCCATCGCGCAGCCACACCTGACCGGCGGCGCGTGCGAGATACACGCCGCCAGCGCCCGCGTTGCCGGCCAGTGCGGCGATGGTCAGCCGGTCATCCGTGCGCAGGATCGCCTCGGCCAGATCGTCCATGGCGTTGATGTTGCGCCAGGATTCACCGGCCGGATCGGCGGCGGCTTCGATGAGGTTGAGGTTGATGCCGTTGGACCAGAAGTCCGGCCCGCCCATCAGCACCAGCACGCGCGTGGGCCGCGCCAGGGCGGCGCGATAGGCGGCGAGCAGACGTTCGCAGGTCTCGCTGCCGAACGCGCCGTTGTAGCAGGTGAAATGCAGGAAGCCCGCGCCGGCCTCCTCCTCATAGCGGATTTCGCTGTAGCCCGCCTCGCTGTCCATGGGGATTTCGGGCAGGCCTGCGGCGGCATCGCCGAGCACGCGGACGGCGGGCAGCTTGAAATTCTCCGCCTTCGGATCGCGCAAATGGCCGATCCACACTGCGCCGTCAATAGTGCGGCGGCAGATGGCCGGGCCGCTCGTGGCAATCACCTCGCCGGGCAAGCCGCGAGGCGAAACGGCGGCCGCATGCGCATCGTAAAGATAGACCCGCCGGCCGCCGGTCTCGTCGCGCACACCGGGGCTGCCATCGGCGCTGCGGATTTTGCGCAGCACGGCGCCGGTATCGTCACGCCGCCAATCAATGGCGCGATCCTCCTGCGTCATCGCCGGACGCGCGCAGCCCGCCACACGCTCCGGCACAAACCCGCCCGCCGCGAAACGCTCCAGCGCCTCAAGCACACACGCAACGGCCGCCTCCGTCACCTCATTGCGGTAGAGGCTCGATTTCGTGGCCGCCCGCATGGGAAATTCGCAGGCAGCCCACACCGGCCCCGCGTCCATCTCCGCCTCGGCCTGCAACACGGTCACGCCCCAGCGCGGCGCATCCTCCAGGATCGCCCAATCCAGCGCCGACGGCCCGCGATCGCCCGGCACGCCCGGATGCACGATGAAACACGGCAGCGCCCGCCACACCGTCTCCGGGATCGCCCGCTTCAGGAACGGCGCCACCAGCACATCCGGCCGGAACAGCCGCACGGCCTCCTCCGTCACGCCGTCGTGGATGTCGAACTCCACCGAAAGCTCGTGGCCCAGCGCCTCCAGCTCGACGAACAGCCGCTGCGACAGGCTGTTGAAGCCGTGGGTGAGCAGCAGGATGCGCATGGTCAGTAAATCCCAGGCGGCAAACGGGCTTCCGCCGGCAAAGCAGCGGAAGCCCTTTTAGCGTCAGCCCTTCACTTCAAGCAATTCGACGTCGAAGATCAGCGTGGCATTCGGCGGAATGACGCCGCCGGCGCCGCGCGCGCCATAGCCGAGTGCCGGCGGGATGATCAGCGTGCGCTTGCCGCCCACCTTCATCGTGGCGACGCCCTCGTCCCAGCCGCCGATCACCTGGCGCTTGCCGATGGCGAACTCGAACGGCTCGCCCCGGTCAACCGAGCTGTCGAACTTCTTGCCCTTGGCGCCGTTCTCGTAGAGCCAGCCCGTGTAGTGCATGACGCAAGTCTGGCCGGTCTTGGGCGTGGCGCCTTCGCCGGTCTTGCTGTCGGTAATCTGTAAGCCAGTGGGTGTGGTCATGGTTTTTCCAGTATCCTGAGCCGTTGCCGTGGTGAATACACCGGCCGCGGTGACGCCGGTAAACGCTAAAACAAGTGCAAGCGCCGCCAGGGCGCCCGCACGCGGGAATGCACGCATACTCCTCCTCCTTGAGGTTGCATCAGTGAGAACGAGCTGCCTGTTTAGCGCAACCTAATGCGCGCTCCCATTGTTTTTTCACACGTGCTGGCCGAGCGTCCAGATGATGCCGGATGGATCGCGAAGCTGGCCGTAGCGGTCGCCCCAGAACATCAGTTCCACGGGCATGACCACTTCAGCGCCTGCTGCCACCGCGCGTTTCCACCAGGCGTCGATGTCCTCCACCTGCAAATGCAGGCTGAAGGCCTGCGGCGGCCGGTGCGGATGGCCATGCTCGGGAAATGGGTCGCAGAGCATGACGGAGCCGCCGTTGATGACGAGGTGGATATGCATGGTGCGCCCTTTCTCATCCGCCGGATGGGCGAAAACCTCCCTGGCGCCGAACGCCTTTTTGTAGAACTCGGCGGCCTTCCGGGCGTTATCCGGGGTGAGATACGGCGCCACGCCGCCCAGAACCTCCATGTGGCACGCCTCCGTTTTTTTCATCTCCGGCTTTTTCGCTGGCGCGGCGGTTTTTTGTGTTCTTGCTGCGGATGTCTTGGTCATGTGTGTCTCCTTCAAGTGGATGCCAAAGGACGAATGGGGAAATTGCCCCCCTACAGCGTTGCGCGATCTTTTTGCGGGCTAGCCCTCATAGGCTCGCTGCAACGTGGCGATGTCGATCTTGACCATTTGCATCAGCGCGCCCATGACCCTGCCCGTCCTTTGCGGATCTGGGCCGCTCATCAGTTCCTTCAGCGCGACGGGAACGATCTGCCAGGAGAGGCCGTACTTGTCCTTCAGCCAGCCGCATGCCTGCGTCTGGCCGCCCTCGGAAAGCTTCTCCCAATAATGGTCCACCTCGTCCTGCGTCTCGCAATCGACAACAAACGACACGGCCTCGGTGAATTTATAAAGCGGGCCGCCGTTCAGGGCGGTGAAGTGCAGGCCGTCAAGCTCGAACGAGGCGATCATGACGCTTCCCGCCGGCCCCGGCCCGGCATCGCCGTAGCGCACGACGCCGCCGGTCTTGGAGTTTTTGAAGATGGAACAGTAGAAATGCATCGCCTCCTCGGCCTGGCCGTCGAACCATAGGAACGGGGTGATTTTCGGCATATTGTTTTCTCCCTTACTTCTTGTTTGAGCGTTAATCATGTGTGCCGCCTGAAACGCTCAGGCCGCGTTATTTCTGCTCCCCGCCCCGGTACACGATCACGGAAAGCACGATCGCCAGCAGCGACGCAAACGTCAGAAGCGCATCCGCTGCGTGCGAGTATTCCCATTGACGCCGGGCGGCCTCGAAGGGTTCCGGCGCAACAGTCCAGTTCTGGCTGGCCACGTTCATCGGATAGGTGAAGGCGAAAAAGACAACCAGCCCCGCCGCAAGGCCGAGAAATGCCGCCAGCGACAGGCCCGCCGCCAGCCGGTCCGCACGCACGAGCACGGTGTGCCAAAGGGTTGCCAGCAGGGCGATCATGAGTACGATGCCGAACAGTGCCCAGCCGGCGTAGATTTTCTGCACGGTCATGTACTCGCTGGGCGACAGGGCCATCTTGCCGGGCAGCTCGAACAAATGCGCGCCAAGCGGCACGAAGTAGAGGGCTACGCTAACGATGGCGAGAAACTGCGAAAGCTTTACGGTCACGTCTCCTCCTTTGCCCCAGCGGTCCGGCGGGCATCGGAGCGCGAGCCGTTACCGCCGAGGCGGTCGAGCTGCATGCGGATGTGCGCGGCCTCGGCGGGCGTGGTCGGCGAGCGCGATGGCCTTGTTGAACGCCACGCGCGCTTCATCAGCGCGGCCGAGCTGCTGGAGCAGCGCGCCTTTGACGCCGAAGAAGTAGAAATAGCCGGAAAGCGCCGTCTCCAGCGGTTCGACCAGGGCCAGCGCCGCCTCCGGCCCCGCGACCTTCAGCACCGCCACCGCGCGATTGAGCGTGACCACGGGCGACGGCTGCATGAGTTCGAGGCTGGCATAGAGCTGCGCGATCCCCGCCCAATCGGTGTCTTCGGGCCGCACAGCGCGTCGCATGCAGCGCTGCGATGGCCGCCTGCACCTGATACGGCCCCAGCCGCTGATGCCGCATCGCCTTGCCGGTCAGCGCCAGCCCCTCGGCGATCATCGAGCGGTTCCAGCGGCGGCGGTCCTGATCCTCCAGGAGCACGATGGCGCCGCCGTCATCAAACCTCGCCGGCGCGCGCGAGTACTGCAGTAGCTGCAACGCGGCCAGCCCCATGATCTCAGGCTCCTGCGGAAACAGCCGCAGCAGCAGCCGCGTGAGCCGGATGGCCTCCTCGCACAGCGGCGCCCGCGCCTGCACCTCGCCTGCGCCGGTGGTATAGCCCTCGTTGAAAACCAGGTAGATCATGGCCGCCACCGCCGCGAGGCGCTCAGCCCGTTCCACCGGCCCCGGCGCCTCGAATGGAACCTGCGTGCGGGCGACACGGGCCTTGGCCCTGGTGATGCGCTGCTCGATGGCGCTTTCGCCGACCAGAAAGGCGCGGGCGATCTGCTTCACCGTCAGGCCGCTGACGATGCGCAGGGCCAGCGCGATCTGCTGCGCCGCCGGCAAATCGGGATGGCAGCAGATGAACAGCAGCCGCAGGATGTCGTCGCGGTAATGCGAGTTGTCGAGGCGCTCGGCCAGCGGAGTTTCGGCGTCGTCCAGGTCGGACAGCGTTTCCTCCGGCGGCAGCGCCTCCTGGCGGCTGCGGCGGCGCACGGCGTCGATGGCGGCGTTGCGCCCGGCGAAAATCAGCCACGCCGCCGGATCGCGCGGCGGACCGTTCTGCGGCCAGGTCTTCAGCGCCCGCAAACATGCCTCCTGATACGCCTCCTCCGCGATGTCCAGGTCGCGGAAATAGCGCAGCAGCGCGCTCACGGCCTGCGGACGGGCGGCGGTCAGGGCGGCATGTATCCAGGCGATTTCCGTCACAGCGCCGCGCTTCCAGGAAAGAACAGATCGACGGGCCGCAGCTCATAGGCGCCGCCGGGATTGGCGCGGCCGAGTTCGCGGGCGATGTCCAGCGCCTCCTCCAGGCCGGAGCAGTTGACGATGTAGAAGCCGAGGAACTGCTCCTTGGTTTCGGCGAAGGGGCCGTCGATCACCAGCGGCGGTTCACCGTCCTTTCTGCAGCGTGGTGGCGGCGGTTGTCGGCAGCAGGCGCGCCACCGGCCCGAGCTTGCCCGGCCGTGCCAGCTTCTCCTGCACCACGGCGAGCCGGGCCAGAACCGCGTCGTCCTCCTCCTTGGTCCAGGAGCAGACGACGTCTTCGGAGTGGTAGCAGAGTATGGCGTAAAGCATTGGGGTGTCCTCATCTGGTTCAGGGGGGCGAGTTTGTCCCCCTGCGGCCTTCCCAGCAAATAAACCTCTCGCGATCTTCAGGGATTATCAGCCTCCCGAAATCGCGGTCAGAATGTAAACCTTCGTCCCCGGCGCCAGCGGCGTGTCCAGCGCCGCGCGGCGGCCATCGACGAAGACGTTGAGATGGCGGCGGATGCGCGGCGTGGAATCGCAGAGACGGTCGCGCATGCCGGGCCAGCGCGCCTCCAGGGCGTCGATCATGGCGCCGGCGGTTGACGCGCGAAGCTCGATATCCCCGATGGCCTCGGGAAACAGGTCCAGGAGCGCGCGCGGCAGCCTCACCGTGACCAGCGGCGCGAGGGGCGGATTGTCTTCCGGCATGGTGCCCCCCGCCGCTATGCCGGTATGACCAGCGTCTCGACCGAGTAGATGGTCGGCAGGTGCGGCGCGATGCAGTTCCAGCTCTCGCCCTCGTCGGCGCTGGCGTAGAGCTCGCCGTTGCTGGTGCCGAAATACACGCCGGCCGGCTCGAGCCGGTCCGTCGCCATCGCCTGGCGCAGCACGCCGAAGAAGGCGTTCTCCTGCGGCAGCCCCTCGCGCAGGTCCTGCCAGCTCTCGCCGGCGTCGCGCGTGCGCCAGACCGCCGCCTTGCCGTCCGGCATGTAGCGGCCCGTCGATGTCGCCGTTGAGCGGCAGCAGGATAGAGCGTGTCCGGGTCGCGCGGATGGGCCGCGGCGGGAAAGCCGAAGCTCGACGGCAGGCCCGCCTCGATGCTCTCCCAGCTGGCTGCCGCCATCGTCGCTGCGGTACATGCCGCAATGATTCTGCTGGTAGAGCCGGTCCGGCATGCCCGGCGCCATGACGAGGCAATGCACGCACTGGCCGAATTCCGGATAGCGCTGGTCCTCCGGCGTGTAGTCGCAGCGCGTGCCCGGTTGCGCGGCTCCCAGGTCTCGCCGCCATCCGCGGTGTAGAAGACGCCGGCGGCGGAGATCGCCGACCCAGATCCGCTTCGTCGTCGCGGATGCGGCAGGATCGAATGCAGGATCAGGCCGCCGCCGCCCGGCTGCCAGTCCGGCCGCGACGGATGATTGCGCAGGCCCTGCGACATGCCTCCAGGTCTCGCCGCCATCGTCGCTGCGGAACAGGCCGGCCGGCTCGACGCCGGCATAGAGGCCGTCCGGGCCCGCCGCGAGGCTCCAGACCGACTTGATCGGCTGCTCGCCGGCGTCATAGGCCAGGCCCTCGCTCGAATGCGTCCATGTCGCGCCGAGGTCGCTGCGACTTCCAGACCGCCGGGCCGAACCATTCGTTGCCGCCGCCGGCATAGATGGTGCCGGTCGCCGGATCGGCGATGACATGGTTGATCGGCCAAGTCTCGCAGAAGGGGCCGCGCAGCTGCCATGTGCGCCGCGCGGCGTCGCTTTCGAAGATGAAGGCGCCCTTTTTTGTACCGACGAGGAGAAGGATTTTTTCTGGCATTTGAACCTCCCTGGTTTTCCCTTATTGTCCCTCGGCTAACTTCCGGCGCGTTGTTCACCGGAGCCGTTCCCTATACGGTTGAGCACGGCATCGGGGACCGCTTCCGGGACGTGGCGGCTGACGGAATTTTGTGCATTCACGTTCCTCCTCTGCCCCGCGCAGGCCGTCCACACCGCTGTTAAACCGGCGGAATATCTCAAGGACGCACAGCCGCGCGGCCAGCCGACAACGATGTGAAAATTTTTTTGGAGGGGCCGCATTCCGCCAGCCGTGCCCCGGAGTTGCGCACCGCCGGCGGCTTACGTATTCTGGCGCCCCGCAAGCCGGCCGGGCCGTGGACAGCGGGAAAACACGGCGGATCTTACCAGCGGCACAGCCATGAATTATCGCCACGTCTATCACGCCGGAAATTTCGCCGATGTCCTGAAGCACATCGTGCTGGTGCTGTGCCTGGAGTACCTGCAACGCAAGGACGGGCCGCTCTGCGTCATCGACACCCATGCCGGCGGGGGGCTGTATGACCTCAACTCCGGGGAGGCGCAGAAGACCGGCGAATGGGAAAAGGGCATCGGCCGCCTGTGGCAGAGGAGCGATGCTCCCGGCGATCTCGCGCCCTATCTCGGCCTGATCCGCGATGACATGGAACAGGAGCAATATCCGGGGTCGCCGCTGCTGATCGCCCGCAGCCTGCGCCCGCAGGACATGCTGATCACCAGCGAGCTGCACGAGGAAACCTGCGAGGCGCTCGAATACAACCTGATGCCGTATCGCGGCGTGCGGGCGGTGCGGATGGACGCTTACCAATGCGCCCGCGCGCACATCCCGCCGAGAGAGCGGCGCGGGCTGGTGCTGATCGACCCGCCGTTCGAGAAACGGGACGAGTTCGAAACGCTGGGCCGCCAGATGAAGGAGTGGAAGAAGCGCTGGCCTACCGGCGTGTATCTGCTGTGGTATCCCATCAAGGCGCACCTGCCTGTGGATGCGCTGAAAGAGGCCGCGCGCGCGCTGGGCCTGCACCGGACGTGGTTCGTGGAGGCGCTCGTGCACCCGCGCAACCAGCCGGAAAGCTTCAACGGCAGCGGCGTGATGGTGTTCAACGCGCCCTACACCGTGCCGGAACGGGTTGAAGCGCTGCTGCCGTTCCTGAAGGACGCCATGAACCTGCACGGCACGGCGTCCGGCTGGGAGACGCCGGCTTCGTAGCACGGCGCCAGAATTAAGGCGCCGCCGGCAGTTCATCCGCCGCGCGGCATAGCATACCAGGCTGCCGCCCCTGGCATGCCAAGGTTATTTTGTCGCGGGCTGTGTGCTGTCACCGCCTTGTGCCGCAGTGTTCTACGGCGCCAAAGGTCTTTCTCGTCATTTCGGCTTTGTACGCAGATTGTCGCAGCGCGCGCTGCATTGACATGCATCAATTGGAATATTTGCATTCCTTGATATGTTTCACACATATTTAATCAACAAAAAATAAAACGATAGGGAGCCGGCATGAAATGCCACTGGATCACTGCCATCACTCTTGCCTGCACTCTTCTCATGATGCCCGCCGCCCGCGCGGATGATGCGGCATCCTACAAACAGAACACCACCGCCGATCACTCGAAATTCAAGGAATTACAAGAGCCGTTCGCGACCGGCCCCGATGTCACGGCGGCCTGCCTGAAATGCCATACCGAAGCGGCAAAACAGGTTCAGCGCACCAAACATTGGAAGTGGGAGTTCCTCAACCCCACCACCAAGCAGGTTCTCGGCAAGAAGAACGTGATCAACAATTTCTGCATTTCCATCCCGTCCAACTACAAGTTCTGCACGGGCTGCCACATCGGCTACGGCTGGAAAGACGCCAATTTCGACTTCAAAGCCGAAAACAACGTCGATTGCCTGGCCTGCCACGACACCACGGGCAGCTATAAGAAATTCCCAGGCTACGCCGGGCATCCGCTCTATAAGGACACCGAGATCCCGCCGAAATCCGGCAAGATCGCCAAAGCGCCCGATCTCAGCAAGGTGGCGCAGAAGGTCGGCAAGACCAGCCGCGACAACTGCGGCGCCTGCCACTTCTACGGCGGCGGCGGCGACGGCGTGAAGCACGGCGACATGGACAGCTCGCTCGCCGCGCCGGACAAGGATCTGGACGTCCACATGGACTCCGCCGGGCTGGACTTCACCTGCGCCACCTGCCATCGCAGCTCGGGCCACGACGTCGCCGGCAGCCGCTATGCGGTGACGGCGATGGACAAGGCCGGCGTGCTGATGCGCGGCAAGGACGCCCACCGCAACCCGGCGACCTGCGTTTCCTGCCACGGCAACGGCCCGCACAAGCGCAATGACCGGCTGAACCTGCACGCGGCCAAGATCGCCTGCCAGACCTGCCATGTGCCGAAGATCGCGCGCGGCGGCGTCGCCACCAAGGTGTTCTGGAACTGGCAGACCTCCGGCAAGCTGGACAACGGCAAGCCCATCATCACCAAGGACGCCAAGGGCCACGTCACCTATGACTCGCGCAAGGGCGACTTCACGCTCGCGGAGAATTTCCCGCCCGAGTACACGTGGTTCAACGGCGATGTGCAGTACACGCTCCTGGGCGACAAGGTCGTCAAGTCGGACACGCCGCTTGGCATCAACCGCCTCAGCGGCAGCCCGGAAGACGGCAAGTCGCTGATCTGGCCCATCAAGATGTTCCGCGGCATCCAGCCTTACGATCCGGTGAACCAGACGCTGGTGACGCCGCATGTCGCCGGCGACGACGACACCGCCTATTGGAAAAACTTCGGCTGGGAGAAGGCCATCGCCACCGGCATGGAGACCTCCAAGGCGCCGTTCTCCGGTCAGGTGGATTTCATCAAGACGCAGATGGCATGGCCGATCACGCACATGGTGGCGCCGAAGGAGAAGGCCCTCACCTGCGCTGAATGCCATGTCCGCGACGGCGGCCGGCTCGCCAATATCACCGGCGTCTACATGCCCGGCCGCGACCGTCTGCCCACGCTCGACCTCATCATGTGGACGCTCGCAGGGCTGACCGTTGCCGCCTCGCTGGGGCATGCCGTCTTACGCCTGCTGTCGGGGCGCCGCAGAAAAAATGGGGGAGCGTCGTCATGAACGGTGAACGCATCTACGTCTTCAAAGGCTTCGAGCGGTTCTGGCACTGGTGTCAGGCCATCCTCATCATCTTCCTGATGCTGACGGGCTTCGAGATCCACGGCACCTACGGCCTGTTCGGCTTCGCGCGGGCCATCGGCCTGCACACCTTCGCGGCGTGGGGGCTGGTGGCGCTGTGGGTGTTCGCCATCTTCTGGCACCTGACGACGGGGGAATGGAAACACTACATCCCCACCGTCGAGAAGTTCGCCGCGCTGATGTATTTCTATACGCGCGGCATCTTCCGCGGCGAACCCCACCCGGTGAAGCCGACGCTGCTGCGCAAGTTCAACTCGCTGCAACGCCTGTCCTATCTCGCCATTCTGCTGCTGATCAGCCCGCTGCTTGTGGGTCACGGGCTGGCTGCAACTGTTCTACGGCGAGTGGGCGCGCTGGGGATTGGGCGGGCTGGATCTCGCCACGGTCGCCACCGGGCACACGGTTGGCGCGTTCCTCATGCTCATCTTCTTCATCGGGCACATCTACCTCGCCACCACCGGACACACCATCACATCGCACATCAAGGCGATGGTCACGGGCTGGGAGACGCTGCATTGAGCGCGCCGGACCAGCCCCAGGCCGAACCAATCCATAAACGAAGGAGTATCACCATGAACCGTCTCGCCGCCGCCGCTTCGGCGTTCATCTGCGTCCTCGGCTTCGCCACCGCCGCCTCCGCCTATGACGGCGACTGGAAGCGCGGCCGCGTCTACTATCGCGGCGTCTGCACCGCCTGCCACACGACGCAGAAGAGCGAGGCCATCGCGCCCAACGGCTACACCAAGGCCGAGTGGACCACCTATCTCCAGGCGGACAAGCACGCCAAGGGCAAGGACACGGTTTCGCAATATCTCGCCTGCCCATACCGCACCAGCATCCGCGCCACGAACAAGGTGGCGGAAAAGTTCGCTGAGGCCCCGGACAAGGAGCTGTTCGAGGACGTCAAAGCCTTCGTCATCAACGGCGCCAAGGACGGCGACGCGCCGGCGAGCTGTAACTGAGCATTGGCCAAAAGGGGGCGGCTATGAGCAAACCGAATTGGACGGCCGGCTTCAAGGCCGACTACCACAGCATATTCGTCGAGGAATGGTCACCGTACATCGGCGTCGTGCTCCTCGTCTTCGTCATCGCGGCGCTGATGGCGAGCGGGCTGTTCTGGGGCATTTTCGGCGGGCTGAAACTGTGGGGCGACTGGTTCAATTCGCTCATCGGCCTGGGCAGCGTGATGGGGCTGCCGGCGCAGCTCGAAACGCCGCTGATGCACCGCATGTCGCTGATGAACATCACGCTCATCACCGGCGCTTTCGCGGCGGCGCTGATGTCGCGCCAGTTCCTCATCAACCGGCCGCCGGTGCTGGAACTGCTCACCGGTGCAGGCGGCGGCATCCTGATGGGGACCGGCGCGGCGCTGGCGGGCGGCTGCACCACGGGCGGGTTTTTCACGCCGGTGCTGCATTCGTCGCCGGCGGGCTGGGCCATGTGGCTCGGGCTGGTCATCGGCGCGCTGATCGGCACGAAAATGCTGTTCTGGATGCTGGAAAACATCACCTGGGGCACAACGCCGCCGCCGGTGATGCGCGTGCCGGGCGCTGTGCTGCGGTTCTACCCGCTGGCGGGCGTGGCCATCGTGGCGGGCGTGCTGTTCTGGGCCACGCAATGGTACGGCTCGTCCAACGAACGCCTCGCCGCGCGGGCCATCATCATCGTGGCGGGCTTCACCATGGGCTTCATCATGCACCGCTCGCGGCTCTGCTTCGCGCGCGCCTTCCGCGAGCCGTTCGTCACCGGCGACAGCTCCATGACCAAGGCCATCATGCTCGGCATCCTGATCGGCGTGCCCATGTCGGCGCTGCTGTTCAAGGCCAAGCTGATCGACCCGTACATCGCCATACCGCCGGTGTTCTGGGCCGGCTCGCTGATGGGCGGGCTGGTATTCGGGATCGGCATGATCTTCGCCGGCGGCTGCGCCTCGGGCGCGCTGTGGCGCATGGGCGAGGGGCATCTGAAGCTGTGGGTGGCGGCGTTCTTCTTCGCCTGGAGCGGCTCCATCGCCAACGCGGTGTTCAAGAAGTCGGGCCTGACCGCCGCGGAGATGAACCTCGACCTAGTGGAAGAGACAAGGCTGGGCATCCAGGTCTATCTGCCGAACATTCTCGGCGGCTGGGGAGCGGCGCTCGCCGTGACCGCCCTGCTGCTGGCGATATGGTACGCGGTGTTGCGCTACAACGAGTCCACCGGCAAGTTCACCGTGGTCTGATACCAAATCCGGCTGATTGCTTCTCTCGAGTCTGAAGGTCCGGAATGCCCCGCCGCACTCCATGATGCCGCCGTGCTCGAACGCGTCAAGGATAAACCCTGCGGGCGCGCTGAAGGAGCGCGTCCTTGACCCGTCCTGCGCGCGGCGGCTGCACAAATGTGCATGGCCGGGACGGAGAAATGGCTCCCGGCCGAACAGAGAAATTTCAACCGGCACCGGCTGTTTGGAGGGCGTGCTGGGAAGCAATCAGCCGGTTTTTGTTTGACGAGGCGCACCTTCCAATTACCGGACGCGGATTTGCATCAGCTCCTCGCCGTCCGGGTCGACCACATGCACCGCGCAGGCGATGCACGGGTCGAAGCTGTGGATGGTGCGCTGAATCTCCAGCGGCTGCTTCGGATCGGCGAGCGTGTGCCGGTCCATGAGCGCGGCCTCATACGGCGCCGGGCTGGCCCTTGCCATCGCGCGGACCGGCGTTCCAGGTGCTCGGCACGACCGCCTGATAATTGTCGATCTTGCCCGTCCTTGATGACGATCCAATGCGCGAGCGCCCCGCGCGGCGCCTCCATGAAGCCCACGCCCCGCGCCTCGCGCGGCCAGGTGGACGGCTCCCACAGCTCGGCGTTGTGCACGCTGACGTCGCCGCGCCTTGATGTTGGCGATGAGCGTGTCCGAGCCAGCCCAGCATCTGCCCGGCGATGATCTTCGTCTCCAGCGTGCGCGCGGCGGTGCGGCCCATGGTCGAGTACATCGCCTCCAGCGGCAGATCGAGCTTGGTCAGCGCCATCTTGGCCAGCTCGACGGTCGGCTCGTGGCCCTTGGCGTAGAGCATCAGCACGCGCGCGAGCGGCCCGACCTCCACCGCGCGGCCTTTCCAGCGCGGCGCCTTCAGCCAGGAATAGGACGCCTCCACGTCGAGCTGCTCGTAAGGGCGGCTTCGGCCCGGTGTAGTTGAGGTTGGTCTGGCCGTCATAAGGGTGCAGCCCCGCCTTCTTGCCGCCCGAATAGTCGTACCAGGAATGAGCCGACGAACTCCTGCATCTGCGCCGGGTCGTTCAGATCGACGGGATGAATTTTCGTCAGATCGCGGTCGAGGATGACACCGGCCGGGATCAGCAAGCTCGCCGGATCGTCCATGCCCTTGGCCGGGAAATCGCCAAAAGTCATGAACGAGCCGATGCCCTCGCCGCGCTTGAACCAGTCCTTGTAGAACGAGGCGATGGCCAGCGTGTCGGGCAGGTAGACCTGATCGACGAAATCGCTCCATGCGTCGGATGATGCCGCGGACCTGCTCCAGGCCGACGATGTTGACGGCCGTCGCCGCGCTGCCGCCCGGTGCACGTCCGCGCCGTATCGGCGCTGATCGGCGAGGGCGAGCCGCCCACCAGGAAATTCGGATGCGGGTTCTTGCCGCCGAAAATGGTGTGGATCTGCACCACATCGCGCTGCCAGACGAGCGCCTCCAGATAATGCGCCACGGCCATCAGATTGGCCTCGGGCGGCAGCTTGTATTCGGGATGTCCCCAGAAGCCGCCCGCGAAAATGCCGAGCTGGCCCTGCTCGACGAAATCCTTCAGCTTCTTCTGCGTGTCGGCGAAATAACCGGGGCTGGACTTCGGGTAGCTGGAGATGGATTGCGCCAGCTCCGACGTCGCCTTCGGATCGGCCTTCAGCGCGGAGACCACATCCACCCAGTCGAGCGCATGCAGATGATAGAAGTGCATCACATGGTCGTGCACATACTGCGCGGCGATCATGAGGTTGCGGATGAGCTGGGCGTTGGCCGGGATCTTATAGCTGAGCGCATTCTCCACCGCGCGCACCGAGGCAAGGCCATGCACCAGCGTGCACACGCCGCAGATGCGCTGCGCGAACGCCCAGGCGTCGCGCGGATCGCGCCCCTTGAGGATCAGTTCGATGCCGCGCACCATGGTGCCCGAGGAATAGCGCCGCTGTGATGCGCCATCGGCGCCGGTTTCGGCCTCGATGCGCAGATGCCCCTCGATGCGGGTGATGGGATCGACAACGATGCGCTTGGTCATGGGTCACTCCTTTAAGTCGTCGTCGATCAGATTGTCGGCGACCAGTTCCAGCAGGCTCTCCGTCTTCTTGTCCCAATTGAAATGCTTGGCCCCGAGCGTCAGCGTGATCCGGCACTGCCCGCAGGCGGTCACGAAATGTTCCGCGCCCGCGTCCTCCACCTGCCGCCGTTTCAACTCGAACGCCCGGATAGCGCAACGGATCGGCGCGCACGTTCGACACCACGCCGCCGCCTCCGCCGCAGCAGTAGGCGAACGGCCCGTGGTCGTTCAGCTCCTTGATCTCCAAGCCCGAGCGCCCTGAGCACCTCGCGCGGCTCCTCGCTGCAAGCCGCCCGCGCCGGATCACCTGACACGGATCGTGCAACGACGCCGTGGAGCCGATCGGCTTCACCTTGATCTTCCCGTCGCGGACGATCTCCGCCAGAAACTCCATCATATGGATGATGCGCACCGGCGGCTGCTTGCCGCCATACCAGCGGGCGGCCTCCCAGCGCGCCGCGCCGTAAGCGTGGCCGCATTCGGGCAGGATCAGCGTGTGACGCCCGAGCTCCACCGCCGTGTCGATGATCTTGCGCGTCATCCGCTCCTGCAACTCGATGTCGCCATTGAGGAAGCCGATGTTCGACGCCTCGAAGCCCTTGGAGCTAGTACGTCCAGCTCGCGCCCATCTTGTTGAGGATCTTCGCTATGTCGGCCAGCGCCTTGGGATGATCGCGACAGTTCGGCGGGGGCGACCGTGATGAGATAATCCGCGCTTGCGGCTAGATCCACCTTCATGGGCACGCCGAACGGTCTCGCCCGCCTCGTTGATGATATCGGCGAAATCCTCGGCGGGCGTTGCCGGGCTGCCCCACGCCTTCGTGGTGCGGTCCATCAGCTCCAGCCGGTCGGGCACCAGCCCGCCACATACATGCCGTGACGCGCCTCCTTCACCAGTTCGGCGATGTCGATGCCCATCGGGCAGGCGAGCGTGCAGCGCCCGCACATGTTGCAGGCGTCGAACAGCAGCGCCTCCCACTCCTGCCAGTTTCTCCGGCGTCACGCTGGGCGTGATGCCGAACAGCCGGAACAACGGCGCGAATGGGCCGACATGCCGGTGATAAGCCTGCTCGAACGGCCGGATTTTGTGGATCGGCGTGTATTTCGGATCGCCGCGTCTGGATGTAGAAATGGCAGGCGCTGGCGCACATGCCGCAGCGCACGCAGGACTCCAGATGCGTCGCCGCGACCATGCCGAAATCGCGCACGAACGCCTGCATGGCTTTGTCGCGCCGCTCGCTGTCGCTCAATTCGCGCTGGGCGTCGAAGGCGGCGCCGCTAGCCGCTACTCCGCGCGGTCATAGCTCAGCCCCCCTGTGCCTGAAGCGCATGCCGGTTGCCGCGCGCGAGAAGATGAACAGGAATGCGTGCATCAGCTTGCCGAACGGGAACCAGATGAAGAACACGCAGACGCTCAGGATGTGGACGGCCAGCAGCGTTTCGTAACGCGCGCCGATATGGCTGACGCCAGCAGCCCGGTGAGCACGGGCAGCGAGCGTGACATCCAGCTTATGTAATCGTCGGCGCGCGAGATGAGGCGCTGCACCGGGCTGGCCACGCGATGCACCACACCCGCGATCAGCGATGCCGCCGTGACCACGCCCACGGCGTAGATGACGCCGTTGGGCAGCGCGGGCCAGGACACGCCGATCAGGGCTCTTGATGAACAGAATGTGCGGCGCGAAGGCGAACACCACGAGCGCCAGTCCGATGTGGAACACGTAGCCGTTGACGATGGGGAACAGCGCCACGTTCCAGAAAATGCGATGCGGCCACATCTTGGTGACGATGCCGTGCAGCGCCGCCACGAAGGCGGACGGTGCCCCCTCGCGCGGTTCGGAGAGGTCCTTGCGACCAGGGCAGCAGCAGCACCGCCGTCAGCCGCCAGACCGATGCCGAGCACGAACACCGCCAGCGAGATCGTCAGCGCCGGCCCTCGGGCGAATTCGAGAAGTTCCATGGTCAGACCTCCTCATCCTTGGTTTCGCTCGGCTTGTGACAGGTAAGTGCTTCTGGTTCTGACGCGCGCTGACGGCCGCCACCCCGCCGAAAGCCAGCCCCGCCAGCGCTGCCGCACCCGCCGCGCCGCGGATGCGCTTGTCCGTTGGTGCCGCCAGCGGTTCGTAAAAGCCGCCCATATCCCAGAAATTCGGCTCGGAACAACCGAGGCAGCCGTGGCCCGACTGGATGGGGAAGGACACGCCGCCGTTCCACTTCAGCGTGGCGCAGGCGTTGTAGGCCACCGGCCCCTTGCAGCCCGACCTTGTACAGGCACCAGCCCTTGCGCGCGCCTTCGTCGTCGAAACTGTCCGCGAACAGGCCGCGATCGTAGAACGGGCGGCGGTAGCAGCGGTCGTGGATGGTCTCGCCGAAGAACGCTTTCGGCCGCAGCAGGTGATCCAGCTCGGGCGGCGCGCCGAAGGACAAGCAGATGCGCGATGGTGCCGGTCATGGCTTCGGGGATGGGCGGGCACCCGGAGATGTTGATGAGCGGCTTGTCCTTGACGAATTCCGAGATCGCCACGGCGCCGGTCGGGATTGGGCGCCGCGTGGGGAATGCCGCCGAACGCCGCGCAGGTGCCGACCGCGATCACGGCGGCGGCATGCTCCACGGTCTCCTTGCAGCATCTGCACATTGCCGATGCCGGCGATGGTGGAATAGCCCTCGTTGCCCGCCGGCACCGAGCCGTCCACCACAACGATGTACTTGCCCTTGTTGTCCCGCATCGCCGCTTCGCGCGCTTCCTCGGCGGCGGCGCCCGAGGCGGCTTGCAGCGTGTGGTGATAGTCGAGCGAAATCAGGTTGAAGATCAGGTCTTCCAGCGTCGGGCTGAACGAGCGCGTCAGCGACTCCGTGCAGCCGGTGCATTCCTGGAACGACAGCCAGATCACCGATTGCCGCCGCGTCTTCGCCAGCGCCTCGGCCATGGCGGGCGCAACCGATGCCGGCAGCGCCATGAGCGTGGCGATATACGCGCTGTACTTCAGCAGCGCGCGGCGCGACACGCCCCGCCGTGCCAGCATTTCACCCAGCGTTTCCCGTTCCGGCATCCGCGCCTCCCGTTTTCTCCGCTATATCATCCGCCATCCGTGTGGCGGCGGCGCGAATATCCGCCGCATGCGCCATCACGATTTCGGGAACCCGTGTAATCTCGATCCTTTCGGCGGCGATGCGGCCCGTGGCGTCAAAGTCGCGGACCCGCCAGACGCCCGCGTAAGACGTCTCCCAGACCTCGCTGCCGCCGGCCGTGCTCAGCCTGATCTCGACTTCGCCTTTGCCAAGGCGCTCATCCAGTCCAGCGAGATCACCCGGCGCCAGGGGCAGGCTCTTGATGTCGATGGCGCCTGGCTCGCTGGTTTCAGCGAATCTATGCAGCATTCCGGTGATTTCGTTCAGCACCGCGTCCACCATGCCGGTGCCGCACGCTTTTCCTCTGCCTGCCAGGAGGTCAATTTTCACGATCCCACCTCTCGATTAGCGACCGGACCAGGGCGCACGCTGCCGGAATCGCGGCACTCACCAGCTCCGTCGGGACAGTACCCCAATCCGTCGAGCCGGGCTGGATGGCAACGAGCGCGCGGCGGTGCGGCTTGCGCCCGGTCAGGGCCGCCGCGCCCATCAGATCGGCCAGGGCGGCTTCGTGAACGGTGCGCTTGCGGCCGCCGAGCTGGGCATCCATGGCCGCGCCTTCGAAACTGCGGATGATCCCCGGCTCGCCGCCCGTCTCTGCGGCATCGACAGCGATCAGAGCCGCGGCGTTTTCGATTTCGGGCAGCAGCGACAGGCCGAGCGTGCCGCCGTCGCGAAAGGCAATCCGGTGCCGGTAGCCGGCGGTGCCGCCGGATTGCAGCGCCTCGATAACGCGCACGCCAATCCCGTCGTCAGACCGCAGCACATTGCCAACACCGAGAACCAGAATCATCGAACTGCCGATCATGTTGCCGGGCGGCGCCGTGCCCTTCCCGGTCGTCATAATGCTATTTATTTTCCTCCAAATAAATTCGAATGCGCTGATATTTATCAATTTGAATGTGTCTATATGTGACGCGCTGCGCCGGTACTCCTTCGCGATGTTTGCGGAACTCGCGCGGCAGCGGATATCACCGCCAGCGATTTTGGGAAATCTGCGTGAGGCAGGCTCATCGCACGCATTCAGAATTGGAAAATATGCCGCAAACCACGGCGGACGCGCATCCTGGAGGAGCGAAGAACGGACAGCCGCGACCTGACCGAGTTGTTTGCCGGAGCCATCAAGGGCGCGGCCAAATACTATGGCGACAACATCAACGTCAGGATAATCGACCGGCAGAATGTCGAGATTACCTTCTTTTCGTGACGGCGGTACTGAGCGCAGGGCCGCGGTCACAGCTTGAAGACATTGTGCCCCGCCGCACAATCCACGGCCAGCGCCCCTAGCCGGCGGATGCCGCGCTCGATCCGCGCGTCGAGGCGGCCGCCTGCGCTCAGCCGGAAGGCATTGGTGAAACCGCCTGCCGCTGAGAAAATCGGCCCCGGCGCAATCGTTATGCCGTGATCGAGGGCTCGGCGGTGGAACGCCAGGGCGTCGAAAGGCGCGGGCAGTTCGACCCAGAACACGAACCCGCCTGCCGGGTCGGAAACCTTCGTTCCGGCGGGGAAGGACGCCAGCACCAGCGCCCTCACCTTTGGGCGCTGAGCCGCGAACAGACTTCTCAACTTCTCCAGATGCCGTGACCAGCCGCGCCCCTCCAGGAACTTCGCCAGCGCCAGTTGTTGCAGCGAGCCGATGCCGGCGTTCTGCGGCGTGCGGACCGCCGCCACTGCGTCCGCGAAGCGTCCGGGAATGCACCAGCCAGCGCGGAATCCCGGCGCCAGCGTTTTGGAAAAGGACGAGCAGTAGATGACGCGCCCGTCCGGATCGAAGCTCTTCAACGGCCGCGCGGGCTTCAGGCCGTGATGCAGCTCGCCGTACACATCGTCTTCAATCACCGGCAGGTTGAGGCCGGTGGCCGTTTCCATGAGCTGCGTCATCCGCTCCGGCGGCATGGCGAAGCCGAACGGGTTGTGGAAGGCCGGGGTCAGGACGACGGCCGCCAGCGGCGTGGCTTTGGCGACGCGCTCCAGTTCGCCAATGTCGAGGCCGGTGCGCGGATCGGTGGCGATGGCGACGGCCTTCAGCCCCAGCGTCTCGATCCATTGCAGGATGCCGAAAAAGCAGGGGGATTCCACCGCGACGGTATCGCCAGGGCGCGCGAGTGCTCTCAGGGCGATGCCCATGGCGTCCGTTTCGCCGGCGGTGATCACGATGTCCTCAGGGGAAACCGCAACGCCGCGATTTCCCATCAGATGAGCGATCCGGCGGCGCAGCGCGGGTTCGCCTTGCGGGTGCCCATAGGCGAGAATGGCCGCCCCGCTCTCCCGCAGCACCAGCCTGACGGCGGCGGCCAGCTCTTTGCCGGGGAGAAGCGTCTCGTCGAGTTCGGCCGCCCCGAGGGCGAGGAGCTTGGCGCCACCGCCGGATGCGCTCGCCGCCCGGAAAATCTCGGAGATCAGCCGGTTGACGTCCACCGGTTGCGGACCGGCGGCTGTCCCAGTGGCCTGGGGCGCATCGCGCGCGGACCGCCGCCCGGCCCCCGTGGCATAGAAGCCCGAGCGCGGCCGGGCGTCCGCATAGCCCCCGGCTTCAAGTTCGACGAGAACCCGCGAGGCGGTCGTGACGCTCACGCCGTGCGTGGCCACGATGGACCTGACCGACGGCAGCCGGTCGCCCTCGCGGAATAGACCGGCTTCGATCTGCGCCGCGATCTGCCGGGCGATGGACTGGTAGCGATAACGATCGGGTGAGAGTGTCATGGGCGCCGCCTCCAACTGTACCGGTCCGATTTTGCGAATCTGTGTCTGCTCAATGTACAGATGACGGCTTAATGAAGAGCCGTTCCCATGTCACCCAAACTCCACCGAGGAAATTGATGAAACCGCACCGCAAACAATTGAGCCGTGCCCTGATGGCCGGCACGCTGGCCCTGCTCGCACCGGCGATGGCGCATGCCGAAACTCCTGCAACACTGCCGCCCCTGACCCTGGCCCAGTCGGTGACCGCGGCAAGTGAAGCGATCCGGGTCTGTGCCGCCAAGGGCTACAAGATTGTTGCGACCGTCGTTGACCTGGATGGCGTGATCAAACTTCAAGCTCGCGGCGACGGTGGCCCGGTGCATTCGCTGCGCTTTTCTTTCCGCAAGGCGTACACCACCGTCAGCATGGGGCCGATGTTTGGTGTTGACACCTCCAGCGGCGTCATCGGCTTCATCACCTCCAAAAATCCGGTGGGACTGAGCAATATCGCCAGCGGCTCGGCGGATCTGCTGTTCTTGCCCGGCGGGGCATTGATCAAGGGCCATGGGCAGACGCTCGGTGCAATCGGGATCAGCGGCGCGCCTCTCAGCAGCGAAGATGAAGTGTGCGCGCTGGCGGGCATCACCAAGATACAAAATGAACTCGACGCGGCGGGGAGCCGGTAGCCGGTTCTCCAGCAACTAACGTGTGCGGCGCCGGATATCGGAGAACCAAACCATGCGGCTTTCACCATCGCTGTTCTTTACCACCAACTGCGAACCGGCCCTCGCCTTCTACGAGGCGTGCGGCCTGGGCAAGGCAACGATCCTGCTCCGCTGGGGCGGGAACGGCATGCCGGTGCGAACGAAATCCATGCGCGGGAAGATCCTGCACGCGCGTTTCGAAGGCCCCGGCGTGCTGTTCTTTGCCTCGGACAACGACGACGCGGAGCCGATGAAGGGCTCCGCGCTGATGCTGGAGATGGAGGATCTGGCGCGCATGCGGGAGCTGTTCGAGCGCATGTCGGCGGGCGGCAGAGTAACCGTACCGCTGGCGCGTCAATACTGGGGCACGGACTTCGGCATGCTGGTGGACGCTTTTGGCGTGCAATGGATGTTCAACTGTGCCGCAGCGTGAGAAGCGGCCATCAAAGAAAGAGAATTCCCCATGTCACAGATTGAACTTTCCCACGCCATTGAGGCCGCTGCGCCCAAAATCGAGCAAGACATCAAGCGGCGGCTGTTTCTGGGCGCCATGGCGGGTGCTGCCTTCGCGTTCTCCGCCACGCCGCTGCTGGCGCAGATCAAGACGGCGAACAAGACAGTTGTTTCGCCGGACGGCATCATCCGCACGACGCTTGAGAACTACGAGAACGCCGCGGGCGAAGAATTCCGCCTAGTTCTAACAACATATCCGGCGGGCCTGGGCTTGCCAGTTCACCATCATCCTTCGGTGGCGCACAACTATATTCTCGAAGGCGTTGCCGAGTCGCAGTACGCCGGCGAGGAGCTTCGCAGGTTTACTGCTGGCGAGAGTTATCAGGACAAGGCCGATGCCCAGCACACGGTATTCCGCAATCCAAACGCGGCCTCACCACTGAAGTATCTCATCGCCTATACGGTAAAGAAAGGGCAGCCGTTCCTGATCATCCCTTGAATATCCCAAACGCCAATTAACAGAAAGCATTCAGAAAATGGTTGATCAAAGCCCGATGACAGGCGCAGCGATAGGCCGGGCGCGCCTCTTGTACACGATGTTGCGGGTTGGCGACATGGACCGCTCCCTCGAATTTTATACGCGGCAGCTCGGCATGACGCTCTCCCGCCGCGAGGACTTCCCCGATGGCCGGTTCACGCTGGCCTTCATTGGCTATGGCGACGAGCATTCCAATGCCATCATCGAGCTGACTTACAACTGGGGACGCAGCGATTACGACCGCGGTTCGGCCTACGGGCATATCGCCATCGAGGTTCCCGACGTGGCGCTGGCCTGCGCCAAACTCGCGGCGGCGGGCGTGAAAGTCCTGCGGGAGAAGCCGGCCCCATGTCATTCCTATCGCCGGATCGCCCAGCGCCGGAAATCATCGCCTTCATCGAAGACCCCGATGGCTATCGCATCGAACTCATCCAAGCGCATAACTGAACACCGGCGGCGTGACCTACAGCGCTGGTTCACGCCGATCCTGCCCGCGAGTGGACGATTGAGAAACTGGCGGGTGTGGTTGCGCTTTCCCCCTCGCGTATTGCGGCGCGATTCCCCGGCACGATGGTGCAAAGCGTCATCGCCTACGTCTGCCGCTGGCGCGCGAGCGTCGCTTGCCAGTTGCTGCGCGACACGGATTTGCCGCTGGCGGAGATCGGCTGCCGTGTTGGCTACGGCAGCCTCCCCGCCTTCAGCCGTGCCTTCAAGGCTCAGCTCGGGATGCCGCCGGCCGCCTGGCGCGCGGGGGTGTAGAGATGGCGCTCGCCAATCAGCAGCCGGCGGAACAGCAGAACGTGCCCCAGCAGCGCGGCGGTGACGAACACTGCGGGTACAAAAACATAGGAGAAGCTGGCAATGTCCGGCGTGGACGGCCCGGTTATGAACAGCCGCAAGCCCGTCCGTCACTGGCCCGCGAAATCCCCCCCAGCCCCCTCCAGCCGCGCACGGCAGCCTTTCACGGCGGCGGCGATGAAATCGCAGAACACGCGGATACGCGCGGTGGTGCGCATGTCGCGATGGCTGAGCAGCCATAAATCATAGACCGGCTGCATGGAAATGTCCGACACCCGCCGCAGTTCCGGCGTGGCGTCCCCCAGAAAACACGGCAGCATCCCAAGCCCCATACCCGCCCTGCAAGCCTCCAACTGCGCCGGTACGCTCTCGAATACGCTCCTCACGGGGAGTTCGGGGTAGGGGCTCTGGCGCACCCATTTAGGAAACGCCTCACCGGCGCGGAATCCGATCCAGCGCCCGGAGGATGGGTCGTGGAGATCGTGGCTGTTCAGGTAATCCTGCGTGGCATAGGCGGCCACGGCGACGTTCGCCAGCTTGCGCCCCACCAGATGTTCCGGCGGATTGGCCGTGAAGCGCAGGGCGACGTCGGCCTCGCGCTTGCCGAGGTCGAGCGCTTCGTATGTGGTGATCACTTCGAGGCTGATGTCTGGATAGAGGCGCGCGAATTCCGCCAGATGCGGCATGAACAGGCTGGTGGCCAGGATGTCGGCCATGGTCACGCGGATATGACCGGCAATCTGCAAGTCCTGCCCCAGGATGCGCCGCTCCAGCGCGTCAAACTCGTTCTCGGCGCCTTCCGCGACGCTGAGCATGTCCTCGCCGGCCGGGGTCAAGGCGTAGCCGGAGGGCAGACGGTCGATCAGGCGGACGCCGAGCTGCTTTTCGAACGCTTCCACACGCCGGGAAACGGTGGAATGGCTGACGCCGGCCTTGGCGGCGGCGGCTCTCACATTGCCGCCGCGCACTAGGGCGAGAAAAAGCTTGATGTCGTCCCAGTCCATCGCCTGTCCTGATTTTGCACCAACGGTTACCATTATTGCTTCTTTTGTTGCAACAGCATGCCAGCTAACTTTTGTCTCCGCAAGGCCGGCGGCAGTTCCCCTCGCGGCCCAGATCAACGGAGACAACGATGAATTTTCTGAAATCGGCATTCGTCATGGCCTACATGACGCTGCTCATGGGGCTCACCGGATATGCCGGCTGGATGCTGACGCAATCCGCCCAGCCGCTCGCCTGGACTGGCGTGCTGTTGACCACGGTGCCGTTCCTCACGGTGCTCGGCTGGGTGATGATGCTCAGGAACGTGGCGCGGACGAGTGCGCATTTCCCGTCGCTGATCGCGGCGGGCGCTGCGGGCGTTGCACTGGCCGCGTGGTCCTGGCGCATGCAGGACGCGGATCAGATGGCACCCCTCATGGCGGCGGCGGGATGGGTGGTGTTCCTGGTCTATGCCTTCTGGTATTCCGATCTGGCGCGGACACCCAGCGCCAAGCTTAAAGCCGGCATGCAATTGCCCGCCTTCACCGTAAGAAATGCCGGCGGCCAACTGGTAAAATCCGCGGATCTGGCCGATCGCCCAACCATCCTGATCTTCTTTCGCGGCAACTGGTGCCCGTTCTGCATGGCGCAGATCCGGGAGCTGGCCAAGCGCTACCAGGAAATCGGCGCACTCGGCGTGCGCGTGGCGATGATCTCGCCGCAGCCGCACGGCAACACCCTGGCGCTGGCCAGGAAATTCGGCGTGAAGTTCGAATTCTTCACCGACAAGGGCAACGCCGCCGCCCGCTCGCTCGGCATTGCCATGCCCTTCGGCATCCCGCTGGGCATGCAGGTGCTGGGCTACGACAGCGAAACCGTGCTGCCGACGGTGATCATCACAGACCATCACGGCCGGGTTGTCTGGGCGCACGAAACGGACAACTACCGCATCCGCCCGGAACCGGACACGTATATCGAGGTGCTGCGCCGGCACGGCGTGGCGGCCGCTGCGGCGTAGACGGTACCCCGGCACATGCAACAGGTTGAAACCGCGTGCCTATTCGATCATCCGCCGGCCGCGTCCGCGCAGCGATAGGACATCTTCACGAGGCCGGCCGGACGCCGCCCCCGATACAGGCCAAGCGCCGTTCATCTTCGGATTTGAGGACGCTCGCCTGCCTATCCGCCTGGCCACGGTCGAGGTCATCGTCAAAGAGCAGCGGCAGGGACGGACTACGGTCCGCATGATCCTGCGTTATCAGCCCAAATATGGGGTGATCGGCCGCGCGGTATCCCGGCTGATCGTGAAGGCGATCATTCGCGGCATGCTGTGCCGTGTCCTGTCGGTGCTCTCCCGGCATCTGCGCGCGGAGGCAGAAGCGGAGCAAAGCGCCAGCCGCCTCCAATAACGGCTCTCCCGCCGCAAACTTCCAGCAAAGGCAAACGCCCCATGAAAACGCCTTCCCATTTTATGCTCACCGCAGTCCTTGCCGATGCCTTTCCGGCATGGAAGACTTGATCGCCGGATGTTGCTCGCCGGCGCGGTGGCGCCCGATCTCCCCGTGATCCTGCTGTTTGCCGGCACCATCGCCATAGAGCGGTTGCATGGAACGCCATTCCGGGAGTGCGTCGAACGCTTCAGCGCCTCTTATTTTCACGATCCGCTCTGGATCACGGCGCACAGTCTGCTTCACTCTCCGCCAAGCCTTTTCACCGGCTTCGTATTGGTTTTCATTCTGGCATCGAACGGGAGCCGGCTGCCGCTCGCCTCGTTCCTTTGCGGCTGCACCCTGCATTCGCTGGCGGATTTCGCCACGCATTACGACGATGGCCCGCTGCTCCTGTGGCCTTTCGACTGGGCGACGCGGTTGCATAGTCCGGTCAGCCACTGGGACCCGGCGCATTTCGGCATCCCGTTTCTCTGCGCCGAGGTGGTGATGAACATCGCCGCGGGCTATTGGCTGCTGCGGACGCGAGCGCGTGCCGATGGCGAACGTCTGGCGGCGATTCTGTGCCCACCCATCTTGCTGACGCCGATGACGTTTCCCTGAAGCGGCAATGATAATCCAGCTCCCGCACATATGTCTTCGGAGAATTCCCGCTCCGTCAACCGGCGGAGACCTCGAAGCTTTCGATGGCGGCCTCGTGCTGCTTGGGCATGGACATCCGCACCCCGCGTTCAACCCATCACGCAAACGTCAATGGACCGAACGGTCCAAAGCGGTTATGGTCACATTCAACGAAACATGACCCCTTATGAACCGATGAACCGCCCCCCCGATTTCGACAAGGACGAAGTGCTGGACGCCGCGATGGAAACCATCTGGTCCAAAGGTTACAACGCCGCGTCGCTGGCCGATCTGACCGGGGCCATGGGGCTGAGCAAGTCGTCGTTCTACAACAGCTTCGGCAACAAGCAGCAGATTCTGCTCGACGTTATCGACGCCTACACCGCCGCGCAGGCCAAGGCGATGGCCCGGATGCTGGGCGGGAGCGGTTTCCGCGACGGGCTGAATGCGCTATTCGAGACCATCGTGAACGGCAACAACGGCGGCAAGGGCTGCCTGCTGGTGAACTGCGCCAGCGAGGTGGCGCTTCACGACGCCAGGGCGGCGGCGCATGTGCGCGAAGGCTTTGGCGAGATGGCCCGCGTCTTCGCGGCGCGGGCGCGGCGGGCGCAGGCGGATGGCGAGCTGGATGCGGCCGCCGATCCCGAAGCGCTGGCGCACAGCCTGATTGCCGTCATCGCCGGCCTGCGGGTGCTGGCCAAGACGGGCACGGACCGGCGCATGCTAAGGGCGGTGGTGCGGCAGGCGCTCGATGGCCTGATCGGGGCGCAGGGGCGCGGATAGCCCGTCTTTTTCACTATTTTGGACCGTTAGGTTCAAATTCGATGACCGTTCGCGGCCATCGCACGCAGAAGCTATGTCAACCAGCCAAAGGAGAAATTGCATGCCACTCGTTCAGATCAAAGGCGTCGGCGGCTACCTGACGCTTGAGCAGAAACAGGAGATGATCCGCAAGGTTACTGATGCCGTGCTGTCCGTCGAAGGCGAGGGGCTGCGGCAGGTGACCTGGGTCACCATCGAAGATGTGCAGCCGGGCGCCTGGGGCGTTGGCGGAACACCCGTCACGGATGACGACCTGCGCGCGCTTGCGCGGCAGAAGCCGGTACCAGCCTGACCGCGTCCGCCGCTTCCATTTTTCACAAATCTGGACCGAACAGTCCATTACAGGCGGTCATCCGCCACCACAGGAGAGAGCCATGAGTGACATTGCCAGACTGACCCTGAGCCCGAAAACCCTCGAAATCCGCCGAACCGCGCGCGCGGACGGCGCTGGAGGCCGCGCAGAAGGGCCTCGGCTTCATCCCCAACATGTACGCCAACATGGCCAATGCGCCCGGCCTGCTGGAAACCTACCTGTCGGGCTACAAGCTGTTCCGCGCCGAGTCCGGCTTCACGGCGCCCGAGCAGGAAGTGGTGTTCCTGACCATCAGCCGCGACAACGGCTGCACCTATTGCCTCGCGGCGCATACCATGATCGCGGAGAAGATGTCCCGCGTGCCCGCCGCCGTTCTCGACGCGCTGCGGAGCGGGGCGCCGCTGCCCGATGCGAAACTGCAAGCGCTGTCGCACTTCACACACATCATGGGCGAGACGCGCGGACGGCCCAGCCCGGCTGACGTCGCCGCCTTCCTCGCCGCCGGTTACAGCGAGCGCCACGTGCTGGAAGTCATCCTCGGCCTGGCGGTGAAGACCATCAGCAATTACGCCAACCACGTCTTCCACACCGAGGTCGATCCGGCCTTCGTCAGCTATGGCTGGGACAGCACGAAGGCGGCATAACCGGACACCGGCGCCATCGCGTCCGTGGACGCTGCCCCTTTCCCTGCGGCTACGGATCGCGAGCATGGGGAGCAGACCTTCGGGGTCTGCTCCCTTTTTTATGGCGCAAGCCGCTCCAGGAGTCACACACGCGTGATCGCCAGCCTGCGCTGTAACTTCCGCCGTCGGCGGTGCGAAGGAGACTGCAACAGCAACAAATCGCAGGGATCATACGCATGACGGCAACACAACTCTCCCCCGGCAAATTCTGTGATCCGGGATGGACGGCGAGAGGCGAACGGCGCGCCAGCGTCGCCCTGCGCGCGCTGGAAACGCTGTGGTTCAACACCGGAACGCTGTGCAACATCGCCTGCGTCAACTGTTACATCGAAAGCTCGCCGCGCAATGACCGGCTCGCCTATCTCACCCTGGCGGATGTGACCGGCTACCTGGACGAGATCGAGCGCGAGCGGCTGCCGGTGCGCCTCATCGGCTTCACCGGCGGCGAACCGTTCATGAACCCGCACTTCCCGGCAATCCTTGAGGAGACCCTGGCGCGCGGCTTCGAGACGCTCACCCTCACCAACGCCATGAAACCGATGATGTTGCGCAAGAGCCAGCTCGCCGCGCTGGCAGCGGCTTACGGCGGCAAACTGCGCCTGCGGGTGTCGCTCGATGACTGGCGGCCCGAGGTGCACGACGCCGAACGCGGGGCGGGCGCTTTCGAGAAAACCGTGGAAGGCTTGAGCTGGCTGACCGGCGCGGGCATTGCCGTGGAAATCGCGGGCCGCTTCCTGGCGCAGGACGGCGAAACGGAGATGCGCCAGGGCTACGCGCGCCTGTTCGCGGAGCGCGGCATTGCCGTCGATTGCGCCGATCCCCAGGCGCTGCTGCTGCTGCCGGAAATGAACCCGCTCGCCGATCCGCCGGAGATCACCGGCGCGTGCTGGGACGCCCTGAAAAAATCGCCGGACAATCTGATGTGCTCGAACGCGCGCATGGTTGTGAAGCGCAGGGGCGCTGACCGGCCTGCGGTTGCGGCGTGCACCATCCTTCCCTACGACCGCCGCTTCGAGCTTGGCGGCACGCTGGCCGAAGCCAGCCGCGCCGTGCCGCTCGCCCATCCCTATTGCTCGACGTTCTGCGTCCTCGGCGGCGGCGTGTGCGGCGCGGCACGCGATGCTTGAGCGCTGGGCGCGCCAAGGCGATCAGGCGTGGCTTGCCGTAGCGGCTGCGGCTGTCGCGGCAAGCCAGTTTGCCCTCGCCATTCTCGCCCCTGGCATGACCCATGCAGCTCCGGCCGGCACGATTTTGCCGCTGATCCTGCTCACCGCCATACCCACCGCTGCGATCCTCACGCTCACCCCTGCGTTTGTGAGGGCGGACCCACAAGCGAAGGCGCTGGGTTTCATGATCGCGGCGGGCATCGCCCTGCGGCTGCTCTGGCTGGCCGCGCCGCCAATGATCGAGGACGATTTCCACCGCTATCTCTGGGATGGCGCGGTCCTCGCCCACGGTTACAACCCATACACATATTCACCGGCACAGGCGCTGGCGGACGCCAATCTGCCGCCGGTTTTGCAGGCGCTGGCCATTGAAGGCCGGGACACCCTCACCCGCATCAATTTCCCAGAGCTGCGCAGCATCTATCCCGGTACCGCCGAAGCGGTTTTCGCCATCGCGCATCTCATCGCCCCATGGAGCCTGACCGGGCTGCGCGTTGCCTTTTTCACCGCCGAAATCGCCACGCCGCTGCTGCTCCTCGCGCTGCTGAGGCGGATGGGCGCATCGCCGCTCTGGGCCGCGCTTTACTGGTGCAATCCGTTCGTGAGCATCGTGCTCATCAATGCCGCGCATTCCGACGCCCTGCTGCCGCCGCTGGTGCTGGGGGCATTGCTCGCTGCCAGCCGCAAACGCTTCATCGCTGCAAGCGTGCTCGCGGGACTGGCCGCCGGGGTGAAGCTGTGGCCGGTGCTGCTCGCGCCGATGATCCTGCGGCCGTTGCTTGCCGATTGGCGGCGGCTGATCCCGGCCGGCGCCGCGCTCACCGCCGTGCTTATGCTGACAACCGCGCCGCTTCTCGCCTCCGCCCTGGCCGGAAAATCCGGCGTTGCCGCTTACGCGAGCGGCTGGGCCAACAATAACGGTGTGTTCGCCTGGGCGAACTGGGGGCTGCACACCGCCTTCCCGGACGCAGCCGCCAGCGAGCGGTATCTCAGGATAACGCTGGCGGCGATTGGCGGGCTCACGGCGCTCGCCGTTGCCATCCGTCCGGTGGCAACGCTCACGGAATTGGCTGACCGGGCCTTGATCGTGGCGGCGGCGGTTTTCTTCCTCTCCCCCGCGCAGTTCCCCTGGTACGCCGCATGGTTCCTGCCGCTGGCGGCGCTGACGCGATGCTGGCCGCTGCTCGCCGCCTCGGCGCTGCTGCCCGCCTACTACCTGTTCTTTCCGCTCTGGCAAACCGAGTGGAGCGATCTGTTCTTTTACGGCATCGCCCTCGTTCACTGGCTGCCGGTTGCCGGCTGGCTCGCCCGGCGCGGACTGCGTTCGCCCGTCAGCCGCTCGTTGATCCCAGGAGTCCGCCCATGAGTTCGCTTCCCTTGCGCGTTGGCGTTGTCATCCCGGCGAGAAATGAAGCCGGCGGCTTGGAGCGGGTGCTTCCGGCCATCCCGGCGTGGGCCTCGCCTGTCATCGTCGTCGATCACAACTCCACCGATGGAACCGCCGCCGTGGCCACCCGTCATGGCGCGGCCGTCATCCGCGAACCGCGCAGCGGCTATGGCATCGCCTGCCTGACGGGCATCGCCGCCTTGCCGCCCTGCGATGTTGTGGTGTTCCTCGATGCGGACGGCAGCGACGACGCTTCTGAAATGGCGGAGCTCGTTGCCCCAATTGCCGAAGGCCGGGCCGATCTGGTGATCGGTTCGCGCACCCTCGGCCCTCGCGAAAAGGGCTCGCTGACGCCGCAGCAGATTGCCGGCAACTGGCTCGCCTGCCGGCTGATACGGCTGATCTGGGGCGTCCGCTTCACCGATCTCGGCCCGTTCCGCGCCATCCGCCGGGAGGCGCTTGACCGGCTCGGCATGGAGGACCGGAATTTCGGCTGGACCGTGGAGATGCAGGTCCGCGCGGTCAAACGCGGGCTGAGATGTCTGGAGCTGCCGGTCAGCTACCGCCGCCGCATTGGACGGTCGAAAATCTCCGGCACGGTTAACGGCACCGTGCGCGCCGCCGTCAAAATTCTTTACATCATCGGCCGCGAAGCTGTCCGCACCGCCGCTCCGTGAGCCACATATCCCAGAATAACACGATATTGACGCAGCTTTCACGCCGCTGTGAAGCATTGTGCACTGTAATTCACGCACCAATACGAAACGATCACTTGGCCGTGATCTCTGTAACCACGGCGCGCCATCCCGCGAAGTTGCCAATGAGTTCATTAGAAACATCCGGCAGCGGGAAGCATATTATGAAACATCAGCCCATGAACAGCAGCGTCCGCAAATCGATTGTGTCCGGCAGCGGCGGCATCAAAACCGATCTCTGCATCATCGGCGCCGGTTCCGGCGGCCTGTCCGTCGCGGCCGCCGCCGTGCAGATGGGCGCGTCCGTTGTCCTGATCGAGAAGCACAAAATGGGCGGCGATTGCCTGAACACCGGCTGCGTGCCGTCCAAGGCGCTGATCGCCGCCGCCCATGATGCGCATGCACTGCATCGGGGGCACGCCACCGGCAGCGCCCAGCCGGAGGGCAATTTCGGCCGCGTGCACGATCACGTGCATGGCGTCATCGCCGCCATCGCCCCCCATGACAGCGTCGAGCGCTTCGAGGCGCTGGGCGTGCGCGTTATCCGGGCGCCGGCGCGTTTCCAGTCGGAGCACACCGTCGAGGCCGGCCCTTACCACATCAAGGCGCGCCGCTTCGTCATCGCCACCGGCTCCACCGCCGCCGTGCCGCCCATCCCCGGCCTTGACAGCACGCCGTATCTGACCAACGAGACCGTGTTCGAGCTGCGGGAGCGGCCCGCGCATCTCATCGTCGCGGGAGGCGGGCCGATTGGCGTCGAGATGGCGCAATCCTTCCGGCGGCTGGGCGCGCGCGTGAGCATCGTCGAGCGGCTGACGCTGCTGCCGCGCGACGAGCCGGAGGCGGTCGAGGTGGTGCGCCGGTCGCTGCTGGCGGATGGCGTCGAGCTGTACGAAAGCACCTCGGTGAAAGCCGTCCGCAAAACCGCCGCTGGCGTCGCTGTCAGCGTGGAAGACGATGGCGGCGAGACGGTCATCCAGGGCAGCCACCTGCTGATTGCCACAGGCCGCAAGCCGGTGACCAAGGGCCTCGATCTGGAGGCGGCCGGCATCGCCTATAACCACAAGGGCGTGACCGTCGATGCCCGGCTGCGCACCACAAATAAGCGGGTCTACGCCATCGGCGACGTGGCGGGCGGGCCGCAGTTCACCCATATCGCGGGCTATCACGCGGGCATCGTCATCCGCAACGCGCTGTTCGGCTGCGCCAGGCGAAGACGGATTACACGGCGCTGCCCTGGTGCACCTATGCCGATCCAGAGCTGGCGCATGTGGGGCTCACGGAAGAGGACGCCAGGACGCAGGGCCACAAGGTGACGGTGCTGACGGAGGCGTTCGAGGACAACGACCGCGCTCAGACGGAGCGGCGCACCGAGGGGCTGATCAAAGTCATCGCCGGCGCAAAGGGCAAAATCCTGGGCGCCACCATCGTTGGCCCGCATGCCGGCGAAATGATCGCCCTGTGGGGACTGGCCATCTCCAGCGGCCTGAAACTCTTAGCCATCGCCGGCATGATCGCGCCCTATCCGACGCGCTCGGAAATCTCCAAGCGGGTGGCAGGCAGTTATTATACGCCCGCGCTGTTCGGCTCGCGTGTGCGCACGCTCGTCCGCCTCGTGCAGCGCATCGTTCCCTGACCTGATGACCCGATGTTTCCGCTGGCAAGCGCCGAGTCCGCGGCCACACCCTCACCCGGCGCCTGCGGCGCCACCCTCTCCCATCAAGGGAGAGGGAAAGGGGGCAGTCCCTCGCCACATCGTCCCCTCTCCCCTCGCGGGAGAGGGACAGGGTGAGGGGGAGCGGCACCCGGCGGAAGCATCGGGGTTATCGAATCCCTTGAAACCTAGCTTAAAAGGATTTCCTCTCATGAAACTCGCTGCACTCTTCCACGACCGCCGCTTCTGGCTGGTGCTGGCCGCCATCGGCGCCGTTGCCGGGCTGCGGCTGTCCGGCCTCGGCGATGTGCTGTCGCTGGAGACCATCAAGGCCCACCGGCAGACGCTGACCGCGTTCGTGCAAGACAACTTCGTCCTCGCCGTGCTGGCCTATGCCGCGATCTACATCGCCGCCGTCGCCTTCTCCGTGCCAGGGGCGGCGATCCTGAGCCTCACAGGCGGCTTCCTGTTCGGCGCCGCGACCGGCACGATGCTGACCACCGTCAGCGCCACGGCGGGCGCCACGCTCGTCTTCCTGTTCGCCCGCCTCATCTTCGGCGACGCGGCGCTGGAGCGGCTGGGGCCGCAGGCCAAAAACCTCGCCGCCAACATCCAGCAGAACGCCTGGTCCTACCTCCTGGTGCTGCGGCTGGTGCCGCTGTTCCCGTTCTTCTTCGTCAACCTCATCCCGGCCTTCGCGGGCGTGCGGCTCTCGACCTACGTGCTGACCACGCTGTTCGGCATCCTGCCCGGCACGCTGGTATTTTCGCTGTCGGGCGCGGGGCTCGGCCGCGTTCTCGACAAGGGCGGCGAGCTGTCGGCCGGCTCGATCTTCACGCCGGAAATCATCGCGGCGCTCACCGGGCTGGCGCTGCTGTCGCTGGCCGCCATCCCGCTGCGCAAGCGCTTCGAGCGGCGGAACGCGGCCTGAGTGTCCAGACGGGAGATGAAAACCATGACCATTGCCATTGGCGTGATGTGCAAACCGCCGCGCATCGGCGTGAGTAAAACGCGGCTGGCGGCGCAGGTAGGGCCGGAGCTGGCCGCGCGTCTGTCGGCCGCCTTTCTCCAGGACGTGGCGGCGGGCATCGAGGAAACGCGGCGGCACCACAACATTCGCCCCTACGCCCTGTACCGCCCCGCCGACGCCGGAGAAGAGCTGCGGCGCCTGCTTCCGGCGTCCTTCACCCTCGTGCCGCAGCATGGCGCCGATCTGGGCGCTGCCATGCGCACGGCGATCCTGGAACTCCTGGCGCGGGGCCATGAGGGCGTCATCCTGATGGGCGCCGATGCGCCGACGCTGCCGCCGGACATCCTCGCCGAAGCCGTGGAAACGTTGCGGCAGGGCGGGGAGCGCGTTGTGCTCGGCCCAAGCGCGGACGGCGGCTACACCATGATCGGCGTGCGGGCGGACCACGCGGCGCTGTTCACCGGCATCCCCTGGAGTACGCCCGGTGTGCTTCGCCTGACGCTCGCCCGCGCAACGGACGCCGGCCTGAGCGTGCATCTGCTGCCCGAATGGTACGACGTGGACGACGCCGCGTCCCTGAACTCCTTGCGCGATGAACTGGCGGGATGCGCGCCGCAATCCCGGCGCGGCTGGCCCGCCGAGGCGGTGCGGCGTGTCCTCGGCGGCGATGCGCCGGCGCGCCGCAATGGCCTGACCCCGGTTCCCCGCCGGCTGGACCCGATTTCACCCCACGACCAGATATAGGAAAGACAGCCATGTTCAAATTTCGCCATGCAATCCTCACGCTGCTGCTGATTTCGCTGGCGGCGCCCGGAAGCGCCCGCGCCAGCGAGCCGGCAGACCTGTTCGCCAAGGCGGCGGCAGGTTCAACCCGGACGCTGGATCACTCCGCCTGGGACCGGCTGCTCAAGACCTACGTGAAGCCCGGCGCCGATGGCCTCAACCGCGTCGATTACCAGGCGTTCAAGGTTGGCGGGCATGCGGCGCTGAAGTCCTACATCCGCGGCCTGGAGCAGGCGGACCCCGGCGTGCTCGACCGGCCGGAGCAGTTCGCCTTCCTCGCCAACCTCTACAACGCCAGGACCATCGACATCGTGCTGGACCGCTATCCGGTGAGGTCGATCAAGGACATCTCGCTGGGCGGCGGCCTGTTCGCCTCGTTCACCGGCGGTCCCTGGAAAGCCAAGGCGGTCACGCTGAAGGGCGTCGAACTCAGCCTGGACGACATCGAGCACGGCATTCTCCGCCGCGTGTTCAAAGACCCGCGCGTGCATTACGCCGTCAACTGCGCCTCCATCGGCTGCCCGAACCTCGGCGCAGAGGCGTTCACCGGCGCCAGGCTCAACACCCAGCTCGACGCCGGAGCGAAGGCGTATATCAACCATCCGCGCGGCGTGAACGCGGCGGGTGGCGTCACGGCGTCGTCGATCTACAACTGGTTCAAGGAGGACTTCGGCGGCAATGACGAGGGCGTGCTGCGCCACCTGCGCCGTTACGCGGCGCCGGACCTCGCCGCCAAGCTCGCGGGCGCGACGTCCATTGGCGATTACGCCTACGACTGGCGGCTCAACGATACGCAGCGCTGAGGCCGCCAGGGGTGCGCGAACCTCATTCGCAAACGTAGCGCGCGCCCTCAGCCCCGTCCGCCCAGTTCAGCTTGCGATGGTCAAAGCCGTTCTCAATCGCCGGCTTCACCACCTGAAAATACGGCGAGAGGTCGAAATCCCTCGGCGTGAACAGGCTGTGGTGCCGGATATGCAGGATTTCCCCCACGCTGTAGGCGCTCTCGGCACACGCGGCGGCCGGGGATGCGCTCGACACAGGGCAGGATCGGATAGCGCACGCTCTGAAACGCCTGTGCGATGAGCGTCGAGCAGATGGTCCGCGTGGGGTCGCCCGAGCCGAGAGCGATCATGCGGCGGCGCCAGCGCACCGGCACCGGCGGCGTGGGAAACAGATAGCGCGCCAGGTCGATGAGATGGCGCGTGTCGTATTGATCGCCGATGCGCGCGGCCGCGTAACGCACCACCTGGGCCTGCTCCTCGCTGGTCAGGCCGGCGGGACGGCAGATGCGCGTATTGTAGGACGCATATCTGGAGAGCGGCACGGCCACCACGCCCTCGCCGAGATTGGCCTCGATCAGCGTCAGCGGCTCGCCGCCATCCGCCGGTTCGCCCAGCAGGCTGCCGGCGTAAAGCGCCGCGTGCGACCAGGTTGACTGAGTCAAATATTTGATGGCGGTGGAGACCTTCTGATTGCTCTCCACCAGCAGCACATCGGCGGGCTGGAGCGTGCGCCGCAGCGTTTCGGGATCGGATGGGGTGAACGGCTCGTATCCGCTGGCGGGAGCCTCAAGCCGTCTGGCGATGAAACGGCCGATACGGTCCAGGATATTGTCAGCGAATGTCATTGGCATGCACCTCCGAAGAACAATTCGCGGCCAGCGCGCGAAAGTTACCCGGCGCGGCGCAATCCTGAGGCCAGCACGGAGTGACATAATCGTGATGCCGGAAAGTAAAACCTCGTCAGCCAAGTCTGTTGGAGCCGCGGGATGTTATCGGATAGTTTGAGCCGTCAGCCCGCCCGCCGCAGCCGTTTCATCCACGAACTACAAGGCCGGTCATGAACGACGACAGCGCCAAAACGCGCGAAGAGAACTGGCGGACGATGATGCGGGCCGCTCAGGACGGCGACAGCGCCGCCTATGCGCGGCTGCTCGCCGAGCTGCTGCCGGAGCTGCGGCGCGTTGTGCGTTACCGCTGGCGGACGCATCAGGACGCCGACGACATCGTGCAGGACATCCTGCTATCCGTGCATTCCGTGCGCCATACCTACGATCCCGCCCGGCCCTTCATGCCCTGGCTGATGACCATTGCCGCGCGCCGCATCGCCGACGCCGCCCGCCGGAATGCCGCCCGCGGCGTCAACGAAACCACCGTCGATATCATGCCTGAAACCTTTGACGGGGCGGATACGAAGAACGAGCAGGACCACAGCGACGACCAGGAGGCCATCCGCCGCGCCATGGCGGATCTGCCGGCCGGACAGCGGCAGGCCGTCGAGCTGCTGAAGGTCCAGGGTCTGTCGCTTCAGGAGGCTTCCGCGGTGGCAGGCAAAAGCGTTACAGCTCTCAAGGTCACCGTGCACCGGGCTGTGAAAGCAATGCGTGAAACGCTCAACAGGAAGACTTGAACGGATGCGAACCGAAGACCTCATCCGCACCCTCTCCGCCAACGCCCCGCCGGTGCGCCGCCTCGCGCCGCCTGCGTGGCGGGCGATGTCCTGGCTGGCGATCTCCACCGCCTACATGGCCATCGTGGTCATGGCCATGGGGCTGCGCCCCGATATCCAGGCCAAGATGGCCGAGCCGGCCTTTCTCGCCGAAATCGGCGCCGCCTTCATGACCAGCATGCTGGCGGCAGCGGCGGCCTTCTGCGCCGGGTGTCCGGGCCGGCCGTTATGGGAACGGCTGGCGCCGCTGCCGGCCCTGGCCTTGTGGCTGGGGAGCCTCGGCGGCGGATGCTGGCAGGCGTGGCTGCGCGCCCGACCGGAGGGGCTGACGCTGGTGCCCGACCTTGTCTGTTTCCCGGCCATTCTGCTGGTGAGCATCGTGCCCGGCGTGCTGATGCTCGCCATGATCCGGCGGGGCGCGCCCATTGCGCCGGTCACCACCACCGCGCTTGCCGCGCTGGCCGCCGCTGCCCTGGCCGCCGCCGCGCTGCGGCTGTTCCATGGCGAGGATGCCAGCATCATGGTGCTGGTCTGGCAGTTCGGCTCGGTGGCGGTGCTGACCGGGATTGGCGCCCTCGCCGGCAAACACCTATTGCGCTGGCCGCAGGAGCGCGGCCGCTGACTGGGGAGCTAGACAGATGCATGGAGCACCGCTCGGCCAGCGTATTTGGCGCTATGCCACCTCCGACGGCGTGCCGCTCAGCTCGCTGCGGGTGACCATCGTGGTTGGAACGCTTCTCAACCTGATCAACCAGGGGGAGGCTCTGACCGGCGCCGCGCCGGCCGATTGGACGAAAATCGCGCTCACCTTCCTCATCCCCTACGGCGTGAGCACCTATGGCGCCGTCGCCGCCCGCCTTCGCGCCGAATGGAACAACCAGTGACGCACGCTGCCGCTGCTCCTGATGCAGGCTTAAAAATGATGTTGCGTTCCGCTTGCCAAGTGATCGCCGCCAGCCTGCTGATTTCCGTATGGTTTGCGGGGAACGCCGCCGCCCAGACCATGCTCGCGGACCCGGCCCGGATGCCGACCACCGCCGAGCGCGTGGATTTCACCGGAGCCAACGTCCTCGCGGCTGAGAGCAGCGTCCACGGCTTGTGCCTGCGCAGCACGCCCAACAGATCGGCGTCGGGCCTGTATCAGCAGTTGAACGTTGCTCCGCAGGAGCTGACCCGCGTCACATGGGATTGGCGGGCCGATCAGTTGCAAGCCACGGGCGACCTGCGCACACCCGGACGCGAGGATGCCGGCGCCATCATCTTCTTCATCTTTGGCGAACCGTCGTTCTTTCACCGGGACGTGCCAACGCTGGCCTATGCGTGGAGCGCCACCCCGGTCGAAAAGGGGACGGTTCTGCCTTCGCTGCGCTACGCCAGCCTGCGCTACATCCAACTGGAGGGGCGCGGTGCGGCCGGAACCTGGCGGCACGAGGAACGCAATGTCGCGGCAGATTTCAGGGCGGTTTTCGGCCGCGAGCCGGGTCCGCTGCACTACATCGCCGTTTTCAATGACAACGACCAGACCGGCGAGCCTGCCTCGGCGCTGTTCTGCCCCATCCTCGCGGCGAGATGAGGCTCCACCCGGCTACCGCGGCCGGCGGAGGATCGCAATCACACAACGGTGATGCCTGAAACTTTTTTGCCCGCCGGCGCGAATGAGCAAAGACAGCAACGCTCCGCCGGCTTCTGGCTCAACGGCCGGCAACGGACTAACCGGGAAACGGAATTCATGAAAATCGACGCCGTCAAAGAATACTATGGCAAGATCCTGCGCGGGTCCGGCGACCTCAAAACCATGGCCTGCTGCACGCCCGCCAATGTGCCGCAGCGCATCAAGGATCTGCTGTCCAACATCCACGATGAAGTGCTGGCCAAATATTACGGCTGCGGCCTCGTGGCGCCGGAGATGCTGGAGGGCGCGCGCATTCTCGACCTCGGCTGCGGTTCGGGGCGCGATGTCTACGCGCTTGCCCAGCTCGCCGGCCCGCGGGGCGAAGTGGCGGGCGTGGACATGACGCCGGAGCAGCTTGAGACGGCGCGCGCGCATACCGGCTGGCATATGGAGCGTTTCGGCTATGAGCGCCCGAATACCGTGTTCCTGCAAGGTTTCATCGAGAAACTCGGCGATCTCGATTTCGCCCCCGGCAGCTTCGACGTTGCCGTGTCGAATTGCGTGGTGAACCTCTCCATCGACAAGCCCGCTGTTTTCAAGGGCGTTTTCGACCTGCTGAAACCCGGCGGCGAGTTCTATTTCGCCGACGTCTACGCAGACCGCCGTCTCGATGACGGCGTGAAGGACGATCCGGTGATTTACGGCGAATGCCTCGGCGGCGCGCTGTACTGGAACGACTTCCTGTCCATCGCCAAAGCGTCCGGGTTTGGCGACCCGAGGCTGGTAACCAGCCGCCCGCTGGAAATCACCGATCCGGCGATCGCGGAAAAGCTCGGCGCGGCGCGCTTCTACTCGGCGACCTACCGGCTGTTCAAGATCGAGGGGCTGGAGCCATCCTGCGAGGATTACGGGCAGGCCGTGATCTACCGTGGCGGCATCCCCGAGGCGCCGCATATGTTTGAGCTGGACAGCCACCACCGCATCGAGAAGGGCCGCGTCTTTCCAGTGTGCGGTAACACCTGGCGGATGCTGAAGGAGAGCCGGTTCGCGCCCCATTTCGACTTCATCGGCGATTTCAGCCGGCATTACGGCGTATTCCCCGGCTGCGGCACGAACATCCCCTTTGCCGCCACGAGCGTGACACCAGACGGCCAGGGTAATTGCTGCTGACCGCCGCGCGAATTCGCAGAGGAAACATCGAAATGAAATGGAAATCCCGCGCTGCGGTGGCGGCGCTGGCGCTGATGCTGTCTTCGAACGCATGGGCCGGAAGCGGCAAACTGGTGCTGACCGGCTCCAGCACCGTCGCGCCGCTCGTAGCGGAGATCGGCAAGCGCTTCGAGACGCTCAACCCCGGCGTGCGCGTGGATGTGCAGACCGGCGGATCGTCGCGAGGCGTCAACGATGCGCGCAGCGGCCTTGCGGATATCGGCATGGCCTCGCGTGCCCTGAACGCCGGCGAGGCGGACCTCAAGAGCTTCACCATCGCGCGGGACGGCATCGGCGTCATCGTACACCGCGACAATCCCATACAGGCGCTCAGCGAAGAGCAGATCACCGCCATCTACACCGGCAAAATCAGCGACTGGAAGGATGCCGGCGGCAAGGCGGGGCGCATTACCGTGGTGAGCAAGGCCGAAGGGCGCTCCACGCTGGAGCTGTTCCTCGGCTATTTCAAACTCAGGAACAGCGATATCAAGGCCCAGGCCATCATCGGCGACAACCAGCAGGGCATCAAGACGGTGGCCGGCAATCCCGGCGCCATCGGTTACGTATCGGTTGGCGCGGCGGAGTTCGAGGCGGGCCAGGGCGCACCCATCAAGCTGCTGCCGCTCAACGGTGTGGCGGCCTCGGTGGCAAATGTCCGCAACGGCAGCTTTCCGCTGGCCCGCCCGCTCAATCTGGTGACCAAAGGCGGGCCATCGGAACTGGCCGCGCAATTCATCGCCTTCGCCCGTTCGAAAGATGTCCATGATCTCGTTGAAGCGCAATTCTTCGTCCCCCTCGCGGAGTGACGAATGGCTGCTGCGTGTGCTGGCGGTATGCGCCGCGGCCACGGCCAGCATCCTGCTGCTGATCGTGCTGTTCCTGCTCTGGGAGTCCTGGCCCGTGCTCCGGCACATGGGCGTGGCGCCGTTCCTGGCGGGCACCGGCTGGTATCCCGCCCAAGGGCTGTACGGGCTGATGCCGATGCTTTTCGCGTCGCTGGCCGTGTGCGCCGGGGCGGTGCTGCTGGCGGGCCCCTTGGGCGTGGCGGCGGCGGTGTTCAGCCGGTTCTACGCGCCCAAGCCCGCCGCCCGCTTCTACCGCTGGCTGCTGGCCATCCTGGCGGGCATGCCTTCGGTCGTGCTCGGCTTCTGGGGGCTGACGGTGATCGTGCCGCTGATTGCCCGCGTGGAGCCGCCCGGCGCGAGCCTGCTGGCGGCCATCCTGATCCTGGCGCTCATGATCCTGCCCACGGTGGCGCTGACGGCTGACGCGGCCCTGGAAAGCGTGCCGCAATCCTATTGGCGGGGCGCGGCGGCACTCGGCATGTCGCGCGAGGCAACCATCCTCGGCGTTGCCCTGCCGGCGGCGCGCGGCGGCATATTCGCGGGGCTGCTGCTGGCCTCGGCGCGCGCCCTCGGCGAAACCATGGCAGTGCTGATGGTCAGCGGCAATGTGGTGCAGGTGCCGTCCAGCCTGTTCGATCCCGTCCGCACGCTGACCGCCAACATCGGCCTTGAGATGGCTTACGCCCTGGGCGATCACCGCGCGGCGCTGTTCGTCTCCGGCTTGACGCTGACCGCGCTGGTGCTGGCGCTTGCGGCCCTCGCGGGACGGTTTGACGGGGGCCGCGCCCATGTTTGACCGGCGGCATGCGCAATCACGCAACCTGCGCCTGCGGGACGCAGGTCTGACGTTCGCCGTGTGGGGCGCGGCGCTGCTGGTGGCGGGCGCGTTCGCGTGGCTGCTTGCGGATATCGCGTGGCGCGGGGCGCCGCGTTTGTCCTGGGCGTTCCTGACCTCGGCCCCCGCCAATGCCGGGCGCGGCGGCGGCATCGGCCCGGTCCTGGTGTCCACCATGCTGATCCTGACGGTGGCGATTGCCGCCGCAGCGCCGGCGGGTCTGGCAACGGCGGTCCTGCTGTCCGAGTTCACGCGCGCTGGAGGCCGCTTCGCCCGCCTCATCGGGCTCAGCCTGGACGTGCTGGCCGGGGTGCCGTCCATCGTTTTCGGCCTGTTCGGCAACGCCTTTTTCAGCGTGTGGCTGGGCCTTGGCTTTTCCATCCTGTCAGGCGGCCTGACGCTGGCCTGCATGGTGCTGCCCATATTCATCCGCACCGCCGAGGCGGGCCTGCGCATGGTTCCGGGCGACTGGCGCCTGGGCGCGGCGGCGCTGGGGCTGTCGCGCGGGGCCGCCTTGCGCCAGGTGCTGCTGCCCGCCGCCGCGCCCGCCCTCGCCGCCGGTCTGATGCTGGGCATCGGCCGCGCGCTGGCGGAGACCGCCGCGCTGATCTTCACCAGCGGATATGTTGACCGCGCGCCGTCCTCGCTGCTGGACTCGGGCCGCGCGCTCTCTGTCCACATCTACGATCTGACCATGAATGTCGCGGGAGGCGAGCCAAGCGCCTACGCCGCCGCGCTGGTGCTGATCGCGCTGCTCATCGTCATCAACAGCGCCGCCAAAGGACTGGCGGAGGTCATACTTGGCCGGAGGTTGCACACAGCATGATGGAATCCCCCAAACCAGCCTACACCATCGGCGCGGTTCAGCCCGGCCCCGCCTGCTGCACGCCCGAAGCGCTGATCGAGATCGGCAACCTGTCCATCCGGTATGGCGGCAAACCTGCGCTGGAAAATGTCAGCCTCGACATCTATCGCGGCTGCATCACCGCGCTGATCGGCCCCTCCGGCTGCGGCAAGACCAGCTTCCTGTCCGCGCTCAACCGTCTGACGGACCTCGTTCCCGGCTGCGAGGTGGAGGGCCGCCTGCGCATCGAGGGCCAAGACATCCGCGATCCCGCCATTGACGTGCAGGCGCTGCGCCGGCACACCGGCATGATCTTCCAGCGTCCCAATCCGTTTCCGCTCTCCATCCGCCGCAATATCGAGATGCCGCTCCGGGAGCACGGCGTGCGCGGCCGCGCGGCGCTATCCGAGCGGATGGAGCGGGCGCTCACCGCCGCCGGACTGTGGGCGGAGGTGAAGGACCGGCTCGACGCGCCGGCTCTGGCATTGTCGGGCGGACAGCAGCAGCGCCTGTGCATCGCCCGCGCGCTGGCGCTGGAACCGCGAGTGCTGCTGATGGACGAGCCGTGCAGCGCGCTGGACCCGCTGTCGTCGGCCGTGGTGGAGGATCTGATCACCAGCCTGCGGGGCCGCTACACTGTGGTCATCGTCACCCACAATCTGGCGCAGGCGCGGCGGATCGCCAACTATGCCGCGTTCTTCTGGGTGCGGGAGCGGGCGGGAACGCTCATCGAATTCGGCCAGTGCCGCAAAATCTTCGAAACGCCGGACAATCATTTGACCGCCGCGTATGTGGGCGGCATGCGCGGGTGAGGCGGAAGGTGTATGATGCGGGAATGGCGGCGGCGGAGGAAGGATGGCCTATGATCGAACTGCAATCGGCAATCACCTGCCCCGGATGCGGGCATACGGCGATTGAGACGATGCCCGTCAATGCTTGCCAGTATTTTTACGTCTGCAATCAGTGCGGCGTGAAGCTGAAGCCGGAGAGCGGCGATTGCTGCGTTTTCTGTTCCTATGGCTCGGTGCCTTGCCCGCCAGTCCAGCAGGAACGCCTGGGCCTTGCCGGCCCGCATAAGTGCTGTTGATCGCCGCCACGGAGCTGAACCATGTCAGATCGCCCCATCGCCGTCCGCGCCTGCGTTTTCGACGCTTACGGCACGCTGTTCGACTTCGCTTCCGCCGCCGCCGGATGCGGTGATGCGCTTGGCGATAATGCCGCCGCGCTGACCGCGCTGTGGCGCGACAAGCAGTTGCAATACACGTGGCTGCGCGGTCTCCAGGGGCGGCACGCCGACTTCTGGCAGGTGACAGGCGACGCGCTGGACTTCGCCATGGAGACGCTCGGCCTGAACGATGCGGCGCTGCGCGGCCGCCTGATGGACCTCTATCGCACGCTCGCCTGCTTTCCCGAGGTGCCGGAGACATTGCGCCAGCTCAAGGCGGCCGGCTTCGTCACGGCCATTCTCTCCAACGGCACGCCGCGGATGCTGCGGGATGCCGTCGCCGGTTCCAACCTGGGGAGCCTCGTCGATCACGTCCTGTCGGTGGAGGAGGCCGGCGTTTTCAAGCCGCATCCGAGCGTCTATCAATTGGCCGTTGATCGCCTTGGCATGCCGGCGAGCGCGATCTCGTTCCAATCGTCGAACGCCTGGGACGCGCATGCGGCCTCCGCGTTTGGTATGCGGGTGGTGTGGTGCAACCGTTACGGCCAGCGCCGCGAGCGGCTGCCGGGCGCGCCGGACCGCGAGATACGGTCGCTCGCGGAGCTGCCGGCATTGCTGACGCGCGCGGAGGTTTGAGCCGCCGGGGTCCGCTACGCAGGCGCCGCCAGTAGATCCGAAGCGATCCAGCCGTGCAGGATGTCCGCCACGCGCTGGGCGGCGCCGCCGGGATCGCCGTAGAACGCCGCCATCTCGCACAGCGCCGCGAAGGATGCGCCCTTGGCGGCCTCGTCCCACAACATGGCCTCCTCCGCACCCAAGGCGCGGAACTTCGCGTTTTCCTGGCGCCACACGAGCAGGCGCTGCGGTTCATCGGGGCCGCACGGCTCCGGCGGTTCGGCCTCGTCCTTCAGCGCCCGCCAGATGTCAGCGGCGTTGGTGCTGAAATCGAGCCGGACCGCTGAAGGATGCGGGCTGAAGGTCAGCGCCGGCCACTCCGCTGCGGGCAGCGCCGCGACATCGGCGACGCCGAGCACGGGCGCATCGGCAGCGTCGAAGGCGTCGTTCAGCGCCTTTTCCAGCGCGGCCAGCTCAGCCAGTTGCGGATGGGCGTCGTAAGGCGGCGCTGCGGCCAGGAACTCCGGCAGGCGAGCGCAGAAATAGCGGGCATTGCGCGTGTGCGAGGGATGGGCGGCCGCACAGGCGCGCACCAGTTCCTCGAACGCCTCATCGCCGAGATAGACACGTAGCAATTCGTGATCGTTCTGGGCGAATTCGATGAGGCGCAGAATGTAGCCGTCGCGATAGACGCCGAGCAGCGTCTGCCTGGACGCGCGCGGACCATCGGCCAGCGCCGCGAGGACAGCGTCGTCGCCCGCCAGCAGCGCTTTTTGGAAACTGTCCTGGAGTTCAGCGAGGTTCATGGTTTTCTCCGCCCCCAGTTACTTGCCCGCCGCCGCCTTGGTGAGGCCTTCGAGCGCCTGCGTCATGGCCGCCAGCACCGCGTCCTGCCCGTCGAGCTGATAGCGCGCCTTGAGCGCGGCGGGATCGGCATAACCGATGAACACCTTGCCGCTGGCATCCTGCCAGGCGAGCACCTTCATGGGCAGGTCGAGGCCGGCGCGCTGGTCCGCCTGCATCAGCTGCGTGCCCAGCTTGGGATTGCCGAAGAAGATCACCTCCGTCGGCCGCAGTTCCATGCCGGCCGCCTTGGCACCGGCGGCGTGGTCGATGCGGGCGGCAACCTTGATGCCCTTGGCGTCGAGCGCGGCGGCGAGAGCATCGAGCGTTTCCTTCACGCCGAGGCGGCTCTCCTTGACGATGAGCGCGGGTTCAGCCGCCTGCGCGGGAGCCGCGAAGACCAGGGCGAGTATGAGTAGAGCGAAGCGCATGACGAATTCCTCCGGGTGATGTGTAATTGGCGGCTACCCCGCGGCGCGCCGCTAGGCGTGGTTCTTTCCGGTTGCGGCTTGCTCAGACCGGCGCTCCTCCACGCCGGCGGCGATGGCGCGGGCCTGCTCCAGTTCCTCCACCAGTTCAGCCAGCGGCGGAATGTTATCGTCGCGTTCGATCATGGTGGAAACCGGGCCGAAGCGCCCGGCAGCGGCGCGGTAAAGCTCCCAGACCTCGGCGCGTATGGGATGGTCGTGGGTGTCGATGATGTAATCGCCCATATCGGTATGACCGGCCAGATGCATCTGCGCGACGCTTTCCACCGGCACGCCGTTGATGAAATCGAGCGGATTATAGCCGTGGTTGAAGGCGCCCACGAAGACGTTGTTCACGTCGAACAGCAGCCGGCAGCCGGTGCGCCGCACCAGCCCGGTCAGGAACTCCCATTCGGTCATATCGGAGCGGCCGAACCGCACATAGCTGGACACGTTTTCAATGGTGAGCGGCCGGCCCAGCAGCTCCTGCACCTTGTGCACGCGCGCCGTCACGTGATCGAGCGCCTCATGCGTGTAGGGGACCGGCAGCAGATCGTGCAGGTTCACGCCATGCACGCCGGTCCAGCAGAGATGGTCGGATATCCATTGCGGCTCGACGCGGGCGGCCAGGGCTTTGAGCGCGCCGAGATAGTCCTCGTCGAGCGGCGCGGTGGAGGCGATGGACATCGACACGCCATGCATGACGATGGGGTAGCGCGCGCGGATTTTCTCCAGCATGGCCAGCGGCCGTCCGCCGGGGACCATGTAGTTTTCGGAAATGATCTCGAACCAGTCGACGGGCGGGTTGCCGCCGAGGATTTCGGCGTAATGCTGCGGGCGCAGGCCCAGGCCGAAGCCGAGGTAAGGCGGCGCGCCGCGAGTGCTGATACCGGCCATGATGGTAAGACGCCCTTTCTGCCAGAGAATGCAGGGCTGGCCGCACCGGCCAGCCCCTTCGCCGCTTGCCGGTTACATCTTTTTCGGCATCTCGAACTTGGCGTCCTTGATCTTGCCGCACTCGGCCTTGGTCAGCGACAGGAAGCCCTTGCCTTTGCAGGTGTTCTGCCCTTTGCAGGCGTTGCTGGCGCTCTTGCACGCGCCCTGGCCCTTGCAGGAGTTGGCGCCGATACACTGGCCCTTGGCTTCCTCGGCATGAGCGGGAGCCATGGCGGCGCCGGCCAGGAACAGAGCGGCGGCAGCGGCGGCGATGGCGACGCCGGAACGGTTGGCAAGTTTCATGGGAGTTTCCTCGTTTAGCGTTGAATGCCTCGGGGGGAAGGGGCGGTGCCGCCGCCCCCGGGACGATTGCTTGGCGGCACTATGAGGAAATTCGCTCGCGGCACGCGGCGCGTTACATCACGCGGTGTTCAACTGTTCTTGATGACAGGCGGAGGGGAGCCGCCAACGCTCTCCCGCCCGCCCGGTCGAGAACCAGCGCATGGTAACGGAACATGCGTAGCACCGGCCTACCCAGCGCGCCGCGCCAGTTCGGCTTCAAGCTCGGCGATCCGGGCCGTCAGCGGCGCCGTCACCGCGCGCACCTCCTCGAGCGTGATAGCGCTCGGTGATGTGCTGCGGGCAGTTCCAGTCGAAGCCCTCGACCGTGATGACGAAGCCGCGCTCGACCCGCGCCCGGTAATCCGGCGTCTCGAGGCGCGACAGCACCGCCTGATCGTCAAGCCCGATGATCCGGGCACGGCCGAACAGCTTCAGACGGGTCTTGTTCGGGTAATCCATGAAGAACAGCGACACGCGGTCGTCCGTCATCAGGTTCCCGACGCTGACATACTGGCGGTTGCCGCGGAAATCCGCGAAGCCGATCGTGTTCTCGTCGAGTACGCGCACGAAACCCGACGGTCCGCCGCGATGCTGGATGTAGGGCCAGCCCGTCTCGCTGACGGTGGCCATGTAGAGCGAGTTGCGAGCCGCGATGAACCCGGCCTCGGCTTCGCTGAGCCGGTGGTTCACCGCCTCCGGCACGTCCTCCATCCGGGCGTACGACGCCCGGCTGCCCTGCTCCTCCTGCACCTTCTTCACCGTCGGCGTGAAGGCGATCTCCGCGAAATGATGTGGCATGACGTCCTCCTGCGGGTCTGCGCCCGCGCGTTACAGCCCGGGATCAGGAGGTCCGGGTGAGGCGCGGGCCCTGCGGCCAGCGTTGCAAACGAACAAAAATCCTGCGTCATCTGACGCCGGTATTTCCTAACGACCCCATGCTCTGTCCGGGCGAAGAGAGGCGCGGCCGGAGCCGCGCCCGGTTGCCTGCCGCATGCTCACGCGGCCTTGTTCAGCTCGATCTTGGGGAAGTCGATCTCGACCTGGGTCGCCTTGCCGAGCAGGTTGGTGAAGATGTTCATCGCGACATGCGTGATGATCTCGATGATCTCGGCGTCGGAGTGGCCCGCCGCGCGAACCGCGTCGAACTCGGCCTTGCTCACCTGGCCGGTATGCTCGACGAGCGCGCGGGCGAAGGTCAGCGCGGCCTCCGCCTTGGCGTCCGACGGACCGGCCCATGCGGTTGGCGAGCATCTCCTGATTGTCGAGACCGGCCTTACGGCCAATCGCCGTATGCGCGGACACGCAGTACTGGCAGGCATTCTGCTCGGCGACAGTGAGCGCGATGCGCTCGCGCGTCTTCGGGTCGAGCGAGCCCGCCCCGGCGATGCCATGCAGGCCCAGGAAGGCGTTCAGCGCGGCCGGGGAATTCGCCAGCACGCGGATGAAGTTTGGAACCATGCCGAGACCGCTCTGGACGGCGTCCAGAAGCTGCTTGGCCTCGCCAGTGGCGGTCTGCGGGTCGATAACGGCAACACGAGCCATGAGATTTAGTCCTTGCCTGATTGGTGGTGCGGTGCTCCGCGGCCCCGCTCCTCCATAATGTGGCTCATTATGATGATTGAAAGAATACCCGATGTATGGAACACTTTATTCCGCAAGGAGGAATAAATGAATGGATCGACTGCACGAGATCGAGGTCTTCATCGCGGTGGCGGACGCCGGCAGCTTCGCCAAGGCCGGCGCGCGGCTGCGCCTGTCGCCCCCCGCCGTGACGCGCGCCATCTCGGCGCTGGAGGACCGGCTCGGCGCGCGCGTCTTCAACCGCACGACCCGGAGCCTGACGATCACCGATGTCGGGCGGCGCTTCCTTGAGAGCGCACGGCGCGTCCTCGCGGATCTCGATGCGGCCGAGAAGGAGGCGATCGGCGAGGCCGCGATGCCGCAGGGCCACCTCACCATCACGGCATCGGTGACATTCGGCCGTTCCGCGCTGGCGCCGGTCGTGTGCGGCTTCCTCGGTCAGCACCCGCGCGTAACGGCATCCGTTCTCCTGCTGGACCGGGTCGTGAACCTCGTCGAGGAAGGGATCGACGTCGCCGTGCGCATCGGGCACCTGCCGGATTCGAACCTGATCGCCAAGCGGATTGGCGCAGTTCACCGGATCCTGGTCGCGAGCCCAGATTACCTTGCCCGGCGCGGAGCGCCCGTGTCGCCGGCGGACCTGCGGGTTCACTCCGTGATCGCCTTCACCGGCCTCATGCCGAACCGCGAATGGCGCTTCCTGAACGGGCAGAAGCCGGGCAGCGTCAGTCTGCACCCGGCGTTCGAGATCAACGATGCGGCCGCCGCCATACAGGCCGCCGAAATGGGGCACGGCATTACGATTGCGCTGTCCTATATGGTGAGCGACCAGATCCGCGACGGGAAGCTGGTGCCAGTGCTCGACACCTTCACGCTGCCGCCCCAGCCGGTTCACCTGGTCTACCCGCATGCGCGGCTCGTCGCGCCCAAGATCCGCACGTTCGTTGATTTTGCCGCTCCCCGGCTGAAGACGGCCCTCGACCAATTGGCATGGAGGGGTGCGCAAGACGCGGCAGCCGCCGGCTCGCCAGACGCTGCGGGCGCGTGTCCTGACAACTGAGAAACTGCGCTCAGGCGCCCGGCCCAAGACCTCGCCGTCCGCACCGCAGGCGGATTGGGGCTGCTCGGCCGGCTTCAGCAGAAAGGTTCGGCCGGTGCGTAGACTTCCCCCCCTGTACCTTTTCTCACGCGGTTTACGGAACTCTCGCCCGGCTGACCAACCGCGGCAGGACGGCGATGGCGGCAAGCAGCGCCAGGGCCAGCAGGCCGTAACGGATCGCGTCCGCATTGCCGGCAGCAGCCTCGCGGCCCGCATGGCCGAGCCAGGTGAAGGCAAGCGTGCCCGGCGCCATGGCGGCGAACGAGGCGAGCACGTAATGCGTAAGCGGAATGCGCGTCAGGCCGAGCGCGTAATTGCTGAGGTTGAAGGGAAACAGCGGCACCAGCCGCACGAAGGCGACGAACCGCCAGCCCTCCGCCTCCACACCGGCGATCAGCCGCTCGAGCCCCTGGTCCGCCGCGCCCTCGCACCCAGTCTCCAGCAAGATAGCGTCCGGCAAGGAAAGCGGCTGTCGCGCCCAGCGTTGCGCCGCTCAGATTGAGCAGCGTTCCCCAGACCGGCCCGAACAGCGCCCCGCCCGCCAGACCGAACAGTGCGCCGGGAAAGAACAGCACCGTGCCGATGGCGAAGAGCAGCACGAAACCAGCCGGCGCCCAGACGCCGAGGCCGCGCATGACATCCTCGATCTGCGCCGCATCGAGGCTGCCGCGATGCAGCGCTAGCCAGAGGGCGGCCCCCGCGATTGCCAAACCGAGGGCAAGGCGTGGAAGAAGAATGCGCAGGGTCATTCGGGCGGCCTCCCGGCGGCCGAGAGAATAAGTGCGGTCTTCGCCGCGGAACGGCTGAGTCAGCATGCGATCAAGCCGCAGCTCCGCCGGATCGCGGAACTGTTCGATGCCGATGGTCATGCCCTCCTGGCCGCCCGCCGGTTCGGGCCGGTAGGTGCCGAACAGCCGGTCCCACCAGGGCAGGTTGAAGCCGAAATTGCTGTTGGTCTCGCGCATCGCCACGGAGTGGTGGATGCGGTGCATGTCCGGCGTCACCACGATCCAGCGCAACAGGCGGTCCACGCGCTCAGGCAGCCGCACATTGCCGTGATTGAACATCGCCGTGGCGCTGAGCAGCACCTCGAAAATGAGCACGGCGACAGCGGGCGCGCCAAGCGCCGCGACCGTGCCGAGCTTGATGACCATGGACAGCAGGATCTCGATGGGGTGAAAGCGTGCGCCGGTGGTGACGTCGAATTCCAGATCGGCGTGGTGCATGCGGTGGAGGCGCCACAGCGCGGGCACGGCATGGACGAGCACATGCTGGAGATAAATCACGAGGTCGAGGAGGATCACCGAGGCGATGATGGCGAACCAGGGCGGCACCCCCGCCATCTGGAACAGCCCCCAGCCTTTCGCCTCCACCGTCAGCGCGAGGCCAACGGCCGCCGACGGGAAAGATGAGGCGGAGGATCAGCGTGTTGAGCACGACGATACCGAGATTGCTGGGCCAGCGCCGGGCGCGGCTGAAAGCCTGGATGCGGCGGGGCGCCAGCAGCTCCCAGAGCGCCATGATGGCGAGGACGGCGGCGAAAGCGCCGAGGCGGATATAGGGTTCATGGGCAAGCAGGAAATTGGACATGGTCATGATACCTTGCGCTCGATGCGCTTGACGAAACGTCTTCGTCCAGCCAATATTCAATAAATCAATTGAATGATGAACTGATGGCCAAACCCATGTCAAGCAAAAATCCCAAACGGGTGATGTTCGAGCAGTTCGCGGCCGTGGCGAAGGCCGTGGCGCATCCGCTGCGGCTGGAACTGCTGGAGCAGCTCGCCCAGGGCGAACGCAGCGTCGAGACCGCCGCCGGACCGCACGCAACTCTCGGTCGCCAACGCTTCCCAGCATTTGCAGCAGATGCGGCGCGCTGGACTGGTCAGCGCACGGCGGGAGGGTAAATTCGTGTTCTACGCCCTGGCGGACGACGCGGTTCTTGACCTGGTCGCATCGTTGCGGCGGATCGCCGAAACCCAGTCAGCCGAGGTCGAGCGCGTGCTGCGCGGCTATTTCCACGACCGCGACAGCCTGGAGGCGGTGTCGCGTCCCGAACTCATGAAGCGGATTCAGGCCGGGACGGTGACGGTCCTCGACGTGCGCCCCGAGGACGAATTCGCCCTCGGGCATGTGCCGGGCGCCATAAACGTGCCCTTGAGCGAGCTGGAGAAGCGGCTCAGCGATTTCCCCCCTGGTCAGGAGGTCGTCGCCTATTGCCGGGGACCATATTGCGTGCTGTCCTATGAGGCCGTGGCGCTGCTCCGGGCGCACGGCTTCACGGTCCGCCGCCTGGAGGATGGCCTGCCGGAATGGCGCGCCGCCGGTTTGCCTGTTGAGCGGGGCGTGGCGCATTGATGCCGCTGGACCGGAGCGGGCATGGGATCTGCGGCGCAGCCGCGGCATCCATCAGGCCCACGCCTTCCGCGCGCGGTAACGCAAAGGTTGCCGCCTCCTCATGCCTCACATTATAGCCATATCCCATGAATCGCCACGCCGCCGTCCTCGCACTCATCTCCGCCGCGCTGTTTGGCGCCTCCACCCCGGCGGCAAAAGCCCTCCTGGGATCGGTCAGCCCGGCCATCCTTGCCGGTCTGCTCTATTGCGGCGCGGGACTGGGCGTCGCCATGCTGCGGCGTCTCCGCCGTCTGCGGGGGCTGCAATCCGATGCTCCCGAGGTGGCGCTCAGCCGCAAAGAGCTGCCCTGGCTTGGCGGCGCCATCGTAACGGGCGGCATTCTCGGCCCGGTTCTGCTCATGACGGGACTGGCGCGGACCGATGCCGCAACCGCATCCCTTCTCCTCACGCTCGAAGGCGCCGCGACCGCGCTGATGGCATGGTTCATCTTCCATGAGAACTTCGATCGCCGCATTGCGGCCGGCATGGCGTGCCTGATCGCGGGCGCCTTTGTGCTCTCCTGGTCCGGCGAGCCCAGCTTGCAGGGGCTTTCCGGCCCCATCGCCATCACCGGCGCCTGCATCGCCTGGGGCCTCGACAACAATCTGACGCGCAAAGTCTCGCTCGCCGATCCGCTGCAAATCGTCGAGCTGAAGGGCCTGATCGCCGGCCCGGTCAATCTGGCGCTTGGTCTTTCGGCCGGCGGACATCTGCCCGGTTTTTCCGTGACCGCCGCCGCCGGTGCGATCGGCTTTCTCGGATATGGCGTCAGCCTGGCGCTGTTCGTTCTGGCCCTGCGCCATCTCGGGACGGCGCGCACCGGCGCTTATTTCTCGACCGCGCCGTTTCTCGGCACCCTCGTGGCCGTGGTGTTCCTGCGGGAGCCGCTGACCATTCAGCTCCTCGCCGCCGGTACCCTGATGGCCATCGGCGTGTGGCTTCACCTTACCGAGAACCACGCCCACGGTCATGTGCACGAACCCGTGGAGCACACCCATCCGCATATCCACGACGAACACCACGTTCACCAGCACAGTCCGCACGATCCCGCCGGCGAGCCGCATACCCATCCCCACCGGCATGCGCGGCAGGCACACAGGCATCCGCACACGCCGGACATGCATCACCGGCACAAACATTAGGACACGAGTATTCGTATTTCAGCGCCACTGGTACGCCCCGCGAGGCAAGTTCGCTCGCGAGTCAGTGGCAAGCGGGTGCAAACTTCCGGCGGGTTGTACCAGGCATCCGCGTCGCGCGGCTACAAGAATGAAATCGTAACGCAGCACAAGCCCATACTGGAGGTTAGGCCGCAGGATTCTCACCCGCAGCCTCATACGGAACGGTGCGGGAGCCTTCCTGATCCCCACCTGGATCGAGGTGTTCCTCAACGCTTGGCTCCAATGCTTGCCGATCGGCGTCAGCGAATGACCCCAATGTGGTCAGGTATCGGCACATTGCTGGATCGCGTGGATGCGGATGACGGCGTCATCCGCATCATCGGTCAGAAAGATGTTTTGGACAAGCTGTTGTGCGTGAGGCGCCGTCACGCCTGGGGTTCGCAGTTTTGTACGTAACTGGCGGAGGGGGTGGGATTCGAACCCACGAAACGGTCGCCCGCTTGCCGGTTTTCAAGACCGGTGCCTTCAACCACTCGGCCACCCCTCCGTAACGCTGCTCCAGAATGGCACAACACCTACACCAAATGTGCTGATTCCGGTACCAAATGGTTTAAGAGCACCCGTGCGCGCGGTCAATGCCGCATTATGGCCAGATTCAACCTGCAGCCATGGTGCACTGCAATACCGTGGAGTGTAAATGAAACCGTTAGTAACCCTAAGATTGTTAGCCGTCGCCGCGTCCGTCCTGGCTGCCACTGCCGCTCAGGCCGAATCCAGCCTGCTGCAAGGCGATACCTTGCGTGACGCCATCAGCGGCGGGACCGTGTATGTGGCCACGCCCATCGGCGCCCTGCCGATCCATTACGCCGCCAATGGCTCGATGTCGGCATCCGGCCCGGAGGAAATGGTGAGCCTCGCAGGGGAAAGTGTCCAGTCCGACCGCGGCAAATGGTGGATCAGCGGCAACCAGCTATGCCAGCGCTGGCAGAATTGGCTGGAGCGTCAGTCGTTCTGCTATGAAATGCGTAAGCAGCGCGGCAATAACGTGCATTGGACGCGCAGCGACGGCCAGACCGGCACAGCCAGGATCAGCCGTCCGGTTTACCGCGCGTCGGCCGCCGAATAGGCCGCCATCCCGCAGGCAGCTTCTTCCAGGGGGAAAAGCTGCCGGGGATTTCACCCGATAACGCCTGTCTCGCAGCCTGCCGGCGCCTGCATTCCGTGGCGTCGAAGGCGGCCGGGTGTCATCGCGCCCGCGCGGTCCGCCGCCAGTCGCACAATTCGCGGCTGACGCGATCCCCCGCGCCGGAGCCGTCACGGCTTGCGCGTCACCAGACGCTGCAAACCGCCGCGCTTGGCCGTGCGCGGCAAAATCGTGCGGTAATAATCGCGCGAATGGAGGATGTGCGTGCGCATCTCTTGCGCCAGCTCCGCCGCCGCGCGCGCTTCCAGATGCTGGATGATGGCGTCGTGCTCCTGTAGGGCCGCGTCCCAGCGTTCGCGTGAAATCGTGGCGATGAGTTGCGCGCGCCGCACCCGCAGCGCCAGCTTCTGATGCTGATCGGCCAGCACGCGGTTGCGCGCGCCGGCGATGATGCCGTCGTGCCATTCGCGGTTCAGCCTGTGATAGCCCTGCAAATCCCCGGCGGCGTGCTCGGCGCGCATGCGCTCGTGCAGAATGCGCGCGGTGTTGATTTCGCTGCTGGTCATGCTGAGGCAGCATAGCTCCGCCGCCAGCGCTTCCAGCTCGGCCAGAACCTGGAAGCATTCCTCCAGGTCGTCGATGCGGACTTCCGAGATGACGGCGCCGCGGTTGGGCGGCAGACGCACCAGCCCCTCGGCGGCGAGTACTTTCAGGGCTTCGCGCAAGGGCGTGCGCGAGACGCTGAAGCGGCTGCAAAGCTCGCGCTCGGGCACCTTGGCGCCGGGGCGGAGATCGCCGTCGATGATCAGCGAACGGATGCGGGACAACAATTCATCGTGCAACGACTGTCGCGGAATGGGAACAGGAGATGACATGGTTTGCTTCGTTACGCTCAGGGGGTGAAAAAACAGAATTCGCTATAACAACGCATAATTATGCATTCTGTTCATTTCGTGTTAATCGCCAATTTGAATAGCCCTGCGGCATGGCGGCAGGTGCGCCCCGTGCCGTCGCGGATCTGCTGCCGGCAGGAGAAACCATCGGCGACCAGCAGGGTGTCGCGATCCGCCGCGCGAATGGCCGGGAACAGCGCCGCCTCGCCCATGGCCAGCGAGATTTCCATGGTTTCGCGGGCATAACCGAATCCGCCAGCCATGCCGCAGCAGCCGGTCTCGATGTCCGCCACCTCCAGGCCGGGGATGAGCGACAGCGCGCCGCGCACCGCATCCATGGCGCCGGCCGCTTTTTGATGGCAGTGGCCATGCAGCAGCGCCTTGGCCTCCACAGGTTTCAGGGGTGCGGCAAAACGTCCCTCCCCATGCTCCCGCATGATGAACTCTTCGAACAGGTAGGTTTGGCGGCTCAGCCTGGCGGCATCTTCGCGCGGGAGAAGCGAGAAAAATTCGTCGCGCACCGTGGAGATGCAGGCCGGTTCCAGGCCGACGATGGGCGTGCCGGCTTCGAGATGCGGCGCGGCGGCCTTGAGGAAGCGCTCGGCCTCGATGCGCGCTTTATCCACAAGGCCGGCGCTGAGGAATGTCCGCCCGCAGCAGATGGGGCGCTCGCCCTGCGGCGCGGCGAGATGGCTGACGCGATAGCCGGCGGCGGCCAGCACCTCCGCCGCCGAGCGGAGGTTATCCGGCTCGAAGTTGAGGTTGAAGGTATCGCCGAACAGCACCACCGGCCGCCCGTCCGCCGGGCCTTGCTCCGCCGCGCGGAAGCGCTTGCCGCGCCAGCGGGGCAGGGCGCGATCGGCGGAAATGCCGGTGAGCATTTCGGAGACGCGGGCGAGCGGCGGAATGGCGTCGCGTAAGGCAAGCACCCAGCGGACGCGCCGCAGCGCCGCCGCGTAGTGGGGCAGGTAGGCGAAAATCTTGTCCGCCGTGGCGAGGCCGTTGCGCTGGGCGGAGGCGGCCAGCACCTCGATCTTCAGCCGCGCGATGTCCACGCCCATGGGGCATTCGCTCTGGCACGCCTTGCACGACACGCAATAGCGGAAGGCATCGGCCAGCGCCTTCGTCCCCCACGCGCCCGCCGCATCGCCCGAAAGCGCGGCGCGCACGCTGTTGGCCATGCCTCGCGGCGAATGGTTCTCGTCGCGCGTGATGCGGAAGGCGGGGCACATGCCGCCGCCTTCCAGCTTGCGGCATAGCCCGGCGCCGTCGCAGGAACCGGCCATCGCCAGGACTGGGTTGCCGCCGGGCGCGTCTAGCCATTGCAGGGCAGGGGTGATAGCGGGGGCATCCGCGCCAATGCCGCCCCGCTTCAGCAGCGGATCGTCGGCGCGCGGCGCGAACACCACCTTGGCCGGATTTAGCCGCCCCTCCGGGTCCAGCAGCGCCTTGATCTCCTCGAACACCGCCATGGCGGCGCGGCCGTGATTGCCGTCGTTGAACTCCGAGCGCGCCAGACCGCTGCCCCGTCCGGCCGCCAGCGCGCCCTTCGACTTGCGCACCACCAGCGTCATTTCCTCCGCCAGCGCCCGGATGGCGGCGCGGCTGAGATTGGCGTCGCCCTTGTAGAACGGCCGCAGCGACATGGCGTCCTCCAGCGCGAAGCCGGTCCACGAGCAGGCGATGTTGTGCTCGCGGAAGCGCTCGGCCACGCGGGAGGTGAAGTACATCAGTTCGCCGAAGGGCAGGGTGCAGTCGTCCAGGAAGGGCAGGCCGGTGCCGCCGAAACGCCGGGTCAGCGCCTGATGCGCCGCGTCGCGCGCCTCCCAGATGGCGTGCTGCATTTCCGCGCCCACCGCCTCGACGAAGCCGCGCGAGCCGCCCTCCTTGCGGATGATTTCCGTCAGCGTCTTCAGCCGCTTGGCGTTCTCGACCTGATTATCCTCGCCGAATTCCACCACCAGCAGCGTATGCCCGCCGCCGCCGCGCAGGCAGCGCTCCACCGTTTTGGCGTGGCGCGGATCGGCGCCGGCGAGGCGCAGCGCGTCCGCCTCGATGAGGTCGATGACGGAGGGTTTCAGCGCGGTGATGGGCGCGACGCAGCGCAGCGCCTGGCGCAGACTGTCGAAATGGCAGATGCCCAGCGCCCAGTTGCGCGGCAGCGGCTGGATGGTCAGCTCGATGCGCTTGGACAGGGCGAGCGTCCCCTCCGAGCCGATCAGCAGCGGCGCCAGATTGTGCGCGCCGGCTTCTGGCAGCAGCGAGCCGAGGTGATAGCCGCTGGCGAGGCGCGGACGGTCCGCTATCGCCTCGCGGATGACGCTCTCGTAGCGCTCGCCGATTTGCAGCAGCTCGAAGGCGAGGTCGTCCTCATCCTCGCCGGAATGGCCGCTGAAGGCGTCCTCGCGGATCTCGCCGAAGCACATCTCGCTGCCGTCCGCCAGCACGGCGTCGATGGCACTGATATTGTCGCGCATGGCGCCGTAACGCAGGGCGCGTGGGCCGAGGGCGTTGTTGCCGCACAGGCCGCCGAAGGTGGACTGGCTGCGCGGGCCGACGTTGACCGGGAACCACACGCCGTGGGGCATCAGCTCGGCGTTGAGCGCGCCCAGCGTCATGCCCGGCTGCACGGCGCAGGTCATGGAGCGCAGGTCATAAAAGTGCAACTGGTTGAGATATTTGGAGAAATCGACGATGAGACCTTCGCTGACCGTCTGCCCGGCGCTGGACGTGCCCGCGCCGCGCGGCACCAGCGGGATGTTCTCCGCCGCCGCCAGCTTGGCCGTGATGGCGATATCAGCCTCGGTCCTCGGCAGCACCACGCCCAGCGGCATGATCTGATACCGGGAGGCGTCCGTTGCATACCGCGCCCTGGTCAGGACGTCGAAATGCACATCACCCTGTATTTCCTTGCGCAGCCGCGCCGCGAAGCTTGAGCCTTCATAATTCTTCATGGGACCGGGACCGTCGCTGCCAAGCTCATCAAACTTCTCTTATCCCTTAATGGCACAGACAGCTAGCGCCGCCATGGGCGATGGCGCCGCACGGTTAAAGAAGATGGCGGGGACAATGAGACTTAGGCGCTTCCCCTGCCTCAAAGCCACCCGAATCAGTGGACAAGTCCTTGATGATGACGGGGAAATCCAGCGCCGTTTACCAACTTTTGGTAGTTTTGCGCTTGGAGTGTGCTATCTGAGGTTGAGCCTCAGCAAGCAGTTCAGTCGAATGCCGGGGTGGCGCTGGTTTTTGTCCGCTGCCTCTCACCCGTCGCGTTCGATCTGTCAGCGGAGATTTTAGCTTGAGCATAGCGCGTTGCGGGCGGAAGCCTCATTTGTCCTTCATTGATTCCCGGTTGCCGTGGCTTTTCAACGCCCTGGCGGGTGCCGGGCTGGCGGTTTCGCTCGCCGGCTGTTCGGACTCCATGACGCCGGGCGGTTCCTCCCAGCTCCGGGACGAGTCCCTGGGCTTCAGCCCGCGCGTGGTGGCGCTGGGCGAGCCGGTGCCCAAGGGCGGCGGCGTGTTCAAGCTGGGCGCTCCTTATAATGTCAGCCGGCGACATCTACGTGCCCAAGGAAGACCCCACCTACGACAAGGTCGGCATGGCCTCCTGGTACGGCGTGATGTTCCACGGCCGCAAGACCTCCAACGGCGAGGTCTACGACATGAATTCGCTCACCGCCGCGCATCCGACGCTGCCGATCCCCAGCTATGTGCGCGTGACCAATCTGAATAACCAGCGCTCCATCATCGTGCGCATCAACGACCGCGGTCCGTATAAAAAAGACCGCATCCTGGATATGTCCGAGAAGGCCGCCGAGCTGCTGGACATCAAGACCAAGGGCACGGGGCTGGTGCGCGTGCAATATGCGGGCAACGCGCCGCTGGATGGCGACGACCGCTACGAGCGCAAGGTGCTGGCGCGGCAGCCGTGGGTGACGCAGGTGGAGGCCAGCAAGCCGCTGATCGCCGGGCTGGAGCCGCCCGCCAGAATGGCGAAGGGCAAGATGCCTGTGATGGCGGCTGGTCCGGCACCGAGTGGCGCCTATTCCGAGGTAAAACAGGCGATGCAGAAGGCACCGCCGGCCTCTCGCGGGCTGGTGATGAATGCCTCGGCTTCGCGGCCGGTCTATCCGCAGGCGCAGCCCGCTCCGCGCCCGCGCGGCGTGTTCATCCAGGCGGGCGTCTTCCGCGACGCCGCCAATGCCGAGCAGGTGCGCCGCAAGATCGCCGCCTATGGTCCGGTGGAAGTGACCCAGGTCACCATGGGAAATGATGTCATGCACCGGGTGAGCATCGGGCCGTTCGCGGCGGAGCGTGAGGCGCGCGCGGTGCTGGATCGCGGCGGACAGGCCGGATTGCAGGGTGCCGTGCTTGTCAGCCGCTGAGGAAGGGGAGTAAACCCTCGCGGGGATAGCGCGGACAATTGCCATGTCAGACACCGGAATGGAAATCGCCGATTGCGGCCCAGCAGACATTGCGGCCGTGACCGCGATATACGACCACCACGTGCAGACCGGCCTTGCCAGCTTTGAGGAGACGGCCCCGTCCGAGGCGGACATGCTGGCGCGCTATGAAGACATCAGGGCGCGGCGGCTGCCCTATATCGTGATGAAGTGTGCGGATTGCGTCGCCGGGTATGCATATGCCGCGCCTTACCGCCTGCGCAGCGCCTACCGGTATACACTGGAGGATTCGATTTATCTCGATCCGACCTTCGCGGCGCAGGGGCTGGGTACACGGCTGCTGAGTGAGCTGATCGCCCGCTGTGAGTTGTCCGGCCACCGGCAAATGATCGCCGTCATTGGAGACAGCGCCAACACCGCCTCCATCCGCTTGCATACAAGGCTCGGATTTGCCCGCGCCGGCACTTTGAAATCGGCCGGCTTCAAATTTGGCCGCTGGGTTGACAGCGTTCTGATGCAGCGCGCCCTGGGCGCCGGAGACACGGCGCTGCCGGAATTCTGATACACCAGCAGGCAGTCAGAGCAAATTTATTGGAATTTTACACGCGAACAAGGGCCTGACTGTGGCTGCGCAGCCTTGACACTGCGGGCGCGGCTGACTAAGGTCGCGACGAAATTCGAGAGTTAAACATCACCGTCGATCTCCCCCACGGTAAAAGCGATGACACCTGCCTCCGATCCCGGCGACGAAAAAGGGATTATCCCGGAGGCGGATCGCCGCGCGCTGAAGGACAGGCTCGATAAGCTTGGCGCCAAACTCGATGACGCCACGCCCAAGAGCCGCCCGGATGCCGGACCGGACGCGAGGGGGCAGGCGATGGGGATGGCCTTTCGGTTGTCCGTTGAGATGGTCGCGGGCTTTGTGCTCGGCGGCCTGCTTGGTTATGGGCTCGATCAGTGGTGGCATACGGGGCCGTTCGCGCTCATCGTCTGCCTGCTGCTGGGGAGCGCGGCCGGGATTGTCAACGCCGTGCGTGCCGCTCAGGAAATGCAGCGGCGGCAGGGCGATAAATGAAGCTGCGGCGCGGGCTGTCTGAGCCGCGCCAGAGAAACTGAAAGCGAGGAATTGACGTGGCAGCAGAACACGGTCACTTCAATCCGTTGCATCAATTCCAAATCCAGGAACTGGTGCCCATCCATTTCGGCGGCGTCAACGCCTCCTTCACCAACTCCGCGCTGTGGATGGTGATTTGTGTCGCGGCGGTTTCCTCATTCCTCATTCTCGCCATGCGCGAGCGCTCGCTGGTTCCCGGCAAGCTGCAATCCATGGCCGAGCTGTCCTACGAATTCGTCGCCAAGATGGTGGGCGATAACGTCGGGGACGCGGGTAAGCCGTTCTTTCCCTTCATTTTCACGCTGTTCGTGTTCATTCTGACCGCGAACCTGCTCGGCCTCGCGCCCGGCGCGTTCACCGTCACCAGCCACATCATCGTCACCTTCGCCCTGGCCCTCACGGTGTTCCTGGGCGTCACGGCGGTCGGCTTCGTCAAGAATGGGGCGGGCTTCCTGCGCCATTTCGTGCCGGCGGGCGTGCCCATTTGGCTGCTGCCGGTGCTGGTGCCGATCGAGGTGTTCTCCTATTTCGTGCGCCCCATCAGCCTCTCCGTCCGTCTTTTCGCCAATATGATGGCGGGCCATACTCTGCTGAAAGTGTTCGGCAGCTTCGTGGTGGCGCTGGGGCTGATCGGCGGCTGGGCACCGCTGGTGTTCGTCGTGGCCTTTACCGGCCTGGAACTGCTGGTCGCGTTCCTGCAAGCGTTCGTGTTCGCGGTTCTGACCTGCGTCTATCTCAACGATGCATTGCATATGCATCACTAACCCGCTACCCACAGCTTAACTAAGGAGAGTTCAAATGGATCCCGCAGCAGCAAAATTCATCGGCGCCGGCCTCGCTTCGCTCGCGCTCATCGGAGCCGGTCTCGGCATCGGCAACATCTTCGGCAGCTATCTGGCGGGCGCGCTGCGCAACCCGTCGGCGGCTCAGGGCCAGTTCCCGAACCTGCTGCTCGGCTTCGCGCTGGCGGAAGCGACCGGCCTGTTCGGCCTGATCGTGGCCTTCATGATTCTGTTCAGCTAAGGCAGAAGCGGCTCATCCGGGCCGCTTTCCCTTCAGGCCGTGACGGCGCCGTGGGATCGCTTGTGGCAAGCGATCCCTGGAGCGGGCGGCCGCTAATTCCTGTTTCCGGGAAGCATCCATGCCGCAACTAGATCCGGCCACCTTTGCGCCGCAGCTCATCTGGCTGGCCATCACCTTCATCGCGCTGTACGTGATCCTGTCGCGCGTGGCTCTGCCGCGCATCGGCTCCGTGATTACCGAGCGTGAGGACCGCGTCGCCGCCGATCTCGCCGAGGCCAAGTGGCTAAAGGAGAAGACCGACGCCGCCATCACCGCCTACGAACAGGCGCTGGCGGAGGCGCGCGGGCGGGCGCACGGCATCGCCAATCAGACGCGCAACGATCTCGCGGCCAAGCTTGCCGCCGAGAAAGCCGCCGCCGAGCACGAGACCGCCGCGAAAACCGCCAAGGCCGAGGCTGCCGTTCAGGAAATCCGGCAGAAAAGCTTCGACGAGATCGAGCGCATCGCCACGGAGACCGCGCAGGCTCTGGTGGAGAAGCTCATCGGCGCTGGGCCGGCGGCTTCCGCTGTGCAGACCGCCGTCAGCCAGGCCGCCCGGCAATCAGCCAGTTCACTTCAAACGGAATAGAACGCCATGTTCGCAGATCCCGAATTTTGGGTGGCCGTGGGGCTTTTCGGTTTCATTGGCGTCCTGTTGTATCTGAAAGTTTTCAACAAGATCGGCGTGGCGCTGGACAACCGCGCGGCCGAGATTCGCAAGCAGCTCGAAGATGCCCGCCGCCTGCGCGAGGAAGCGGAAGCCATCCTAAAGGACTATAAGCGCAAGCAGCGCGACGCCGAGCGCGAGGTCGAGGACATCATCGCTCAGGCCAAGCGTGACGCGGATGCCTATGCGCGGGAAACGCGGGTGGCGTTCGAGGAAATGCTGAAACGGCGCGCCAAGCTGGCCGAGGACAAGATCGCCCGTGCCGAGGCGCAGGTGATCGACGAAGTTCGCAACCGCTCGGTGGATATCGCCGTCAACGCCGCGCAGCAGATCATCAAGGCGCAACTGACCGGCGCGAGCGCCAACGCTTTCGTCGAAGACGGCATCAAGGCGGCCGGGGCGAAGCTGAATAGCTGACGCTTCGCCGCTTCATCCGGCCGCGCCTGCCTTCCGCGATAACGGTGCCGGCTTTCGTGGATAGCGCGGCGCCATTCCGGCTTGACAGACATGGCGTGAGCTCCCTTATGAACGCCATGACTGAAACCCGATCCTATCCCGCCTCCAGCGTCGATCCCGGCGAACTTGCCACCTTCAAGGCCACCGCCGCCGATTGGTGGAACCCCACCGGCCCATTCAAACCGCTGCATGCGCTTGGCCCCGTGCGGCTGGGCTACATCCGCGAACATCTCATCCGCCATTTCGGCCGCGATGCCCGCGCCGCGCAGCCGCTGGACGGCCTGACGCTCGCCGATATCGGCTGCGGCGGCGGCTTGCTGTGCGAGCCGCTGGCAAAACTTCGGCGCGGCGGTGACTGGGCTCGACCCGCTGGCGGAGAGCATCGAAGTGGCGCGCCAGCATGCCGCCGGCCAAGGGCTGACCATGCGTTATCTGACCGGCGGTGCGGAGGATCTGGCGGCGCAGGGCGAAAGCTTCGACGTCGTCGTGTCCATGGAAGTCGTCGAACACGTGCCGGACCTGGGCGCCTTCATCCGCTCCTGCGCGGCGGCGGTGAAGCCTGGCGGCATCGTTCTGCTGTCCACGCTCAACCGCACGCTCAAGTCCTACGCCATGGCCATCATCGGCGCCGAATACGTGCTGCGCTGGCTGCCCAGGGGCACGCACCACTGGGAGAAATTCGTCAAGCCCGATGAATTGGCGCGCGCTGTATCCGCTGCGGGTCTCACGGTTGCCGATACGCGCGGCTGTGTATACCGCCCGCTCACCGGCGAGTGGCGGCTGTCGGGCGATACGGACGTGAATTATTTCATGGCGGCGAAGAAGCTGTGATGCTCTCCGTCTGACCGGCAGCCGGTCAATCCAGCCTTACGGCCAGGACGGGCGTTGCCGCATGCATGCAACACGCCCTCTCTCATGTACTCCGGCAATACGGTGTAGCCATAAGGGCAGAGATTGGGTGCAATATCGGGCAGGTGAATGGATGTATGAGCTTGGGGATGCCGCGATGACGAACAACCCGCATTCGCCGGCCTCGCCAGCAAGGGCCGCGCCGCGCTAGCGTCAGAAATCACCACCCGCGCCTACACGCCGTCCCCCGGTGCATGCACCACGCCGAATTCGCGCACATGCGCCAGCGCCGGAATGCGCTGCCGGCATTCGGCCGCCAGGCCTGCGTCGATATCGGCGGTGATCACGCCCGGCTCGGTCCCCGCCTCCGCCGAGAATCTCCCCCCACGGCGACACGATCAGGCTGTGCCCGTAGGTCGTGCGGCCCGAGTCGTGGCGTCCCCCTTGCGCGGCGGCGAAGATGAAGCTGCCCGTCTCGATGGCGCGCGCCCTGAGCAGGATGTGCCAATGCGCCTCGCCGGTCTGCCTGGTGAAGGCCGACGGCACCGTGATGAAATCCGCGCCGCCCAGCGCCAGCGCCTTGAACTGCTCGGGGAAGCGCAGGTCGTAGCAGATGGTCAGCCCCAGCGTACCCCAGGGCAGCTTCGCCAGCACCGCAGCTTTTCCCGGCTCGTAAGTGGCTGATTTGCGATGGGATTCGCCGCCCGGCAGGTCCACGTCGAACATGTGGATTTTGTCATAGCGCGCCGTCACCGTCCCCGAGGGCGAGATGAGAAACGTCCGGTTGGCCGCCCGCCGCTCGCCCACGAGGATCGCCAGCGAGCCGATATGCAGCCAGATGCCCAACTCGCCGGCGAGCTGGCAATAGGCGATGAGCGCCAGGGTTTCCGCTTCCGGCCGCAGCACCGCCAGCAGCCGTTCTTTGTCCGGCTCCATCAGCAGCGTATTTTCCGGCGTCTGCACATACTGCGCGCCCCTGGCCGCCGCGTCGCGGATCAGCGCCGACGTTGCCGCGAGGTTGGCCTCCGGCGAACGCGTCGTTCGCAGTTGCACTAATCCTGCGCGGAAGCGTGTCTTGCCCGCCATGATTCCAGGTTCCTTCCGATAGCCTTTTCCAGAGAATAGCAGCCCTATTTTCTGGCGAAAATAGCCATTCTGGATAAGCTGTTATTTGCCGGCTGCTCAGGCGGCCAGCAGCGGATCGAGCGCGCCCCTGGAGTCCAGCGCGTAAAGATCGTCGCAGCCGCCGACGTGACGGCCGCCGATGAAAATCTGCGGCACCGTATGGCGCCCGCCCGCCGCCTCGATCATTTCGGCACGCGCCGCCGGGCTCGACGACACGTCGATTTCGCGGTAGGCCGCGCCTTTCCGGTCCAGCAGCGCCTTGGCCCGCGCGCAGTAGCCGCAAAACTGACCCGTATAAATGGTGATGTCCGCCATCCGTCCCTCATTTCAACTTCAAGGCCGCAGCGCCGCCGTGGACTGCTCCGGGAAACTCTGCTTAGAGCCCAGCCAAGAGATGGGGCAAGACCGCAGACAGACGATGCGGCAAAATCGCGCGGGGAGCGGAGGAGCGGGCAGCACACCATTTCCCAATCCCGCCGGAAGGTGAAATGCCAGTATCCGCCCCCAGAATTGGCTTGCGATTGCCGGATCGTCATGACTAGTTTGACGGCGATGATCACGACGCTTTTGAAAGATGAAGAGGGCCCGCCGCGCGCCGCGCAGCGCCCGGTTCTCGACACCCGCCACGGCATTACCCGCCGGGACGATTATGCTTGGCTGCGCGCCGCCAACTGGCAGGAAGTGATGCGCGATCCGTCCACCCTGGACACCGCCATCAATGACTATCTGGAGGCGGAGAACGCCTATGCCGCCAGGCTCACCGCGCCGCTGGCGGCCTTGCAGGACAAGCTTTTCAACGAAATGAAGGGCCGCCTGAAGGAGAACGACGCCAGCGTGCCGGTGCCCGATGGCTGCTGGTCCTATTTCTACCGCTATGTGGAGGGCGGTCAGCACCGCCAGTTCTGCCGCGAACCGCGCAGCGGCGGCGATCCCCGTGTGCTGGTAGACGGCAACCGGCTGGCCGCCGGCCATTCGTATTTCCGTCTGAGCAGCGTGTATCCCTCGCCGGACCACACCATTGCGGCTTATGCAGTGGACACCAGCGGTTCCGAATATTACTCCATCCGCTTCCGCGATTTGGCGAGCGGCGCCGATCTGGCCGATGAGATCCCCGATGCCGAGGGCGGCGCGGTCTGGTCCGCGGCGGGCGGCTTCCTGTTCTATACCAAGCTCGACGAGCACCACCGCTCGCGCCAGGTCTTCCGCCACGAAATGGGCACGCCGGTGTCCAGCGACGCGCTGATTTATGAAGAGCCCGATCCCGGCTTCAGCGTTGGCGTTGGGCTGACGCAAAGCCGCCGGTTCATCGTGATCGTCTCCCACGAGAGCGAAACCAGCGAGGTGCGCGTCATCGACGCCACGAAGCCCCGCGAGGCGCCGGTGCTGATCGCGCCGCGCCTGGCCGGCGAGGAATACCAGGTCGAGCATCGCGGCGATGATTTCATCATTCTGACCAACGCCGGCGGCGCCGAGGACTTCAAAATCATGACGGCGCCGGTGGCCAGTCCGGGCCGCGAGAACTGGCGCGAGATCGAACCCCATTGCCAGGGCCGTCTGATTCTGGATATCACCGCCTTCCGCGATCATCTGGTGCGGCTGGAGCTTGAGCACGGCTTGCCGCGCATCGTCATCCGGCGCTTCGCCGATGGCGTCGAGCACGAGATCGCGTTCCGGGAAGAGGCCTATTCGCTGTCGATACCCTCCAGCTATGAGTTCGACACGCAGACGCTGCGTTTCCACTATTCCTCGATGACTACTCCGGAGCAGGTGTTCGACTACGGCATGGAAAGCCGCCAGCGTGTGCTGCGCAAGACGCAGGAGGTGCCCAGCGGCCACAATCCGGCGAATTACGTGACGCGGCGGCTGTATGCACCCGCCGAAGATGGCGAGATGGTGCCCATTTCGCTGCTCTATCGCATCACCACGCCGCTCAACGGCTCGGCGCCCGTGCTGCTGTACGGCTACGGCTCCTACGGCGTCACCATCCCCGCTAGCTTCTCCACCAGGGATCTCAGTCTCGTGGACCGGGGCTTCATCTACGCCATCGCCCACATCCGCGGCGGCAAGGACAAGGGCTATGGCTGGTATAGGGACGGCAAGCGCGATAAAAAGATTAACACCTTCAAGGACTTCATCACGGCGGCCAAATATCTGGCCATCATCGGCCTGACGCGGCGCGGGCGTATCGTGGCCGAGGGCGCATCGGCCGGCGGCATGCTGATGGGCGCCGCCGCCAACATGGCGCCGGGGCTGTTCAGCGGCATTATCGCCAATGTGCCGTTCGTCGATTGCCTGACCACCATGCTGGACGGCACCCTGCCGCTCACGCCGCCGGAGTGGCCCGAATGGGGCAATCCCATCACCTCGAAGGCGGACTTCGAGACCATCGCCGCCTATTCGCCCTATGACAATGTCAGTGCCCAGCATTACCCGCATATGCTGGTGCTCGCCGGGCTGACCGATCCGCGCGTCACCTATTGGGAGCCGGCCAAGTGGGTGGCCAAGCTCAGGGCGATGAAAACGAATGAGAGCCTGCTGCTGTTCAAGACCAACATGAAGGCCGGGCACGCGGGTGTTTCCGGGCGCTACGATCGTTTGAGGGAGGTGGCGCTGTGTCAGGCCTTCGCTTTGCTGGTCTCAGGAATGGCGGACGCGGCGTAACAGGCGGCGCGCGGCAAGTACGCCCGGCGGGAAATCCTAGCCCCTCTGCCGCGAGCGCTCATAGGATTTCTTAGCCATGAGGTGTGCGAGCAACTTATTGAATCTAACGCACCTTTTTGGAGGCAAGTTCGCTTGCGTGCGCGCAGCAAATGGGGTGCGAACTTGACTCCGGCTGCACGAGGCAAAAAACGGCAGCGGCGGTCCGGTGCGGCGGAGGCGGAAACTGCTCTCAGCCGGCCGCCTCATCAAGAGCGACGCCGATCTCGATGCCCATCTCGACGCGCTGGTGGCGGCGCGGCCGGAATTCGAACGGGTGCGCGCCGCGACGGGCAGCATCACGCTGCGCTGGCTCGACGAGGGCTTTTCCGGCCTCGTCTGGGTGATCACCGGCCAGCAGATTTCCGTCGCCGCCGGGCGCGCGATATACAACCGCTGTGAAAGCGCGCTGGGGGCCATAACGCCGGCAGCAATCGCGGAGGCGGACGACGCGGCGCTGAAGGCGGCCGGCTATTCGGCGCCGAAAATCCGCACGCTGCGCGCCGTGGCCGGGGCCGCCGTGGCGGGGCAGCTCGATCTCGACAGTTTCCACGGGCTCGGCGCGGCCGAAGCGGCGGCCCAACTCACCGCCATCAAGGGCATCGGCCCCTGGACCGCCGAGGTCTACCTGATGTTCGCCCTCGGCCACCCCGACATCCTCCCCGGCAAGGACGTGGCGTTGCAGGAGGCCGTGCGGCTGGCATTCGACCTGCCCGAACGGCCCGGCGAGAAGGCTCTGCAAGCCATGGCCGAGCCGTGGCGGCCCCATCGCAGCGCGGCGGCGCGGCTGCTGTGGGCCTATTACCGCGTGGCCAAGGCGGGGCGCGATGCGGCGCCGCTGCCTTCGTCCGAACCCTAAGCAGAGTTCGCCAAAGAGGTCTTGCCGGCTTGGCAAAAGAACTCTGCCAAAATAAAAGAATCCAAGCAGGCATTCGTTGGCCTGCCAAAAAAAGGCCCGCTTAGACCAGAGGAAAACGCCCCATGCGCATGAACCGGGACAACGCCCACCTGCACATCATCGACATCCAGGAAAAGCTGGCGCCCGCCGTGGCGGACCACGAGGCGTTGATCGCGGCGGCCGCGCGCCTCATCACCATCGCCCGGCGGCTGGATGTGCCGGTTACGGTGTCCGAGCAGTACCCGCGCGGGCTGGGGGCGACGGTTGCGCCGGTGAAACACGCGCTGGGGAACGGCGCGGTGGTCATCGACAAGGTGCATTTTTCCTGCCTGCGGGAAGAGCGTCTGCGCCACCGCTTCGAGGCGCTGCGAGCCGATGGCCGCGATCAGATCGTCGTGGCGGGCATGGAGGCGCATGTCTGCGTGGCGCAAACGGTGCTCGACCTGCTGGCGGACGGTTTCCAGACCTTCGTCGTTGCCGACGTTGTGTCGTCGCGCGGCCAGCGGAACATCGACATCGCGCTGCGGCGTCTGGAGGCGCAAGGGGCGGTGCTGGTGAGCGGCGAAATGGTGATGTTCGAGTGGCTCGACAAGGCCGGGACGGCGGAATTCAAGGAGTTGCAGCAGTTGATCAAATAGAGGGGACGAGGGCTATGCGCGGGGCCGCGTCTGAGAACGCCCCGCCCATTTCTCACTCCGGGAACAGCTCAGGCCGCCGCTTCGGGCGGCTGGCCGGCGTCGCCTTCGCCGCTGATCTGGTAGCGCTGGATCAGCGGGAATTGCAGTAAGCTGAAAATCAGCGTCAGCGGGAAGATGCCGACGAATTTGAACAGCACCCACGCATCGTCCGAAACGGTGCGCCACACGATTTCGTTCAGGACGGCGAGCAGCACGAAAAAGCCGCCCCAGCGCACGGTGAGCTTGCGCCAGCCTTCCTCCTCGATCAGCAGGAATTCACCAAACACCGTTTTCAGGAACAGCCGCCCGGAGGCCAGACCGCCCAAGAGCAGCGTGGCGAAGCACAGGTTGAGCAGCGTGGGCTTGAGCTTCATGAAGGTCGTGTCCTCCAGGAAGAGTGTCATGGCGCCGAGCGAGATGACGAACACCGCCGTGATCAGCGGCACGACCGGGACTTTGCGCAGCACCACCAGGCTGGCGATCAGGGCGATCACCGTGGAAATCATGAAGGCGGCGGTTCCCTTGAAGAAGCCGAACTTCAGATTGGTGACGAAGAAGATGCCCACCGGCCCCAGTTCGGTGAGGAACTTGAACAGCATGATATTGAGGCTCGGGCCGGTCTTGGTCAGTTCTTTAATTGACATCCGTTTACCTTATCCCAAAACCGGCAGCGCCGGAACACAATTGGTAATACTCTGACGTTCCGTCCACAGCCGCCGCAGGGGCGGGAACCGGTTTCTGGAGGCGAAACCTAAGGCGGCATTCCGGCTCAATAGAGGCGGAAAATGCACCGGCTAACATATTATCCAGCGGTAATCGCCCGGGCGTATTCCCTGGCGCTGAAGGTCTGCAAATCGTCGATGCCCTCGCCCACGCCGATGGCGTGCACGGGAAGCCCATGTTTGGCCGCGATGGCCACCAGGATGCCGCCGCGCGCGGTGCCGTCCAGCTTGGTCATCACCAGCCCCGTCACTCCGGCCGTCCGGCCGAACATTTCCACCTGGTTCAGCGCGTTCTGTCCTGTCGTGGCGTCCAGCGTCAGCAGCACGGTATGAGGTGCGCTTTCATCCAATTTTTTCAATACCCTGATGATTTTTTCAAGCTCAGCCATCAGGTATGCTTTATTTTGCAGCCTGCCCGCTGTGTCGATGATGAGCACGTCGCAGCCATCCTCGCGGGCCCGGCGCAGGGCGTCGAAGACCAGGCCGGCGGCGTCGGCTCCGTCCGCGCCCGAGACGACGGCGGCGCCGCTACGCTCGCCCCAAATCTTGAGCTGCTCGATGGCGGCCGCGCGGAAAGTGTCGCCGGCGGCCAGCATCACGCGCTTGCCGGCCTTGGTGAGATCGTTGGCCAGCTTGCCGATGGTGGTGGTCTTGCCGGTGCCGTTGACGCCAACCACCAGGATGACGTGCGGGCGGTGTTCGTCGCCGAAGCTCAGCGGCGCGGCGAGGGGGGTGAGGATTTTCTCGATCTCGCTCGCCAGGATTTCGCGCACTTCCTGCGGCGAAATCTCCTTATTATAGCGCCCCGAGCGGATGGCGGCCGTGATCTTCGCCGAGGTTTCCACGCCGAAATCGGCCTGGATCAGGATGTCTTCCAGTTCCTCAAGCGTATCGCCGTCGAGTTTGCGGTGGGTGAACAGCGTCGTGAGGCTGGTGGTCAGCTTGGACGACGTCTTGCTCAGTCCCTCGCGCAGGCGCTGGAACCAGCTCTTTTCCGGTGCCGGTCCGGCGGGATCGGGTGCATTTGCGGCGGGCGCTTCCGGGACGGATTCGCTCGCTGCGTCAGGCGCCGGTGCGCGCATGGCGGGTGTGGCCGGCGTTTCCGGGACAGCCTCGCTCAGCGGCAAAGGCGCTGGGGCGTCCTCGATAGCTTCGCCGGCCGCCGTCAGCGTTTCCGCGCCGGCCCCGCTCTCTGCCGCAAACTCTGGCGCTTCCGGGATGGCCTCGCTCCGCGCCACGGGGGCAGGGGAGTTGGTGGTTTCCGCCAGCGGCACAGGTTCCGCAAACGCGCTCACCTCACCGGCGGGCGCGGCGGCGGGCTTTTCCGATCTGAACAGCCGGCCGAAAAAGCCGGGCTTTTTGCCTTCGCTCATGCCAGGGCTGCCCCGAGCAGCTTGCCGCCCCGATGTCCGTCAACCCGTGCATGCACGAAAGCCCCCGCCTGCATTTCGCGATCCACCGTCATCTCCGTAAAATCCGCGGCGCGGCCCTGTGAGGCATTTTCCATCAGCAATTCGACGGTCTGCCCGGCAAAGCGGTCGAGATGCCGGGTCACGGCGGTGTCGCCATGCTGGCGCAGGCGCTGGGCGCGCTCCTTGACGAGCTGCGGCGCGTGCTGCGGCATGCGCGCGGCCGGCGTTCCGGGACGCGGCGAGAACGGAAACACATGCAGGAATGCCAGACCGCAGTCCTCGACAAGGCGCGTTGTATTCTCGAACATGTTTTCGCTTTCGGTCGGGAAACCGGCGATGAGGTCGGCGCCGAAGGTGATGTCCGGGCGTAGCCGCCGCGCGGCCTCGCAGAACGCCACGGCATCGGCGCGGCTGTGACGCCGGCGCATGCGCTTCAGGATCATGTCGTCGCCCGACTGGAGCGACAGGTGCAGGTGCGGCATCAGCCGTTCTTCCTCCGCGATGGCAGCGAGCAGGCTGGCGTCCGCCTCGATGGTGTCGATGGAGGACAGCCGCAGGCGGCGCAATTCGGGAACCTGCCGCAAAATGGCGCGCACCAGGCCGCCGAGGCTGAGTTCGCCGCCGAGATCGGCGCCGTAAGCGGTGATATCGACGCCGGTCAGCACGATTTCGGCGTGGCCGCGCGCCACGAGGCCGCGCACCTGGGTGATGATGGTGTCCGCCGGCTGCGACCGCGACGGGCCGCGTCCGAACGGGATTATGCAGAACGTGCAGCGATGGTCGCAGCCGTTCTGCACCTGCACGTAAGCGCGCGCCCGGCTGCCGAAACCGTCGATGAAATGGTGTGCAGTTTCGGCCCGCTGCATGATATCGCCGACGCGCTGGCGCTCCGCCGAGCCGTCCGCCAGATCGTTGAACACCGCCGCGCTGAGCTTTTCGCCATTGCCGATGACGTGGTCCACCTCGGGCATGGCGGCGAAAACTTCGGGCTGGGTCTGTGCCGCACAGCCGGTCACGATAATTTTAGCGTGGGGAGCCTCGCGCCGCGCCCTGCGGATCGCCTGCCGCGCCTGCCGCACCGCCTCGCCCGTCACCGCGCAGCTATTGACGATCACTGCGCCCTCCAGCCCCGCCTCGCGCGCACGGTCGCGCATCGCCTGGGTTTCGTAGGCGTTGAGGCGGCAGCCGAATGTGAGAAAGCGCGTGTCCTTCATCTCTTTTGTGCACCCGTAACGGTGCCATCCGCTGGTGAGTATTCGCCGGCGTATTCAAGTTCGGCCGGTCCGGTCATAATGATATGGTTATCGCATGCCCGCCATTCCACCTGGAGGCGCCCGCCGGGGAGCTGCACTGTGACGTTGCGCGAGGCAAGGCCGATGCGCGCGGCGGCGACCGCCGTGGCGACGGCCCCTGTGCCGCAAGCGCGGGTGAGACCGGCGCCGCGCTCCCACACGGCCAATTCGATCAGCTCCGGCGAGACCACGCGGGCCAGCATCACGTTCACCCGCTCGGGAAACAGCGCATCCGTTTCGACGCGGGGGCCGATGCGGGCGAGATCATAAGGCGCGTGGCTTTCGACCCAGAAAATGCAGTGCGGATTGCCCACATTGACGGCGCTGGGCCGCTCCAGCGCGGGACAGCCGGGCACTTCCACGCGAAAATCGAGCGCCGCCGTATCCATTTGGCGCGCCAGCGGAATTTCTGCCCAGCCAAAGCGCGGCTGGCCCATATCGGCACTGATGAGGCCGTGTTCGCCCACGTGCGCCGTCAGCAGCCCGGCGGCAGTCTCGATGGTCACGTCCGGCCGCCCGGTCTCCTTAGCCAGCAGCATGGCGATGCAGCGGGTAGCGTTGCCGCAGGCGGCGACCTCCGAGCCATCGGCATTAAGGATGCGCATGAACACATCGGCGCGGCTCGACGGCTCCAGGAAGATCACCTGATCGGCGCCGGCGCCGTGCTCGCGGTCAGCCACGCGGCGCGCCATGTCCGCACTGATGGCGATCGTGCGCACACGCGCGTCGAACACGGCAAAATCATTGCCGAGCCCGTTCATTTTCAGGAATGGGACATTGCCGCTGCTCATGGCGCTTTATAGGCGCTGCGCGGCCAAGGCTCAAGCGGCATTGGCGGGGGTGCTGGTAAAGAACCGCGTACTGTGGCGCGTTATTTGCGGCGCCACTCGTTTTGCGGGAAAAAGGCAATTTTTACGGGGATAAGGAGTCTTGCGTTCTCACATAAAAGTGAATATGTGTTATGGAATAGTGTTTTTCCGGCTATGCGGATGAAACGCAGTAGCATAAGGGAGGTGATGCGGCCATTTGCCGTCCAAAAGATCGCGGCTCCATTTTTGCATGTCCTGCCTAAGCTGAAAAATTGCTAACGAAACGCTAACAAAAGTAGTCAGCATTCTGTCAGCTTAGGTGTGAGAGCCTTCCGCCGCAATGATTTTCCCCATACGGCAATCTCACATGAAGGAGGACGGCACATGAGGCCTTATTGGATTTTGGCCTTTGCGGGCGTGTTTCTGGCGGCAACGCCGGCGCTGGCGGAGGACGACTTGCGCAAACAGGCGAAGGAGCTGTTCCAGCCCATCCCGGACAAGGCCCCCGCGCTGGAAGGCAACCCTGCGACGCCCGCCAAGGCCGAACTGGGCGCGGCGCTCTATTTCGATCCGCGCCTGTCCGAAAGCCATACCGTCAGTTGCAACTCGTGCCATCAGGTTGGCCTGGGCGGTGTTGACGGCATGGAGACGTCTGTCGGCCACCGCTGGCAGAAGGGCGGACGCAATGCACCCACCGTGCTGAATTCGGTATTCAATACCGCGCAGTTCTGGGACGGCCGCGCCAAGGATCTGGTGGAGCAGGCGGGCGGGCCGATGGTCAATCCCATCGAGATGGCCTCAACCCATCCGCATGTGGTGGAGATGCTGAAGAAAATCCCCGGCTATAAGCCGAAATTCGAAGCGGCGTTTCCCGGCGAGGCCGATCCCATCGTGATCGGCAACGTGACGAAAGCCATCGCCGTGTTCGAGACAACGCTGACGACGCCCAACGCGCCCTTCGACAAATATCTCAAGGGCGATGACAAGGCGCTGAACGCGGACCAGAAGGCCGGCCTCAAGCTGTTCGTGGATAAGGGCTGCGCCACTTGCCATAGCGGCGTCAATATCGGCGGCGGCAGATACGCGCCGTTCGGTGTGGCCGAAAAGCCCGGCGCGGAATTCCTGCCGCCCGCGGATAAGGGCCGTATCGAGGTCACGAAGTCCAAGGACGACGAGTATGTCTACAAGGTGCCGACGTTGAGAAACATCGAACTGACGGCGCCCTATTTCCATACCGGCAAGTCGTGGGATCTCAAGCAGGCGGTGGCCGTCATGGGATCGGCTCAGCTCGGCGCCAAGCTGGACGATGGCGAGGTGAGCAAGATCGTCGCCTTCCTCAAGAGCCTGACCGGGGAGCAGCCGAAGGTCGTCTATCCGGTGCTGCCGCCCAGCACGGCCGAAACGCCTACGCCCAAGCCGTAACTACGGTTCGCCGTGACGTTCGCGCCCTCCTGTATGCTTCGGGGGGGGGCGCGATTTATACCAGCCCGTTACGCCAGCAGGCCGAGGTAAAGCCCGCCGACCAGCACCACGCCCATTGCAAAACGGTAAGCCACGAACGGCCAGGCCGAGAAGCTTTCCAGAATCCGCAACAGGCTCCAGATGGCGACGAAGGCTGAAAGGCTGGCGACGAACAGCCCGAGCGCCAGCACCGACCATGCGTAGGAATCCAGTCCGGCGTGGTAGAGCACCCATAGCTCCTTGAGGCCCGCCGCCGTGATCGCAGGCAGGCCGAGGAGGAACGAGAAGCGCGCCGCTTCCTCGCGCTTGAAGTTGAGGAACAGCGCCGCCGTCAGCGTCGAGCCGGAGCGCGACACGCCGGGGATCAGCGCGCCCACTTGGGCGAGGCCCATCAGGAGCGCATCGCGGATCGTGCTGCTTTCCATCTTGCGTTCGTGCCGGGCGATGATCTCCGCCAGCGCCAGCAGCGCCGACATGATGATGGAGGCCCAGCCGATGACCGCCAGGCCGCGCAACGATGTGTTGCAGGTGTTGAGCCATTTGGACATCAGCAGCCCGCAGATGACGATGGGAATGGTGCCGATGACGATGGCGAGGGCGAATTGGAAGTTGCGGTCGCGCCAGTCGCGCCGCATGGTGGCCGATAGCGAGCCGAAGACGAGGCCGCGCACGTCCGCCCAGAAATAGCTGATCACCGCCGCGAGGGCCGCCAGTTGCATGGCCGCCGAAAAGGCCGAACCCGGATCGCGCCAGCCGAACAGTGCCGGCACCAGACGCATATGCGCCGTCGATGAAATGGGCATCAGCTCGGTGATGCCCTGCACCACACCCAGGATTGCGACTTTTGCGTAACCCAGGGCCACGAAGCCCGTATCAATGCCATTGGCGCATTCAGCGGCCATCGCCGGTCACCCTCTTCATTGTTGATCTGCAAGACGCGGCAGGCAGGTGCCGCGAGGGTTGCCTATCAGGTCGAAGCCGTTACGGCAACCGCTGGCGCCGTGCAGAAATACAGCCGGGGCTGAAGGTGGTGCAGGTGTTGCGCGTTTGCGTTCGTTCGCCCGCGCCAGATAAGAAGGGCAGGCTTTGAATATACAACGCTGGGTGGTGACATCTTGCAACTATGAACGGCAGATTAACATTCTATTGCAGGTTCATTCAGTTGCGATTGTCTATGGTCACGAGGTCGAACGGTTGAAGACCTGTGTCACCGGCATTTGAATTCCGATCAATATGCTGGTGACACAGCATACAATTTCGAAAAACCAGCCATTTAGAGTCTGGGAACGGGGGATTGATTTATCTGCATAAAATACTGAATTTATTGCAGACGCCTCCCAACTGCCTTTTTCGCGAAGCGATCTTTAAGCCATAAGGCAATCCCGTCTCGCCAAAAATAATAATAATCGTCTCGCGGCCGGACTCCTCCCCCCCGAACCAGGGTCCGGCTGCACCTCTTTTTGCGCGCCGGATGCACGCCCCGGCGGGCCGCACAGCGCCACAGCGCCTCTCCCCCCAAGGATTAACGCAGAAACCGTGTGCCCTCGCGGGAAGACCGGAGCGCGGCGGTGCGCGCCCCCGAAGTCCTCAAGCGGGTATCAAGGATGCGTTTGCGCGCCGGCATTGGCGGCGGCGGTGGCGATGTCTTCCGTCCAGCGCAGCGTGCCGTCGTAGCGGGTGCCCATCTCGATGCCGATACCCTGGTGGTAGATGTCGCTTTCCACGTGAGCGGTGGCGTGCAGCATGACGCGCTTGCCAAAAATGAGGCCCGTCACGCGCCCGAGCACGATAACCTCGTTATTGGCGACGATGCGGCCCTTGACGGTGCCGGTTTCGCTGACGATCAGCGAAGCGCAATGGAGATCGCCTTCGATGGTGCCGTCGAGGCGGACGTTGCCCTTCGACGTGACGTTGCCGAGGATGGTGAGGTCGGCATTGATGGCGGACTGGCCCGTCATTTCCTGACCCGGCGTTGTAGAGGCGAATCCCCCGCGCGGAGCACCGCTCTCAAGTTTGTTGACTAACATCTGGTTATGCCTCTTGCACGTTAACGTTCCATCTCAATCTTTTTAGACAGCCGCCGGCAGGGAAATAAAGCAAATTCTTCAAGCCGATGCACCGCCACCCTGATTTTCGTTTGAGAGGCGCCGTGCCGCCGGAGCGGCGGCCGGAAATGGGACACCAGACAAACCCGTAAAACCGCCTGGGTGGCGGGCGGCGGATGGGAACCATTCGCCGATGCGGGCACACTAGCCTACATTTGAGACCCCCGTGAAGAAATATCGCCCCAAACCGGCGGTAAAAATTAAATTTCCGTAAAGGCTGTGCTCGAAAACAACAGCCCAGACCGAGCCGGTCTGATGGTAGCGCCACGCGAACAGCAATCCCCCCGCGAAACTGAGGGCCATGGGCAGCCAGCCGGGGAAGAGAATATGGCTGAAGCTGAAGAGCGCGGCGCTTGTCAGGATGGTGATGACTGGTGCGCCGCCCAGCACGCTGAAATAGCGGTGGAAAAAGAATACACGGTAAACGAGTTCCTGTGTCACGACGGACACCAGCGGATAGAAGATTATGACGAGTGCATACAGGCCGGGCGCGCGGCGGGGCAGGGCGAGGAATGTGCCGTGTTCGTAGCGGTATGCATACCAGACGATAGCGCCGCCCAGCACCGCGAAAGTGAGCACAATTTGCATGGCGTGGCGGAACAGGAACCCCCGGCGCAGCGTGGCGGTCCAGGAAAATTCGCGGTCTAGCGCCAGAAGCACCACGAACAGCACGAAAACCGGCACCAGCACCTGGAACAGCGGCACCTTCGCGCCGTGCACCAGCCAGTTGACGGCCAGCGGTGCGGCGATGAACAGCACCGCCATTTCCACGATGAGACGCGCGCGGCGGAACCAGTTCATTTGCGAGCCCTTCTTCTAAGGCAGCCTCTGGAACAATGGCCTGGGGAATGCTACATGAACAATGCCGGGATACGGAACGGTGATGCATCGGGGCTTGTTCCGGGTGCGAATTGCCATGATGAACAAATCGTTCAGAAAAAAGTCATGTTTGAGTTGTTCTAAAGGTGATGATCGGGTTGCCCGCCATCCGTTACCTAACGGGAACAGGGCTGGCCGATACCAACGGAGAGGCGGCCTGTGCGCGACCTTCGCACGCAAGGCCTGCTTGCCGTTCCAACCCGTAATGGTTTAACTGCTCCTGTAAAATTCACGCAAAGAAGGGAAGAAAAAATGAGAACGTTGCTGATTGGCGCCGCCGCGCTGTTTGTCCTCGCCACCCCGTCCTTCGCCGCCGACAAGCCGGGCGTCACCGCCGCCGATGCCGCCAAGGCCGTCGCCGCGATCCAGGCCGACAAGGAAAAGGCCAAGGTCTATTGCGAGGTCGAGTCTCTTTACAATCAGGCGGCCGAAGTCGCTGAAAAGGACCAGAAGAAAGCCGAAGAGCTGTCCAAAAAGGCCGATGACCTGGGCGCCAAGCTCGGCGCGGACTACCAGAAGCTGAGCAAGGATAGCGCCGACCTGGACCCGGAATCGGCTGAAGGCAAGAAGATTGCCGCCGAGTTCGCCAAGCTGGACGCCACCTGCAAGAAGTAAGTCGCGAACAGCGTTATTCCGGGTGGCTGGCGGAAGCCGCCGCCCGGTTTACATAAAAAAACACGTCAGATGGCGCGGTTTTTTGTTTTGTATTTCGCTCTAATTTTACCAGCAAACGCGGAATTCGTCCTGGCCGGAGCAATGTTTGCCCGTCGCCTTGTCGAATTCCACCGGGTTGACGCGGGCAGGGCGCCCCGAGGCGGATTTGGGTGCAGGGGCGCGGTTCTCTTCCGTGATCTGCTCCGTGCGGTCTTCGGAGGAGGCGCTTTTCTTGGCCCTGGGCGCATCGCCCGTCTGCTTCTTGCGCTCGCTACCCTGGTCTGCCGGCTCGTCGCTCGAAGATGTACGCTTCTTGGCCTTAGGCGCATCACCCGTCTGCTTCCTGCGCTCGCCGCCCTGGTCTGCCGGCGCGTCGCCCGAAGATGTACTCTTTTTGGCCTTCGGCGCGTCCGCGGTCGCCTTCTTGGGCTGCTCCTTCTTCTTGGTCTGAGTGGCCTTACAATCGGGATCGGTGGCCGGATCGCACTTGGCCTGCGCGTGGCTTGGCGCCAAGGCGAAAGCCGCCAGAACGAGGGAAAGGAATGCTCCGCGTAGCGTCGTCGTCATGGTCATCGTCTTTGTGCCGTTCGATTGGGTGAGATTGCGCCGGTCCGTCAGCATAAAAGGCCCCTCCTGTCCGTCAAGCGTTCATACGCTCCATCACTTTTTCCGAAATCTCGAAATTGGCGTAGACGTTTTGCACGTCGTCCAGATCCTCCAGGGCGTCGAGCATTTTCAGCAGCTTTTCCGCCTTCTCGTCGTCAACGTCGATGGTGTTTTGCGGCCGCCAGATCATCTTGGCCGAGCGCGGCTCCCGCAGCTTGGCGGTCAGCGCGCTGGTGACTTCGTGCAGCGATTCAAGTGTGCAATAGAGCCAGTGGCCGTCTTCGTCGGACTGGCAATCGTCGGCGCCGGCTTCCAGCGCGGCCTCCAGCATCTGATCGGCGGACGCCACGCCGGCAGGGTATTCGATCTCGCCCACATGATCGAACATGAAGGATACAGAGCCGGTTTCGCCCATGGCGCTGCCGTGCCGGGTGAATATCGCGCGCACATCGCTGGCGGTACGGTTGCGGTTATCGGTGAGCGCCTCGACGATGATGCCCACGCCGCCCGCGCCGAAACCCTCGTAGCGCATCTCGTGATAATCGGCGCCGCCGGCCTCCAGGCTCTTCTTGATGGCGCGGTCGATGTTATCCTTGGGCATGTTCTGGGCGCGGGCCGCCAGCACGGCGGTGCGCAGACGCGCGTTCATGTCGGGATCGGGCATGCCCATTTTTGCGGCAGCGGTGATTTCGCGCGACAGCTTGGAGAAGATCTTCGAGCGCTTTTTGTCCTGGGCGCCCTTGCGGTACATAATATTCTTGAATTTTGAATGGCCTGCCATGGGGAACTCTTTTTTGACGATTGATTCGCGCCATGGGTGAGCGCGGGGAAGGTTCGGCGGCACTATAAATCGGGTGCGCGATAAAATCCACCGGGGCCAGCACATGGCGGCATTGTTGTGCACCCTCGCGGTACGGAGGCGGCCTGGGGGCGCTGAAACCGCCACATCAGTCTTGACGCGGCCGCGGCCAGGCGCAATATCAAGCCCGGCCGTTTCGCGGCTCATTTATACAGAGGATCTAGAGCCTTATGGGCAGTTCCAGTCGACGAAGCATCTTGCTGAGCGGCGCGCGCCGGGCCTGACCCATCCGTCATGCTCCCCCGTCACCGCCCTCAGATATGGGAAAACGAGGTGAGCTATGCGGTCCATTTCCTCCGCCATACGCATCACGGCAGCTTTGCCGGCAGGCACCCCCTCATCTGAGAGGGGGCGCCCATGAGCTTCCTGCATCCGCGCTATACCGGCCTCACCCGCTCCCGCAGGCGTCTGGCGCCCAATCTCTGGGATGCCTTCGCTTTCCTGGTGCTGTTCAGTCTCTTTATTCTCGTCATGCATGGCGGGCGCGGCACGCTGGCGCCGCTCGCCAGCATCGAGCAGACGCCCATCAGCCTCGACCCGGCCATGCTGCCCGATTATGCGCTGCGCACCACCATGCGCATGCTGGCGGCCATCGTAGCGTCGCTGATCTTTACCTTTGTATACGCAACCGCCGCCGCCAAGAGCCGGCGCGCCGGGATGGTGCTCATTCCGCTGCTGGACGTGCTGCAATCGGTGCCGGTGCTGGGCTTCCTGTCCTTCACGGTGACGGGCTTCATGGCGCTGTTTCCAGGGCGGGTGATGGGGCTGGAGTTCGCGGCGATCTTTGCCATTTTCACCAGCCAGGCCTGGAACATGGCCTTTAGCTTCTACCAGTCGCTGAAAACCGTGCCGCGCGACCTGGACGAGGCCACGCGCAGCTTCCGGCTGACCGGGTGGCAGCGTTTCTGGCGGCTGGAAGTGCCGTTCGCCATGCCGGGGCTGGTGTGGAACACCATGATGTCCATGTCGGGCGGCTGGTTTTTCGTCGTGGCTTCCGAGGCGATTTCGGTCGGAGACACCACCGTTTCCCTGCCCGGTATCGGCTCCTACGTGGCGCTGGCCATCCAGCAGCAGAACCTCGGCGCGGTGGGCTGGGCGGTGTTCGCCATGCTGGTGGTCATCCTGATATATGACCAGTTGCTGTTCCGGCCGCTGGTGGCCTGGGCGGAGAAGTTCCGCTTCGAGGAGACCACCGCCGGCGATGCGCCGCGCTCCTGGGTGCTGACCGTGATCAAGCGCACGCAGGTGCTCAGAAGCTTGCTGCGGCCGGCGGGCAGGGCGCTGAGCTACCTCGGCAGCCGGCCCATGCGTCCGCTGGTGCGCTTGCCCTCGCCGGTCAGCAACGTACTGTCGAGCCCCATCGCCGATGCCGTCTGGTATACACTTCTCGGCGTGGTGATGGCCTACGCGCTTTGGCGGACGGAGCAGTTTATCGCCACGGAACTGAGCTGGGGCGACGTCTGGGAAACGGTGCTCCTGGGGGCGATCACCATGACGAGGGTGATTGTGCTGATCGCGCTGGCGACGCTGATCTGGGTGCCCATCGGCGTGTGGATCGGCTTGCGGCCGAAGGTGGCCGAGCGCATACAGCCGCTGGCGCAGTTCCTGGCGGCTTTCCCGGCCAACATCGCCTTTCCGTTCGCCGTGGTGATGATCGTGCGCTTCGGGCTCAACGCCGATATCTGGCTCAGCCCGCTGATGGTGCTGGGCACGCAGTGGTATATCCTGTTCAACGTCATCGCTGGCGCCAGCGCTTTTCCCAACGATCTCAAGGAGGTTGCGGCGTCGTTCCGCATCGGCGGCTGGCTGTGGTGGCGCAAGGTGATCCTGCCGGGCATCGTGCCGTATTACGTGACCGGCGCGCTGACGGCGAGCGGCGGCTCGTGGAACGCCAGCATCGTGGCCGAGCTGGTCAGTTGGGGTTCGACCACCGTCATGGCGCACGGCCTCGGCTCGTATATCGCGCGGGCGACGATTGCGGGCGATTATCCGCGCATCGTGCTGGGGATCGCGGTGATGTCGATTTTCGTTATTCTTTTCAATCGGTTGCTGTGGCATCCGCTGTTCAATTACGCCGCCCGCCGGCTGCGTTTGGGTTAAGGGCTTGCCAACCGCGCCATCTGGTGCAGTTAATTCCCGGCAAGCCCCAAGTGTCCGTCCGGGAATTTTGTTTGGCTTTTCTTGTGTCTACGGTGAGCTGTATGGCTTTGAAAAGACGAAGAAAGTTCCTGGACAAGCCCTAACACTGTTTTGGGAGGATAACCGATGACGCAAACGGCCCAGGCGGTGCAGCCGCTGCTCGATCTGCACGGCGTCTGTCAGGCGTTTCAGCGCGGCGACAGTGGCGAATACATGGTGCTGAAAGATGTGGCATTGGCCATCGGCGAGGGCCAGATCGTCGGGTTGCTGGGGCGCTCCGGCTCCGGCAAATCAACGCTGCTGCGCATCATCGCCGGGCTGGTTTCGCCGACGGCGGGCGATGTGCGCTGGTGCGGCGAGAAGGTTGACGGCCCGTTCGACGGCCTCGCCATGGTGTTTCAGAGTTTCGCGCTGTTTCCGTGGCTGACGGTGCTGGAGAACGTGGAAATCGGCCTGGAGGCGCAAGGGGTGGATGCCGCCGAACGCCGCCACCGGGCGCTGGCCGCGATCGACCTGATCGGCCTCGACGGCTTCGAGTTCGGCGTATCCCAAGGAGCTGTCCGGCGGCATGCGGCAGCGCGTGGGCTTTGCGCGGGCGCTGGTGGTGCATCCGCGGCTGCTGCTGATGGATGAGCCGTTTTCCGCGCTGGACGTGCTCACCGCCGAGACGCTGCGCACCGACATCATCGACCTGTGGATCGAGGGGCGGCTGCCCATCAAGTCGGTGCTGATGGTGACGCATAATATTGAGGAGGCCGTGCTGATGTGCGACCGCATCCTCATTTTCGCCAGCAATCCGGGGCGGATCGCGGCCGAGATCAAGGTGCCGTTGCAGCACCCGCGCAACCGGCTCGACCCGGCCTTCCGCCAGCTCGTGGACGACATTTATGAGCGCATGACCCGCCGGACGGAGGGGGACAAGCATGCCAAGCGCCCCGCCGATGGCTTCCAGGGCGTCGGCATCGGCATGGCGCTGCCGGAGGTGTCCACCAACGCCATGGCGGGCCTGCTGGAGGCGCTGGCGGCGGAGCCCTATGACGGCAAGGCCGACCTGCCCGCCATCGCCGGCGCCCTGCAAATGGAGGTGGACGAGTTCCTGCCCATGGCGGAGGTGCTGCAACTGCTGCGCTTCGCCGATCTGGCGGACGGCGACATCCGGCTGACCGACGCGGGCCGGGTGTTCGTGGACGCGGACAACGATGGCCGCAAGAAGCTGTGGGCGCAGCATCTGGTGAGCTACGTGCCCATTGCGGCGCTTATCCGCCGGGTGCTGGACGAGCGTCCGAGCCATCGCGCGCCGTTCTCCCGCTTCAGCGAGGAGCTGGAGGACTTCATGTCGGAGAAGTTCGCCGAGACCACGCTGCGCACGGTCATCGCCTGGGGCCGCTACGCCGAGCTGTTCGCTTATGACGAGCAGACCGGGCGCTTCAGCCTGGAAGATCCCGCCTGACGAAGGGCTGGCTCAACACCGCGGACCGGCTGGCTATCAGCCAAGCCGGGCGTTTTCCACCATGCCCCCGTGACACGCACTTTCATCGAGCGGTTTCTTTTACATCCTCGTACCGGAACGGCGTCGCCAGATCGGCTAGTTTAGGCAGCTTCTGGTCGTCCGACGTGACGATGGCCTGGCCCGGCCGGATTGGCCAGGAAATGCCGAGAGTGCTGTCAGCCCAGAACACACCGTCGTGGTGTTCCTCCGAGTGAATGGCGGAGACCTTGTATACCAGCTCGGTGTTGGGTTCGAGCGTCAGGAAGCCATGGGCGAAGCCTTCGGGGATGAGGAGCTGGCGGCCGTTCTCGCTGCTCAATTTGACGGTGTAGTGCCGGCCGAAACTGGGCGAGCCCTCGCGCAGGTCCAGCACGACGTCTAGCACGGCGCCGCGCACCGCGCGCACCAGCCTAGCCTGTGCATGGGGCGGCCGCTGGAAATGCAGGCCGTGAACGGCGCCCGCATATTTGGCCTGCGAATGGTGCTCCTGAACGAAGTCGTGGGTGAGGCCGGCGGCCTCGAAGTCGCGCCGGCAATAGGTCGCTGAAACGTAGCCGCGGCTGGTTTCCCGGCGCGCGGGCTCCACCAGCAGCACACCGTCCAGCGAGGTCCGCAAAAAAGTTGTCCGCATTGATGTTCTCCTTACTCTGACAACTCACGCGTGCATTGCGTGCCCACGCTATACAACGATCGCAAGCCGCACGGCAGCTTTTTTCGCACCGGAATAGCGTGTTTTCTGGGGAGTGTGGTAGCACGGCTGCACGCTGGGATAGAATAGAGTATCTTCGTTTGGTTATTGGCGGGTTAATGATGGCGGTAATGCCATGGAATGCTTTGAGAATTCCAAAGAATGCGGAAATATTCGGCTGGTATGCAAGGCGGCGTGACGTTAAAATTTTTTGGATTGTGGATTAAATATTGCGCGCCGGCTTGGCCGGGGGATGCCAATGCGGGTTGTCCGCCGGGCTGGCGTGGCCTGTGAGCATTGGAGGACGAAAATTGTAGTAAATATAATATTAATAGAATATCCATTGGCAAAATCCCATGATGTTTCAGTGGACGCAAAATAGTTGTTGACATTCTGGAGTGACTTTGGTATGGTTTTGCCATGATCGAGAAATGTGAGTTGCACACAACGAAGTGGTTTTGGCAACGTTTTTGAATATGCAATAAAATATTGATGCCTACTCATTCATTGGCAGGATCTTCCCCCATCGCCGCGGTGACAGTATACATCGCCCGGCGTGATTGCGTTTGACGGGTTCGAGCGCAATAACCGCAATACGAGCAGGATGTCGCCCCCAAAATTGAAGCCTGACGACGGCACGCTCGCCGCTCTGCGCGAGTTGGGCCAGCTACAATGCACCCGCGACGAAGCCGCCGCCTCCCTCCACGTGGCGCGCACCACGCTCTGGCGTTTCCTCGAAAAGTATGCAAAGGCGCGCGCCGCCTTCGAGCATGGGCTCGAAGAGGGCCGCGTCGAGCTGCGCCGGGTGCAATTCAAGTTGGCCGAGAAGAACGCCACCATGGCCATCTTCCTCGGCAAAAACCTGCTGGGCCAGAAAGACGGCCTGGCCAATCCGCAGTCGAGCCAGTCTCATGTGTCCATCAGCGCCACCCGTGCCGGCATTGACAGCAAATTATCTCGCCTCGCTAGCGCCGGAGATAAGAAACGCATTCCTGCAAAGCCTAAGCGCGGACGAACTCGAAGCGCTTGAATACGATTGGCTGTGCTGGGCACGCGAGGCGCAACTGCCGCCGCCGGGGCAGTGGCATACATGGCTGATGCTGGCGGGCAGGGGGTTTGGTAAGACGCGTGCGGGCAGCGAATGGGTGCGTGCATGTGTTTGCGGCGATACGCCGTTGTCCGCCGGCCGGTATGCACGCATCGCCATCGTGGCTGAAACGGCCGCCGACGCGCGTGACGTGCTGGTGGAAGGGCCGGCGGGATTGCTGGCGGTGCATCCGCCCGCCTTCCGGCCGCGTTACGAGTCCTCCAAGCGGCGGCTCACCTGGCCGAATGGCGCGGTGGCCTCGCTGTTCAACGCCACCGAGCCCGACCAGTTGCGCGGCCCCCAGCACGATCTCGCCTGGGCCGACGAGCTGGCCAAATGGCAGTATGCGCAGGAAACCTGGGACATGTTGCAATTCGGGCTGCGGCTCGGCGACGATCCCCGGCAGCTCGTGACCACGACGCCGCGTCCGCTCGCCATTCTCCGCGATCTGATGGGGCAGGCGGGGTGCGTGGTCACGCGCGGCTCGACTTACGACAACCGGGCCAATCTGGCGCCGAAATTTTTCACGGCCATCGTTGCCCGTTATGAGGGGACGCGGCTCGGCAGGCAGGAGTTGAATGCAGAGGTGCTTGACGACGCGCCCGGTGCTTTGTGGACGCGTGCAGCGCTCGACGGGCAGCGTATCTCGGCGGCGAAATTGCCGGCAATGCAGCGTGTGGTGATCGGTATTGATCCCGCCGCCGCCGCGCCGAAAGCGGGGCAGGTGAGCGATACGGCCGAGACAGGCATTATCGCCGCCGGTTTGGGGGTGGATGGGCGCGCATACATACTAGATGACGCCACCTGCCGGCTTGGTCCGGCCGGGTGGGCGCGGCGGGCCGTGACGCTGTATGACAAGCACACCGCAGATGCTGTCATCGTGGAAGTTAACCAGGGCGGCGCCATGGTCGAGGCGGTGCTGCGCGCCGAGCGGCCGGAGCTGGCGATCATCTCTGTGCATGCAAGCCGTGGCAAAGTCACACGCGCAGAGCCGATTGCTGCGCTTTACGAGCAGGGCCGCGTACACCACGCGGGGAGTTTTCCCGAACTGGAAGATCAGATGGTGCTGTTCACGCCCTTCGGCATCGAGGGCCGCACCACCGCCGACCGCGTGGACGCGCTGGTCTGGGCGCTGACGGAACTTTACACGCCGATGGTGATGCATCGGCCTTGCGAAGACGAGGAATTCGATGAAACGGACGAAAGCGCCGGACGCTCAAGTTTTACTGGATATTGATGACATCGCCGAAGCGGCAGCCTGTGGCGGCACGCTGGATACACTGCGCCGCGCCGCCGCCATGCCGAACGCCATGGATGTATTCAGCGCCGATGCGGTGCAGGCGCTGGGCGAACGGGCGCTGGCGGAATACCGGCTCGACCGGGAAAGCCGCACCGAGTGGGAAGCTTCGGCGCGCGCCAGTTTGAAGGCGATCCTGCAAAAACCGGAGCCGAAATCGTATCCATTCGAGAACGCGGCGAATATCAAATTCCCGCTGCTGACCACAGCCTGCCTGCAATTCGCCGCGCGCGCTTATCCCGCCATTGTGGCCGGCGAAAAGATCGTCAAGGCGCTGGTGCTGGCGCGGCCGGGCGACGGCGAGGCGCGGAGCCGGGGCGACCGGATCGAGACGCACATGTCCTATCAGCTCCGCCATATGATGCCGGAGTGGGAGGAGGACACGGATACGCTGCTACATCAGTTGCCGGCAGTCGGCTGCGCCTTCCGCAAGGTGTTCTGGAGCCGCGAGCAGCACCGGCCGGTGAGCCAGATGGTTTCGGCGCTGGATCTGGTGGTGAACCAGAACGCGGTGAGCCTGGAGAGCGTGCCGCGCATTACGCAGCGCTTCGAGCTGTACCCGAACGAGGTGGAAGAGCGCGTGCGCAGCGGCACGTTTGCGTCAGTGGCGCTGGAGCTGGACGGCGCGGATGCCGGCGACGATCCGCTTGGGCGCACGAGCTGCGCGGGCGGTGGCGACAGTCTGGCGCCGCAGGTGTTTCTGGAGCAGCACCGCAACGACGACCTGGACGGCGACGGTCTGGCCGAACCCTGGATCGTCACCATTCACGAGGCGTCCGGCCAGGTGGTGCGGCTGGCGGCGAATTACGATCTCAGCCGCGCGGTTGCCGGCACGGACGGCACGATTGTACGCCTGCCGCGCTTTGAGTATTTCGTGAAGTACGCCTTCATGCCCGACCCGCGCGGCGGCTTTTACGACATCGGCTTCGGCGAGTTGCTGAAATCGCTGACGGAGAGCATCGACTCGACCATCAACCAGATGCTCGACGCCGGGCATTTGCAGAACGCGGGCGGCGGCTTCATCGGCTCGGGGCTGAACCTCAAAAAGAGCCAGATGCGCTTTTCGCCGGGGACGTACCACACCGTCAACGCGCCGGGCGGTGTGATCCGGGATGCAATCGTGACGGTGCCGCATCCAGGGCCGAGCGCGGTGTCTCAGAACCTGCTGAATATGCTCATCGCTTCGGGCAAGCAGATCACCGCCGTGCAGGACATCCTCACCGGCGACATGCCGCGCGCCCAGGCCGTGGCCACGACGCTGGCGCAGATCGAGCAGGGGCTGAAGGTGTTCACCGCCATTTACAAGCGCATATACAGGGCGCTGGGGCAGGAATACCGGCTGCTGTATGCATTGAACGGGCGCTATCCCGACGAGACGGAGTATCTGAACAGCCTCAACTGGCGGCCGGCGGGCGGCGAGGCGGTGCCGTCCATGGCGGCGGATTACGCGCTGCGGGGGTGTCATCTGACGCCGGTGGCCGATCCGGCGATCGTGACGGACATGCAGCGGCTGACCAAGGCGCAGTTTTTGATGGAGTTGTCGGCGCATCCGGCGCTGGGCGCGATGCTCGACCGGGAGGCGGTGGCGCGGTGGGTGCTGGCGGCGGCGAATTTCGATCAGCCGCAGGGGTTGATGGTTGGGGGTGGTGACGCGGGCGGCAGTATGTCAATTTGACCCCTGTCATTTAGATATTCTGCATAAAAACTTTTGCGACGTTATCACGCCTGCTGGCTTTTAAACGTTTATTGTTGAAATGCGCGCGAACTGCCTCCCGTGCGCCTTTCAGCGTTCCTTCTTTTTGCCCGATAAATACCTGACAAAGATTGATCCATTGTGCTTTGTTAAATGGCACAGCTTCAATTTCTCGCAAAGCAACTTCAAGTTCTTCTTCACTAGAGGAGGCTTCCCAGCGCTGTTGATATTCACAAAGTGCCGTATCTGATAGCGGCGTCTTGCGTGTGTTTTGTGCGCGCGGCGTTTTAGGTTTGTCCGTTGTGGCGGCTTTGGCTCGCGATGATTTGGGCGCGTTGGTTCGGGATGAAATCCACTCTAATAGGGTCAATGTCTCATGACCGGAAAACTGCGATTTCAGTTTCGCAATCGCATCGGCAGGTTTGCTACCGTCCTTATTGCGATAAACCGAACCTACCAGATCTAAGATCTCTAAAATTTTGAGATGTGCATCTGATCCATGTCTATTTAATCCTACTGCACCCTCTACCTTAAGGGCCAACGCTGTGAATAGCCCCTCAATAATTGGGTCGTTGAAATTTTTATTGTCGGCGATTGCGCTCTTATGGGGGATATGGAGTTCTCGCCAAATCTCAACACCCGGAATATCGGCGCTCAAGTTGTCCAATATCTTGTTTTCACGATTGCTTAACTTGCTCTGAATCGCCAGTGTCGGCAGTACAGCCAAAATGCGCAATCGCAAGGCAAGTGCTTTTTGGAAATGCTCAAGTATGTCTACAAATGTAATCGCACCACTGACCGCCAATACGGTAGGAGAGGTCGGAATCAGAACGTGTGTGCAGGCGCACAGAGCGTTGAGCGATCCGACAGTGAGCCGCGGTGGAGTATCAATGAGTACTATGTCAAAATCATTCCTCAGACGCGGCTCGGAAAGCTTCTTGGCGAGCAAGAATCTTGCGTCCTCTGGTTTTCCAAGAATTAAACCGGCAAAAAGCCGATCCTCCACATCGGCCAATTCGAAAGTTGCACGAACCGCCGTCAGCTTTTGCCATGGAGGATACCCCTCCGATACGACCCGGCGATCGAAAAACACCTCTTCAGAGGAAGAGAGCAGGACGTTTATAGCGCCGTCAGCGTCATTTACCGGCAATGCACGCGACAACGCTGAAGACAGGGAGCCCTGGAAGTCGAGATCAATAGCCAGGACCCTGTATCCCATATGGACGAGCGCATATGCGAGATAGGCAACAACTGATGTCTTGCCGACACCTCCCTTGAGGCTCCCGACCGCAAGTACTGGAAGCGCCGGGGATGGGACATGAGGTGCAGGGATGCTCGTCCAAATACTCACGCCTTCACCCCTGCCTTAAATTTCGCAATACCGTCCGCATATGCTTCAAGCGTCTGTAGCCTTGATCGCGCTCTGTCCAGCTCAGCAGTTTTTTCGTTCAAGACCGCTCGAAGTTGACGCTCACGCCAATATTTCCAAATGCCAAAAGCGAAACCAATAATCCCGCACAATGAACTAAATATATTTATCCAATCTGCCATTACGCAACCTCACTCTGCACCAGAAAAGTCTATCGCACCAGTGCGAAAACGCAAGAAGTCGATGATCCAAGCAAGAGGTTGCAAAAAGGCCGATGCAGGACGGTAACAGACAGCACCTCCGATGCAAAGGGCGGGTGCTGGAAACGCGCGGAAGAGGCGCATCGGATCAAGGAGGCTGTCCATTCGTATCATTTGCAGGTGTTGTTGAAGCCGCTGCCACACGCACAATATGTCTGAGGTTCTCCCCCATGCCCCCACTCCCTTTCGACGAGGATGAGTTCGCCCTCTGGCGCGACCATCCCATCACCCGTCACGTCATCGACGCGTTCCTCGCCCGAGAGGCAACCCGCGCCAAGACGTACTGGCTCGACGCCGCCTGGAATGGCCGGCTGGAGCCCCTGTTCCACGCTGCCTGCCGCGAACGCGTGGATCTGATCAATCAGATCGCGGCCCTCTCTTTCGAGGATTTAGCCGATGACAGACAGCAGTCTGAGCCCATACCCCATCAGTGAGCACGGCATACGCCCTTGCGAATATTTCGTGCTGGTGCTGCCCGACAAGGTCGAGGAAAAGACGGCCGGCGGCATCATTATCCCGGAGAAAACGCGGGACATGGAACGCGGCGCCCAGGTGCGCGGCACGCTGGTGGCCGTGGGGCCGCTCAGTTTTTCTTATGACGATTTTCCGGTAGGCGGCGTGCGGCCCGATTTGGGCAGCCACGTCACTTACACGCGCTATGCCGGCTCGGAAGTGAAGGGCAAGGACGGCGCGCTCTACCGGCTGATGAAGGACGGCGACATCTGCTCCGTCCTCGATTTTTAAGGAACCCACACATGACAGGTTCGACAAACGAAACGGCCGCGCAGGCTGATGACAGCGCTCCGCTGGTCATCGACTTGAGCGGCGAGACGGCGGCTCCCGAGACGGAAGCGAAAGCCCGCGCTGCGGGCTGGCTGCCGGAGGATGAATTCGAGGGCAACCCGGAGGATTGGCTGACGGCTGAGGAATTCCTGGCCCAGGCCGATGGCCTCCAGGCGCAGCTCCAGCAGGCGCAGGACGAGATTGCCGCGCTGAAGCAGCAGCTTATCAGCCGCGAAAGCGAGTTCGCCCAGCAGGCCCAGCGTCTGCAACGCGCCAGCGAAGTGGCCATCGGGCGGCTGCGCGAAGAGACCTACGCCGGTGGCGCACAGCCGCAGGCCGCTAAAGCCCCCGGCGTCACGCTGCACCCGGATACGCGCGGCTGGCTGGCGCAGAACCCCTGGTTCGAGCACGACGAGGCCATGCGCAACGTCGCGCTCGGCATCTACCGGGACGCTGAAGCGCGTTTCCCCGACGTGCCGGAATCCGATCATCTGCGTCTGGTGGACGAGCGGCTGGCTCTTGCATTCCCGGAGCGCTTCGCTCCCCGGACTGCGGCGCCGGCGCCCGCCGCCAGCATCCCCGCCCAACTGCCTGCAATGCCTGCCGTCGAAGGCGGCGCCCGGCGCGGTGTGGCCACCTTCGCGCGCGGCCGCACGGGCGATCTCCCCGCCGAAGCGCGCCAGGCCGCCCAGCGTTTCGTCAAGCTGGGCCTGTTCCGCAACCTCGACGATTACGCCAACTCTTACTTCGAGACCCAGAATAATGGCTGAGAAACGTCTCTCCTACCGCCAGCAGCGCACCGCCGCGCTGGAAAAACGCCGCGCCTCGCGCACCACGTCCACCGGGCCGAACTTCCGCCTGAGCGTGCCGGATGCGCTGAAAAGCCCGGAGCTAGAATACCGCTGGATCAACGATGACGCCAAGGGGCGGCTGTTCGAGAAAACCGGCAGCGACACCTGGGATCACGTCACCAGCGATGAACTGGCTCTGGACGACCGCAATTCCGGCGGTGGCACGCGCATCGAGCGCGTGGTCGGCACGGCGGAGAACGGCGCGCCGCTGAAGGCTTATCTGTGCTGCAAGCCGAAAGCCTGGCATGCGGAGGACGAAGCCAGGAGGCTCGCCGCCCATGGCGAGTTGATGGCGCAGATCCGCCGCGAGCCGGTTTCGGTCGCGCCCGCCGGTCTGGCGTCGGACATCGCCCACGCCTACACGCCGGCCGAAGCGCGGGTCTGACAGGCAAACGGCAGGTTCAGAAATAACTGCGCCGTCTGGTTTGTGCTTTTGTCCATCCGCTGGGATACGGAGGGAATTGCATACCTGTGGTATGTGCCCCTTTCCGCGGCTTGCGGCCGGACAAAGTTCCTGCGTCATCCGGCGCAGTTATTTGCTGACAAGTTCTAAGCGGCCGTTTGCCCCCGCCCTCCCTGACCTCATGATTCCCGTCCAGATTGATGGGGGAAGGGCAGGCCGCGGGTGGATTTGCGCGGGGGCATGCGCCGCCCGCCGGGGCGCAGCACCTTGCCCGTCCCCATCAAAGGGAGGGGCAGTGACGGCCGCCATCACAGGCGGAAGCCATGCATTGGCTCTGCTCTGACGCAATCGCGGCAATGGGTTACGCCTGCCGCGCACCTCACCCGGCACCCGGCGCTGGCCGGGCGCCCACCCTCTCCGCTGGCCGGAGAGCGGCTACTCTTACTTCGGATGAACTCCCTTGACCAATGTGAACGCTCCCAACGGGCTGCGGCCCGCGCGGTATCTGTCCGGCAAGTCCTATACTGGCGCCTGCCGGGCCTATTATGTGCCGGCGACCTACGCCACCACGCTGTATCTCTACGATCCCGTGGTGCTGGCCGGCGGCTCCAACACCAATCTCGTGCGCGGCCATCAGCCCGGCACGCTGCCCGTCGTCACCAAGGCGGCAGCGGGCGCCAGCAACCGCATCACCGGCGTGATCGTCGGCTTCGAGCCTGTGGACGGCGCCGAGGCTCCGGTATACGGCAAGGCTTCCACGGAACGCATAGCCCTGGTGGCCGATGACCCGGACCTGCTGTTCAGCATCAAGGACGATGGCTACGCCGCGCTTACGGCGACCGTCGTCAGCAAGAATGCCATGCTGAACCTGTCCGCCAGCGGCAGCACCGTGACCGGCGTTTCCGGCGCGACGATGGACAGCGGCACCACCACGGCGCCGTCCGCCAACGCCAACGGCCAGTTGACGATCCTGGGCGCTGCCCGCCGGCCCGACAACGCCCTCGGCCAGTACGCTAACTGGCTGGTGCGCATCAATCTGCACAGCTACGCCCCCGGCGTCGCTGGAGTCTAACGCGCGGGCGCTCCCGCATCCAATTGGATTGCGGCTGGAGCCGTTTCGCCAAAACATGCATGCGGGTTTTCCTGGTCCGCCGGCGAAAACCTGCTCCCCTTAAAAGGATTACATCCCATGGCAGTCATCACAACTGGCTCGCACCCCAAGGCCCTGTGGCCCGGCGTGCGCCAATGGTTCGGCGCGGTCTACAAGAAGCAGCCGAAAAAATGGTCGCAGATCTTCGAGACCGTCGTTTCCGATAAGGCTTACGAAGACGACGTGGCCATGACTTCGTTCGGTCTGGCCGGCAAGAAGCCGGAAGGCCAGCCGCTCGTCTATGACAGCCACTCGCAGGAGTGGACGCGCCGTCATACCCACGACACCTACGCCCTCGGCTACGTCGTGACCGAGGAAGAGATGGAGGACAATCTTTACGAAGACCGGTCCTTCAAGCGCTCGCAGCTTCTCGCCGTCTCCATGGGCGAGACCAAGGAGATCAACGCGGCCAACGTCTTCAACCGCGGTTTCGACTCCACCTATGCCGGCGGCGACGGCGTGTGCCTGTTCTCCAGCGCCCATCCGACCGGCGCCGGCACGCAGTCCAACCTGCTCTCGACCTCGGCGGATTTCTCGGAAGCCGCCCTGGAAGACATGCTGATCATGATGCAGGACAACCGCAACAGCCGCGGCCTGCGTTTCCCGTTGCAGGGTATGCAACTCGTCGTCCGCCACGAGCAGATGTTCGAGGTGGAGCGGGTGCTGAACTCGGTGCTGCGTCCGGGTACGCCCAATAACGACACCAATGTGCTGCGCAGCCCCGGCATCCTGCCGCAGGGCTATGTGGTGTGCCACCATCTGTCGTCGCCGGATGCGTGGTTTGTGAAGTCGAATGCGCCGAACGGCCTTTTGCACTTCCAGCGCCGTGCTCTGCGCTTCCAGCAGGATAACGACTTCGACACGGCCAACGCCAAGGCGAAGGCGTCGGAGCGCTACGTGTTCGACTGGACCGACTGGCGCGGTGTTTACGGCAGCGCGGGCGCATAGGTTTTGCCTCTTCTCCCTCCCCCTTGGCTGGGGGAGGGAGTCAGGAAAGGGTAAGTTCGTGACACTGTTTCGCAACCCCGACGGCTTTTCCAGCGTCGATGAAGGCGAGGTCCACGGCGCCTACCGGCGTGCGGTGCCTTTCGCGTATCGCGAAATCTTCGAGGATTTCACCAGTTTTGTATCCACCGCCGGCAGCCCTGCCTACACGTTCACGTCGAGCCAGGGCAGTCAGGCGTCGCTGAGCATCGCCGCGCCGGATACGGCAGTGATAAAAACCGCTGGCAATTCCGGCAATAGCGGGCAGCTTTACCTGTCCACGGCGGCCATGGCGTTCGTGCCGGGCAAGCGCGGGCATTTCCGCTGCCGCTGCAAGATTCAGAAGGGGAGCGGCGGGACGCTGGGTTCCGAGGCCATCGTGATCGGCGTCACCAATGTGGCGACGGGCACAGCCTTCATGAATAACGCAGGCGCGGCGCGCACGTATACGGACGGCATCGCCTTCACCTCCTACAAGGGGGCGACAACGTTCAATTGCTCGGTCACTGCCGGCAATGTCGAGAGTGTGCGGGCCAATGCCTTCAGCTACGCCAACGATACCTGGATGGAACTCGCCTTCGATTACGACGGCAGCGCCATCGGTTTCTACGCGGACGGCAATCTCGTCGCGCAGTTTTCGGCGGCACTGCCGTCAGCGGCGGTGACGCCCATGCTGTTCGTGCAGACGGGCGAGGCGGCGGCCAAGGTGCTGCTCACGGATTACGTCTGGCTGGCTCTGGAGCGGTGAGCCGCCGCATACAACAGGCGCCTCGCGCGCATACTTCTCCAAAGGATCATCCCATGTCCGCATCGGCTACGAAGACCTTCACGGGTCTCGGGCAAACCGGCCGCCTGCAAGGCCGGCGTTTTCTCGCTGTCATCGGCAGCGACGGCGCTTCCAGTTTTACGGCCGCCGTGCAGTTGAAATGGATCGGCGGCGACGGCGCCGTGCATACGCTGACCGGCAGCGATGGCACGCCGGTGAGCCTGACCGTGAACAATCAGATGGCGGTTTATGATTTCGGCGTGAACGTTACGGCGTATCTGGAGTGCACGTCGTACACATCCGGTCCGGTGGTGGCCTATCTGGCCGTCAATCCGCTGTCCCATGGGTGTTGAGCCGTGGGACGCGCCGATTATTTCAAGCCGCGGGATTATAACCGCATTTGCGATCGCTGCGGCTGCAAGGTGAAGGCTTCGGAGACGGTGAAGGAGCGGGGCGGGTTTATCGTTTGCTACGATTGCCACGACGCGCGTCACCGGACGGGAGGCGCGCGCGGGCAGGGGGAGCGCCAGCGTGTGCCCGAGCCGAGGCCGGATGGCGAGCCGGTTTTCGTTGGGCCGGGGGAGATTACGCCGGAGAGCTTGTGAGGGGTGCCTGGAACTCCCGCCGCACACCATCATGCCGCCGTGCTCGGATGTGTCAAGGACAAGCCCTCCGGGCCCGCTGAAAGAAGCGCGTCCTTGACACATCCTCCGCGCGGCGGCTGAGCGAATGTGCATGGCCGGGACGAAGAAATGGTTCCGGCCGAACAAAGAAATGCCCGCTTTGGGCAGTGAAGGCGGCAGGCGCAACACCCGTGGCGGACTCCGGCGGGCAATTTTGCGCCGGAGCGAGCAAGGTCACCCGTATGGGTGGCCGCAGCGGTGCCCAGGTGTACTGAGCGGCGGAGCCGCGAAGGAGCGGTTGGGCGCAGCGCAGAGCGACGACTACTAAGACTTCAGGCCCCACAGAAAAACGCCCGCTTGGGGCAGCGGAAGCAGCAGGTGTGACGCCTGTGGCGGACGCCTGCCAGTTGCTTGCACACCAAATCCCCACCCAGGTGTACTGAGCGCCGGAGGCGCGAAGGAGCGGTTGGGCGCAGCACAGAGCGACGAAAACTAAGACTTAGGCCCCACAGAAAAGCGCTCGCTTGGGGCAGCCGAAGCAGCAAGCGTAACGCCAGTGTCGAACTCCGGCCAGTTGCTCGCACACCAAATCCCCGCCCCAACGTATTGAGCACCGGAGGTGCGAAGGAGCGGTTGGGCGAAGCACAGAGCGACGACTACTTAAAACCGAGGATACAATGAGTACTTCAGGCACCACCAGTTTTACGCTGACCGCAGCGCAGGTCATTACCTATGCGCTGAAGAAAATCGGCGTCATCCGGGCCGGCGGCGCCGTGCCGGGCGATGTGGCCGAGGACGCGCGGCTCGAACTCGAAATGATGCTGAAAGAGTGGGCGCTCACCGGGCCGTGCCTGTTCACCAAGCGTGAGGGCAGCGTGACGCTGACGGTGAACACGCAGAGCTATCCGTTGAGCGGTTCCGTGCCGCTGCGTATACTCGATGCCCGCTACCGGGATGCATCCGGGCGCGATCTGCCCATGGAGGCGCTGACGCGGCAGGAGTATTTCGGGCTGCCGCTGAAGGCGTCGCGCGGTGCGCCGTCGCAGTATTATTTCGATCCGCAAGGGGCGGCGTCGGCGCTGTATGTCTGGCCGGTGCTGCCAGCGGTCAACGGCGAGACGATCCAGTATACCTATCAGCGGCGGATTGAAGACATCGGCGTTATCACCAACGCCATCGACATTCCGCAGGAGTGGCTGTCCACGCTGGGCTATGGCCTCGCGGCGCGGCTGCTGGACGACTACGGCATCGCCGACGCCATCGGCGGGCGCATTCGCGAGCGTGCGCAGTCGCTGCGGCAGCTGGCGATGGATTACGACCGCGAGGACACCGTTTACTTCGCCCCGGATGCAAGATGGTAGCGCTCATATTCGCCCGCGCGTCGAATCCTGGCCGCGACGGTCAGGAGTTCGGCGACACGCCTCATCAACGGTTATACCGAGATGCAGGGCGGCGATGGCAAAACTCCGCAGCCGGTATACGCCTGCCCCGGCCTGACGCGCTGGGATAACGCCAGTTACACCGGCGCCTGCCGTGGCCTCATCGAGGTGCGCGGGCGCGGGCTGTATGCGGTGCTCGGCAATCAGGTGGTGCGGTTCCTCAACGGTGCATCCAGCCAGGTGGTTGGCGCCATTCCCGGATCGGGGCCGGTGCGCATGCAGCATAATATGCGCAGCAGTCCGCAGATCGGCGTGGTGACGGGCGACCAGCAGTATTTCATCATCGACACTGGCGCCGGCACGGTGAGCGCCAGCGCGGCGGTGTCGTCGGGCAATCTGCCGCCGCCGAACTCCATCGCCTTCCTCGACCGCTATTTCATCTTCGGCATCGGCGACGGCCGGTTTTTCCATTGCCAGCTCGACGACGCCGACAATGTGGACCCGCTGTCGTTCGCCTATGCCGAGAGCCGGCCGGGCGGCATCGTGGCGGTGGCGGCGTTGCGCGGGGCGCTGATCGTGCTCGGGCGGCGCGGCATGGAGATTTGGGAGGACGCCGGCTCGACGCCGTTCGCCTTCGCCCGCAATCGCACCAATATCGAGGTGGGCTGTGTGGCGCCGGCTTCGGTGACGAACACGCGCGATGCGCTGGTGTGGGTGGACGATCACGGCATCGTGGTGATGATGCGCGGCTCGGAGCCGGTGCGGATCTCCAACCATGGGCTGGAGCGGGATATCGCGGCGCTGAGCGACGCGGACCGGGCCGGCATTCGCGGGGCATTCTACCACTTTCAGGGCCACGAGATTTGCTCGCTGACGTCCTCGCAGTGGACATGGGAATACGACATGTCCACCGGCCTGTGGCATCAGCGGCGTTCGCGGAGCCGGGCCAACTGGCTGGCGTCGTGCGCCTCGCCGTTCGACGACCGGGTGATCCTCGGCAACGACGTGGACGGCAAGCTCTATTACCTCGACGGCAATTCGCAGAAGGACGGCGACGATTTCTTCGTGCTGGAGGCTATCGGCCATGTGCCGCGCAGCTTCCCGCATGGGCTGATTTTCGACGCGCTGGAGGTGGATGCCGTGCGCGGCGTGGGCGTCACGGGCAGCGATGTGCATGCGGCGGACCCGCAATTGATGCTCGACTGGTCCGACGATGGCGGGCGCACCTGGCAGGGCGGGCTGATGCGCTCGCTGGGCAAGGCGGGCGAGTATACAAAGCACATCCGTTTCGACCGGCTCGGGCAGATGCGCGGCAGCGGGCGGCTGTTCCGCTTCAGCGCCTCGGCGCCGGTGTTCCGGGCGCTGATGAATGTGGATTTGCGGGTGCGGCAGACGTTGCGGTGAGACAAGCAGAGTTCGCAAAAGTGGTCTTCCCGTTTTGCGAAAAAACTCTGCGAAAACAAAGGTATCTAAGCAGATTTTCTTTGGCCGCCGATGCTTCGGCATCGGCTGTTCTAAGGTTAAAGAAGGCGCCGTCCGGCGCCGGCAACGAAAGTCTGCTTAAGCGGTGAACCATGGCTGGCAGGAACAACGATTACCCGCGCTTTTCGCCGCTCATCGACGCGGGCGCGAAGAAGCTGACGACGGCGTATAACGGCTTCTTCTCGCGCTTCGCCGTGCGCCGGGGGCCGGGCATTCCGGGGCTGGACGAGACGAGTTCCGGGCCGCAGATCGCGGCGGCGGTGAATTCGCTGCTTGCGGAGTGGCGGGCGCAGGGGATGCTCGACCCGGACGAGGACGCTTGTGCGGAGAGCTATTTCAGCGCGGCCGTCAACGGCGTGACGCTAATCCCGGCGACGGGCGATTTCGCCTATGCCACGACGGATGTGCGGTTCGATATCGGCGATGGTACGTTCGTGACGCTCAACAGCCATTCGGATGACGGCTACGAGGGCACAGACTTTTCGCGCTCGCTGGACGATCTGGAGGGCGAATTGCCGAATTGCCGCGCGGTTTCGCTGTTTGCGTCGTGGTTTGGGGACAGCTTGCAGGCGGGTGCGTGCACGATCTGGCCGAAGGTGGACAGCCAGACGAAATTTACGGCACCGCTGACGTGGCAGGTCTCGGGCATCGGGCGTGCTGCGGCGCAGACGATTTCAACCGTGTTCGGCCAGCCTGCATACGGTTCGACGCCCTCTGACAACAGCATTCTGGAGGCCATCGCCGAGTTGAGGCGGCGCGGCTTCACGGTTGCATTCACGCCGTTCCTGCTGATGGACACGCCGGGCTATCCCTGGCGCGGGCGGATCACATCGGCGAACAATATGACGCCGGCCGCCGCCGCTGACATCGCCGCTTTCGCCGGGCAGGCGCAGCAGGGCGATTTCGTGGCTGGCGAGGGCACGGTGCATTATACGGGCGCGGCGGAATGGAGCTACCGGCGCTTCATCCTGCATTACGCCCACTTGTGCGCCATGGCTGGCGGCGTGGATGTCTTCGTCATCGGCTCGGAGATGCGCGGGCTGACCACGCTGCGGAGTGGGCGCACGGCCTATCCGTTCGTGGAGGCGCTGCGGACGCTGGCGGCGGATGTGCGGGCCATTCTGCCGGACGCGCAGATTGTCTACAGCGCCGACTGGAGCGAATATTTCGGCCACCATCCGGCAGACGGTTCGGGCGACACGATCTTTCATCTCGATCCGCTGTGGGCGAGCCCGGACATCGCCGCCGTGGCCTTCGACAACTACTGGCCGCTGTCCGACTGGCGCGACGGCAGCGATCATCTCGACCGCGCGGCGGGCCACGCCTCGCTCTACGATTTCGATTATCTGCAAAGCAATATCGAAGGCGGCGAGGGCTACGAGCTGGTTTTACGCCAGCCAGGCGGATCGTGACGCGCAGGTGCGTACAGCGATCAGCGACGGCGCATACGGCAAACCGTGGGTGTTCCGCTACAAGGACATCCGCAATTGGTGGCTGAACCGTCATTATAACCGCATCGGCGGCGTGGAGCGGGCAGAGGCGACGGCCTGGGTGCCGCAGTCGAAGCCGTTTTGGTTCATGGAATGCGGCTGTCCGGCGGTGGATAAAGGCTCCAACCAGCCGAACGTGTTCGTCGATCCGAAATCGTCCGAAAGCGCGCTGCCCTATTATTCGCTCGGCCTGTGCGACGACGGTATACAGCGGCGGCATCTGCACAGCCTGCTCCGCTATTACGATTCCGCCGATAGCGGCTTCAGCGAAAACCGCAATCCGGTCAGCACCGTATACGGCGGCCGCATGGTCCAGACGGACCGCATCTTTCTCTACACCTGGGATGCGCGCGCCTACGAGGTGTTCCCCATCCGCGCCGACATCTGGTCCGACGCGGACAACTGGACCCTCGGCCAATGGCTGACAGGCCGCATCCCCGATTATCAGACATTCGCAACCGCAGGTAATGCCGTGGCATTCTCATCGTATGCGCCGAGGGACCCTTATGTGGCCGACCCGAAAACCGGCGCGCTCAACCCGCAATGGCGGGACTTCTTCGAAGGCATACAGTTCACCAGGGGCAAGGCCATCGCAAACCTCTCCGCCGAGCCGGCCGCAGCCGAGATCGCAACAGCGGTGAACGCGCTCCTCGCCGTGCTGAGGCAGCAAAACAGGATTAGCTCATGATTACAGTTGGGCGAGCGGTACACGGCGATCACGCCGCGTTGGCCGCACTGATACGCCGGGCGTGCTGTTTCGCGCCGTCCGCCATCAAACCGGAGGGGCCGGCCATCGAGACCTTTGCCGCCAGCCTTCTCCACGATCCGGCGCGCGTCTGCCTCGTGCTGCGCGACGGCGATAAGGTCGCCGGCTGCATCGCGCTGGCGCTGACGGTCAACCACTACAGCGGCGACCTTCAGGCGCAGAAACTCGGCTGGTATGTGGACCCGGCCTTTGCCGGCCACGGCCTCAAACTGTTGAAAGCGGCGGAACGCTGGGCCGTGGCGCGGGGCGCAACGTCGCTCATCGCCGCTTCGCCGGCCAAGCGCCTGAGCCGCGTGCTCGGCGGGCTTGGTTATACGCCCATGGAAATGGTCTACCGGAAGGATTTGTCATGTCGTTCTTAACGGGAAGCGCCTACGAGGATGCCGGCAAGGTTGCCGCCGCGTCCGCGCGTCAGGCGGCAGCGCTCCAGCAGGCGCGTTACGATCAGGTTGGTGCGCTGTATCAGCCGGTGCTGGAAACCGGCAACAAGGCGCGAACTGCTTATGCCACTGCCGTTGGCCTGAGCGGGACCGAGGCGCAAGCGAAATATTACCAGGATTTTCAGTCCGATCCGGGCTGGCAGGCCGCGCAGGATTACGCCCAGCGGCAGGCCAATGCCCGCGCCGCCGCGCAAGGGCAGGGGCTAAGCGGCAACACGCTCGCTGCCCTGTCGAAAAGCAATCTGACCAGCCTCAACAGTGCATACACCACGCGGCTTGGCGAAATCGGCACGCTGATGAACGCCGGCAATCAGGCCATCGCCTCGTTCGGCGGTTACAGCAACACGGCCACCAAGAACCAGGCGGACAGCATTACCGCTGCCGGTCAGGCGGAAGCGGCTGGCATGACCAATGCGGCGAACGCGCGAAGCTCGGCGCTGATGGGGCTGGGCACGCTCGCCGTTGGTGCATACGGGATGGCGAACGGCTACAACGTTTCGGGCTTGCAGACTATGACGCGCGCGGCCAAACAGCTCGGCGGCACGCAGGCGAGTTCGCGCGCTTTTTCCGGTTCCGTTTAGCCTGTTGAAATCCAGTATTCGCACGCCGCGCGATTGCGGTATAAATGCCGGACGCGCATTTCGATCCGTAGAGGGGGTGATGTTATGTCCGGTTATGCGGCTTTGGGGCTGAAATCGCTCTTGCTCGCTGGTATGGCAGTTTTCATCACGGCCCTGCCGGCGGCTGCCGAGGAGTTGAGCGGCAGTCTGGAAGTCAACGGGCGGCAGCGCAGTTATTTCGCCGTCATTCCCGAGACCATCGACAAGAAACTGCGCGCCATGCCGGCGGTGATCGTTCTGCATGGCGCTTTCAGCAACGGGCGCACAATCCAGAAGGAACTGGGCCTGGATGGGCAGGGGGCGCGCGAAGGTTTCGTCACCATCTACCCGGACGGCGTGGGGATGGGCTGGAACGACGGGCGCAAACCGAACTGGCGCGGCAATCTGGAAACACCGCCGGACGACATCGGCTTCCTGACGGAACTGGCGCGCCGGCTTTCCGAGCGCGGCGTGATCGAACTCCGAAGCGCGTCTATGTCGCCGGCGTCTCGACCGGCGGCATGATGGCGTTCCGGCTGGCCTGCGACGCGCCGGACCTGTTCGCGGCGACGGCGGTGGTGATCGCCGGCATGCCTGCGGATATCGTCAAGGACTGCAATCCGGGCCGCGCCATGCCGCTCCTTGTGATGAATGGCACCAGCGATCCGCTGATGCCGTACAACGGCGGCGGCATGGGCTTCGACCATTTGCAGGGCAAAATCCTCTCGACGCCTGAGACCATGCTGTTCTGGGCCAACAACAATTCCTGCGAAGCCGTGCCTGCGGTGCGCGAAATTGCCGGAGACGCGGCCGGCCGCAGGCGCCCCGCGACAAGACCAAAGCGTTTCTCGAAGAATGGCAGCAATGCACCGGCGCGCCGCTGGCTCTGGTGCGGCTGGAGGGGGGCGGCCACCGCATTCCCGGCCCGGACCGCCACTGGCGTCCGCTGCTCGATACGTTCCTCGGAAAGCAGAACAAGGCTCTGTCTGCGTCTGATATGCTCTGGGAATTCTTCCGGCGGTTTTCCCGCTGAATTCGCCAGGGCAATTAGCCCGCCAACACAACTCACAAGGCCCGGTTTTTGCCGGGCTTTTTTTATGGAAAAACCATGTCCACACGTCTTCGCTACGCCAAGGGCGCGCAATTCTTCTCGGATGCCGGCGCGCCGCTCGCGTCCGGCACGCTGACCTATTACGAGGCCGGCACCTCGAACCTCGCTGCCACCTATTCCGATGCCGCCGGCGTCAACGCCAACACCAACCCGATCATCCTCACCAGCGCGGGACGTTTGAGCACGGACGTCTATCTGGGGCCGGCCGCGGATTACAAGGAGGTGCTGGCGTCCGCCGCCGGCGCCGTCATCACGCCCTGGCCGGACGACAACATTCCCAAAGCGGAGGACGCCCCCGAGGCAACGCAGTTCGCCGGCGCGTACTGGCCGCCTGCGGTGATGTCCTCGACGGCGACGCTCACCGTGGAAGACCTCAACGGCCGCTGGATCAACGCGGACACGGCTGCGGGCGATGTGACGCTGACGCTGCCGTCCGCTGCTGCCATCGGCGCCGGTTATGGCGGCATCGTCAGGAAGGCATGCGGGTGCTACACGCTTTGCCTCGAAACCCAGGACGGCCAGACGATCAATGGCGCGTCCTCGCTGGCCTACGCGGCGGAGCATCAGGCGCTGCTGCTGCTGTCGGACGGCGCGAACTGGTTCGCCTTCGAATGGGTCTATGACGGCACGGTCACGGCGTCGAAGCTGGCGGCGACGCTGATCGGCGATTTGTGCGAGGTCGGCGCCATCGACCGGGCCAACGATTATTTCATGGTCCAGAGCAACGCGGAATGCGGGCTGCGCAAGGTGCGGGGGAAGCTGATCGACAAGCGCGAGCCGGATTCGCTGCATTCGCTGGCGGTCTTGGATCGCACAACCTCGACGCCGCCCAGTTCGCCCAGCGAAGGCGACCGCTACATCGTTGGCCCGAGTCCCTCCGGCGAATGGGCGGGGCAGGCGGGCAACGTCGCCTCGTTCTTCGACGGCGCGTGGGCCTTCTATGTGCCGGAAGCCGGCTGGCTCGTCTGGGTGAACGCCGAAAACCTGCTTTACGTCTTCGACGGGTCCGCCTGGAGCCCGGTGCTGACCGGGCAGGCGCAGATCGGCACCACGTCGCCCAACGGCGGCAGCCTCGTATTCCAAATGTTCGAGGAGGAAATCACGCTTTCCGGCGCATCGGTGACCAGCACCAGCGCGATACCGGCGGGGGCCATCGTCTTCGCCGTCTCGTCGCGCGTCACGACGCAAATCACCGGCACGGGCGGCTGCACACATTTCAAAGTTGGGCAGAACGGCGCTTCGCCCAACCTGAGCCAGTTCGGCGGCTCGCTCGGCTTCAGCGCCGGCAGCACAAACCAGGGCGTGATCGGCCCCACCGGCTTCTATGCCAGCACGCCGGTCCAAATCACCGCCGTCGACACCTACAACACGCCCATGGGCAGCTTCACGGCCGGCGCCGTGCGGATCACCTGCCACTACGCCCTTATCACTCCAGCTCAGAGCTGAACATGACCGCAGAAAATTTTGAGAAATCCCTCGCCATCACCCTCAAACAGGAGGGCGGCTTTTCCAACGACAAAGCCGACCATGGCGGCCGGACGATGCGCGGCATCACACAGCGTGAATACAACGCCTGGTGCCGCCGGAACAGCAAGCCGCAGGCCGATGTCAAAGGCATCGGCGAGGACGAGCTGCGCGACATTTACCGCCGCTCCTACTGGGATGCGGTTGCTGCGGACCGGCTGCCCGGCGGCTTGGACCTCGCCGTGTTCGACTACGCCGTCAACTCCGGGCCGTCGCGCGCCATCCGCGCCTTGCAGCAGGCGCTTGGCCTGCCGCAAACCGGGCGGATGGATGACGGATTGGTCTCCGCCGCCGCCAGCCAGAGCGGTCTCGACAAGCTGATTGACGCCTACTGCGATCTCCGCGCGGCCTTCCTGCGCCGCATCGGACATGGCAGCCAGAGCGTTTTCCTGCGCGGCTGGCTGTCCCGCGTGCGCACCATCCGGCGCGAGGCGCATGCGATGGCGTGCCAGCATCCGGCGCCGCAGCCGGAGGAAGCCAGCCTCGAAATGGGCGCCACGGGGGCGGACGTGGTGCGCCTGCAAAAGAAGCTGCGCGCGCTGGGCTATCCGGCCGGCGCGGTGGACGGCATCTTCGGGCCGCAGACTCGCCGGGCCGTGCTGGTCTTCCAGGACGAGCACAATCTGGACGGCGGGAAGGGCGTCTGGCAATCCAGCTATTGGACCGCGCTCGACGAGGCGGAACCCCTGGTGCCGGAGCGCAAAGGCGCCACCGAAAAGGAACTGGCAGGGCAGGGCGACCGCACGCTTGGCCGTCTGAGCTTCCTCCAGCGCCTGCTGACCTTCTTCGGCCTCGGCTTTCTCGGCGCTGGCGGCACACAACAGATGCAGAGCTTCCCCGAAACGCTCACGGCCATACAAAGCGCCGTCGAGCCGGTGCAGGGGGTGATCCAGTGGGCCTCGTCGAACATCTGGCTGTTGGGGCTGAGCGCCGTGGTGGTGCTCATTGTTGTCGTGCGCATCGTGGTTGAAAGCCACGTCGAGGCTTACCGGAACCTGGATTACCAGGGCCCGCAGACGGAGGTGAAGTGATGGGCGTGTTGAAATTGCTGCTGAGCCTCGTTGCCGGTTCGTCCGGCTTGCTGGGCATCAAAGCCTTCGCTCTGCTGGCGGGTTCAAGCTTGACTGGTTTGCTGACGCCCGTGGTCACGGCGGTCATGGCGGTGCTGCGGGGGATCGTGAATATCGTGATCGACCTGTCCAAAAGCTTCGAGGGGCGTGTGGTGCTGGCCGCGCTGATCGCCGTTGCCGGCTTTTTCTACCTGCGTTTCCACTACATCGAGGAGGGGAAAGCGCGGGAGGCGGTGATCCGTACACAACTGGTCGAAGCGGCGGTGCGCCAGCGTTGCGCGGCGCCGGCGCAGGACAAGCGCGGGACGAAATCGCAGCCGGTTGGCTTCAGGTTTCCGGGGCTGAGATGAGTATGGTGCGGCGGCTGCCCAAGGGTGCCATTGCCGGAGTTGTGGATGCGGCGGGCGGCGGGCAGGCCGATGAATCGCCGGCAGCGCCCGCCCGGGGCGTCAACCTCGCGACGGGGTACGTGCCGGTGCTGATCGTGGTCTCGGGCCTGATCGGCACGGCCCTCGCCGCGTTCGAGGCGGGGAGCGTCGTGCAAGGCTATGCGCAGGACCGGGCCGACAACGCCAAGCGCTTCGGCCGTATCGAGTCCAGCCTGACGGAAATCCGGCTCGCCCTCGGCGAAATGCGCGACTTGCAGCGCGCGGCCAATGCCGATGGGGTGCGCCGGCGGGAATTCGACGCCTGGTGCCGGCAAAGCGAGAAAGAAAACAAAGGGTGGAAGTGTCCGCCCTTTTGAATGAACACAGGGCGGCTGCCGCCGGAGGGATTCCTCTGGGCGGCGGCCGCCCTATTTTTGTTTTGGATCGGCGGTTGTCCGCGTTAAAGCTGCTGCATCCATTATTCGAGCCGGAGTATGCACGAATGCCAGAGCCGTCAGCATCCCACCTCTCCCCGAAATGCCGCGTGACCGGCGACCCCGCGAAGGGCGGCCATGGCATCACCGCCGCCAGCGCTATCGCCAGGGGGGAGCTGATTTGCGTCTGGGGCGGGCGCGTCGTGGATAGCGACGGACTGGCCGCGTTGACGGACAGGGAGCGCGAGCACACCCTCCAGGTGGAGGAGGGCCTGTACCTGACGTCTCTCGCGCCCGATGAGCCGCCGAGCTACTTCAACCATAGCTGCGATCCCAACGCCGGCTTCGACGGGCAAATCGCGCTGGTGGCCATGCGCGATATCGCCGCCGGGGAGGAAGTGACGTTCGACTATGCCATGTGCGACAGCTCGCCTTACGACGAGTTCGCCTGCCGCTGCGGTTCGTCCCATTGCCGCGGCAGGGTTACGGGCAGCGACTGGCGCAATCCCGATCTATGGGACCGCTATCACGGGTATTTTTCGCCCTACCTGCAACGGCGGATCGGACGCCTTCGCGGCGGCGAACACTGAGCCGGCAGGCTCGCGTCACTCCTTTGCCGCCGGAACGCCGGCGTGCTCTGGAAACGTCCGCCGGTAATGCGTGATCATCCGGTTGCGGAAGCCCAGGAACAGCACGATCACCACCCATGTTACGCCGTGGGAGAGATAAATGATCTGCTGTCTCGACGCATAGTCGATCTCGACGATTGACTTGAAGGTCTCCGGCATGTGCGCAAATTGCGCGTGCATATGGTTCATGATGTCGAGGCGCATGCCCTGCATCATCAGATAGCTGTCCACCAGCGAGTTGGCATTGGCGAGCACGAGCAGCGTATACCCGGCGAAGGCCATCAGCCGCTCGACAAAAAGAAACGGTCTCTGCGTGACAAATACGAACCAAAGCACGCCCAGGTTGACCATGACGTACATCGACCAGATGGTGTCGATCTTGGTCCCCAGGGCGAAGAACGCCTGGAGAACCTGCTCGATCTGTATCCCGCTACTCGCCAACTGCCCCCCCTTTTTTGACTAAAGCATCGACGGATGGACGCGATCCGGTGGCGTATGGCCGTCGAGAAACGTCTTGATGTTGATGATGACCTTTTCGCCCATGTCGATGCGGCCTTCAAGCGTCGCCGATCCCATATGCGGCAGCGCCACCACCCTGTTGCTTTTCAGCAGCTTCGGATTGATCGCCGGCTCGTTCTCGTAAACGTCCAGCCCGGCGCCCGCGATTTCGTTGCCCTCCACCATGCGGGCCAGCGCGTTCTCGTCGATGACCTCACCGCGCGAGGTGTTGACAATATAGGCGTGCGGCTTCAGCAGCTTGAGGTGGCGGGCCGAGAGCAGGTGGAACGTCGCCGGCGTGTGCGGACAGTTCACGGAAATGATGTCCATATGGGCGAGCATCTGGTCGAGGCTTTCCCAATAGGTCGCGCCCAGTTCGGCTTCGATGGCCGGGGCCACGTGCCGCCGGTTGTGATAATGGATGGCGAGGCCGAACGCCTTGGCGCGCCGGGCCACGGCCTGACCGATGCGCCCCATGCCGATGATGCCCAGCTTCTTGCCGGTGAGCCGGTGGCCGAGCATCCAGGTCGGCGACCAGCCGGTCCACTCGTTGCCCTTGCGCAGATATTCCGCGCCTTCCAGCAGCCGCCTCGGCACGGCGAGAATCAGCGCCATGGTCATGTCGGCGGTATCCTCGGTGAGGACACCGGGCGTGTTGGTGACGGTGATGCCGCGCATGCGGGCGGTTTCGATGTCGATATTGTCAACGCCGGTGCCGAAATTGGCGATCAGTTTCAGGCGAGGGCCGGCGTGGCTGATGACGGCGCGGTCGATTCGGTCGGTGACGGTGGGGACGAGCACATCGGCGGTGGCGACGGCTTTGCTCAACTCGTCCCGCGTCATGGGCTTGTCGGACGGGTTGAACGTGGTATCGAACAGCTCGCGCATGCGCGCTTCGACCTGATCGGGCAATTTCCGGGTAACGGTGACGAGCGGTTTAGGCGCGGGCATGAAGACCTCAAGCAACGATGTTCCAAAAAAGGCGAGATTGCCGCTATTTCTGATTGTAGCCTACGTGTCTAACAGATGCCCCGCCGGTTGACAAAGCGGTTGATAATGAGTTGGGTGCATTTTCGCGCGTCGCGATCAGCTTCTTCCACCACAGGATAACGACGGTTGCAATGGTACGTTCCGCTGCTTTTTTCCGCCGCATTGGCCTCGTTGCGGCATTGATGCTCCTCTTCGCCGTGCTTGGCGCCCAGCAGCCGCAGGCGCAGGAGGCTGACCGCAAGCCTGGACCGAGCGGTCTGCCGCTGCCGCGCTTCGCCAGTCTGAAATCGGACGAGGTGAATGTGCGCAAGGGCCCTGGCCACGACCACGCCATCGCCTGGGTTTTCCACCGTGCCGGACTGCCTGTGGAAATCGTCGCCGAATACGACGTTTGGCGGCAGGTGCGCGACAGCGAAGGGGCGACGGGCTGGGTGTACGGGCGCATGCTGAGCGGCCGGCGCACTGTGCTGGTGGCGCCGTGGTCGAAGCAGCCCCAGCAGACGTTCACGCTGTTAGCCTCGCCCAGCACCACCAGCAGCACAATCGCGCGGCTGCAGCCGGGTGTACTGGGCGATGTGCTGTCTTGTGAGAAGCAGTGGTGCAACCTGGCCGCCGGTGGAGTTAAAGGCTGGCTCCAGCGCGATAATTTGTGGGGGATCTACCCCGGCGAGACGGTGGAGTGACGCGGGCAACGGCGGGGAGACACGCGGCGTTCTGAAAAGAATTTCGCGCCCGCTCGCGCAGGGTCTCGAAATTGCACACTGCAAAACCCAACTCTTACGCAGGTTCAACCTCAGGTGTACCGTGTAGGAGTTGCTTTTATGGCCGCAGGCAAAGCCGATCTTTCCCCCTTTTGCTTGCGGGCGCGCGGATTCGTCTCCCAGGGCCGTGTCGAGGACGCGCTTGGGCTGCTGGGCGATGTCATCAAGGTAGATCCTGAGTGCGCCGAGGCGTATGCAGATCGCGGCGCGGCCTATGCCATGCTGAAGAAGTTCGATCTGGCGCTCGGCGATTTCGGACGGGCGTTCGCCCTCGGTTATCATCAGGCAATGGCCTATGGCACCGTGGCAGCCATACATTTCGAGCTGAAACAATACCGCAGCGCGCTCGAATATTTCTCCAAGGCGATCGAATTGGACCCGGCCTATGGGCTGGGCTACTACAAGCGGTCGCATGCAAGGCATAAACTTGGCGATACCGGCGGCGCTGTTGCCGATTTGAGAAAATGCCTGGAACTCACGCTGGAGGATGACTTCAAGCGCGAGGTCAAACGGCGGCTCGCGGCTCTGTCCCGGCGATAATCCGCGCTCTTACGGCTTCCGCTTGGGCTTTTCCACCAGCCGGATCAGCACGTCCACGCGGGAAATCTCCGTCCCCTCCGGCACCTTCGGCACGGTCACGAACGCCAGTTCGCCGCCATTGAGGTCGATCAGCCGGCCGTCACTTTCGAAATAGAAGTGCTGATGGTCGGAAATGTTGGTGTCGAAATAGGCTTTCGACCCCTCGATGGCCACCTCGCGCAGCAGGCCGCATTCGGTGAACTGGTGCAGGGTGTTGTACACAGTGGCCAGCGACACAGAGATATCCCGGCTCGCCGCCTCCGCATGCAGCATCTCCGCCGTCACATGCCGGTCGCCCTCGCGGAACAGCAGGCGCGCCAGATCCAGGCGCTGGCGTGTCGGACGCAGCCCCGCGCGGCGCAGTTTTGCCTCGATGGCGTCTGATAGCTGCTGAGCGTCCATAAACTCCGTCATTCCCTGTGCTTTGGCCTGGCGCAACCCCAGTTTACGCCAATCCGCGAGATATACCAGCGGCGTTCAATCATGCCGGAACGGACCGTTCCCCTCAACATAATGACGCGGCGGGCGAATTTCCTGTAAAATCACATTTTCGGGAGGCATAATTCCTAGAGCGCTTTCCGGAAAAGTGGTATGCGGTTTTCCGCGTGGCGGCGCGACGCCAGACTTGAAAATCGGACGCGTTTCCGATTCGCTGGCGGCGGAATTGGCCCTGGCGCGGAAAACAGGCCGGTGAACTTTGGTCCTGGGTTCCGGCGTCATGGTAAACGTGATAAAGCGTCGCCACATGAAGGACGTTGTACGAGGCCATTTGATACGCCGTTCACGGTAAGAATACGAGGTGTCATGACGGAACGCCGTCAAAGTTACGGATTTGAGGATCTGCTCGCCTGCGGGCGCGGAGAGCTTTTTGGTGCCGGGAATGCCCAATTGCCGCTGCCGCCGATGCTGATGTTCGACCGCATTACCTCCATTTCGGAGACCGGCGGCGCACATGGTAAGGGTGTGGTCACGGCGGAACTGGATGTGAACCCGGATTTGTGGTTTTTTGCCTGTCATTTCAAGGGCGATCCGGTGATGCCGGGCTGCCTGGGGCTTGACGCGCTGTGGCAGTTGCTGGGATTTTTCCTGGGCTGGACCGGGGGGCAGGGCCGCGGCCGGGCGCTGGGTGTTGGCGAGGTGAAGTTCTCCGGGATGGTGGTGCCCACCGTCAAGAAGCTGGAATACAGCGTCGATTTGCGCAAAGTCATCCGCCGCAAGCTGATCCTGGGGATCGGCGATGGCGTGATGAAAGCGGACGGCGAGCCCATTTACGTGGCGAACGATCTGCGGGTCGGGCTGTTCGAAGCAGCACCGGCAAGCTAACGGCGGGAGTATCGGGCCGTTCACGAATAATACGATATTCACGATGAGCGGGGCTGGCGTATTGGGGGCGGTATGCCAGGACCGGAAAGCGCGAGTGCGGCCGGCAGCGGATCGTACTCAAGCAAAGCATGGACGCTGGTTTGCATCCAGATATCGCGCGATGGGCATTATGCCCTGGCCGCGTTGTATGGAGACGCAGGCCGGCGTATTCACAGTGTTCAATGCAGTAGCGGTCGAGGAGTAGAATGATGCGGCGGGTTGTGGTCACCGGAATGGGAATCGTTTCGTCCATCGGGAACAACACCCAGGAGGTATTGGCGTCGCTACGCGAGGGCAAATCCGGTATCTCCAGGGCCAGCGAATATGCGCGAACTGGGCTTTCGCTGTCAGGTGCACGGCGCACCGACGCTGAACTGGGAAGAGCTGGTTGACCGCAAGGTGCGCCGCTTCATGGGCGCGGGCGCCGGCTGGAACTACATTTCCATGCAGCAGGCCATCGCCGACGCGGGGCTTGAGCCGGGCGAAGTCTCCCATGAGCGCACCGGCCTGATCATGGGCTCCGGCGGGCCGTCCACCAAGGCGGTCGTGCAGGCGGCCGATACCACGCGCTCGCGCGGACCGAAAAAGGTCGGGCCGTTCGAGGTGCCGAAATCCATGTCGAGCACCAACTCGGCCACGCTGGCCACGCCGTTCCACATCAAGGGCGTCAACTATTCGATTTCCTCCGCCTGCTCCACCTCGGCTCATTGCATCGGCAACGCCGCCGAAATGATCCAGTGGGGCAAGCAGGACATCATGTTCGCGGGCGGCGGCGAGGAACTGGACTGGACGCTGTCCGTGCTGTTCGACGCCATGGGCGCCATGTCGTCCAACTTCAACGATACGCCGGAGAAGGCCAGCCGCGCCTACGACGTCAACCGCGACGGCTTCGTCATCGCGGGCGGCGCGGGCGTGCTGGTGCTGGAGGAATACGAGCGGGCCAAGGCGCGCGGCGCCAAGATCTACGCCGAATTCGCCGGCTACGGTGCCACGTCCGACGGCTTCGACATGGTGCAGCCCTCGGGCGAAGGCGCGGTGCGCTGCATGAATCTGGCCATGGATGGCCTCGGCTGCGGGATCGACTATATCAACCCGCACGCCACCTCGACGCCCATCGGCGACCTCCGCGAAATCGAGGCGCTGCGGCAGGTGTTCGGCTCGAATATCCCGCCGATTTCGGGGACAAAATCCCTCACCGGCCATTCGCTGGGCGCAACCGGTGTACAAGAGGCGATCTATTCGATATTGATGATGAAGCACAACTTCATCGCCGCCTCGGCCAATATCGAGGAACTCGACCCGCTGTTCGCCGACGTGCCGATCGTGCGGGAGCGCAGGGACAATGTCGAGTTGAACTGCGTGATGTCCAACAGCTTCGGCTTCGGCGGCACCAACGCGACGCTGGTTTTCAAGCGCTGCGGCGCCTGAGGTAAAGTCAGGCGTAAGGTCTGAAATGAAAATTGATCCATTCCATGGGATTTGCTCTAGTTGACGGCTCGAACGCTGTCATACAAGTGTGATACTTCCATCGGAAGGTGGCACCTTTCAATTTGGGCCGCCTTCAGAAAGTGAATCGGGGAACGTCATGACAGGGACGCAAAACAACAAGCCAGTGCCGCTCATGGCCGGCAAGCGCGGGCTGATCATGGGCGTGGCCAACGAACGCTCCATCGCTTACGGCATCGCGCGCGTCGCTCGCCGCGCACGGCGCGGAGCTGGCCTTCACCTACCAGGGCGACGCGTTCGGCCGCCGCGCGGTTCCGCTGGCGGAAGGGCTGGGCGGCAAAGATCATCGTATCGTGCGACGTGATCGACCTGGCGTCGGTGGACGCCTGCTTCGAGGAAATCCGCAAGGCAATGGGGCTCGATCGATTTCGTCGTGCACGCGCTGGCCTTTTCCGACCGCAACGAGCTGAAAGGCCGCTACGCCGACACCACGCGCGACAATTTCATCAACACCATGGTGATCTCGTGCTTCTCCTTCACCGAGGTCGCCAAGCGCGCGGCCGCGCTGATGACGCATGGCGGCTCGCTGATCACGCTGACCTATGGCGGCTCGACGCGCGTGGTGCCGCGCTACAACGTCATGGGCGTGGCCAAGGCGGCGCTTGAGGCGTCCGTGCGCTATCTGGCGGTGGATTTCGGGCCGCAGGGCATCCGCGTCAACGCGTCTGTCGCCTGGACCGATGCGCACGCTGGCGGGCGCCGGCATTTCCGACGCGCGTGTGCTGTTCAACTATCAGAAGATGCACTCGCCGCTCGGCCGCACGCCGACGCTCGATGAAGTCGGCGGCGCCGCGCTCTATCTGCTCTCGGATCTGTCCACGGCTGTGACCGGCGAAGTCCACTATGTGGACTCCGGCTACAACATCGTGGCCATGCCGCAGCCGGAGACCATCAACGAAGCGGGCGAAGGCATGGCTGTGCAGGCCCGCAACGGCAATGGTAATGGCAAAAGTAACGGCAATACCGATGAGGCTGCGCTGAAGCGGCCACAGGCTGCCGAGTAGAGGCAAGCCGGTTCGCGGAAACTTACGTCCTCTCCCTGTGGGAGGGAGAGGACGGGAGTAATTGCTGAAGAGGCCGTTTGCGGCGTTTATGGTGCCGTTGCGCGAGGGCGGAGGCAGGCGAGCACGGCGTAACCGCCGTAAAGCCGCCTGTGTGCAGCCGCAAAGCCAAGCTGACCGGCCATCGCCGCCAGTTCGCCCTCAAGCTGCGGAATCGGTGTCACGGAAAAGTGGCGGAGCCACGCCCGCTGTGCCCGCTGGACCCAGCTAGGATAGCTGGCGAAGTCGCCGAAATCGACGATATGAAGTCTGCCGCCCGGAGACACAACGCCGGCCGCGCTTTGCACCACTTCACGCCACGGCGGAATCATCGACAACGCATAGGAGATGAACACCCTGTCGAACGCCCCGGTGCCGAACAGGCTCGCGGCATCGAACGCCGTAGCATCGCCGGCCGCCAGCGTAATCCGCGCCGCAAGCCCGGCGCGCGCCACCGAGCTCCGCGCCGTCCGCAGCATTTCCTCCGACACGTCAACGCCGTAGAACCGCGCCTCCGGATAGCGCCGCGCGGCCTTGATGAGATTGCGCGCCGTGCCGCAGCCGATCTCCAGCACGCTGCCGCCGTGCGGGAACGTCCAGCCCGTCGATCAGCCGGTCGCGGCCGAGCAGGTAGTAGTGCCGCGTCAGATCGTAGATGTGGCGCTGGCGGCGGTAGATGCCGTCCATCTGCTGCGCCGCGTCGGAGGTCAGTCCGTCCATGGCCGTCACGCCTTCAGGACGTAGAGGTGGAAGCCGCCATAGATCGCCGAACGGTCGCGCTGCGTCAACTCGCGCGACATCTCCTCCGCGTAGCGTCCAGCGCGACAGGATGCTCGTCCGGCACGCGGCCGGGCAGCAGCGTCGGCTCGGCGGCGGTGCGGAAGATGACGCGCGCGCCGGGGCGGGCCGTGCGGGTGATCTCGCTCCACAGCGCCGTCAGCTGGCGTCGTTCATCCAGTCCTGCGCATCGAGCAGCACGTAGCGGTCGAGGCTGGCGCCGGGCTGCGCTGCGCAGATGATCGGTGAACGAGCGTGCAGCACGTCGACGCGGTCGGCATTGGCGCGCACGGTCTCGAAGTTGGCGCGCTGCAGATAGGGCGGCAGCGCACCCTGCCTTCGGCGCATAGCGGCGGCCGAAGGCCTGCCAGGCGAAGTAGTTGTCGGCGAGCGGGAAGCCGCAGGCGAGGCGCTCCAGACGCTGCGCGCAGCACGTCCGCCATGCCGCCGTCGTGCTCGCCGGCCAGCGCCTTGTACTGCGCCGGCGGAATGCCGAGGCCGTAGAGCGACGCGGGCCGGTTGACCAGCCAGCGCACCAGCGCGGCGGTCGAACAGCGGCGCCAGCTCGCTCTCGAAGATGCGGCGCTGCTCGTCGAGCGTCGCGCGCCTTCAGCAGCGCGCGCGGATTGACGCCATGCAGGCGCGCGACCAGATGGCCGGCGCCGATGAAGCTGCCGAGCAGGCCGTGCGCGATAGAAGTTGCTGGCGAAGCGGCGGATGCGGCGCCGGCGGCGCAGTGCCGTGGCGCGCCTGCCAGTAGGCGGCGGTCGCGGCGTCGAGATGCGGCAGGATATGCGTTCTTGAATGCCGCGACGTTGGCTGCTGTCGTCGGCCTCGCCGAAGAAGCGGTAGAACGCCTCGTAGTCCGGCAGATGGCGCGCGGCGGCGAGCTTCAGCCGGTTGAGCGCGATATGCGCGGCGTTGAGGTCGACGGCGGTGATGTGCGCGGGACCGGCGGTCAGGTAGCTCAGCACGTTGCAGCCGCCCGAAGCGATGGTGACGATGCGGCTGTTGCGCGTCGAGCGCCAGCGCCTCCAGATCGACCTCCGGATCTTCCCAGATCTGCGGGTAGACGAGGTTGGAGAATGCCAGCGTGAAGGCGCGCTCGCGTAAGTCCTTCTGCCGAGAGCAGTCTGTTGCGGCACACCGCCGCGCCGATCATGCTGCCGCTTTTGGGCTGCTCAGCTGCTTCTGCCATTTTAGCCAATGACGTCTCCCTTTTTGCTGCTTTGAGTTTCCATCGGACGGGTCGCATCCGCTGCGCGCCGTTTCCGCCACAGGTGACGGCGGTATGATTGCCGCATCGCGGCAGGGGCGCGAATGCGGCGAGCGGCGGCGGTGCCGCGAGACTGCGGGCAGGTTCAAGCGGGCCATGTCTCAGCGCCATGCGGCCGGAGCGTCCTGCCAGTGGATCAGATGAATGCGGCCGTCATGGTCCTCGGCGATGGCCGTGCGGCTTTCGACCCAGTCGCCGCAATTGAGGTAGCGGATGCCGTCGATCATGCCGGTCGGCGGCGTGGTGGATGTGGCCGCAAACGACGCCATCGACCTGGCGGCCGCTTGGCCTCGTCGGCCAGCGCTTCTTCGAACTCGCCGATGAAATTGACCGCCGCCTTCACCCGCTGCTTCAGATAGGCGGACAGCGACCAGTAGCCGAAGCCGAGGCGGCGGCGCATCCAGTTCAGCGGATGGTTGCACCAGAGCGCGAATTCGTAGGAGCGGTCGCCGAGGAAGGCGAGCCACTTGGCGTAGCGCACGACGACGTCGAATTCGTCGCCGTGCATGACCAGCAGGCGCCGGCCGTCGGCGGTGATGTGAACGAAGTCGCGGTGGATCTCGATGCCGCCGAAGTGCATGCCGCAATAGTCGCGCAGCGCTTCGTCGTGATTGCCGGGGATGTAGACGATGCGCGTGCCTTTGCGCACCTTGCGCAGCAGCTTCTGCAGCACGTCGTTATGCGATTGCAGCCAGATGGGACCGCGCCGCATGCGCCAGAAGTCGATGATGTCGCCGACGAGATAGATGGTCTCGGCGTCGTGGTGTTTGAGGAAATCGAGGAGGGCGTCCGCCTGGCAGGCGCGCGTCCCGAGGTGGATGTCGGAAATGAACAGAGCGCGGTAGGGAGCGCGGCTGCGTTCCTCACGATTGGCTCCGTTGATGCCGTGTGCCGGTGTGTTCCCTGTCATGGCGCCCAGGGAAGCCGACTCTTGTTTCAGGCATGTGACAGCAGAGCGCGTTAGCGTGCCGCAGCACGGGGTTGCGGTGGATTTTAGACGAATTGATGTAAGGGAACACGCCGCAAAAACGCAAAACGAGGACCGTAAGTTTCACGGCCCTCGTCTAATTTTGCAGGACATGCCGCCGTGGCGGCTGAAGCGGATCAGACCGCCTCCTTGAGGTCCTTGGCGGCGCGGAAGGCGACCTTCTTGCTCGCCTTGATCTTGATGGCCTCGCCGGTCGCCGGGTTGCGGCCCATGCGCGCCGGGCGCTTGCGCACCTGCAGGATGCCGAGCCCGCCGATGCGGATGCGGGCGCCCTTCTTGAGGTGCTTGCCGATCAGATCGACCGTCTCGGACAGGACTTCGTTGGCTTGCTTCTGCGACAGGCCCTGGGATTCGGCCACGGACGTCGCGAGATGGCGAAGCGTTACGATTTCCGCCTTCGACGGCAGCGGCTGCGGCGGCCGGCTTGGCTGCTGCTGCCGCGGCTGGTTTAGCGGCGGCGGCGGTTTTGGCTGCTGCTGCTGCCGGTTTGGCGGCGGTTTTGGTCGTGGTCGCTGAATTCGGTTTTTTCATGTGGGTCTCCCCGCTGGATAATTGTTCATAAGCAACTGTAGCGAAATACTACGCGTACTCTCTGTGCCGTGGCCACTGTGCCGCCCCCTTCGCTGGCGTCTGTAACCAGCCTTCAGATTGCACCGGCGGACGTCCACTGGCAGGCTTGAACCCGGCACCGCCGCCTGTCCAAATCTGCCGGTATTCTTCAGCCGTCCGTGCCGTAAATCTGCGTGGAGCGGACTCAAGCCCCAATGCCGCGGCTATGGCTGCGGATTTCGACGCCCAATC